>PBMG01000008.1 GCA_002722565.1 Acidimicrobiaceae bacterium
GCGCTACAGGACTCGAACCTGTGACCCCCTCCTTGTAAGGGAGGTGCTCTAGCCAACTGAGCTAAGCGCCCGACTGGAAAGAGACTAACGGTCTATTTGCCGCTCTACACCGAGTTGGTTCAAGAGTTCTGGTGTGGCTGCGGCTATTGGCCCTAGCCGCAGTGAGTGATCTGAGTGAATTAGTTCGCGGCCTTGGAGTTCTCCAACGACTGCTCCTGCTTCTTGGCAGATCAATATGCCCGCTGCGTAGTCCCATACTCCGTGATGAGCTAACGGGTCTATGTATCCATCTAGCCGTCCTGCGGCCACTGAGCACAGGTCTAATGCGGCTGCGCCGAATGACCGGTATTGGGATGGTGAAATGTTGTCCGGTAGAGGGCCAGCGACTCCGATAATCGATTCACTCATTTGCCCACATTTGGTGGGTCCGATGGGTTGACCATTGAGGAAGGCCCCACCGCTTCTTGTTGCGTGGAATCGTTCTCCGTTCGCAAGATTCAGCACAAGCCCCACCAAAGGGCCTTGGTCGTCTACCACGCACAGGCTGGTGCAGTAATGCGGTATTCGACGCGACGCGTTTGTTGATCCGTCGACGGGGTCAACAATGACTAGCTCGCTGTTTTCGCCTTGTAGGAATCCTGACTCTTCGCTGAGGATTGATACTCCGCTTGTTTGCAACACTTCTATCGCTGCTGTGTCGGCGATTTGGTCAAGCAAATATTGGTCTGGTCGATCTCCCCCATCACCCCACCGATCAAAAGCCGATAAAGCATCAACTACCGCTTGAGCGGTTTGATCGAGGAGTTTGATCCACGAATTGGANGTCACGTCTAGGACNGTAGCGCTTTCACCTGTAAACGGCTCCGANTCACCGGCTAGCCTCGCCGTCGCTGAAAGGTCTCACATGGCTGCAATCGACATGGCCGGCTACGTCGCCGATCTGAAAGAACACGCCGCTGAGCATGGTTTTCATATTCATGACGAACGCCATTTCTTAGAAACCTATGGGTTACGGCAAGCGTGGGAGGTTGACTTACATCCAGAGGAAGCGTGTGGAGGTCCACTTGATCTTCATTTAACACTTGAGTCTGACCCCAGAACGATGCTGGCGTTAGAAGATGTGTTACTCGCTGGGGCCGAGGGAGAGTTACCTCCCGACGAATTTTGGGCGCCGTTGACCTTCACTTGGGGGTTACCGCCTTTAGATAACGAACCGGATTTGTTGGTCCTCGCTACTGAACTCGCGGGTCTTGGCGGCCAAGTGTTACCTGTCGAAGTTTCCGCTATCGATTCGTTTCCATCAGTGACCGATCCAGCGCAACGGACGTTGACTATTGTCGCTCGGCTAGATCTTTCGTTGCGAGGTCTCCTCAACGGTGACGATGGAATGTGCGCGGTTCTTGATCGTTGCAACGAGATTTGTCGACACCTTTTGGAATTAGCTGAAAATTGGTATGACTGAGCCTCCTGGACGCAGTTCGTCAAAACAAATGAGTGACACCCCAGTGATGTTGGTCGCACAAATCAGGGCTCTTGAATAGCGATATGGGCTTGAAATGCCTACGCTCAGAGCGGGCCGGTAGCTCAGTGGTTAGAGCAGGCGACTCATAATCGCTCGGTCGCGGGTTCGATCCCCGCTCGGCCCACCATCCAATTAGCTTCAGAGGTTGATATCCTCGGCCTCTGCCTTCCGGGGTAGCTCAGCTGGCAGAGCAGCGGACTGTTAATCCGTTTGTCGTGGGTTCGATCCCCACCCCCGGAGCCACTACATCAAACTGCAACTCGAGTTGTTGAGTTTACGAATCCGCTTGTTCTTCTCGCTCTTGGTTGCGTAGCCAGTCAACGACCGCGTCAACTGCTGCGGGTCGCGTTTCTTCTTGATGCATTTCTTCTTGTCGTTGCGCCAACCATTGAACGATCGGTTGATGTTTGCGTAGTTGGTCGATGTCGTTGACGTCGTAGCGCAGTTCGGTGTTCCACCTGCCAATCACCGCGTCTAGGGCTCGAGAAACTAATTCGATTGGGTCGCCGACGACTTCTTCGACGAGCAACCGGCCGATAAGCGCTGCAACTTCCTCTGAGCATGTTTCGATCTGGTCTCTCCATCCGTCTTTGGCGACGAGCTGGAATGCTTCAGTGGCGGTCGGGTCAGCGAACATTGACTCGAGGGCTAACGACCCAACGACGTCTGGGTGATGGATTAACGCTCGAAGCAAATTGACTTCGACTTGAGGGGTTGCATTGGGTGATCGAACTCCTTGGGGTTCGTCGGCTTGGTTATCGCCGTATCTCGGCGTTTGCCCTTGTTGNTCGTTGACTTNTNGTTTGACAATGAGGCGCCGCATTTGTTCTATATCGACCCGTACTTTTTGTGCTACTTCAACTAAATATTGGTCTCGGACAACTTCGTTTGGATGTTCGGCGATGATGGCCCCTGACTCAGCCGCTGCTCGTGCTCGACCTTCAGCTCGACCCAAGTCAGATCGGCCTAGAACTCTGTTGATGCGGTAACTCAGGAACGGTTCTGCGGAACGAATCGCTTCTTGGAGCGCTTCAGGGTTTTCTTCGGCGAGTTGTCCGGGGTCTGCTCCTTCGGGGATCGCTGCGACAAATACTTCGGCGTTGTGTTTGTCTTCCCATTCATAGAAACGGTCTGCTGCTGCTTTCCCTGCTCCATCAGCGTCGAACGCTATGACGATGCGTTTCGCGAAACGGACCATTGTTTTTACGTGGTCGTCGGTCAGCGCGGTGCCACACGTGGCGACTGCTCGGTCCAGTCCAGCTCGGAAACATCCGATGACGTCGGTGTAGCCCTCGCAGACAATGATTTCGTCTTCGGCGACGATCTGTTTTTTTGCCCAGTGCAAGCCATACAGCACTTTGCTTTTGTCATAGAGGCGGGTTTGGGCAGTGTTTTTGTATTTCGGTTGTTGACCGTCTGGCAGCATTCGGCCACCGAATCCGACGATAACTCCGTTGGCGTCAGCGACTGGGAACATCACTCGATCTCTGAAGAAGTCGATGGGCGTACCTCGTTGCCCTCGCCGACCCAGGCCTGCTGCTTCTAGTTTTTCGGGGGCCACATTCAAGTGGGATGCGAGGGCGTCCCATTGGTCGGGTGCGTAGCCGATGCGGAATTGTTCAACTGTTTCGGAATCGAACCCTCGGCTACGTAGGTAGGACCGGACTTTTCCAGCCTCTTTTCCTGTACGTAATGTTTGATGATAGAAATCTGCAGCTTTTTCCAATAGTTCGCTGAGCTCTTTTCGTTCTTTGTGGGCTGCGCCGTCTGAAGCGTCGGTGTATCGCAGCGCGATGCCCATTCGGTTGGCAAGCCATTCAACGGCCCCAACGAAATCTAGGTGTTCGATCTCTCGAACAAATGTGATCGCGTCACCACTTTTTTGGCAACCGAAGCAGTAGAAGAATCCTTCTTCTGCGTTCACCGAAAATGAGGGGGTCTTTTCATTGTGGAATGGACATAGGCCACTAAATCGGTGTCCTACCTTTCGAAGCGCGACATATTGCGAGACGATTCCGACAAGGTCTGATTCGATCTTGACTCGTTGGAGGTCTTCGTCGTGAATGCCCATCAACCGTTGACGCTAGTGCCTGTGTATGGGGTTCGTTATCACTCGGTTCTATCTGGGTCCGGTTATCGCTGCGTGCGCGGCAGCGAGCCGTGCTATTGGGATTCGTGGTGGCGAACAGGACACGTAGTCAACACCAATAGCTGCTAGCAGGTTGATGCTGGTCGGGTCGCCGCCGTGTTCGCCACAGACACCGACGGTTAGATCGGGTTTTGTGTTTCGACCACGTTCGATGCCTATTCGTACTAGCTCAATGACTGCTTCCGAATCGATGTTTTGGAAGGGGTTGGCGTCCAATAGCTGTTCATCTAAGTAGAGCCCCATGATCCTGCTCTCAATGTCATCTCGGCTGAATCCGAACACGAGTTGAGTTAGGTCGTTGGTTCCGAAGCTGAAGAAATCAGAATGTTTGGCGAGATCGTCTGCAACCAACGCTGCTCTGGGTGTTTCGATCATGGTTCCAATTTTCATCGAGGTCGCAGCCTCGTGCTCTTGCACGACGGCTTCGATCTGTTGCCGTATCCCTGACAGTTCTTTGCCGCTGACGGTGAGAGGGATCATAATTTCGACAGATGGTGAGCCTCCTGCTGCGATTCTGTTGGAGATTGCGTCTAGGAGCGCTTGAGTTTGCATCTCGTACAGGCCTGGTTTGAGCCAAGCCAGTCGGACACCTCGAGTTCCGATCATCGGGTTACGTTCGCGCCATTTTTGTGCTGCGGCTAATAGCGCTTTGCCTTGTTCGTCGAGTTCGTTGCGTGCCGCAGCTTCGATGAGTTCGTCGATGTTTGGGAGGAACTCATGTAGGGGCGGGTCGAGCAGTCGCACTGTTACTGGTAGGCCGTCCATTTGTTCTAAGAGTTGAACAAAGTCGTTGTATTGGCTGTCGCGTAGATCGTTCAGCGCTTCGGCTTCTTGTTCTGGTGTTTCGGCCAGAATCATCCTTCGGATGACCGGTAGCCGCTGTTCATCGAGAAACATGTGCTCGGTTCGACATAATCCAATGCCTTCGGCGCCGTTCTCTCGGGCGACTTTGGCTTCGGAGGCGGTGTCAGCGTTAGCTCTAATAGTTAGGTCACGGATTTCGTCAGCCCATGTGAGCAACGTCGCTAATTCTGGAATTGGTTCAACTTTTGTTGTTTGNAGNGANCCTCGGATNACTTNNCCGCTTNCACCGTCNATNGANAGTGTNTCCCCTGCATCGATACGTTCGCCGTTGATCANAATATGGTCGGTTTCGATCTGAATGTTTTCGGCTCCACAGACGGCCGGCTTGCCCCATCCACGAGCTACGACTGCTGCGTGGCTCGCTAAGCCGCCTTTGGTGGTCAGGATGCCTACAGCTACTTGCATTCCGTGAACGTCGGCTGGTGANGTTTCGTCTCTGACGAGTATGACGTCGTCGGTGGCCATCATGGCTTCATCTGCTGTGAGGACTATGCGTCCAACAGCTGCTCCTGGTGATGCTCCGAGGCCGCTTGTTAGAACATCGTGGTTGGTGTCGCCGAAGCCGGCGTGGAGGACTGCTTCGAGTTGGTGGGGTGCGATCTGAAGGAGGGCTTCTTGTTTGGAGATTGATGCGTTAGGTCCTGATGCTCGNTGTACTGCGTCAGTGATAGCTGCGGCTATCTCAGTTGGAGTGTTCGCTGTGGTCATTGTGTGGGCACAATGAGCGCGCAGCGAATCTCTCCCAGTTCGCGTTCTAGTTTGCTCCAGGTTTCACAAAAGTCATCGCTGACATAGATCTGGCCATAGACCGATGTGGCTGCGACAACGCCGGGGAGTTCTTCGTGCGTAGCTAGCCAGTACATGGTCGCTTTAGGTGTTTCGGGTAGTTCGGCTCTTTGGAACGTCTCTCCGCCGTCTCTGCTGATCTCAATTGCTCCTGTGCGACCTGGGATGTAGTCGCCGACGCACACGATGACGATGTCGTCTCCCCACGGGGCGCGTACGCATCGCGAATATGCGAATTCAAATTTTGATCCCTCGAATGGTTTGAATTCGTGCCAGTCCCACGTTGCTCCATCGTCGTTGCTTCGCCCAAGACCGAATGGTGATGTGACAAGCAGCTCAGTTCCGGCGTCGTTGTTTCGGATCGTGAAGCCGTGAACGTCGTTGTAGAACTCTGAAGGTCCTAACGCACCAAGAGATTCCCAGGTGACGCCTCGATCGCGACTGCGGTGCAGCCCATCGATTTCTACTGACGCGTAGATGGTGGCTGGATCGTTTGGGTCGACGACGACGTTGGTGGTTCGTGGCACTCCAATTGGGCAGCGATCACTCATAGTCGTCTCCATCTCGGTAAATGATGCTCCGCTGTCGTCTGATACGAATAGTCCTGGTCTGGTACCGGCGTAGATCCGTTGCGAGTCGTGGGGATCGAAGGCAAGCGACCAGATCGGTCGATCTGTAAGTTCCGCTGCTTGTTCCCAATGNCTACCGGCGTCGTGTGACTGGTAGATCCCGTCTCCGTCAACCGAAGCGAGCAGGTGTTCTGGGTTTTGGGGATTGCTCGCTAGGGCGCGCACGTTCGACTCGGGATCCATTGGTCCTTGGATTTGTCGCCATTTTTCGCCGCCGTTGTATCCGACCCATAGGCCGCCTCCGACTGTTCCTAACGCGATGGTGTAACTCATCGTTGCTCCCCTCGCTTACAGGCTAGTTGTCTATCCGTCTGCTTTACAGGGCTAACTGTTCTGTGAGGTAGTTGACCAGTTCGTTGGTTGAGACACGTGTTTGTTTCATTGAGTCGCGTTCGCGAACCGTCACGGCGTCATCTTCTAAAGAGTCGAAGTCGATGGTGACGCAATAAGGGGTTCCGATTTCGTCTTGACGTCGATACCGCTTACCGATTGCTTGTGTGATGTCGTAGTCACACATGAAGTGTGGCTGCAGCATGTGTAAAACTTCTTCTGCTTTGGGCAGCAACGTGTCTTTTTTGGAGAGCGGCAAAACCGCGATTTTGTATGGAGCTAGCCGTGGGTGAAGTCGAAGAACTGTTCGGGTGTCATCATTTACTTGTTCTTCGTCGTAGGCGGCCATGAGGAACGCCATCATCGACCGGGTGGCTCCTGCTGCTGGTTCGATGCAGTGCGGGACGTACCGTTCTCCTGTCCCCTGATCGAAGTATTCAAGTTTTTGTCCTGAATGTTTTGCGTGTTGAAGAAGGTCGAAGTCGCCTCGGTTGGCTATGCCTTCAAGCTCCCCCCAGCCCCATGGGAACAAAAATTCGACGTCGCTCGTACCAGATGAGTAGTGACTGAGTTCATCTTCGTCGTGTGGTCTCATCCGGATTTGTTCTTCTGGTATTCCAAGATCGAGATACCACTGGTGTCGTTCTTGCATCCAGTACTCGTACCACTCGTTTGCGTCTTCGGGGGGAACGAAGAATTCGAGTTCCATTTGTTCGAACTCACGTGTTCGGAAAACAAAGTTTCCTGGGGTGATCTCGTTCCGGAACGATTTACCTACTTGAGCGATGCCGAAAGGCGGCTTCTTCCGACTTGTTTCAAGGATGTTTTTAAAGTTGATGAACATTCCTTGAGCGGTCTCGGGCCGCAGATAGACGTCCGCGCCGGCTCCTTCGACTGGACCGGCCTGCGTTTTGAACATCAGGTTGAATGCTCTTGCTTCTGTAAAGGTTCCCGACTTGCCGCACGCTGGGCAAATATTGGGATCTTCTAACTGATCTTCGCGATGTCTGGTTTTGCATTCGGTGCAGTCGACGAGAGGGTCGCTGAAGTTTTCGAGGTGCCCTGAGGCTTCCCAAACTTGTGGTGGACTCAATATGGCCGCGTCGAGACCTACGACGTCGCTGCGTAGTTGGACCATGGACCGCCACCAGGCGTCTTTAACGTTTCTGAGCATAAGGACACCCAGCGGACCGTAATCGTAGGTACTGCGGAAGCCTCCGTATATTTCTGCTGACGGAAACACGAAACTCCGTCGTTTGCAGAGGTTGACAACTTTGTCGAAGAGGGTGGGATCGGGCGAAGCCATGGCGCCGAGAGTACCTATGACTTACCCTCTCTGGCCACGCAATTGTTTGACTATGTTTGCGTGCCAGTTCAATCAGGCCTTTNAGGCCTTTGGGGGATTTATGCGTTTAGAAGGAAAAGTGGCAGTCATAACAGGCGGCGGTAACGGTCTTGGTCGCGCAACGGCTCAACGTTTTGCGGCCGAAGGAGCCAAAGTTGTAGTCGCTGACATCATCGACGAGTTAGGTGAAGAAACTGTCCAAATGGTTGCCNCNGATGGCGGTAATGCTTCNTTTGTGCATTGCGACGCGGTGAGTGCTCATGACAATCATGCGATGGCAGCTCATGCTCTTGAACAGTATGGGGCGATCGATATTTTGGTCACGGCAGCTGGCGTAAGCCATCCCGGATACAAAAGTGGTGACCAGGACGCGAGTGTGAAGTGGTGGGCCAAACGCATGGACTATTTCGAAAATCCTGCCACTGAGTTGTTAGACCTCGATTTGGAAGATTTTCGGCAAGTAATGGCGATCAACTTGGACGGGACGCTTCTAGCTGCCCAAGCCTGTGTAGCCCCGATGGTGGAATCTGGCAGTGGTGGATCCATTGTGACAATCGCTTCGATCGCAGCGAAACATCCTGATGCTGGACCGATTCCATATGTGTGTTCTAAGTCTGCCGTATGGATGTTGACCAAAAAAATGGCGCGCCTGTTAGCGACTTCAGGGATCAGAGTCAACGCGATTGGGCCCGGCTACATAGACACTCACATGACTAAGATGATCGACTTAATTCCCGAGGAACGCCTGACCCAATTTTTTGCAAACATTCCTATGGGCCGGAAAGGCGTGCCCGATGAGATAGCGAACACTGCATTGTTCCTCGCCAGCGATGAAGCCTCTTATTTCACTGGCGAAATATTGCATCCCGATGGCGGCTACTTCACCGAGTAGCGGTGTCGAAGTCGGTTAAGGTTGTTTTGTTATGTTGCGAGATCGAACTGTTGCTTTTATCTGCCTCCTGTTGACTGGTCTTATCTGGTCGACACCAATCACTTTTTTCGACACCGAATTTGAGGGTGTGGACAACGATCGCATGGAGTGGTCATGTCCTCGACCAATTCTCTCCCCTTCACCCGATTCCGTCGATTTGGATGTTGTGCGTGCCGAACTAGCTGAAACATCTGACGGAACAGTCCAAAGCGAACACCCTCAGTGTCGACTCCTCAATGGAACGCAGCTTGTCTTGGGGTTGTTCTCGCTTGCTGGAGCGATCTGGAAAGGGCGTCTGTGGTGGCAATCCACAGCAGATGCTCGAGCTGAAAAGAAGTTCGCTCGACTGCAAGCCAGTACCTCTGGGAAACCTAAAGGAATGCTCAATTAGTTGTTCGAGTTTGAGGTTAACTAAGTAACTCGGTGCTACGTAGCCGTCGTTCGATATGGAATTCCCAAAGTCGATGAGTGAGTGCCGACACTTCGTCGGTGTGCGGGGCTTGTTTGACCTCTAAAACCGTTGCTAAGGCACCTCCCAGTGTTGCTCTCATCAACTCCAAAGCTGACGATGAAATGCGGCGCCCTCGCTGGTGAGCCGCGCAGGTGACACCTCCAATTCGCGGATCAAAAAACTCCAGGTCTGTTACCTCTCCTCCGATCACGCACTCGTCCATGGCGGGAGCGACACCTTCGTGGGCTAGGAGTTTCAGCATGAAAGCGGGGACGATAAGGACCGGATCGCTTTTGCGTAGTGTTTCGAGTGCCCCGCAGAGCATGCGATACGCCTCTCGGTTCTCCTGTTTGTCTTGCACTACCTGGTCGACTGCTTCGGCAATCGTTAATGCTTTTCCGAGACGGTCTAGGTCATCCTGTATTTCTGGCCAGTGATCTCGAGTTTCGGCTTGGGTGACGATATCGAGGTCCCCGCGACCTTGATAGAACTGCAGATCTAAATGACGCAACAGTTCGAGGCGCCCTCCATAACGACTTCGAGTCTTTCTCACCCCTTTTGCGACGGCTCTAACTTTTCCGTTGTTTTCGGTGATGATTGACAAGATTCGGTCTGCTTCACCGAGCTTGTGGGTACGGACAATGACGCCGCTATCTCGGTAGTGCGCCATCANCCCGGCCTACCTATTGAGCCCGCCGAAACGACGGTCACGCGCTTGGTATTCCATGATGGCTTCGTAGAGGTCTGTTCGCCGGAAGTCCGGCCACAAGGTTTCGGTAAACAGCAGTTCGCTATACGCGACTTGCCACAGAAGAAAGTTCGATAGCCGATGTTCTCCCGAAGTTCTGATCAGCAGATCNACATCAGGCATGGCTGGTTCNTANAGGTAACGAGCCAATTTTCGTTCATCTATNCGTTCTATCGGAACGTTNTCCTCCAACATCTGTTTGACCGCATCAATAATTTCGGCTCGCCCTCCATAGTTGAAGGCGATAGTGAGGGTCATCTCGGTGTTGTTTTTCGTAAGGTCGGTTGCTTCTTCCATGCGTCGCAGAACGCGTTTAGGAACCCTCCAATTCTTTCTTCCCGAGAACAGAATACGGATACCCATTTCGTTCAGTTCGTGAGATCGACGCACCAACAATGATTCGTTGAAGTTCATGAGGAACTTCACTTCTTCTGGGGGTCTTTTCCAGTTCTCTGTTGAGAAAGCGAACACGGTGAACCATTGGACCCCAATTTCTTTAGCTCCTTCGATCGCGTCGAAGAGGGCGTCCTCTCCTGCTGCGTGTCCTTCGGTTCTGGGTAGTCCTTGTGCTTGCGCCCAACGTCCATTGCCGTCCATGACGCACGCGACGTGTCGCGGAACTGAAGAGAGATCGAGTGCTGCAGGAATCACAACTGGCAGGTTAATCCGGATCGTGGAAATCGAGGAGCCGGTCGAGCGACTCTGTTCGACGTTGCCAGTCTTTTTCGACTTTGACGTGAAGTTCTAAGTGCACTCCATTTCCGTTGTCAGCTAGCTGCTTTCGTGTCGCTATGCCGACTTGTTTCAGTACTTCCCCGTTTCGACCTATCACCATTCCTTTTTGTGATTCACGTTCGACCAAGATTTCGCAACGAATACGTGGCCACTCCCATTCTGTGACTCGCGTCGCGATGCTGTATGGAAGTTCTTCGCGAAACATTGCGAGGAGCTGTTCACGGACCAGTTCAGCAACAAACCATGGTTCTGGGAGATCGGTGACTTGGTCGGGTGGGAAGTATGCGGGTCCTTCAGTCATGCGACTCTCGAGATAGGCAACTAGGGGTTCCACGCCTTCGCCTGTTGTCCCTGAGACCGGGAAGTATTCCTCTGCTTCAAATTTTGATGATGCTGCGAGCTGTTGCACAATCAAATCTTTGGAGGCTTTGTCGCATTTGGTTATCACTACGACCGATTTTGGTGGGAGCGCTTCAGCTACGACTTGGTCTCCGCGCCCGATTGGGGCCGTCGCGTCAATAACGAGACATGCAACGTCTACATCCGCTAACGCTGATCGGGCCGTGTCGTTGAGTCGTTCTCCGAGCTGAGTGACCGGTTTGTGAATTCCGGGTGTGTCGACGAAAACGATTTGGCTTTCTTCGCGGTGCAGCACGCCCATGATCCGAAGTCTGGTGGTCTGCGGTTTGTCGGAGACGATACTGACTTTGGTTCCAAGTATTTGGTTGATGAGCGTTGATTTGCCGGCGTTGGGTCGCCCAACGAAGGTAACGAAACCAGATTTCATTGAGTTGCCTGCATACGGGCGCCAATGATGTTGATTCGCCGATTTTCGATCTCTTTAGCGGTTAACTCCCAGCCCTCGTAGACGACACTTTCGCCGACTTCGGGTACATGTCCTAGTAACCCAAACACGAAACCACCAACCGTGTCCCAATCACCGTCACCTGTCGAGATACCGGTTAATTCTTCGAAGTCATCCACTGGAAGCCGTCCCGAAAGCAGCAGGGTGCCGTCCGCTTGTTCTTGGACCAACGATTCTTCTCGGTCGAACTCGTCAACAATTTCACCAATCAGCTCTTCGAGGATGTCTTCGAGGCTCACAAGTCCTGCTGTTCCCCCGTATTCGTCGATGACTATGGCTAGGTGGGATTTTGAAGCCTGCATCTCTCGCATCAACTCGACCACTCTTTTTGATTCGGGAACGAACACTGCGTCGCGTATTAGTGGTTTCAGGTCAGCGTTCGTCGAGTTCTGCAGCTGAGCTGCGACGAGGTCTTTCGATAGTACGAGGCCGATGACGTCGTCGACGGTTTCGCCGACAACAGGCAGTCGGGTGAACCCTGTGTCCACAACGACGGTCAGTGCTTGTGAAACAGTTAAATCGCTGCCAAGCGTGACCATGTCTGGTCGGGGCACCATGACTTCGCGAACGATGGTGTCTCCGAGTTCGATGATTGATCCAATCAGATGAGCTTCGTCGTCTTCGATCAGGCTTGCTTCAGCTGCGGCCTCGGCGAGGGCGACTAGTTCGTCTTCGACGACGTCATCAGTTCGTTCTTCTCTGGGTCGCGGACCGCATCGGCGCACAAGACTGATAAGTGGAAGCGCCAACCATTGCAGGGGAACGAACCGGGATATAAGTCGAGCTGGGCGTGCTAACAGTTTGGCCATGTCATCGTTTGCTTCGATGGCCCATCTCCTAGGAATNGCTTCCCCNAANAGAAACAGGNCGACCGCTGCNATGATCACTGCTAGCCANGTGCTCCCCGTTGACTGTCCGATCGACACAGCAAGGGCTATCGAACCAACTTGGCAAGCTACTCGAACGATCGTGATTGGGGTCAGGAGGACTTCCCGGTCAGCTATGAGCTCGTCTAGCTGGAGGTTGTCGTCGGCTGTTTCGTCTAACCCGGCTGCTCGAGCGCGNCCGAGCCGCACAAAGGTCACTTCGATGAGTCGAAATATCACCAGCGTGACTAACAGCACGACAGATAAAAGGGCTGCGACGGCTCCTCCCATCAGAGACTCTTTTCAGCAAAGTTGGCGAGGTACACCCGTTCACGCTCTTGCATTCGTTGTTGTTCCTGGTTCTGGGCATGGTCCATGCCCAACACGTGCAGTATTCCATGCACCACTAACAGGTCTATTTCATCTGCAAGTGATCCTCGATGCCCGGGATATGAACCTTTGTTCGTTGAACAGTTATCTGCGGCTACAGATGGGCAGACAACAACGTCACCCAGCATTAACGGNGTTTCGGTCAGGCTCGGTGATTGGGTTGCGTGCTCATCAATCGGAAATGCCAACACGTCGGTTGGACCGTCATGTCCCATGTGTTGTTCGTTGAGTATCTTGATCGCCTCAGACGAAACGAACGTCACGGAAAGTTCTCCGACGCCAACGACTCCTTCTCCGATCAGCACTGAGATCGCCAACTGTCGATACCTTTCTAGGTCGAGTTCAAAATCATTTTGTTCGTTGAACACACGCACATCTAGCTGTGTTTGTTTTTCTGGTTTCGGCTGAGTGGTGGCCGACTCCGGAGATTCAGAAGGTGTCACGAATTTTTTGGTGTTGAGTCACGTTGTTCATAGGCATCCACAATTGCTTGAACTATTCGGTGACGAACGATGTCGCGCCCTGCGAGACGTGCGAATGCCACATCAGGGACGTTGTTCAGTGTGCCTTCGACGTCGCGTAGACCGCTTTTGCCTCCGGGTACATCTATTTGAGTGACGTCTCCAGTCACAACCACTCGCGATCCAAATCCGATGCGGGTCAGAAACATTTTCATTTGTTCAGGAGTGGTGTTCTGCGCTTCGTCGAGGATGATGAAGCTGTCGTTGAGGGTTCGACCCCGCATAAATGCCAGTGGCGCCACTTCAACGGTGTTTTTCTCGAAAAGTCGTTCCGCTGCCTCAACATCAAACATGTCGTACAGGGCGTCATATAGGGGCCGCAGATATGGGTCAACTTTGGCCATGAGGTCTCCAGGCAAGAAACCCAGGCGTTCACCTGCTTCCACAGCGGGTCGGGTGAGAACAATCCGGCGAACTTGTTTAGTCATCAGAGCTTCGACTGCTAGCGCTACCGCTAGCCAGGTCTTGCCTGTGCCGGCTGGACCGATGGCGAAGGTAACAATGTTTTTCCTTACCTTCTCCACGTACGATTTTTGGCCGGAACTTTTGGCGCGGATAATCCGACCATTTGGAGCTTTTAGGACCCGGGTGGAGAGAACTTCGCTCGGGCTCTCATCTGACTTGACCATGTCAATCATTCGAGCAACTTCTGCTTCGCCGAGTCGTTGCCCACCTTCAAGGATTTGGACTAGTTCAGAGAAAACCTGACCGACGATCGATGCTTCTGGTCCTTCGACGGTGATTTCGTTTCCGCGCACGTGAATCACTGCCGTGTTGAAGTGATCTTCAACGATCCGCAGATGCTCATCTCTCTGACCTAAAACGCCAACCATCAGATGGTTGCCTGGCACGTGAATTCTGACTTGGGTGTCGCTCAAATCCGCTCCTGCGACCGCGAACTAAGACATGAGGCTAGCGCCGGTAGATGTTGTCGCGATGGCGAATTGTGAAACGCCACGTCAGAGTCATCAAATTTTCTTTGCATAACGTCTTTCTTGAAAGCTGATTTGGTGGTTTTAGAGATGCCGTTTCAGAAAGTCGACTTGCAAAAGAAGCAAATTTTCTGCGACCTCTTCTTGGGGAGTCATGTGGGTCGTATCGGACAGGGGTAGCACTTCGTGGGGGTGACCGGCTTCTAAAAGCGCAGATGAAAGCTGGAGGGTGTGAGCCGCAACAACGTTGTCGTCAGCTAACCCGTGTATCAGCATGAGCGGCCGCTGCACCTCGGCTCGAATGGTAAGTAGCGAGGTCCGTTCATAGTTATCGGGTTCTTGTTCAGGGTGACCTAAGTATCGTTCTGTGTAGTGAGTGTCAT
Organism: Acidimicrobiaceae bacterium; assembly: GCA_002722565.1. Classification (GTDB taxonomy): domain Bacteria; phylum Actinomycetota; class Acidimicrobiia; order Acidimicrobiales; family Poriferisodalaceae; genus MedAcidi-G3. The sequence continues at coordinate 14,448 of PBMG01000008.1, forward strand.
ACAGCCGCCAGTCAGTGACCGGTGCGCCTACTACCGCGGCATGGAAAACGTCGGGTCGTCGAAGAACAGCAAGTGCGGCTAAATAACCACCGAAGGACCACCCTCGAATACCAACTCTGGAGAGGTCCACTCTGTCGCCGTACAACTCTCCAATGTCGGCAACCGCGTCGACCTGCGTTTGGAGAACCGGTTCGGCTAAGTCTCCTCGAACCATCCGCTCCCATCCATTTCCTCGCCCGGGTGTTCCTGGGCCGTCGGTAACAACNACACAGAAACCTTGATCAGCNAGCCATTGAGAAGCCAGAAAGGCGTTACGACTTTTCANCACTCGTTGNGCGTGNGGCCCTCCATANGGGTCCAACACGATGGGCAGTGGTTCGTCGATTGTTGTTGTTGTTGGAANCAGCACAGCGGAATGGGCGTTCAGGTTCCCTGTTAGGTGGAAGTGCACTTGTGGTGTTACCAGAGGCGTCGCCGAGAAGTCTTCGACTGTCCAGACCGTTTCTCCTTTACTCACTGTGGTTTCTGTTCGTTGCTCAATTGACGAGTGCTCTAACACGGTGATTGACGAGGAACTCTTTGCTTGGGCAACGCCGCTGGCATTGGTCAGGCATTCGGCGCTTTTCCCATCGTGGGACCAGAGATCAACAACGGTGGGGTCCACAGACGCTGTGTAGAGAATTCTCGTTTCGTCTGCGGCGACGAGGGAACGNACCCATTGATCAGGTGGAGATAGTGGGTGTTCGTTAAACAGCAGCGCCCGGTTCTGCTCATGTTCTTGGATGGTTAACCATCCATCTCGCCATCTTTGTGGCGTTCCAGGGATGATTTCTACCCANTGGGGNTCGGTGATTTCTAGGACTGTTTCGGTTTGACCTGTGTTCTCATCCGCTTCGAGTACTTGCATGGATTGTTGATCACGGCTTTGTACGACCAACGTTAAAGGTTGGTTCTCCTCCCAGGTCACATCAACCAGATAAGGATGGGTTTTCTGGTTCCATACAACTTCGATAGCCGACGAGTCATCGGTATCGATGACGTGCAGCTGAACGTNCGCGTTAGCCCCTCCTGCTGCTGGGTACCTGATTTGCTGAGGAGCTCTGCTGGGTTCGTTGGGTGCCGCTATGTGCCATGTTGCGACATGGCTGACGTCAACGCGAGCTACCATCAATTTGGTGCCTGTCGGGTCCCACCAGTGGCCTCGACTCCGCCTCATTTCTTCTGCTGCTACGAACTCTGCGCTCCCCCAGCTCACTGTCTCTCCGTCGCCTGTCACCANTGGGTGAGCAGATGCTGAACCATCGGTCGGAGCTAGGTAAACGCTGTCGTTGATGACAAATGAGATGAGTTGACCATCTTGAGATATTCGCGGATCGAACGCTCCACCAGAGTTCTCAATAGCAGCCAACGAACCTGTTGAAGTGTCAGCGACGAATAGCTCACCTCCGAGAGTGAACGCAGCTAACGACCCATCTCGGTCGACGGAGTATGTGGTGATACCTCCAGCGCTTTCTCGTGCTCGTTCTCTTCGTGCTTGTTCCGCTGCTGGAAGGTTGCCCTGGTCTTCAGCGCTAATTGCGCGGGGGTCGGCTATGAGGCGTTCACTTCCTGTGGTTGTGTTGATCGCCCACAGTGCGTTGAGGGTGTCTTCTGGGCCCGCACTTCGCAAAAACAGGACACTGTCGCCGCCTCCGGCTACCGAAAAGTTGCGTGGTGACCCCAAAGTGAACCGTTGGGTTCGCGCATATTGGCGTGGAAAACTGTCTGACACACTGATGACGGTAGTCCTCGTTACCCTCAATGGCGTGTTGATACCCGATCCTTCCTCCTTCAAAGAACTATCCGATGACAAAAAGGCTTTGTGGGCTAGGTACGGGTCGGGAACAGATCCGCTTTTTGTTCAGTTGATTGGTGTGAACGTCGAGGAGGTCCGTGAGGATTATTGCCGGCTGTCGCTTCCGTTTCGAGGGGACCTTCTTCAAGCGGGTGGCGCTATCCATGGCGGGGTTATTTCGACGTTGTTGGATACTGCTTGCGTGCCAGCGGTAGGCAGTGGTTTCGACAAGGCACNGCCGTACAGCACCATTTCNATGCAGGTTCAGTTTNTATCTGGNGCGTCTCAAACCGACTTGGANGCTGTCGGATGGGTTNCCAAGCGNGGCAAGTCGATCGCTTTTTGNAATTCGGTNGTCCAAACCAGTGACGGGAAGCTTCTCGCTACAGCGTCACTGACTTTTAAGATTTAGNTCTAAAGCTGTTNGCCCCGATTAGCTATTGCTNTTGTTNGCGACTGACAAAACGTCNCCGGCTGTTGGGTTCACCATCACCGTTTCACCTACCTGAACTGTGGGAACGACTTCGTTTCCATCNGCGTGGGCTCGAACGAATTCGGCGGCAGTCNGATCTTCCCATATGTTGCGNAACTGAATTGTCAGGTCACTTTCCGCGAGTTGACGTTCCAATGCCATACAAAAGCCGCAGCCTGGACGCCAATAAACCGTAATTTCTTGGTGCCCTTCGGTCATCGTCCGACAGCTTTCAGGCTCTCATAAATTTTTTTGCATTCTGGACAAACTGGAAAGTTTTCGGGGCTGCGATTGGGAACCCACTTCTTTCCACAAAGTGCCCTGACCGGGTTACCGGTTACAGCCGAGCGTGTCATGTCTGTCTTATTGACGTAGTGGGCGAAACGTTCATGGTCGCCATCATCAAGAAGATTCTCTGATCTTTGATCTAGGACTGTGCTCTCAGACATTTCAATCTCATACTCTAGGCAGTTCATGTCAGATATGGTGCGGTGAGGGACCTACTTCCAAATATTGGGGGAAAGTGGCTAATAGCAACGACCGCGTTGATTCCGCTGCTGGCTGGCTTGTTGTTGCTGCAACGGCAACAGCTACCTTCGCTGTGTTTGGTGTCGCATACAGCTTCGGTGCGGTGTTCACTGCTATCCGNGAAGAATTNGGAGTTGGCAAAGGCCAAGCAGCGCTCTTTTTCTCTATCACGACATTCATATATTTCGTCGTCGGCGTTTTCACCGGTCGATTAGCCGACCGCTACGGCCCCAGACCCCTTCTACTTGCAGGCGCTTTATCCATAGGTCTAGGGCTGTTCTTAACATCGTTGGTAAATAACATCCTCCTCGGTTATCTGACCTATGGCGTCGGAGTAGGTATTGGAGTTGGATGCGCCTACGTTCCCATGGTCGCTACGGTCGGTGGCTGGTTCGAAAAAGATCGAACGAAAGCTATGGGAGTGGCGGTTGCCGGTATCGGAGTGGGCACTCTGGTCGGGGCCCCGCTAGCGAAACAGCTCGTGATCTCGTACGGCTGGAGAAACGCCTTTGTGGTGCTAGGTGTCGGCTCTGCTGCTCTGCTGGCGTTGGCGTCGATTGGGGCGCGGCGCCCACCCGGGTCAGGAACCCAGGAACCTCCCCCTCCCCTGCGGCTCTTACTGAAAGACCCGAAATTCATCTGGCTATATGTCTCAATGACGTTTCTCAGTTCTGGCCTATTTGTCCCGATGGTTTATTTGGACGATTACTTGGAATCGCAAGGCAGGTCAGGTGGTGCTCTTCTCATAGGAATCATTGGTGCGACATCAGTAGTGGGGCGGTTAGCTCTCGGGGCGGTCGCTTCCAAAGTTGATCTGATGCGCCTTTACCAGATTTGTGTGATGGCTTTGGGCGCAAGTTACGTAATTTGGATACTGGCGGGAGCAAACTACACGTCACTAATTGTCTTCGCCGTCTGCATGGGTACTGCTTACGGTGGCTGGATAGCTTTGTCGCCTGCAGTCACCGCATACCTTTTTGGTCCCATTGGGTTAGGTGGCGTTTTAGGCGCCCTCTACACCTCGGCAGGGATTGGTGGACTGGTTGGACCACCGATTATTGGTGTAGTGATAGACGCCACCAACTACAAGACAGCTATTGGTTTAGCGATTGTCCTCAGTGCGGTATCGCTCGTACTTCTCATTGCAGCGAGTCGCGTCGCCGCTCCGTCAACACCTGCATCAACTCAATCGACCGAAGACTCTGAAGAGAAGCACTTACAAGCCAGCGCTTGGCTTGTCCCTTCCAGTCATGGCGGAATGAGTCTTATTCGTCGATGAGAACTGGCGGATCATTCCAGCCAATAGCTGCTGCGCCGTCTAAGTACCACTGGAGTATGGACCCCGCATCGGTGACAGATTCGACGTTGCCGTCCTCATCTAGGTTGAGGTTGGCTCCATAAATTTGGAACCAAACATCAGTTACTTCAACATTGTCTTCTGGGACCAGGAGTGTGTGAACTGACCCCGCAGGTTCATACAAGAAAGATCCAGCACGATTCACATATTCGCTTTCTTGGTAATGCCAGCTGCCAGTAATTGTGTATGCATAGACCTGACCCGTATGGCGATGGGTTTGGACCGCTGTTCCCGGTTGAAACCTGGTCCGTACAATCCACAAGCCCTCGCTGATCTTTGCCGTCAGCAACTTCACTTGGTTCCCTCGCCCACTATCGATCCACGGCAAGTCATCCTCACCGCGGTGTACTGCGCTCGGTTCAAGTTCAATGATCGTCATCGTGCTTCCCTTCCTCTGTATTGATGGTAGTTCTCACTCATCTGGCCCGAAGATCAAATCGAAAACCTCATCTGCTTTACGTTCATGGTTGCGGTGAACCAAAAGTTGAGGGTTTCCATCGATCGCCCAACGCACTCCTCGCGCGTCGAGTTGACTGGTTAGCTCAGCGATTTGTTCGATGGTCAGTTCATCAAGTTCATATGCGGGGCCGTCGGTCGCTGCGATATCGAAAATGTCAATTTCCTCTGATACCAGGCCGATCGATATTAAGGACTGAACTTGTTCACTCAGCACCTCTTCGTCTTCACCGTCGACTAGTTCGCCTTCAAGAATTTCATCATCTTCCATGACAGTGATTATGTCGCTCTTTGGCCTCTAGTCTGCACATATGGGCATCGGCAGGTTTGATTCGCTATTACTGCTGTCGTTTGGCGGCCCTGAGGGCCCCGATGACGTGATGCCATTTCTTCGCAACGTTACGAAGGGGCGGGGGGTTCCAGACGAAAGATTGGCCGTTGTGGCCGAACAGTACGCGTTGTTCGGCGGTAAAAGTCCAATAAACGACCTCAATCGAGATCTCCTAGATTCCATTGGCCGTGAACTAGCTGCTCGAGGTTACGATCTTCCAACTTTTTGGGGCAACAGGAACTGGCATCCATTCCTTTCCGATGCCGTAGAAAATTTGCGATCCCAGGGCCACAAGTCGACAGTTTGTTTGGTGACCTCTGCTTTCAGTTCTTACTCGGGTTGTCGGCAGTACCACGAAGATTTAGAGGTTGCCTGCTCTGCAGTATCGGAATCACCAGAAATACAAAGAGTGCGAGTCTTTTGGAATCATCCTGATTTTCTTGGAACCGCCGCTGAACTGCTGACTGAAAGTCGCACGAAGGCCGATCTGTCGACAAGCACACCAGTGCTCCANACTGCTCATAGCTTGCCTTTATCGATGGCAGCCAATTGTGACTATGAAACTCAACTGAACGAAGCCGCCCAAATCGTGAACGATCTCGCTGGGATGGAAGGGCCGTGCGAGGTGGTATTCCAAAGTCGCAGCGGTCCACCTTCAGTGCCGTGGCTCGAACCAAGCATTGACACTCGCCTTCAAGAGTTAGCTGCTGATGGCATATCTCAAGTACTCGTTCATCCTCTTGGTTTCATTGCCGACCATATGGAAGTTNTNTTTGATCTAGACACTCAAGCTTTCGGTGTCGCGAAAGAGTGCGGATTAACGATGGTCAGAACTCCCACTGTCGGAACACATCCGCGATTCGTATCCATGATGATTGACCTCATTGAGGAGGCCGCAGGACTGCGCGAAGACCGACCAGCTCTGGGTAGCTGTGGCCCCAGACCCGACAGGTGTTTGNTTGATTGTTGTCCAGCCCCGTCGCGTCCCGGACGTTGAATTAACCAGCCGCTTTAAATCGGTCCGCTACTGGCCCAGATTCACCTGAAATCCAGTGAGTCCGGCATCGTAATTCGTAGGTAACTTGTGCGGTGGAACCATCATCGATCAACACCACATCGCCGTCATACACCTGCACCCCGTCGTGAAGCCGAGCGTTGTGAGTGGCTGCTTCTCCGCACCAACATCGCGCTTGCACTTGAAGTTCCATTCGTTCGTCGGCGATCTCGAGTAACCGAGCCGAGCCGGGGAAAAGTTTTCCGCGGAAATCGGTGAGTAACCCAAAGGCATAAACGTCTACGTCAAGTTCGTCGACAACCTGAGCTAACTGCTCAACTTGCGGATCTGTGTAGAACTGCGCCTCGTCNCAGACGAGGTANTCCAGTGCCCCATGCGCGGCTTGATGATTGCNGGCCAAAGATAGGAAATCAAGACCAGGGTGAACTTCAACAGCCGGCGTTGAAACTCCTAGCGCACTGGAAACATGTGCGCCCGCACGGTCATGCATGCTGCACAACAACCCTGTGCTCGTCGCAGAAAGGTTGTGGTGGATTTGCAACGCCAGGGTGGACTTACCTGATGACATAGTCCCAAAGGAGAATCGCAGACGTCCCATGGTCAATAAATTACACAGATGTGATGCGTCATGAGGCCACTTATCCGCAACCGCTCGTACTGCCACATGATCGACAGCTGTAACACGAGCCCGCTCGGATCATCTGATCTCCGCAGGTAGAGCACANCGGAGCGTCGCTTANCGGCGCCGAANTTGAAGAAGGGGGATCNAGNACTGGNTCAGCTCCNATAGCTGTTTCCACCGTTGCTTCTTCTAATCCTGGAAGATGNTGCTCTATTCGTTCTTCGCTGGACAAAATACCTAATTGNTGTCGGTCCTCANGAGACAGATACTCCAACGCTAAACGCCGGAAAATNTAGTCAACCAAACTGCTTGCGATCCGTAACTCTGGGTCGTCGGTGATTCCCGCTGGNTCGAATCGAACATTGGTGAACGCCTCAACGTANGACCTCAACGGNACNCCGTATTGAAGACCATGGCTTACCGATATGGCAAAAGCATCCATGATGCCGGCAAGNGTTGAGCCTTGCTTGGCCACAGTGAGGAACATCTCTCCTGGTCGCCCGTCGTCGTATTCTCCGACGGTCATGTACCCGTGACAGTCCGCTACTCGGAACGAAAAGGTCTTCGATCGACGAGTGCGAGGTAGCTTCTTTCTCTCCGGTATTGATTGCACCTCGACAATCGCGGCATTTACTGCTTCGCCGATGATCTCTTCCTCGTCCCGCACCGTCGACAGAGGCTGACCGACTTTGCAGTTGTCTCGGTAGATCGCGACGGCTTTCAAGCCGAGTTTCCATGCGAGCAGATGCAAGTCTTCGACCTGTTCCACCGTTGCGCTTTCGGGCAGGTTGACGGTTTTAGATATTGCTCCTGAAACAAACGGCTGCGCTGCAGCCATCATTCGAAGGTGACCCTCGTGATGGATCACGTTGTCGCCCATCGAACAAGCAAAGACCGTCAGATCCGACTCGCGAAGATGCGGAGCGTTGCTGCTACCTCCACCGTCGAGTAAATGCTTTTCTATATCTGCGATCTGTTCAACGTCGTAGCCGAGCTTATGGAGCGCCCTGCCGACCGTGTTGTTGACGATTGTCAGGTCACCGCCGCCTACCAATTTTTTGTATTTGATGAGCCCTAAGTCAGGTTCAATGCCGGTCGTATCGCAATCCATCATGAAAGAGATGGTCCCGGTAGGAGCTATAACCGTTGCTTGAGAGTTTCTGATGCCGTGTTGTTGGCAGCCTTTTACCGCGTCATCCCATGACTTCTCAGCGGCTGACATCAGATCGGGTGGAGCTGACCCTGAGACAGATTTCAGGGCGTCTCTATGTCGACCTAGCACCTGTTGCATTGCTTCACTATTGGAGGTGTATCCCGCAAAGGCTCCGACCCGTTGCGCAAGATCCACCGATGTTGCGTACGCGTGCCCGCTCATCAGCGCTGTCACAGCGCCCGTCCAAGCTCGTGCTCGTTCAGAATCGTATGGAAGACCTAACGCCATCAACATCGCACCTAGGTTGGTGTAACCGAGTCCGAGTTGACGAAAGTCTCTTGATGTTTGAGCTATGGGCTCGGTTGGGTAGTCGGCGTTTCCGACCAGGATGTCCTGGGCAGTAAAAACGATTCGCACCGCGTGGCTGAAACCTTCGAGGTCGAATTGGTCCTCGTTTTCGGCGTCAAGGAACTGCAGGAGGTTCAAACTCGCGAGGTTGCATGCGGAGTTATCAAGATGAAGGTATTCGCTGCATGGGTTCGAGGCGTTGATCGGCCCAGTATTGGGTGCTGTATGCCATCGATTGATGGTGCTGCTGAACTGAATTCCTGGGTCGGCACATTCCCACGCTGCTTCAGCTATTTGACGAAACAACTTTTGAGCTGGCTGACGACTGATCACTGCGCCATCGGTACGAGCTGTTAGTTCCCACTGTTTGTTCTGTTCGACTGCTTCCATGAATTGGTCGCTGAGGCGAACTGAGTTGTTGGCATTTTGATACTGGACCGAGTGAACATCGGCTCCGTCCAGGTCCATGTCGAATCCGGCGTCGCGTAACACCCGTGCTTTGCGTTCCTCTAGTGCTTTGCACCATATGAATTCTTCAACATCAGGGTGGTCGTCGTCGAGTATTACCATCTTGGCCGCGCGACGTGTTTTGCCACCACTTTTGATGGTTCCAGCCGACGCATCGGCGCCCCGCATAAAGCTCACCGGCCCGCTCGCCTCTCCTCCACCGCGAAGCTCCTCGGCGGAACCTCGGATGCGCGACAAGTTCACGCCTGCACCGGATCCACCTTTAAATATGCGGCCTTCCTCGGCGTACCAGTTAAGGATTGAATCCATTTCGTCGTCGACCGACAAAATGAAACAAGCTGAGGCCTGTTGTGGGACACCCTCAACTCCAATGTTGAACCACACCGGACTATTGAAGGCACAACGCTGATGCAATAGCAGCCAGGCGAGCTCTGACTCGAAGGTTTCAGCCTCCTCGGCGTCAATGAAGTAGCCGTCTTTTTCGCCCCANTTTCGAATAGTAGAGGTGACACGTTGAATCACTTGCCGCAGCGAAGATTCACGTCCTGGCGAGTCCAGTGCACCGCGGAAATATTTTTGGGCGACGATGTTAGAAGCGGTAGCACTCCATTCAACTGGAAATTCGATATTCGACTGTTCGAAACTGACCGAGCCGTCAAGGAAGTTCGTCAACTTGGCGTCGCGACGCTCCCACTGAACCGTTTCGTACGGATCGATTCCGCTCTGAGAGAAGTGGNGTTTAATTCTGTCAAGGGAAAGTGATGCCGTTTGCTCAGAAGTGAGGGTCATCTTTTCTCCGGAAGTGCTCAATNGTCGATTGGAAGTTTGCGGCGGGCTGGAGGCCAACCCAGTGGGTGTCGTTCCGCTTCGCCCTGACCTCGAAGCTCGGAACCTCATAGTGCTCTGCGAACAGAAAACTCGTTAAAAGCTTCCCGCTTAACCATCGCACTCCGTCCGCTAGTTGGTCACCCAACCCGCCGCGTCTACGAATGTAGGAACTATCACTTGTGGATCGATAGAGGGATAACAAATTAGTTCTGTGGGTGAGTTGGGGATTTCTTTGGGGAGTTCTACACATGCACCAAGACCGACACTCGGTGTGGTTGTCGAATATCTGCAACTGGAGCGTCCCCTGGACGACTTCGATACAAGACGCTAGAGCGCTTAAGCCTCTGAACAGGGAAAACGTCATAATTCGTCTCGCACTTTTATCGACAAAGCGCAGNAATTAGAAGACCAAGGCGCCGACCCCACTGCACAATGGCTTTCGGTGCCTGTGGAGAACCACTGATTGTGGTGAAAGGATTCTTTGCACTGATTTGAAGATATGAACGCCCTCGGGCTAGCTCCCCGTGTCAACATCGTGGAGTGCATCGATTGTTCCCTCCGCCCGTTTCCGAAGTCGAGGCTGACGACGTTTACCGCGACGACAGAGCCGCCGCGTCTGGCCGTCCGTGGCTGATGATCAACATGATCGAGACAGTTGATGGNGTCACCGAAGTGGACGGAGTTTCTGGTCCTCTGGGAAGCCCTGGTGATAAAGATATTTTCGGGACGATAAGAACACTTCCCGACATCATCTTGGTTGGCAGCAANACAGCAGTTGCCGAACAATACANTCCTCCCTCGACGAGTGTCAGNACAAAGGCGAGGCGCCTGACNAGCGGCGTGTGGCCNGTCGCTCGNATCGCTTTGGTCAGCGCTCAGCTCGATTTCGATCTCACNTTGCCNATGTTTAATCGACCTTCCCAACGGCCCATCGTCGTTACCACCACCAATGCCGACCCGAACAAAGTGGGCTCTATAGCCGAAGTCGCCGATTTGATTCAATGCGGCGTCGACTCTGTCGACCTGACACAGGCACTGCGAGAAATGGCTGACCTTGGCGCTCAACGGGTACTTTCCGAGGGGGGTCCTTCCCTCAACGGCGCACTTCTTGAAGCAGGTTTGGTTGATGAGGTTTTCGTCACTGTGGCACCTTTCCTAGGTGGTGGCCAAGCTCGCGGTATAGCTCGAGGAAACACCCTGTCCGAAATGAAAGAACTCGAGTTGCGACATGTGTTAACCGAGGATCATTTCTTGTTTCTCAGGTACACCAAAGCACCGGACAGAGACACTTCCCAGTAGATACATCTCAGTCGAGCTATGGCAGAAGCAACGCCTGTCCAGCGATTAGAGAGTGACCGTTGTTAATCTTTGCGATTCGATCCACCAACGGCCGAAGGTCCCCAGTGGGCTGCAACTTACGCGCGATGGACCAAAGGGTGTCCCCCGGCTTGACGATCACTATTTGTCCCGCCGTCAACGTTTCTCCCGCTGCACTTTCAAACACAGTCTGCTGTGCCAAGGGCCGCTCAACCGCTGCCACTCCAAGCAGATCTCCAGCAACATTCACTACAAGCCAGGCAGCCCCAACCACGAGCGCAAGGCATGTCAGCCGACGCCGCCAATACGTTGATTGTGAACGTCGGGATGAGACTGTCTCTGGATCAGCGACAAACGATTCTGGAATGCCGGCAATTAACTGCAGCTGCGGGCGCTCACGGTAATTCATATAGGACCGATCTAGCTCTTCTACTTCAGCCCTTAGTACTGCAACCATTAGATTTCCTTACATTTTGCGCTTCTTGTTGCGCATTAATCATCGAGTTAATTGTGTAATTGGGGTGTGACACCCAATCACGTCCGTTCGAAGCATCGTACGAACACTTGTTCGACTAAACCAGAACACTTGTTCGATGTCAAGTNAAAATCGAACACATGTTTGCCTNTCGACTGCCCTGCTGGTACGGTCTAAACGAACAAGTGTTCGNAGAACCAGAAGGAATTGAGTTGCATGGCCGACCACACNATTACTGATCGCCAACGAGCCATTCTCGAGTTCATAGAGNCAACGATGCGCGAACGTGGGTATCCCCCAGCTGTGCGGGAAATAGGCGCGGCAGTTGGTTTGAACTCTCCGAGCACAGTCCATTCTCACTTAGCTCAGCTGGAAAGCGCTGGCTACCTCCGACGAGACCCAACCAAGCCTCGAGCCATTGAAGTCTGTTTCGATGCGTCATCGGGTGCGATAGCCGAGCGTCGACCCACTCGCCATGTCCCACTGATCGGTGAAGTGGCAGCAGGCACCGACGTGTTAGCTCAAGAAAATGTTGAAGAGTTAGTACCCGTCCCCGAGGACTTCACGGGCTCTGGCGAGCTCTTCATGCTGAAGGTGCGCGGCGACTCAATGATCGAAGCTGGAATCCTCGATGGTGACTTTGTGGTGGTTAGTCGCCAAAACACCGCAACCAACGGCGACATAGTGGTAGCTGGAATTCCTGGTGATGAAGGAACGGTTAAGACCTTCACGAAGAAGGGTGACGTCATTACCTTGCTGCCGGCTAACTCAACCCTGGAACCGATGGTATTTTCCGCGGCAGAAGTCGCGATATTCGGCCGGGTCGTTACGGTCATGCGGCGCCTATAAATTCTAATTTCGCTCAAGTCATTGAAAGTGCGAGCGGCAAACTCATAGTTGTGCTGGACTGCAGTTGTGTTTACTCCTGCTCCTAACCCCCCAGCCGACCTAGATCAATCAGAATCAATATGGATTCCGATCCGTTCAGGAACAGCATTTGTCGAACCTGGTGGCGGACTGGTACGCGACAAAGTTGCCCCAGTCGAAGCGCCCAACCTTTTCTTAGGGATCTTGGATGACACTGCGGTTTACGCACTCGATCTTCACGACACCTCAGACGAAGGTGACCTTGAACCTGTGCACCTAAGAAAGCTGTACGGACGCATACCCGACGAAGAGTGGGTAGTGGCAGGACGCGCAGAGCAAATAGTCAACTACGAACGAACTCACATTTACTGCGGACGTTGCGGAACACCCACCGAGACAAACTCGCACGACCGAGGCAAGGTATGCCCTAAATGCAAACATATGGCATTCCCCCGGCTGAGTCCTGCAATGATTGTCTTAGTCGAAAAAGACGATCAGGCCTTGCTTGCTTGGGGACGACAATTCCCAGGTCGTTTTTTCAGTACCTTGGCTGGCTTCGTTGAACCCGGCGAGAGCCTCGAACAGGCCGTCGAACGAGAAGTTATGGAAGAAGTAGGCCTAAAGGTCGATGAAATCTCTTACTTCGGAAGTCAGCCTTGGCCGTTCCCTCATTCGCTGATGTGCGGATTCCACTGCAGGTACGTGTCAGGTGAAATCAAGATCCAAGAGGAAGAGATCATTGAGGCCGGCTGGTTCCACGCCAATGACCTACCACCATGTCCAGTAGGCGGCATGTCGATAGCAGGTTGGCTGATCAAAGATTGGTTAGAACGCCAAGGTGTTCATTAATCGTCGCTCGGCCGCAACCGAATAAGTCCCTGTTGAGCGACGGTAGCCACAAGTTCACCTTGAGCCGAGAAAACATCTCCAGTTGCCAACCCCCTGGTGCCTTTTATCTGATGTGGAGCAAGATCAAATAGGAGCCACTCGTCAGCACGCACAGCCCTGTGAAACCAAACGGCGTGGTCAAGCGAAGCAGCCATATAAACGTCATCCCAATCCGCATCCCCCGGCCCATTACCAACGAGTGCTTGGGCAGGGTGAGCGCTAACCACGGCATCCATCGGGTTGGTATCGGACAGATACGCCAGAGCAGCAAAATGCTCGTCGGGTGTTTCACCTATATCTGCGGTAAATTTCGCCCACACACGATGCCGAGCCGGACTCGTTGATTGGTGTTCCAATCTGGCGTCAACACCTATCCCCCAATCAATTTTCTCTGACTCTTCTGGGGGTTTGATATCGGTCGGCATGGCCGAAGTCGAAACATCAGGCCCATCTTCGTCTCGTTGGAATGAGCACGACAGATTAAGAATCGCTCCCCCGCTTTGCCTTGCGACCACTCTTCTCGTCGTAAAGCTTCGTCCATTTCTGAGTCGATCGACTTCGTAGCGCACCGGCTCATTTGGATCTCCACCTAAAATGAAATAGGCATGAAGAGAGTGGACATGATGCCCTTCGGTGTCAACAGTTCTCATAGCAGCGCAGAGCGACTGGGCAATCACAAGTCCGCCATAAATGCGACCCCACTCGTACGCGGGACTTTCCCCAACGAATGCGTCTGCACCGTGGGGTTCGAGGGCAAGAATTTTCGCCATATCTGTCATGTTCGGTGCCAGATCACTCCCGTAGACGTATCTTCAAGAATGACCCCCATATCGGTTAGTTGATCCCTAATCTGATCAGCCGAGGCGAAATCCTTTTCTTCTCGGGCCACTCGCCGCTGTTCAATGAGTGCTTCGATCTCGACAGAGTCTGCACCCGATTGCTCGCCTTGCTCTGATAAGCCGATCCCAATTCCAAGAACCGAAAACAATGTGAGTGCGGTGCGCGCCCGGAGACCAGCAGCAACCAAATCCCCGTCGTCTAGCGCTGCGTTGGCTCCACGAACAACACCAAAAGCGTGATCCAAAGCGACTGGCGTTCCAAAGTCATCGTCCATCGCTGCTTTGAATCCTGCAACCGCTGTTGGTTCTATTTCTTCATCTTCTAAATCCACGTTGGCAGCAACCATTCGTCGCTGAAAAGCGTCGAGTCTGTCGATCGCTGTTGATGCTGCGGTCAACGCTTCTCGACCCATTTCCATGGCCCGACGGTAATGAGTTTGCATCGCAAGCAGCCGAAGTGCCCTTGGCCCAGCCGTATCTATTGCTTCTGCCAAGTTCGTGAAATTACCGAGTGACTTGGACATCTTTTCTCCAGCAACGTTGACCATTGCGCTATGCACCCAATAACGAGCAAACGGCCTGCCTGTAGCGGTGACTTGCGCCCATTCATTTTGGTGATGCGGGAAACAAAGATCATCCCCGCCTCCATGTATGTCGAACCCGGGCCCCAGAGCGCTCAGGGACATCGCTACACACTCGGTGTGCCATCCAGGTCGTCCCGATCCCCAGGGAGTATCCCAAGATGGTTCACCCGGTTTTGCCGACTTCCAAAGAGCGAAGTCGAGCGGTGATCGTTTCTCAGTGTCAACATCAACTCTCTGGCCCGCATCTTCAAGTAATTGACCTAACTCCCGCCCAGCTAGCCGGCCATAGTCGCTTAAAACCTCTACCGAAAAATAGACTCCTCTGTCAGGCACAACGTAAGCAGCCTCATTAGCTACGAGCTCGGCAATGATGGCAATCATGCCTTCAATGAACTCGGTTGCATGCGGACGGGACTGTGCCGGAAGAATATTCAGTCGCTCCATCTGCTCGTCGTAGGCTTTGGTGAATTCAGCAGCGACTTCCGGTTCCGTTCTGCCTTCAGCTTCAGCGCGGTTAATTATTTTGTCATCGATATCAGTGACATTGGAGGCGACCATAACGCCCCAACCGGTCCACTCGAGGTATCTACGAATAACATCGTAAGTCAGAGAGGTGCGACCATGCCCTAGGTGCGGAACGTCATATACCGTTGGACCACAAACGTACATAGCAACTTCCCCCTCGGTCCGAGGGACAAATTGCACCTTTTGGCGCTGCATTGTGTCGAAGATATGAAGGGTCACGTCAATTTCTGCATCTGCACCTAAATCCACTTTTCAAGATCAAGGTTTTACTATTTCGCAGGGTACCGCTACCCCTTCTCTCAACAGTGCGTCATTAAAAATATCGTCATAGCTCTAGCAACAAACTCTCTGAGAATTGTTTGACCCACGATGTATTTTTTGGCGGCGCATAGAGCAGACTCACGCTATGTCCGTGTTCCTTTATCACCTCGGTCGCGCCTGTGTTCGTCATCGCTGGCGGACCATTGGTGCGTGGCTTATCTCAGCAATGGCCCTAATCGGCTTAAACAGTGCAATCGGCGGGGAAATGACCAACGGCTTTGTCGTTCCTGGGCTCGATAGCCAAGATGCGTACGACCTTTTAGCGGATCGCTTTCCATCAGAAGGCGGCATCAACGCTCAGGTCGTTGTTGAGGCTCCAGACGGTTCCTTATTAAGCGATTCTCAGCAACGAACCGCACTTGACGAACTCGGCACTGCGTTAACGGGCATTGAAGGGGTCGAAGTCGTTGTGCCTCCGATTGCAGGTCAAACCATTAGTTCGTCCGGAACTATTGGTTTATTTCGAGTTGCTTACAGCCCTGACTTCATTCCTTCTTTAGCCATGCTAGAAACCCTCGAGGAAACGGGCAGAAATGCCATCGGGTCTAACGAGACTCTACGCGTCGAATTTGGCGGTGATCTCTACAACGCTGCTGATCAACCCGAAACTGGGTTCGGAGAAATGCTCGGCCTCATATCGGCAGTAATTATTCTCCTTTTAGCCTTCGGCAGCATTGTTGCCATGGGCCTACCTATCGGCTTGGCGTTGTTTGGGTTGGCCTTAGGAATCGGCGGAATTATTGGTTTAGTCGCCATAGGAATGGACGTTCCGGAGTGGACACCAAATATGGCTTCAATGATCGGCCTCGGGGTCGGCATTGACTACGCACTATTTATTGTCACAAGATTTCGCGAAGGGTTAGCTGACGGTTTAACCGTCGAAGACGCTGCAGGCAGAGCGAACGCGACAGCGGGACTGTCAGTTATCTTTGCTGGCGGAACCGTCGTCATAGCAATTTTGGGCCTTGCCATGGCAGGGCTTCCATTCATGACTGCCGCAGCGGTTGCGGTCTCGATAGTTGTGGCGTTGATGGTCCTAGCATCACTGACAATCCTTCCAGCCCTACTGGGATGGGCTGGACATCGCGTCAACCCTAAACGGATCCGATCTAATCCAACAGTTCAACGAGTTGGAACCGCAGGCAGGTGGCAACGATGGGGCGATCACGTCTCTAAACACGCCTGGCCGTACATGCTGTCCACCTTGGTGCTACTTGTCGCTCTTACAGCCCCGGTACTTGACTTAAAACTTGGTTTCCCTGACCAAGGCAACATGCCTGAAGAGCGAACCTCACGACAAGCTTACGATCTGTTGGCCCAAGGGTTCGGTCCCGGTTTCAGCGGACCGCTTTTAGTAGCGGTTGACACCTCTAATGTGTCAGACCAAGAACTCAGATCGCTAGCAGTCGCTTTACAAAAAGATACTGGGGTTGCCTTCGTTCAACCCCCAGAACGCAGCCCTGTTGGTGAAGCGGCGACGATTCTTGTCTTCCCCACGACCGCCCCCCAGGATCCTCAAACCGTCGATCTATT
Source organism: Acidimicrobiaceae bacterium (assembly GCA_002722565.1). GTDB lineage: Bacteria > Actinomycetota > Acidimicrobiia > Acidimicrobiales > Poriferisodalaceae > MedAcidi-G3. Next base: position 31,209 of record PBMG01000008.1, read on the forward strand.
AGAGCGGATAAGAGGGCCGATATTTTCGTCGGTTCTAGCCGATGGGAGCAAAGCCCACGTAGGTGGGGCCACTGCTTCGTTTGCCGATGTGTCTGACCGGGTGCAGAGCCGCCTCCCTATTTTCATCACTGGGGTTATTGCTCTCAGCTTTATCTTGTTGATGTTGGTGTTCAGATCGATTTTGGTGCCTATCAAGGCTGCCTTGCTGAACTTGTTGTCGATCGGCGCTGCTTACGGTGTGTTGGTCATGGTTTTCCAATGGGGGTGGGGTCAAAGTCTGATCGGTCTTGAAGAAACAGTCCCCATTGTGTCTTTCGTCCCCATGTTCATGTTCGCGGTACTTTTCGGTCTCTCAATGGACTACGAAGTGTTCTTACTCAGCCGCGTCAAAGAGGAATACTTAGTCAGCGGGAACAATTCCCAAAGTGTTATTTCTGGGATTTCGAACACGGCGCGAGTTATAACATCTGCCGCGCTCATCATGATCTCCGTATTTTTGGGTTTCGTAGCCAACCCCGACCCCATTATGAAGATGATGGGCCTCGGATTGGCTACAGCGATATTCGTCGACGCAACAATTGTGCGGGTTGTTCTCGTCCCAGCATCCATGAAGCTGATGGGTGACGCTAACTGGTGGTTCCCGAAAAGGTTGGCGTGGTTACCTCGCCTTGACATTGAAGGCGAAGAACGGCTTCCAGCCCGCGAATTTGACTCAGCCAGCCAGACTGCTAATTGACCAGATCAAACCGTTATGAGTGGCATGTAAAGCTAGACCAGCCCACCACCCGTAGCGAACTCGGGCAATAGTGAACATCAGACCTAACCAGATTTGTGGACTTACCACCAATGGGGCCATAAGCACCGCAAAGATTGACCAGTTCACTTCAAAGTTGACGATATGAATGAGGCCAAAAATGAGGGTGATGGAGTAAATCGGTATTCGCGGATTGGCGGACCACTGTGTTTGCACTGTCTCACGTAGTTCTGGCTTCAAAGCAATCATGCCCACAGCTGCGGCGGAGAAAAGGACCAGCCAGAAGATCACGCCGCCTACCGTTGTGAAAAACAAAGCACCCGCTAAAAGCGAAATCGAAATCAGTGTTGGATGGAATCGTCTTTGTAATGGAAGTCGGTAGATAGTTTCTTCCAGGAGCGGTGCTATAAGGACGATCAGAATCAATTGTTCGATGGCCGACCACTGTTCCAACTCCGATTCAAGAATATTTTCATACCCCGCCGCTTCGGAGAGCGCGCTGAAAATTTGCCACGCGATGACGGATCCCAAAAACCCAATACCCAAAAGTTTTGCTAACCCGCTCATCACCCGGCGGGGTTGAGGCATCTCATCCCAGTCGGGTTTGAGGATGAACCTCGGGCCGATTGTTGGGCGTTCCATGTCAGGCATTGTCAGTATTTTTTGGCGGGTCGGGGTACAGGTGTTTCAAAGATCCTGGTTCGACACGGCTGGACTCAATGAACAACTCCACATCATCTGCCTTAAGTCGAATAACGCGACCTAGACGATAAGCGGGGATGCGGGCTTCATCTATAAACCGGTACAGGGTGCGCTGGGTAACACCAAGCATCAAAGCGGCTTCCCTGCTCGATAGCCAACCTGGGTTCGGGCTGTTCATAGCCACAGCCTATTGTTGATACCTCAATACTGGCTAACGCTCAGCGGAGCGTTAGCCAGCACTAGCGGCGATCTCAATTTGTCTTGGGTCTACACCGTATTCTTCGGCCATCCGTTGCCGGAACTCTTCTTCGTTGAGTTCATTTGGATTGAAGAATGTGCTCTCGGGCATCTGCAAAGTGATTTGAGAACTCGACTCGAAGAAGTTTGCTTCTTCAACCTCTATCTCTTCTTCAGCCTCAGGGTTGAAGAAGGTGTTCTCTTCGATTTCTTCCTCTTCCTTGGGGTTGAAGAAGGTCTCAGCTTCGAGTGGTTCTGATGGATTCACCTCAGGCGCAGATACTTCAGAGCCCCCTGAAGGTTGATCTTGAGCCGAAGGTGTCTCTTGTTCGCCGAAGAAGAACGTCTGGGCAGCTGCTTGCTGGAATTCTTCGGGCTCGGCGTCACCGCCAGTTAAACCGAATACAGCTGTAATGCCGCCAGCCGGTTGTGGCCCATCGCTGTCTTGTCCTGGAGGACCATCTCCTGGTTCTGGAGGACCAAAGAATCCCCGGAAACCATCATCACCATCAGGTCCACCAGGAGCACCAGGAGCACCAGGAGCACCGTCAGGACCACCAAACATCATGCGGAGATCCTCAGAAGAGAGAGGCTCTCCAGGATCCATCCACGGCATACCGTCACCATCAGGACCATCACCTGGAGCTGAGGGACCAAAGAAATTGAAACCTCCAGGCCCCCCACCATCACCGCCGGGAGGACCAAATCCAGGGACATCATCATCGGCTCCACCAAAGCCTGGAAGATTTCCGCCCTCGAAGGACGGAGGTTGCCAGTCCTGATCATCAGCAGGGGGACCCCAACCAGACCCGTCACCATCATCATCAGCGGGAGGAACCCGGTAGCCATCGTCATCACCAGGGCCGCCAGGGCCACCAGGACCATCACGATCATCACCGCCCGGAACCCGATAACCGTCGTCATCACCAGGGCCACCGGGGTTACCAGGGCCACCGGGGTTACCAGGGCCATCAGGGTTACCAGGGCCATCAGGGTTACCAGGGCCATCAGGGTTACCAGGGCCATCAGGGTTACCAG
>PBMG01000009.1 GCA_002722565.1 Acidimicrobiaceae bacterium
AAAGGTGCCCCAGACGCTCCGAATCGCCTCGGCCAAGAGATAAGTCAGACCAATTCGACCAGACCGCGTTATCCGAGAACTCAGAGAACAGGCCGTCCGTTCATTTCCCCTAATGGTTCCGCCAGAAGTTCCAGTCGTTCTCCGTCTGGACCGCTGAAATAGATCGAATCTGCGTGCTCAAACACTATTTCAACACCTGCTGCCTCTAATCTGCTTCGAAGGTAATGCCATCGGTCCGGAGTCACCGAAATAGCTAAGTGATGCAAAGAGCCGAGCACTTCTCTATACGGGCCCAGGTCAAGGCCAGGGAAGTCAAAAAACGCTAAAGCGTTACCGTTACCAATATCAAAAAAGAAGTGTGTCGAACCTACGTAATCCCGATTTTCGAAAAGCTCCGTCAACGGAAACTCAAGGACGCCCTGATAGAACTCAATAGTTTTGTCCACATCAGAACTCAAGAGCGCCAGATGGTGGATTCCTCGAGCTGAAGATTCTGGTCTTTCACCCTCAGAACGCAAATGCCTTTGTCGCAGTAGTTCCCACTCATCTGCACGTGCTGATTCCATTTTGATCTGTTGTTCGGCCACGACTCCACGATAGAACCAGTTACCGATCCCCCCGCGCAAACCATCTAGCTCTGATGGTGAAGGAAACGGTTCTCCTTTCGAATCTGTCTAAGCGAAGCGCCGACATAACCCCAAAGCAGGTGAAATTGCTCTCAACGATTTTTCCTGATGAACTTCGTGGAATGTCGCTCCTCAACAAAAGTTCCGTGTCTCACTCTGATCAAGTTCTCTATGAGACATCAGAAAAGATCGCAATCATAACGCTGAACAGGCCCGAGAAGCTCAACGCTATGAGTCGCAGTTTGCTCAATGATCTAGAGGCGGCGTTTGAACGAGCCAAAGGCGATTCGAGTGTGAAGGTGGTTCTCCTCAAAGGATCTGGTCGATCATTTTGTGCGGGGTACGACCTAGCTCCCGATGATTGGATTCTCACTCAATACGGAGCGGACTTTGAAGGACCAGTCAACGCAGTCCAAGACCGCGAAGACGTAACCGAAATTCTTGAATACTGGTTGCGGCTGTGGAAATTTCCGAAGCCAATTATTGCCGAGGTGCAGGGTGCCTGCTTATCAGGTGCAGGAGAGCTACTCGCCATGGCGGATCTCGTGGTTGCTTCCGAAAATGCGAGATTTGGTCACCCGGCAGGACGAGACTTGGGGATTCCTGTGACGTTATCTTTTTGGCCGATTCTGATTGGGATGCGCAAAACGAAAGAATTATTGCTCACTGCGAAATTGATAGATGGAATTGAGGCCGAAAGAATTGGTCTCGTCAATCAAGTCGTTCCTGCCGAAGATCTCGCCTCAGCGGCGCTGGCGATGGCCAACGACGTTGCTCGAACGGCAGAGGTTGGTCTTCGAGTATCGAAACTCGCGACAAACCGGTGGTTCGAAAATATGGGTCTCATAGCGTCGACCTACAGCACCGCTGACCTGGATACGTTCTTCCACCAAAGCGATTCCTACGTCGGCTTTTTCAAGACTGTCCGGGAACAAGGAATGCACGCAGCTCTAGAAGAACGAGCCAAAAAATTTGGTTGACCAATAGAGCCATTTGCAGTGGGTCGAGCTTCGCTCAGGCTTTAGAGCCGATCTAGCGAACCGGCCTTCCAGTTTGAGCTTCGATCGCTTCCACTCGTTCGGCGTAAGTCGAAAGGCCCTCCGGCTCCACTAAACGATCAAGCGCGCAGATCAGTGTTGCTTGAATCCGTTCTGGCAGAAAGCATTCATCGTCATCGCACAACTGAAAGTCAACGGTGACTGAGACTTGTAAAGTCTCGGGAATCTCATGACCCAAGCGGATGACATCTGATGTAACTGTTATTGGGAGGGATACTCGGATTCGCCCCTTATAGACAGGTACTGCCTCGTCCACACCTAGTGTTTTCATTGATTCGCTAGCCGGCCATGACACATCACCGGTACGGATTCCGTCGGCTCCTACCTCAACCGAGAGCCGAGCAAACTGGTCTGGGGCACCAGAAGCATATGCGTGCAATCCTTCGGGAATCTCAATATCAATAAGGAGTTGAGACACGACTTCTAACTGAAGCGCTGGCTCGCTGAGGCCGATCGCAACTTCGATTTGGCCAGAAACGGAAACACTCTCAGCTTCGGAGTGAACTTCCATCTCTTCTCCAAGAGCGCGAGCTAGTACTGAAGCTCCAGATGCTCTCCGCGCGTGATGCTGATGAAAGTCTTTATCAGTGACAATCATGTTTGCGTCGAGGTAGTAGGTGCCCGGATAGGGAATGCCGTACCAGCGCATACTTCGACCTTCATCCGGTCTTATCAGCTCGTTCATTATTCCGAATGCTCGGATAACTGTCGAATCGCTGTCAGACAAAAGAGGGAAGGTAATGTCATGCTTCACAGCAAATTCGCCGAGGATTTCGACTGGGTCATTACTTATAGCAAAAAGTGAGTATCCAGCTTCCTCGAGGTTTTCTTTAATTCCCTGCAGTTGAACCAACTGCGTCATGCACGGCGGTCACCAATAAGCAGAACGGTGGAAGACAACCACTCCCCCGTTGGATCCAAGGGACTCTGCCACGTCGACAAGGTCTCCGGTCTGGTCTGGGAGAACAACTGATGGAACGACCTCACCAACCTCGGGGCCCGTGTGGAAGTCTTTTTCGGGTTGCCGACGTGTAGCTCTCGTCAGTTCCTGTGGACTGTAGAAGCCAAATTCGTCGTAGTACTGATTTTCGGTCGGTGACACAGCCGCTTCCTCAATTAATTTTGATCTAGTGGATGAACCCGTCAATGAAATTAAAGTATTCGATTTCGAAGCCTGCGTCCGAAGCCCACGTTTTGAAGTCGTCAGACACGGGGCCAAGCAGGCAAAGGCGTCCGCCGTCAGTTCGCTCAAGAACTTGGCCGACAAATTCCCCTTCAGCAAATCTTGCCCCGTGCAAACTGCAAGCATCCGAGTCAACGAAGGTCTCCAAAAAAGTGAATAATGTTTCACTTTCGTTCATGTAGACGTTGTATCTAAGCGTCCCAGGCTCACCTGCGTCATTGAAAGAAACCATCTCTTTAGCGATTTGCCTTAACTCTGCTGCCTTTCCTGGGATCACGTTTAACTCATACGTTATTTGGATTTGGCTAGTCACGGCCCCACCTTTGAATCCGGGATTTTCTGGGTTGGAAACATAACTCTCTAACTCGAATCGATCAACCATCACCGAAATCTTCCCTACCGATAGTCGCTGCCCTAAACGACAAAAGACCGCCCCGAAGGGCGGTCCAGTGCTCTATGACTCTAAGGGGATTTCGTTCCCTCTTTTAGGCCTTTCGGCTGAAGGATCGCTCCACGACAGTCAACCCGGACGATGCAGCTGCGGCCTGAAAATCTGCGTTTGCGTAGAGACCCTGGATTGCACCTGCATATGCATCAAGTGAATCAACGTAAAAGATCCCCAGATAAGTGCCTGTGCCTTGGCCAGCAGCTAACCCACGAACCGCGCGAGCTCCGTTAACTCCGTTACCAACCAACGTCGCACCCACCACATCCATGACTGCTTGTGTGGCTTCTAAAGAGTGGTCGGTAGCTGTTTGGAAAACGTTGACTGTGTAAGCACCATCGCAGTCACCTCGTTCGTCAAGGATCTGACCAACGTTGGTCATCAGCGGCACGGTTCCCGATGCTTCCATCACGGCGATAAAACCTGGATCTGTCATCCAAAGGTGACGATGCGCATAGTAGGAGTCAATGGAGTCCCATATAGAGCTCACGACCCCTTTGCCGGTCATTTCTCCGGTCAAGGTAACCGAACCACGGACGTAACTAGCGCCTGCCTCTTTCATGATGGGCGCTGCGGCAGCGACCACATCGCCCGCTTTGGACGGATCTCCGTCTCCGACCGTAAAAAACATGTACGACATGATTTACACCTTTCTCGATGTCACTTATATAGCTGACCCCACGATCAGCCAGTAGCTCGCAACCATAGTCAAGGAGAACCGTCTTTCGTCTAAAACGACAAAAGCGGCCGCCCCGAAGGGCGGCCGCTCAAGACTTCATCCTTTAAGCAATTCTTCGAGCAACCATGCTCTCCATTTCAACCGGGCGGGAACCTTCCGGGTACTCGGCCAGAAGTTCAACCATGGCTGCTGGAGGTCCGTTGACCGTGCCAGCGTCTAGTTCATCGAAAGATGTCATATTGCTCAAGATTCCCACGGTGAACGGCCGTGGCTGCGTCATCGCCATGACCACATTGGTCCATCCAGTGGCGTCAGCTCCCGCGGTAGACACCTTGCAGGCCCATTCCATGGTTTGTGACCATGTTCTAGGTTCTCCGTGGAAGCTCACTACTGACATCACCTCTGGCGGGGCGCTCATTTCGCCGTCGACCTGAACGATTCTTGCAGTGATGTCTTCGGGTGGGGAATCCAACAGTTTCGCAAACTCTACTGATTCAGCCACAAAGCCCTCATCTGACCAAAGTTGATCTTGGACGGCAACCATTTCGCCCACTGAGCGGTACATGTCTGCTATCCAAATCCGGCCCATAGGCGGCCCGATGAGAGACTGATACACGCTGGCGCTACGACCCGTGCTCTCATTTGCTCTTTGTACTAATTGAACCAAGGCTTGAGTAGCCGTCCCTGCGCTTCCGACACGCGCGTTCATAAACCTATTCCACATCAACATTACTTCCACCTTCTCGTTACGTAATCACACCTATCTAATGTGAACTGGGGATGATGGCAAATTCAGGGACGCAAATTGTTCAGAATGCAGGGTCGAGCCTCAAACAGATAGAAGACCGCCCCTCGGGGCGGTCTTCTATCTGTTTACTTAGAAAAACACTTACGGGCTAAGCGTTGATACTTGTGCCCAATCTGAGTTACCACCGAAGTCTAAGACTTCGATGTCTATGAAGACCTCCAAGCCAGAAGGCAGTGCTGAGAACTGATACTGCAAGAGGTCCGGGTCTGCCCAAAGCCAGGTGTCATCACTTGAGTCGACCCAATAAACGTCTTCGTCTTCGTCATCCCACATTTGCACTAGAGGGTTGAGGTAGCCATCTGGGTCAAGCGTTGCCTCACTCCATTGGCCATATTCGTCGACCTGGTAAAAGATTTCGCTGAAGATTTCGCCTTCTCCTGCGCCAAAGCTGACACCCAGCGAGAGGAGGACATCATGAGGTGGGTCGTCGGTTTCTGCTTCTTCGGGCGGAACGTAGGTTAGGGGCACGTCAATGAAGAGCAGATCTTCATTTGTCTCTTCATCGTATTCCCACCACAAATCAGCGTAAGCAAAGACTTCGTCTTCGCCATCACTTATTGAGAGAATTGAAAAGTCGTACAGAACACCGAATTCGCCGGTTTCTGCATCAAAGTCACCGTATTCTTCGCCGATGTAGTAGAGGGTGTCGTCTTCTGGATCTACGACTCCGTAGTACATGATGACTTCAGCCAAATTGTCATAGCTTCCAGGTTCCAGAAGTCCGACAATTTGGATGTCTTCGGGCGATTCAAAAAATTCGAGCGATTCTTGATCAACCGTTGGATAGCTCGCGACTTGAATCTGTTGGCCAGCCGTCAGGTAGCGGTCAAGGAAGGTGGACCACTGAGTGAAATCGACATCGGTTTGTTGAGTGAGATTGAAATAGTTCGGATCCAGGTAAGAAGACTCAGCCGGGAAGTAGATCGAAAGGCCAGTGCTTCTTTGATTCGCTGGTCCTGCAACTTTATAGGCTACTAAATTGCCTAAAGATTCTTCGAATTGGGCCAGTAGTCCGGGGTTCCAGTCATACCATTCGGCTACGAATGTCCCTAGGTCAAAGTGATGTGAAGATAGCTCCGGTTTAGGATTTTTCCCATAAGCCGGTACCGCTGTGCTCGCCTTTCGAACTTGTGCGCCAATTTGATCAATTTCGTCATTTGCATCTTCCAAAATTTCCCTGAAGACATCCGTGAATTCGTCGAAATGCGCCATATCTAAAAGAGACAGGGTGATGTCAGAGGCTGTTCCATACTCTTTGGCCTGATTTTCGAAGCCATCTGCGATAGCTCGACCAAGCGCCAGCGGCTCTAATGACGGTTGGGCAGAAAACGCTGAGAGGGAGCGATAATCCCAGCCGTGTCCTGGCTCAAGTTCTTCGGAGGCCAGCAGATAATCGGTCAACCCATTAACCGCTTGAGCTACTTCATAGGAGGCCATTAAGCAGGCATCCATTCCGATGAGGTCGAACTTTGCGAGGTTCACTGCATCAAGGCCGGTTTTAATCCCGTCACGCATTTCATCCAACGTCAAAATGTCGTAGCCATCGGTTTCGTCGGGACCCATTCCTGGCCAACCGGCTCCATGGTCCCAGAGGAAAAGAGCGGTTTTATCGGCCGGAAACGCTTCGAGACCTTCCTCTATGAAGCTTGCGAGCACCGAAGGGTCACCGAAGTTCAGCTCCTCTACTTCCGCGACTACGTCCAATCCGCCGTCTCTAAACGTCAGCAGTCTTGTGTCCGAGAAGTTCCCTAACCCTAAGACCTCCCCTCCGGAGTAGCCGTTTTCTTCATCGGTGCGACTAGATCGGTCCACCGCCACTACAACGTTTGCGTTCTCGCCGAGCGCGGCATCTTGCAATTCTAGAAGGTCATAAAGAGCCGCTGCTTCTAGGTCTGTGTCACCCATGATGTAAATCAAAACAGTCCATGAGTCACCTTCAGCGCTACCACCACTACTTCGCGATGGCAGGCTCGCCTTAAGGTCAGATGAACCTTCTTCATCTATGTTTTGATCAGAGGCCTCTTCTTCTGGGGAGTCCAGAGCCTCTTCAGACGAAGTAGACGATTTATCATCCAAGTCGCCTGCTTCTGGTGTCGATGCTCCGCCGCATGCAGCGGAGGTCAACAGCAGCGAGACAACAACCGACATCGCCAGCCTCAGCGGGCTTTTGCGGGCAGTCGGAACGAACCAAAGGGTTTTAAGAATATGCACCGAAAGAGACTTTCCTTAGATAGGAGCACTGTCAACTATTAACAACCAAAAATATTTTGCTGAGCTCGATACTGCCCGGTACACCTGGCCAGAACGAGTTGAGATATTCGAATCTTTACCTCGTAACCCAATCGGCAAAATCGACCGTATCGCCGCAGGGAAGTTGTTGGGATTCGGCGACAGCAACTAGGAACGTAAATCCTATTTCGATTCAACCTTTCGACCTTGACACCAAAGACCGACAAACCGAAGCCTCCGATACGATCTCTTCCGTGGGGCAGCAGGCAAGACGTCGGTGGTTGGTCTTGTTTGCCGCGTTGGTGGCCTTCGGCTCGGGTTGTCAGGTGTCTGTTGAGGATCCACTACCTCAAACCGAAACCGCTCCGTCACAAAAAGCTACTTCGGCTGAGACTTCCCTTACCGTCGACAGTCAAGCCGCTGCTACTGAATCAGATGAAACGGCTAAGTCCGAAACAACGCTCCGACAATCAAATGGCAACAGTGCTTCTGGTGTGGCGACCACGACGAGTCGATCGACAAGCAGCTCGACGGCATCTCAGAACTCTCCGACTAGCTCTGTTAACCAAGCGGCTGTGAGTACGGTCACCACTGCGCCAGCGACCACTACGACGCTGCGTCAACCGGCTCCGGGCACGACAACAAGCACAACTACGACCAGCACTACAACAACTGTCGCTTCATCAAATGGCGGCTGGGATGAAGAACTTCTCGAAGGGTTGATTGTCAGTAATAGTTCAGCGCCGGTTTCTTATGATCGAGACGATTGGGGTTCAGGTTGGTCTGACGCTGATGGTGACTGTATGAATGCCCGCCACGAGGTCCTCAAAACAGAGTCAGTCGACCAAACACAAGTCAGTTCGTCAGGCTGCACCGTAACTGGAGGTCGCTGGTACGGAGCATTCACCGGCACATGGGTCACCAATCCCAGCAGTCTCGACATTGACCACTTCGTGCCCCTAGCAAACGCGCACGCCTCAGGCGGCTGGGCCTGGTCGTCGGCTACCAAACACAACTATTACAACGACCTATCGGACCCGAAACACCTCATAGCGGTCACCGCATCAGCGAACCGATCAAAAGGCTCGCGCGGCCCCGAAAGTTGGAAACCAGCTGACACTAGCTACTGGTGCGTGTACGCCCACACGTGGGCAACCATCAAAACCCGATGGGAACTCACCGTCACCACATCAGAACTCGCAGCGCTCACCTCCATGCTGAACACCTGTGATTCACAACCAGCTTCAACATGGACTCCCCCAGCAGCGCCAACCACTACCAGCAGCACAACGACAACAACAACTGTGCCAACGACAACAAAAACTATTCCGGCAAATCCGGGTAATACCCGCAACTGTTCGGGTGCCACCGGTTTCTCTACCTACGCCGAAGCTAAAGCCTGGTTCGACACCTACTTCCCTTATTACGGAGACGTAGCAAAGCTCGATGGCGACGGCGATGGCGAACCATGCGAATCACTGCCCGGCGGGCCATAGCTAAGGTTCTGGAATCTCTAATTCTTGGTCTAGGGCTATGAGTTGGAGGCTTCGTGTGTGGGCGCTCCAGGACTCACAAAGAAAACCAAAAGGTCCTCTACGGATGGAACAAACTTAGGAGCACCGTCCACAAAAGCTTGATTCGCGAGTCCTGTTAGCCAATGGAATAATCCCGAAGAAGCTTATGCAGTTCTATAACGTGCATTTCCTCTTCGCCAATTTGCGTCCGCGCGAACTCTTCGAGGTAAACCGAATTATTTTCAGAAAGCTTCAACAACGTTTTGTACAGGAGTAGGGCACGATGTTCGTGGTCAATCGACTCTTTCAGCACAGTCTCTAGCGAATGGTCATGACTTTCTTCGATCATGGCAATTCCCTGGTCGGGGTGGCCTCCCAAGCCGGTCAAAATTTCTCCGACTTGCTGGGCATGCAACAAGGACTCGCTGGCCTGAGCCTTCATGAACTCAACTAGGGGGAGCCTATTGGGGCCCGTAATGACCAGTGAATAATGGGTGTAACGGACCACCCCTGCTAATTCGGCCTTCATGAGATTGTTCAGTACCGGGATCATTTCCTCAGTGTCGATAATGTCTTCCAACAAGATTTTGTTCTCCCATATCTTTGCGTCAACAGCTTATTGGCCAGCGAAGATTTACCCCCATCCGCCACCAATGGGCAGTTGATGCCTCGCCGTAATGTTCAGTGTTGGTGCGGATTTGGGTTCGTGGGAGCTGAAGGACTCGAACCACGATCTGCAAACTCTATGGACATATATCGGGGTCAAGATTATCTGTGCGTTGCACCCTCCCTCGAAGATAGCTAGCGATTTCAGAGGGAAAAAAGTCATAAAAGCAAACAGCATTCTGAAATCTAGGGTCTTGCGACGTCGAAACCCGTTTGAGGTCGTCGTAAATTCCGAAGTCTAGAAACGCATTACCATCTACTTCGAAGCCGACCTTCGTTGCGATCAAATCACCCTCTCTAAACGCCATGGGTTCTAAAGAAACCCCTCTCGAATCTTCGCGTGGTTCTCGCTTAAAGAGTTCAGCAATCGCTCCAACGGGTTCGCGAATATGATCAAATCGGAAACGTATTCCCTCACACTTGGTTTGAAATTCCAGCCGGTACTGAAGCTCCAGCGTAGATCCGTCAAAGGCTCGGCTTAGGTGATTAGACCCCGTATACAGAATTCCATCTACAGGCATACGGACTTCTAAACCATTCATGCCTTCCGGCATCCGGAAATATCCATGTCCTCGCAGGTCATCAGGGTCAATCCTGCCAGGAGGTCCAACTTCTTTTACGACTTGGTAATCGTTGAGGGGAAAGGTACTTAACCAACCCTTAAAGTCNGTAGGACAATNATTAAGGTCAGCGTCAGCTTGACGCGTAGCTCCCTCAAGTTGGTTCTTACTATCTCCATCCGATCGATCCGGGCTGTCACTCTCGCCGGAACCCGCGTCTTGAGCTCTCAAATCTACTGAAACGACTAGATCAGTACAGTTTCCTTGTTCGCAAACTCTAAGGACGACCTCAACCGACTGCCGCCCTGGCCCAGCGCCCGAAAGATTAATTTCATACAAAAGGCTGTCACTGTTACCTGGAATAGTCGAGTCCCAAAAGTAATCCGAATCTTCAGGAATCCCGATAGCGGAGCATCGAATCATCTCTTCTTGCTCGTTGAACCCACAGGATACTTGCGGACGTTCGGTTCCGTCTTCAGCGGCATCCGGCTTGTCCGGTGCGGATTCTTCAGAAGACTCTTGTGAAGAGGCGACACTAGGGGTTAATGCACTAGCCAAGCTTGTTGATGACATTGAATTACTCTCTTTGACTTGCTCGGCAGAAGAACAAGCCCCAAATAGCAACAGAGCTAAGAGAGCTACTAGCGCATTATGAGTTAACTGCCCGACAGCTTTGATAGACACGTTACCGATCGTATAAGAAACACCTGTCGCCCCAGTGACTCAAACCTATCCCCACTTGAAAATCGGAGCCATCATGGAGCTAGGAAAAGGTTACTTCTAACGTTCTCCCAGCGATTGGTCAGACGACTTCCATCCCAGCCACGACAGCATTCAAAGTGTCTATCGACAGAGGTTCGAGNTTGGTTCAGACGCCTGATCACCAAAAAGCTCTTACCGTACGTGGGTGTCTATAAGCCGATATTTTTGTTGTGGCTACGTGCCCGCTCAATGTAAGGAAATTGTATGAATCGTTTTGAGAATCGAGTAGCTCTTGTGACTGGTGGAGCTTCAGGAATCGGCGCTGCTTCTGTGCGTCGTTTAGTTACTGAAGGAGCTCAGGTGATGATCGCTGATTTGGATGGTGAGGGCGCCGAGCAGCTAGCCAGCGAAATAGGAGCAATGACTGACACTTTTCAAGTTGATGTCGCTGATTCGTCAGCTGTAGATGACATGGTCAAAGCGACTGTTGAACGTTTCGGTCGACTAGATGTCCTTTTCAATAATGCTGGGATCGTTTCCACTGGCACTGTAGACACGTTAAGCGATGAGCATTGGAAGCGAATCATGGACGTTGATTTGAGTTCTGTGATGTACGGGTGTCGCGCTGTTATTCCTGTGATGAGAGCTCAGGGAGGTGGAGCTATCGTGAATACTGCTTCAATTTCAGGATTGTTTGGGGACTGGGGAATTCCTGCCTACAACGCCGCTAAAGGGGCTGTGGTCAATTTGACTAAAGCTATGGCCGCTGACCACGCACGGGACAATATTCGTGTGAATGCAGTGTGCCCAGGAGGAGTTGAAACTCCGTTAGTCGCTGAAGTTGTTGCGAGCCGACGAGCTCAAATTGAATATAAACGTCTCGTTCCTCAAGGCCGTATGGGTAAGCCTGAAGAAATAGCTGCAGCGGTCGCATTCTTGGCCAGCGATGATGCGAGTTATGTAACTGGCCACAACCTTGTTGTAGATGGTGGGGTGACTGTAACGACTGGTCAACCCAATTTCACGGCGATCGCTGAACGCTGGTGGGACCCACTAAAAAATTAAAATGACCAAGAACTAACTCGCTACGCAGAGAATGGGACTCTCTGTTCGAGTCGCTCGACTCGTTCACGTTGACGGCGAACTTAAGCTATTCGGCGGAATATCGACCGGCTGACAGGGGTGGTTTCGTACTGCGCCATGCGGTCTATGACGTCGGGATTGCTAAACATCGCGGCGCTTGCTTGAGTAAGCGCATCAAGGTCGTCAGTCCACGTAACGGCAACTTGACGTCCTGTGCGTTCACCAGCTGCGGAGAAAACACCGAAACGTTGTCCATTGGCCCCTGCACTCATATGAGACCAAAAGAGGTCCGCGTTTGCTGAGTACTCCTCTGGGGAGGTAGGCAAACTAGTGACCTGCATCAATGACCCAAATTCCCCATCCTCAGTTCCGCGGTGCTCTCGGTTGATCACAAGGCTTCTCGACACAAGCGTCACTCCTGCTTCTCTTGCCTCAGGACCAGCCTTTGTGTTGGCGGCCACTTGTGCTGAGGTCGCCGCTGCGACGGAATCAAAGTCGGCTGCCATGGTGATAGCTCCAGCGTATTCTCCTCCGTAAATTGTCTGACTTATCCGAATCTTGTTGCATCCACCTGCTTCGAGTTCTGGACGAGCTACTCGATCGAAGATTTCTACAAACGCTGAAAGGTCTGTTGCCCTGAGCATATTTGCGACTGTGAAAGACATAATTTTTTTCCCCTTGGATTCCCCTGCACATCCCCTCGATGTGAGATCCAAAGTATGCATCACCCTCGGGAGCACATGACGAGTTAAGGCCGAACAGATCCTGGTAAGACACCAAACTATTCTTCTGCCGCAACCCACTAAGAAATAAACAGGGCCTTGAATACACGGGCTTTGCGGCACCTACTCCAGTGTTTATGGGGTTTTGGTTACTAGTTGTTGATGGTTGTTTTTGTGTTGTTACGCAGTGGTTGGTGCCCCAGAGGTGCCCCTAGACCAGAAAACCGTTGGTTAGTCTCGTCGGCCGACCGTGGTTTAGGCCTCTGACCTGCGGTTTTGTGTGTGGGCGCTACAGGACGAGTCGTCCAACGGCAATAACTAAATCGGACCCGCGTGGGACAACCACGAAAAGGGAACCGATACACCTTTGTTGCGGGTGCTTCGTTCTTTCTGGTTAGGCCTCTAGGTTGTCGGGGTGCTCCGGACCTTGTTGCGACTGACTGCCGTTTGTGTGGTTGTGGGGTGGGGTTCGTCTGCTTCAGCTTGGGATACGACTGCTGGTAGTGATACGAATTATGGGTCGATCACGTTCGGCGGCGCCGATACCGATTACAGCTATGGGACGGCGGTGGATAGTGCCGGCAACGTGTACACCACCGGCTACTTCTCCGGCACAGTTGATTTCGGGGCCGGCAACGTCGCCTCTAGCAACAACAGCAGGGACGTGTTTGTCACTAAATACAACGCTGCTGGCGCCCATCAATGGACAACGACCTTTGGTGGCACCGGGGCCGACAAGGGTGAAGAGGTGGCCGTGGATAGTGCCGGCAACGTCTACGTCACCGGCTACTTCTCCGGCACAGTTGATTTCGGGGCCGGCAACGTCGCCTCTAGCAACAACAGCTTCGACGCGTTTGTCACCAAACTCAACGCTGCTGGTGTTCACCAATGGACGAACGCTTTTGGCGCCGCTGGATTTGAGTCCGGACGTGGGGTGGCGGTGGATAGTGCCGGCAATGTCTATGTCACCGGCGACTTCCAAAACACAGTGAACTTCGGCGGCGGGAACGTCAGTTCCAACAACAACAGCAGGGACGTGTTTGTCACCAAATACAACGCTGCTGGTGTTCACCAATGGACGAACGCGTTCGGCGGCACCGATATCGATATCGGATTCGAGGTAGCGGTGGATAGTTCCGGCAACGTGTACACCACCGGCTACTTCCACGGCACAGTTGATTTCGGGGCCGGCGATGTCAACGCCGTCGGCCAACAGGACGTGTTTGTCATCAAACTCAACTCGTCTGGCGCCCATCAATGGACCACCACCCTCGGCGGCACCGCTACCGATTATGGATTCGGGGTAGCGTTCGACACCGCTGGCAATGTCTATGTCACCGGTCGCTTCGCAGGCACAGTTGATTTCGGGGCCGGCGATGTCGACGCCGTCGGCGGCGAAGACGCGTTTGTCACCAAACTCAACTCATCGGGCGCTCATCAATGGACTACTGCCTTTAGTAGCACTTCTGCCAGCCGCGGACAATCAGTCGCGGTGGACGGTTCCGGCAACGTGTACACCACCGGCCAATTCAGCGGCACAGTTGATTTCGGGGCCGGTGATGTCACTGCCGCAGGCGTTAACACGGACATCTATATCACCAAACTCAATTCATCAGGCGCTCATCAGTGGACCAACACCTACGGCGACTCCTCTGCCGATTGGGGATTGGGAGTAGCGCTCGACACTGCTGGCAATGTCCATGTCACCGGTACCTTCTTAGGCACAGTTGATTTCGGGGCCGGCAACGTCACCTCCAACAACAGCAGCTCCGACGGGTTTGTTGTGAAGCTCAATAGTGCCGGTCAAGCAGTCGTCGCCCCCGGCGGCGGCGGCGGCGGCGGTGGTGGCGGCGGTACGCCTGCTGCGCCTCCTCCTCCGTGTCCGTGGCCAACCGCAACCTATGTAACCGAACCGGGGTGTGTGGAGCCGTTGAAAGGTGGGATCAGTGTTGATGCTGATGGGACGTTG
>PBMG01000010.1:0-88670 GCA_002722565.1 Acidimicrobiaceae bacterium
AGGCAGTTCTTTGTAGCTTCGTTGCCCATGACCAAAAATGAGGCAATGCATAGGACAGTTCATCGGCTTGGGGTAGTAGGTGCCGTTGTCCATTTCCATCGGCGGGTACATCCCGTCGGCGTAGAAATCAAGATGCCCGGAAGTTTGGAATAGACGTTCATTCGCAAGATGAGGGGTGTAAACGAATTCATAGCCACCCTCTTCGTGGCGCTGACGGCTGTAGTCCTCCATAAGTTTGCGAATAATTGCGCCTTTGGGATGCCAGACCGCTAAACCGCCGCCGAGTTCTGATGGGAAACTCAGCAGATCTAGATCCGCTGCCAGTTTCCGGTGGTCTCTCTTCGCTGCTTCTTCAAGGCGCACCAAATGCGCCTTGAGATCTTTCTTAGACGCCCACGCGGTCCCGTAAATGCGTTGAAGCATTTGCCGGTTCTCGTCGCCACGCCAATATGCCCCCGCGACTCGCATCAGCTCAAAATGACCCAAATATCCGGTATGGGGGACATGAGGACCTCGACACAAGTCGACAAACTCATCGGTGTTTCTGTAGGTGGTGATGACCCCATCATTAGGACCCGATGTCGGGTCATCTGCTTCACCGTCAAGAATTTCCAGTTTGTAGGGGTGATCCGCGAACAATTGGTTCGCTTCTTCACGGTCGACTTCGGTGCGAATGAAGGGCTGTTTCCGCCCAACGATCTCTTTCATTTTCGAGGAGATCTTTTCGAGGTCTTCGTCGCTGAACGTTTGCCCGTCAGGTAAATCGAAATCGTAATAAAATCCGTCTTCGATTGGAGGTCCGATACTAAAGGTTGCCCCTGGATATAGATCTAGTACTGCTTGAGCTAGTACGTGGGCAGTCGAATGACGTAACACCTCTAAACCGTCGTCTGAAGCTGGGAAGACCAGAGTTACGTTGGAACCATTCGGGAGTGGTTGATTGAGGTCTAGCTGAGTTCCGTCGGCGACAGCGATGAGCGCATCTTTTGCAGCTCGACCACCCAATTTTTCTGCCAGGTCGGCGCCGGTTGCGTCTGGGCCTAGTGCCTGTTCAGTGCCGTCTGGCAGAACAATTGTTACATCGGAACTCATAGTTATAAATCGTACGGGGTTCTAAGCGTTGACCTTGATGTATTAACCGACAGTGCCGCCTGAATTTCCGAATCCGAAAACAATGTTCATCGTCAAAATCAGTAGCCCAATACCAATAAGGACCCAAATCTGATCTGATTTTTGGAAGGATCGAAATTTCTCCATCGGCTTCCACTGCGCGCTGGGGTCCTTAAGAACCTTCTCATTTACTTTGCGCGTATCACCGTCGGACATTATTACCCCCGTAGGACGAACACACAGCATGGCATTCTTAGGGGTCAACTACCAACATTATCGTGCTGAAAGTTTGGTTTCGGAAGGTATCTGTGGTCAGGCCAAAACGGCTTCAGGTCCGAGAAGGACCCGTAACTCTCCGGCTAATCCGTTGTTTGGGTCAACTCGAAAATTGTCGGGCAGCTGAACTATTTGCTTCCCGACGTGCAAGAAGACAGCGGTGTCGCCTGAGTGTCGTGAAAGTAAGTCCTTTAGTTCTTCAACGAGTTTGTCGCTGATTTGGTGAGAAGGCACGGTAAGGCGTAGTTCCGATGGACCACTTTTTGGTTCGAAATAATTGAGTCGGTTTGCGATGAACTTTGGTTCGTCATCTCGGGTGTCGACCCTTCCACCCACTAACAACACTGCGTCGTCGTCGAGCTGGTGGCCATGCTCCGCCATAGTTCGAGGGAAAACAGTGACCTCGATCGAAGTTTGAAGATCCTCTAGGTCAAACACTGCCATTGCATCGCCGCCTCGAGTGAACTTGCGTTGCAAATTCGAGACCACCCCACCGAGTGTGATGAACGGGTCGCGGCCATCTTCATATGGAGGTTGGTTCGCGGCATCAGCTATAGCGCAGTCGGTAGCTCGTCTCAATGAAGCATCAACGCCATAGAGCGGATGACTTGAGACATAAAGGCCGAGCATCTCTTTTTCCCAAGCGAGTTTTGTTTTTTCATCGACTTCGCCTTCAGGTACTTCGACACGTTCATCAAAGCCGCCGGAACTCTCGGCTAGGTCTCCGAATAGGGTCTGGATACCCATGTCTGCTTCACGGCGACGGTTGACAACTTGGTCGACGATCTGTTCTGCGACCGACAAAAGCCCTTGACGTGAATGGCCGCACGACTCAAACGCTCCAGCTTTGATGAGAGCTTCAAGAGAGCGTTTATTTAAGACCGACGTAGGTACGCGTTCACAAAAATCGTAGAAGTCTTCGTAGGGCCCGTTGGTTGCTCGTTCTTCAACTATTGGACTGACAACACCTTCGCCGACGTTTCGTACCGCCGACAGTCCGAAAGGAATTCGATCATCTTTGGAGGAGAAGTCCACTTCGCTGCGGTTGACGTCAGGGACTTCCACCACAATCCCTGCTTGTCGACAGTCGTTCAGGTAAATCCCGGCTTTATCGAGGTTGTGTTTTACGCCGGTGAGAACTGCTGCCATGAATTCGACCCGATGGTTCGCTTTTAAAAAGGCGGTTTGATAGGAAATTAACCCGTACCCGAAAGCATGACTTTTGTTGAACGCGTAGTCAGCAAATGGTTCGATGATGTCGAATAACCGAGTACCGAGTTGCTCGTCGTAGCCTGCTGCTGCAGTGCCTTCGACAAATTTGACTCGTTGTTCAGCAATCAGTTTGCGATCTTTTTTGCCACACGCTTTTCGTAGGTCATCAGCTTCAGCCAAGGTGTATCCCGCGATGCGTTGAGCAACACGCATCACTGACTCCTGGTAGATCATCAAACCGTAGGTTTCGTCGAGTATTTCGCTGAGGTCCTCGTGGGGTAAATCGAGAGGTTTTCGTCCGTTTTTTCGGTCGGCGTAATCGTTGTGCATGTTGGCGGCCATTGGCCCGGGACGATACAAAGCAACGAGGGCGGCGACGTCATCGAACCCGGTTGGGGTGAGGCTGCGCATCAAACTTCGCATCGGCGCTGACTCGAGTTGGAAGACTCCTAGTGAATCACCGGCTTGAAGAAGCTCGAAGGCCTTTGGGTCGTCCAGAGGGATGTCTTCAATATCGAGTTTGTTGCCCGTTGTGTTTTCGATGAGACGCAGGGCTTCGTCGATAATCGACAAGGTGCGCAACCCCAAGAAGTCCATCTTAAGGAGGCCAAGCTCTTCCACACCGTTCATCTCGAATTGTGTGACGACAGGAGCGTCTTCGGGGTCTACTCCGGCCTCTGGCTTGCGTTGAATCGGCAAGTATTCGGTAAGCGGTTCACGGGTGATGACAACCGCAGCGGCGTGGATGGAATCTTGACGTCGGAGTCCTTCGAGCCCCTTGGCGACATCGACGACCCTTTTAACGTC
Organism: Acidimicrobiaceae bacterium; assembly: GCA_002722565.1. Lineage (GTDB taxonomy): Bacteria > Actinomycetota > Acidimicrobiia > Acidimicrobiales > Poriferisodalaceae > MedAcidi-G3. The sequence goes on from PBMG01000010.1 coordinate 3,406, forward strand.
AGGGTCAGAGTCATACATTTGTCGTAGCTCAGCTGCTGCTTTGTATCCGTCAACGTATTGATCTTGCTGATCGAAGCACGCCCATAACGGGGTGTCGCGGCCCATCACCAGTGGAGGCATAGCTTTAGCGACCTTGTCGCCGACGGCGTATGGGTATCCCAGAACCCTGGCCGCGTCTCGGACTGCGGCCCGGGCTTTAATTGTTGAAAAGGTGATGATTTGTGCCACATGTTCGCGACCGTACGTTTCGGCGGTGTAGCGAATCATTTCGTCCCGATAACGATCATCGAAGTCCATATCGATGTCGGGCATGGATTTTCGTCCCGGATTCAAGAATCGTTCAAAGAGCAGGTCGTACTTGATTGGATCAAGATCAGTGATCTGCAGGCAATAAGCAACCGCACACCCCGCTGCAGATCCACGACCAGGTCCAACCCGTATACCGTTGTCTCGAGCGTGTCTGATGAGATCCCAAGTAATAAGGAAGTAGGCCGAGAAATCCATGTCGGCGATGACCCGAAGTTCGTATCCCAAACGGTCAACGATTTCGTCTGACAGCCGATTCCCCCACCGCTTTTTTGCGCCCTCAAACGCAAGATGTCGCAGAAAGTCGTCATCTGTGTCGAATTCTTGCGGAAGTGGAAAGTCTGGTAAGTAAACATTTCCGAACTCAATATTGACGTCGGCGCGTTCGGCGATCCAAAGGGTGTTGTCGCAGCTCTCAGGTAGCTCATCGAACAGGTCCCGCATTTCGCGAGCGCTTTTCAGATAATGCTGGTCGCCGTGAAATTTGAACCGGTCGGGATCACTCATTTGTGAACCGGTCTGAACGCATAACAGCGCGTCATGTGAAATAGCGTCGTGTTGGTGGGTGTAATGAGCGTCGTTTGTCGCGAGTAGCGGGGCTTTCAGCGTGCGTGCTATTTCAAGAAGTTGCGGGTTGCATCGCTTTTGCTCAGGAATTTCATGATCTTGAAGTTCAACAAAGAGGTTGTCTCGGCCGAAGATGTCTTGAAGGCGAGCGGCACGGTCGAGCGCACCCTGGTAGTCGCCTTTCAAGAGGGACTGCTGAACCACGCTGCCTAGGCATCCCGTCGTAGCTATAAGGCCGCTGCTGTGCTGCTCAAATAACTCCCAGTCCATGCGCGGCTTGTAGTAGTACCCCTCCAAGAATGCGCGGCTAGCGAGCTTCAGCAGATTGCGATACCCGGTGTTGTTTTCTGCGAGCAACGTCAGATGGTAGTAAAGCTTTGTTCCCTCATTAGTGTCACCCCCTGAGTCATCTAATTTTCTGCCTCGGCGCGCTGGCCGTTCGTCTCTGCTTTCCAAAGCCATATAGGCCTCGGTGCCGATGACGGGTTTGATGCCGTGTTGGTTGCACCCTTTGTAGAAGTCAAGGACACCGTACATGTTGCCGTGATCGGTGATTCCTAACGCTGGTTGACCATCATTTACCGCTGCGGTTACGGCATCTGGTATTCGTGCAGCTCCATCAAGCATGGAAAACTCGGTGTGAGTGTGGAGATGGACGAACGAGCGGGTCATGTTGGGTGGTTCAGTTGAATTCGTAGGTGGTTCTGCTGGCACCTCATGGCACCATGGAAGGAATCTAGTCCGACGGAGTCCGAAAAAATCGCATGACTGACACCAACCCTTCAGAGCAGCTCAGCGCTGTTTTAAGTGAGGAAGACCCAACTGAGGGTCTGTGGCAGCTTGTTGACTCTGGTTGGGCTGATGAACACTTACCTGAGTTGCCTGCGCTTCGTTTAGAACAAGATCCCATTCATCGCCATAAAGACGTCCTGACCCACACCATTGTGGTTACTAGCCAGAGCCCATCGAGGCTTCGAGTTCGTTTGGCTGCTTTGTTTCACGACGTGGGCAAACCTCGAACTCGATCGTATGAGCATGGGGGCGTCACGTTTCGACATCATGAAGCCGTTGGTGCTCGAATGACTCGAAAACGAATGCCGAAACTGGGATATCAGAAAGATATGACTTCTGATGTAGCTCAGCTGGTGTTCTTATCGGGACGCTTTAAGGGTTATACCGACGGTTGGAGTGATAGCGCTGTGCGCCGATACGCCCGCGACGGAGGTTCTCTTTTGGGTGATCTCAACGACCTTGTTAGGAGCGATTGCACTTCGCGCAACCCTCGCCGCGTCGCGGCATTGCACGAGGCATTGGATGATCTTGAACGACGAATAGCAGAACTGGCTCGAGAAGAAGCGATTAAAGCTGAACGCCCTGAAGTTGATGGAGACCGCGTGATAGCTCATCTGGGCATCGAGCCCGGACCAGTCGTGGGTCAAGCCTTAAGATTTTTGCTTGAGTTAAAACGGTCGGAGGGTGATCTGGGAGAAACGGCGGTCTTGGAGCGGCTGGACGCGTGGTGGCTAGACCAACAGAAATAGTTTGATATCAGGTTTGGCCAGCCAGTTTTCGGTTTTTCACCTTTGCTTTGACGTAGTCGCGGTTCATGAACGCAATGAAATCGAGACTGATTTCTTTGGGGCATGCCTCATGACATTCACCATGGTTGGTGCAAGATCCAAAAAAGGTTTCCATTGTGTCGACCATCGTTTCGGTTCGTTCGAACCGTTGCGACTGCCCTTGGGGGATCAGATTTAGATGTGCGAGTTTGGCCGAGGTAAATAATTGAGCTGCCGAATTTGGACAGGCTGCTACACAAGCCCCACATCCGATGCATGCGGCGGCGTCGAAAGAAGTGTCGGCGGCTTCTTTGGGGACCGGGGTCAGGTTGGCGTCTGAAGCTGCTCCAGTGTTTATCGAGATATATCCGCCTGCTTCGATGATTCTGTCAAATGAGCTGCGATCTACGACTAGATCTCTCACAACAGGGAATGCTCTAGCTCTAAATGGTTCAACGACGATGGTGTCACCGTCTTTGAATTTTCGCATATGAAGCTGGCAGGTCGTCGTCGCCTTTTCGTGTCCATGGGCTTGACCGTTAATCATCAGGCTGCACGTCCCGCAGATACCTTCGCGACAGTCGTGATCAAATTCGATTGGAACTTGTTCGTCTTCGATGAGTTGTTCGTTGATGATGTCTAACATTTCAAGGAAAGACATGTCTTCGCTGATGCCGTTGGCGGCGTAGGTTTCGAAGTGCCCAGGGTCGCTTGAGCCGTCTTGTCTCCAGACTTGAAGTGTCAGGTTTAGTTCCTGGGTCACTTGTAGCTCCTCTGAGTCAACGCGACATTTTCGAAAGTAAGTTCTTCTTGGTGACGGGTTTGAACTGAATCGGTGCCGTTCCATTCCCATGCAGCCACATGAGCGAAATTTTCGTCGTCTCGCTGAGCTTCACCTTCTTCGGTTTGATGTTCGGCTCGGAAATGCCCTCCGCAGCTTTCTTCACGGTCCAAAGCGTCGCGAGCCATGAGTTTCGCCAACTCAAAGAAGTCAGCTACTCGCCCAGCCTTTTCGAGGCCTGAGTTCAGTGTCGCTGCGGAACCTGGAAGGCGAAGGTCTTTCCAAAACTCTTCTTCCAATGCAGGGATTTCTGAGAGAGCTTTCTCGAGTCCTTCTTTTGTTCGTTCCATTCCAATGTAGTCCCACACGATTTTGCCGAGCTCCCGATGGAACCAGTCAACTGAACGAGTCCCGCCTATCGACATGAAGCGGTTGATTTGGTCGTGTGCAGCTGCCTCTGCTTCTGCGAACACTGGATCATCAGTTGAGACGGTGGGCTCACCTAGCCGTCCAGCTAGATCGTCACCGATTGTGTAAGGCAGAACAAAGTACCCATCTGCGAGCCCTTGCATGAGGGCTGAAGCGCCCAGCCGGTTGGCGCCGTGATCGGAGAAGTTTGCTTCTCCTATCGAATAACAGCCTGGAATTGTTGTCATCAGGTTGTAGTCAACCCACACTCCACCCATTGTGTAGTGAATTGCCGGATATATGCGCATGGGAGTCTGGTAAGGGTTCTCACCTGTGATGTTTTCGTACATGTCGAACAGGTTTCCGTACTTGGATCGGACTGCCTCTTCGCCGTCGCGTTCGATAGCTGCACCGAAGTCGAGATATACGCCGTTCTTTAAGGTTCCGACACCCTTGCCTTGATCGACGACCGTTTTAGCGTTTCTAGAGGCAACGTCTCGAGGAACCAGGTTGCCGAAAGCCGGATATTTCCGTTCAAGGTAGTAGTCGCGTTCGTTGTCAGGAATTTCGCTAGGGGAGCGAGTGTCGTCGAATGCGTCGGGTACCCATATGCGTCCGTCATTTCGTAGAGACTCTGACATCAATGTCAATTTGGATTGAAACTCATCGCTTGCGGGTATGCATGTTGGGTGGATTTGGGTGTAGCAAGGGTTAGCGAAGAACGCTCCCTTGCGGTGAGCGCGCCAGGCTGCTGTGACGTTGCATGCCATAGCGTTGGTCGAAAGGTAGTAGACGTTTCCATAGCCACCGGTTGCTAGTACGACGGCGTGCCCGGAATGGCTAGCGACTTCTCCGTTAACGAGATCGCGGGTGACGATGCCGCAGGCTCGTCCGTCTTTGAGTACTACGTCGAGTAATTCGGTTCTGGTATGTAACTCCACGCCTCCGGCCGCGACTTGTTTTGCTAGGGCTTGGTAGGCACCTAACAAAAGTTGTTGTCCCGTTTGGCCTCGCGCATAGAAAGTTCTGCTGACTTGGGCTCCGCCGAATGATCGGTTATCTAAGAGGCCACCGTATTCACGGGCAAATGGGACACCTTGAGCGGCTGCTTGGTCGATGATGTTGACAGAGACTTCTGCTAGCCGATGAACGTTTGCTTCGCGACTGCGGTAATCGCCGCCTTTCACCGTGTCGTAGAACAGCCGGTGGACCGAATCACCGTCATTCGTGTAATTCTTAGCTCCGTTGATACCGCCCTGAGCTGCGATTGAATGGGCACGGCGCGGCGAATCATGGAATGTGAATGCCTTTACCTTGTAGCCAAGCTCGCTGAGAGACGCAGCAGCCGATGCGCCTGCTAGCCCGGTACCTACGACGATGATTTCGAAACGCCGTTTGTTATTGGGGTTGACGAGCTTCGTGGAGAACTTATGGTTCTCCCATTTTTCTGCGACTGGACCGCTCGGGATCTTTGAATCGAGAACTGTCATTAGTGCTTCTCCGCCTCGTGTTCTAAACAGGCCACGTCACCGACCTCACATTTTCGGTTGTCGTCATCTACAAGGCCAGCCGTGACTAGGACTGGGAAACTGAGATTTCCGACGAGAATGATTCCAGCAACACCTTTCGCCAAGCTACGGCGAAGCTCGTTGTATTTGGGGTTGTTGATACCCAAACTTTGGAAAAGACTCCATGTGCCATGGAAGATGTGGATTGCTAATGCCACGTTTGCAACTACATAAATGATTGCGACAGGCAAACTTGAAAGACTGGCAACAATGTTGTGGTACGGGTCGCCGAGAACATACTCATCACCTAACCACCAACCCCAAGTTAGATCGGCTAGGTGAAATAAGAGATAGAGAAGAACGATGGGGCCTGTCCATCGCATTGTCCTGCTTGCGTAGTTAGCAGCCACGTAGTCTCTTTTGCTGCCATATTTTTTTTCACCACTAACAAAGTCGGCTTTATCGCTTGCCTTTCGGCTTCGTTCCTTTAACGAATAGGCCGAATGTATGTGCAAGAGGAACATCCCAGCCAACCCAATTCGTAATAGCCAGAGAAGAAATGTTCTTGGAAATAAGCCTCCGCCGAGACCTCGAAGGGTTTCCGCGTATTCGTGGAGCTGGACGGGTCCTTCATAAATATGGAAGTTGCCGATCATGTGTACGATCACAAATCCAAGCAGCCCGATACCAGTCAAAGCCATTACCCATTTACGGCCAATGGACGATTGGTAGATGTTCAAAGGAAATGGCAATTGCCATTTCCGCCGAAAGATCGGAGTCGAACCTTGCGGGTTCGTAGCTGTGGCCGCCATGGCCAACCTCCTATAAGGACAAACGTGCTCCAGAAACCGTATCTGCATCGGAGCCTGAATGCAGAACTCGTTAGCAAACCTTTACTTGATAGGTGTTGACCGCGTGTACCTCCGGCCCGCGTAGTTCAAGTGCTAGGGAGGCTATTCCAGGATCCTTTGTTACCAAAAAAGTTTCCGCAATCTTGGTCACACTGTCCGGTTCAAAGGCACCGGTAAAGCTCCAACTCTGTGCATCTAGGCCTGGAGCGTGCCATTCAACGAAGAGGGTCGCCTGCTCGATACTGGTCCGGAGATCGGACACGACGTGTATTGCGCATTGGTTCGTGCCGATAGGAATGTCATCTTTATGCAAATCGGCAACCACAATGACCGGCCGGTTAGCTGCGCTCAGCGCGTCCCAAGCTATTTTGGGTTTACGACGGTGATCCAATATGGCGCAACTCACATATGGGAGAGCGTCAGCAAAAAGAAACTGACAAAAACCTCCCGTTGGTTTGTATTTCAGTGTCCGGAGTATCTCAATGGTGTGCCGGACTATCTGCGCTTGACGGGTCTGGGTGCTGTCAACCCAGTCCTCCCAAGCAGCCGAGCTGTCCAAAGGCGCATATTTGTTGATGAGTTCGAGGTCCGCACCGAATTCTTCGGATAGGACACGAGTATCTACCCGGGGAAAGTTTGTTGCGCCGCAAGCGGCTGCTACATGATCGTCGTGGGGCACCGACTGCGCTCCGAACTCAGAAACAAATCGTAAGAGTCTCGGCACCCGTGAACCTAGAACTGCTAGATCCGAAATTTTTCCATGTCGCCATCCGAACCAAAGATGAGAATCAGTTCCGTCAAGTTGAGGTAAATGCGGAGCTACACCCGAATGAGCTATGGCAGGTCTAGTTGGGTCAGCTTTGTCGAAAGAACGCTTCACTGACCGGTCAAGAATGGATCGGTTCCATGACGGGATTTGGTGGGTGAGAGATGTCAGAGGCCCATAGGTGGAACTGCTATCCAAGTTTCGTTGGTTTCTTGCGGAACGATCGAAGTGGTACGGCTCGTTATGGCTGTTCCAAAGAACTATTGAAGGATGGTGTCCGTATTGGTGAACGAGTGCTGTCGCTTGCCGTGTCGCTTGAGTTCTTATACCCCGCGAGTAACCCCATTGAAGAGGGAAATCTTGGAAGATGAGAATCCCAAGTTTGTCGGCTTCTGCATAAAGATCGGGATGAGCGACGTGTCCATGAACTCGCACAAGATCGAGTCCAGCGTTCTTGGCGAGGATGAGGTCGCGTCGGTAATCGCCTGGAGATATTGAAGATAAGTCTGCATCGCTTGGACCAAAGTTGGTTCCTTTGAGAAAAATCTGTTCACCATTGACTGAGGCAATCCAGTTTTTGAGTTCAAAGCTCCGAAGGCCAGTGAGGCGACTTTTAGTGTCACTGGACCTTTCGTCGATCTTGACCGCTACCTCTACTTCGTAAAGTGGTTGGGCGCCCAAAGAGAATGGCCACCATAAATCTGGTTTTTCTACCGCTACGTGCCATTCGATCTCGTTGCGTCCGCGAGCCAACACCATCTCTTGGCTGTGCTCAATTGAATGGGTGTTGCTTACGGTCGTAAGAATTTCAACTGTCGCGGTAGTGGCACTATCTAACACCCCACCCACCCGAATGATTGCTCGATCGTCATCTGCCTCGAGAACGAGCACTCTGAGGTCATCGATTCGTATGGGGCCGGTCTCTTCGATCCTGATATCTCGCCATAAACCACCAGGATTTAAGTCATGATTAAGACTGTCTGAATGTTGCAAAACACCTGTGATGTTTCGCTTATTGGTCCGATCCGAAGGTGTTTCACAGTTGGCTTCGATAGCCAATAAATGTTGACCAGGATGCTTTGTGGCTTGTGTTATCTCGAAATTGTGTTCGACGAAATAGCCCTCGGTATCTCCTAAGTACGCGCCGTCGAACCAGACGTCACCCTGATAGCAGAGGCCATCGATCATGAGCCAGCGCCTGTTGTCCTCAAAGAGTTGGTCTAGTTCAAAATGGCGGCGATACAAAACAGCGTCAGTGGCGTCTAGCTGGTCGCATGAACGCCATAACCCTGGGACTTTGATGTCCAACCAGTCTTTATCGTCGAATTCAGGATCGGCTATGAGTCGTCGCGCGTCTTCATCTGCTCCCAGCACTTTCCAGGTGCCTGATAAAGAGATTTCTCTTTCTGTGTTTAGAAACTCATTCACGATCTTGCCGACCGTAGCGGTCTGAGCGACCCAAAGGGCGCGTCGGCGGTTAGGGTGCGGCCATGACTCAGCCAAGGAACCTCGGGGAATTGAAGAAGTCGGGATGGGTGTCTCGACCAGTAAAAGAAGAAATGCGACAAAATGCTGTCGCCCTCATATCTGCAGGCGAACCGCTTTTCGACGGTGTTGTTGGGTACGAAAATACGGTCCTCCCGCAACTTGAGAATGCTGTTCTTGCCGGACATGACGTGATCTTCTTGGGAGAACGAGGCCAAGCGAAAACTCGAATGATTAGATCCTTGGTGAATTTGCTTGATGAATGGATGCCATACATCGAAGGTTCAGAAATTTATGATGATCCGTATAACCCGGTCTCAAAGCACGCGAAAGATTTGGTCAACAAACGCGGTGACAAAACTCCAATCGTGTGGGCCCATCGGGATGTTCGCTATGGAGAAAAGTTAGCTACTCCCGATACCTCCATTGCTGACCTTATTGGTGAAGTGGATCCGATAAAGGTCGCTGAAGGTAGATATCTTTCCGATGAGCTGACGCTCCATTACGGGATGGTCCCTAGAACCAACCGAGGAATTTTTGCGATCAACGAACTCCCAGATTTAGCGGAACGCATACAGGTGGGCTTGCTAAATGTCCTTGAGGAGCGAGATGTCCAAATTCGCGGATACAAGGTTCAGCTGCCGCTTGATGTGTTGCTCGTTGCTTCAGCTAACCCAGAGGATTACACCAACAGAGGCCGAATGATTACTCCACTCAAGGACCGGTTCGGTGCGCAGATTCGCACTCATTACCCATTGGAAATTGATACTGAAATTGATATTGCCGAACAGGAAGCAGTGCCGCTCGACGCTCCAGGGCTTTCTATCGTTGTCCCCGAATTTATGGCTGAAGTAATTGCCACCTTTAGCCATATCTGCCGATCGAGCCCACAAGTCAATCAACGATCCGGAGTCTCGGTCAGGATGACGGTTACTAATTACGAAACTCTTGCCGCGAACGCTACTCGTCGCGCATTGCAAGCTGGCGAAAATCGGGTTGTCCCTAGAGTCAGCGATCTGGACGCTTTGATGGCTTCGTCCAGTGGAAAAATCGAAATCGAATCCATCGAAGAGGGCCGCGAAGGTCAAATCGTCAAGCAAATGCTTGATGCAGCTGTGCTTGAGGTCTTCAAAGGACGATTTTCACCAGAAGATCTTGTCGGCGTAGTCGACAGCTTTGATGGCGGCACCGTGGCTCATACGGGTGACGACTTGGGGTCAGCGGAATATGCGGACATGCTTGCTGGCCACCCTGCTCTGGCCGCGGCTGCAGCAGAACTCACCGATTCATCTGAACCGGCTGAATTGGCTAGTGCAGTGGAACTAATCCTCGAAGGACTGCACTTATCGAAACGGCTTAACAAGGAAGCAATTGGGGTTCGGGCGACCTACAGAGGCCGAGGCTGAAGACCAAATCGAAGTAGGACGACGTTTCATGGTGATCCGGAAAAGAAACAAAAAGCGGGAAGGTTCACGCTTCCGCTATTCAGCGTGGGACGGAACCCAAGTCGGCTTTGAATACGACGCCCAAGATCTATTCAAAGAACTAACCGACGATTTGCTGTACCACGGCGATCTCAATGCTGCGATGCGGCGCCTCATGCAACAAGGTTTCGAAGACCGAGATGGCAATCGTATGCAAGGCCTGCGCGACATGCTTGACCAACTTCGAGAACGCCGAGAGGAGATGTTGGATCAATTCGATCTTGGCGGGATCTATGACGAGATCAATGAAACCTTGGATGACGTCGTATCCGAAGAGCGCGACGCAATCGAAGACCATGTCGATAATGCCTCTGATTCCGGAGATCAACGAGCAAGTGAAATAGCTGAAGCTTCTTCTGTTGACAAGAACCTTCAACTAGACATGCTGCCTCCAGATTTGGCTGGCAAAGTCCGAGGATTACAAAGCTACGAATTTGTTTCGTCCGAGGCTCGAGAACAGTTCGAAGAACTCATTGACCGCCTCAAGAAGGAAATCGCTCAAAGCCAATTTGACCAAATGGCAGGAGCGATGGGCGAGATGCAGCCAGAAGATCTTTCACCGATGAAAGACATGATGTCTGAGCTCAACCAAATGATTGAGCAACGAAACAATGGTGAGGAACCGGACTTCGAAGGTTTCATGGAGCGACACGGAGATTTCTTCCCCGAAAAACCTGAGTCGCTAGATGAACTCCTAGAAATTATGGCTGAACGGATGGCGGCCATGCAGGCGATGATGAATTCGATGACTCCTGAGCAACGCCAACAGTTGCAGGAACTCTCCGCTGAACTTATGGACGACATGGATTTGCAATGGCAGACCCAGCAACTTGCTCAGCACCTCCAAGAAGCATTTCCAGATATGAACTGGGACCAGAGTTACGACTTTGGTGGTAATGAGCAATTGAACATGCCCGAGGCCACTGATGTGATGCAACAACTTGGGGACCTAGACGCGCTCCAACAAATGCTGCAAAACGCATCGAATCCAAGTGCGCTAGCGGAAGTAGATCCCGAAAGGGTTCAAGAACTTCTAGGAAATGAGTCTGCCGAAGCCATACAGCGGCTAAGCGAAATGGCGCGGATGCTCGAAGAAAACGGGCTTGCAGAAAATAAAGAAGGTCGACTCGAACTAACCCCACGAGCTTTACGAGCAATAGGCCAGAACGCGCTTGGTGACCTGTTTGACAAGTTGATGGATGACAAAGTTGGTTCGCATCGGATCAACAGAATCGGGATCGGTCACGAGCGTGCCTACGAAACTAAGCCGTATGAGTTTGGTGACAACTTCAACCTCAATATTGAGCAAACTGTTCGTAATGCCATAGGTAGAACCGGCCAAGGCACCCCAGTTCGTTTAACCCCTGATGATTTCGAAATTGAACGAACTGAGATGACTACTCGAGCATCGACTGTTCTCATGCTTGATTTGTCGCTTTCAATGCCTATGCGCGACAACTTTCTTCCGGCAAAGAAAGTGACGATGGCGCTGCATTCGCTAATTAGTTCTCAGTACCCCCGCGATTACCTAGGTTTAGTTGGGTTCGCGGAGTCAGCGTTTGAGTTCAAACCACAGCAACTGCCGGAAGTTTCTTGGGACTATGCGTATGGCACCAATATGCAACACGGTTTTATGATTGCCCGTCGATTACTGGCCCGCCAGAGCGGCACCAAACAGATCATCATGATCACCGATGGCGAACCGACAGCACATATCGGACCCAACGGCCAACCGTATTTCAATTATCCGCCTGTCCCCGAAACCATCGAAGCCACACTTAAAGAGGTTGCTCGGGCAACCAAAGAAGATGTTCGAATCAATATTTTTATGTTGGACCCCAACAACTATCTTCGGCAATTTGTTGAGAAAATGACTCACATGAATGGGGGGAGGGCGTTCTTCACAAGCCCAGATAACTTGGGTGATTACGTGCTCGTCGATTTCCTGGAACACAGAAGGCGACTGTCGTCTACAGGACGGTTCTGATGGGGAAAGCGACCTACCAAACAACGAAGTCTTCATGACTCGTGTTGTGCTACTAGATTCTCGGCAATGAGTCCCACTGACCTTGCCCCCGAACGCGTACGAAAGGGTGAACGTACGCGAACTCGAATCTTGGACGCGGCAGCTGACGTTCTTGCGCGTCGAGGGTACGCGGCGGCGACGTTGACCGAGATCGCATCTGTAGCAAAGATGCAAGCCGGAAGCCTCTACTACCACTTTGATTCTAAAGACGCGATTGTCGAAGAGGTGATGGCTGTTGGACTTGAGCATGCTCGTGACGCGATACGAACAGCACTCAAAGCTGTAGGAGAAGACGCATCAGGACATGATCGGCTCATGGCTGCTGTGGTCGCATATATCACCGCAATAACTCTCGACTCGGACTTCACCAAGGCAAATATTCGCTGTTATGAAGAGTCTCCCGAAACAACGAGAGAAAACCTTGCAGTACCTCTGCGTGAATTCGCCAACGGCTGGGTGCGGTTGATGGAATCTGGTCAGATTGACGGGTCGTTGCGCAGCGATGTAGAAGCTCGGGTAGTGGCGCGCATGACGATCGCTGCGATGAATTCAGTAGTTGGCTGGTGGCGAGTTGACGGCGAATTCCACATAGAGCAGGTAGCGCATATGTTTGCAAGCACTGTGGTGGATGGTCTTTCCACCGACAGTTAGGACAAACCCCGTAATAAGGGAAACGCTTCGGAGGGTTAATTGTGAAATTCGATTTGTTCATGTACTGCACGATGGGTAGACGTGAAGAACTTGAATCAGGATTAGCGGGTCTCAACAACGACTACTACCAGCGGATGCTCACCGAAATATCCGATATCGCTAAATACGCAGATCGCAACGGATGGCACGGCATAGGCCACCCGGAACACCATCTTCAAATTGAAGGATTTGAAGCATCAAACGACCTTGGCTTAATGGCGTCTTGGATAGCGAACGCCACAGAGCAATTACGGGTCATATCTTGTGGTTTTGTATCAACCACCCATAACCCATTACGGGTAGCAGAGCAGATTTCGACCCTCGACCATATGACTGGTGGCCGCCTCGGAGTCGGAATTGTTCGGGGATATCAGCATCGGTGGGTTGACCAGCTGAAAATCCGACCGGACTTGTCTGCTGTTGGCCACTGGAACAAAGACACAGATGTTGATGAGTACAACAGAAGATTCTTTGAGGAGTTTGTAGAAGTAGTGCTGACTGCGTTACGAAACAAAACCTTCAGCTACGAAGGTGAATTTTGGAAATTCCCAAATGACAATCTGAACCCGCATCATCACAGCGTCTATTCCGACTTCGGCGCTGGAATAGACCCTGACATGACCATCAATGAGATTGGGATTGCCCCCAGGCCTCTGCAAGATCCGCACCCACCTCTCTATGGCGGCTTCACGATGTCTATGAAGACAGCCCTGTTTTGGGCGAAATATGGAGGAACTCCGATTGTCTTAAGCGACAAACTAGATTTTTGCGAGGCGTTGTGGAAAACCTACCGAGAGGAGTCACCCCGGCATGGCATCGAAAAACCCAAGGGACATGAAGCCGCATGGGGAGGCATAACGGTATGTGCACCGACCGATCTTGAGGCCCAAAAGCAATTCGAAGATATGGAATGGTTTTGGGATAGCTGGGCACGCCAATTCGGTCAGGGGATGCCGCTAAAACTGGTTGGAAGCCCTGACACGATAAGCAGACAGATAGAAGAAGCGCAAAGCCGCCTGGGCTTCGAAGAGATTTTCTTTTTGGTCCCGCAAGGAATCCATTCCAGCGACCAGATCATCGAATCGATGGATCTTCTCACCCACCAGGTAAAGCCGAGATTTAGCTGAAGCTTTTTCGGTCCTTAACAATATGAGTCACATCAAACTAAAATACGGGGCCTAGCCTTAATGGTTTATGGCTGGATCCGACTCACTCCTGAAGAGGCCGACTTTCGCGGGTAGCGATAGCAGCTTGGCGAAGTTCGTCGCCCGCCCTGTTTTGCGCTTCATAGATCGCGAAGTGGCCGGCGGCATCTTGTTATTGATAGCAACAGCAGTCGCCCTTATCTGGGTGAACTCTGGATGGAGTGACAGCTACCATGACTTTTGGCACTCCGAAATTGAGTTGGTCATTGGAACATGGCACGTCTTCGAACACATGAGTGTTGGCCACTTCGTTAATGACGCATTGATGGCCCTATTTTTCTTTGTCGTAGGCCTTGAAATAAAGAGGGAATTAGTTACAGGAGACCTGAGTTCTTTCCGAGCAGCGGCGCTACCAGCGATTGGCGCGTTAGGTGGAATGTTGGTGCCGGCGCTGTTTTACTTCATGCTCAACACCAGCGGAGAGGCGTCACAAGGATGGGGTATCCCCATGGCGACCGATATAGCTTTCGCGGTCGGAATCGTTGCCTTGTTAGGCAGCCGAGTCTCGCCGAAAATTAAGCTATTCCTGCTCACCCTGGCGATCGTTGACGATATTGGAGCGATAGCAGTCATCGCTATTTTCTATAGCAGCGGTCTAAGTGTCCCGTGGTTACTAACAGCGCTTGTGGGCCTGATAACGGTGTGGGTTCTTCAGCGTGCACGCGTATGGGCGATACCTGTATACGCGGTGTTCGGTATTTTCATTTGGTACGCAACCTTGGAGTCAGGGGTTCACGCAACTATTGCCGGAGTGGCGTTGGGACTATTAACACCGGCCAAACCACTTCTCGGCCGACGTGACGCTCAACAAATAGTTGATGCTCTCCCGAGCAACGCGAATGTGGCTGAAGTGAGGCACGCGTCTTTCTTGGCGCAGGAATCAGTGCCCCTTACAGAGCGACTAGAAAACATGCTTCACCCCTTCACTGCATTCATCATTATTCCGATTTTCGCGTTAGCCAATGCGGGAATCGAACTCAGTGGGGACATCATTTCTGATGCTGCAGCAAGCAATGTAACCCTTGGAATCATCGCTGGCTTGGTAATCGGAAAACCCATTGGAATTACCCTCTTTGCGTGGATAGCGACTCGCTTCGGCTTCACCCTTCCAGAGGGAGTCAATTGGCTTCAGTTCATCGGAATGGGATTAGCTGCCGGTATCGGATTCACCGTGTCCATCTTCGTAGGCGGGCTGGCCTTTGATAACCAAGGTATAACGGATCTAGCCAAAATAGGGATCCTTGTGGCTTCTCTGATAGCGGCGGTAGGTGCGTTGCTTCTTCTTTATTACGGAAAGCAGCCGGATACCAACGAATGATAGAAGCGATTTTGTTCGACTTTGATGGTGTTATACGTCAATGGGACGAATCTGACCTGTGGACGTTCGAAGTTGAAGCAAATATCGAAAGAGGCACTATCTTTGCCGTCGCCTTCTCAAAAGAACTTCACGAACCATTGACGCGCGGCGAGCTCACATGGGTCGAATGGAAAGACAAAACTGAACACATATTGGTAGAAAGCCACGGTGCCTTCATCCGACCTCTGGTTAATAGATTCTTTGCGTTCGAAGGGCGAATTGATCTAGAGATGGTCAATCTCATTAAACAACTACCGAAGCAATTCCGCCTAGGGATTCTGACCAACAACCATGATCGATTCGAGGAATACCTCGAAAGAGTCGATCTCACAGATCTGTTTGATGTCGTAATAAACACCCATCGGATAGGAGTAGCTAAACCGGAGAAACTCGCATATGAAAGCGCTGTTTCACGTTTATCTGTAGAGCCCCAAAACTGTCTTTTCATTGACGACGTCGAGGCAAACGTTGAGGGAGGCCAGGCTGCCGGACTCAAATGTCATCACTTCCGAACCCAAACAGGTCTTGTCGCATGGCTAAAAGAATTCGACATTCAACTAATCAGTGACAAGAAGTAGTTGCCCCTCAGGCAAGGGTTTCGTAGGATTTTCCTCTGGTGCCGAAACGCACCTCGCCGTCTCGGACTCTCTCGGCCCGGACCGAACCGGCACCTTCTACCAACTGGGCTGAACTGAGAGGACATCGTGACAGCGGTTCCGTATTTCGCGCTACTTGCATCAGCACTAGCGTTGTTACTTGCTTACTACTTCGCAAAGACAGTCATGAAGGCGGATGAGGGCACTGATCTTATGAAAGAGATCGGCCAAGCCATCCGAGAAGGGGCGATGGCATTCCTTCGCCGGGAATACCAATGGGTCTCAGCTTTTGTGGCCGCAATGTTTGTGCTTCTTCTAATCGTGCCAATCGAAGGAAGACCATCAGCATCATTCGCGTATTTGATGGGAGCAGTTCTTTCCTCCATCGCAGGCTTCGTCGGCATGCGGATTGCGACTGCAGCCAACACCAGAACGGCTAACGCCGCTCGTGAAGGTGCAGCCAAAGCTTTACCGCTCGCCTTTAAAGGCGGTGCGGTTATGGGCTTCACCGTGGCGGGCCTGGCCCTATTAGGTATTTCCTTCAACTATTTGCTCTGGGTGACATGGCTTGGCGTTGATAGTGCATTCCAGGTTGTAGCGGCATTTGGTCTCGGAGCAAGCTCCATCGCTCTTTTCGCCCGTATCGGCGGCGGTATCTACACCAAAGCAGCCGATGTCGGAGGTGACCTTGTCGGAAAAGTAGAGGCAGGAATCCCAGAGGATGACCCACGCAACCCAGCAACGATCGCTGACGCTGTGGGAGACAACGTTGGTGACGTAGCAGGAATGGGCGCAGACCTATTCGAGTCTTATGCAGGTTCGGTCGTTGCCCCAATTGTTCTGGTATCGCTCTTACTTTCGGGTGTCTTCATCGAAGGAGACAAGCTGCAAGTATTTGGAGACTACGAATCTTTGCTCATGTACCCGATCCTCATCGGTGCGTTGGGCATGATTGCTTCGATTGTTGGTGCGCTCCTCACCAGAGGAAAAGAAGGCCAAAGTCTTTCGACGCAACTGCACACCGGTCAATACATAGCTATGGGTCTCACAGTGATCTTTACAATTGTGGGAACCCAATGGTTGTTCGGCGGAGCTTCCGCAGCAGATGGATCGGACATAGTTCAAACACCAATCTTCTTGTCGCTCACGATTATCGTCGGTCTTCTCGGCGGCTGGGCTATCGGGTTTGTATCGGAATATTTCACCTCAGAGCACTACAAACCAGTCAAAGGCATCGCTTCACAATCAGAAACTGGTGCCGCAACAGTCACTATCGAAGGAATCGCCCAAGGCAAGCTCTCAACACTTCCTTCGGTGGCTTTAGTAGTCACCATGATCGGCTTGTCATACTGGCTGGGCGGTGCAGCGTTTGGTAACGCCGGTGACGTCATCGGACTGTACGGCGTGTCATTAGCGGCCATCGGCATGTTGGCCGTCACAGGAGTCATTGTCGCTGTCGACGCCTATGGCCCTATCGCTGATAACGCTGGTGGTATTGCAGAAATGGCAGAACTTCCTTCAGAAGTCCGAGATGTCACCGACAGTCTCGACGCCTTAGGGAATACGACTGCCGCTGTCGCAAAAGGCTTTGCCGTCGGGTCAGCCGCGGTGACTGCGCTTGCGCTCTTTAAGTCCTTCAGCCTTACCGCTGGATCGCAAGTCAACCTTGATATCAACGACACAGCAGTAACTATTGGTTTGTTCCTTGGCGCAATGACGCCATTCATCTTTGCCGCTATGACCATGTCATCTGTAGGTCGAGCAGCTCAAGCGATGATCGTGGAAGTCAGGCGACAGTTTGCCGAAATCCCAGGCCTACGTGAAGGCCAACCGGGAGTTAAGCCCGATAGCCGTCGCTGTGTTGACATATCTACGCAAGCAGCTTTGCGTGAAATGTTGCTCCCAGGCGGTCTTGCTATTGTTCTTCCTCTAGCGATCGGCTTTGTTGATGTCAACGCTCTAGGCGGCTTCTTGGCAGGCGCAGTGGTAACCGGTTTCTTGCTTGCTATCTACATGGCGAACTCTGGCGGTGCATGGGATAACGCCAAGAAGTACATCGAGGCCGGAGCCCACGGAGGAAAAGGCACAGATGCGCATTCAGCCGCAGTTGTCGGAGACACCATTGGCGACCCGTTTAAAGACACGTCCGGACCGGCAATGAACATTCTGATCAAGGTCATGACGATTGTTTCGCTGGTTTTCGTTCCAGCTTTCATCTAAATAATTACCGATAAAGCCTCGGGGGCTTTGAGCTACACAGCCCCCGAGGCTTCTTCGCGTCCCGCAACGTTCGTCAGAGATCTAGCCTGACTAAATGGATCTCAACGACGCGTGTGTACTCATCACGGGAGCTAGTAGGGGAATTGGTGCCTCTCTAGCCCGAGCTTTCGCAGGACAAGGAGCACACGTAATACTCGCGGCTAGATCCGCTGACGAAATCGAGTCTTTGGCCACTGAGCTCAACGGCTCTTCAATACCGCTAGATGTAGCTAACCCTGAACAACTCTCGGGCTTCATAGATCGAGTTGAAAGCCAGGTCGCGCCAGTTGACATTTTGATAAATAATGCCGGGATCGAGACCCAAGAGTTCATAGAGGACATCGAAGAAGACCGAATCGAAGAGGTACTCGCAACGAACCTATTGGCTCCTATGCGTCTTACCCGTCAGGTGCTGCCAGGTATGGTCAAGCGCGGCAGGGGGCACCTTCTTTACACGTCTTCGATTGCAGCCATTACCCCTGCTCCCGGACTTGCCGCCTACTGCGCGTCCAAGGCAGGGCTCACACGTTTCGCCGAAACAATTCGCATGGAAACCACCGGTACAGGCATCCATGTCACGACAATGCATCTGGGGCCTGTAGACACCGAAATGTGGACCCGAGTAACAAATAACCCCGCCTTCGACCAAGCACAGCAGAGATTGCGCCGCCTGCGAATGCTGGCCGACGTAAGCCCCGACAAAGTAGCTGCAGACGCGGTTCAGGCAGTCCTCAAACAGAAAAGAGACGTGCGGCACCCGAAACGCCTATGGCCAACTATGGCGTTAGCGGCCGCTCCTGGTCGAATCGCCGAGTTTCTCGTACGAGGCGTCAATCACCGAATCCACAAAACCTGAACTAAGAACATCGTCCCCAACGATCGAACTCTGCAAGAAAGCACGATGGTGAAGCGTGTAGCGCGACCAAGCCGCGGTACGGTCCCATATGTGAGACGCCGTGTCCCCACCCATATTCTGCATGGATTTTGTATGGGCGTTGCAGACATCATTCCCGGTGTTTCCGGGGGAACTGTTGCCCTCCTACTAGGAATATATGACCGGCTCATCGAACAAATCAGTACTGCCTCGAGCGGAATTAGTTGTTTAGCGCGCGGCGATATAGCTGGTTGCAAGCAACGATTCCGAGCAGTTCAGTGGACATTTCTAGCGAGTCTCTTAATGGGTATAGCTGTTGCCCTGCTGCTCTTAGCTTCATGGCTCCGAACGCAGATTCACGAAAGACCAGTGATCGTCTCGTCAGCATTTTTTGGGGTCATCACAGCGTCCGCGTTTGTCACACGACGCGAAGTAAGAAAGTGGTCACCAACGCGCTACTTAATATTCGGGGTCTTCGCTGCCGTCACCTTCACGCTGCTGGGAATTCGTTCGGGTTCGCTTGAAAATCCAGGGCCTCTTGTCGCCATATGCGCTGGCGCAATCGCGATATGCGCAATGATTTTGCCGGGGATCAGTGGATCATTCATTCTTTTGATGCTGGGCCTGTATGACCATCTCATTGCCGCATTAGAACAACGAGATGTCTCGGTGCTCGGGATGTACTCAATAGGAGCTCTCGTAGGCCTAGTCCTTTTCAGTCGAGTTCTTAACAGGCTGTTGAATCGGTATCGCGATTTGGTTGTTTCAATGCTTCTGGGTCTAATGGTGGGCTCGCTGAGAGTTCTGTGGCCATGGCCTTCAGATCAAGGAGGTCTAGAAAATACTGGGCTCGGAACCCCACAAACTGAAGAGCTTGTCGGAGCCTTAATTGCTGCTTTAGTAGGGGCTGCTGCAGTAGTTGCGATCGTTGCCATGGTGGCTCACCGAGAAAACTTTGATAGTGATGATGCGTTGGAAATGCCGTAATGGCCGGTACCTTCCGCGGATGAGGTTGCTTTATTTAGGCAATCGAAGAATTTGACAGAGCCACATGAATTAGGGAATTAATTGCCGTCGTGCCGAAATCGCTAGTAATCGTTGAATCACCTGCCAAGGCCAAAACCATAGAGCGGTACCTCGGGTCCGACTATGTGGTGGAAGCCTCAGTGGGGCACATACGTGACCTTCCGGCCAAAGCAACTGAAGTACCTGCTGTCTACAAAGGTGAGGCATGGGCCAATCTAGGTATAGACGTTGATAATGACTTCAAGGCGCTGTACGTGGTTACGGAGAGGGCGAAGAAGCAAGTAACGAAACTTAAAAAGTTACTGAAGAACTCTGATGCGCTTTACCTGGCGACAGATGAAGACCGAGAAGGCGAAGCTATTGCTTGGCACCTACTCGAGGTACTAAATCCCCAAGTGCCCGTTCACCGAATGGTGTTCCACGAAATCACTGAAAAAGCTATTCGTGATGCGGTCGCTTCCCCCCGAGAGCTAGATCATCGCCTTGTTGATGCGCAAGAAGCTCGACGAAAGTTTGATCGACTGTACGGATACAAAGTGTCTCCTGTTATGTGGCAAAAAGTTAAGCCTGGTCTGTCTGCCGGCAGAGTTCAGAGTGTCGCTAACCGTTTGGTTGTCGAACGAGAACGTGAACGCATCGCGTTCCAATCAGCTGCGTATTCGAGCTTGGAGGCTGAGATGTCCTCTGATGCGACGTTCACTGCCGCTCTTACCGCTATCAATGATGTCCGTGTCGCCACTGGTCGAGACTTTGACGCGCAGGGAGAACTTAGTCAGGCCGACAGAACGGTCATAAACACCGATCAGGGCAAAGAACTGGAATCGGCACTTACTGGGGTTGAGTTCATGGTTCAATCTGTTGACTCCAAGCCGTATCGACGGCGACCATCAGCGCCTTTCATGACCTCAACTCTTCAGCAAGAAGCCAGTGGGCGGTTAGGTTTCTCGGCGTCACGAACAATGGGTGCTGCTCAGAAGCTCTACGAAGAAGGGCACATAACTTATATGCGGACCGACAGCACCACCTTGTCGGCGGATGCCCTTAGTGCTGCTCGGACGCTTATCAGAGAACGCTTTGGGCCGGACCAATTACCTGCAGATGCTCGGATGTATAACAAAAAAGTTAAAAACGCTCAAGAGGCGCACGAAGCTATCCGTCCCGCGGGAGACGCATGGCGAAACCCAGCCGACCTTGGTTTCAAAGGAGACAAAGCTGACAGTGATCAAGCGCGTCTGTATCACCTCATCTGGAGTCGAACGATAGCCAGTCAGATGAATGATGCTGAAGGCCAGACGGTCACTATTCGTTTAGCAGCTACTCCATCCGGCGCGGAGACTTATCAATTCGGCACTAGTGGGACCGTAATCACTTCTCCTGGTTTTCTCGCTGTCTACGGGCGACAGTCAGATGAATCAGATGATGAAGAACGAGAACTTCCCAATCTCTCGCAGGGTGACACTGTCGTTGCATTGTCCCTTGAAAGCAAAGATCACCAAACGAAGCCACCGGCGCGGTACACCGAGGCAACCCTAGTTCGCCGACTAGAAGAGCTGGGAGTGGGGCGACCCAGCACCTACGCAAGCATTCTTGGCACCATCCAAAGCCGAGGATATGTCTGGAAGAAAGGCCAGGCGTTGGTGCCCACGCTCACCGCCTTTGCCACAGTCGGTCTCATGGAAAATCACTTCCCACAGCTAGTGGACTACGCCCTCACTGCCAGCATGGAAGATGATCTCGATCAGATATCTGTAGGTGAAATTGAACCCAACCCATGGCTAGATGATTTTTATTTTGGGCGTGTTAACGCAAATGGGGAGCCACTGCCAGGTCTTCGCAATCTCGTATCAGATGAACATCTTGCTGACATCGACCCAGTGGAAATCAACACGATCCCGATCGGAATTGATAAGGACGGCCAAGTGGTTGTCGCCAAAGTCGGTAAGAACTTTCCTTATGTGCAGCGAGGCGATGAATATCGATCATTACCTGCGGGCATTGCTCCAGACGAAATAACCCTCGATTTAGCTATCGAATTATTAGAGACACCCGAAGAACGAGTTCTGGGCGTCGACCCTGCGACTGGTATAGAAGTCATCGCCAGGCCAGGAACCTTCGGCCCATACGTGTCTTTGGGGCGACCTCCCAAAATGCCAGCAGCGTCGTCACCTGGAGGTCAACTCCTCAGCCTTCCTCTTCACAAGAAAGAACTCAAAGTAGCGGTCGCCTATATGCGTTGCATGACCGACGACCCTGACAACGACTCGGTAAAGCAAGCGATAAAGACCCCCAAACGCGGAATTGGCGACGCCGCCATTAAAAGGCTCATCGAGTTCGGCGACACTCATGAGATCAGCCTCATAGAAGCCTTCGAACGGGCGAAGGAAGCCGGTTCTTCACCTGCCGCGCAAAAAGCTATCCGATCATTCCTGAAGTTGAGAAAATCGATCGTGGATCTGCGCGAAACAGACGCTCCTACAGCGCTGCAGTCATGTTTAGAGCAGTCCGGTTACATAAAGGACTTGCAGCGCGGAGACAACGAGGAACGTCTCGCCAACATCAATTCCTTGATTGAAACTTCTCGGGTGTTTGACAGCGTTATTGAAGTCGTTGCCGAGCTAGACCGCATCGATGAGCTCAAGACTCAACCGAAGCCAAAAACGGCGTCACTCTTTCAAACAATGACCCTAGAACGCATCACCCTCGAGGAAGCACTCGAACTCTTGAGTTTGCCACGCACCGTTGGCACAGACCCTGCTGATGGGATTGAAATAACCGTTCAAAACGGCCCATATGGCCCTTATCTACTCAAGGACGGAGAGAGCCGAAATATTCAAAACGAAGAGCAGTTATTAATCATCACCCTTGAAGAATGCTTGCAGCTGCTTTCAGTACCAAAAAAGTTTGGGCGGAGAGCAGCCAAGCCGCCACTCAAAGAGCTAGGCAAAGACCCCAACAGCGATCAGCCCATTCTGTTGAAAGACGGAAAATTCGGCCCATACGTAACTGACGGCAAAACGAACGCGTCGCTCAAGAGTTGGGATTCAGTTGAAGCACTTACCGAGCAAAGAGCTGTAGAGCTATTGGCGGAGAAACGGGCTTAAGAGTTCTCGTCGTTCGGTTACTTAGTCATGTTTTTGAATATCCTGTAAGTCGGAAGCTCGTTGCGGAGTTGGAATAGATTTTTGACCGTAGGAAACCCTGAAGAGTCTGAACCGTGAATATAGATGAACCAGAGGTAACCCCGGATCAAGATCCCGACGCGCGACTGAACAGATCGCACCCTGTATTTGGGAGTCCCGCGTTTCTGCGTCTCTGGATCGCTCAGATAGTCAGCGCATTTGGCGACTGGATCGGATTCCTAGCCATTATCGAAATTGCGCGGCGCATCGGTGGCGACCAGCCTGGTTCAGCGATAGCGCTGGTCATGCTGGCCAGAGTGTTGCCTGGCTTTTTCTTAGCCTCTGTTGGTGGAATCATCGTCGACCGCGTAAATCGGAAGCGGTTGCTAATTATCTGCGACGTTCTGCGAGCTGCAGTGCTTCTCTCGATCCCTTTTATCGAGAAGGTTTGGGGGTTGGTGCTCGCCTCGTTGATCCTCGAACTAGCGACTTCCTTATGGGGACCAGCCAAAGAGGCAATTGTTCCGAATTTAGTACCCAAAGAACAGCTGACCGCCGCGAATTCACTGTCGCTAGTTGCCGCGTATGGAACGTTCCCATTGGCGGCTGGCGCGTTCATCGGTCTCGCAAAGTTCGCCGAGTTCTTGGGTGGTAGTAGTGCAGGTCAAGTGGAATGGGCGTTGGCGCTCGACGCGTTAACTTTTCTTATAGCTGCGGGGCTCATAGCGACTTTGCCGCTAGCAACGCGACGTCGACAAGAAAAAAAGTCCGGCTCGATCGATCTAGCTCAGGGAGTACGAGAGCTACGTGAAGGATGGACCTTCATCGCGATTAGCCCTCAGGTCCGAGCAGTGCTTGTCGGACTAGCCACAGGCATGATCGGTGGGGGAATGTTGATTCCCCTGGGAGCCGTTTACAACGATGTCGTTTTAGAAGCCGGCAACGCCGGCTTCGGAACCATTCTGGTAACTCTTGGAATCGGTGTCGCCGTGGGCGTGTCACTCCTGTCAGCACTGCAACGGCGATTAGATAAGGAACGTGCTTTTGTCGGTGCGGTTTTTGGTGCCGGTGGGTGCTTGCTATTTGCGGTCTCGACTTCGAATACGTTCTCAAACCTAGCTGGCGTCTTCTTGATGGGGATCTTCGCCGGATCTGTCTATGTATTGGGTTTCACACTCCTACATGAACATGTAGATGAGCAACTCCGGGGAAGAGTCTTCAGCGCTCTATATACCTTGGTCCGTTTTTGCCTGCTTTTGTCGATAACCGTCGGTGGGTTCTTATCTGATGGATTCAATTGGCTTTTCGATGTGCTGTTCGATAACGAACTCACCTTAGGCACATGGTCGATGGCACTCCCCGGGGTTCGGGGCGCCTTATGGTTAGCGAGCAGCTTTATGTTGCTCGCCTCAGGGCTTGCATGGATTTCATTGCGCACCCCTCAAAAGAAGTTCAAATGACGCAACGCGGAAAGTACATAGCATTCGAAGGATGGGAAGCGAGTGGTAAGTCAACTCAGGCGCGTCTTCTGAGCCGTCGCCTAGATGCAGTCCTGACTCGAGAACCGGGCGGCACGGCACTAGGTGTAGCGATCAGAGATCTGTTGCTCGGAAATGGTCCGGCACCAACTGAACGGGCCGAGGCACTGCTGTTTGCAGCAGATAGAGCGCAACACCTGGCTGAAGTTGTCGAACCAGCATTAGCTGAAGGTAGCGATGTCATAACTGACCGTTCCTATGGTTCAACGCTCGCCTACCAAGGTTACGGACGAGGACAGTCCATCGAAGAACTTATGCGCCTCGTCGAATGGACAAGTGGGGGATTGCTGCCGGATCTTGTGATCTTGCTAAAAGTGCCCGTCGAAACCGCAGATGATCGACTGGGAGATCAGCGTGATCGAATGGAAAGCGAAGACGTGGACTTCGCGAACCGAGTCGTAGAAGGTTTCAATGTGTTAGCCCAAGCTGACCCGGATCGATGGAGGGTGATCGACGGTAGCGGCTCGGTAGACGAAGTTGCTGAGCGTGTTGCCCTTGCTGCTGGTGTCAAATGACGGACAGTTTCGAAGGGATTATCGGTCAAAGACCGGCCATTTCTGTATTGCGAAATGCCGTTTCAGCGCCTTTACCGGCATATCTATTTGTAGGACCATCCGGATGTGGTGCTCGCACAGCCGCCACGAGATTTGCGGCTGAATTGTTGGCCGCAGGAAGTGAAGATCCTGAAAGACACAAAAGACTCGCCATTGCTGAAGAACACCCGGATTTCATTTTGTTTGAACGAAACGGACCTGCACTCTCAGTTGATCAAGCTAAAGAGATTGTTCGTGTCGCAATGACCAGCCCCTATGAGAGCAATAGAAAGGTGATCTTCGTCGAGGATGTGCACCTTGCTTTTAGTTCAGCGCCAATGATTCTTAAAGTGCTGGAAGAGCCGCCCCCCACGACGCTGTTCATTCTTACTGCAGAAGAAATTCCAGTTGGGATAGCGACCATTGCATCTCGTTGCACCAGAGTCGAATTCGAACCAATAAGCCCCAAAGAGCTTGTCGAACAGTTGGTGGTATCGGGCGCAGAACGAGAAAACGCTGCGATGATTGCTGAGGCGGCGAACGGCTCGATTGACCGGGCGACTCTCTTAGCTTCAGACGAGGCAGCGCTCGACCGCTGGAACGCGTGGAGTGAACTTCAATCGGTTCTTGATGGGTCGGGTAGCAGTGCAGCAGAAGCAGTAGACAGACTCCTGACGATGGTTGACGCAGCGACGGCTCCCCTCCAACACCGCCATGAACAAGAAAGCAAAGATCTTGATGAGCGTGCTGAGCGCTTTGGAGAACGGGGATTGGGGCGCCGCAGTCTCGAAGACCGACATAAAAGAGAACTGCGTAGGCTCCGAACAGACGAGTTGCTGATGGGTATGACAGCCCTGGGGAACGCCATCAGCAAAGGCGTAACCAACGGTTCAATTGACCCGCCAAGTGGCTCAAGATCTTTGGCTTTGATCGCCTCGGCATCCCAAGACATAAGACGCAACGGTAACGAACGACTTTTAATGCAGAGGTTGTTTGCCACCTTGAAGCTCTGAGGCGCAAGAGTTAGTTGAGAACTTTGAGCCCGAGGTGGGAATTGAACCCACGACCTGCTCTTTACGAGAGAGCCGCTCTACCACTGAGCTACTCGGGCGTTAACCCAACTGACGCTACCAGCCACCCTTGGGTACAAGACCAAAGGCTCATGAGTGATTTTGGGTGAACCTGTTCCAAGAGTTGAGTTCTAACCGACAGTGTTGGGTACGATGACGATATGAACGCACTTGCTGCTCAAGTCTGGCATTTCTGGTTGGCGGTACCTCTAGCTATTGGCGCGGTCCTCGGAGTGGTCCAACTTATAGCGGGCTACATCATGAAGGTAGTGGCCCCTCGTTATCCAAAACGCTGAAGAAGCTGATGACGGAAGGACCCGTCGACTGGGAGTTGGCGAAACGAATCGCGACACGCGTAGCTGGTGATGAACCGCTGTCTCGTTCATATCTGGGTGATTCACTGCATAAGGATTTCGCCGATTTCACACCGCTAGCCGAAGAGCTAGTCGGTATGGAAACCAGACTGGTCTCAACTGAAGGAGCAGCTCGCGCTCGAGTTATTGATCGAGAAGGGTGGATTGATGCCAATATCCGCTCCTTTAGGCGACTGTTGCGTCCGGTCTTAGCGGAATCCTCCGACTCCAGCGCGACCAGCGGTATAGCCCGCAAAGTAGCTGCAACAGAGTTAGGCACGGTTCTAGGTTGGATGTCTCGCCGAGTTCTAGGTCAATACGACCTTTTGCTTGCCGAAGACGAAGATCGAGATGAACAGGATCTCGTCTATTACGTTGGTCCCAACGTTTTAGCTATCGAAAAGAAATTTGCGTTCGATCCTAAGCAATTCAGACTTTGGTTAGCTTTGCATGAGCTAACGCATAGATCACAGTTCACAGGCGTGCCCTGGTTGCGTCCCCGCTTCTTGGAATTGGTAAACCAGATGTTGGACGAAGTAGAACCGGACCCCGATCGCCTTAAGCAAGGGCTTCAAGATTTCGTTCAGATGAAACGAGATGGCAAGGACCCGATGGCTGATGGTGGCGTGGCTCAACTATTTGCAAGCGACCGGCAAAAAGAGTTGTTAGACGCGGTCGGAGGCATGATGAGTCTGGTCGAAGGACATGGTGACGTGACTATGTCTCGAGCTGCAGCCGGTCATGTCCCTCATGCCCAGCGTTTTCATCGAGTAATGCAACAACGCCGCAACAGTGCAACTGGGGTCAGCCGGATAATGCAGAAATTGATGGGACTTGAAGCAAAGTTGGCTCAGTACCAAGCAGGTGAAGACTTCATTGCTGCCATTGAATCTCAGCGTGGTGATCGGGCGGTCGATGTTATTTGGGAAGATCCTCAACATCTTCCGTCGATGGCAGAAATAAGAAATCCAGCTTCCTGGATGGAACGAGTATCAGCTGCGTCGCAGAGGTAAATAAATGGGAAACTACAATGCTCTGGGCCCATTTTTTGAGCAGTGCATGTTTCCCAGCACTGGACCAATACATTGCGCAGTCTCGGGGGGAGCTGACTCGTCAGCGTTACTGATTTTGGCGTCGTTGACTGGGGAAGAAGTTGTTGCCCATCACGTCGACCACGGTCTGCGCCCAAATGGGCCAGATGAAAGTAGCCACGTCGCAAACCTTGCATCCAAGGTTGGAGCTGACTTCAGATCAGTAGTCCTGTCCATAGAAGATGGCCCCAATCTCGAAGCTCGAGCAAGGGAAGCGCGTTTTGCCTCGCTGCCTAGAGACGTGCTTACAGGACACACCGCTGATGACCAAGCAGAGACGATTCTCCTGCATCTTCTGAGAGGAGGAGGGCCCGACGCATTGGCAGGCATGCGAGATGACCAGCACCCAATTATCAGATTGCGGCGTGCCGATACAGAATCGGTGTGCCAAATATTTCAGTGGCGACCAACAGAAGATCCGAGCAACGATGATCCAAGGTTTCGTCGTAACAGGATCCGGCACGAAGTTCTTCCTCTCCTGAACAAGGTGGCAGAAAGGGACGTGGTTCCTCTGCTTGTACGAGCCGGTCAAATTGCTGAGAAGGATGCAGAGTTACTAGATCGCTTGGCTCGAGAAATTGATGTCACTGATGCCGTCGCAGTGGCATCAGCACCGATCGCGCTTGCGCGTCGCGCCATCCGAGCTTGGCTTAGAGAGGGCCACCCACCAGATCTCGCATCAGTCGAGCGAGTTCTCCAAGTTGCTCGAGGAGAAGCTCTAGGCACGGAGATAACGGGAGGTCGATCCGTTAGACGCACCGATGGCAAATTACGAGTCGAAACCTTGGCAAAAGAACATCGCGAAGTTCCAGAAAGCGGCTAGGTTCCGATCCTGTGACAGACCCGAGCGTTACAAATGATCCTGCTCTGACCGAAATTCTTGTAAGCCGCGAGGAAATTGAAGCAAGAGTGCAGCGGATCGGAGAAGAAATTTCGAATGATTATGCAGGACGCACTCCTTTACTAATTGGGGTGCTCAAGGGCGGCGTTATTTTCACGGCCGATCTAGCAAGAGCTATCGATCTACCGGTCGAATTGGACTTTATGGCTGTTTCTTCGTATGGCAGCACTACCCGGAATAGCGGCGTGGTGCGAATCATCAAAGACCTTGATAACGATATTGAAGGGCGAGACGTGATAATCGTCGAGGACATTGTCGACAGTGGACTCACGCTGCGTTACCTGCGAAAGACTTTGTTAGCTAGAAACCCGTCAAGCCTAGAGTTCTGCTCTTTACTTGTTCGCGAAGAGCAACAAGCTGACCTTGATGATCTTGTTAAATATGCAGGTTTTCGACTCCCACAGGTATGGGTAGTGGGCTATGGGCTGGATGTAGGCCAGCAATATAGAAATTTGGGCGATATATGGGCCTACGACACCTCAAGCGAGCACTAAGGGCATCATAATTCTCGGTGGCCACATCAAAGATGGACAACTAATATCTGGTTCGCATTAGTGTTTCAGCGCTTGCGGAATAGGGGACCGTGAAAGGAAAGTGGGCAGAAGGCATTGAGCCCAGAAACTTCGTCTGGGTTATCAAAGACTCTCTCGCAATATGCGAGCGCCCTGGCGGCTATGGCGAACACCATCGCCGTGTCCGTCGACAAGAAGAGATTATTTGGGTTCGTCAACAACATTTTGATGTTCTGTATTCGCTGATCTCGGGGTCACACAATCTCCACAACTACGAAGAACTTGGAATGCCCTTCCGGCATCGCCCTTGGCCAGCTCATGACCAACTGGCCCAATACATGGAAGTGTTGTTCACGGAAATCCAAAGTGCCATGAACGCTGGGCTGCAGGTTCTTGTCCATAAAGAAGAAGTGGGAGAGCGCCTTTGTGGCCTAATGGCTGCATATCTCCTATGGACCGGGATGGTCCCAACTGGGCCGCAGGTAACCGCTATAGCCGAACGGATCTTTCAACAACGATTAGGTCCACATGGACGAGAGCTTGTAGAGATAGCTGTAGAAATGGAGCATCAATCAGAGGACCCTGAAGAGTGAAGCAACAATTCGATGGTGACTGCATTCAGCTGCGCGGACTTCGTGTCGTTTGCATAGTCGGCGTGCTTCCCGAAGAACGTGAACGACCTCAACCACTAGAGATCGATATTGACATTTACAGCGACTTATCAGCAGCAGGCCACTCAGACGATCTTAAGGACACCATCGATTATGGTGCGGCGGCTCAATCGGTAGCTGAGACTTGTTTGTCTTCACAAGTTCAGTTGCTAGAGCATTTGGCTCAACTAATCGCTGATGATCTACTCAAGCCAGTCCAGGTAACAGCTGTGGATGTAACTATCAAAAAACTACGACCACCGATTCCTCTAGATATCAACTTTACAGCGGTTCAAGTGGTGCGCCGGCGTCAATGAACGAGCGCGCTGCGAGTAAACCCGTAAGAGCATTTCTAGGGTTAGGTTCCAACATGGGTGACCGGCACGATTTGCTCGCAACAGCAGTTAATAGATTGCCTGGAGTCCATGCAGTATCGGGCTTGTATGAAACGGCTCCGGTTGGAGGCCCAACACAGGACTCCTATTTCAATCTTGTAGCTGAAATTCATACCCACCTAAGCCCATACGAGTTGCTTCACACGTGCCAAGATCTCGAACAATTGGCAGGGCGTGTCCGGCTGGAACGATGGGGGCCCCGAACTCTGGATATAGACGTCTTGCTGTACGGTGAACTTCAATTAGGAGACCCTGATCTAACTATTCCGCATCCCCGAATGTATGAGAGGGCCTTTGTACTCAACCCCTTGGCTGAACTTGCTCCGGAGTTACTTCCACACGACTGGCAATCAGCGGTCGCCGAACAATCAATACAACGGCTTGGAGATTGGTCCCTCTTTAGCTCCCCGCAGTAGGGTCGAACGCTCAAAAATCTTCAGAAAAGAATGAGTTCGTCAAGGGCATGAGATGCCAAACTCTTCTATCTGACCTTTTTATTTCTTTGTTGATCGCACCGCGAGAGCGATTCATGAAGCACCATAAAGCTTGAATGCTGCTCGATATTTAGAGCTATGCGGGACCAACCTAAGTTCGTTGAGGAGACATGGCAGAAATTCCTTATCAATTCGACCCCGACACCAGAGTCGAAGCTCTGATAGCGAAACATGCGGACCTTGCCGAAGGTCAGGAAACCGAAGATGTCGTAACTATCGCAGGACGACTCATGTTGAGACGCGTC
Organism: Acidimicrobiaceae bacterium; assembly: GCA_002722565.1. GTDB lineage: Bacteria > Actinomycetota > Acidimicrobiia > Acidimicrobiales > Poriferisodalaceae > MedAcidi-G3. The sequence continues at coordinate 34,055 of PBMG01000010.1, forward strand.
CAAGGGAAACTGGCCTTTGGCACCCTCGATGACAGCTCGGGTCGGATTCAGCTGTTCGCACCCGCTAAAAGCACACCTGATTTCGAAGGTTTCTGCGACCTGAATCTGGGGGACTGGGTGGGAGTAACGGGTGTAGTAATGACCACTCGTCGAGGGGAATTAAGTGTCCGAGTAGATTCTTGGACACGCTTAGCTGAGGCTCGCCGATCCTTTCCTGATAAATGGCACGGAATCAGCGACACGGACACACGGTATCGACAGCGGTATGTAGATCTATGGGTAACTCCAGAAGCCCGACGAGCGTTCCAAATCAGAAGCCGAATGATTTCGTTGACTCGATCCTTTTTGGAGGAGCGAGGGGCGATGGAAGTCGAAACCCCCATTTTCCATCCGATACCAGGCGGCGCCAACGCTCGACCATTTACCACGCACCACAATGCGTTAGATCTAGATCTATACCTCAGGATTGCACCCGAGTTGTATCTCAAACGGCTCACGGTTGCCGGGTTCGACAAAGTTTTTGAGATTGGGCGTGTCTTTCGAAATGAAGGAGTATCAACTCGTCACAATCCGGAGTTCACCATGCTGGAACTCTACGAGGCCTATGCCGATTATCAAGACATTATGCGCCTCGTCGAAGAGCTAGTTGAGTACTTAGCAATCGAACTCACAGGCTCAACCGTTCTTAACGTCGGAGACAGAGAGCTCGATGTTGCTACACCATGGCGACGTGCCACCATGACAGAGCTAATTGAGGAATCCATTGGAGTTGCAGTCACATTGGATACACCACTTGAGGAACTCCGAGAAATTGCCTCACAGAACGAAGTCCCGATCAAAGAAAGTTACGGACCGGGAAAACTGATTCTGGAAATATACGAAAAAACGACCGAGAGTTCTTTGTGGGGTCCGGTCTATGTGACGGACTATCCAGTTGAAGTATCGCCTTTGGCACGAGAGCACCGATCCAACCCTGGAATGACCGAACGGTTCGAAGCGATCGTGGCCGGGCGAGAACTTTGCAACGGTTTCAGTGAACTTGTAGACCCTGAACAACAAAGAATCCGATTTGAGGAGCAGGCGGCACAAAACGCAGACGGGGATGACGAAGCAATGCTTGTGGATGAGGACTACCTTCGCGCTCTTGAGTACGGCTTGCCACCCACAGGAGGAGTAGGCATTGGCATGGATCGTCTAGCGATGCTGCTTACAGGTGCGACGAGCATCAGAGACGTTGTGCTTTTCCCGACTTTACGACCTGAGCAATCATAGGTACGAAACTTCTCGTAGTTAACGTTAGGGAGTTGGCTGAGAACCCTCTGGTTGGTCCTCACGTTGTATGAATAAGCCTTCGGCTTCCATAAAACGACCCTCAGGTCCATCTCCCGAACCCATCAAGGTGATCTTTCGACCTTCAGTGTTGTGCACCCAAGCAGTAAAGGTCACTGGAACCCCTAAAGGGGCGGGACCTCTGTAGTCCACTTTTAAATAAGCCGTGTAAGCCTGACGTCCCCGCATCCGATTCAAAGCGCCCATCACCTCATCAATCACAAGGGCTTGAACCCCGCCATGGACTCGCTCTGGAGGGCCGGCGAACATAGGGTCAATAGTTCCGCTGCAGATGACTTTTTCATCGGATTCCTTAACGAATGAAAGCCCAATCGACGCTGGGTGCAAATTTCCTCCTGCAATGGAGAACGGATCGAATTCGATTTCTTCTCCCGGTTGAAGGTCGAGAGGCGTGTGCTGACCTGCGTAAATAGCAGCCAAATGAGGACGAGTCAGCATGTCGTCCAACTTGTTTCTTTCAGCACCAGATTCGAAACGCGCTGCTAGAGATTCAACAGCCTCAGCAATTTCCTCCAAAGCGTCATCGGGTAGCCGACGTCCCGAAACAGCTCGATTTAGACGGCGTGTCGCCTCGGCGGTTTTGGCTAATGCATCCCAGGTACTCATTCCCCGAACGCTACCGCGCTAATCGGCCTCGCAGACGGGTACCTTCACGCAGTACGGTCAAAGCATGCGCCGCACTATTTTCGACGAAGAACACGACATGTTCCGGGAATCAGTTCGATCTTTCATTGACAAAGAGATCGCTCCCAACCACGAAAAGTGGGAACAGAACGGAAAAGTAGACAAAGAGATGTTCCAAAAAGCCGGCTCGAACGGCTTCCTTGGAATGGCAATACCGGAAGAGTATGGAGGAGGCGGAGTAGAAGATTTCCGCTATAACTCCATCATCAACGAAGAAGTCCAACTCGCTGGTGTTGTTGGATCTGGCATGTGTATCACGTTGCACAATGACGTTTGCCTGCCCTACTTCATCAACTACTGCAACGAAGAACAAGCTGAACGGTGGATGCCCGGTCTTGTCAGCGGAAACCTGATGAGCGCGATTGCCATGACTGAGCCAGCAATCGGATCTGACCTTGCGTCAATGGGCACGAGTGCGAGACCAGAAGGAAATGGCTATGTCGTAAACGGATCAAAAACATTCATCACCAACGGCATTAACAGCGACCTGATCATCACAGCGGTGAAAACAGATCCGTCAGAAAAACATAAAGGAATGTCGCTCCTGGTCGTAGAGGACGGAATGGAAGGTTTCGAACGGGGACGAAACCTCGACAAGCTCGGCATGAAAAGCCAAGACACAGCTGAATTATTTTTCAACGATCTCTACATTCCAGAAGAGAATGTTTTAGGTGGTGAAGGTTCAGGATTTTTGAACTTGGTAAACAATCTGCCCCAAGAGCGTCTATCGATTGCAATAACAGGTACTGCCTCTGCGCAAGCTGCTTTCAATTGGACTGTGGACTACGTCACTGAACGCGAAGCATTCGGTCAAAAAATTTCAGCCTTTCAGAACACGCGATTTGAGTTGGCCGAAATGAAAACAGAATTGGATCTTGCATGGGTGTTCATCGATCGGCAGATCCAAGCCTTGAACGACGGTGAACTCACAGCTGAAGATGCTGCAGAAGCAAAGTGGTGGTGTACCGAAATGCAACTGCGAACTATCACCCGATGCCTGCAACTGTTTGGTGGATATGGATTCATGAACGAGTACCCGATAGCCAGGGCTTATGCAGATGCCAGAGTGCAAACGATTTATGGCGGTACGACCGAAATCATGAAAGAGATTATTGGCCGACAAATCACGGGTCGATAGATAACGGGATTTGTGGTTCAAATAGACGCAGCGAATATTTAATAGGAGTAGATGATGGTTCGATCAATTGAATCCGTCGCGGTAATTGGTGCAGGAACAATGGGCGCCGGGATTGCTGCCGCGAGTGCGGCTGCCGGATGCCGGGTACTGATCCTCGATATGAACGCAGATACTGTTGAAGCAGCGCTTCAACAGGTGGACGAAGGAGACCGCTACCTAGTCACCACCGGCTTGGTTGACGCTGATCTAGACGAAGTCAGTGGCTATGACTGGGTATGTGAGGCGATTGTAGAAGATCTCTCTGTAAAGCGAGATTTGTTCAGCCGCTTAGAGAAGATCCGAAAAGACGGGTCAGTTATTTCCTCAAATACTTCAGGAATACCGCTGCGTCAGATCTCCGAAGATATGCCGCCACGGTTTCGTTCTGATGTCGCCATCACTCACTTTTTTAATCCAGTCAAAGTAATGCGGTTATTCGAGCTGGTACCCGGAGAAGACACAGACCAAGAAGTGATATCAGCGTTTGCGGAATTTGGTTCTAGTCGGCTCGGAAAGGGAGTCGTCCATGCTAAAGACACGGTGAACTTTATTGGTAACCGGATTGGCTGTTTCTTCATGCTTTCTGGGTTACACCTAGCAAAACCATTCCTAGCTGATGGCATGAGTCAAGAAACCATAGATGGAGTGTTAGGGGCACCTGTAGGGCTTCCCCCTACAGGCCTGTACGGCCTTATTGACCTGATCGGCCTAGATGTAATGGAACTTGTTGGTAAGAACCTTGCAGCCAATTTGCCTGACGCCGACGTAGGTCACGAATTCACAAGTTTTCCAGCCACCGAACAACAGATGCACGATCTTGGCCAGCTAGGGCGCAAAGCCGGCGGGGGCTTCTACCGACAAAGCAAGACTCCTGAGGGGGAACGCCTAAAGGAGAGTTTTGATCTCTCGACCGAAGAATGGCGTGAGGCTCAAGCACCCAACTTAGAGGGCATACCAGTCGAACTTGGAGAAGTTGTCTTCCACGATTCCGCAGAGGGAGAGCTTGCTTGGAAAATCTTCGGAGGGACTCTGAAATATGCTGCCTCCTTAGTGCCCGAGATCGCTGACGATGTATTGAATATTGACAACGCCATTCGATGGGGCTTCAACTGGGTTCATGGTCCATTCGAAATGTTGGACCACCTAGGTGCTGGACGCGTAATTGATCGGATCCGGGCTGAAGAGTCTGAGCTTCCGATGATGCTGCAGGTTCTTGATCAGGCAGGAGTCGAGTCTTTCTACCGCAATCAGGGAAGTGAATATTTGGGCACTGATGGTGAATATCACCCGGTCGAGAGTTCAGTCGACTGATCTGTCTTGTCGCACCACAGCGTCCGACATATCGACGACGTCACGCATCTCAGCGCCATCATGAATCCGCACAACGTCTATACCTGCACAAATTGCTTGGGTGACTGTCGCAGCAGTCCCAAAGAGCCGTTCATCAACGTTTGATCCGAGGACTGTCCCAATAGAAGACTTCCGCGAAGTACCTATGAGCAGGGGAAAATTGAGAGAATCCAATTCCGGAAGACGACGCAGGATCTCCAAATTCTCTGCAACCGACCAACCAAACCCAAACCCGGGATCCAAAATTAATTTTGCTGCATCGATACCCGCAGCTTCAGCAATCAACAAGGACCCTGACAGCCCATTCGTGATGTCGTCAATGACGTCATGATGTTCCAGTCCGCGTTGATTATGCATCAGCACTGCTCCAACGCCTCTGTCTGCAACTAATGATGAAAGATCGGGATCCAATCGGAACCCCGAAATGTCATTAACAATGGTTGCCCCAGCATCTAAGGCAGCTTCTGCGACTTCTGCCCGAGTTGTATCTACAGAAATGGGTACCTTAACTTCAGCATTGACGACTTCGATAACTCGTATGACCCGCTCCTTCTCAATAGAAACCGGAGTCGGATCTGCACCGGGTCTCGAGGAAGCCCCTCCTATATCGATTACGTCTACCCCGCAGGCTTCGAATTTTTTAGCTAACGAGACCGCTTTTTGGAGTTCGCCGGCAACACCATCACCTGAAAATGAGTCCTGAGTTGCATTTACGATACCCATCACATAAGTACGACGACCCCAGTCCCATGTAGTGCCTCGGCCTGCATCGAATCTGGTTGCTTGGTAGCTGCGGTTAATTGGCCACACCACAAACTCCGAAAATCTTCTTAACGCTCTAAGGCTGATAAGAGATTGGTAGCTGCATCTCGCATACCCCGCACAGCAGGCGTATCGGGCAATGCAACAAGAGCAGACAAAGCCTTGTCCACATACATTTGAGCCGTGGCTATCGAGCTAGCTATCTCAGGACCTTCAATAACAGCAGCCCGTGCTTGATCCCTAACTTCTTCGTCTAATTGTTGTCCCAAAAGCTCTGCAATTGGATCGCCAGATGCAATCATCCTAATTACTGGCAGCGTGTACACGCCTTCTTTGAGATCATTCCCAGAGGGCTTACCCAGTTCCTCATCGGTTGCTATCAGATCGAGGATGTCATCGACTACTTGGAAGGCCATCCCATAAGCGTGACCAAACTCAGTGAGTTGATCGACAACGGCACGTTCAGCGCCGCCAACAATCCCGCCAATGCGACATGAAGTCGCGTACAGCTCTGCTGTTTTGCCAGAAATAGCCTGAAGATATTGTTCTTCGTTCCTATTGATGTCGTAGATCAATTGGAGTTCACGGACTTGCCCTTCGCAGAGATGACCAATAGTCGCCGCCAGCAATTCAGCTACTTCTGTTCCCAACGACGCAGCTAATTCAGATGCTTTAGCCAAAAGAAAATCGCCAGCGAGAATTGCCGTGAGGTTTCCCCAACGATGGTTCACAGCCTCAATACCGCGACGCGTCTCGGCTTCATCCATCACATCGTCGTGGTACAGCGAACCCAGATGGACGAGTTCAACAGCCACCCCACCGCGGACCATTTCGTCGGTGAGCCTTTCAGACTGATCGCCTTTAGGGTCTAAACAAAGTGCAGCAGCGATCACAAAAGCTGGCCGTAAACGCTTGCCACCAGCAGGAATTAAATGAGATGCAACCTCAGTTAAGAAATCATCTTCGGTGGTGGCAGCCGCTCTCAGGGCTGACTCCACGCTCTGTAAATCCGCGTTGGGATCGACCCGATGCTGCAGAGGAGTAAGAGAAACCACAATGCAAAGCTAACTGGAAAGCGAAAGGACACCTCGATCTAGCCTGAAACCTTCGTTTTGTTGGCCATAATTATGAATTAATTGGGGTTTGACCGGAATCTGCTGTGAGACAAGACCCTTCGCCCGGTTACACTCCTGTAACGCCCGTCACTCGTGGGCACACTTGCCTCCTGGAGGATTCAGTGTTTGAAAGGTTTACAGATCGAGCTCGCCGAGTAGTTGTCCTAGCTCAAGAAGAAGCACGCCTTCTCAACCACAATTACATCGGTACCGAACACATCCTCTTGGGACTGATTCATGAAGGTGAAGGAGTCGCTGCTAAGGCACTCGAATCGTTAGGGATATCACTTGAAGCAGTCCGCAGTCAGGTCGAAGAAATAATTGGCCAAGGTGGCTCATCGCCAAGCGGTCACATTCCCTTTACCCCAAGAGCCAAAAAGGTGCTCGAACTATCACTTCGCGAAGCGCTTCAACTTGGACACAACTACATCGGCACTGAACACATTTTGCTGGGTCTGATCCGAGAAGGAGAAGGAGTAGCTGCGCAAGTACTTGTGAAACTTGGGGCAGACCTTTCTCGAGTTCGACAGCAAGTAATCCAGTTGCTTTCCGGTTACAGCGGATCAGGGCAAGGAGAAGGCTCTGAACCAGGTAAAGAAACTGTAGGAGGTTCAGCTGAACGCGGGGATGGTCCTCAAGGCGGATCAGCGATCTTGGACCAGTTTGGGAGAAACCTCACTCAGAACGCCAAGGACAAAGCTCTTGATCCAGTAATAGGCAGGATGCGCGAAACCGAGCGTGTGATGCAGGTGCTCTCAAGACGAACTAAAAACAACCCAGTTCTTATCGGGGAACCCGGAGTTGGGAAAACAGCCATCGTCGAAGGTTTGGCCCAAAAGATTGTTGCTGGTGAAGTACCAGAAACGCTGCGTGGCAAACAGCTCTACACGCTGGACTTAGGTGCGCTGGTCGCTGGTTCTCGATACCGAGGAGACTTTGAGGAGCGCCTGAAGAAGGTACTTAAAGAAATTAAGACTCGAGGCGACATAATCCTGTTCATTGACGAACTACATACCTTGGTTGGCGCTGGCGCAGCCGAAGGTGCTATCGATGCGGCCTCAATCCTCAAACCAATGCTTGCGCGCGGTGAATTGCAAACGATTGGCGCGACCACCTTGGAGGAGTACCGAAAGTACTTAGAAAAGGACGCTGCGCTAGAAAGACGTTTCCAACCAATACGAGTTGAAGAACCAACTTTAAGCCACACCATAGAAATACTTAAAGGCCTGCGCGACCGCTACGAATCGCATCATCGCGTAACTATTACAGACCAAGCTCTGGTAGCCGCAGCCAATCTCGCTGACCGATACATCGCTGACCGACATCTACCCGACAAAGCGATAGACCTTATAGACGAAGCAGGGTCGCGTCTTCGTATTAAACGCATGGAGACGCCGCCCGACTACACAGAAATCGAAAACAAGATTGCTGAAGTCGTTGAAAAGAAAAAACAAGCCGTTGAAAATCAAGATTTCGAGTTAGCCGGCTCTTTGCGTGATGAAGAGAAAGATCTATTAGACCGGCGAACTGAACTCATGGAACAGATCAAATCCGAAGGCGTGGATCTATTCGACGAGGTCGACGAGGAAGCGATAGCTGAAGTTCTATCGATCTGGACCGGTATACCCGTTTACAAGCTGACCGAAGAAGAGACACAGAAGCTTCTGAAGATGGAAGACGAGCTGCACAAACGCGTTATTGGTCAAGAAGACGCGATTAAGGCTGTAAGTCAGGCCATTCGCCGTACGCGGGCGGGCCTCAAAGACCCCAAACGCCCTGGAGGTTCGTTCATCTTCCTTGGACCATCTGGCGTCGGGAAAACTGAACTTGCGAAGACGCTCGCCGAATTTCTTTTCGGAGACGAAGATGCTCTGATCAGCCTTGACATGTCTGAGTACATGGAAAAGCACACCGTGAGCCGGCTCGTCGGATCTCCCCCCGGATATGTCGGCTATGAAGAGGGTGGTCAACTAACCGAAGCGGTCCGTCGACGACCATTTTCAGTAGTCCTGTTCGATGAAGTCGAAAAAGCACACCCAGATGTCTTCAACACCCTTTTGCAGATTCTCGAAGAAGGGCGGCTAACTGACGCTCAAGGTCGTTCAGTCGACTTCAGGAACACCGTCCTAATTATGACTTCTAACCTCGGTACAGCGGACCTCCGCAGGGCAAACGTTGGGTTCACCAAGGCTGACGAAGCTGTCAGCTACGAGAGGATGAAAGAAAAAGTTAATGATGCCCTGAAGGCACATTTCCGTCCAGAGTTCCTCAACCGTGTTGATGACACCATCGTGTTCCATGAACTTTCTATGGATGAAGTCACCGAGATTGTCGATTTGATGATCGCCAGGACCTCTGAGCAGCTCAAAGCGCAAGGTCTAGGCCTAGAGCTAACGGATTCAGCGAAGAACTGGTTGGCGCGGAAAGGCTACGACCCAACCCTCGGCGCTCGACCTCTTCGAAGGGCAATTCAACGTTATGTCGAAGATGCTTTGTCTGAACGCATCCTCTACAAAGAGTTCCATGCAGGGCAAATCGTTGTGGTCGACGCGGATGAAGAAACTGACGAAATAGTTTTCCGATCAATTGATGGGTTCGATCCTGAGCCTGTTGAACTCGAAGACGCAGCGAGCAGCGAATAGACAACGCCACAAAGTTTGCGGAACATCACGATCTTCCAGCGCTGAGGTAGATGAGTTTCTTCTAAATCCGGACGGCTAGTGCGGAATTGGCTCCGACAAGTGCCACAGTGGTGATGTGGAAATCACATGGTCCATTGTCCTAGCTGCCGGATCGGGTTCACGATTTGGAGGAGATAAGCAAAACGTGATGCTCGGACATCAACGAGTTGTTGATTGGAGTGTTTCCATAGCTAGAGCCAGTTGCGATGGCGTAGTGCTGGTCGTGAACCCCGATGCAGTCAACGACGTCGCTTCCTCAAATGCAGAAATCGTTGTAGCGGGCGGACATAGTCGGAGCCAATCTGTACGAAATGGTCTGAAGGCCCTCCCCTCAGACGCGACGATTGTTGTTGTACAAGACGCGGCAAGACCGGGAGCCTCATCCGACCTTTATCGAACTGTCATCGGAGCTGTGCAAGCAGGCGCCGATGCCGCGATTCCGGCCCTCCCCGTTGTAGATACCTTAAAACGAGTCGTTGACACACCTAATGGACTAGAAGTCAAAGCAACAGTTGATCGTGCAGATCTGATGGCGATCCAGACGCCGCAAGCATTTAAGCGTCAGATACTGGAAGCAGCTCACGAGAGTGGTGACGAGGCGACTGACGACTCAGGACTGGTTGAAGCAATAGGAGGAACTGTGAATATTGTCCCGGGAGAGGTAGCTGCAATCAAGATAACTACACCCAAGGATCTCCATATCGCCGCTGAGCTGATGGGACTTAACTCATGATGCGAATAGGTCAAGGGTACGACGCTCATGGCTGGGCTGACGATGACCGACCGCTTGTCATCGGAGGAGTTCATTTTCCTGAACACAGAGGTCTCTCAGGCCACAGCGATGCAGATGTTGTCACTCATGCGGTGATTGATGCCATGCTCGGCGCGGCCGGACTAGGTGATATCGGCCAAGTCTTCCCTGACACAGGTAAAGAATTCGATGGGGCAGACAGCATCGAAATGCTTCGACGAGCCGCCGAAATGGTTGATAACGAGGGTTGGGTGCTGACTAACGCGGATTGCACTGTCATCATTGACCAGCCGCAGATAGCTCCAGTTAAAGACGAGATAGAAAAAAATCTATCTGAAGCAGCAGGGGCGCCCGTCACCGTATGCGGAAAGAGAACTGAGGGAATCGGTGCTCTGGGTCGAGGCGAAGGAGTCATAGCAATAGCAGTGGCCTTATTGGAGAGAAAATGAGTCGATCCCAACGAAGGCCTCAACCCAGTCGTGGGCGACAACAGGCAGGCAAAAAGAAATCGTCTAACCGGAGCGGCACTAACAACACGCGAGGACGCCAGCCGGGAGGAAATAAAAACCGTAACGATCGGGATAAGAATCAAACCAAAGTACGAAACCGACCCGACAACTTGGGTGGAGACCACATCGAAGGACGACAAGCAGTTCGAGAGTTGTTGCGAGCGGGTACGCGACGGACCCAACAAGTGCTTATAAGTGAAGATGTTCACACCACAGCAATCCTGGCTGAAATAGCGGATCTATGCGAAGAACGGAGAGTTCCTATCAGGCAACTCTCCGCGCGAAAGCTTGATGATTACGCTTTAACGGAGTCACACCAAGGGGTGATCGCCCAAGCAGAATCAATTCGACCAGTTGAGTTTGAATCGCTTATCGCCAGATCTTCACATGAGCCCCCATTGCTTGTAGCCCTTGATGGAGTTACCGATCCTGGAAACCTCGGAGCGATTCTTAGGACGGCAGAAGTCGCCGGAGTGACCGGAATTGTTCTACCCCGACATAGAGCTGTGAGACTTACGCCGGCCGCCGTGAAAGCGGCAGCGGGAGCTGTCGAGCATTTGCCCATAGCGCTTGTAGCGGGGTTGCCAACGACGATTAAGGAGATGTCCGACCGAGGTCTTTGGATTGTGGGACTTGATGGCACCGCAAAAAATTCAATTTATGAGATGCGAGTTGCCACAGAACCACTCATGATCGTTCTGGGCGCGGAAGGTGAAGGACTCTCTCATCTGACAAAGAAGAGATGTGACCAACTTGTCTCAATACCTCAAATCGGTCACCTTGAATCACTCAATGTGTCCAATGCAGCGGCTATAACAATTTATGAAATACAACGTCAAAGAGAAATGGATCACTGAACGACATCACTAAGCGCCCGCTGGGGTTTACGCTATGCATGCGCGGCCCGAGTAGCTCAACGGCTAGAGCACCGCTCTTGTAAAGCGGAGGTTGTGGGTTCGATTCCCACCTCGGGCTCTGTTACACCGGAAGGAAAATCGTGAACTTGGAAGAATCGTCTCATCAGAAACTGAACCAACGTGACCGAGATATTCTCGAATTTGAACAGTCATGGTGGGAGGCGGAGATCCCCAAGGATCAGGGTGTGCGTGAAAGGTTCCAATTAACCGAGTCCGAGTATGCGGCTGCATTAGACGAGTTAATTGCATCAGATGAAGCGCTAGCCGCGGAGCCTCTACTTGTGCGACGATTGAGGCGGTTACGTGATCGTCGACGCCAACAACATTCAGCCCGCCGGACAGCCGACCAGGAGGTCGCCCAATGAACGGTCCCATGTCAAGACCTAACAATGCTGCTGCAATACGAGGAGCTTTGTTGGTAGTCGTTGCCGTCGTAGTAGGTATTTATTTACTGCGAGGAACAGACACTCCGACTCTCGACACTGCTCCATCAGCGCCGCCCACCACCACTCAAACATCTGAAAGCGAAGCAAGTGCGGAAACAGATGGTGCAGGGTCTTCAACAGAAACAACTCTGCCAGGGATAAGCGTTGCGACAACAGCTCCAGAAACGGAAGGCGATACCAGCGGCTCAGACGCCGGGACAATGGTTGGATTCGAAGGTCGCCCCAACGCTGAAGTTTCTGTTCAAGTAGCAAACTCCACTTCGGTGAGGGGAGCAGCGGGGCGAACCACTGATGTTCTCAAAACCAAAGGGTTCATCACAAAATCCCCTATCAACATGAAAGGGACTGCTTTAGACCGGACCAGGGTTCACTACAAACCAGGGAACATAATCGAAGCGGGGAATATAGCTATTTTGTTGGGCTTGGACGACAAGAACGATGTCTACAAGATGCCGCAGGACTTGAGCGCTTTCGGCGATATCGAAGACCCGCATATCCTCATTGCCTTAGGCATAGATAAAGCGAGTGCCGAGTAAGGCATCTCGTCTGCAGAAGTTCCGTTGCGTATCCTCATATGCCCCGACAAATATCGTGGCACAGCAACAGCGGGTGTAGCGGCTCAGGCAATATCAGACGGCTTCCCAAAGTCTCTTTCTGACCCGATATTGATACCTCTGGCTGACGGTGGCGAAGGAACACTCGATGCTTTGGGCGGATCGAACCGGGTTTCACCAGTAACAGGTCCGCTAGGTGATGTCGTATCAGCAAAATGGCGAATTGCTGGAGGCCAAGCAGTTATCGAAATGGCGGAAGCTAGTGGTTTACTTTTGGCCGGTGGGCCAAGCGAAAATGACCCGTTATCGGCAACCACATCAGGTACCGGAGAACTCATCTCAGAAGCTAAGGCATCTGGGGCAAGACGAATAATCATTGGGGTCGGCGGGTCCGCATCTACAGACGGAGGTCTGGGAGCAATACGCGCAATGGAACCACTAGTCCGATTTGCGGGTGTTGACCTACTAGTTGCCTGTGACGTTGAAACCAGGTTCCTTGACGCCCCTGCTGTTTTCGGGCCCCAAAAAGGCGCGAGCAAGCTTCAAATCCAACTACTGGAACGTCGACTTCAACGGCTATCAGAAATCTATGTCGAAGAGTACGGCATCGATGTAACAGCGCTGCAAAGATCTGGCGCCGCAGGCGGTCTCGCAGGTGGCCTGGCCGCAGTCGGTGCCGAATTAGTAAGGGGCTTCGACCTCATAGCCGAAGAAGTGGCTTTGGAAGAGGCGATCGCATCGGCTGATCTGGTTATTACAGGCGAAGGACGCTTGGACAAAGAGTCATTCAATGGCAAGGTCGTCGGCGGAGTCGTTGGCCTAGCAGACCGATATCAAGTGCCAGTTATAGCTGTGGTCGGCTCATATGACATCGATACGGACGTACCCGACGGCATGAAGACGGTCTCTCTAGTTGAAAGCTTCGGAGAGGAACTAGCGCACACGGAAACAACTCGGTGCCTGAAGGATGTAGGAAGACAAATATCTGCTGACCTCTGACCGACCACAACGCTTACAAACAGGATCTCTGAGAAAATTTAACTAGCAATTCTCAACAGAATCCTTTGCTTAGAGGTTGCAAATGTGGTGTGTTCGCTGATTGGCTGTTAGCACTCTCTGGGTGAGAGTGCTAACGCCTTAGTACCCAATAAAGAACTAGCTACAAGCTAATCCGGGTGTGGGCTTGATGAACTACAGATAACGGAGTCAAATTCAGATGGCAAAGATGATCTCGTTCGACGATGAGGCACGTAAAGCGCTTGAAGCGGGCATGAACCAACTTGCAGACGCTGTGCGGGTAACCCTGGGGCCTAAAGGACGAAATGTCGTCTTAGATAAGAAATGGGGAGCTCCAACTATCACCAACGACGGTGTCTCAATAGCAAAAGATATTGAACTCGAAGATCCGGTTGAACGCATTGGCGCCGAATTAGTCAAAGAAGTTGCAAAGAAAACTGATGATGTAGCTGGCGACGGAACGACCACAGCAACCGTTCTTGCATGGTCAATGGTTCACGAAGGTATGCGTAATGTTGCCGCTGGAGCCAACCCTATGTCGCTCAAAAAAGGCATCGAAGAAGGCGTTGCTGCTGCGGTAAGCGCGATAGAAGCAATGGCCGTCAGCGTTACTGAATCCAAAGAACAGATAGCCCAGGTCGCGGCAATTTCAGCGGCTGACCGAGAAATTGGTGATCACATCAGTGAGGCGATTGAAAAAGTTGGCAAGGACGGTGTCATCACTGTTGAAGAAAGCCAGACATTTGGACTGGAAATGGACCTCGTCGAAGGTATGCGCTTCGACAAGGGCTATATATCCCCCTACTTCGTGACTGACGTTGACCGTCAAGAAGCAGTGCTGGATGACCCTTATTTCTTATTTGTCCAAGGGAAAATTACGGCTGTGCGCGACGTTGTCCCTGTTCTCGAAAAAGTCATGCAGGCCGGCAAAGCCATGATCATCATCGCCGAAGACGTAGAAGGTGAAGCACTCGCGACAATTGTTGTCAACAAGATCCGGGGCACCTTTAAGTCGGTTGCAGTTAAAGCACCAGGCTTCGGAGACCGCAGAAAAGCCATGCTTCAAGACATGGCAGTTCTTACAGGAGGTCAGGTTGTCAGTGAGGACGTTGGTTTAAAACTTGAAAACACGACTTTGGACTTGCTGGGCACCGCTCGCAGAGTCATTGTGACTAAAGATGAGACAACAATCATCGAAGGAGCGGGCGACGAAGCTGATGTCGCTGGCCGCATAGAGCAGATCAAAAATGAGATCGACAACACTGACTCGGATTATGACCGTGAGAAATTACAAGAACGACTCGCCAAACTCTCCGGCGGTGTAGCAGTACTAAAAGTAGGTGCCGCTACCGAAGTGGAACTCAAAGAGAAAAAGCATCGAATTGAAGATGCTGTAAGTACCACGAAAGCAGCCATCGAGTCTGGAGTGGTAGCAGGTGGAGGAGTCACACTGTTGCGTGCCCAAGAAGCGGTCGAAACTGCTGCCGCGTCGCTAGACGGTGATGTTGCAACAGGCGCAAATCTGGTTGCACGTTCCCTTGAAGGCCCCCTGAAACAGATCGCCGAAAATGCAGGCCTGGAAGGTGGCGTTGTAGTGAGTCGCGTCAGAGATCTTGAAGGCGGACACGGACTGAATGCTGCGACTGGAGCATACGAAGATCTGGTAGAAGCCGGAGTTATCGACGCCGCCAAGGTCACGTTGTCAGCGTTACAAAATGCAGCGTCAATTGCTGCTTTATTCCTGACTACCGAAGCGGTTATCTGCGAACAGCCCGACGAAGACGGTGGTGGAATGCCTGCAATGCCTGACATGGATTTCTGATCTTCTTAAATCTAAACAAACAACGATGCAATAATTCCCCAGATGGCGTTGCGCAACATCTCTACACTGGTTTCTTAGCAGTTCCGGATTGAGACAAGCATGCCGCCAACACTCCATGAAGCATGTCAACCCTTAAGTGTCATAATCGGCGAATGGCATGGTTCAGGAGCCGGACAGTATCCCGGCATCGCTGAATTTGAATATCAGGAACAAATCATTGTCTCTCATGTAGGCAAACCATTCCTTACGTACAGCCAAAAGACCAAGAATTCGTCCGACGGTCAACCGTTGCATTCTGAACAAGGCTTCCTAAGGATTATCGACGATAAGAACCTAGAAATGGTTGTCGCACAGCCAACAGGAATCGTTGAAGTTCATAGCGGGTTTTATGCATCGAACCCTAACTCCTGCGTCATGGATCTTCATTCGACGCACGTTGCTGTTACAGCCACCGCAAAGCCAGTAGAACAAGTTCACCGCCTCTTAAGAATCGCCGACGACACAATGACTTACGACCTTTCGATAGCAGCCGTTGGTAAACCAATACAACAGCACCTCAAAGCATCATTAGAGCGGGCCTCGTTTGGTTAGCAGCTCTTACCGGCAGTATGTGAGGAACTCTGATGGCAGCAGTAGTCTGTCAATATGCGGCGGGGTCGAACTGAGAAAGTTTTAGTCAAACAAATCCAGAGCGGCGATGTCACACGATTTCCCGATGAAGTCGTGGTCGAGGAGCCACTTGAAATTCGGCTGGACGGAAATTTGGTCGCGACAACAATGCGCACCCCAGGTCACGATTATGAACTTGCGGTGGGTTTTTGCGCTGCTGAAAACTTATTAGACGACGTATCCGTAACCGCAGTTCGTTATTGCGGTGAAGGCCCAGCAGCAGAATATGAATACAACGTGGTAACCGTAGAGACCGGAGGAGAAGCTCCATTGCCGCAGCCACGTTTGGGCAACGTCAGTTCATCTTGTGGGCTATGCGGATCCCTCGCACTTACTGAACTGGCTGGTCGGATGACCCCAATAAGTGACTCAACGACCTTTCATGTTGATGCAATGCAACGAGTGTTGGAGGAAGTTAGTGACCGTCAGGAAATGTTTAACCGAACCGGAGGCCTTCACGCAGCGGCTGTTTTCACTAGCGACGGAACTATTGAACTAATACGCGAAGACATTGGTCGACACAACGCCGTCGACAAGGTCATTGGTAATCGGGTCCTCCAAGGTAAATCCGATGCGAAAGAACTCGGGCTTTTCGTGAGTGGGCGGGCCAGCTTCGAAATGGTCCAGAAAGCCTGGAGTGGAGGTTTTGGCACTCTTCTCGCCGTATCTGCTCCCAGCGCGTTAGCTGTCGAACTAGCGAAAACAGCCAAGATGACGCTGATCGGATTCGCTCGTCAGAATTCAATGAACGTATACAGCGGTGAGATCGATCAATAGACCCCTAAAATCAGTACATGACCCAGCCACAATATGTTTCGACATCAGTTGGGTGGGGAGTACTCCACTTATTCTGCAAGCTCACTGACGCAACCGACGAACAGCGGGTAATAGCTGCAGTCAAAGAAGTTCAAGACAGCGACCATCAAGTTCTTTGCGTCGCTCTCTTTGGGCATAAAGCCGATATTGGATTCATGGCACTAGGACCTGATCTGTGGAGGCTTCGCAGCCTACAAAGCAAACTTCAGCATGCTGGGCTGTTAGTCGCTGATAGCTACGTCTCAATGACCGAGACATCTGAATACGCACCGGATCTGCCGGAGGAAATGAAGATGCCTCGATTGCATCCCGAACTACCACCTGAAGGTAAGCATGCTTTCTGTTTCTACCCGATGTCTAAACGTCGAGAAGGCCAGGGGAATTGGTACACCCTCGACTACGAGACTCGCCGAGAAATGATGTATGAACATGGAAAGTCTGGGAGAAACTTTCGCGGTCGAATCCTTCAAGTAGTTACTGGGTCTACTGGCGTTGATGACTATGAGTGGGGAGTAACTCTTTTTGCTGAACATTTAGATGACCTTAAAGAAGTCGTCTATACGATGCGATACGACGAGGCATCGGCGATATATGGCGAGTTTGGGGCTTTCTACACCGGCTTGCTTGAAGAGGTGGAAATAGTTGTCCAGCAGGTAATGAATGGATGAATTCTAGTTCTCGTAGACCTCGGGGTCTTCAATGGGGACATATAACCATTCGATGATTTCCCGCAGTTCGTTATAAGCACTGAGCCTTGCTTTTTCGGTGTCGCGCTCTTCAGCTTTATCGCACGTGTTGCGCATGCGCTGAACAGTCGAGCTACCAAGGTGCAGCATCCCCTCGCTGCCACCAGTTGCCCATTTCGCTAGTACGTACCTTGCGAGTGCACCAATAGGTATATCGAGCGAATTTGCCAACCCATTAAGGGTTTCCAAAGGATCAAGTAGGCCATAAGCGGTTACCTCTTCTTTGAAGTTGGCGTCTGGATCATCACTATCCCAACTGCCACTCCAAGGAGTTAGAACCAAAGTCGGAGATTCGAGACTCGATGGATTATTCGAATGTTGGCTCATCAAGGTCCCTAGATAGTTCAGGGTTTTCTCTGGACAACATTCCTAAGACGATGCCTGCAGCCGCAGCAAGGCCTCGTGCCGTGCGTCCCAAGGATGTTCTTCCAGTAGGCCCTTTAGAAAATAAAATAAAGGCTAGATCTAAAGTGTCTATGGCTATTCCTTGGCGAAGGGTTTCTTCCAACTCGTCAGCGCCGGCGTCAGGGCGATCAGCCTGATATAGCTGATAGGCCAAAACAGCGTTCCTGATGCCGAACAAGCGAATTAAATATCTAGTTTCGCTGTGCAGGGGAGAGTCCAGTCGCCAGGCTTTACCGATAATGCCTGGAGCCAAAACTGCTAGCCAACCGACCGTCGCTCGACTAGATACTAAGAACCTTCGTAATTTTCTAGGTTGCATGTTTTTATCCTCTCAGCACCATTTTGTAATTCCTCATCGGCTGTTGGCCTAATAACCTGTAGCTAGGAGGCAACAATGTCTGATTACAAAGCGCCAACCAACGACATGTTGTTCGTTTTAGAGCACATTGCTAATTTGTCAGAGCTAGCTAGCCGGACAGGCTATGAGCACGCTGACCTCGAAACAATCGAAGGTGTCCTGGACGAGGCCGCCCGGTTTATGGAGGAACAACTAGTTCCCCTTAATCAAAAAGGTGACCAAGAAGGTTTAGTTGTCGAGAACGGCCAAATTTTTCACCCGGATGGTTTTGCAGACGCCTATGAGAGATTTGTTGAAGCTGGATGGAACGGCATCGCTCTAGGCGAGGCCCATGGAGGAGGGGGGATGCCTTGGTGCGTTGGTCTAGCAGTTCAAGAAATGATGACTGCTGCCAATATGGCTTTTAGTCTTTGCCCTCTGCTCACGCAGGGAGCGATCGACGCTATTAGCCACCATGCGAGCGAAACTTTGCAAGAGATCTACCTTCCAAAGATGATTAGTGGGGAATGGTCAGGAACCATGAACCTCACTGAGCCTCAAGCGGGTTCTGATGTAGGAGCTCTTACCAGCAAGGCGTTACCTGCGGGAGATGGAACCTGGCTGATCTCAGGTACCAAAATATTTATCACTTACGGCGAACACGAACTCTCCGAAAATATTATTCACCTAGTTCTCGCTCGAACCCCAGATGCCCCGCCGGGAACCAAAGGAATAAGCCTTTTCCTAGTCCCGAAATACTTGGTGAATGACGATGGAAGCCTAGGAGAACGAAACGATCTGCGTGTTGTTTCCAGTGAACACAAAATAGGAATCCACGCTAGCCCTACCTGTGTCATGTCCTATGGCGATGAGTCTGGCGCTGTGGGATGGATGGTTGGTGAAGAAAACACAGGGATGCGAGCGATGTTTACGATGATGAACAATGCCCGGTTGTCCGTAGGGCTTCAGGGTTTATCGCTAACTGACCGGTCGTACCAACAAGCTCGCCAGTACTCCCTTGACAGAAAACAAGGTAAAGCCATTGGAGCTGACCTAGAAGCTGGGGAATCATCAGCCATAGCCGACCACGTAGATGTTCGCCGGATGCTGATGACAATGCGAGCTAACGCGGAGGCTATGCGGTGCGTGATGTACGCGAACGCAGCTGCTATCGATTTTGCGAATAGCAGTCAAGACGAAACCGAACGCCAATATTGGGATGCTGTCACTGCTTTGCTTACCCCAATATCTAAAGGATGGGGAACAGACCTAGGGGTGGAGATGACCTCGTTAGGGGTCCAAACTCATGGAGGAATGGGCTACGTAGAGGAAACAGGAGTTGCGCAGCATTGGCGTGATGTCCGTATTGCGCCCATCTACGAAGGTACGAATGGAATCCAAGCAGCTGATTTGGTCTTTCGGAAACTTCCCCTCGGTGGAGGTCAAGTATTAGAAAAGTTCGTCTCCGAAATCAGCAGCCTGGCGGAACAACTCATTGAAGATGATCGCCACAGTTCTATGGGTCAGGCATTACTGATAGGGAAAGAACAACTCAGCGAAGCAGCGGTATGGCTGGGAGGCCGACTAGCTGCGCAACCTAATGATGCGGCAGCTGGCTCTGTCCCATTTATGCGGCTAGCCGGGGTGATCGTCGGCGGATATTACTTAGCGCGATCAGCTCAAATAGCGCAACGACTTCTTGACTCCGGTGAAGGTGACGTTGACTTTCTCAACGACAAGATTTCCGTAGCAAAATTTTATGCTGAACAGATACTCCCAACAGTGGCTGGCCTAGTGCCGACAATTACACAAGGAGCCGACCTCTTTTACGCTATCCCCAACGATCGGCTCTAATGCCAGCTGACCTTGAAGCGCTCCGAACAAACCTCCGAGGGTTACAGCGCGTGCTAGTGGCCTTCAGCGGAGGAGCGGACTCTGCGTTTCTCGCCTGGGTCGCTAATGACACCTTGGGTTCTGATGTTGTGCAATGCTTTACCGCTGTATCGCCGAGCCTCGCTCAGAGTGAACTAGACGATTGTGCCTCCTTAGCCGCAGAATGGGGGCTTAACTGGTCCCCCGTAGAGACTGCCGAAATGGATAACGCTGCGTACCGTGTCAATGATGCCGATCGCTGTTTTCACTGCAAGTCAGCTCTCATGGACGTTGTAGAACCTATTGCTTGTGAACACGAATTAATTGTTGTCCTGGGAGTTAATACTGACGACCTTGGGGATCATCGCCCTGGACAATCAGCGGCTCAAGAACGCCTCGCTCGGTTCCCTTTGGTCGAAGCTGGATTTTCTAAGAAAGATGTGAGAGAACACAGTAAAAAATTGGGTCTTCGGACTTGGGACAAACCAGCTGCTGCGTGCTTGGCGTCTCGGATTCCTTATGGCACACAAGTAAGTGTTTCGTTACTGCGTCGACTAGATCGAGCTGAATCAGCGCTGAAAAATCTAGGTTTCAACCAACTGCGAGTTCGAGACTATGGAGAAATAGCTCGCCTGGAAATAGATCTTGAGGAACTTTCGAGGGCGGTGGACCTTAGGGCCGAAATTGTAGAAGCGGTTCAGTCAGTTGGCTATCAATATGTCACCTTGGACTTGGAAGGATTCCGCTCAGGAAATTTGAATCACTCGATCCAATGAATCGGCTACAGGAAATAGGAGCGGAGTTAGTCAAGGAGCTAGAAGTTTCCTTACCTATATGGGTTGAAAGGTCGACACGTGAGATCTATCAGGCATGGAAGGGAGAGTGGCCTCTGGAGATCGCCGACCAAGCTCGTCTAGCAGGAGAACGCTGTGTAGTTGAAATACTTCCCGTTCTAAGAGAACTACTGGAGTCTGATATTGCATCGCAGCCGACCAACCCGATGTCAATTCTTCGCCGAGCTTCACAATATCCGACTGGCCTTTTACAGCTATATGAGGTCCCTCCAGTTCAACGAGACGACTATCTTGAAACTGCTTTCCCCGAAGACATCTACGGCTTGATCCCAACGGCCTTCTCGGACTTTGGACAAGATTGTCACGAATTAGGAATAGCTTGGGGTGCGGCTAAAGCCCATATTCATTTAACAGAACGCCGAGAAATTGACACCTGATGCTCCAGATAGCTGCTTACATACCCAACTTGATGGATCGCAGTCGATTTGGAGACAGCGTGCAAATCATCAAGACTCTGGAAGAATTGAAGTCAGTGGAGGCTGACGTGGTGTTTGTTGACTTAGCACGTTCGGAAGTCCTCAAATACCTTCCATCGAAGTCGCGAGTGATTGGCTTTGCCCCACATATAGACACAGACACACTGGATGCGGCGAGAGCAGCAGGATGCGAAGAAGCACTAGCTCGTTCGGTTTTCTTCAAACGCCTTCCGACTCTTCTCGGAGTTTCGGATGTCTGAAAGTAGTTTGGTTGAACTGAGAGAAAACATAATTAGTGACCGCGCAGTGTCCGCCCGAGAGATTCCGAAGGCTTTATCGGACGTTACGGACAAGTTTTTGGCCCAGCTATATGTGACCGAAATTGAAAATAGTGATGGCGTTGCTTTAGTGGCGTTGGGTGGATATGGCCGAGCTGAACTTTCCCCTTCTAGCGACCTTGATCTAATGCTGATACATCAAGACAGAGAAGATATCGATTCTTTAGCTGACCGGCTTTGGTATCCACTTTGGGATGAAGGATTTAAATTAGGTCATTCGGTGCGGTCGGTGGACCAAACTTTGAGACTTGCGTCGACCGACCTTGAGACTGCAACAAGTTTGCTAAATGGCCGACTGATAGCTGGAGATTCAGTTCTTCTCGAAGATTTATTAGCTCGTAATGAAGAGCAATGGGTCGCTTACGGCCTAGATCGTTTAGATGAATTGGCTCGTAACGTCAGACGTCGACATCTGCTTTCCGGCGAGGTCGCGTTTTTGTTAGAACCAGATCTAAAGGAAGGACGTGGAGGACTCCGAGATGTTCATGCCATTGACTGGGCGGTTCGTGCTGGTGTCGAAGTCCCTGTCCACGACCACGAACGCTTGACCGAGGCGTATGAGGTCTTACTCGAAGCACGCGTTGAGTTGCATAGGTTGAGTGGGAAACGAGGAGACGTACTTCTTCTCGAAGAACAGGACTCTGTTGCCGCAGCATTGGGAGACCACGATGCAGACATATTGATGGGTCGAGTAGCTGCTGCAGCTAGAACTGTCGCCTATTTGAGTGATGAAACATGGCGCCATCTAGACCGAGAATCAAACAAGGAAGCCTCAGTCGAAATAGAGGTCGCAGGTTTAACGGTCGTCGGCAACGAACTTGTTGTCCTGGGGGACCCATCAACAGACCCCCTTCTAGTTCTGCATGCTGCTGTGCAGGCGATGTATTCAGGTTTGCCGCTTGCAAGGGAATCACTTCGCCTTTTTGCGGATCGCCAAGTTGATCTTCCCGATCCGTGGCCTCACGGGGCTCGTGAGTTGTTTGTAGAACTACTCAAAGGAGGGCACAGGGCAATTCCAGTAATCGAATCTCTTGACTATTTCGAGGTTTGGACTCATTTACTCCCGGAATGGACCCCTAACCGGTCGCGCCCGCAACGAAACGTTTATCATCGCTTTACTGTTGATCGGCATCTACTTGAAACTGTTGCAGAGGCAGCACGTCTCACCCATCGAGTGCAGCGACCTGATCTGTTACTAGTAGCGGCGCTGCTACATGACGTTGGTAAGGGTTACCCAGGTGATCACACCGAGGTAGGTATGCGACTTATCGGTTCTATAGCGTCTCGTTGCGGCTTCCCGAAGGAAGATGTTGCTCAACTAAGTCGACTTGTGGAAAATCACTTACTGCTGCCCGATATAGCGACTCGAAGAGACCTAGAAGACCTGCAGACGATCCGAAACGTCGCAGAGAAGGTACAAACGGTTGAATTCTTAGAGCTCTTAGCTGCCTTAACTGAAGCTGATTCAATAGCGACTGGCCCAACCGCATGGGGTGATTGGAAAGCCCATCTAGTGGAAACGCTTGCTGAAGCCACAGTTGATTTCATATCGAGCGATGGGTCGACGCGTCGTAGGCGACGGTCGTTCGTTACTGAAGAACTCGAAGCGCTAATGGCTGAAGAAGAAACAGTTGTTCAAGGGTCGGGAGATACGGTCACGATTGTTGCGCCGGATCGAGCGGGTATCTTTAGCAGAGCTGCTGGCGCACTGGCCTTACGAGGGCTTGACGTCTTGCAGGCTGATGCCTATTCGAGTGACGCAGGCATGGCTGTCTCCCAATTCAGAGTCGTTGAACCTGATACCCCAGTCGATTGGGGTCGGGTTATTGATGACATTTACCAATGCTTGCAAGGCCATTTAGCGATAGACGCGCGAATAGCGGAAAGAGCACGGGTTTACCGTAGACGAACTGCCCTAGCTGCAAAACAGGTTGGGACCAGTGTTGTTTTTGATGTTGAGTCAGCAACAGATGCAACGATCATTGAAGTACGAACGGAAGACCACATAGGAGTTCTGTATCACCTGACAAGGACTCTTGCTGAAATGGGACTGGATATTCGCTCGGCCAAGATTCAGACAATCTCCAATGAAGTTGTGGATACCTTCTATGTAACTGGGTCCGGCGGACCAACCTTAGATGAACTGCACCGACGAGAAATTGAAGCAGCGTTGCGATACTCGTTGATGAGGGTCGAGTGACTCTGGTTCGTGAGCGCGACTAGCCTCGCTCTGATGGCTAAATCAGCGACGGGTCAAGATCTCCTTAATTGGGCTGAAACCCTGGCTGGAATTGCCCGAACTGGGTTGGGGTTCAGTGAAAGCCTGTACGAAAAGGAGCGCTATGAAGAGATTCTCAAAGTTGCTTCTGAAATGTATGGGGCAGCAGATGGGGACTTAGAACCCGGGGATGTAGCTGTCGAATGGATGAGGATGGTGGGCGATGGAGTTGCTGGTTATGTAACTCCGAAGGCTGCGATAGGCGCTGTTGTCGGTAACGAGAAGAACGAGATCCTTCTTGTCCAGCGGGCAGATAGCGGAGTATGGCTCTACCCAACGGGCTGGGCTGATATCGGTTATTCACCGGTGGAAGTCGCGATGAAAGAGGTTTACGAAGAAACGGGAATTTACTGTGAACCCATGTCGCTTATCTCGATTGTCGATGGGATGCGGCAAGGATTCACCCGGATTCCGCTTTATTCAATGGTGTTTCATTGTCGTGCGGTTGGTGGCGAGCTCAAGGCCCACCCTTTGGAAACTAGCGATTGCGGGTGGTTTGCTCGAGATTCCCTCCCAGAGCCCTTAGCTGGCTTGGAGACATGGGTCGAAGATGCTTTTGCCGCAATTGAAGGCCAGAGGCCAGAAGTTAGGTATGACGAACCACGGTCTAAGCCCTGGGAAGAAGAAAGCAAATAAAAGGTCGTATTAAATTTCTATTCGTCTTGTTGCCTAAGGAATTCTTCGAGTTCATCAATCATTGCTTCAGGGTTGTCCGCCATATCAGTGAGCTCTTCGGCGCCTTCGTCAAGTAATTGCTGGGCATACTCAGCGAGGTTCGGATCACTGTCGACTAGTTCGTTGATTTGACGATCGTAACTAGCAGCGGCAATTTGAAGGTCAGTCGCGCCTAAAGGAATATCTAGAAATTCCACTATTTGCTGCACTAGAGCAAGTGCTGCTTTCGGAGACGGATTGTGGCCGATGTAGGACGGAACTGCTGCCCAAAAGGAGAGGCTGTCGAAACCTCCGCGATGAAAGACATCATTGAGTACGCCAATTATTCCGGTGGGTCCTTCGTACTGAGAAGGCGTCAGACCTAATTCAAGGTTGATTACCTCATTATTAGAGGCGCCGATTACATCTACAGGAGCTTGGTGGTGAGTGTCGGTGAGGAGCGCCCCAAGGGTAATGACAGTAGAGGCCGATAGTTCGGTAGCAACTGACAGTAGCGCTTCGGAAAAAGTGCGCCAGCGGAGCCGCGGTTCGATGCCAACAATCGTTACGAGTGGCCGGCCGTCGTCAAGTTCGCCTACTCTCACCTCGTTTACTGGCCAATCGATTCGTCGATCATCGCCCTCCAGGCGAACGGTTGGACGAACAGACGCGAAGTCATAGAAATATTCTGGGTCTATTGTTGCTACACGTTGACACTCGTAGCGACGTGTCAAATAACTGACGGCCTCGGTTGCTGCATCTCCAGCGTCGTTCCAACCAGTGAAAGCTGCGAGGAGCACCGCTTCTTTTAAGACGGGATGTTCGCTCCACTCGACGTGTTCCACGGAGAAAAGGCTATCCGCGGATCTCGCGATCCGTACCATGAAGACGTTGACGGAGGATAAAGCGATGCCCATTGAGATCAGTATTTGTGAAAGTGTCGACGAGATCGTTGTTGCAGCATTTGAACGGTTGATACCGCAACTATCGAGTTCGTCGTCTCTTCCTACTGCAGAACAACTGGTAGAGATCCTCGATCATGATGCATCTACCGTTCTTTTAGCTAAAGACGGGGACACAATTGTGGGGTCGATGACGCTGATCGTATTCCAAATCCCTACAGGCATAAGGGCCTGGATTGAAGATGTTGTGGTTGATGAACAAGCACGAGGTAAAGGTGTGGGAGAAGCGTTGAATCAGCGTGCTATGGAAATCGCAATGAAGGCTGGGGCAAAAACGATTGACCTCACCTCACGACCGTCGCGTGAAGCTGCTAACAGGCTGTATCAGCGTCTTGGTTTTAAGGCTCGCGACACAAACATTTACCGTTACGAGGCTTAGACCGATGGTCGAAGTTGGGGAAGAAAGTGTTTACGACCGTGTAGGAGGAATGCCCTGGTTTCATGATCTGTGTACCCGCTTTTACCGTCGAGTCGCTGATGATGAGGTGCTGCGTCCTTTGTATCCGGACGATTTAGAGCCTTCTAGGTATTGGCTAGCGCTCTTTCTCGCACAATATTGGGGAGGTCCTGTCGAGTATTCAAGAGACAGGGGCCATCCGAGGTTACGAATGCGTCACGCCCATTTTCGGGTGGGACTCGTTGAGCGAGATCGTTGGTATGAACATATGGCGGCAGCTTTGGGTGAAATAGAAATTGATGTAGAACTGCATGAGCAGATGCTGGAATACTTCTCAATGGCAGCTAATCATTTGGTGAATACGCCTGACTGAATCGGACCCGAGTACGGTTATTGGCAGGGGGTTGATGATGGATCAAAATGCGATCGACTTGGGACTTCTAGTTTTGCGGCTAACGGTCGGAGTGACACTTGCGCTTCATGGAATCGCGAAATATAGAGGTGGCATCGATGGTGTCGGTCGTTGGTTTAAGAGTGAAGGGCTTTCACCAGGACTGCTGCACGCCCATTTGGCGGCTATGAGCGAAATTGTTTTTGGACTTGCAGTTGCTGCGGGCTTGTCAATGCCCTTTAGCGGAATGGGGTACGTCGGAGTCATGGTTACAGCGGGTTGGGTCGGACATCGCAAGAACGGATTCTTCATCATCAAGGATGGGTGGGAGTATGTCTTTGTGCTGGCGATTACAGCTTCGTCATTTGCGTTGTTAGGTGCCGGAACCTGGTCTGTGGACAACGCCTTAGGAATTGAGATGAGTGGTATTGGATGGTTTATCGCCACGTGGCTTGGGGGAGTAGGTTCTGCGATAGCTCTGTTGCTAACTTTCTATCGTCCTGACGTAGACCAGTAGACACGATCGTAAACTCTTCGGTTGCAGCGCATGCCAAACCAACTTTGGGCCTTACGAGTCAAACTGTTTCGCTATTCAGGCGTGTCAGCTGTGACCGTGGTTATCACACAAACCTGCCTTTGGCTTGGTCTGGTGATTGTTGGATGGCCAGCCTTAATAGCTAACGTTGTCGCTGTAACTGTGGGAGCTGTTCCTGCTTATTTGCTGAATAGATCTTGGGTGTGGGGACGCAAAGATTCACATTCCATGCGCGATGAAATATTGCCGTTTTGGTTGTATAGCGTCGTTGGTTTAGCGCTTTCTTCCTCTCTTGTTACTTTGGCAGCCTTGTGGTGGAGTTCGACGGCCTTGGTCATGGCAGCCAATCTGGTCGGTTTTGGGGTTTTATGGTTGGGAAAATTTTTTATGTTGGAAAAGTTTCTATTCAAACGGTAGTGACGGAAGTATGCGAGCAGATCTAGAAACCATGGCGCGCGAGGCTAGGGGTTTCATGCCGCATAACGAAGGCATGGGACTTTATGAAACAGCTCTCCAATTAGCGTCTGCAGAGACAATTGTTGAAATAGGTAGCTACTGTGGAAAGTCCACTATTTACCTTGGGGCTGCAGCGATCGAAAATGGGTCACTGGTCTTCACGGTGGATCACCACCGGGGGTCTGAGGAGATGCAGCAAGGGTGGGAGCACCATGATGCTGAGTTGGTCGATCCGAGCACGGGAAGAATTGACTCGCTACCTGAATTGCGGCGCAACATAGAACGGGCAGGGCTTGAAAATGTCGTTGTACCGATCGTGGGAGACTCTCAAATAATTGCTAAACGGTGGGCGGCACCCATTTCTATGCTTTTCATTGATGGTGGTCATGGCGTCGAGCCCGCACATACTGACTACGAAGAATGGACTCCGAAGGTCGTAGCTGGCGGTTTTTTGGCGATCCATGATGTGTTCGCTGACCCTGCTGATGGTGGGCGCCCACCGTACGAGATTTACTCGCGCGCCATACAAGAAGGCGGTTTCGAATCGTTCTCAAGCTTTGGGAGCCTTCAAGTATTGCGCCGCCCGGTCTGAAAGATTTGGGCTCTAGGAACCTAGTGATGGCAGTCCGTGTCCGAGCACTAACCGAGACGCAGCCGAATGGTTGGTTAGCGCGTCGGCAGCAAGGATCACAGCGGCACTTGAATAAGTTGAGCGTTCGCTGTCTGGAAAAGTGATGGTTTCTGGGAATACCATCCCGGTGAAATAGGCGCCGTCTTCATCTCGCAAGGGTTGGACGCTCTGAAAAAGCCGGTGTGCTGTGGCTTCATCTCCGATTGCAAGATAAGCCATCGCGCATTCACAGGTTTCTGCGGTTGTAACCCAAGGCTGATCTGACACACAGCGGACGCCATGATCATCAAGCATGAACTCGTCAAACCTAGAAGCCATTCGTTGAGAAGCTAAATCTTTGGTTAAGGCACTAGTGAGGACTGGGTAGTACCAGTCCATAGCCCATCGCTTTTTAGGTTCGAATTGCTCTTCATTGGTGCGTAGCAAACTCGAAAGGCGAACCGCAGCGAACTCCCACTCAGGCTGTTCTGCGCCGAGGTGAAGAGCGATTGCTAAGCCGCAACGTAAGGAATGGTAGATCGATGAACTTCCGGTCACCAAGGAATAGGACCACGCCGTGCCACTTGTGTGGATTGCCCAAGGAATATGTCCAGAAGCAGTTTGATGACCGACAACGAAATCCAGTGCTTGTTTCACCACTGGCCACAATTCCTCCAAGAAATTGTCGTCACCAGTGGTTAGGTAGTGATGCCATACCCCCGTAGCTATGTAAGCGCAACAGTTGGTATCAACCTTGGCGTCCTCGATACCGTCCGTTAGGTAGTAGTGGTGCCAACTCCCGTCAGAGAGCTGATTTCTAGCTAGCCATTGGTAAGCGCGCTCGGCAGCATCGATGAAACCAGCTGCCGACAAAGCCATTGCGGCTTCAGTGTGATTCCAGGTATCCGAATGTCCGTCGGGGAACCAAAGAATCATGCCGTCAGGGGTTTGTTGGTCACAAATCGTTGAAGCTGTGGCCTTGATTTGGGCGGCTGTCAAAGCACCGGTTGACTCAGGTTGCATTTGTTGCTCCCGCTTCCGGTTTCGTCGCGTACAACACCACCGATTTGCCAATAAGAGGATTGAGTAGCCGATCAAGCAATCTAGTTATAAACGGTCTTTTCGTGATGTCCCAAACAAGGAATTGGTGGTATGCCTTCACTAATCTGTTGTCGTTGTTGTTGGGACCTACAGCGCATTTGATCCACCAGTAGGGCGAATGTAACGAGTGTGCTCTAGCCCAACCTTCGGGGTTGAGGCCTGCTCGGCTGATCTTGGAGCGAAGTTCTGACTTTCGGTAGATACGCACATGTCCGCCGACCGCCTTGGGAGCGTAATACTCGTCGTTTAACCGCCAACAAATTTTCTCAGCCACCCACGCTGGCACTGTCACAGCAATACTGCCCCCGGGTCTTAAGACTCGTACCAGCTCTTCAATGGCGCCCGTATCATTTGGTATATGTTCAAGTACTTCTGAGCAGATAATCCGATCAAAGGTTCCGTCTGAAAATGGAAGCTCAAGGGCATCAGCGGATACAGGTTGACCTTGAACATCGCTTGCTAGTTCACCGGCATCAATCATCGCGGCAAAAGTATTTTTAACGTCAAATAATTCTTGGAGGTCCTGATCAAGTGCGACGATGCGACACCCACGCCGTACGGTTTCGAAAGCGTGACGACCGGCACCGCAACCCATATCTAGGACAAGTTCACCGGGTCTTGTCCCTAATCGGTCGTAGTCAACTGTGAGCATCAGCGGTTCATTTCGTCGAGTAGTGCTCGATAGTGTTCGACTGTCTGTTCGGCCGTGATCTCCCAAGAGAAGTTATTTATTACCCGTTGACGACCTGCAGTGCCAACGGTCGAGCGCAGGTCGGTCTCTTTGAGCGCCCATTTAATTTTTTGTACAAGTGCCTCGCTGTCTCCTGGCGGCACTTGGAGCGCTGTAACGCCATCTTCCCCTACGACCTCAGGTAAAGCCCCTCCAGTCGTTGCTATTAGCGGTACACCACATGACATGGCTTCGATAGCGGGGAGAGAAAATCCCTCATAAAGCGATGGGACAACTGCTAATTGGGCTTCGTTATAAAGTTCCACGATGCGTTGATCAGAAACGCCGCTTATGAATTCAATGCTTCTAGAGAGATCAAGTTCTTTGATGAGTTGAGTGGCTTTGGAGTCATACTTCGGTTTTCCGATTATTACCAGATGAATTGTGTCGTCTTCGGCCCGAAGCTTGGCGAGGGCCTCAAGTAAGAAAGCGAGGCCTTTCATTGCAACGTCCGCGCTGGCTGTCGTCATCAAACGACCAGGCACGACGTCAACGTCTTTGAGCGGTCGGAATTGCTTCGTGTCAACACCGACATGGACGATGTGCAGACGCTCGGGATCGACACCATGATCTTTGACTATGTCGTCGTAACTATTCGAGGAGACGGTAAGGATTCGTGGCAGTTTCTTCGCAACCTTTGTTTGCATAGTCGTGAATGCGTAAAAACGGTTCTTGGTGAAACGCTTCCAGGGTGTTGTCGCATGTTTAGTTTCGAGTCTCCGATCGACCGTGATTGGATGGTGAATCGTCTCCAGTACCGGCAAGCCGGCTTGATGAATTTTCCAGATACCGGTTCCTAAACATTGGTTGTCGTGGACCACGTCAAATTCTTCCAACCGATCAACTAATTCTTGATGTGCCCGCAGGCTGAAAGTTAAAGGTTCGGCGAATGTGGCTGCTGATGTAACCAAGTATTCCAACACATCGAAGCGATCTTTGAATTCACTTAGGCGGGGAATTCTAAAAGGATCAGGCATGCGATATAGATCAAGGCTCGGCAGTTTGGTAAGCCGTATTTCTGGATCCAAGTGTGGGTAGGGAGGACCGGATATGACCTCAACCTCATGGCCAAGCGCTACCAATTCGCGAGCCATGTGTCGGGTATACACACCCTGGCCCCCGGTGTAGGGGTGACCTCGATAGGTCAAAAATGCGATGCGTAATGGGCCGGTATTGAACATTATTTATTTCCGCAAGTCGCGGGACAGGGAGATACCAATGCTACCGGTCGGTAACTCTATGACTCACTTAGTAACCCGACGCAGTTACTTTTGAGGAAAACTGAGATCGGGAGACTAAGTGCGGGCATTGATTCAAAGAGTTACTAAGGCATCAGTATCAGTTGATCAAAAGACCATCGGATCTATTGATGTGGGGCTTTGCGTTTTCGTCGGTGTTACCCACGATGATGATGAGGTGGCCGCGAAAAAATTGGCGTCAAAAGTATGGAATCTTCGTGTCTTTGAAGATGAGCAACAGCGCATGAATTGTTCGGTGGGTGAGATCGGCGGTGAAATTCTAATTGTGAGTCAGTTCACCTTGTATGGCGACACGTCTAAAGGACGTCGACCATCATTTGTGCAAGCTGCAACGCCAGATATCGCGGAACCACTGATCGGAAAGGTTTGCGAGTCATTAGAAGCGCTCGGAGCGAGAGTCGCCACTGGTCAATTTCGCGCACATATGGAGGTCAAAATTGATAATGACGGGCCAGTTACCTTGAGTATCGATGTTTGAGGCTTGCGAGTGCGCTGCCCGCAAGCAAAAAAATGGCGAGGATCGATATCGGGAATTTGCCAAACCTTGTCGCCCAGGTATTTCCGTCTCGCAGTTGCACTTGACTAGTCAGCACTACTTGCTCTTTTAAGTCGCTACGAAGTACTACCCGCCCCTCAGGATCGATGATTGCCGAATATCCGGTGGTGGATGCCTGAAGAACCCATCGGTCAGCCTCGATCGCTCTCAATCGGGCACTAGCTAAGGATTGTTCGGGAACCAAAGAGTTTGTATAAGACGAGGCGAGTGTTGGATTAGTGATAATCCGTGCTCCAGATTGAACACCGCTGCGCACCCGTTCGGGGAAATAAACCTCGAAAGAAATAACATTTCCAAGCGGTCCGAGACGTGACTCCAGTATTCCTGCACCGCTTCCCGGCAACGCTTCTCTTGAAATAAGAGATAGATCTGCGAACTTCTCTATGAAGCCTCGAAGAGGTATGTACTCACCAAACGGAACTAGATGCACCTTGTCATAACGATCTGTGAGGCCTTCACCGGGGTTAATTGAGACAGAGGCGTTTCGAAAGTTGTTACCTTCGACTTCTGAAAAATTTGCGACGATTACTGCCTCGAGTTCGCTAGCTATTTTGTTAACGGTTGATAATTCTGCGCTTTGTTCCAGAGGTGCATAAGCTGTCACGCTGCTTTCCGACCAAACCATCAAATCGGTATCGATTACGTCTGCGTTGATGGCCGCTAAATGCCGGTCAAGGACAGCCACCTGATCACTAGTAGCTGCTCTGGTTCCCAACTGTCCGCCAGCTTGGACGACGCTGGCATTGATTACTTGCCCGGATTCACCGACCGGGGCTATTTGAGCGACTGCGAGCAGAGCAACGATGACGGCCAAAGAACCTAAAACCATTCGGGGCTTTTTTGATAGAGCTCCCTCAACAGCAACTGCTAAGAGACCAATTGTGGCGACGAGAAGAAGGGGCCCTGCCACTCTGACAACGTCAACTAGGTAGGTGTCGATAGGACCCAGCGCCAAATTGGACATCGGAACGCCTCCGAAAGGCACCACCCACCTGATGCTTTCGCCTACCACTAGAGCCGAAGGAATAGCGAGCGCTCGGCCCCGCCCCACGGACGGGATTAAAGCCATAGGAATGGCCATGATGAATGCTTGAACTGGTGTTGCTACCAACCAGCCCGGAACTGTTAGATCCGTCATCCACACCAACGAGATAGTGAAATAACCCATCCACAGCGAAAAGGCATTGATTAACTGACGCCGGAAACTTTTGTCTTCCGAAATTTTTAAGTAAACCCCTAAACAAATCGGTGCCAGTGCCCACAAACCATATGGAGGTAGAGACAAAGAGATCAATGCGCCCAACAAGAATCGGCTGACCGGCATTAGACGTTTCATAGCGTTTGCAGATAGTCGAGTGTCGCCTCAGCAGATTGGTTCCCCTGATTGATGCAAGCAGGAATCCCTATTCCCTTGTAGCCAGCACCAGCTAAGAACACTCCGCTCATATCAGATCTGAGGTCTCGTTCAATTGCGGCGATAAGACGGTCATGTCCCGGTGCGTATTGAGGGAAGGCGTCGATCCATCTTGAAACTCGCCATTCCACCAAATCGCCATTGATGTCTAGGATGTTCGCGACCTCAGTCAACAACGCTTCGACGAGCTCATCGTCTTCAAGAGCCAATGCCCTGCTATCGCCAGCTCTACCGGCAGAGACCCTCAATATAACGTGCTCTGTATCCGCCCAGTGCGGCCATTTGGAGCTTCCCCAACTCACTGCTGTTGTGAGTAACCCTTCTCCGCGAGGGATAAGCATTCCCGAACCATCTAGGGGGTGGTTTACGTCTGTCTGTCTAAATCCCATGGTGACCATTGCCACAGACGCATGTTCTATTGATGACAACCGATCCGATGCCGCCTGGCAATCAGCTAATAAAAGAGCAGCTTGATGGGCGGGGGTAGCAAGTATCACAGCGTCGCACTCAATAGATGTTTGCTGTGTTCGAACGACCAGGCTGTCAGTGTTCTTCGTTATGGCGGTTACTGGTGTGCCGGTGCGGATATCGGCTTCTCCGAGACTTTTCACTAGGGTTTCTACGAGTTTGCCCATCCCAAGTTCGAAACCTAAAAATACGGGGCGTACCCCTTCAGGAGCCTTTTTAGATTGTTCTTTAAGACCCGCGATCAGACTTCGGTGTCTGCGAGCGGCAGTCTCGAGTTGCGGGGCAGCTAATGCCGCATCAAGGTGGTCAGTGTCTCCAGCATTGATACTTCCTATTAAGGGATCGACTAAGCGATCGGCGATCTGATCTCCCATTCTGCGTCGAATAAGGCCGCCTACTGATTCATCATCGCCCGGCCAATCATCAGGCAGGAAGCGATCGAACCCAGCTCTGATTGCTGCGAACGGGCTTATGACGCGGCTGCGCAAGAGTGGCAGTAATTTAGTGGGAACCCCCAATACAAGACCTTTGGGAAGTTTTCTCAAAGCGCCATCAACCAATACATAGGCGTTTGAAGTAGCAGGGCTGACTAAGAAGCTATCCAATCCGAGTTGTTCGCAGAGCTCAATTGCCCAAGGGACCCGAGTGATAAAGGCATCAGCTCCCTCGTCAATTTGTCGTCCTAAAAAAGTTGTCGTCCTGATTTTTCCACCCAGCTGTGGTGATGCTTCTAAGAGCACAACCTCGACGTCTGGCTGTTGTAGCCGGATTTGACGAAACGCGCTGAGTCCAGTGATCCCTCCTCCAACGACGACAACCCTCTTACTCATGGTGTTAAAGGTTTGGGATGCAAGCCTTCGGTGTGAACTAGTTCAACCAATCGCTCCAGAATTTCTGGATCAGTCTCAGGTAATACCCCGTGCCCCAAATTAAAAATGTGACCTGGTTGACCATCTGCTGCCCGAAGCACCTCACGGGCTTGTCTTTGGACCACGGGCCACGCGGCTAAACAGACAGCTGGGTCAAGGTTTCCTTGCACGGCGGTATCTGGCCCTACTCGGCGGCGTACTTCATCCAATGGCACTCGCCAGTCGGCCCCGACTACATCAGCTCCCGCATCACTCATCGAAGACAGCAATTCAGCGGTTCCTACTCCGAAGTGGGCTCGAGGAACTTCAAGGTTTTCGAGTTCACTGAACACCCTCTGGCTGTGAGGAAAGACGTACTTCTTGTAATCGGTGGCTGATAAAGCCCCTGCCCAAGAATCAAATAACTGGACTGCGCTCGCTCCCGCTAAGACCTGGGAGCGCATGCTGGCAATAGCGATATCAGATAAACGCTCCATTAAGTCGTGCCAAATAGTCGGCTCTGACTGCATGAGTGATTTTGTTCGCGCGTGTGTTCGAGAGGGTTGACCTTCAATCAAATAGCTGGCAATCGTAAAAGGTGCGCCGGCGAATCCAATGAGTGGGATCTCTAATTCCTTGACCAGAATTCTTACGGTGTCGAGCACATAAGGAGTATCGACCTCAGGTTCAAGAATTCGGAGACGCTGGAGATCAGATCTATCTCTGAAAGGTTCGTCGACTGTTGGCCCAACCCCTGGAACAACGTCGACTTTAAAGCCGATGGCGTTAACCGGGACCACGATGTCTGAAAATAATATTGCAGCGTCGACGCCGTAACGACGGACGGGTTGCAAGGTGATCTCAGCAGCTAGCGAAGGATCGGCGATTGCTTCCAAGATGCTGCCCGAACCGCGAATGTTTCGATATTCAGGTAAAGAACGACCTGCTTGTCTTTGAAACCAAACAGGCACGTGTTCAACGCTTTGACGTTTACAGGCGCGTAGATACGAACTTTCGGAAAGCGCGTGGCTTGGGTGATCGTTTGGGATCAACATTCCAACTCAGACGCTACCGTCCCTTTCGCCACACTGTTCCCACATAGATGGTCACTTAGCTCAACTTTTCGGAAACAAGGGCCAATCTGAAATCTAACGGCGCAGGGCGGTATGCTGGTTCGTTCTCTAAACCGGTGATTTACGAGTGGCACATCCCGAAATCGCAGCTGAACAGGCGCACATTGATCGTGCACACCTGCTCTTGGACGAGGCGCGTGAACGTGCACAAAAACTTCGTGGAATGGTTGAAGTTGGTCGTGGCGGAACTACCCAAGCGCGGTACGAAAGGGACGCTATTGAAGGGAGTGTCCAAAATCGTCTTGGACAACTCCAATTGGGATCAGCTTCGCTAATTTTTGGGAGGATAGATTTAGACAGCGACGACCGGTTTTACATTGGGCGGCTAGCGGTATCTGATGAGAGACAGGAACCAGTAGTTGTCGACTGGCGAGCACCCGTAGCCGAACCCTTCTATAGAGCTACTGGTCGTGACCCGATGGGCCTTATCCGACGACGCCATTTTGTCAGCCGCGGCCGCGAGCTTTTAGACATCGAAGATGAGTTGTTTGATCTGGACCAACTTGATGAAGGATTTCAAGGACACGGAGCACTTCTGGCTGCGCTAGATCAAAACCGAGACGGACAACTCCGGGACATCGTTGCAACAATCCAAGGTGAACAAGACGAAATTATTCGCGACCCTTTGAAAGGGATGCTGATCGTTCAAGGCGGTCCAGGAACTGGTAAAACAGTCGTGGCTTTGCATAGAGCCGCATACCTGCTTTACACACACCGTTTCCCTCTTGAGGGTCAAGGTGTATTGGTGGTTGGCCCAAACCGATTATTTCTGAGATACATAGAACAAGTTCTGCCGAGCCTCGGAGAAGCTGGTGTGTATCTGACAGTTTTGGCTGACTTGCTGAAAGACCTTTTCGAAGACGTTCGTGTAACCCTCCCTGATAACCAAGGTTCGGCGGCGGTTAAGGGAAGCGAACGCATGGTTTCGGTAATTGGACATGCGATCAAGGACCGTGAACGTGCTCTCCGTGACGACCTCACTGTGGGGTTTGGCCTCACACGGCTGCGTATCACGGTTAACCAAAGCAGAGAGATTGTGCGTGAAGCTAGAAGGCGTTACAGGAGACATAACGCGGCACGCAGGTATGTAGAAAAAGAGTTCTTTGCCGCATTGGCAAAGTCACATAACTCCGAACCTGATCCTGAGAACGTGCAATATCGGTTGCGAAGAAACCCGAGAGTCATAGAAGCCTTGGAATGGATGTGGCCGGTATTGACTCCAGCACAATTATTGAGAGATCTCTATGGCTCTGAAGCTCTATTGGCATCCGCGGCGCGTAACGATTTACTCGAACAGGAGTGGATAGCACTATCTCGACAACGGGGTGAATCTTTGACGGATTACCGTTGGAGTGACGCAGATGTGCCGCTGCTAGATGAGGCTTACGCTGGTCTAGGACCGAGGTTGGACCGAGACAGAAAAGCGCGAGACCCTGAGTTGCGGACTTTCGGGCATATAGTCGTTGATGAAACACAGGACCACACGCCAATGGCGTTGCGGATGATTGCTCGTCGATCACTCAACGGATCTATGACATTGGTAGGGGATATAGCGCAGGCAACGGCACCAGGCGCGGCGGCGAACTGGGATCAAGTACTCAATTATCTGCCCTCCCGCACGAAAGAGCCGCGAGTTCGAGAACTGACACTGAGTTACCGGATCCCGGCGCCCAACCTGGAGTTGGCGAACAAAGTTCTCGCCCTAGCAGCCCCAGATTTAGCTACCCCTAAGGCTGTTCGCTCCGTTGGAACTCCGCCGCGCGTAATCCGAGTGGAGCAGGAACGCATGAGTTCGGATCATGACCTTGTGCAACGATCTGTAGCTCTAGTGGAAGAAGAATCAGATGCTCTGGGCGGCGGTTCCGTTGCAGTGATCGCGCCGCAGAGCTTGATTGACCGAATTGATTCGGCTCTGCAGGCCAGGGGTATCGATTATGGAAGAGCAACTACTGCCAGCCGAAATGTGAGCGGCCCGCTCCATCCTAAAATTGCTTTAATGCCTGTCCAACTAGTCAAAGGTCTTGAGCTCGATGGCACTGTTGTCATTGAGCCTGCGACAATGTTGGAAGAGGAACCGCAAGGACTGCGAGCTCTGTATGTGGCTCTTACCCGGTCGACTAAACGATTAGCGATTATCCATGAACGTGAGTTGCCCGCAGTATTGCGAAACTAACGTTGCAGAAAATAGCGTTCCAATGAATGAGAACTGGCTTACGCGTAACCAAGAATTCGGTCAACAGATATTTCAATAACGGTGCGGTCGGGACGTTCTTTGGGGATTCTGTAGCGCTGGGCGTAGCGTTCAGTGCCTTGTTTACATCGAGCTTGATCGGAAGTCACGACAGCTGATCCTTCCAGACTCAACCAGCGGCCACCATCTATTTGACATACAACGGCTCGACTATTGGGTGATTGGTTCAAGATCTTGCTTTTCATTGAGCCAGACCAGGTGATTACCCGGACCAACTTCTCTTGGCTATCCCAAGTGAATCCGACGGCGGTGACGTGAGGAGTGCCATCCGGTCTAAGAAGTGTCAGGGACGCTAGGTGCCGCTCAGTCAAGAAGTCTTCTATTTCATTGCTCAGTGCGAGAGGATCCAGAGCCATTAGGGGTGCGCTATCGCGTCGAGAACATTTAGCCGGGCTGCTCGTCTGGCTGGGAGGATTGCCGCGAGCACTCCAGCGACTGCACACATAGCGACGATCACCACAAAGTTGCCGTAAGGCACACCAAAGTCAGTAATGAATGACTCTGGCATCGCTTGAACGGCAATAAATCCTAGGACCGTTCCGACAAGTATGCCCATTACTCCTCCGAAGACCGCAATAATTACTGCTTCCCATCTGATCATTCGCCGCGTCTGGCGTCGAGTCATTCCCACTGCTCTCAGTAGTCCTATCTCGCGGGTCCGTTCAAATACCGACAACATCAAAGTATTAACTATTCCTAGAACGGCGATAATAACTGCGAACCCTACCAACGCATTGACTGTTACTAAGAGGGTGTCGATGTCTCCTTCGATGGTCTCTTGATATTCGGTTCTGTCTTGCAGGTTCGCTTCTGGGTATGAGGAAGCCACTGCTTCTAACTCCAATCGAACTTCGTCGGCATTGACCCCGTCATCGATTTCTACCGCAGCAAAAAGGTCGGACTGTCGAGCAGGATCGAAACCATATTCGTAAGTGGACATGTCGATTACCCAGTTACCCAAGAGGGAGCCGTCATCGAAAATGCCAACAACCTTTAAGTCTTGAGGCCCTGACGCTGGGAAGGTTACGGGCACTGCATCACCGATCGACAGTCCTAGGTCAGCAGCTGGATCTGTGTGGACTAATACGCCGTCATCAGACAAGCCCGAATAAGTGCCGTCAACCAGTGAGATGTCGATAACTCGCCCGAGGCCCTCTTCTTGAGTGCCGATGACATCTTTAGATGAGCCGTAAACGCTTATCTGAGCGACTCCAGGTCCACCTCGGAAACCGGCAACTGTTGATACGCCATCTATTTCGCTTATCTCATCGACAAGTTGTGGACTAAAGCCCCAATCACCCCGTCCGTCTGTGTCGATGAAGAAGTCTGCTCCCAAAGACGTGTCGAGTATGGATGAAAACGTTTTTTTGAAGCTAGTGCCCACGACTAAGACCATCGCGACTAGTGCTAGACCCACCATTAGAGCTGATGCAGTCGAAGCGGTACGACGAGGATTCCTACTTGCGTTCTCACGGGCCAAATTGCCTGAAGCCTTGGCAAACAGTGTCATGGGCCAACCGAAAAGACGTGCCGCTGGCCTAGCAATCAAGGTGCTCAAGAGAGACACCGAGACGAATAGAAGCAATGCACCAGTGGCCAGTAAACCCAATTGCTTTGCGGCACCAGAGTCATTA
Organism: Acidimicrobiaceae bacterium; assembly: GCA_002722565.1. Taxonomy (GTDB): domain Bacteria; phylum Actinomycetota; class Acidimicrobiia; order Acidimicrobiales; family Poriferisodalaceae; genus MedAcidi-G3. The sequence continues at coordinate 73,320 of PBMG01000010.1, forward strand.
GCGGTTCCGAAACCGGTAGCCAAAAGACCAATGACCCCTAAGATCAGGCCGATTACGGTGCGTCGCTTGTTGCCGCCAGACCAGAGACTGAGATCATCCCTTAGCGCAGCTATAGGTGGAATTTTCGAAGCGCGTCGCGCGGGTGAAATGGCGGCCAGCAGGGTTACTCCGACGCCGACAATGGCTGCTGCGAACCAAGTGCGTGCAGCGATCACCAAAGGACCATCGGGAAGACCTGAACCATCTCCCGCTTGGGCTATGAGTGCTTTGATACTCCAGGCAATTCCCATTCCAGCGAAAACGCCGGTAAGGGACGCGACAATTCCTATAAGTAGAGCTTCGACAAGAACAGAAGAGCGTATTTGTCGGCCAGTTGCGCCGACTGCTCTTAGGAGGCCAAGTTCCCTAATGCGTTGCCCCAGAACAATCGCGAATGTGTTGTTAATGATGAATGCGCTGACGATAAGAGCGACAGCAGCAAAAACTAAGAGCGCGTTTTGAAATATCGTTATAAATATGTCGAACTGGTCGCTGAATTCGTTTGCCACGACTTCGCTAGTGACCGCTTCAAAACCGTTTGGCAGTTCATTGGTTAATTTGTTAGCTAGCTGCGCCTCATCTACCCCGGGCTGAGCTGCGACAGTTATAGCTAAGAAAGAATCTGGGTAGTTAAAGAGTCGCTGAGCTGTCACCGTGTCTATCAAGACGAAAACGGCACCACCCCCGTTGTCTAGGCCCCAACGAGTTATACCGCTGACTTGGAAATCCTCTTCAGGTTGTAGCGAGCGAATAGTGATGGTGTCGCCGATAGCGATGTCGTACTTAGCGGCTGTATCGATGTCGACCATCGCTTCACCGGTGCCAGGGGCCCTACCTTCGATAGTTTGAAATCCACTCAGTTCTTGGGTTTCTTGTTCGAAGTTGAAGGCCAGAGTGGGAGCACCACCTAGTGGTTTGATCAAAGTTTCGCCGACTGAAATTCTGGGGAATCCTTGGATAACTCCAACTGCGCCATAGACATCTTCGGTTGAGTTGATTTGGTCAATCACCGATTGAGTGACTTTGGGCCGGCTGAAGGGATCCCCTTCGATAGTTTCGACTCCCCGAACTTGAAGCCAGTCGGGGCCAGCGATTTCGACTGCGATTTTGTCGAAGACCGCTCGGAGGCTGTCGGCGAGGATGAAAGACCCTGAAACGAATGAGACACCTAAAACAACAGCAAAGGTGGTCAAAGCTAGCCGTATTTTCCTAGCTAGCAGGGAGTTCAGAGTGAGTTTGAACACTTCAGTCGCCGAGTCGTTTCATGGTGTCAAAGATCAGGTCTGCAGAGGGTGCGGTTAGTTCTTCGACAATCCTTCCATCGGCTAGGAATACGACCCGATCGGCATGTGCAGCTGCCGATGGGTCATGGGTGACCATGACGATCGTTTGATCTAAGTCGCGCACCGCGTTCTGCATGAAGTCAAGAATCTCGCCACCAGTTTTGCTGTCAAGGTTGCCGGTCGGCTCGTCAGCAAAGATGATCTCTGGTTGACCTGCTAGAGCTCGTGCTACCGCAACGCGTTGTTGCTGGCCTCCTGATAGCTCGTTGGGGCGGTGGCTTAGTCGATCAGCTAGTCCGACAGCACCAATAACTTGATCGAGCCAAGATTCTTGTGGCGCGGTAGCTCCCAATCTTTGGGGTAATACGATGTTTTCTTTGGCTGACAAGGTTGGCACCAAATTGAAGGCTTGAAAGACGAAACCAATGCGGTCTCGCCGCAATAACGTCAGAGCGCGCTCGGAGAGTTCGCTTATGTCGGTATCTCCGATAAAGACTTTCCCGGAATTAAGGGTGTCTAGACCGGCTAGGCAGTGCATCAATGTGGATTTTCCGGAACCTGATGGTCCCATGATCGCGGTAAATTCTCCTGCGGCAAGATCGACAGATAATTCGTCAAGTGCCCGCACTACGGTTTCACCCGAACCATACATTTTTGAAGCATTAACGGCTCGGGCCGCGACTGCAGTGGTGGTAGTCATGCCTGCACCCTATGGGTCAATGTTGTGTGCTTCGACTTATCAAGGACATTTCTTAAAGACTTCTTATGCGTGACCCACTTTGAGTACCGAGCCACATGAACTCACACTCGATGCTGATTTCGGCAGAGCTAATATTTGAGTGAACTGAAGGCTCGGCTCGCCCCTGGCTGAGTGGAGAGCTAGGGTCAAAGCTCATGGCGGAACGCGTATTGGTGACAAAATTAGGTCTGGACGGACATGACCGAGGGGTCAAAATTGTCGCACGGATTCTACGAGATGCTGGGTACGAAGTCATATACACCGGTTTGTTTCAGACTCCCGAAACCGTTGTTGCTGCAGCAATCGACGAGGATGTTTCCGCGATTGGGGTCTCGATGTTGTCTGGTGCTCATGAAGTACTGCTTCCAATGGTGACTCAAGCACTTGAAGAAGCTGGCGCAGATATACCAGTCATTCTTGGTGGAATTGTTCCAGAAGGTGATTTCCAATCTATGTATGACGCTGGAGTGGCAAGAGTTTTAACGCCAGGAGCGACTGCTGACGAAGTTGTTGCCGCCGTGAGCGGAGCAATTGAGGAGTACCAGGCTAGGTGATCTTCTGACATAAGCCCTGAGTGCTCTTGTACCCTTACTTACGTGATTATTGAACGATTTGGGGTAGTTGGCTGCGGCCTGATGGGTTCCGGTATTGCCGAAGTAGCGGCGCGAAGTGGCTGTGACGTAAAGATTGTCGAAGCCAGTGATGGTGCGCTTCAGGCTGGTATGGAGCGGATGGAGAGAAGTCTCGACCGTGCGGTCAGGGCCGAGAAGATCACTGATGAGGATCGGGCACAGGTGATGGGAAATATTTCCTTTTCAACCAAGCTCACCAGCCTTGCTGATCGACAATTTGTTGTTGAAGCGGTTGTGGAACAAGAAGAGGCCAAACTCGAGGTGTTCCGACGGTTAAATGACGTAGTTGATGATCCCGAAGCAATTTTGGCCAGTAATACCTCGTCCATCCCGATCATGAAGCTTGCGATGGCTACTAGTCGGCCACAACAAGTGATAGGTGTGCATTTCTTTAACCCAGTTCCTGTGATGGGACTAGTAGAGATTATTTCTTCGTTGCTTACAGGCGACAAAACTGCTGCTCTTTGCCAAGAGTTTGCTTCAGACCAACTTCAGAAAAGAGTAGTAAGCAGCCAAGACCGTGCGGGGTTCGTTGTGAATGCGCTTTTGATCCCATACATCCTTTCGGCTATCCGGATGATGGAATCAGGTTTTGCTAGTGCTGAAGACATCGATGCAGGAATGGTTTTGGGATGTAATCATCCAATGGGCCCCTTAGCTCTTTGCGACCTCATCGGTCTTGACACCACGATGGCAGTGGCTGAGTCGCTTTACGAAGAGTTCAAAGAACAGCTATATGCACCCCCTCCTCTTCTCAGCCGCATGTGTGACGCTGGTTTGTTGGGTCGCAAGAACGGACGCGGGTTTTACCGGTACAACTAAGGTTGTCTCGGCGATGTCGCCGAACTTGCCGAGAAGTGAACAACATGAGTGACCCCGTTACAGAAGGAATTGACGCTCCGAGAGTCGAGTCGTGGTTTTCCGAGCATGTCGCCGGAGTGAGTCCGCCGCTGAGTTATGAACTCATCGCGGGAGGTCACTCAAATTTGACTTACCGAGTCGAAGACCAAAACGAGAATTCGTATGTTCTTCGTCGCCCGCCGTTAGGTCATGTCTTAGCCACAGCGCACGATATGGCCAGAGAACACCGAATCATTAGTGCTGTCGGCAACACTGCGGTGCCGGTGCCGCCGACCTTGGGGGTGTGTGAAGATCTAGAAGTAAACGCAGCCCCTTTTTATGTAATGGAATACGTAGAAGGTGATGTTCTTCACAGCGATATCGAATCAGCCCTCATTCCTGATCAAGAACGGATGGCTCTAAGTCGTCAGGTTGTTGAAGTGTTGGCAGAGTTACATTCAGTTGAACCTCAAGACATCGGATTGGGTGACCTCGCGAAAAGAGAGGATTACTTGGGTCGACAACTGCGCCGTTGGAGTCGCCAATGGGAGCAGTCAAAGACACGCGAACTGGCGGTGATGGAAGAAGTCCAAGATCTTTTAGAGAGACAGAAGCCTTTCCAAATAGGTTCCACGATCGTTCATGGGGATTATCGGCTCGGAAATATGTTGACCAGGTCCGGACGTATCTTGGCCGTGCTTGACTGGGAGTTGTGCACTCTTGGCGATCCGTTGGCTGACGTCGGATACTTACTCAACAACTGGGTTGAACCAGATGAAGTGCCGGCTGGCTCCAGCGCCCCAACACTTGCGGGTGGATTTGCCTCTCGGGAGGAACTAATGAGTTGGTACGAGCAAGCCTCCGGGCGAGATGTGTCAGGCGTGGCTTACTATCGAGCGTTTTCCTATTGGCGACTAGCTGCCATTGTCGAAGGGGTCTTGAACAGGTATGTCAATGGAGCGATGGGTGAGCAAGAAGACGTAGATATCTCTGTTTTCAAAGAACAGGTAGAGACCCTTTCTGCTGGTGCCCTAGAACTTCTAAGTGACTAAAGGTCGCGAAAAACAGAGCTAACTATTTTTGGTAATTGTGTGACGATGCCCGACACTAATGACAGCCAAAGCGGCGATAACCTCAACTCCGTGGACCGCGAAGCTGCGCCTAGAAATGGGCGATTTTTTATTGGAGCTGTTATTGGTGCCGTTGTCGGTGGCCTAGTAGCCGGTCTAATAGTGGTGAGCTTGGGCGACCCTCAGCGAATTTATGTAACCGAAAAGATGGACTCTGCTGAGGAAGTCGGACGAGCGGTCGCAGGTGTCCTCGATGGTCAAGGGTCTTTAACAACTGTTGCGGTAGATGCAGAGATAGTGTCAGAAAGTGCCACTACTCCAGAGGTTGAAAAAACAAGTGCGGATCGTTTGGATGTCAAAGCAGTTTTGGCTGCGGTGGCGCCGACGGTCGTCCAAATCGAAGTTTCGTCTGAGGATGGAATTTTTGGCGGAGGACAGGGGACAGGTTTCATCATCAGCGCGGACGGACAAGTGGTGACGAATGCTCACGTCGTCGAAGATGCTGTGAGCATCAACGTCATGCTTTCTGATGGGACCGTCAGAACTGCGGAGTTAGTCCAACAAGACCCGACTAGAGATCTTGCGGTTCTCAAGATCGAAGGTAAAGATCTCCCTGCGGCGAGACTGGGAACATCTGCGGAGGTTGAAGTCGGAGACGAGGTGCTCGCCATAGGAAATGCGTTGGGGCTTGGAGATACGCCATCCGTGACGACTGGAATTATCTCAGCTCTGGATCGAGAGCTGCAGCTGTCTGGTAATCGACTAACACGACTTATCCAGACTGACGCTGCGATCAACCCTGGTAATTCTGGCGGCCCTTTGGTTAACGCTAAGGGCGAAGTGATCGGAGTAAATACAGCAATCGCAGGAAATGCTGAAGGCATAGGATTTGCGATATCGATAGACCATGCCCGGCCTGTTATCGAAACTCTACAAACAGGCGAAGTGCCTAAGCGACCTTTGCTTGGGGTCAACATCATTGATATAGAGATGCTCGATGACACATCGCGAGAGCAATACAACATTTACGAAGATGTGGAAGCGGGCATAGTCATTGTCGCTTTGACCGAAGATGGCGCTGCTAATGCCGCTGGTCTACAAATAGGTGAAGTTGTTATTAGGTTCGATGGACTGGAAATCGAAACGGTCCAAGACCTCGTAGACGCTGTACGAGACAGCGAAATCGGACGCACGGTGCGCGTTGAAGTCATAAGCAACGACGGGTCGATACGAAAAGTCGATGTCGAATTAGGTTTCACAGAAGGCGCTGGGGGTTGAACCCGAAATCGCTTGTCGATTGATCCGACGTCGGCACCTAAATTTCGCGATACTTCCTGTCAACCATTCTTTTCACCAATAGCTGGAGGCAGCATGTCCAAGCGCACCTTTGATACTGGAACCGAAGATATTCAAACTGAAATTTCGGAAGGAGTGATGACGATCACTCTGAACCGGCCAGAGCGAAGAAATGCTATGTCAGACGCAATGCTCAAAGGACTAGTGGCGTCGCTTGATGACGCTGAAACTTCAACTGACGTGGGGGCGGTGTTGCTAACGGGTGCTGGCGGTGCTTTTTGTGCTGGTGGCGATGTAAAAGGAATGGCGGAGGCTGGTGGCGAAGGTGGTGATAGCGCCCTTCAATACGATGCTCGAGTTCATCTACAGCGACGCAATCAGCGTGATACGGCAGGCAAGCTGTATGAATTGCCGAAGCCCACAATTGCAGCACTGCCAGGTCCAGCAGCGGGCGCAGGTTTGTCGATAGCGCTGTCTTGTGATCTCAGATATGGGTCACCTAATGCGATACTCACAACAGCGTTTGCTCGAGTCGGATTCAGCGGAGACTATGGCGGAACCTATTTCATGAGCCGACTCATAGGGTCAGCGAAGGCCCGAGAGCTGTATTTCCTGTCCGAAAAGGTTGACATGTTAGAAGCAGAACGACTTGGCCTAGTGAACGGCGTCTTTTCTGAAGAGTCACTTCAGGAGGAAGTCACATTGATTGCGAAAAGATTGGCGCAAGGTCCGACTGTGGCGTACAGGTACATGAAGGAAAATCTAAATCGGGCAGTGAACGGTGAAATGGGTGAATGCTTAGATATGGAGGCGGCCCACCATATCCACTGTGGCCAAACCGATGATCATAAGGAAGCTGCACAAGCCTTTGTTGACAAACGAGAACCGGTGTTCAAGGGTCGATAAGTCACTCAAACACCGCGCTTAAGGGTCCGAATCGGGATACCTTCGAAATAGTGAGTGGCCGGACCTTCATACAAAACCCAGGACCAACCAATATTCCAGAGCGAATCCTCCGAGCTATGGCCAGACCTGCCGTGGACTTCGGAACCGAAGAATTTGGGTTGCTATTGGGTTCGTCCTTGAAGACCCTCAATGAATACATGGCTAATTCAGGACCGTTGATTGGCTATACAAGTACCGGACATGGAGCGTGGGAGGCGACAGTCACCAACTTGTTCGATGTTGGAGCCTCCGTGCTGCTATGTGACAGTGGCCATTTCAGTCACCGGTGGGGAGAGATGTGTGAAGCCCATGGGCTAGATGTGCAATGGTTTGAAACGAGCTGGCAACGAGGAGTTGACCCCGAGGCCCTCCGAGATGCTTTATCGACCGAATCAGGTACGAAGATTGAAGGTGTGCTGGTTGCGCACACGGAAACATCAACTGGTGTGACTTCGGATTTAGCGGCGATCAGGGCTGTATTGGATGACTTGAATCATTCAGCTTTGCTTGTTGTTGATTCGATAGCGTCCTTTGGTTGCGCTCCCTTAGACGTTGACGAACTAGGCGTGGATGCATGTTTGGCCGTTAGTCAGAAGGGTTTGATGATGCCCGTCGGGCTTGCGTTTAGCGGGATTAGCGAACGAGCAGTAGAAGTCGCCTACGCAAATCCCCGACGCAGATTTTACTGGGACTGGAGACGCCGTTTAGAAGTTGAGGGATACCGCACTTTTTGTGGAACGCCGCCGATACACCACATTTTTGGGCTTCATGAAGCGTTGAGTATGTTCGAAGAAGAAGGTGGGATTCGCGCCGTAACCAATAGACATCGACGTTTAGCAACAGCAGTACGAGCGGCTGTCCACGCATGGAGTGGAGCGGGTGCTGTCGAATTCAACGCCGTTAACGAAAACGAACGTGCGGATAGTGTCACATGTGTGCGAGTCGGTCCTGAGTATGACGCTGACCAAGTCATCGAAGTAGCTAGAGACAAATACAACTTGACGATGGGCAGGGGCATTGGCCCTTTAGCTGGTTCCGCGTTTCGGATTGGACACCTCGGCGATCTTAACGTGCCAATGGTTCTTGGAGCTTTGGGGGCTATAGAGGCTTCCTTGCGAACCTGTCGCATACCCATAGGCAGTGGTGGGCTAGAGGCTGCCGCTGAAGAACTAAGTGATGTGAGTAGTTAGATGTCTCCCACCAGTTCGATGAGTAGTAGCGAGAGGTTGGGATTGATAGACCAAATCCACGACTCATCTCTGTCGATCGTCATCGCGGTAACAGGGGGAGGAGTTGCCGCTATTTCAGACTTATTGCTTGTGCCCGGTGCCTCTCGAACAGTGATAGAGGCAGTCGTTCCGTACTCATTTCAAGCGTTGTCGCGTTTAGTCGGTTACTCCCCAGAGCAGGCTGTCTCCGAAGAAGTCGCTGAGAAGATGGCGTTCGCATGCCTTCGGAGAGCACGAGAACTATCAGATAACGATGGACTGATAGCTGGAGTAGCTTGCACCGCTGCCTTAGTAACTGACCGTCAGCGACGGGGAGACAATCGTGCTCATATCGCAGTGGCTACCTCTGAAGGTTCCTCATCGTCCAATGTCCCCTTAGAGAAAGGGTTGAACGACCGAGCGACAGAGGACCGGATTGTGTCCGACGCTGTCCTCCAAATGATTGGAATCGCGGCAAAGGTGGCTGAATAGCGAAGTGTGAGCAAGAATCTCCGTATGGCTAGACGCAACAAACATCACATTCCGCAAACAGCTGAGGGGTTTGATGCTGCATGGTTCACTCTGGTCATAGGGTCAAAATATGAAGGCGTAGTAACTAATGTCACGACCGAAACTATTGGTGAAGGGATTGGTTTCTTAGGCGAACTGCATCGATGCACTCTGACTTGGCAGGGCGGGACCGAAGCACCGTCGTCAGTGATTGTCAAAATACCCTCGAAGGTTGCAAAGAACCGTTCTCTTGGCGAAGGCTTGGCTGTATACGAACGTGAGATTCGTGTTTACAGAGACATGAGCGGGTATCTAGGGATTCCAATGCCGGAGTTTATTTGGGCAGAATATGACCCCAATCCAGCGCCATGGCTGGAAACGTTCTTCACGTTTTTGTTTCGAAAACTTCCTGTCGTCGCTGTAAGTCGAGTGCTTGATCTTCTCTTGCTAATTGGGGCGAAGAGTCCTCGGAGATATCTATTGATGATGGAAGATATCAATGATGCTCGTCCGCCCAGCCAAATTGGTGGTGGGTCAATAGACGATGCGCTTGTTGGTCTCGATTTGTTGGCGCGGTTCCATGCTCACAATTGGAACCAGACGGAACGCAGAGACGCCCACCCAATTGTTTGGAGTGTGGGACACGTACCCAAAGTCGTCCAGGCCAGTTATCGACGAAATCGAACTGCCTTTGTTGAACGGTTTGGTGCTCTTATTGGAGAAGACATGGTCGCCAAGATGGATGAAGTTCAGGATCAACTTCCTGAACTATCCCGTCGGATGGAACGAGACCCCTGGACCCTTTGCCATGGTGATTATCGGCTAGACAATTTGATGTTCCGTTCTGATGGACGAACAACGGTGCTTGATTGGCAGGGACTTGCATGGGGAAGACCTGGTTGGGAGGTTGCGTACTTTATTACCACCGCCTTAGAACCGCATCACCGAGCCGAAGAGCAAACGATGTTGTCCCGATATCACGAAACACTCGTAGCTGCGGGAGTAAGTGACTACAGCTTCGATGACTTACTAGAAGATGTCACTGTCTCGAAAGCAATTCTTGCGCACCGCATGGTCGCGGGAGATGACCTGCTAGATACCGAAACGGAACACGCCGATAGTGATTTCATCGAGGTGATCGTTAAAAGAGTAGTTGGGTGGGTTGACCTCAGCTCTTAGCTAAATAGTCCGTCGCCTATACCTTCCGCCACCTCATCCACCTCCATGCCGGCAAGTTGGGGCCACACTTCGAAGTTGTGTTCACCCAAATACGATGGAGACAACAGATTTGTAGGTGGCCGAACGCCGTCGATCAAAGATGGAAATGTGTCGACCATGCGCTTTCCGAAAATAGGATGTTCTACATGGCGCCAGAATTCTCTTGCAGACAGTTGAGGATCTTCTTGCACAAGGTGGCCAGCGTTTTGGACCATCCCAGCAGGAACCCGTATCGACTGTAGAAGTTCAACCACAGCGACCGACTCTCTAGCGCTTACCCAGTCTGAAATCACTTGGTCAATCTCTTCTCTGTGGTGTTGCCGTTCGGTCTCACTTAACAGGGGTTCCAAAAGGTCGGATTCCAGTAACAGACACAAGCGTTCCCATTGGTCGTCGTTGGACGCTGTGATAGCGACGTAACCATCGAGAGATTGGTAGACCTCGTTAGGAACATGATCGTGCAGTCCATCACGATTGCCGTTCGGTTGAGCTGCAACATCGTTAGATAAATAATTGAGTGCCGCCGGACCGATTGAGTAGGTACCAACCTCTAATTGCGCCATATCTATATGTTGACCCAAACCAGATGTATCGCGTTCAAGTAGAGCTGCCATGGTGGAAGTAGCGGCAGCAAACCCAGCGAGATGATCGTTGAGAGAGAAGCCAGGCCCGACATCCCCGCGGTCAGCGAAGTTCGTAAGATGCGTGATTCCGCAAATAGCATGAACAGTTGGAGCATACGAAATTACGTGACTCCAGGGACCATCGTGTCCGCACCCAGACATTGACACGTAAACCAGTCGAGGGTTCCAAGCCTTGACGGTCTCCCAATCAAGACCCCACCCGTCTAATACTCCTGAGCTGTAGTTCTCAATTAGGACATCGCAGTTCTCTATCAACCTGCGAATCGTTTTAAGCGCTTCGGGATGCTTCATGTCAAGAGTAGCGCTGCGTTTTCCGCGTCCCCAGACGAAGTAGTACGGATAATCGGGACGATTTACGAGAGTGCTGTGTTCCTCGTTCTGCACTCGAATGACGTCCGCCCCTAAATCCGCCAGCATCCGAGTAGCAAATGGACCTGCCAACACCCAAGTCAGGTCCAGAACTCGGAGACCCTTAAGCGGAAGTGAAGGATCTGATTCTTCGGATGAGCCGTTGACGTCTACCTGCTCGACTTGTGACCAACGATCGATGACCTCCTCAATCTGAGTTTCTGACCTTGGAGGAGGCCTAAGAGGACTTGCTGGGGTACGAGAAAATCGGACGAGTCGCCCAGGCTGCCGAACAGAAGACATCTGATTCTGGGAGAAGAAATTTCGGTGTTCGAACTGTGGGCTAGCGCAGGCTTCTCCGATCTCGTGGACAGCGCCGATAGCGACGTGCTGCTCTTGTGCCTTGCCCCAAAGGTCCATTGCGTTGTGTCTTTGCACCCAGTTCCGCATTGTGTCCATAGCGGCGTCGATTTGTTCTAATAGTTCTTCGACGTCGTAACCCAACCACTCATGACCTTCTTCGAATCCCTCGTCAACCATCATCTGAAACGCATGATCGGGAGTTGGTGTGAGTGTGATCATCATGTGACCGTTTCGGCACGGAGCTAGGTCATAGGCTCGAAGCCAGTGAAGCGCCCCTTGGCGTGGAGCGATTTTTGGGAGTGGAAGCACATCGTCGAATAACCATTGCATCAAAATATTCTCGACAGACCCGCTCACAGTTTCATGAATAGATAAGTCGTAGTGTCGACCCACCCCTTCCCTGCGAACCCTGAACAACCCTGAAAGCGCGCATAACAAAGCCATGAAGCCCGCGTAGTTGTAAGTCTGCCGGCCCCACACGTTCAAAGGTTTGTCCGGTAATCCGCCCACCGATAAGAAGCCTCCCAACGCGGCGGCTGTTAAATCAGAACCTACCCAATCCGCACGAGGTCCCGTGCGTCCGAAAGGTGTGATCGAAACTTGAACCAATCTAGGGTTTTCGGCGATTAGGTCTGAGTGGTCAATACTCAGAGCGGCTAGATCGCCAGGGTCTGCGGTTTCAACAATCAGATCTGCGTCGGCTGCCAGTGTCCGATACTTTTTGCGCCCTGCCTCTGTTTCCAAGTCAATGACATGGCTTTCTTTACCGCTGTCATACCACCAGTCTAGGACGCCCCCATTTTCGATTTTCATAGACTGTCCGGAGGAACCTTCGTCTGTCACCCTGATCACGTCTGCGCCGAACTCTGTGAGGAGCTTGGTGGCAAATCTGCCTGAATCGCCTGTCAGGTCTATGACCCGGAGGCCTGAAAGTAAGCTCATGAATCGATGAATGTCTCGGCGAAAGAGGTGATCGTGTCTCTGATTTCTGCGACGTCTCCGGTATTGCAGGACAACACAATGTCGGTTACTCCAACTTCGTCGTACGCATCAATCAGTTCTGAATTGGTGCTATCAAAATCACGCCGTACCTGAATAGGGAAGCCACTTACAGAACGTCCTGCAGCAGCCAGTTCATCTCGTATAACAGGCAGTCGTTTCAGTATCCCATCAGGGGAAAGGCCAAGTGGATGCCAACCGTTGCCTAGTTGGCCGACTCGCCTCAGAGCCGGGCCTCGATTGCCACCGATTACGATAGGTGGGTGAGGCTTTTGAAATGTCTTCGGAGAGCTAACGACGTTCTCGAAGTCCCAGTAGGTGCCGTTGAAACTTGCTTCTGTTTCGGTCCAAAGAGCTACTAATACCTGTATGAACTCGTTGCTGTATTGGCCTCGATCCTGATACTCGGACCCCAAGATTTCGTTCTCTTCGGGCAAGCTGCCAACGCCCAGGCCAAGAGTTATTCTCCCACCAGATAGGTGATCCAAGGTCGCGATTTCTTTGGCGAGAACCATGGGATGTAGGTAGGGCATTACCAAAACACTGGTGCCGAGAGTCGCTGTTTGAGTTTGCGAGGCCAGCCAAGTCAAAGTGATCAAAGCATCGTGGTAGGGAGCTTGGCCCAACCGGTCGTGGACGTAACCCACATTGATCACATGATGGTTTACCCAAAGTGAATCGAATCCAAGTTGTTCTGCTAGCACTCCTAGTTCTACAACTTGATGAGGGTCGGCTACACCGAAGTTGTTCGGAAGAGTGAACCCGAACTTCATTGATAGCTCCTTTCTATACAGCGCAGTTCGCTGCCAGACTAGCTATGGACGTCCCTCTCCTAGGTTGTCGAATCTGGTGGCGATCTAAGCCGTTAGTTGTATATCCAAAAGACAGACCGGTTTTTGGATCACAGAAGGCTATTTGTCCGCCAACACCGTTATGTCCGAAAGCCATTGATGAGACGGTACGGCCAAGGCCTCGCCGGTTGCTGAGGCCATCGTCCCCAGCGAGAATTACCCCAAGCCCTCGGTTGGCAGGCACACCCATAGGGTCAGGCAAGTTGTTGTGCACTTGGCCAGTGGCGTTCGCCAGCATTTGTGGTTCCCATAGTTCCTCGAGATTGTGGAGCAGTGCTTGATAAAACATCGCTAAGTCTGCGGCGCGTCCGTACCCGCCGCCGCCGGGTACTCCAACCTCTCGAGTGTGTGGATCATTGAAACGAATGATTGTTTCGTCGGTGACTTCACTTGGAGGCATCTCCCGTACTCCGAAGACAGCTTCTAATTCGTCTGGAGAAGCTTCACCCTCGCAGAGTGTCAGATCTGCCATGTTCTCTTGTTGATCCAGACTGAACCCAAGTATCCGTGGCAGCCCCAGCGGCTCGGTTATCCGACGGTGAACCTCATCTGTATGTGAATGACCCGTCACCACATGGATTATCTCAGCGAGAACCCAATGAGCACTCGTCGCGTGGTATTCGTATCGGCTGCCTGGTTCCCAATTAAGACGCCACTCAGCCATTCTTCGGCGACGACTCTCGGAATCGGACCACACATCAGGACCCATAGGGGCATGAGGGAAACCGGCAGTATGTAGCAATACCTGTTCCAAAGTGATACCCGCTTTCCCGTTCTCCGCAAATTCTGGAATTAGAGAGGCAATCGGGGCGTTTAGCTCTAAAGCGTCTTCGCTTAGTAGCTGCCAAACAGTTGCGGCGACAAATGGCTTTGTCGCAGAGAAGAAGCAATATCTGGTTTCAGGTGACGCATCACCAATCGTTTCATCAAAAACAATTTCCCCATCGAAGCCGATAGCGAATTGGCAGCTAGGAAGCAGGCCTTCGCTGACTTCCCGAGTGCAACGATCTACTAGTTCGGCGACTCGATCTTGGTCAATATCATGTTTCCTCATTCCCTTGGCCTAGCACTCACTGGCCCACTGCGTCTCAAAAACCTGGATCAGAATGCAAACCAATAACTACTAAATTTGCGTTTAGTAAGTAACATCAATAAGCTTTGTGCGATCGTCTGGGAGGGGTCTTCGGCCAACCAGGTGCGGCCAGATGACCTTGACCGGGCGTGACCGTTGGTNCCGCTTTCCACGGGGGAGGNACCGACAGCAAAGGGGGGATGCTGNGCTGCNTTAAGTAGNCAGNNACCGATCTACCCCAACGCACGGACAGCGATGGACCGGGCNCCCGAAATGGGTGTCCGGTCCTTTCGCTNTGAGGGNANGANTNCTCANCGGCTACGGTCGGTTGNNNACGAAGTGGAGTGNTAGTGGCAAGNGAATCANCAGNAAGAGNNNAGAATNGANTTTGGNTTNTCAATGCGNCGNGCNGACANGGTNGCTGAACAAGCANAGGCAATNGAAAGNNTNGGNTATGACTACGCGACTACAGGTGAACATGTNTTCTTTCANGTTCCNTGNTCNAATGCGTTCATNTCNCTNGCGGTNGCGGCAGGAGCGACTACNGANCTGAAGTTNATGTCNACTATTACGTTGNTGCCGTTGTANCCNGCNGTNCTNGCNGCNAAACANGCAGCNGCNCTTGACGTNGCTTCNGGNGGCCGTTTTCACATGGGTNTNGGNGTTGGTGGTGAACTACCTCGNGAATTNGANGCTTCNGGNGTNCCGGTTTCTGAGCGAGGNGCNCGNACCAACGAAGCGCTAGAAATTATGANNCTTNTNTTTNCCGANGANGATGTNCACTTNGAAGGNAANTTNAACCAGNTNTCGGGGGTGACNNTAGAGCCNAAGCCNCTNCANCAACCTTCNCCNCCTATCTGGATATCNGGNCGNAANGANGCAGCNTGGCGTCGAGCNGCAANGTTNGGNACNGGNTGGCTNCCNTATATGTACACCCCNGAGATGTTGGTNGAATCNAATCAACAAATNGCGAAATACAGAGCTGATGANGGCAANGAATCNGCNGTGGANCCGGGNCTGTTTATTTTCTTTTGCTGNCATGAAGACAACGCNACNGCNGTNGAATACGCGAACNAACGANTATCAAAGCANTACAACCAAGATTTCANNCAGATGATCGACAAATANGCCATTGCNGGGGACCCCGANCGNTGTTCNCANCGNNTGGCNGAATATATAGATGCAGGNGCAAGGACNATCATCTTGAGCGCNGCGTCNCCNATGCATTACGTAGANGAAGCGGAAAGTTTNATGGCTCANGAAGTNCTTCCNCGATTNCGANCTTGAANANCNA
>PBMG01000010.1:95662-152656 GCA_002722565.1 Acidimicrobiaceae bacterium
ANNTCAACACATTCGAGCAANGTAGGAACAATGTCNCATACATGGCAAAACTGATGTCGTAAACCCGTGTTNGTGATTTGCTCTGGCCAGTGGATAACCAGAGGGTCTCNTACACCTCCACCATGAGTGTTCTGTTTGTATCGACGTAAAGGGGTGTTGGCTGCCATAGACCAGCCCCAAGGAAAGTTGCTGTGAGTATCTGGNCCTCCAATATCGTCTATGCGNTCAAACTTATTTTCCATGGATTCNGGAAGGCCGTTGTATGGACCCATGGCGTTGACAAAACCAAGTGGNCCACCCTCCTGGCTAGCGCCATTGTCGGAAAGAACCATGATTATGGTGTTNTCGAGTTNCCCCGANGTCTCTAGATGATCGATAAGTCTCGCTAAGTGTTGATCNGCGTGATCCAACATTGCTGCATACGCGGCTTGAAGGCGAGNGGCTACTTGTTTAGAGACAGCATCCATNTCGGACCACGGCTCAACCGAATCATTACGTGGAGGNAGNTCAGTTCCGTCAGGNACAATTCCGAGACTTATTTGTCTAGCTAGACGTTCNGAGCGTTCNACNTCCCAACCGCGATNGAACACCTGNTCATAGTGNTCAATCAGCTCCTTTGGGGCTTGGTGAGGCGCATGACAAGCACCTAGCCCGACCAACATCATCCATGGCGTAGTAGGGGCGCTCGCTGTGTGCGAAGCAATGAATTCGATCGAATTGTCGAAGAGATCTTCNGTCAGGTGGTAGCCGGACTCGAAGTTCCCNGGTGGCGTTATATGACTGTTGTCTCGGATTAATTCGGGTGAATAATGGTCTGTTTCAGCATCGAGGAANCCGTAGAAACGATCAAAGCCTCTTCCTAGTGGCCACCCGTCAAAAGGACCGGTAGGGCCAGATTCNGTGAGGGGTGTCACGTGCCACTTGCCCACCATGTAGTTCCTGTAGCCCTGNAGACTCAGGATCTCGGCCAGAGTTCCNGCATCGCGACTGATTTTNCCTCGGTACCCCGGATAGCCACTGTCGAANTTAGCCAAACAACCCACACCNGTTGAATGATGGTTCCGGCCAGTTAATAGNGCAGCTCGAGTTGTCGAACACATAGCTGTTGTGTGGAAACCGGTATAACGAACTCCGGAGTCCGCGAGTCGGTCAATAGTGGGAGTTGAAATAGGGGAGCCGTAGCAACCAAAATCAGAAAATCCGACATCATCAAAGAGAACCAACAGAACATTTGGGCTGTCTTTTGGTGCTACTGGACCAGTGGACCAGTTAGGAATGATGTCGTTATCGGAAGTCACCTGATGAATCTTAGAGATGATCTCGGGTACAGCGAAACGATGAACATCTANCNAGCGAGATCTAGTGANTTACATCCTGCTTTTCGCTTTGCCCCAGATNCCAAGCTGCGACCGATGCGAAGACGAAAGTGATTGCTAGCACGAGATAAGTCAATAGATAAGAGTCAGTTATATCGGCCAATACCCCTCCGGTAATTGGCCCGAGTACCGAAGCTGGACCATAGAAAATTGTCATGGCACCAAAAACNGCGGTGAAATCCTGTTCGGCTACCTGGTCACGAACGAAAGCTGCAGTCAAGGGAGGCACNGCCATACCCGCCATGCCGTACAGAGTCGCAGCAAGAGCNGCTGTCCACATCTGTCCTGCGAGAACTAACAGGCAAGTAGCAGCGCCTATAGCTGTTACCAAACACATNGTTCGAGGCCGTCCGAGCCGGTCGCTCAAGCGACCAAAAACCACGGCTCCAACCACACCACCAATTCCCATTAGCGCCCACAAATTNGTGGTGAATCCNCGCGACATGTTGTGGTCGCTCTCTAGCGATAANCCGAAGAATTGGAACCATGATGCNGCGACGAAAGCGAATGCCATGTAGAAGAAGACAGCNGTCTTCCATGCTTGTAGACGNGTGATGGCTNTGATACCAGCGCCCCGAGGTAGCGGCGGNGAAATGTCNTTGCGAAGAGCAACGTAAAGAACTANAAGAATTGCACCCGACGCCNCAAGTTCTAGAAGCCATACCTCGCGCCAAGCTCCAACGTCGTCTACTANGTCGCGAAGCGCGGAAGTAGCGAACGGGATAANTATTGAACCGACGGCCATGGTTGCAGTTAATGANCCCATTACGGTGCCGCGCTTGGCTACNGGGACATCAGAGGTCGCTATGACTGGCATTGTCAACCAAATTCCGGCNCCTCCTAGNCCTGCCAAGGCCGTGCCAACCATTACCTGGCTNGTTGTAGGCGCAGTACCGAGGCATANCAAACCAGCTGAAACAATCCATAGTCCACATTTCAACAAAACTGCAGGTGCCACGCGATTTGCTAGGTAGGTCACCGCGATAACACCACANAGGTAAGCCGCCATGTTGACTGATCCTGTAGCACCGGCGGTTGTTGCGNTTAACTCCAAGTCTTCGGCGATAGCCGGAAGTAGAAGTGGCATAGTGCTTCTACCAAAAGTGTGTGAAACCACACCTGCCAGAGTGACAAGAACNATCCTTGCCCAACGCATCTCATTGATCGGCTCCACCGANAATATTGCAGNTGANTTTTGANTAGANCGAGGAGACAAACNCGAACTAGGAGNAGGGTTGATTCTTCGCGTCACCAAATCGCCCCCGCTAAATACAACACCACGTTGGTGTTGNTCTTCTCATCACCCTACGATTGTCACCGTGCCTGTGTACTCCTATCACTGTCATAAATGCGATGAGGTGTTCGATCTGAGAAGACCGATGTCCGAATCTGGTGAAGGCGCGATGTGTCCTACTGGTCANCAAGGCGCTAAACGACAGTTGTCGACATTTGTCTCAGGAGGAGCGGCAACGCAAATATCCCCCCNAGCCGATTCNAGTCCTTGGACAGGAAGCANTGGGTGTTGTGGNGGTGGTTGTCATTCACACTGAGTGGTGAAATNATCTGGATCCGACGATGAATGCCGTCAGTGACCTTTATCGAANGTAATCGGAAGGCTNGCNGGTCCCCAAATTCCATTTTCTAANGGTTTCCAAGAGATTTCACCGTTGAGTTGGAGATTGGGNAGTCGNTCTGNGATGACGCCGAAAGCTTCTTGTAGCTCTGCCCNNGCTAGAAAAGCACCNAGGCAATAGTGGATACCGCTTCCAAATGTGAGGTNAGGGGCGCCAGCTTCNCGNGTGATATCAAAGTCCAACGGCTCNTCGAATTTTTCTACATCGTGGTTNGCTGCGACAAAGTTGGGGAAGATGAGAGTGCCTTGAGGGAAAATNAAATCTTTNTAGGTAATNTCTTCGCTCGCGTACCGNGCGGTGCCGCGTACCGCCCCTAGATATCGCATAACTTCCTCNGCGGCCTGTTGAGCTAGACCCNTNTCCTCGCGAAGNNGGTTGAACTGCTCGGGATGTNGTGCGAACAATGCCACGGCGCAACCCAATTGGTTTCTTGTCGTATCAGTACCGGCTAATAGAATTGCGTTCGCCATNGACAGAAGNTCGTCNGTTGAAAGCCGATCTCCTTCTTCTTCAGCGCTGATCANATCGCTCAGGAGATCTTCACGCGGTTGAGATCTTCGTTCAGCGATTAGGTNTGTCATGTAGGCNTCCATCTCGTCGCTTGCAGCAATGATGGCTGGCGCGTCTTTAGCNAAGTTGCCGTTAAAGAGCTTGAAGATGTCAACTGCTAGGCGGCTAAATAGCTCCCAGTCTTTGCGTGGGGCGCCGAGCAGTTCACAGATAATTGGGATTGGGTATGGTTCGCAAACATCAGCGACAAACTCTGAATGTCCCACTTCNCATATTGGNTCGAGTAANTCGTTGACTACGTCTCTCATAAACGGCCGCAGTCGNTCGGCTGATTTAGGAGTAAAGGCGGGGCTAACGATCCGTCGGATTCGTTGGTGGTCGTCGCCTTCGGTTGAGAGAATACTTTTGCGNTTAGATCTTTTTGACCACTCTGGGCTTTGGTAATTCTGGGTCTCGGCAATTAGAGACAAAGCGCTGAACCAACGTCGGTCTCGAAGCATCGCGGCGCAGTCATCGTGACTGGCGATTACATANCCNAGGTCCCCTTTGGCNATCCAATGGTNNTTGCTTAGNTGATGAAGTCGTTCNCGTCGNTCAGATTCAGAAAGNGANGTGTCTGTAGCCAAAGTTGGNAGTTCTGCGTCNNTGATCAATGTNGGCATNGGNCCAGCCTAGTAATCCTTGGAGTTTTTAAGAAAACAGTCGAGNANGTAACAGCAAATCANTNAAGATAAGACTACGTTCCTAGNTGTGTCGCATTCGGCTGTAAGTTCTGAACGGATAGGGAANGTNCTCTGCATCACGGTTGATGATGGAAGAGCTAANGCNTTCTCTACNTCGTTGCTGGTTGCTCTCAGNCAAGAATTAGCNGAAGCAGAAGCGGACTCTGGGATTGGNTCGGTAGTTCTCGCCGGGAATCAGAAAGNNTTTTTTGCGGGCTTTGATTTGGANGTCATNAANTCTGGNGACCCNAAGGCGATTACTGAAATGACAACAGCCGGNGGGGCCTTNATCCGACAGGTGTACGGCGCCTCAGTNCCGGTTGTAGCTGCNNCTACNGGGCANGCTGTAGCCGCTGGCGCNNTGTTGCTTTGTGGTTGTGANTATCGCNTTGGAGTNGATGGCCCGGTGAANATNGGGCTCAACGAAGTTGCCATTGCTTTGACCCTTCCAAAGTGGGCTCTATTAATTGCAGGTGAGCGTCTCTCAAAGCGGTATTTGCAGGTTTCAGTCGCGAACGCGACGATTTTCGACGGCCAAGGTGCGGTGGACGCAGGTTTCGTTGATGAAGTAACTACTGCTGACCACGTTATGAATCGAGCGCTCGAGGTTGCGCAAGATTTTGCCGATCGACTTGATCCAAAGGCCTACTCCGCTACGGTTCGCAGTCTCAGGGGCGATCTTCTAAATGAAATGGACGCGGCTGTCGCATCAGACCGAGCCGCAGCAGGTCTTTAATTCAGCCTGATGGCCGACTCTTCAGAATTTCACGCTCGCCGTACTTTGTTCATCACGTCACTTGTCGGCTTTATGGTGGCGATGGAGATCACAATTATCTCTATAGCGCGCAACGAAATTGCTGCAGCATTTCCTGACGCGGGATCAGCAACCTTGTCGTGGGTAATTACTGCTTACAACATTGGTGTTGCATCGTTGCTGCTGCCAGCAGGTTGGATGGCAGATCGTTATGGTCGAAAAAAAGTCTTCCTATGTGGTTTAGCAGCTTTCATTGTTGGCTCTTTGTTATCGGGTATCGCTACCACGCCGAGTTTGCTTATAGCTGCGAGAGTGATTCAGTCGATAGGAGGAGCAGCGCAATACCCGGCAGGGTTAGCGTTACTACTTTCAGCATTTCCGATAGAGCGACGGATGCGAGCGATTGGCGTTTGGGGCGCGGTCAGCGGTTTAGCGGCAGCGTTGGCACCTTCCCTGGGAGCGTTGCTCATTGAAGGGTTCGGGTGGCGAGCCGTATTTCTCATCAATGTGCCGGTTGCTCTAGTGGCACTTATCGCAGGGCGAAGTTGGCTGAGAGAAAGCACAGGCGCAGAAGTAAGCGAAAAGGTCGATTTGCTTAGTGTTCCCATGGCCTCATTAGGCATCGGTGTTTTGTTGGTGGGTTTAGTGCAGGGCGGGAGTTGGGGGTGGACATCACCTTTGATATTGGGTGCTTTTGTTGCGGGCATTTTGATGCTTGCTACGTTTTTTAGGCGTTCGCTTGTGCACCCTGAACCGCTTTTTGATCTCGGGCTTTTCCGAATTCGTAGTTTCGCTATTGCAAATATCGGTTCCGTTTTTTTCCTGGTGGCGTTCTTTAGCTGGATCATCGTCCTGCCTGAGTTCATTCAAGAAACGTGGGGATGGTCGGTTCTTCAATCTGGTTTCGCCATCGCACCAGGGCCTGTCGTATCAACCATTCTTTCTGTCACTAATGGCCGTTTAGCTGATCGCATTGGTAGCCAGCGAATTTTGATCGTTGGGGGCTGTGCGGGTGTTGTGGGATTGTTGCTCCATGTCGCCTTTACGGGGGAAGAACCAAGCTTCTTTTTAGGTTTGTTGATACCGAACCTGATCATGGGTGTTGCAGCTGGCTGCAGTTTTGCGATGTTGGTTGGCGCTTCAATGTCGGAGATCGCTCCAGCACGCTTTGGGATGGCAGGTGCCGGTCGTACAACTGTCTTTCAATTGAGCATCGCCATAGGTGCCGGTTTGGCTATTACTTTGGTTGGCGATCCGGTGGATTCGAGTGCAGCGTTAGACGCTATGCGGAGAGTTTGGTTGGTGGGGATATTTTGTTTCTTAGTTCAGGGTTTCTTGTTTTCGTTTGTCTTTCCGAAAGATTCTGAGAGGAAAGTTCGCAGTTAATGAGGGACGTAAGCGAGTAGGAAAGTGCTGGTCTCAACTGAACGGCCTATTGTGTCGGTGTGAGTGGGGAAGAGCGTTTTCAATTCGGTGAGGTTCAGCGAGATTTTTGTTTTCAGCCCTCGTCACTAGAAAACCTGTCGGTCTTGTCTGAGGAACAGGTCGATTGTTTCAATAAAACTGGTTATCTCACAGGTCTCGCCGGGTTGTCTTCTACCGAGGTAAGTGATCTGCGTTTGTATCTCGACTGGCTGATCGAAGAAGTGGTTTCGGCAGATGACCAGCGCAACAGTTATTCGATCAACCAATACCATCAGGTCAGTGGGCGGTTGTGGGACCTTATCCAGACGCCCCTTTTCGTTAACTATGTGTCAGATATCTTGGGTCCAGAATCTGTTTGTTGGAGTACACATATATTTTGCAAGCTTCCAGGTGATGGCATGGAAATTCCATTACACCAAGACGCAAATTATTGGCCCTTTACGCCGACTAAGTCAGTGACCATATGGCTAGCGGTAGATGATGTTGATGAAGATAATGCTGCTATGCGATTTATTCCGGGAAGCCACCTCGATGGCGATTTGGCGCATACGGAATTGCCCTTAGACGGATCCGTTGTACTCAATCGACGTGTAGCGGAACATGAAAGCTATGACGATGCTGTTCTTAATGAGATGGGAGCGGGGGAAGTCTCACTGCACACAGACCTGTTGCTGCACGGGTCGCCTCCTAACTTCAGTGACCGTCGGAGGTGCGGGATAGCTCTGCGCTACCTAGCGGCAGAAGTCAAAGTTGTACCTGGTGGAGAAAGTTGGACACGGAGCGCAGTGCATATTGGTGACGGTGACCGATCGGGGTATTGGCCTAATCGACCTCGTCCCCTAAAAGATGAACCACACAAGATGGCTGCTTTTGTTGGTGGTTTCGATGGTAATTCTTAACTATCAGTCATCTACCGATGCGATGACTACGAGAAGTTCCCCATTGTCGACCTGATCCCCGACCACAACACGGACCTCAGTAACTGCGCCATCGAAAGCCGCAACTATTTGGTGCTCCATTTTCATGGCCTCCATGAGAACGAGGAGCTGCCCAGTTTCGACGGAATCTCCTTCAACGACTTCGATCGCCAAAATCTTGCCTGGCATGGGAGCAGTCAATCCACCTTCAACGTCGGCGAGATCTGGTTCAGGGAAGCGGCTCCTTTCTCTGAATTCGAGGCTTCCCGCAGGAATATCGACACACCAACGGTTGCCGAATTTGTTTGCGTACCCACTCGCTCTAATGTCGTCGACCTGAATTTCGAAACGACTCTCTTCAATAGATAACAGCGTCGCCAATCTGGGTTCCCCATCTTCGCCTACGCGTACTTCGAAAGACCCGCCTCGCAACGGCCGATAGTTAACTGCAATTTCAGTGTCACCATGAGATAGAAGCAATTGCTGACTGGGCATCGAGCTGTTGCGAAACCCAGAAGGCATGAATGCAAGGGCATCGGCGAGTTCTCGATTTTTTGCTTGCGAAACTAAAGCAATTGCGATTGCTGCATCGTCTAGTTCACATTGGCTAGGGACTCTTTGTCCGGGAATATCAACGCGAGAGATGAAGTCGGTCGTGGTGTTACCGGCGAGAAATTCCTCGTGGCGCAGTGTCGCTACTAAGAAATCACGGTTCGTCACCGTCCCATGAAGTCGAGTTCGTTCCAGAGCCAGTGCAAGTTTCAAAGCGGCTTCGGTGCGCGTTGGCGCGTGCGCAACGACCTTTGCCAACATCGGATCAAACTCAACTGAAACTTCTGACCCGGATTCAACACCGGAGTCGTAGCGGACCTCAGGGGTTGTAGCCGGTTCCCAGATATCGATTTGGCCAGTCGCAGGCAAGAAGTCGTTGGAGGGGTCCTCTGCATAGAGACGAGCTTCTACGGAATGACCTGAAATTGAAAGGTCTGATTGCTCATAGCCGAGAGGTTCTCCGTTGGCGATTCTGATTTGCTCTCGGACAAGATCTAATCCAGTGATTTCTTCGGTTACGGGGTGCTCAACCTGGAGTCGTGTGTTGACCTCCAGGAAGAAAAATTGGGCTTCGTCGCCTTCGCCGTCCAGTAGAAATTCGACTGTTCCAGCTGATACGTACCCGATAGCTTCGACCGCAGCAACTGCTGCCTGACCCATTTCGTTTCTCAGGGACTCAGACAAGATCGGAGAAGGTGCCTCCTCAATAACCTTTTGGTGTCGCCGTTGGATTGAGCACTCTCGCTCAAAGCAGTGAAGTACCTTCCCATGCTCATCGCCAAGAACCTGGATTTCGACATGTCGTGGGGCAGGTAAATAACGTTCAAGAAAGACAGTGTCGTTTCCGAACGCATTTAGAGCTTCGCGTTTAGCCCCAAGAACAGCATCTTCGAGATCAGCTTTGTTGTCTACGACGCGCATTCCCTTGCCGCCGCCTCCGGCGCTGGCTTTAACTAGTAACGGAAAGCCAATCTCTTGAGCAATAGCTTCAAGGTCGGACGATTCAGATACCTCGACTGATGGAAGCGTTGGAACCTCCGCATCAACCATGGTGCGCTTTGCTTCTAGTTTGTCGCCCATAGCAGCGATGGCTGACGGAGGAGGCCCGACCCAAGTGATCCCGGCATCGATCACTGCTTGAGCAAAGTCGGCATTCTCGGACAAGAACCCATATCCAGGATGAATCGCATCAGCTCCGACCGAAATTGCCGCCTCGAGAACCTTTCCGCTATCGAGATAAGACTCAGTAGCGGTAGTGCCACCAAGAGCGACGCCTAGATCTGCATCGCTAACGAATGGAGCATCAGCATCACCTTCTGAATGAACGGCAACTGTAAAGATGCCCATTTCTTTTGCAGTGCGAAATACCCTGCGAGCAATCTCGCCTCTGTTGGCTACGAGGAGTCGTCTTATTGTCATTGCGCTCTCCTTACATTCGGAAGACGCCGAAGCCCTCAGCGCCCTCGATTTTGTTGTTACTGCAGGCAGATAGGGATAGTGCGATTACGTCGCGGGTATCGCGAGGATCGATAATCCCATCGTCTGTGACTCGCCCAGATGAATACAGGGCTAAGGATTTCAGCTCGTGATAGTGCTCAACCGATTCAGTAATTTTTTGATCGGCTTCCTCATCAAACTCGATGCCCTTTCTAGCTGCTTGCCCTCGACGGACAAGTGACATAACTCCCGCTATCTGCTTGGGGCCCATGATGGCAATTTTCGCGGTTGGCCAGAGATAGGTGAACCTCGTGTTGAACGCCCTTCCCGACATGCCGTAGTTACCGGCGCCGTAGCTATTTCCCAGTATCACTGTGATGTGAGGAACCATCGAATTGGAGACTGCATTAATCATTTTGGAACCATTTTTGACGATCCCGGAATGTTCGAAGTCCTTACCTACCATGTATCCGGTGATGTTTTGAAGAAACACAATTGGAATATCTTGCTGGTTGCATAATTGAATAAATTGAGCAGCTTTTTCAGCGCTTTCACTGAATAGAGGTCCGTTGTTGCCAATCAGACCGACCGGATATCCGTGGATTGATGCCCACCCGCAAATCACTGTTGTTCCATATCGGGCTTTGAACTCTTCGAAACGTGATCCGTCAACTATGCGAGCTATGACCTCTCGACAATCAATTAATGCTTGAAGGTCTCTGGGCATCAAGCCCAACAACTCTTCGGTGTCATGGAGAGGGGGGTCATCTGCCATAGATGGTGCTGGCCCCAATTTTCTCCAATTCAAATGGCTCACTACCTCACGGCACATTCGAAGAGCTTCAGCTTCGTCTTCGGCAAGATAATCGGCCAGACCTGAGACCTCCGCGTGCATTTGAGCGCCGCCGAGTGTTTCATCGTCACTATCTTCCCCTGTGGCCATCTTCACTAAAGGTGGACCGCCAAGAAAAACTTTGGATTGGTTTCTAACGAAGATGTTGTAGTCGCTCATACCTGGTTGGTAGGCGCCTCCCGCAGTTGAACTTCCGAATACAACGGCAACGGATGGAATCCTTAGCTTGGACAGTTCGGTTACGTCGTAAAACAGTCGACCTGACTCAGCGAAATGGTCCTGCTGTTCGATCATTTGTCGCTCAGGGTCTTCGTCTCCGCGCAGATCACCACCAGCCGATTCGACAAATTGGATGTAAGGCATGCGGTTTTGCCGTGCGATTTCGATTGCGCGCATTAGCTTCCGTCCGGCGACCTGAGTCATAGCCCCGCCGAGTACTGTCGGATCGTTGCCTTCGATTACACATTCAACGCCTTCGATTACGCCTATACCCATTACCAAGCCGCCGCCGACCGCGTAATTAGTGCAATAGCCAGCAAGCGAACTGATCTCGAAGAATGGGGAGTCGGGGTCTAACACCATCTGTATCCGTTCACGGACTGGCATCTTGTCGCGACTACGCATTCTGTCCATGGCAGCCGGGCCACCGCCACCAGCGGCTTCTTCATGTAAGTCGTCGATGATCGCTAGCTGTTCCAGCATGTCATCGCAATTTTTTTCGAACCAATCGGCGTTGGTATCAATGTGGGATTGGAGTACCGCCATGCTGTTCTTCCTCTAAACAAGTTCTTCGCTCATGGATTACTAGGTGAAACAGAGCCTGAGAGCAAGCGCGTTCGACAATCATCGGCCAAACTTGCACCCGTGAGTAGTGAATTATTAGGTTCCCCCTGGACTCCGACAGCCCATCGAATGACACGTAACGACCTTGAAAGGGACTATGTCTTATGGGTCGATTTACCTCCCACCTATGACCCCGACGGAGATGAACCGCATCCGATTTATGTGTGCTTTGACGCCATGTGGACATATGGGACGGTCGTGGACACGGTGCGGCTGCTAGCACCGTCGAAGGAACTTCCCAAGGCGATTGTTGTTGGGGTGGCGCACGATGAGCCCTCTTATCGGGAGGTGATCCAGCTTCGAGCGATGGATTTCACAACCACGGCGGTTGACGCTCCCGCTCTAACTGGCGTGCGAGTGCCGGGTGAACAACTTGGAGGAGCAGAGGCGTTTCGGCGTTGGTTGGATGCAGAAGTCATTCCGTTCCTCAACACTCAGTATCGGATCTCTGAGATGACGTTTATCGGACACTCGTTCAGTGCGTTGTTTGGTGTTCACGTGCTGCTAGAGAAACCTTCGATGTTTGATCATTATCTCTTAGCTAGTCCATCGGTTTGGTGGGATGACCAAGTCATGTTTCGTCGTGAACAGCAGCGATATGAAAGCGGCAAGAATCTTGACGCCCACGTGTTCATGTCTAAAGGTGAGTTAGAAACTGATGAGCTGTCACCCCACCAAGAATTCCATGATCAGTTGGCATCCAGAAACTATGAAGGCCTAGATCTTCATTGGCAGGTCTTCCCCAATGAAGGCCATATGTCGGTTACGCCAATAGCTCTGAGTCGTGGATTGAGGGTTCTTCATTCAACTCAATGAGCGAGACCGATAGTTTCTGAGCAACAATGGTGTCATGGGGGCACCACTAATTACTGAAGAACCGTATGCATCAAGCGGGACAGTTCCTGTCTATGACTCTGATGCACACATAGCTGAGCCGACGTCTGTATGGCAGGAGTACACCGATCCCAAATTCCGGGAAGCTGTAATGCAATGCCGTCCAGTTGGGAAACTGGACAGCATATTCATTGAGGACTCTGACATTGGGACTGCATGCGCGCCGGCTTGCATCCCCAATGCATATGGCACTGACGTCACCTGGGATGACATCGTTCCAGGTAGCTATGACCCAAATGAGCGGCTGAAAGTGATGGATGACGAGGGTCTCGCTGCGGCGCTCATGTTTCCCTCGCTTCACCTTCTCTCTGGTGACATAGCTAACCCAGAGGTGGCGGCAGCTAATGCCCGTGGTTACAACCGGTGGATGTCCGACTTCGTTTCGGAGAACCCTGACCGATTATTTGGAGTTGGTGTCACACCACTCCAGTCAGTGGATCACGCGGTGGCTGAGATTGAATTCTGCGCGGAAGCCGGGCTTACGGGCATGACGTTCCGACCTGAGCGTTACAACGGCCTCGAATTATTTTCTGATGAGATAGACCGAGTTTGGTCCGCCGCTGAAGACCACGACATGACGGTCGCTATCCATGGCAGCTTCGGATCCGACATGACTAGTTTCGCTAAAACCAGGTACAGCAACCAATTCTATGTCCACATGGTGTGCCACCCATTCGAACAAATGGCATCGGTGATGGAGATCGTCGCTAGCGGAATTCTTGACGACCATCCTCGATTGAGAGTTGGCTTCTTTGAGTCTGGGCTGGGTTGGCTCCCTTATTGGTTGGAACGATTAGACGAACATAAAGAGTCAATGGGTCATCTGGTGCCACGGTTGAAGCGTGAACCAACCGAGATCTTCTCCGAGCAGTGTTTCGTGACGATGGAAGCTGGCGAGGGGGAAGCTTTTGCCCAACTTGCTGACATGGGTCTGGCTCATACGGTCGTCTGGGGTTCCGATTACCCCCACTACGACTGCACCTACCCCGGGGCGCTAGCCGAACTTGACGAAACCTTCGAAAAAATCGATAGAAACGACTTACGATCAGAAGTTGTCTACACCAACGCCAGACGATTCATGGGACTCGGATGAGTATGACCACAGTTACTGCTGCCGATGGCCACGAATTCGATGCCTATGTTGCTGACGGAGTTGATAATCGCAAAGGACTTGTGGTTGTGGTGCAAGAAATTTTTGGAGTGAACGACCACATTCGCAGCGTTGCCGACCAGTACGCGGAACTTGGCTACATCGCGGTCGCCCCATCACTATTTGATCGCGTCCAAAAGAACATTGAGTTGAATTACGACGACGAAGGTATTGAGGTCGGCCGCAAAATTGCGTTCGAGGATCTCTCAATGGACCAAGTCATGATGGATATCGAAGCAACGATCGACGGTTACCCGCATCCGGGTGGGGTAGGCATAGTCGGTTACTGCTGGGGGGGTTCGATCTGTTACGTGGCCGCTGCTCGCCTATCAGACAAGATCTCAGCAGCGTCTGGATATTACGGCGGCCAGATCATGCCCCATCTCGACGAAGAACCGAAAGCGCCTCTGATGCTTCACTTCGGAGCAGAAGACTCAGGGATTCCACTAGAAAACGTTCACGCAATAGCCGAGCGATGGCCCCACATAGATGCTCATATTTACGGAGAAGCGGGCCATGGCTTCAACTGTGACGCTCGGGGAAGCTATGAAGAGTCCTCAGCTGCACTCGCCTTAGAGCGCACCTTGGAGCACTTCGCTCGTCACGTGGACGGCTGACAGCGATTCAATCTTTGTCAAAGAAGACGAGTCCTTGGTTAATGGCAGGACCGCCATCTTCGGTAAGTACCTCAAAACGGGCGACGTTCTGACCATCGACTGGCGTTACGTCTAGGACGCGTACGGAAATAGTTGACGGCATCAGCACCATTGACGCCATCCTTCCTCTAATGCGACGGACGCTTTCGGGTTTACCGTTGGCAACAGCGGAAATAGTGGCACTGACACCGAGTGCCAAAGTAGCGGTCCCGTGCAGAATGATTGCCGGCAGACCTGCAGCTCTAGCGATTGAAGCGTCGGTGTGGATCGGATTCCAGATGCGTGCCGACTCGGTATAGGTGTGAGCAGCACCATGAGCGACCGGAACTTGGACTTCCGATAGTGGTTCGGCAGCTACAGGTCCGAGGTCAGGAACAACTGGATCACCTTGAGCTGGTCTATCTGGCCCTTTTGTCGGCACTCCTAAATACATTCCTCCCTGATAAGTGGTGAACACTCGTTCCCCATGTGCATCGAAGGTTTCGAGTTTCATAGTCGTGTAGGCACCAGGACTTTTGTTTTCAACTCCCGTGTAAGTCAGGTGAGTCTCTAAAATGTCGCCGGGCCGAGCTAATCGATGGATTACCAAATCATGGGTTGCGTGGACAGACTGACGAGTCTCTTCTGGCGTTATTCCCCACTTGTTGGCTAACTCCCTACCTTGAACTATTACTGGCCACTCCGGACAGACAGCGAACATTGGGTGGGCCACGATCCCGTCATCGCGAGTCGTATCGAAATAACAATCCTGGGTATCACCAAGAGCTGCTGCATAGGCCATAACCCATCGTGCGTCTACTTCGTGTTTTATCGGACCAATCTGGTCTCCGACCATGTCAGTAGGAACGGGCATGTGAGTGCTCCTCTTGTTGGAATGACCCATTGAACTGTAGTAGTCCGATGGTTACACAGGGGATTCGATAGGTCCAACCGATCAGCAACGGCTAGTTTCTCTAATGATGAAGGCACTCTTCTCGCCGGATGGCCTAATGGGCAAACTGTTCTTTAGAGCTGTACGCGGCTCGGTAAGGGTATTCCTGTTCAGGTGGTTTCGGCTGCGGGTCGAAGGTAGAGAACGGCTTCAACTTCGAGGTGGTGTGATCATTGCTCCGGCTCATCGATCAAACCTTGATGGCCCCTTAGTTGGGAGCTCTAGTCACCGAAGAGTTCGATACCTCGGAAAAGACTCATTGTTCAGACCTGCGGCAGCAGGATGGGCTATGCGTTCATTGGGTTCCTTCCCAGTTCGTCGGGGAGAAGCTGATCTAGACGCCATGCGCGTAGCTAAAGAAATGCTTGAAGCTGGCGAATGCATGCTTGTCTTCCCGGAAGGGACTCGCCAAGAGGGAGACGCTATTGGCGAAATATACGATGGGACAGCGTGGCTGGCCTCCAAGGCAAACGTTCCGGTAGTTCCAGTCGGTATCGCTGGCACAGAAGTGGCGATGCCGACTGGTTCAAAGTTCCCGTCACGAGTGCCAGTGACGATCGTCGTAGGCGAAATTCTCGATCCACCGAAAGCAGCTGATGGGAAGAGAGCGAAACGCTCTGACCTTAAAGAATGGACCGAACAATTAAAAGTTCGTTTGCACGAATGCCAGGCTCGTGCCCGCGAAATGCTCAACGAATAATGCGTCTCTATTGGATCAAGACACCAACCGGGCGACTCGCGACAGCACCGGCACCGAGTGGAAGCGTTCTTGATCGCGAAGTCAAAGATTTGCTGCAGGAGAAAGTAACCAACGTCATCTCTCTACTGACTGAACAAGAAGTAGCGAGTATCGGTTTGCTCGCGGAACATGAAACTCTCAATGATGCAGGAATCAATTTCAGTAACCTTCCGATCCCCGATTTTGGGATCTTGGAGGATTACAGCGATGCGAAAAACCTGATAAGTGAGGCAACAAGCGATTTAGAAAAAGGCGATTCGGTCGTCGTTCATTGTCGCGGTGGAATAGGAAGGTCCTCAACGATCGCTGCTGCAATTCTCACTCAGCTAGGTGTAAGTCCCGAAGAAGCCATGGACCAAATAGCTGAGGCCCGCGGTCTAAAGGTGCCGGAGACACCAGCGCAGCGGCTATGGGTGCATGGCTATGCTGAATGGGCAGCGAAAATCAATGACTAGCCAAAAGTCCCAGGCCTTAGACAACATCCGTATTTGTGATTTCACCGGTCAGCTAGCTGGCGCAGGAGCGACAAAGATCCTTGCAGCCTTCGGTGCGGAAGTCATTCGTATTGAAGACCCCATACAACAGGGCAAATGGGACATTCTTCGTGGGGTTCCTCCTTGGATCGGCAACGCGCGTGGGTTAGAGGCAGGCGGAGCCTTCAACAACCACAACGCCGGCAAACTAGGGATCACCCTGAACTTGCGTGATAGCCGAGCCAAAGAATTACTTCGCGAACTCGTGAGAGTAAGTGACGCCGTTACTGAAAATTTTGCCTCAGGAGTAATGGAACGTCTCGGATTTGGATATGAAGACTTGCGCTCGATCCGAGAAGACATTGTCTACGTTTCGAACAACGGCTTTGGCGCGACCGGTCCCTATGCAGCGTTCAAATCATGGGGCCCTATTGCCCAGGCAGTATCAGGCTTGACCTATACATCTGGCCTACCTGATTTACCTCCAGCTGGCTGGGGTTACTCATTTATGGATCACACGGGCGGTTATTACATGGCAACGGCTGTGTTGATGGCGTTGATCCACCGACAGCGAACAGGTCAAGGTCAATGGGTTGACCTCGCATGCATTGAAGCCGCAGGGACCCTCAACGGTGTCGCAACTTTAGATGCCACCGTGAACCAGCGACCGATGCGACGCGAAGGAATGCCCAATAGCAACCGCTCGCAGTCCCCGAAAATGTCGCCACACGGCATTTGGCCAACTAAAGGTCACGACAACTGGATAGCAATCGCCGTCAGAGATGACCGAGAATGGCAAATCTTGTCGCAAATCATCGGAGAAACTTGGTCCAGCGAAGATCGATGGACCCGCATAGAAAACCGAGTACAAGATGAAGACGAACTGGAAGAACTCCTAACCACTTGGACGTTGAACCACGACCGCCAAGAACTCGCTCAAGAGCTCATCAATGCTGGGGTGCCATCAGCACCAGTTCTCAAGCCACAAGAACGAATTGAATATGACCAACGAACAGCAGAACTCTGGGTCACTGTTGAGCACACCGAAGTAGGGCAGTGCAAAGTCGAGGGTCTTCCGGTTCGAATGTCTGAAACGCCATGGTCGATAGCTCGCGGAGCCGCTTGCCTTGGTGAACATAACCAGTATGTATTCGGCGAGCTGTTAGGTCTCAGTGATGAGGAGATCGAAACACTCGCCGCAGAGTCGGTGATTTAAGAATGACTGATGTGACATCGAATTCAGCTTTGTTTGGCTATCGAGTCATCGAAGTAGCTTCCGAGCGGTGCGCGCTCGCAGGAAAAATGTTGGCTGACATGGGAGCAGAAGTAATCGTTGTCGAACCTCCCGAAGGTTGCGAAACACGCTTATGGGAGCCATTCGCGGGTGATGTAGCCGACCGAGAAAATTCCTTGCATTGGTGGCATTACAACACATCGAAAAAATCTGTTGCCCTTGATTTGGAGTCTGAACTCGATGCTCAACGATTTGCCGCCCTTGTTAAGACCGCTGATGTGGTTATCGAAGCTGAGCCACTGGGACGCTTAGACGCTCTAGGTCTTGACTGGGAACAATTTCATTTGACGAATCAAGAACTCATATGGACTTCGATTACTCATCACGGCCGAGATGGAACTGACCCGCCTGCAACGGATCTGACGTTGTTGGCAGAAGGCGGTCCAGTTTGGTCATGCGGCTACGACGACCATGCGATACCGCCAGTTCGAGGTGGGGGAAATCAGGCATTCCACACAGCATGTCACTACGCCGTGCCATCCATTCTCGCAGCACTCATGTGGCGGGAGAATTCCGGCAAGGGACAGCTCATTGACGTTTCACTATTGAATTCATCTAATGCCACAACTGAATTTGCGACCTTGTGGTGGCTTAACGGAGAACAACAAGTTGAACGCCAAACAGGGCGTCATGCTCTCCCAACTATGACTGAATGGACACAAATCCAATGCGCTGACGGGCGATGGTTCAACACGGGTGTCCCACCTCGAAACAAACAGGAATTCCGGGCCCTTCGTTCTTGGATCGAGGAGCTTGAGCTTGTTGATCAGTGCTCTCCATATGAGATATTGAAACTTGGAGACCAATTTGAACGGATTGGGCTTCTTGAGCTGGATGAAGATCCGCTAGCTGGTGAAGTGTTTCAGGCGGGGAGAGAAGCGATCGAGTTTTTAGGACAACACCTGAACGCTTACGATCTTTTTGTCGGGCTCCAGGAGCGAGGAATGGCATGCGGCATCGTGTATTCCCCCGAAGAGATGATTGGGGACCCCCACTTTGTTGGGCGAGGCTTCCCGGAACAAATTTTCTACGAGAATCGCAACACGACTCACACACATCCAGGAGCCCCTTACCGATTTTCGGCGACACCGTGGTCCGCGACTCGTGCCCCTTGGTTAGGAGAGCACCAGGACCTGCTCAACGACCTGGACTGACTAGATCTCCGCGGCTTCAGCTCGTTCAGAAGCGTGGGAGCGCGCAGCCTTAGACAGGTCCCTTACCTCAGCGCGCTCATCGTCGTTAAGGCACTCGAAGTCTGGGGCATGAAGGCGATCAGTCAATGTTTCGATCTCATCTCTTGCAGATTCCAAGTGGCTTACATCTGGATATGGCTTCGACCAGCCAAAGAACTCTGCGTTCCATTCCCCGGCTGGACCGCTAAGGATTGCTTCGAGAGGTCCCATGCCTAAGGACTGCACGGCTATAGCGTGGCGACCGAAGCGAAGTTCACGCATGCACTGAGCTAGCTGAAAAGTTTTTGCAGGCCCCGTCTCTTGTGGGAGTTCTTGGTCACGCCATCCGACGAATGTAGGCACACCTTGCGGCGCAGCGTTTCGCACGACCCGCTCCAGTAGTTCACCTAGTCGTTCGTTGCCTTCGAAATCAGCTAAAGCGTCAGCCCCGTACTCCTGGCATATTCGCGCATAGACACGCCCACCTTCGATTGGGTCGAAAGCCGCCCGCCCCTCTTCAACCATAGATCTCATGTGGTCCGGATCCCAGAAGAAAGCTGCAGCTACGACGTTATCTACTGGGCAGTTACCCAAAACACCTAGCCGGCCCACAGCGTAGGCACCTTGCCCTTCCCCCATGCCGGCTTCAGCCGCCTTCTTTTGGGTGGATGGGGCTAGTAGCCACGCCATCGCCAACATTCCTAAAGAACCCCGCATGCTGCGGGCAACAGTGATGCTATCCATTGTCCCGACGCTAGTCAGTCAGAGACACATTTGCATCTAGTAGCTGGTCAGCTCTGAATCCGAATCAAGTCAACGACGAACAACAGGGGAGTGTTGGGTGGAATAGCGGCACCTGAACCGCGTTCTCCATATGCCAAGTCGCTAGGGATTTTGAGAAGGCGTCTGCCTCCTTCACGCATACCGACTATTCCTTGATCCCAGCCTGCAATAACCCTGCCGACTCCGATAACGGTGGTGAAGGGCATTCCTCGTCGCCAAGAGGCATCAAATACGGTTCCATCTGTAAGCGTGCCGAGATAATGAACGGTTACCGTGTCCCCGGACTCCACTGGATCGCCAGTTCCCTCGTACAGGTCTTCTACACCTAGCAACTCTCCAACTTCGGTGGGTTCGGGAATAGCTGGCGGTTCCAGATCAAGGATTGAAAGGAGATCGACAACAAAAACGAGCGATGCGTCAGGTGGAATGGATGAACCAGCGCCTGAACTTCCATAGGCCAAATGGGGGGGAGTA
Source organism: Acidimicrobiaceae bacterium (assembly GCA_002722565.1). Taxonomy (GTDB): domain Bacteria; phylum Actinomycetota; class Acidimicrobiia; order Acidimicrobiales; family Poriferisodalaceae; genus MedAcidi-G3. The sequence continues at coordinate 115,252 of PBMG01000010.1, forward strand.
ATTAGTACTCGTCTGCCTCCTTCACGCATACCGACTATTCCTTGATCCCAACCAGGGATGACGGCGCCCATGCCTATAGGGACAAAAAACGTCTGCGAGCGATTCCAACTTGCGTCAAACTCTGTTCCATCGCTGAGTAGCGCCCCTACGTAGTTGACTTCTAGTACGTCGCCAATTTCTGCTTGCATCCCAGTTCCTACGGAAATGTCTCTTACGACTAGGTCGTTAGGGGTTTCATTTCGAGGTAGTAGCGAAATTACTGGTCGGCCAGTGTTCGATGAAACCTCGACCCATGGCTCGGCACTGTCGAGAGAGGTAGGCGGGCTTGAAGAAACCTCTGACTCAACAACCGTCGAGTCCGATTGCTCTTCTACCGGGGGCTTATCTGAGCTCGAACATCCCCAGAAGAAGAAAGATAAAAAAGCTGCGATCAGAATGTGGAAGCGAGGCATAGCTTGCAGGTTACGGAGATTGACGCCATGAGAGGTACTTTCGTCCTACCTGTACTGAGTGGTCATAATCGCTAACAGTGTGCGAAGAGTGGGATACCAAGGCAACATAACGGAGTGCAATCAGAACTTCCTTCCGTGTTTCATCCCGATGAGGTGACTACCGGTTGGATGAACATCGTCCTAGGGCGAGAAGCTGAGCTTACTGATTGCCGACTTGAGGCCATTGGTACAGGACAGGTTGGAGCGAATTATCGGGCTTACTTGAATTGGAACGACGATGATGGCCCTAGCACCGTGGTCATCAAATTCGCGGCCCTTGATCCTCAGAGCAGAGCCACAGGGATACAGGTTGGGACTTACCAACGCGAAGCAGAGTTCTACCGTCAGATTGCTCCAAAGATTGGAGTGGCTATACCCCGCCTTTACTATGTCGATTTCATCGAAGGAACCGCAGACATCGTCATAGTCATGGAAGACCTTGATCCGCGAGAACAAGGAGATCAACTAAAAGGATGTAGCCCGAATCAAGCAGCTATGGCTTTGTCAGAAGCAGCCAAACTTCATCGCTCGTTCTGGGGTGACGAGACACTATTCGATTTGCCATGGGTCAGTAGGCGCAATGATGAACAGACCGCGCAAACGCTCGCTCTCTTAGAATTACTACAACCGGCCTTTGTTGAACGCTATCGAGATGGCCTAACTGCAGAAGCGACTGAGATCAGTGAACGTTTCGTGCGGAATGCATCCAACTGGTTCTCGAACATCCCCGAGCCTTCAACCCTGGTTCATGGGGATTTCCGACTCGACAATCTAATGTTCGCGCCCCCAGGTTCGGAGGTCGTCCCTCCGCTCGTTGTCGTTGACTGGCAAACCGTCGCCCACAGCCATGGTGCTCACGATGTCTCCTATTTCGTTGGGTCGGCGTTTGAGCCAGACATAAGACGCGAAAATGAAGAACGATTAGTTCTTCGTTATTTCGAAGAGCTGACTAAAGAAGACCCAATCCCTTTTGTCAGTTGGGATGAGCTCTGGCTCAATTACAGGCGATATTCGTGGTCCGGGTTCATCATGGCCATTCTTGCCTCGATGATTGTGGGTCGAACCGATAGAGGCGATGAAATGTTCGTCGCGATGGCTAATCGCCATGCTTTTCAAGTAGTAGATCTAGAAGCCACAGAGTTCCTTGAAAGACCGGAATAAACAAGACAACGACGAGGCGCTAGCTTCTGGTCCATGGGGGAAGCAACTGCAGCGGTCTTGCACGGCGTGGAAGACCTACGAATTGAAACCTTCGATCTACCCGAGGTGCAGCCCGATGACGCCCTACTGCGAGTAGAAGCGTGTGGTTTGTGTGGAACTGATCATGAGCTATATACGGGTCATATCCCTGCTCCATATCCAGTGGTGCCAGGCCATGAGACGGTTGGCACTATCGAAGCCATCGGCGAAGAAGCTGCTGCCAGGTGGAAAATCGGTGTCGGGGATCGAGTTGCGATCGAATGTTGGCAAGCTTGCGGCACGTGTGACCCATGCAGGGCGGGTGTGTATCGACGCTGCCTAAAACATGGTCAAACGGATTTGTACGGGATGATTCCAACCGACCGCGAGCCATCACTGTTTGGTGGTTACGCGACTCACCATTACCTCAGCTCAGACTCTCTAGTGTTGCCTGTGCCAGCAGGACTAACCCCAGTAGAGGCAACTCTCTTCAACCCGCTAGGAGCTGGAATTAAATGGGGAGTAGAGATTCCGGGAACCCAACACGGTGATTACGTGGCGATACTTGGTCCTGGAATTCGAGGCTTGTGTGCTCTGGTCGCTACGCGAGACGTAGGAGCTGAATTTATCGCTGTAACGGGATATGGACCGAATGATCATCCCCGTCTTGAGATGGCTGAAGCGATGGGCGCCGATCTTGTTATTGACGTTGCGGAAGAAGATCCGGCTAGGAAATTTCGCGACGCTACAGGAGGACGTCTAGCAGATGTTGTCGTTGATGTAACGGCGAACGCCCCAACTGCGTTTGGTCAAGCGGTTCGACTTAGCGCTATTGATGGGACAATCGTAATGGCGGGCGTTCGTGGTGAAAAAGGTGCTCCAGATCTTCACACCGATGCAATCATTTGGAAAGAGCTCACCGTAAAGGGAGCGTTGGGAGTGGACGCACCTGTGTACCGGAGGGCCCTAGAACTGCTAGCTGAAAGAAAATTCCCGTTTGACTTAATTAGTCGACGAGAGGTCGGACTTAAGGAGACGGCAGAGTTACTGGCGGACATGGCTGGAAAAGGATTAAAGCCACCACCGGTTCATGGAGTGATTGTCCCCGGACTCTGACAACGGATAAATGTCATTATTAGAGACCAACGATTGTTGGAAGTTCACGAAAAGGAAGGCTTGACCTATGAAATTCGGATTGATGTCAGCGAATTTGATGGGGAATGTGGAAGGAATTGCCGCAGCAGAGCTAGCGCGCACCGCTGAAGAAGTCGGGTTTCATTCAATATGGGCTGTTGAACATGCAGTGGTCCCGGTGCAGTATGCCTCTACGTATCCCTATGACGAAGGTGGACGGTTGTTCAAAGGAACTAGCCAACTAGACCATTCTGACCCGTTGATATGGCTGGCTTTTGCAGCAGCAGCTACAAGCACTATCCGTTTAGCAACAGGGATACTGATTCTTCCGCAACGGAACCCTCTTATTGCAGCGAAAGAAATTGCAAGTCTTGACCGTCTGAGTAATGGTCGCTTAGATCTGGGAATTGGGGTCGGGTGGCTTCGAGAAGAATTTGACGCGTTAGGAGTACCTTTTGAGGCGCGCGGAGCTCGTACAGATGAATATGTTCAAGCCCTGCGAGTTTTGTGGTCGGAAACAGAAGCGGAGTTTCATGGCGAATTCGTCGATTTCGCCCCTGTCTATTGCCAACCTAAACCAACCCAACAACCCATTCCGATACTTGTTGGAGGTCATTCGGATAGAGCGGCTCGCAGAGCTGGTGAGTTGGGCGATGTGTTCTTCCCGGCAGAACGACCAATAGAAACGCTTACAGATTTGTATTCGCGGGTCAAAGAATACGCGGAGAAAGCAGGGCGTGACCCTGCACTCATCGAGCTTTGGACCTCTTCAACTGGGGATCGAGACCATCTAGACCAACTAGTAGAGGCAGGGGTCAGCCAAGTAATGGTCCCCGCTAGACCTCCTGAGCAACTTGGTGAACGTTACTCACAGTTAATCGTTGACTATGACGTAGAGGGTGCCTGATGACAGATCCAGATAAAACCTCAGATCTACTTGCTCGTGCAGAGCGCGTTCGAAGTGAAATGGGGGGTGCAGAAAAAGTTGCCAAAATGTCTGATGAAGGGGACCGAACAATCCGTCAACATATCGATGGATTTCTCGACGAGAACACCTTCCGAGAAATTGGGACCTTTAGTCGATCAATCAGAGCAGAAGAACGCGAAAAGACGCCAGGTGACGGGAAAATCGGTGGACATGGAACAGTCAACGGACGACCCGTTGCAGTTTTCGGTGACGACATAACTGTTTATCGTGGCTCAAGCTCGATCGTCGGAACCAGAAAAGAGCATCGTCTGTATGAAAGGGCTATGGCAATGGGCATTCCCATTGTCCACTTCGGAGAAACGGGCGGCGCGCGAATACCGGACACAATGGGGGCTGAAGGTATAAGTGAACCCGGCGGCCTATTCGAGCTTGCCAAACGCCAACACAGAGTCCCAATGGCGACCATGGTCACGGGGCAGTCGTTCGGTGGCTCATCTTTTCTATCCGCACTATCTGACTACGTCGTAATGGTCCGCGGATCCTGCCTAGCTGTCACATCCCCGAAAGTGTTCGAGATAGCTACCGGCGAGATCATATCTTTCGAAGATGTGGGTGGAGTTGACGTCCATGCAAGAAAGACCGGCCAAATAGATCTTGGAGTTGAGACTGACGAAGAGGGCTATGACGCAGTGCGAAAGTGGCTTTCGTATCTGCCTAACAATGCCTGGGAGGCAGCACCCAGAAACGAAACCTTAGGTTCATTGGATTACGATCCCGGATTATCGGAACTTGTGCCAGCAAAACGGACACGTGGCTACGACATGCGACAAGTCGTCAAACGCATCGTTGACACCGATTCGCTTTTAGAAATTCAACCCTTGTATGCCCGTAACGTCGTATGCGGCATGGCCCGTCTCAACGGATTTTCGGTAGGGGTAATAGCTAACAATCCCATGTTCGGGGCAGGCACTCTGGATCCGCAGGCCTGTCACAAGATCATCCGACTTACGACCGTGTGCGATTCGTACAACATCCCCATCATTTTTCTTGCTGACGTTCCCGGCTTCATGGTTGGCGAACGAGTCGAACACGAACTGATGTTGCATTGGGGAATGAGAATGATGCACGCGCTCCAAAACTGCTCAGCACCGACGTTAACCGTATGCATTCGTAAGGCCTTTGGACTGGCGTGGCAAGCCATGAATGGTTCACAAATGCCAGCACTCGGCGTCTACAGCTGGCCAGGAGCAGAGATTGGCTTTATGGACCCCGAAGTCGGGGTAAACGTGGCCTTCGGTTCAAAACTCGCTCGCATTGACGATAGTGACACCCGGGAATCCGAACGTGTCGCACTAGTACGAGAAGTCGGTGAATCCACGAACCCCTATGAAGCAGCAGGAACGATGCGGATCGATGAGATCATTGATCCAGGTGACACCCGCGGTGTCCTAGCGAACGACCTAGAAATGCTCTCCCACCGGTCTATCCCACCACCCGAGGCCCGACCTTTGTCTTACTGGCCGACTTGCTAGAAATAAAATAGTAGGGAGCAGAGATGAGAGCAGCATTCACCAGACAAGGAAATATTGTTGTCGATACCACAACTGACCCAACTCCATTAATCGGTGAAGTCCTAGTCAAAACGCTGGCATGTGGGATATGCGGAAGTGACCTGCACGCGCTTCGACATGGACATGAAATGGTTGCGAGTCAGAAAGAAACTGGTGGACCTCTTGTCTATGACGCAGACAAAGATCTGATCATGGGCCACGAATTCTGCGCGGAAATACTAGATCTGGGAGAAAATGTTCCTGATCATTTCCAAATAGGCGACGTTGTGTGCTCTATGCCAGTCCTCGTCCGTTCGGATCGGATTCACACTCTTGGCTACTCGAACGAGTTCCCGGGCGGATATGCAGAGAACATGGTCCTCTCGTCGAGATTGCTGTTGCCGGTAAGGAACGGCTTAACACCTCAAGAAGCAGCGCTTACTGAGCCAATGGCAGTTGGAAGACATGCCGTAGAGAAATCTGGCGCTACGAGCGAAGATGTTTGTTTAGTCATCGGATGCGGGCCTGTAGGTCTCGCGGTAATCGCCGCATTGAAACAAAAAGGTTTAGGGCCAGTCATAGGCGCGGATTTCTCTCCAAGGCGCCGACAGCTAGCTGAGCAAATGGGCGCAGACGAGGTTCTGGATCCAGCGGTGATCTCGCCATACGAAAGTTGGCAGCAGACGGCTTGGCCTAAGAATGTTGACCGCAAGGACCCGATGGTTCGCTTCAACAACGCGGGTCCCAAGCCAGGTCTCATTTTTGAATGTGTAGGAGTGCCAGGTGTCATTGACCAGATCATTCATGGTGCGATGAAAGACACCCGAATCGTTGTGGTGGGAGTCTGCATGGAACAAGACAGTTTCCGGCCCCTCACCGGGATTGGAAAAGAACTCAACATTCAATTTGTTTTGGGATANACAGCTGAAGAATTCGCAGACACTTTGAGAGCGATCAGCGAAGGAGAGCTTGCTGTCAGTCCGCTCATCACAGGGCAAGTCGGTTTAAGTGAAGTAGGCGAAGCTTTTGAGGATCTAGGCGATCCAGAAGCCCATGCGAAAATTATTGTGGAACCATGGCGCTAGGAGCTTCGTTGGCTCAAAGGTCGAATATCCAAGGTGAAGTTGGCAAAGCACTCGGATGGAAATGACGGATTATCTGATCAAGCTCATCAACTGATTCGATGTTTGGTAACTGGAGACTTGAGAGTAAATGATTCAAGACATCCAACTCTGATTCTCCGAGCGCCACTCGGTCGTCGATGGTGACGGCGCCATCTCGTTTTGCCAAGCGATCTCCCGATTGCGCCAAGACGAGAGGCACATGTGCGTAACGGGGAGGTTGGACACCGAACAAATGAAACAAATGCACCTGGCGCGGTGTTGANGGAAGTAAATCATCTCCGCGTACGACCTCGGTGACTCCCATGTCAGCGTCGTCAATAGCTACTGTCAGGTTGTAGGAGGGTGTCTGATCTCCGCGGCACAGCACAAAATCGTCGACGGCCCCCTCGAAATCTCCCAACTGGCGATCTTCGATCCGAATCAATTGACCTTCAGAGATAAGCCGAAGCGCTGGATTTCGACCCGACCTCTCGTTTTCTGAGATCTCCTTTGTCGTAAGGTGACGGCATTTGCCGGAGTACGCGCCTTCAGGCAGATGTGAGTGTGGTGCGACGGTAGCTTCACGAATTTCGCGTCGAGTGCACCAACACCTATAAGTCAGGCCTCGCTGTTTAAGGTCTTCGATGCCGTCCCGATATAGATCTAATCGCTCACTTTGGCGGAAAATCTGACCATCCCAGTTCAGACCAATACGTTGGAAATCACGAATTTGGAAGTCGTAGAAATCGTTTCTAACCGCTCCATCAAGGTCTTCGAACCGCCACAAAAATTCTGTGCTTGCCGAGCGCGCGAATAGCCACGCCAAAAGCGCCGTGCGGAGATTCCCCAAATGAAATTCACCGGTTGGGCTCGGAGCCCATCTCCCTGTCACGAATTTTCGGCGAGGGCCTTCACGCCTTGAACACAACGACGCATGTTCGCGAGATGTTCTTCCTGGCGCCGGCTGATGATAAGCGCTTCCTTATCAGGCATTGCTTCAATCGCAGGAGTTAATCCAGACGGTCCTGGACCCAGTCGTACAGTGTGACGGAGTCGACACCGTTGACCATGCAATTCGTCTATTTCCCAACGCCACCGTGCAGCGGCATTTTCTTCGCTGTCGCCTACAGCCCAACCGAACAACTCGTTTTCTTTGAGCTCGGTGATTGTAGATGTTGTCTGCCATTCACCGATTTTTGGGTGTTTATTGGTGCCAACGAATTGAGCTCCAAGAGCAGGAGCATCAGAAGGCTCTATCCAAGTTGCGCCTTGAAACTCCTCTGAAAACTCGGCCCCTATATTTATGTCAGCTATTAGAGACCAAACTTTTGCCGGTGAAGCATCAACATCTAATTCGACGGTAACCCCTGGGCCTTCGTTCATGACTCGGTCCGCATTGTCATCACGCTGTTCCCAAGTGTGACCCCAGTTATCAAAGTAAGTAACTTCTTCGGCCGAACGTCTTGATATCGATGCAAAGTCGCCGCCAGTGCTGAAAGCGACAGGTAGCAAAGCAATAGGAGTTACTCCTTCTGGAATTCCGAGAACCTCCCGAATTTCCTGGTCGTTATTTAGAATCGCGGTAGTCCATGCAGTAGCTAGGCCTCGAGCTCGAGCTGCGAGGCAAAAGCTCCATGCTGACTGGACCACTGAGTCGAACAACCCGGGTTTTTTGCTGTCGTCATGGACTCCCCATATGCATGGAATAACTAAAGCTGGAACCTTCTCGAGATTTTCTGCCAAGTGAGCGGCTGAGCGCATGACATTCGTGTTGCGGTGTTCGGTTCCGGCCAGCTTGTCTCGAGCGGAGACCATCCACTTCCCAGCGCTTTCCCAATACAACTCTGATAAGCGTTTCTTTTGATCCGCATCACGAACAATTAACCACCTGCGACTTGATTGATTACCGCCACCCGGACCTTGTTCGGCGATATCTATGCAGTCAAGAATAAGTTCGTTGGGAACAGAGCGATCTAAATCAAGGCGAAGCCTTACTGACCTGGTTGTAGAAAGAACACCATCAACAGATGCAAGGTCAACATCCGCTACGTCGTATCGGGTTGGGACATGGTCGCTAGGTCTTGGGGAATTCATGACCATAGTCAAGCGCACGATTGGCCTCTTCGCTCAAACCAGTTGCAAGATGATGAGAAGCAAGGCCTATTGAGGTCCTAACGTGTCAGATGTGAGTTCACGTCAACCCTTTTTAAACGCTCGACTGCAAGGTTTTGGAGCAACGATCTTTGCTGAGATGTCTGCCCTTGCAGCGAAAACCAATTCTGTGAATTTGGGACAAGGATTTCCTGACAAAGATGGACCCATCGAAGTGATTGAAGCCGCTACAGCTGCCATACAGAACGGTTTAGGCAATCAATATCCGCCAGGTATCGGGGTCCCAGAACTGCGCCAAGCTGTTAGTGACCATCAACAACGCTTTTATGGACTTTCCTACGACCCTGATTCGGAAATCCTTGTTACCGCAGGCGCTTCAGAAGCATTAGCTGCAGCTGTGCTTGCTTTATGTGAAACCGGAGACGAAGTAGTTACTTTTGAACCGTGGTACGACATATATGGGGCAAATATCGCCATGGCGGGCGCTATAAAAAAGGTCGTTACTCTTCGGCCGCCTGATTACGCGTTCGAAGAGTCTGAATTCTTAGCAGCCTTATCGCCTAAGACCAGACTCATTTTGTTGAACTCCCCTCACAACCCGACCGGGAAAGTCTTTTCTCGCGAGGAGCTCGAATTCATTGCCAAGGTTGCAGTAGAGCGTGATCTTCTAGTCGTCACCGACGAAGTATACGAACACCTTGTTTTCGAAGGTGAACACGTTCCGATTGCGTCATTTCCTGGGATGCGTGAGCGGACTGTCACAATCTCTTCAGGCGGAAAGACCTTCGCGTTTACTGGTTGGAAAATTGGCTGGGTCTGCTCAACTCCTGAATTGACAAGCGCTGTACGAATAGCAAAACAGTTTTTGACTTATGTCAGCGGTGGGCCATTTCAATACGCCATAGCAGTGGGATTAGCCCTCGGGGACGATTACTACGAGAATTTGTTATCGGACATGAGAGAGAAGCGTGACTTTCTGTCTGCAGGCTTGCGGTCGGCTGGATTTGAAATCTTCGAATCTCAAGGTACTTATTTCGTGACCGCTGACGCCAGATCGGTGGGATACGAAGATGGTCTCGAATTGTGTTGGCAACTTCCCGAAAAAGTCGGTGTCGTTGCTGTCCCTAATGTTGTCTTCTACGACAATCGGGAAGAGGGCCAGCACCTCATCCGATTTACGTTTTGCAAAAGCCTGGATGTTCTAACTGAGGCAGTGGAGAGATTGCAGAGCCTGGTATGAGCCTTCGAGTAGCGGCTGTTCAGCATGGCATCGTATGGGAAGACCCAGACGCGAACTTTCAGAAGCTCAGGCCCCAAATCACAGAAGCAGCAAACGAAGGGGGACGGTTAGTAGTGCTCAGCGAGATGTTTTCGACTGGCTTTACTATGAATTCAGCAAAGTGTGCGGAAGCGCTGGACGGTGCTAGTCACCAATTTCTCGTGGACCAAGCTGCCGAACATCAAATTTGGATTACTGGTTCGGTGCCGATGCGATGGGAAGACGGAATCGCCTACAACACACTTAATTTGGTGGCACCGAACGGTGATACCTACCGCTACAAAAAGATCCACCCTTTCAGCTTTTCTGCGGAACCCGAAAACTATGGGGCAGGAAGCGAGTTCCTCCAAGTAGATATAGAAGGGACAAGGACCACTTTCTTTATTTGTTATGACCTCAGGTTCGCTGACGAATTTTGGCAAACAGCTCAATCCACTGACTTGTTTGTCATCCCAGCAAACTGGCCTGCCGGTCGCAGAATCCACTGGCAAACGCTCCTTCAGGCTCGCGCCATTGAGAATCAAGCCTACGTATTGGGTGTTAACCGTGTAGGTGACGGAGATGGGCTCAGCTACAGCGGAGATAGCGCACTCATAGATCCGTGGGGTGAAATTATCGTTTCAGGAACATCCGATGAGACCCTTTTGGTGGCTGACGTAGATGTCGAAGTCGTGAAGCAGACCAGAACTAGTTTCCCGGTTTTTCAAGATCGACGGAGCTAAAAGAACAAGACCACTATCACTAACTATTTATCCACCGAACTTGGAGGTAATCATGAGTTTCGTTGAAATGCGAACATACGAATTGAAGCCAGGGACAGCGAACACATATGCCGCTCTCTACCTTGAAGAGGGCTTCGCTATACAAAAGAGTCATCTGGGTCAACCAGTGGGCTATTACGTAAGCGAGGTAGGAGACCTCAACCAGGTTATTCACATGTGGCGCTACGAAAATTTCGAAGAACGAACACAGAAAAGGACCGCGCTATTTTCTGACCCGGCGTGGCTTGAATATGTTGCCAAGGTTGGACCAATGATCGTTACTCAGCAAAACGCGATTCTGAACGACATTTTGAATTAGTCAGCTCAAACCTATGAGTACGACAGTACTCATAGCTAAAAGGAGGCCTACTAGCCGTCTGTTGGTTAGTTGCTCTCTTAAAACGACACGAGCCAAGAGAACAGTGACAGCGGGATAGAGACTTGCTAATACGGCGACGGGTCCAAGCTGTCCATAGCGCAGAGCGAATAAGAAAGCCACATTCGCGCCAGTGTCGCAAACTCCGCAACCGATCAGTGGGATCCAGCTACCAACGGGTCGTAGTTGCGTCTTTCGTGTCAAAGCAACGCATAGAAGTATCAGTGTTGCCGAAAATCGGCCGGCAACAATGGGCCAAGGTGCCGATTCAGTGCTGGTTTCACTGAGAAGAGAGAAGAACAGTCCGAAGCCCAGGCCCGCTAGCAGGGCTTCAAAAATAACCGAAACGGAAATCCGAATTTCTTGACCAGCTGGTTGAGAACTCAGGATAAAGATCCCAATTAGGCCAACTGCAAGTCCAAACCAGATCTGCAAACCCTGTTCGTCGTTGCGGAAAAACCCCCAAATTACTGGGAATACAGCTGAGACGATCGCTGTGATAGGAGCGAAGATTGACATGGGACCCCGCGCTAGTCCTCGATAAAGAAGTCCTAGACCTGTGATCCCGACAAGTCCTGCTGCGGCTCCTAGGAACAAATCGCTTGTGCTTGGATTCTGCGCAATAAACGGAGCGACAACCAAAAGAGGTACGGCGCCGATTAAAGAAACTGTTGTTAGGACTTGTATAGGAGAATTTCGCCGCGACGCTACTCCGCCCAAGAAATCGCCAGAGCCGTACAGAAACGCGGTGACAACAGAAAGAAAGACAGCCATAACAGGGTTGATATGAAAGCACACAGGACATTAGAGAGGCGACCCAATGTAGGAGTTGGAACAAATTAAAGAACCTAAGAATGTGGTTTTGGAAGCCCGCTTGAACAACAATGAAGTATCCGATCTGAGCTGGTCTGAGATCAGCGCTTGTTCCCGAAAGTTTTGATACATGTCAAACGCACTAATGGAGAAGTGGGCCGCAAATATTGAAACACTTGGCAGTTGGCTATCGCTTCCCGACTCCCATGCGGCGGAAACAGTCGCACGCATTGATTTTGATTATGTGTGCGTCGATATGCAGCACGGTATCGCTGACTACCAAGTCGCCACAGTCATGCTGCAAGCCGTAACTATGACCGGAAAGGGGACGCCCATATGTCGAGTTCCTTGGAACGAGCCCGGAATCATAGGACGGATGCTCGATGCCGGTGCCCGAGGAATCATCATTCCGATGGTGAACTCGGTTGAAGAGGCTCAAAGAGCAGTGGCAGCGACAAAATATCCGCCACTGGGTCAGAGGAGTTACGGCCCCACCATCATTGGAGGACGTGCAGCAAATGCTGGGGAGGATTACTACCCAACGGCGAACCAAACCAACGCATGCATCCCCATGATCGAAACCCGTGACGCGGTTGAGAACCTTGATGCAATTCTCGCAGTCGAAGGAGTCGATGCAATATATGTTGGACCCGCTGATTTGTCGTTGAGCTACGGGTACGGACCGGCGTACAGCGACGATAATGATGAATATAAAGAAGTCCTGGAATACATCGTTGAGAGATGCAATAAAGCAGGCAAGATTGCAGGCATTCATTCCACGAGCGCTCTTGCTGCTAACCGTCGGGGAAAGGGCTTCATGATGCAAACGATCAGTGGAGATATCGCTGCCGTGGCCAAAGGCAGTTACCAAGATTTAAAGAACGCGATCGAAGGAGGAGCTGGCGACGGTTCTTCAAAAATTTATTGATTTGTTTAGTCAGCGATACGACTCTCGCTTCGGCGTGTAACCAAAACAAAACAGATCCCAGCAGCACCGACCAAGCAGCCAGCCGCTTGAAAGGCAACAGACATTGAAGCGTTGTCGCTTAACCAGCCCAAGGTTGGCGGCCCCAAGACAAAACCGACATCCCCGGCAGATCGGTATAGGCCGATGCCCAAGCCACGTAATTGTTCAGGAAAAAGGTCGGCGACAAAAGCAGCGGGTGCTGGCCCGGCAGTGCCAGTCCCAAGCGTAAGGATCACGTTCCCCATCACGAACCAGAGTGGAGTCGAACTAGAAGCGATAACGAATGTCCCCAATGCAGCAGCTATTCCCGAAAATAGAATGACTGAAGCTCTGCCGATGTTCTCCGTGGCCCATGTTGCGGGCCAAAGGGTGAACAGTGTCATCACTCCGGTAACAGTGAAAACTAAGCCGATTTCGCCCGGGCCCCAGCCCAATGTCTCATCGGCATGAAGAGGGGCCAAAGTTGCCCGAGTCCCTGCGCGGGTCATAAAGATTGTTCCGGTAACAAAAGCAATTGCGATAAATGGCGCGCTGCGTATGATCACTGCTGCTTCGCGAATGGGACTTTTACTGCCAGAGGCTGCAGCCATCGAATTTCTGGTTTCGGGAAGCCGAAAAATCGCGTAGACCGCAGCTACCAAACCGATTACTCCAACCAGATGGAATGGTGCTGCCAGTCCCCAACGCTCAGCTACTAAACCACCAATTCCCGGACCTAAAGCGACTCCGACACTCAAAGCCCACTGATTTGTTGCCACGTAACGGGCGCGGCGGTCGGCTGGAGCGATATCGATTAGATAGATCAAGGCGCCGCTCATGTAAAAGGCAGAACCGCCTCCAGCAACAAATCTCCATATGAGTAGTGACCAAATGTCACTCGAGAACCCTGAACCGAACATCCCGATTGAGGTCAAAATCGGACCGCCGATCAGAAGAATGCGTCTTCCAAATCGGTCAGCGATCATTCCGGCTGGAACATTTAGGATTAAGCGAGCTAAAGCGAACACAGTGAGAGTTAGTCCAACAACCGTTGCGCTAACGCCGAAATCTCTTGCATAGAGAGGTAAGACCGGCCCTACAACCCCTTGGCCTGCCATCACTAGGAATGTCGCGAAACAAAGAACTAAAAGTTTTTCGAATTCTTGAAACTTTGTTTTCAACAGGAACACTCGCTATTGCTATCACCAGGCCAGCACTATTCCCGTGATCTCAGTAGCATGCGTGTACTGGGGAAAGGGGAGCCAATGCAGGTCAATTATCCGATTATCTCCGCGGATTCACACATTGCTGAAGCGCCGAACGCATATTTGGACTACATCGATCCGAAATGGAGGGATGTCGCTCCGCATGTGGTGGAGACTGAGGACCGGGGCGATGTGTATGTCATAGATGGAATGAAACGAACTATCCAAATGGGCCTGATTGCAGCCGCTGGTCAGGCCCCCGAAGACCTGAATCCACAGGCGAAGTGGGATGAGTTGCCGCGTAGTGGATGGGATTCGAACTATCGGTTAAAAGACCAGGACCGGGATGGAGTATCAGCAGAGGTCATATATCCCTCTGTGGGCATGGTGCTTTGTAACCACCCTGATGCTGATTACAAGAAAGCCTCTATGGAGGCCTACAACAGGTGGATCAGTGATTATTGCTCGGTAGACCGAGATCGACTTCTTCCGATCGCCCAAACCCCGCTTCGATCAGTTGAAGAAGGTATCGCCGAACTAGAAGCGATGAAAGCAAGTGGGATGCGTGGGGTAATGATGCCCGGAAATCCTGCGACCGACTTCGATTACGACGATCCCAGATGGGACCCGTTTTGGAAAGCGGCGGTTGATCTCAAATTACCGCTGTCCTGGCACATACTGACAGCGAAAGAATCAGGTCGACCACGGGGACCCAAGGCAAACTCTTTCATGACCATCATCCGAGCGAACCAAGACATCATGGGAACCCTTGTCTTTGGTGGTGTCTTCGAGCGAAATCCACAGTTACGAGTCGTGTGTGTCGAAGCTGATGCAGGATGGGTTCCGCATTACATGTACCGAATGGATCATGCGTACAAACGTCACCGTTATTGGCTTCCACCAGGTCAAGAACTGTCGAAATTGCCGAGCGAATATTTTCGGGAGAATATTTATACGACCTTTCAGGATGACTGGATTGCTTTCAAGATGGTCGATCATGTGAACCATAAGCGTCTTCTGTGGGCTAATGATTTTCCTCATAGCGACAGTACCTGGCCGTGGAGTCAAGAGATGCTTGACGAGCACGCTGCCAGTCTCACCGATGTGCAAGCCAAGGACATATTGTGTGACAACACTGCTGAGCTCTATGAAATAAACGTCGCTGACTTGCCGGTGGGTGGCGATAGCTTGGCGGCGACAGTCTGACTGGAATCGCCTGTGAGTTTAAAATCTTCTCGCATTACTACTTCTGACTTCTCCGCAGCTCAGGAGACTTACCACGCCAACGGTTGGACCGATGGCCTTCCTATTATTCCGCCGACACCTGACCTTGTATCAGCCTGCCTGGAATGGGCTTTGTTGCCGCCTGAACATCTCGTCGGTATTGAGCCGGTAAGGGAACGGTCGATAACCGCAGAAAAACTTGCAGTCAATGCTGTGATGGCAGGGTGCCTACCGGAGCACTTTCCGCTGGTTGTAACTGCGTTTACAGCGATGCTGGCACCGGAGTTCCTCCTTCACGGAGCCACTGCGTCAACCGGAGGATGCGCAATATTGCTCATAGTAAACGGACCAATTCGCCGTGAACTGGAGATGGTGACGACGTTTAACGCCCTAGGTAACACTGACCGCGCCTCTGCTGCTGTCGGTCGGGCGATACGACTTGCTCTTATTAACCTTTTGGATGTCCGACCCGGCGAAATCGACCGGTCCACGTTGGGTCACCCCGGAAAGTTTTCATACTGCATAGCTGAGGATGAAGAGAACTCTCCGTGGCCGTCACTAGCCGAAGAGCGTCTCGGAGAATCTGATGTATCTGCGGTCACAGCTGTGGCAGCCATGGCGCCTCGACAGATAATGAACGAATGGACATCGAACCCAGAAGAGATTTGCGAGACGATCTCAGCTGAAATTCGATCTAACCAACTCCATTATTCAATATGGGCGGGTAATTATGTCGTTGTGCTGCCTCCCCAGCTTCGTCGACACTTTTTTGACGCCGGATGGTCTAAAGATGACATCCAGAACTGTATTTTTAATCGAGCCCGAGTCAAGCGTGGATCCTGGAAAGAAGTAGGCAAGGGTTCAGTTGTCAAAGACCGCGCGGATCGCGAGTACTTAGCTATGGAGTCTCCCCAAGAGCTTATGGTTGTCGCTGCTGGTGGTCCAGCAGGTGGATTTGCGCAAATTATTCCACCATGGCTAGGAACTAAAAGTCGCGCAACTACCGTGGCCGTCGGGGCATGTGTTGATTGTGAGGTGCCATGACAATGGAACTCATGAATCCAAGTCACGAACAACAGCTAGTTGCATCGGAACCGGCGCAGCGACTTAACAGCTTGCAAGGAGCTGTTGTAGGGCTCATATCAAATGGCAAAGAGAACACGACACCTTTCTTTGATCAGGTCGAATCCATTTTGCGAACTAAATACGGGGTGTCGGAAGTGGTTCGCAGAACGAAAAAGAATTACAGCGCCCCAGCCGAAGCAGAACTAATACGAGAAGCGATGGGGTGGGATGCAGTTCTAAGTGGTGTAGGTGATTGAGGTAGTTGTTCGTCGTGCAGTTTGCATGACGCAGTAATGGCAGAGCGAAACGGAGTTCCCGCAGTCAGCATCATGACATCACCCTTTGTTGATGCGGCTGAGTTAATGGCCAGAGTTCAAGGTGTACCGCTCCACCCGTTTGCGGTTATCGAACATCCGATAGCGAGTGCCGATGCGAGGGGTATTGATAAGCGCGCTCAGGTAGCGGTAGACGCTGCGGTTGAGATCCTGACTCAGTGATGATTTACGGGCTGTCAAAAGGCGCGTAATCAAGGGGAAGAGCGGTAGTCCGCTTTAGTTCTTCCATCTCGAAAATTGTTCGAACGTCATAAAGCGCTACCCGTTCGATCAAGCGTTTGTAGAAGTCGTCATAGGAATTCATGTCGGGGACAACCACCCTGAGCATGTAGTCGATTTCGCCACTAGTCCGAAAAGCCTCAACGATTTCTGGAAACTCTTCAATTGCCGCGGTGAAGTCGGTAAGCCAGGCAGCGGAATGTTCATTAGTACGGATCTGGACTAGGGCGCTAATGTCCAAAGAGAGTTGAGACGCATTCAAGATCGCCACTTCGCGTTCGATGATGCCGGCCTCTCTCAACGACTGCACGCGTCGCCAGCAGGGCGTGGGAGTTAAACCAACTTCGTCACCTAATTCACGAGACGAACGTGTCGCGTCTTGTTGAAGTAAGTGCAGGATTTCCCGATCAATAATGTCCATAACACAAGAATATTGCGCTAAAAGAAATAAATACAGTATGTATTTCTAAAATAGAACGAGAATGGGCAGAGGTAGGCACGAACGTGTTGTGCTGATATCCCTACTCTGTTGGCATGGGAGTTAAGGATTATTTCACAGAACATCCATCCTCAGTGGGCGAGAGCTACGGAGAGCACTTTCGAGTAGCTAGTCATTTCTCGAAAGAATTACTTGTTGCTGGATTGGCGTGTGCAGTGCACGCGATACTGCCCAAATTGTTCATGACAACTGGAAGTTCTAAGGTCCGCCAGCTTCACTCTGAAATGACCCAAGGAATGCGTAGCCAGGTTGAACAAGACACCGAATTCCAAGCAGCGGCTGAACCNCAGCCAGCTAGTTAGCCAATTAACTGCGGGCTAACCCTCAGTCTCTAAGGAAGGCTAATTCGAAACGTCGCGATTCAAATCGCCAACCATCGGAGGTGCGCACAAATTGATCGTGGTACTCGCCTACATACTTTGGTAAACCGGCCGGAGCAGGAGACTCAGCAACTCCGGTTGGAGAGTCGTGACGGAAGTTGAGCAGATAGCAAAGACTCGTCGCCTCGTCTCCTTCAACCCGAACTAAGACATTTGTGCAGAGATGCCGCGATTGACGGCGTGTCACGTCTTGTCTGGCGGAGAAACCAGCTCGTATCTGGTCTTGCCCGATCATCTCAACTCCAGGCCCTGACCAGTAACCGCCGGCAGTGAACAGGTCAGCGATCGCGCTGGCATTGCCGAAGTCGACTAGGTGGCAATATTCAGCGATGAGTTTCTCGCAAGCTTTCTCGTCGACGAGTCTTTGTAGATCTTGATTCACAACTTCTCCTTGGTTGTCTAGCTCAGTCTTGCAGTGAAGTCAGAAGACAAGCCAACATTGGGTAGTAACGGTTATTTTTTGACTCATGAGTACAGAAATTAAAATCCGCAGTAACGGGCTTCTGGTCTGCCCATGGGGTGAAGGAGACACGGACTACGCGCACTACCACGACACTGAGTGGGGACTGCCGGTAACTGACGACGTAAAGCTCTATGAGAAAATGTGCCTTGAAGGCTTTCAGGCAGGATTATCTTGGCTCACCATCCTTCGCAAGCGAGATAACTTTCGAACAGCTTTCTCCGGGTTTCAAATAGAGAAGGTTGCTGCATTTGGTGACCAAGACATCCAAAAACTTCTTGATAACCCTGGGATTGTTAGACATCGCGGCAAGATCGAAGCCACAATCACGAATGCACGAGCCGCTATAACTACTGTTGAACAGCACGGCTCACTCGCCAAGTTCTTTTGGAGTTTCGAGCCCGCCGATTCCCCACCAGTCGAAAGACCTTCGCAGGTAGTGGCAAAAACTCAGGAATCCGAAAAGATGAGTAAAGCGCTAAAGCAACTTGGATGGCGATTTGTTGGTCCAACCACTTGTTATTCACTTATGCAGGCAGATGGAATAGTCAACGATCATCTAAGCAAGTGTTTTCGCCACCCAGAAATTGAAGTAGCGAGAAAGGCAGCCAAGAAGTCGATCTAAGCTTCCGATGGTTATCTAGGGGGACTCATGCTTGACAACTACCGCGTTATCGACCTCACCGACCGTCGAGGATGGATGACAGGTTTCCTATTAGCTCAACTCGGTTGTGAGGTTGTGCTGGCTGAACCGGAGCAAGGGTGGGAACGCGATTATTGGTTTGACGCGTACAACCGAGGCAAAAAATCGGTTACCGTCCGGACCGCCTCAGATATAAGTGAGCTAGCGACAGGAGCTGACTTCGTTATTGACTGTGGAGCTACCCCCTTCGCGTTAGACCTACAAGAGCTTCGATCCAATAACCCGAGTTTGATCACAGTGTCGTTAACCCCATTTGGTGATGACGGCCCTAAGGCGACCTGGTCAGCAACAGACCTCACTCTGGTTGCTGCTAGCGGTCAAATGATTTGCAACGGAGATAGTGACAGACCGCCAGTTCGCATATCTATTCCCCAAGCATGGTCACACGCTGCATGTCAAGCGCTCGTCGGTGCGTTAGTTGCCAGCGACGAAAGGTCCAGGTCAGGCCAGGGACAACACGTCGATGTATCAGCTCAGCAAGCGACGTCTGAGACGGCCATGCCTGCAATTTTGCATGGACCAGCCGGATTAGCTCCCCAAGAACGGATGTCTGGCGGAGTTCAGCAGGGACCTGTTCACCTGCGATGGACCTACCCCTGTGCCGATGGCGAAGTAGTTATCACCGTTGCTTTTGGAGCAATGATTGGCCCAATGTTCAAACGCTTCATGGACTGGATGTGTGAAGAAGGTGCTTGCGACGAAGCCACAAGAGACAAAGATTGGGTGGATTTCGCAATACATATACAACAAGGCACCGAAACAATTGAAGAGCTGACGCGAGTAATGGACCTGATCGCTGACTTCGCGGCAGATAAGACTAAAGCGGAGTTTCTAGAAGCAAGTTTGGAGCGAGGACTATTAGTCACACCGGTTGCCGATCTAGCTGACGTAGTTGCCAGTAAGCAGTTCGAGGCCCGCGAATTTTGGGATGACATCGAAGGTATTCGCTACCCAGGACCCTTCATTCACGCCAGTGAAACTCCGTTACGTCGACTAGACGCGGCACCAATTCTGGGAGAACACCAGTCTGTGATCGCAACGCATAGAGAGCGACCGTCTGAAATACCTAATCCGCAAAAGGTCGAAGCCGGCACAAGACCGTTAGAAGGGCTAAAAGTCTTGGACTTTTCGTGGGTCGCCGCAGCGCCACTCACCACAAAGATTCTTGCCTATTGGGGAGCTGAAGTCGTCCGACTTGAATCAGTCACGAGACCTTGTTTGCTAAGAGGAGCATTGGGTCATCGAGATGACGTCCCCGACCAAGAAAACGCGATCGCATGGCATGCCGTCAATTCCAACAAGTTGAGTCTCGCTATCAACTTGTCAAAACCCGAAGCCAAAGACGTCGTGCTGGACCTTGCGAAGTGGGCTGATGTAGCGGTTGAGTCGTTTACTCCCGGAACCCTGCAGTCGATGGGTTTTGGGTACGAAGTTCTAAAAGAGATCAACCCTGGAATTATTGTTCTGTCCAGTTGTGTCTTTGGGCAGACAGGTCCGATGAAGAATTTCGCGGGCTTCGGCAACTTAGCGGCCGCTATCGCTGGATTCTACGACATCACCGGATGGCCAGACCGAGGAGCAGCTGGACCATACATGGCTTACACCGATTACACGTCGCCTCGTTTCACCGCTGCGGCACTGTTGGCGGCGCTGGATTATCGACGTCGAACTGGAAAGGGCCAATACTTAGATTTTTCTCAGGCAGAAGCAGCGACCCACTATCTGACTCCGGGAATTCTTGAATATCAGATAACAGATCGCATGCCGACGCGTACGGGAAATGCTGATCCCAACATGGTTCCGCACGGGGTATACCCATGCTCTGGAGAAGACCAGTGGTGCGCGATTGCTTGCGAAAACGACGACCAATGGAAATCATTGTGTTTGGAAATGAGGCGCGAAGATTTAGCTGACTTAACTTTGCAAGAGCGGCACCAACAGGTGGAAACAATTGACGAAATGATCGCCACCTGGACTCAAGTCCAGAATCCAGGAGGACTTCAAATTCGTCTCCAACATCACGGTGTTAGTGCCCATATGGTTCAAGACACAGGTCATTGCATGAATGACCCGCAACTAGTCCATCGCGGCCATTTCCCTTGGGTCCCGCACCCAGAAGCTCGTGAAGTGATGATCGACGGTATCCCGCACCACTTGTCTCGATCGCGAGGCGGATTTGATTGGGCAGGGCCCACGTACGGACAACATACGATGGAAGTTTTGGAGGGAATACTGGGATATGACGGAGAGCGAATCGCTGAACTAGCGATAGCAGAAGTTCTGGAATGAGGCCGGCAGAGCCCCTCTTAACTGCCTACGCTTTCGGATGTGACAACAAGCCCACCGGATTACTACCGTCAAACAACACCAAGCCCCTATCCGCTTGAAAGATCAGGAGTAGATCAGTGTTTCGGTTGTTCGACTTCAAACGACAAAGGACTCGGGCTGGTCTTCTCTAGATATGACGATGGCACGGTCGAAACTACCCATCTCACGCAGCAACATCATTGCGGATTCGACACAGTGATACATGGTGGAATTCAGGCGGCGATTCTCGACGAGGTGATGGGGGTAGCGGCTCAAAGTACGCTCACTAAAGAAGCATCGGACCTTGCCTGTGCCACAGCAGAAATGAAACTCAGCTACTTGAGGCCAGCCTTTTTGTCTGAGGAAGTAACTGCTCGAGCTTGGGTTGTAAAAATTGATGGACGTGACATCTATGTGGATGGTGTATTGCTTTCCTCGGAAATGGTAGAAGTCACAACCGCAACCTCTCGATGGCGTCAAATGCGATACCAGCCCACATGAACTAATCGCTCACCGCTTTAACCGGCCGAACCCCTGCTTCAGATGCCAGGTGCGTCATCGGGACATCATGAGATTCATGTGGTAACTGATCGAAAATAAATCGCTCTGTAATCACACCGATTCTAAGACAGTCGGCGGAAATGCGGGAAAGCAGTTCGTCGTAATACCCTGCACCATGGCCCAGTCGATTGCCTCGCGTATCGATAGCGAGAGCAGGTACAAGAGCTACCGAAATTGAATTAAGTGGAAACTTCGCGGCATCTTTGAGTGGTTGCATGTACCCAAACTTGTGTCGCTCCATAATTCCGCTAGCACTATGGACCGTGAGTGGTCCGCTCTCTGGAGTCCGAGTCGTGGCGAACCTTTCCCATCCCAGGCGATCAGCCAAACTGTCTAGCTGAAGCTCATTAGGCATTGATCGATAAAAGAGAAATACACCGTCGATCTGACCTAGGAAGTCCGCTAAATGGTTAACCACAATCTTTTCGGTAGCTGAGTCAACCTGGGCCCGTAGCGGCCGCAATTCTTTCCGTAACGCTTCCTTTGATGAGTGAGCATGAGAGTCAGCCACCACTGACGTTTGCCTCCGCGTCAGGAGTTAGCATCACCGCTTCCTGAGGATCCGCCAACCAATTCTCGGGTAGAGCGACTCTCCGAGGACCACCGGTGTGGCTCCTTTTCACTCGAACACCCTCGGGGGGAAGTATTGCGTCATGGTCGAATTCATCAGTAATGGATTCCAACTCACCAAAACTGCTCACAGCATGAATGTGTCTTCGGAGTTCTTTCCCTACGGGCCAACCTGCAACGTACCAACCCGCGTGCTTTCGAAATCTGCGGACGACGGTGCTCTCATCTTCATCATAAAATTCGAGAAGACGATTGAGATGATCGAGCATGACCTCAGCGACTAATCCAAGTGTCGGTTGAGTTAATTGAGGCTCCTGGCCACTTAAGACGGATACCAGATCGGCAAAGAGCCAAGGGCGCCCCAAACAGCCCCGCCCAATCTCAACTCCTGCCGCTCCTGTATGACGCATCATCCGCAACGCATCCCAAGGCTCCCAAATGTCCCCGTTGCCAAACACAGGGATATCGATGCTCTGCACCAGTTCTGCAATAGCGTCCCAATCTGCGTGCCCAGAGTAGAGATCTGTAGCGGTCCGAGCATGCAAAGTCACAGCGACGCAACCCAAATCTTGAGCTATTCGTCCACTNTCTAGGAAGGTCGAATTTTGTTCGTCAATACCTTTGCGAAATTTGATAGTCACCGGGGTCTGATCTGCGGCTTTGACCGCTGCCTCAACTATTGCCCCGAGAAGTCGACGTTTGAAGGGGATAGCTGCGCCGCCCCCGTTCCGAGTGACTTTCGGAGCCGGGCATCCAAAATTCATGTCGATATGATCGACACCGAGGCGGTCCTTGAGCATTTGAACAGCTAAAGAAACATATTTGGGGTCAGTGCCGTACAACTGGATTGATCGAATCGCCTCATTAGCCCCGAACTCGGCCAGCTTCCATGTCGAGGAGTTCTCTTCGACCAAAGCTCTCGCTGTAATCATTTGATTGACATATAAGGCAGCGCCCCAACCTGAACATAACGATCGGAAAGGCCAGTCCGTCACACCGGCCATTGGTGCCAAAACAACTGGGGTTTCCAGAAGGATCGGCCCCAAGGTCACCGGAGATACTTCCCCTGGTTGGAACGGTTTAAGATTTTCGTTGAGCGCACTCTTGTAAGGGTTCACGATGTCCTATTTCGGTTCGGAGACATCAAGTCGACGCCAGCTTGAACTAGCAGGCTTGCGGTTTCCACCAAGGGTAAGCCGATCACGTTCGAATGGCTGCCACTAATAGCTTTAACAAGTGAAGCGCCCGCACCTTGGAGAGCGTAGGAACCGGCCTTGTCTAGAGACTCGCCTAAACCCAGGTACCAATCAATGAGACGCTGATCCAGAGATACAAATTCGACATCGGTTCGAACCACCGTGACTGCTAACTGGTCGCCAGTTCGGACAGCAACCCCGGATACGACCTGGTGCACTTTGCCAGATAACGCGCGGAGCATAAATTCAGCGTTGTCTAGATCAACCGGTTTTCCATAAATTTGGTCCTCCAATACGACGCAGGTATCAGCCCCAAGAACCACAAAGCCCTCTACAGCTAAGACTTTCTGCGAAGCGACTCTTTGAACATACTCTTCAGCCTTTTCACCGATAATGAGTGACTCATCAACATCGGGGACGGAGACGATGAAATCGACTCCTAGAAAAGACAACAGCTCTTTTCGACGCGGTGAGCTTGATGCGAGAACTAGTTGCTTATCCATGTAAGTAATCTTCTCCGACCACCAAACCATCGAAAGCTATTGGTATAACAAATAGTTCCACTGACGGGAAATTTGGAGTGCTTTTCAAGAACTGACGGCGTTCAGATTGGTTACTGTGCGTCGGTGGAATTTAATCTAGCTCGGGTGATAGCAGAAGTCGCTGACGCATGTCCCGAGCGGATCGCATTAGTTCATCGGGGCACTGAGATCCTGTTCCCCGACTTTGTCGAGCGATATCGCCGGTTAGGAAGTGCTCTAAGTGCTGCAGGAATCGGTTGCCAAAAGGAACGCTCGGAATTGGCCGGCCATGAAAGCGGGCAAGATCACATAGCTCTATATCTCAACAACGAGTTTGAATATCTCGAATCTATGTTGGGAGGTTGGGCCGCACGGGCCGCTACTTTCAACGTGAATCACAGGTATATGGCGGATGAACTTCTGTACCTCTTGACCGACTCAGAGGCAAAAGCCGTGATCGTTAACTCTGCCTATGCCCCGAACTTGGCGGAAATCTTACCCCAACTGCCGAATATAAAACTCATTATTCAAGTGCCAGACACCTCAAACAATGAGCTACTTGAAGGTGCTATTTACTACAACGATTTTATTCAGGGCCACGATGCGAGGGATCTAGATGACTGTTCTCCTGATGACTTGTATGTCCTCTACACAGGAGGAACTACTGGAATGCCCAAAGGTGTGCTTTGGAGGAACGCTGATTTCTTCGTAGGAGCACTAGGTGGTCTAAACAGGAAAGAAAATTGTGAATACGAGTCATATGCCGAAGTAGCAGAGGCGGCAGGCAGAGGAACTTTGCGATGGATGACAAGCGCACCCTTTATGCACGGTGCGGCCCAGTGGATAGCACTCCAAGCGCTCTCGATGGGCCACACCGTGGTGCTCCCTGATGTAACTGACCGCTATGACGCAGCAAGTGTCCTCCAGGTGTGCGATCGCGAAGACGTCGAATTCTTGCAGATAGTTGGCGATGCTTTCGCTAGACCCCTTTTGGATGCATCGAAATCTGGCCAACTAGTTCCTCGTTCGCTTCGATCAATCATAAGTGGCGGCGCAGTTCTGAACTCCGAGTTGAAAGAAGAACTCAAGCAACAATTTGGTGGAGTAACTATCAGAGACTCGATCGGGTCAAGCGAGACTGGTGTTCAAGGAAGCAATGTAAGCACCAACGAACAAACAGCTAGTACAGGTGACTTCGTGCCTGCTTCGGGAAGCGCTGTGGTCAACGCAACAATGGATGCCGTGGTTGAAGCAGGATCAGAAGAGATTGGCTGGTTTGCCATGTCTGGGCGGGTGCCCTTGGGTTACCTAAATGACGCTGAGAAAACTCAAAGAACCTTTCCGGTCATCAACGGAGTCAGATTTTCCGTTCCAGGAGACAGAGCTCGCCTACTCGCAGACGACCGTATCGAAGTTCTAGGCCGAGATTCGGTAACGATTAACTCTGGTGGAGAAAAGATCTTTGCTGAAGAAGTAGAAACAGCTGTCAAGACTCACCCAGCCGTTTACGACGCTGTGGTGTGCGGTCGCCCAAGCGCAAGGTGGGGCAACGAAGTAGTTGCCATCGTTCAACTTGTGGGACAACAAGAAGACCTAGAGTCAGAGATCATTGAACATTGCGCTAATCACATCGCCCGATATAAGAGACCAAAATCAATAATCGAGGTGGATGAGATCAAACGAAGTCCAGCAGGTAAGCCGGACTATCGATGGGCGCAAGCCATCGCACAAGAATCGAGAACCGATTGAGCGACTCGACAACTGAACACGGAGCTATACAAAAGCGAACCGTTCGGGTATTACAACAGGGTGTTGTTCCGGGCGGTCTAGCTATGGGAACTTCGTACTCCGTAGCAGCCCTTCTAGGTAGTGAGATAACCGGGAGCGACACTTTGGGGGCGATTGCAGCGGTCGGCCTCAGCATCGGCCAAAGTTTGGCGGGCATTCCGGTTGCAGCCGTGATGGCCAGACGCGGAAGACGTATTGGAATTGGATACGCATACTTAGTTGGGTCCGTCGGAGCAACTTGCGCATTATTAGCGGCGTTGACAGAGACCTACATTTTACTAGTGGTTGGAATGACGCTCTGCGGATGTGGCCAGGCTGGGAACTTAGCGGCCCGTTACGCGGGTTCTGATCTTGCAACTGATGAAAATCGAGCGCGAAGCATCAGCTTAGTTGTGTGGGCAAACACCGTTGGATCGGTGCTAGGACCGACAGTCGGTTTGGGGCTTCGGTCGTTGGCGGGGTCATCGGAAGGCGGAAGCGGCTTCATTTTTTCATACATGGTTTCCGTCACTCTGTTCGTTGTTGCCTCCTCAACCATTCTGAAACGACTAAGACCCGACCCGCTTTTGTTAGTGGCTGATGCCAGTAAAACCCGGATTCGAGGTCCTCGGTTCTCTGATCTGAGCTTGATTCTCTCGCGACCCGCCGCGCGAGTTGCCTTATTGGGGATGATGCTGTCGCAAGGCGTGATGGTAGGAGTGATGACTGTAACGCCGCTCCATATGAGAGACGGAAACCAAGACCCGCTAGTTATTGGTTTGATGATTTCGCTTCATATCGTCGGTATGTATGCGTTCTCGCCATGGATAGGAAGAATCGCCGACCGGTTAAGCAAAGAATTGCTCATAGGAGTGGGTGCGGTATTTACTGCTGTGGGTGCTGAGATTGCCTCGCACACCGATGCAGCTGAAGCAACGGGCCACTTTGTTGGGTTGTTCTTAATTGGGATTGGGTGGTGTGCCTCGCTTGTAGCGGGCAGCGCGTTGATGACCGAGGCGTTCCCTCCTGAAGCCCGTGTTGCCACTCAGTCGACTGCCGATGTCTTGATGACAGCAACTGGAGCGGCTGCTGGCATCTCGTCAGGCCTAGCTGTGGAGCAACGCAGTTACCATGATCTGGCGCATTGGGCAGCGCTGGTATCGGTGTTCCTAGCAGTGATTGCAGCAATCGCGGTCGTGCAAGGTGCTCGCGTCCGCGAAACTAGACCAGAAGATGAATAACTGGAGGCGCTATGGCATTTCATCATGTCGCTTACTCAACAAAAGATCTTGAGGCAACACGACACTTCTACGAGGACCTCTTTGGATTTCCGTTAGTGAATACGGAATTCCATGACCGAGAAGACGGATGGATCAAACACGTCTTTTTTGATACAGGAAATGGTCAATGCATTGCGTTTTTCGCGTTTGAGAACATAGGCGAACGCGATGATTGGGTGACCGACGTGAATGAAAGTCTTGGAGTGCCAGTCTTCATTAATCATGCAGCTTTTGAAGCAACGGAAGAAATGCAAGAGGAAATTCGCTCTCGAATGATGTCAGAAGGCGTCGAACCCACCATGGAAATTGATCATGGGTGGTGCTACTCGTTGTATTACCTGGACCCGAATCAAGTTCTCGTAGAACTGTGTCGCGATACCGCAGGGATGCCGGTGGACGAAGAAGAAGCAGCTCGATTGCTGGCAGCCCCAATCGGAGAAGTCAACTGAGTACATCTGTCGAACGCGAGTTTGTTGGCCTCGAATCCCCGGTAGTTGGACGGGCTGGAGCTGGAGGTCACCCTTGTCAAGGGGTCTACCATCGACCCCGAGGTAGTCGCCCTCGTGTGGCCGTAATCGCTACGCACTACAACATCGACTTCAGTGAACATTACATTGCTGATCTCTGCGCCAAACGTGGGATTGGATTCCTTGGTTGGAATACGCGTTTTCGAGGGGCTGAACCCTATTTTCTCCTTGACCACGCGCTTGCCGATATAGCAGTTGGTGTTCGCTGGCTCCGCGAAGAAGCGGGCGCTGAAACTGTCGTATTACTCGGGAATTCAGGTGGCGGGTCACTGATGGCCGCGTATCAGTCTCAGTCAGCCGACCCGAACCTTGAACCAGAGTATGGACGCAACTCAATCGTTTCCGCGGCCTTTGAGATACCCGGAGCAGACCTGTATGTGTCGCTCGCTGCTCATCCTGGGCGTCCAGAGGTGTTAACGAATTGGATGGACCCATCAGTTGAACGAGAAGATGATTCACTGAGTGTCATTGAACGTCTCGACCCATTCGCGGATGGAAGAGAAGTTCCGTTCACTGAAAGTTTTATTGCCGAATATCGTGAAGCGCAGCGGGACCGAAATCATCGGATTACCCAGTGGGCTCGAGATGAGATTGACCGAGTAGTAGCGGCAGGTCATCATGATCGATTGTTCACGACACCGCGGCTATGGGCTGACTTACGAATGATCGATGGTTCGATTGACCCGAATAATCGTGAATCTCCAAGTTGTTATCTCGGTGACCCCCGCAGGTCGAACTACGGGATCTACGGCGTCGGCACGGTCAGTTCCCTGCGAACTTGGTTATCGATGTGGAGTCTCTCTGATTCGTCATGCTCCGCAGCTCCGCACCTAGAACGCGTAACTATCCCAGCGCTGGTCATTGATGCCGACGCCGATAGTGGAGTCTTCCCTAGTGACACGAAAGCGATTGTTGAGTCGCTCGCTGCAGACGATCTGACGACGGTCACTATCCGAGGAGATCACTACCTGCGAGATCGCGAAGACGCTCGTGACGAAGCAGCCGACGTGATCGTGGGGTGGATAAACCAACGCGCGTAGAACGAGCTTTTTAATCGGTACCTTCTTGATTTGTTTTGAGAAGGCTGTCCAGCGCTCCACCAAGAGTGGAAGTCGGAGGTGGAGGAATAGCGACTATTCGCGAGATGTAGGAGACCGATATCTCATCGTTCATTACAGCGCCGGTGTCAACGTCTGAAGACTGATGATTCTCGTCGCCCCACGACATAGACACTCGGAAGGTGCGCTCCTCTGGAGTTGGTTCCAGCTCGACCGTTTCAATGGCTCGAGGTGGTTCAGTAGCAATATCAGTGAATCGCCATCCTCGGATTTGGTCGAGTTCAAGGTTTGGAACATTTACGTTTAAGACCGGACTATCTCCGATGTCATCTTGAAGTAAACCTTCGATAAGCGTGCTTGCTACCTGTGCAGCAACATGCCATTTTTGGCCGACTATTAGATCCTCCCAAACCTGGCCTTCAGCGCCGAATCCCGTTAAATGCTGGCTAACAGCAACACTGGGTATGTTGGTGTGCCGAGCAGTGAGGGCAGCGCCGACCGTGCCTGAATGGTAGACAGAACGACCTACATTTGCCCCAGGATTGATTCCGGATACCACTAAGTCGATATCGCCGAAAAGGCCGAGTCGAGCA
Organism: Acidimicrobiaceae bacterium; assembly: GCA_002722565.1. Taxonomy (GTDB): domain Bacteria; phylum Actinomycetota; class Acidimicrobiia; order Acidimicrobiales; family Poriferisodalaceae; genus MedAcidi-G3. The sequence goes on from PBMG01000010.1 coordinate 144,394, forward strand.
AACATCACACACAATGCTGGTGGACCGGAGATACTCCACGCCGTTTCAATGCCTTCAATATCAACAGACTGGACTTCGGGCTCGCTTAGATGGATAGGCCCAATAGCTGCTCCCGCTCCAGAATATTCACTGTCAGGAGCTGCAATTATTACTTCTCCGTGCTCTCTCATCGATCGAGCTAGAACGTGAAGACCTTCACTTTCTATCCCATCATCATTAGTCACCAGGATGCGCATGGACATGAACATATTCGCTGAGATGTCTTCGAAGTGTGAGGGAATGCCTAACTTCTGCGAGAAGACAGGAAGTGTCAANCAGCGAGATGAGGTGGAAAGCCACCTTGAGAGATAGGGCTCCACGACGAAATAGAAAGCCGTAGTAAGGCCTTGCCCTGTTCCATCATTGCAGAGCGATAATCGTCCCAATCAGGATGTTCGCCGCTAATCGATCGAAAATAGTCACACAGCGGTTCTAACGCTTCGGGAAGGTCGAGAACTTCGAGGTCGCCATCGACTTGCACCCATTCGCTATTAAATTCGTCTCCCATTACAAGTAGAGAAGCAGCAGGATTTCGTCGAGCGTTTAGTACCTTCACCCGTTGCGGGTACGTAGCGATCACTATTCGTCCTTCATTATCGAGACCCATAGTGACGAGCGACATTTGGGGCTGTCCGTTGGACCTCGTTGTCGAAAGGATCCCGCGATGACGTGGTGCAATAAAATTCGCCAATTCTTCTCGCTTGACGGTTCTGTTAGTGGCAATCTTTCGGGCCATGGGGATGAGGTTAGAACGGTGAAGCGAATGGTGCGAATGCTTCATACATCTGACGTCCATATAGGGCATATCAGGGGAAGTGCAGGGGACCACGCAGAAGTATGCCAGTGTCCTGTTTATGGCATCGCTGATGCGGCGACGCAACACGACGTCGACGTTTTGATGGTCGCAGGAGATTTATTTGACCACGCACGTCTGCCCGATAGTGCAGTGAGATCGACGTTGGAAATTTTGACGGCACCAGGGATTCCTGTAGTGGTGATCCCAGGGAATCATGATGTCCACGACGATAAGTCTCTGTGGCAAAGGTGTCGCCGAGATGTGCAGGAGACGGGAATACAACTTCTAGAAGATCTAGAAGGCTCATCGTTAGTTATGGAGTCAAGCCAGATGACAATCTGGGGTCGGGCTATGAATGATCACGAACCTGGCTATAGACCTCTATTGAACGCTCCGCCTCGCCCTAGCACTAAGTGGTATGTGGTTGCGGCGCACGGCCATCTCAATCTTTCAAGCGAGGATGCTCACCGGTCTTCGCCAATTACCTACGAAGAAATCTCTTCCACTAATGCCGACTACGTGGCGCTCGGGCACTGGCATGTTCCGACTGACGCCAGCCACGGAACGGTCACGGCATGGTACCCGGGCGCTCCAATGGGTTCGCCAGGAAATGGAACGGCAGCCCTAATCACATTTAGCGAAGAGGTTCAGGTTGAACACGTGCCGATCGCAGGACCAGCGAATGGTTGTGCATAAACTTATTAGCTCTCTGATTCCTTCCTAGCAATTCGTCGAAGCAAGGCTTCGTGCTGTTCCATCAACTCTGAAGCCTGATCCTTTAATTGGTCATGCTTTTTGCTGAGTTCAGCTACTAGTTCAGAGCTTTCATAAGTGGAACTATCAATGAGTTGGGCCTGTATTTCTGCGAGTTCATTCTCTGTCTGCTCCCAGGACTGTTCGACTTGGTCTCGTTCTTTGCGGAGCTCTCTTGTCGCGTCGTTTATTCGACTTCGGCGTCGCGCTTGGTCTTTGCGCGCTTCACGATTTTCCTTATGGGGGTTTAGGTTGGCGTGGGTTGACTTATACGAGTCACTGGATTCGGCAGGGGCCTTCAATAAATTCTCATCTACTCCGTCGTACCAAGTTGCAGTGCCGTTTCGAACGACAATCAGAGAATCAGCCACGTTACGAATCAGATGTCGATCATGGGTGACCAAGATAAGAGTTCCTGGGTAGGCGCCTAAAGCATCTTCTAAGTGGTCGCAGCTTGGAAGGTCGAGATGGTTGGTGGGTTCGTCCAGAATCAGGAGGTTGACGGGGTTGGCCATTGTGATAGCTAGAGCGAGCCGAGTTCGTTCACCACCCGATAGGTCTCCAACCTTTTGGTCGACCTGTTCGCCTCTAAATCCGAATCCCCCTAAAACCGTGCGAAGATTTCTGTCGCCCTGGTCCCCAATCGACGCTGTGAACTCTTGAATTACTGATTTTCGCAGATCCAAAACTTCTGTTAAGTGTTGAGCGAAGCTGGCGTAGTCAACTTTGTTGCCAAGGCGAGCGGCGCCTTCTGCAGCATCTAATTCGCCGAGCATAAGTTTCAATAATGTTGTTTTCCCTGCACCGTTGGGCCCTACCAGCGCTACTTTTCGGCCTCTTTCTATGACAAATGAGACATCGTCGAGAACAGTCTGATCGCCGTATGCGGCCGTAGCGTGCTCAAATTCGACTACCACCCGAGCCGATCGTCTCGGATTTGGGAAGTCGAACTTGGCTTTCAGGTCGNTGGTTTCGGGAACTTGAATTCGATCTACCCGCTCTANCGCCTTGACCCGACTTTGAACTTGNCTTGCTTTACTTGCCTTATAACGAAATCGCTCGATGAATTTTTCAGTTTCAGCAAATTTGCGGTTTTGTTGTGCTGCTGATGCTTCTAATTGGGCTAATCGAAGCTCGCGAGAAGCCACGAAGTCAGAAAATCCCCCTACGTATTCCTGACTTGAGTAGCCGTCCAACTCGATTACTCGATTAGCTACGCAGTCAATGAAGTCGCGGTCGTGACTGACAAACAAAATGCAGCCTGCCCAGGTTGAGAATTGATCTTCTAGCCACGAAACAGAATCAACGTCTAAATGATTTGTGGGCTCATCAAGAATCAAAACATCGGGTTCCGACAGAAGCAGCCGAGCGAGGGCGACCCGCATTCTCCAACCGCCGGAAAGTTCACGTGCATTTCTACGCATCAGCTTTTCATCGAAACCTAAGCCTGCTAGCACTCGTTGGGCTTCAGCTTCGATTGCGTATCCGCCGAGCTGTTCGAAACGGCTCTGAAGGTTTCCGTATTCCTCCAAAAGCTGATTCTGGCCGTCTGCGGTACCGCTGCTTAACTCCTCTCGCAAATCAACCAGACGTTCTTCAAGGCTGGTGATTTGCGACGCCCCCTGGAGAGTGACTTCCAAGGCAGAACCAACTAGTTCCTCTTCAAGGTCTTGAGGCAAGTAGCCAATTGAAAGAGTGGTTGGACGATGAACAGTTCCCGAATCGGCCTCTTGCAGACCGAGCAAAATTTCGATCAACGTTGTTTTCCCGACCCCGTTGCTCCCGATCAGTGCGATCCGTCGTCCAGGAGACAACTGAAGACTGACGTTTTGAAATAATTGTCTGGAGCCTTGCTCTTTGCTTAGAGCGGTAGCGGTCAGCACGTACGAGACGCTATCTAAGATCTATGTCGTTGGTTGACGGTCATTGGATGACTTTTTAGGAGCTTTAAGTAAAAACGATGCAAATATAGCGACCCCCGGAAAGAGAGCTAAGAAGTAGTTAAGGCTCACGTAATCGCCGGTAGCCCTGAATCCCAGTGCAACTATCAATGGTCCGATTGCCGACGCACCGACTCCAAAAGCGGTTGCCAGTCCCCTGATAGCTCCAATATTTTCGGTTCCGAACCACTTTGGATATAGCGCTGAGGCTAAAGCGCGAATTGAGCCACCGTTCGCGCCGAGTAATAGTGAATAGATAGCGGCACCTATCCCCGGGCTAACCCAGGCATAACTCAAATGAGCACCTAGGAGTGAAGCTTGGCAAGAGACCAGGAGAAATTTCGCAGACACCCGGTCGGTTAACCAGGCCCAGATGAAGCCCGCTGCTACCGTTCCGGCCATCTGCGGAACAAACNCGGCAGCGGCTTCACCAGTTGTGAGCCCAGCAGCTTCCATTAGAGCGAAGTGGTGGAAGGTCACCCCAGTAATTAATGCTGAAGATACGACCATCACTCCGGTTAGCACCCAGAATGCATTCGTAGCCGCTGCCTCTTTGACCGTGTAGTGATCAATTACGGTTGAGACATCACCAGCTTGAGAAGCCCCACCGTCGGGTCGTTGCCCAAGTGATTCGGGCCGGTCTTCCATCCAGCGCCAGGTGGCTGGTACCAAGATAAGAAAGATACAGANGGCGCTAATTATCCAAGCCCAACGCCAACCAAAATTTTCTATTAGTGAAGTTAATCCAAGGGGCCCTAGAGACATGAGGCCCGCTGAAGCTGTCATTGAAAGACCAAAAGCTAGTCCTCGTTTTTGGTCGAACCACAGAGCAATACTTGTTTGTCCAACGAGACTTAACGCTCCTTGTCCCAACATTCGAATGCCTACAAATCCGATAACCAACATCCAGAGGTGTCGGACAGTTCCCATGTAAGCGACCGCAATTGAAAATGCAGTGGCGATCAGGATCATGGTTTTCCGGACTCCTGTCCGGTCGATCCATCGCCCAATTGCGGGCATTGCTAGAGATCCTGAGATAGTGCCGATCAAATAAGCAGTTGACAAGGAGGTTGCACTTATGGCGAGGTCAGTGGTCAGGTGGTCGGCGAAAGACGAGACACCAATTGTTTGACCTGGAAGGGTTAGAGAGATCGCCAAAGTTGATAGACCAAGCAGCCCCCAGCCGCGAAATGGCTCAACTTTTGTGGCATGAACCACCTATTTAACCGACCAGATTCAAAGTTGCTGAGCCAAGGATTCCGCCATCAGTAGCGATCTCTTGATTTGTTCCAGTGGGGTGTAGCCCTGTTGCTGCTCCAGTTGTGACGACACTCCCGGAAGGAAGTGTTAGACCACGCTTGTTCAGATGATTGCATAGCCACGCCAACGATTCGTAGGGGTTTCCCAGTACTTCGGCACCGGTTCCTATACCGATATCTTCACCNTTGATTTGAGTTCGAAGTTGGTGAGAACTTAGATCGGCGACCTTCTCTGGCTTTGATCCCGGCCCCAAAATCAAAGCGGCGTGCAACGCTCCATCAGCTACTAAGAGAGCTGGGTCGGCTTCGAAGTTCTCCTCAAATCTTGAACACACCAGTTCAATTGATACGTGAACACTTGAAACCATCTCCCTAGCGGTTGCAGCAGTCATTGCTGGACCACCGGGTCGAACCGTCAAACCGATAGTGAAAGCAAACTCAGATTCCAACCCCGGTTGGTGATGGAAGTGAGACAGGTCAACTTTGTCGCCGGATTGGAGGATTGTTCGCTCGAACACGGGACCACAGATTGGAGTTTTTACTCCCAATTTTTCCTGACTTGCAGGGCTGGTAGCTCCGACTTTCCATCCGAGGGCAGGGGAGTCAATCAGTTCGCTTAACTGATTTTGTACGTCATAGGCAGCTGTTGCTGACTCGGGTGTATCGACTTCGGAGGCCTGAACCTTGTCCATTGTCAGACGAGAGTGGGCTAGGGCGACTGGTAAAGGAAGACTCACCGGTTTCAAGGTACCTCCCCTAGCCCTTCGACAGTTGCTAACTACGTCTCAACTTGTCTATCTGTCTTCTATCGCGTTTGGTCGGACGACCAGAACCGCGGGCACGTTCTGCAACTCGAGGTGACGAAATTGTTTGCTCGCTCTGGTCAGGTGCAGGACTGTGATCAATGTAGTAATTCGCAGCGAGGGCTGGGCCGACCCGCTTTTCTAGTGTTTGAACAACCTCCATCTCCTTGAGAGCACCACGTATCTTTATTGTTACTCGATCACTTGATTTAACATTTGAAGAGGGTTTCGCAACGGAACCATTAACTCGTATAGCGCCTCGAAGACATGCTTCCTTAGCTAACGAGCGAGTGCGAAATATTCGTACTGCCCAAAGCCACCGATCTATCCGGCAGGAACTCTCAGTCACTCTTCGATTAACTGATCTGAGGGGCGATGTTGGTCATGAATTCACTCAGAGCTTCGAGTCGACCGTCGACTCCTCCTCGTGCTACCGGATCGACCAAGATGTGGCTGACGCCGATCTCTTGAACTTGGCCGATGGTGTCAACCATCTGGTCTGAAGAGCCCGCTATTGATTTGAATGGCTCCATCGTTTGTCCCGGGTCTAGGAACATCCTGAGTGAAAGATCAAGACTGTCAGGGTCGCGCCCGATGGCTTCGCATTCTTCGCGAACTTGACGCCATTCGTCTTTGACCGTCGTTAGAGGTTCAAAGGCTGCATGAAACGCGTGACCGAACCGGGCAGTTCTTCGGAATGCAGCTTTACTGTTTCCGCCAACCCATACCGGGAGAGGTTGTTGAATAGGTTTCGGTTCGAAGCGAACTTCAGGAAATGAATAAAATTCGCCGCTATATGAAGGAGTGTCGTCTCTAAACAAGGTTTCGAAAATTTCAAGTTGTTCATCAGACCGTTTGCCGCGGTTGTCCCAGGGCATACCAAGAACTTCGGCTTCCTCTCGCATCCACCCCACACCGACTCCCAAGATCAAACGACCTTCGGACACCACGTCTATTGTCGCTAACTGCTTTGCGGTGACCACCGGTTGCCGATAGGGAAGAATCAGAACCGTGAACCCGAGCCGAAGGTTCTCAGTGCAGGCAGCTACGAACAAAAGAGTGCCAATAGGGTCTAACCACCCAAGACCTGCAGGTGCGGGGAAAGATCCGTCGCTGCTGTATGGATATTTCGAATCAAAGTCCGCAGGCCAACATACGTGGTCACTTGTCCAGCCTGAATGGACTCCTAGGTTGTCTGCTGTTTGAGCGAAATTTATTAACGAATGTCTGCTGACGTCCCGACCCAGATGCGGTAAATGTACTCCCCAATCCATTTCGACAAATTATCGGTTTCTTGCTTCCTTTGCGATTATGTGACAAGTCGAACATAAATGCCCTCAGAGTTCGTGTTTCGATGCTGGGCCGCCTAGCGTGCTGCCAGTCAACTAGACGAACGTTTAGTTGAAAAACCTACATAACATAGAGGGGGCTCCAGATGGAGATTCGACGCAATCTATTGCGTCTGCTCGCAGTTCTGTTCGCTTTCGCCATGGTGGCGGCAGCTTGCGGTAGCAGCGACGACGATGACTCTTCGAGCAGTTCTAGCGGAAGTGCTAGTGCCACTGCTGAAGACCATGGTGACGATGACCATAGTGAAGAAGAAGAGGAAGATACTGGCGGAACTTTGAGCCAGGACGCAGTTGAGAAAGCTGTTTCCGGTGAAGGTTCAGATGACGCAGCTGAAGAAGAAGCAGCTAGCGACTGCCCACAAGACCGTTCCACGGTTGAAGGTATTTTCGCGGAAGCTGATTGCAACCGTGACGCCATCATCGCCATGATCACCGAAAAGATGGAAGCCGGCGAGTGGGGAGTCAACTCTGACAACCACCTGATCGGCCCAGCAGGCATGGAAGTTGACCTCAACGCATGTCCAGCAGACTGGGATGATAAAGCAGGTCTTACCGATGACCAGATTCGTTTCGGTCAAACCACTGTGCAGTCAGGCAACCTTGCCGCATACGGCAACTTGAGCCTTGGCATGCAGATCTGGTTCGACTACATCGACTCGCTTGACGTGTTGAGTGGCCGTGACATTGAGTTCATCATTAAAGATGACGGCTATGTCGCTGCTCAGACCATTGAGTACGTAGATGAGCTTATTGAATCTGCAAACGTTCACTTGCTCCAAGGCCTTGGTTCACCAAACGGTCTTGCTGTCTACGACAAGATCAACGAAGAATGCATACCTCACCCGTTCTACCTTTCAGGCCATCCAGCCTGGGGTGACCCAGAGCTCCACCCATGGACCACCAGCTACCAGATGTCATACTCAACTGAAGCTGTTCTTTGGGGAACTTGGATCAAGGTAAACCTTGCCGATGATCTTCCTGTGAAGGTTGCTGGCCTTGTCATGGACAACGACTTCGGTCTTGCCTATGAAATGGGCTTTGAGGCATACGCTGAGCAAAACCCAGACGTAGTTGCCGAATACCTGCCAGTGCGTCACGACCCAGCAGCACCAACGCTGACTAACGAGGTCACGACCATTGCAGCATTCGACCCAGATGTATTCATCTCGATGACCGCTGGTAACCCATGCTTGCTCGCAATCCAGGAAGTAGAAGCCTCAGGCCTCTATGACCGGCTTTCAGCAGCATTCACACCTTCGGTATGTAAGGGAATCGCCGCCTACCTGGCACCAGCCGGAATGGCAGCGGACGGATACTGGATTGT
>PBMG01000011.1 GCA_002722565.1 Acidimicrobiaceae bacterium
GGTCGATCATTTAGAAAATTGAGGGAGTATGGCCATCTGTTCAGTTTCAGACAGTGCGAAGAAGTTTTCGAACTCAACATAGAACTCTTCGACCGTCATCTCGAAAGTGTGCAAGAACGCACCTTCAAAGCCTTTCTCTTCAATCACTGGATACAGAACCTCAAGGACAGAGTCTTCGCCATATCTGTTGGTCAGATATGCGATCGCCCATCCGCCTGCGCCGTAAGCTGCGAAATAGTCGTCACATTTGTCGCCCCAGCCGCTATCGGCTAAGAACCCGCCACATCGTGCAAAGGTTTGCTTCGACAATTGAAGGTACATTCTCATCCAAAAGTGAAAGTCATAGTCGCCCTGACCACCGATTTCAGTCAACGTTAAGTTGCCGTTAGCTCGCTGTCGGTGTGTTTCCAACTGAGCCATGTACTCCGCACTGCCTTCTCTAAACCATCGTGGCGGTGCTTTGCTATCCCGAGCAGCTCCGTTCGGAGAAGTTAAAGCTGATTGCTGGATTCCGTGAAAATATTCATGAAAGACCAACCTTTGTGCGTCATAGCCCGTTGTGGTGGGTTTTGGACCCAGGTAAGACTCGTCGAGTCCCCATGGGAGACCTGCGGTGAATTGCAGGATGTTCAACTCGCGACTCTCCGAGGAGCTAGCTACAGCCCCACCGGCCGAGTTTGACTCCAAATGCTTTTCATTGTTGAAACGGGCGTTCTCTAGACCNATNNCCCACTCTTGTTGTTTTTGNACGCAGTCAGACAGGCGATGCCCGTTACGTTNAGCCCTTCGTTCACAATAGAAATCGACCAAAGCCTGTCCAGCATCTTCGTCTATACCCGTGATGTAGTACTCAACAGGCCCGTAGTTACCCCAGACCGATATGGCGAGCAGTAAGGCGTGCATCGCTTCTTCACATATGCGGATATCCAGGTCACCCGCGCAGACCATCTCGGGTGAATATTCGATGACTTGCCCGTATAGATCCGGGGCCCCTACTACGACCGGCATCCCTTCACCGGTGCAATACGTGTAAGTGCCCTTGTCTTCACACTGTGCTTTCTTAGCCTCAGTTGGACCGTCGGGTCGTTCCAAACCCAAAGCAGTCGTAGGCGAATTCGTTTGAGGAGCAGTCGTAACCGGAGCGGCCGTAGTAGTTGTTGGAGCGGCCGCAGTAGTTGTTGGAGTGGCCGCAGTAGTTGTTGGAGCGGGCGTGGTGGTTGTCGGAGCCGCCTCACCTGAACTGGTCGCCGAAGACCGCGCTGAAGTGTCAGCACTGTTTGTAGTTCCTCCGCCGCACGCAGACAGAAACAGCAAACAACAAACGACCCCAACAGCGAACTTCATGCGGTTAAGTGTGGCCGAGATCCATCCCAAGGCCAAGCACTCGTGGTTTCCAATTTTTCAAACACTCAAAGCAACGAATCCTTTGTGTTGCTACGGTCGGCCCATGAGCGAGATTCGAGTGGAAGCAATCCATATTCATCCTGTTAAGTCCTGCCGACGGATCGAAGTAGATGAAGCTTCGATACTGAGTACCGGTTTGGCTCATGACCGAGAATGGCAAATAGTCGATTCCGAGGGCAGTTGCGTCACTCAAAGAACGCATCCTTCGTTGGCTACCATTGAGACCGCTCTTGATGGCGACGACGTCATTTTGTCAGCATCTGGTCGCGGGTCGGTCACGTTAAGTGCCGATGATGCGGCCGCAGTTACCGTCTTACCTTTGGTAGGTAAGCGACCAGTTAATGGTGTCGATGGGGGCGATGAGGCAGCTGCCTGGATTTCGGACTTCTTAGGTGAATCTCACCGTTTAGCCGCCGTAACCGACGACTCCAAACATCGAGCTCCATCGTCTATAGATGTTTTCGAGCAACACATCACCTTTGTGGACTTGGCGCCTGTATTGCTAGCTAACTCTGCTTCTTTGCGGTGGCTACAAGAGCGAGCTGTGGAGCCTTTTGGTATTGAGCGGTTCAGGGCAAACATCATCGTTGATGCCGGCGAAGCGTGGATTGAAGATAGTTGGCATGACCTAACCATTGGCGCGGCCAGTTTGACAGCTGAGGTTCCTTGGCCTCGATGCGCAGTTCCACAAATCGACCAAGAGTCCGGCGAAAGGCAACGCGAACCAGCGGTCGCCTTACGGGCGTATAGGTGGTGCAGCGAAGCTCCAACCCTCGAAGGCAATTTGAAAGCAATGATGGAAGGTAACGGGTTGTTCGGCATGGCCTGTCGCGTTGGTCCGGCTGGATCGACAATCAAAGTCGGCGATCTGGTAGAGGTCCAAACATTTCAAGACCCAATCATTGCACCCCCGTCCAACGTCTGAGTTTCGTTAAGGCCGCTCAAATGGTCGTCTTGGAACCAGTTTCCCTCGACCTAGAGCCGCGTCAACCGAGGATCCTTCGGCGACTATCTCTCCCCTACTCAACGTGAATTTGGGCCAGCCCTCTACTTCCCATCCGTCATAGGGCGAATATCCGGCGGCGGAATGCATTTGGGATCCATCGATAATCCGTTTTTCGGTTGGGTCTAACACAACTAGGTCAGCGTCTGAACCTGGAGCTATACAACCTTTTTGTGGGTACATGCCGAACAATTTCGCTGGGTTGGTGCTGATCACTTCAACAAACCGGTTCAACGAGATTTTCTTAGTGGCTACGCCAAGTGACCACAGCATAGGCAAGCTCGTCTCCAGCTCGGCCATCCCTTGGCGGAGTTCCGCCGGTCCCAAAGTGGGATCCAGCTTTTGTTCCAACGTCCAAGGCGCATGATCAGTGGCCACCGTGCTGACCGCCCCATCAACAACTCCAGCCCAGAGAGCATCTCGATCATATTGTTCTCTCAGCGGTGGAGCTCCCGCATATTTCGCTCCATCTGGTTCGTCGAACCGCGACCTGTCAAGATGCAGATAGATCGGACGTGTTTCAACATAAAGGGGTAAACCCCGCGCCCGTCCCGCTCGGCAAACCTCAAGTGCTGCTTGGCTCGAAAGGTGAACGATATATGTGGCAGCGCCGCTAATTTCACAAAATCCGACTGCGCGTTCAGTAGCGATTCGTTCCGCTACAACTGGCCGGGTCTCTGGGTAATGTCGGTGCGAATTCAAGCCAGCTTCACGAACTAGCTCTCCACAGCAACCCATTAATGCCGCATCTTCACAATGCAGGAGAACTACTGAATCTGCTTGAGCGGCAACACGCATCGCTCGAAGGAAATCGTCGACGTTTCTATCGAAACGTTTAAAGGACAGAAAAATTTTGATGCTGGGGTGACCTGCTGATGCAAGCTCAGGGATCTCTTCGAGAGCTGTCGCGTCAGGGTCCAGTAGCACTGGGTGGTGAAAGAAGTCTGTGAGCGAATTGTTGTTGCTGTCTTCGATGTCTCGGTCAAGGCCTTGACTCATCGTTTCGCCCTTACGAGGGAAAGACATGTTTCCTACCGTGGTAACTCCACCGGCTAATGCTGCACGCGTACCGATTTCAAAATTGTCAGACCAACTATCCAACCCTGGCCCAGTTCTTGGCGGAGTCAAGTGAACGTGGGGATCTACACCGCCGGGTAGAACAAACATGCCTTCAGCATCTATTTGTTGGGGGGCAGACATAGTGCCTCCCAATTGAACTATTCGACCGTCCTGCACACCCACGTCCAACACCGCGCCGCCGCTAGCGGTCGCAACGGTGCCGTGTTTTATTACCAAATCCATGCAGACCATTATCGTTCATTCATCAATGCAAAGTGTCAGCCCGCTAGCTCATAAACGTGGCGTATCTCAAATCAGTAATGTTGCGGAATGACGACACTTCAAGGAAGAGTGGCTCTCATCACAGGAGCCCAACAAGGAATCGGCAGAGCTATAGCTGAGGCTGCAGGGCGCGAAGGAGCTTCTGTTGTTGTCCAATATCTTGATGATCGAGATGCAGCCGAACAAGTTGGTGACGCTGTGGAATCATTCGGTTCTGAGGCTCGGGTAGTGCAAGGCGATGTTGGTCTTAGATCAGATTGTATGAAGGCCTTCCAGGTTGGACAGGAGTTAGGCGGCATAGACCTCCTCGTAAACAACGCCGGAATTTTTCCGAGAAGTTCGTTTTTGGATCTAGACGACGATGAGTGGAATCAAGTTCAAAACATAAACGTCGTTGGTGGGTTTCGTTGCCTACAAATAATGGCTCGCGAACTGGTCCAAGCAGGAAAACCAGGAACAGCGGTCAATCTGTCCTCTGTAGCTTTCTTTCGCAACTCCGCTCGTGGAACTCATTACGCGGCAAGCAAAGGAGCGATCGTGGGCTTTACCCGATCGGTTTCAACCGAACTTGCTCCTCACGCCATCAGGGTAAATGCCATCGCTCCGGGCATCGTCGACACAGCGCAACCTCGTGATGGAATGACTGAAGAAGAAATAAACGCAGCGAGTGATCTCGTCCCACTCGGAGCCATGGCCACCCCTGACGAAATAGCTGATGTGGCTATGTTTCTGAGCTCAGAGGCGTCCCGCCATATCACCGGTCAAACATTGCAGGTGAATGGTGGAACCAACTTCAGTTAACAATTCTCTTTAGATAGAGACCTTCGAAGATACCTACGGTGATGTTTGTAGCTAGGTTCTGAATTTCTGAAGCTAACCATTCAGTGCTAGAAGATGAGCGGCGACCCTTCCCGGTGAGCAATGATTGGGTTGTGGGCACTAAAGATGATCTGGCAGCCGAGCTCGAACGCGTTACCCAGCGTGACTCAACTGTCCTAGCTTGGACCGCTCGCCACGACGACGATCAGATCATTGACGCGTCCAGGGTTGCGCCCGACGGGTTGCTGTCGGGCTGGACGATCGGTGTAAAGGACGTCATTAACACCTTCGATTTACCAACAGAGCGTGGCTCGCCTATTTACAAAGGTCATCGACCTGTTAGCGATGCAGCTTGCGTAGCGATGGCTCGAGAAGCCGGGGCGGTTGTAACGGGGAAAACAGTAACTACAGAATTCGCGTTGTTCACACCGAACATCACAACGAACCCGCATGACCCGCTTCGCAGTCCTGGAGGTAGCTCCAGTGGGTCGGCCGCTGCTGTCGCTGACAGACAAGTACGAGCGGCTTTCGGAACCCAGACAGTCGGGTCAGTCATTCGACCCGCCGCATTCTGCGGAGTCGTCGGTTTTAAGCCCAGCCGTCGCCTGTTGCCACTAGCTGGCGTCGCAACCTTGTCTCACGCTTTCGACACAATCGGATGGTTCACCCAAAATGTCGCTGACAGCGCAACGATGTTCCGAGCTATGACCGGGTCCCCGACACCAGAACAAAATTTGAATCACAAAATAGGGCGCTATCTATCTCACCAATGGAAAGCATCTGCGCCTGAAACTCTTAGGGTTCTCGACTATTCCTGCGAAGCTTTGGCAGCAAATGGGATAGAAGTCGTCGATATAGACCCATTACCTCACCTCGAATCGGTCTTTGATGCCGCAAACACAATCTTGCATTACGAGATTTTCCGAGTGTTCGCTTGGGAACGAACTCACCACCTCAACCTCATTAGTGACCTGCTTCAAAAGATGTTCATTAAGGCCTCCGACATAAGTCATGACGATTATTTAGGAGCTCAGAAGATTCTCTTCTCCGCCCGACTAGCGCATGAAGAGTTCATGAGTACCAACCAGTTCGATGCGCTATTGACCCCTAGCGCGCCCGGCGAAGCGCCTCTGATAAAGACGACCGGAGATTCAGTTTTCAATCGCGTCTGGACGGCTCTTGGTGTTCCCACCATTCATTTGCCGGTTCATCTGGGACCCAATGGTCTTCCGCTCGGCGTTCAGCTCACTGGTCGCTCTTGGTGCGATGAAGAACTTCTGCTTATAGCTATGGATGCCGAATCGACCCTGACCGCCACATGACAAGTTCTGCTCCTCTGACTGGGCTCAGAGTTCTCGATGTCTCAAGCGTTTTGTCGGGTCCGTTGACAACGATGCTGTTAGCTGACTTGGGTGCTGAGGTCATCAAAGTGGAACCGCCGACATCTCCAGATTTCACTAGAGGAACTGGCGCGGTTCGCAACGAGATGACTGCCTACTTTTACAACACCAACCGCGGGAAACGAGCTATCGCTGTTGATGGTCGACATTATCTCGGGCGCAAGATTTTGCAGCAGCTCGCAGACCAAGCTGATGTCGTTGTTCAAAACATGCGGCCCGGAAAGGCCGCCGGTATCGGCCTCGACCCAGACGAGTGCATGGAACGAAATGCATCTCTGGTCTACGCATCTATCAGCGGGTATGGCGGAGATGGCCCTATGGCCGGAGAGCCGGTATACGACTATGTAATTCAAGCGGTGACTGGCATGGTCGATGCGCAAAGGGACCCGGTCACCGATGTCCACGACTTAACGCGACACTTTCCTGCCGACAAAATCACCGCTCACGCCACTGTGGAAGCGATCCTGGCCGCATTATTTGCTCGCGAACGCGATCCGGAACGTCGCGGTCAGCACGTCGAAGTCAGCATGCATGAAGCCAATCTTTCTTTTATGTGGCCAGACGCAATGATGCAGCACAGCATCATCGAGGAAGTTGACGATCCGGATCTGTACCCCGCCGAGTATTACCGGGTGTACCCCACAGTCGATGGAGCGATCGTGATCATGCCTTTAATGACCCCATCTGATGGAATTTGCAAGGCCATCGGTCGCACTGATTTAACTGCAACCGGCCAGTTCACTGACTTAACCAACCAAAATCTTCACGATTTCCAAGACATCATCGCGCAGCAAGTCGCAAGTTGGACCACCGAACACGCGTTGGCGACTTTCCGCGACCACGACGTTCCAGTAGGTCCCGTAATCGCTCGCGACGAACTTCACTTACATCCTCAGGCGATCGCCAGAAACTCAATCCCCACCCACTCAGAAACACCTATGGGGCCAATTCGAAGCCCACGACCGGCGTGGCGAATGAGCAGAACCCCGGAATCGATCAATGAGGGAGCGCCACTCTTTGGCGAAGACACCGAAGAAGTCCTAACCGAGCTTGGTTACGACATGCAGCAAATCACTGAACTGCGCACACAAGGTGTCGTCGCCTAACACCAAGCAACTTCTTGTGTCTCAGAAACAGAGGTCGCAGTGCTCTACCCTCTTCAACATGGAGAGCACGCCAGATAACTCAAATGTAGATACCTTGAACGACATCGGGGTCTTGAAGCGACGCGAGATCGAAGCTCGTATCGTCGCGCCCCTTATCGAACGTTTCGCCGAGGAATTCGGAGAGGACCTAGTCGTGGAACTCGCTCGCGAAACCGTCGTTAATGTCGCCCGAAGCCAAGGCTCAGTCCTGGCAGATGCTATGGGAGGAAACGACTTGGCAAAGTTCGCTGACTCTATGGAAAACTGGACCAAAGGCGGAGCACTAGAAATTAAAGTCCGGGAACAATCCACAACAACCTTCGCTTTCGACGTTGTACGTTGCCAGTACGCTGAGATGTACAAAAGCCTAGAAATTCCAGAGTTGGGCGCTTTACTTTCATGCAATCGTGACGGCACGATGGTGGAAGGATTCAACCCCGACATCAAGTTTGAGCGGAACCAAACCATCATGAGCGGGGCAGAACATTGCGATTTCCGTTACTCCCTCGATTCCACAGAAGTAGACGTTGAGATCAAGAGCACGTAGCTTCACTGCCATGAGATCAGCTGGTGTTTTGATCGCTCTTTTGTTGGCNGCTTCTTGCGCGTCCAACGAGTCGGTGAGTTCGGAAGACTTCGCTGCCCTGAAGGCTGACGTTGAACAAGTCAGCGCCGATGTGCAAGCCATTACCTCCGTGACAAAGAACACAAAAAAGGGATTCGACTGGCCCGACGATTACCAAGAAGGATGGCGTGATATTTGCACTGTCATCATCAAAGACGCTGCAACCGCAGACCCCGAAGCTCAAGCACCGGGAGACGTCTGCGGGTGCACTCTGAAAGGCCTGATGGGAGCTTTCGCCCTTAAGGACTACGAGTCCTGGCCTCAAGATGTCAAAGATGGCGCTGCTTCGCCCTATCTCTCTATGTGCTGGAACAAATAGGGCTACCAGCCAAGCGGTCTGCCAACTCAGCCCTCAAATTAGATCTTGATTCGAATTCTCGAGCTTCATTAGGGCACTTTCGGAGACGTAGGTTGACGCCTGTCACAAGACCCGGTCATAGGCGAAGCTCGTTCTAACTTGTGGGCCGAGGGTCAACAGTTTCGATGTTGAGTTGCCCAACTAGTCCGGCCGAACGGTGGACCGCTAAAGCTAGCCATTCTTCTGAAGTTGTCATTTCGAATAGTGCTGCGCGATTTGGATACTTAGCGATAGCCACCTCATCCCACAGGTCTTCTACCTGACCAAGAGAGAGCATCGTTACATCACCCATGAAGAAGACCTCGCCCCCATACTTGGGCAGTAGCTGGGCGACGCCCCGCCCATAAATTTGGTATGCCTGATATCCCGTGAGGTCAGTTTCTCGTCCATCTTCGTACTCGGCGCGTTCTTTGAATTTCAACAGGTTGACCATGAAAATTGGACCTTCTGGACCAGTTTCCATCATCTCTTCGACCCGTTCCCTGCTGGTCGGCATTACTTCGTTTACAACCTCCACTTGAGCCCCTTCTTTCGTTTAGCTGACGTCGTCACTCAACCAACCTTAATGACTATGGATGGCAACGGAGCTATCACAAACTTCTGACAGAACTTGATGCCGTGTACTCAATTCTTCCCTACAGTGACAGGGTTATATGAACGTCACACGAAACATCGTTGGGGCCACTATCGGTATCGCCTTCATTTGGATTGGCGCTGCTCACTTCAAGAACCCCAAAGCGTTCAACGAGATTGTTCCGAGCTACCTTGGAGCACCTTATTTTTGGACCTACGCCAGCGGTGTTTTAGAGATTGCCTTGGGCATTGGCTTGGTAATCCCTGCTACCAGAATCATGTCTGCGCGCTGCCTGGTCGCTCTCGTACTCGTAATGTCGTTAGCTAACTTGAACATGTATTTAAATGACATTCCTTTCAACGGAAACCTCTTGAGTGCAACAGGTCACGTGATTCGGTTGATCGTCCAAGTCGTTCTTTTGCTGGTTTTACTATGGCTCGGCGCAATCTTCTAAAGCTAGTTAGAATCTTCTGGTGCCTGAACGTATCTCAATTCATCAACGCAGTTACGAGACCGAGGCTTTCGATGAAGGCGACGGCCGTATGCGTGTTCGGGGTCGCCTTACCGACAACAAACCTCAAGGCCTATGCCTATCCGACGGAAATGACCTAGTTATCCACGACATGTGTATAGATCTCCTCGTGGATCCGACCACCTTCACAATCGTCGCTGTCGAAAACGAAATGATGGTGCGGCCCTACTCAAACTGTGAAGCGATTCTTCCTGATTATCAGGCTCTCGTCGGACTCTCAATTACCCGTGGCTACAGCAAGCAAGTAAAGAATCTTTTTGGTGGCCCAAACGGATGCTCACACATGGGAGCGTTACTACAAGCAATGGGGCCAGTTGCTATTCAAGCTTCTTGGAGTTTGGTCAATTTGAATCAACCACTCGAATCAAGACTCAACAATTCCGACGATCCGGAAGACATAGAACGCAGGTTGCGATTGAACATGAACTCATGCCATGTGTGGCAAGAAGACGGAGAGCACATAGAACTCGTCAAGATTGGCAAATGGGTGCTCCCCGATTGGGAGTCAGACCGCCTCATGAGCCTCGGCGTAGAGATACCTGATCAATAGGGTCAAGCTCCAACGCGCCGAAAGATAAACAAGTATTCGGTCATTACCCAGTCCTGTGGCGTTAAATTCTCCACCAAGTAGAACTAGCTGACAGTTGCCCAATGGGGAGAAATATATGCATAGCGACAACGGCCCGTTTGTTAGTGCTGACTGGCTTGAAGAACACTTAACTGATCCTGCCGTAGCGATTATCGACGTTCGGGCAGGTTTTCAACCGCAACCTCCTGGTCCTTCCGATTTTTTTTCGATGCGCAGCGAGTACCTCCAAGATCACATTCCTGGCGCCCACTACCTACACATGGTGGACGATCTGTCAGACCCTGCCGGCTCGTTTCCTTTTACAGCTCTAGCAGCGACAAAGATTCATGAACTGTTAGGCAAAATGGGTATTTCTAATGACCAAACGCTGGTTATTTATGGTTCAGATATACATGTAGTTACTCATCGTTGCTGGTGGTCACTCCGACAGGCAGGCGCCAACAAAGTTCGCCTCATGGACACTACCTATGACCATTGGGTACAAGATGGTCGGCCGGTTACTCACCTTCTTCCGGATGATCCGCCATGTGAATTTGAGGCCCTAGAAGTTCCTGAATGGGTTACCCACAAAGACGATGTGACTGCAGCAATGAGTGACCCCGCTATTGGTTTAGTGAATGCGTTATCCGCAGAACAGTTCGAAGGTCTGGGTCAACACTACGGGCGACCTGGACGTATTCCCGGCAGCATTAGCGTTCCCGCAATGTCAGTTATAGATCCGTTTACAGGTGCGCTTCGGCAGCGCGCGGAGCTTGAGAACGTCTTTCGTGAGGCGGGTGCAGATGACTTTGAAAGCTTAATTACATACTGCGGAGGGGGTATTGCAGCGAGTACTGCGTTCTTGGCGTTGGACACCCTCGGATATACCAACGTTTCGTTGTATGACGGTTCCCTGTTGGAGTGGGCACAAGACCCAGAAGCTCCTCTCGAAGTTGGTTCCGAATAGCTTTGATTTAAGCAGCGTTGGCCTGCCGTAAGTAGCCATCAAGCATCAGCAAGGCCTCTTCTCGAGTGAGTCTCAGGGATACCGTTACTGGTGCTCCTGGTGTGTCCATGGCGATAGAGCGTCGAAGTATTTCGACTTGCACGTTACTGGTGAGTTCGTTTGGTCCTGGTATTCGCATACCGATAATGGGTAGCTCTGGGGTAAGACAGTGAATGGGCTGGATCTGCTCTTCCTGTAGCGGCTAATAGCTGGCAGACTCTAGAGAAGCACGAAACTGAAAGTGGAATAGCTATGGAGTTTGAGTTCACACAGGGTGACCCCATCACCGAAGAGGAAGCTTTTGCGCAAGCAAAAGAACTGGGCCTCCACGCCTTTGCCTTCGACACTGAAACAGCTCATGACACTGATCTACATTGGCATGAGTTCAGCGCGACCATCTGGTTAGTTGCCGGTGAAGCAAACTTGGCTACTGAGGATGGAACCGTGTATCACGCTACGCCGGGTTGTCGTCTGAGTGCACCTGCAGGTTGGTTGCATCAAGAGTTAGTGAGTCCAGCGCATCGCTTGGTTATAGGCACAGATATTCCTGTAGAGAGTTGGAGCCAACCGGTCGACAAACCAGCGGCAGAATTGTCTGTCTAATCGTTGGCTCTTTGGGTTGGTTCTCGTATGAAGAACACTGCTAACGCCGCAAGCGGTCCGGTCGCTGCGGTCACAAACCAAGCTTGATGGAANGCGTCAACATCAACTCCTGAACCAACCAAAGTTATGAGAGCCGCCACCCCGATGGTAGAGCCGAACTGTCGACCAACTTGGTTCAAGGATCCTCCTACCGCGAAGTCTTCTGGAGGAACCTCACTTACAGCGGCGGCACTGATGATGGGGAACGTTGTCGCTACTCCTATTGCTACCAGAAGGGACGCCGGTAACCACAAGCCCCAATAGTTTGGTGTTTCGGTCACAAATAGTGCGTACATCAATACACCTGCACCCCAAGAAAACGATCCGGGGACCGCTATAACTCTGACTCCAAATCGAACTCCAAGTTTTCCTATTAGAGGAGCCATACACGCTACGAAGACTGGGAGGGGTGCCGTCGCGAGTCCCGCTGTGCGGATCGAGTACCCCCAACCTTGGGTCAGCCACAAAATGTTGACGAGCAACGATGCTGAAAGTCCAGCGGATTGCAACGCTGTCGCAAGGTTTGCCATGTTCATAGACCGAATACGGAACAGATGTGTTGGTATTGCCGGAGCCTTATGTCGGAGACCCTTCAAAAAAGTAATGACTAAAAGGATGAGGGAAAGGAGCGAGGTGCTCAACACCCCCAGTGATGTCCATCCCCATGGCCCTACTTGAACAATAGAAAAGGCGAGCAAGGCCATGGATGCGGCAAGTAGCGCTGCTCCGATGATGTCTGGGAAGGGCGCTGTGTCATTGGGCGCATTTTGAGGCAACGTACGTCTGCCACTCAGGTACGCCAATAAACAAAAGGGTGGAAGAAGAAGAAAAGCCCAGCGCCATCCGTAAGAGTTAACGATCAACGATCCAACTGCAGGACCAGTTGCAACTCCAAGTGCTGTGAGGGAGCCCCATTTGGCTACAGTCGTCATGCGCTCAGAACCAGGGGTAACGGCCAAGAGCAGCCCCAATGATGCAGGAGTGAGCAAAGCTCCCCCGACCCCTTGGGCGAGTCGTGCCGCGACGACTACCGAAAAGTTTGGTGCCGCTCCGACAAGGATCGATGAGAGAGCGAAAACTGCTAAGCCGATCATGAACACTCTTCGCCGACCAAAGCGGTCAGCTAAACGCCCTGCTGGGATAAGAAGCGCTGCGAATGCAATNGTGTATGCGTTGAGGACCCAGGTAAGTGAACCTCTGCTGGTGTCGACAAATGTTTTTTCGAGGTCTGGGAACGCAACATTCATTGTTGAGACGTTCGCGGTGACCAGGAAAGCCCCGAGCGCTGTTGAAAGGAACACCAGTCGTGTCCGCCACCGATCAACATCACCTGACAAGGGTGTCGAGTTGCTACCTTCAGACGGCGGGGTGACTTTGAATACTGCGGGGAGAGCGCTCCTTTTTGAGCGCGTTCCGTTAGCGGTCATCGCCAGTCACTTTAAGACGACACAAAGTAGGTTGGTGTTTAGGCCTCTGCAACGGCTTTCAGGTTCGCCAAGCTCTGAGCGATGTTGTCCAGTAGCAGTTTGTGTCGATTTATTTTTTGGAAGAATTCTCCGTCAAGGATCGGTGAGTCGAAACTTTCAGTGACCTGGCATCCGGAGCCAGTTGCCTGGATCTGATATCGCCATATGGTGCTGCGACCATCATCTCCAGGTACTTCAAATGACCATTCTTTGCCAGGGTCAGCGGCGACAACAACACAACCGGCATCCCATTTACGGCCTCCGTTGTCGTTGTATCCCCGAAATTTGGCGCCGACGACTGCTTCAGTCGCGTCGCCTTCCCATTCGGCTTTATAACACTCTGGGCTCAATTCGCTAATTCTAGTTAGGTCAGTCAGAATCGCATAGACATCGTCAGGTGTGGCCTCGATGTAGATGCTTGTGTCGCCGGTTGTTTCCACCATATTCGCCTACTTTCAAGAAGATCTGCGTTCATTTGGACCTTACTACTTTAATAATAGTTACTGGTTTAGCTGAGCTAGCCCGTGCGATCTAGCATGCCCGTTATAGCGTCGACGCACCTGTCGGGTTGATGTTCTTGGATGAAGTGACCGGCGTCTTCGATGATGACGTGTGGCTGATCAGCTGCGCCTGGCACGCTGCTTGACAGTAAACCTTGAAGTGGGCCGGTTACCGGATCGTTGTCTCCGAACGCTGTTGTCATTGGAACTTGGCAGTCGGTTAGCAGGGACCAGACGTTTCGACATAGATGCGCACTGGGATGCACACTTGACGTGGGGACCAGCACAGGAAACTGACGAGCTCCAGCAGCATAAGTTTCGTCAACAAATGGAGCGTCGTAGGCTCGTTTTTCTTCTTCTGNTAGTTGGAAACCTGGAGTTGATGGCAGCGGCGAGGCTTGACCTGCGACGCATTCTGATGCCGCGAACGGGCTGATCTCTTGGGAGAATTGGCGCCACAAAGCAAACGGGTCTTTGTCGGTCATGCCAATATCTCGACCTAAAGGAACACCTGTGTTTGATGCAACAACCCCTCTGTACATTTCTGGGTGTTGCGCTACGTGACACAGCCCTAACAAGCCACCCCAGTCCTGACAGAACAAAGTGATTGGACCCAATGGTGCTGTTGTGTCAATTTCGTTGATGGTTTGGGTGAGCCACCGAAGGTGACGCCCATAGGTGTAGTCATCGCGCATCGTTGGTTTGTCGGACCTGCCAAATCCGACTAGGTCTGGGACGACAACTCGACAGCCTGAGCTAACGAGGTTGGGGATCATTTTTCGATACAGATAACCCCAAGTTGGTTCACCATGTAGGAGTAAAACCGTTGGGCCTGTTCCTTCGTCGACGTAATGGACACGAAGATCTNCATTCAGCTCCACGTATCGAGGTTCGAAAGGCCAATCGGCTAGGCCTANGAATCGTTCATCTGGGGTGCGAAGTTTGTCCATATTCGGCACCTTACTTCCATGTCGGTTTCTTAGTTATTGCAATCACCTGTCGCCACGAAACGAATTATCTCTAGTGCCGGCGTTGCTGAGCAGCTTTTTTGCGACTGGGACTTTGTTTAGATTTCGGGTAACCGTTACCGCGTTTCGCACCTTGAGGTTTCCCCGTCTTACCGGCATTTGGCTTTCTCTTCCCAGACTTACCTTTGCTTCCAGGCTTTCCTCCTCCTGCAGGCTTTCCACCGTTACCATGTCTGCTCTTACCACCAGACTTTCCCTTGCTGCCCGCATTTTTTTTACTCTTAGGTTTGCCGCCGGTTCCAGGTTTTTGCTGTTGTCCGTTACGTTGTCCGTCTTTTCTGTTTTGGGTCTTAGGTTTGCCGCCGGTTCTAGGTTTTTGCTGTTGTCCGTTACCTTGTCCTTCTTTTCTGTTTTGGGTCTTAGGTTTGCCTTTGCCGCTTTTGCTGCGATTTTGGCGCCCCGACGGNTTGCGGCTTTGTGGGCGCGCCCCTTTCTGGTTATTTCCACCAGTTTTTTGGGGTCTCGGAGTGAGCGGTCGAGCTTCTCCGAATCCGTCCAAGTCAGGGTCTACGACTTGGACATCTATCCCAACTTCGCGTTGTAAGTGTTTGACTGCTTTACGTTGTGATTTGTCGACGAAACACACGACGGTGCCAGTGGCACCGGCGCGCGCTGTTCGTCCACTCCTATGCACATAAGCCTTACCGTCTTCAGGGGGGTCGAAATGAAGAACGCATTCAACTCCATCAACATGGATACCTCTGGCTGCCACATCAGTTGCGACAAGGACCAAAGCTTGACCGTCAGTGAACTGAGCTAACGCCCTGTCACGTTGATTTTGGGTTCGTGCGCCGTGGATAACCGCTGCTTCGAGACCTTCTCGTCCAAGTTGTTTCGCTGCACGGTCAGCGCCGTGGCGAGTCCGAGTGAATACAACCGTCTTCCCGGTACGCCTGATCAAGTTAACCGCTAGGCCGACCCGCTCACTTCGATCGACAGACCAGAAATGATGATGCAGACGGCCAATATCTGGCGTCTCCGGTCCAACTTCATGACGAACTGGGTCGACTTGATAGTCGCGAGTGAGCGCAGCGACGTCCTTATCCAAGGTCGCCGAGAACAGCAGCGTCTGCCGATCCGAAGGAGTGAGATCCAATATGCGGCGAACGTCTGGCAGGAAACCCATATCAGCCATCCGGTCTGCTTCGTCGATGACAACAGTCCGAGCTGAATCAAGCGTTAATGCGTTGCGGTCAAGGAGGTCCTGAAGGCGCCCAGGGCATGCGACGAGAACGTCGACGCCTTTTTTGAGGCGGTCGATCTGGCGCTTGATATTGGTGCCGCCGTATGCCGATAAAACCCATAGATCGTGTGCTTGAGCAAGCGGTCGAAGCTCATCAGCGATTTGTTCAGCCAACTCGCGAGTGGGTGCAAGCACCAAAGCTGACGGTGCTTTAGGTCGCGACCCTGCGGTGCGGACGATCACAGGGATTCCGAACGCGATCGTCTTACCGGAGCCAGTTGGTGCGCGACCACAAATGTCGCGGCCAGCTAGCGCGTCCGGAATAGCCGCTGTTTGCACCTCGAACGGTTCATTTATCCCCTGACTAGTGAGGACGCGCGTCACCGAAGAGGGCACGCCGAGATCGGCGAAGGTGGCAGGCAACGTAAGGTCCTTGCTCTCGGCGGTTAAAGCGGTGCGGGGGGTCACCAACCCACTGTTCCGAGGTTTACCGAGGGTACCGGTTCAACATCGTTCTGCTATGCAAGCTACGAGATCTATCCAAGGCTTACGTCAAAGCCCTAGCTAGTCGATTGATTCGTCCAACGTCGCGCCAGCCCCTCGCACTCTAGTTTGACGCATATTTCGTCGATATCGATCAGCGTCATAACCAGTACCTCGGTGCAAGATGCAGCGGTTATCCCAAAAAATCGTATCTCCCGGTCGCCATGCCTGTGACCAGCGATATTCAGGTCGGGTTGCTAGGTCATTGAGTTCGTCGATCAGGCGCCTGCTGTCTATGCCATTCCAACCGACGATCGAACGGGCGTGTGCCCCGACGTAATAATTACGTCGCCCGTTGCGTGGGTTAGTCCGAACCAACTTCTGTTCAATTGGTGGTAATGATGCAGCGTGGTTGTCGTGAACCGGTGCAGTTTTGGTTCGGCTGAAAACATAGTCATGAAGCACGTGTAGATCATCAATTTCAGCTTGTGTGTCTGAGCTAAGGCGGTCGTAGGCAGAGCGTTGGCTCACGAATTCAGTTGCACCTCCCTCATCGGGTACTTCGTAGGCATGAAGGATCGACACATAAGACGGCACCCGCCGAAACGAAGAATCTGAGTGCCACAAATTGTTGCCCTTCATCGACCTGGTATGAGTCGCAGATTCGTCGTGTTTGGTNTCGGCGTCGATGACGTTTCCAACCGTACCTATGTACNCAATCTCGCCGGTCCGTCCGAAGGTGACATGATTCTCTTCGGGTTCACCCAATGCCGATGTGAGCTCCATCTGCGCTTCATCGGTCATGTTTTGTTGTGGGAACAACAAAACCGAGTATTCGTCTATCGCTGCATGCAACTCTGCCACCTCTTCACCGGTAAGCGGACCGGCTAAGTCGATGCCATTTACGCGGGCACCGAAATCGCGGTGAAGAGGTTCGAACTCCATATCAACCAGCTTCCCACAGCCTGGACTGCCCAGTCGAAGCGCTGCGACTCACAACACAATCATTTATTCATCGCCCCACCTGTAACATTTCGTGACTAGAACTTCAGCAAGGGACATCAAGCTGTTACACCGCCCTGTCAATCGGCCGGACAAAGAACCCGCTAAGTGGGAACGGATTTAAATTGCGCTCTCTAACCATCAAAAGAACTTCTGCCCTCTTGCTCGCCTTGATATTGCTCGGAGTTTCATGCTCCGCTAATGAACCTGCATCTGACACCGCTAGTNANCCTGCATCTGACACCGCTCTGTCAATTGAAGAACAGCTGCAACTACAAGAAATNGCNGACAAAAAATTTGAAGAACANCTACAAGCTCTCTCAATTGAAGAACAGCTACAANAAATGGCNGACAGAACATTTCAAGAACTGCAGAGTGACCCTGANTCGAGCCCTGACNCCANCAGGTGTGATGCTCATTACGGGTCAGCTNAAGAAATTTCGCTTGAAGACTTCGTCGTCGGCTTACAAGCCCTAGTCAGGGAAGTCCACCATCGAGATACCTACGATTACGTGACCTTAGGTGGAGAGCGAATTCGTTCAGGTCCAAAAACTCTGTGGATGCAACAAGCTTTCGAGGATTATCTCAATGATTACAAGCCCCCTCATCGTTTCGATGACACACAATTCAACCTTTACGACATTCGAGTGGAGAACGTCTTTTCGTGGCGCAACTACCTGAGATGGCGAAACGCTGTATGTCTTGTGTCCGTGGACGACGGCCCTGTGCGAGATTCGATGGTGGAACATGGCCGGTTCAGCGGTTGGCGGACAGAATGGCCAGGCCATGCCATGAAATGGCAA
>PBMG01000012.1 GCA_002722565.1 Acidimicrobiaceae bacterium
CTCCGAAAAGTATTGGAACGGCTCGACATTCAACCACCACGGCGTCCAATTACCACCAATGTGACGAGTCGGTACTACCCAACGGGTGAAGGGGCTCGTGAAGAAATACTGGAAACATTGGCGCAGCAAGTTGCTGCACCCGTGGAGTGGATTGCGCAGGTAGAGCGCATGTATGCGGATGGCGCACGCATTTTCGTGGAGTGTGGTTGGCGATTTGCCTGCTCACCTACTAATGACGTTCGGGACTATCGAGATATCCGAATATGGGTGGTGGCCCATCCGTGTATTGAAGGATTAGCTTCCGTGATCAGGATTGAAGTTATGGACTTGTTGAACGGCAGTGTCACCTATTGGGATTCGACCTGTAGACGCCTAAAAGAAGTTTCGCAGGCTGGCAGGGCGGCATTTACCTGCAGCCACAATGACTCCTTGGAATATTCGGATAAAACTGTCTTAGCCACTCTGAGTCACTATGTTCCAGATCGACCTGATATCAACCTTGTTAAGAGAATTCAGACCTTTCGATGTCTGGAGAGTTATAGCTACCGGAAATATTGATAGCGATTTCCTGAACCAAACTCGAACCTCTGTCGATAGACAGTAAAAGTATGTGGGGGAGTAGCGGCACACCGCCGGGGTCAAGAAAGAGTTGCGGTCTCGCCGGGGTGGTTCTCGGGGCGCGCTCGGGGCGCGAGAGACCTCATAACCCCTCAAAATGATCATTATCGACTCGAAGCGAAACCCCAGTGTTTATAGGGGTGGAGTGTTGTTTGTGGGGTTAGCCGATTTGCCATGGGATGCATGACACGCAAGAGGTCACAGGTTCGATTCCTGTATCGCCCACCACTTCAAAACCCTTTTAATGAGGCTGCGGATAGTCCTTGCTAGCTGATTGTTTAGTTAGGCGGCCTTGTCCTAGATTGGCATAGCTCGGTCGAACAACAGGAGTTCGGTGGGAACGGGTAAAAGTTAAGGGAATGTTGTTGTGTCAATTTTTCAGGCGAGTATTGCGTCAGTTCAAGACCTAGATGCATTTGTTGAAGCGGCATCGTGGAGCCGAGAACTAGTTAAGGACATGGGTTGCACTGATACGTCAATCATGCAAGTCGCCGTTGGTGGAGATCAAGTAGGTCTTGTAGGAGTCTCCTTTGACTGGGAGACCATGGACGCTGCTCTCGAAGGGTCCGCCGCTCTAATGGCAAATGACCAGATCAGGCAGATGATGGGTGATTGCGGTGTGACGGTTCACCGCCGGAGCCTCATGCGAATCTTGGGTGAACGAGGCGAGAGAAACGGCGCCTACCTAAGTTGCGTGTACACCTCGGGAACGCCGAGTGCTGATGGGATGGATGTTGGTTGGGGCCTAATGAAAGACGGTTGCAACGGCTTAATGGGAGCTGCAGGTGTAATCACCGGTATGTCTCCATGGACCGGAGCGATCTTTAGCTGGACCGATTCCATCGACTCATTGATGGAGTGCTCCGCTAGAGCTTGGTCTGATCCTCAAATGGCAGAGATCCAAGCTAAAAGTGATACGAAACCAGTGGGCCGAATTATCGGCCGCATTTTGGCTTAAATCTGAATAACTGACTGAAATCCAAAGGTTTCGGCGGCCGCCAGTTTGGCGGCCGCCGACCGTCTTTTTAAGTGCCACACAAAAAACTATTTGAAGAACAAGGTCATTCGAAAATTGTGAGGCGAGAGCAGATGTCGGGCATAGAGTTCGGCTTGGAGGTCAACAACATGCTCTGAGTCTTGACAGCCGCTGTAGCTGGATGGTCATCCATGCGCATTGCTAAAAAGAGAAACAACCAAAAGTCCCCCGATAGCCCAGAAGCTTTAGAGCGGGATGAGAGATCCGAACAAAAGTAGGAGCCATCTTGGAGCTGTTGATTGGCGTTTCGGTTCAGCAGAGGCTGCATGCGGACGCTGTCATGAATCGCCAGGGCGTTCAATGAAAACGGCGGATCTGAAACTAGCTCCCTACGTATTTATTAAGTTAAACTAACAGGTTCTATAAGGGACCCCTGAAAGTATGGAAAAATGATGATGCTTGCTCACCACTCGGCAAACGAAATACCGAACCTCATCACCGTCGGAGGAGTTTGCTTCGCTCTTGCGGTGACATTCGCAGTCGCGATCAGCTTTCGAGTCAGCAGAGCTAAATAGCAATAGATGTCGATGGCTTGCAAGGGCGGGCCATCAAACAAAAAGACTTCCTGTTAAGAGACCAAAAAGAAAGAAAGGCGCCATGTCGCTCATTGGAACCACTATCGAACCCTTTTCAGCAACCGCTTTCCACGGTGGAGATTTCGTCGATATCTCTAGTGGAGCGTTAGATGGAAAATGGTCAATCGTATTTTTTTATCCGGCAGATTTCACCTTCGTTTGCCCAACAGAACTTGAAGATTTAGCTGATAAATATGACCAGTTTCAGGCGATCGATGTCGAGATATATGCCGTATCCACAGACACTCATCACACACACAAGGCCTGGCATGGTTCCTCTGACAAAGTAGGAAAGGTCAAATTCCCAATGTTGGGAGACCCGACTGGTTCGATCACGAGAGCTTTCGACGTGATGATTGAATCAGATGGTCAGGCTGATCGCGCTACCTACGTGATTGACCCGGATGGTGTCATTCAAGTAATCGAACTGTCAGCGGATGGAATTGGTCGAAACGCTAACGAGTTGCTCCGGAAAGTTAGGGCTGCCCAATATGTTAGAGACCATCCGAATGAGGTTTGTCCAGCTAACTGGGAAGAGGGAGACGAGACCTTGGCTCCGTCTTTTGATCTGAGCGGAAAGATATAGACCCGATCTCGTGTTAGAAGCCGAACTTCTAGTCGCTCTAGAGGACCATCTGGGAAAGCTGGTTCATGATGTTGTTTTCGTGTTGCGTAGCGATGAGAGTGATGCATCAGCTGAGATGGCAGAGTTCTTGGGAGAAGTTTCTTCGCTTTCATCGAGACTTGCTGTGCAAGAAAGCGATGCTCCGGGCTATCGACCTAGTTTCTGTATACAACGCAAAGATGCAGGTATCTCTGTTGACTTCGCGGCGATACCGATGGGACACGAGTTCACCTCGTTTGTGCTCGCCCTGCTTCAGGTAGGGGGTCATCCACCTGTGGTTGACCCGGAAATTGCAGCCGAAATATCGAATGTTGCTGGGGAGCACGTTTTCGAAACAGTGGTTTCGTTGTCATGCCAAAAGTGTCCTGATGTGGTCCAGGCACTGAATATCATGTCGGTCCTTAACCCGAATATTCGACATACGACAATCGACGGTGGACTTTTTCCTGAAGAGGTAGAAAAGCGCCAGGTTGGGTCAGTTCCGGCGATCTTCCACAACGGAGAGCTTTTTGAATACGGTCTAATGTCGCTGGAAGAAATTCTGGGCAGGTTGAGTGATGATTCGGTTTCAGCAGCCGCTCAGCGAATTTCTGACCGAGACCCTTATGACGTGATAGTTGTCGGTGCGGGCCCTGCTGGTTGTGCGTCAGCTATGTATGCGGCCAGAAAGGGTTTGCGGACTGTGGTTGTTAGCGACCGTTTTGGCGGTCAGCTTCTCGACACACTTGGTATTGAAAATCTTCCATCAGTGATCCGGACTGAGGGACCTGACTTAGCTAGAGATTTAGAGCAACAACTCCGAAGTCTTGAGCTTGACATCATTTCTTCTCAAAGCGTCGAAAAACTCATTCCTGGGGAAGCATCAGGGTTGCACTTACTTCGACTTGCCTCAGGTGCCGAGCTCAAAGGGAGGTCCATCGTAGTAGCGAGTGGGGCCCGCTGGCGGCGTCTTGAAGTGCCGGGTGAAGAGGAATACTTGAATAAGGGAGTCGCATTTTGTCCGCATTGCGATGGGCCTTTGTTTAAAGGTAAGCGTGTCGCTGTTGTAGGTGGGGGGAACAGTGGGGTAGAGGCTGCTATTGATCTGGCGGGTCTGGCCAGCCATGTAACGCTTATCGAATTTATGCCTGAGTTACTAGCCGATGACGTTCTGCAAAGAGCACTTGAAGGACTTGAAAATGTTGAGGTGATCGTGAGCGCTGCAACTAGATCGATAGGCGGCAACGGTGAAGGTGTAACTGAGCTTATTTATGAAGATCGGACGACGGGCGAAAATACTGTTGTTGAACTTGATGGTGTATTTGTTCAGATTGGGCTGATTCCGAATACTGAATGGCTATCGGGCTCTTTGGAGCTTTCGGAACGAAATGAAATAGTTATTGATGAGCGTGGCAGGACTTCTGTCGCTGGTGTTGTAGCGGCTGGTGACTGTACTACTGAGCCGTACAAACAAATCGTGGTGGCAATGGGTGCTGGCTCAACTGCTGGATTAAGCGCATTCGACTATCTCATTCGTAATGCCGTGAATATGGTCGAAGTAGAAATCTGATTCTGATGCCTCGCCCTGATGACGTTGTTCTGAAATGCAGTACGACACGGTACGAGCCTTGGATGTTGACGTTGCCGAATTGCCGTGAGTCGACCGCAGAGTGGTCTGGACTGTCGGAGAGCAAATGCATTGTGTCGTCAGGGTTTACTGCGGCTACGCGCTTGAGTAGCCACCGAGAGGTTTCTACAGGGTGTTGTGCGACTCGCAACTGGCCGACCGCTGCTCGATTAGATCTGATGGCGACTACCCCGTCGCCATCGAGAAACAGGGGTTCCATTGAGTTCCCCGACACGAGGAATCGTTTGACGATAAATGTCGGACGTCTTCGAGGAGAAATAATTGACCCCCTTAGAGGCTCATCATTATGAGTAACTCGGCGGGAAACTTACCTAGAAATGAGGCTAATTAACATGCTGTCCAAGTTTTTTGTTAATGCTGAACGCGCTCATGCCCACTGTGACCTGTATTGCGGGGTCTACGACCCGGCACAAGCGAAGATTGAGGCATTGAGTTGTAAGAAGACCATGTTGAAATATCACGAGTCGTCAGACGAGCATTTCCGTCAGCGATGTGTGCTTGTAAAAGAAGAGCGAGCAGAAGAGACCAAACACCATTTGATGGTGCTTTGGGCAGACTTCTTTACGCCAGCGCATTTTGAGGAATTCCCTGATCTTCACGCACAATTTTGGCGAGCTATTCACCAGGCTGGAGAAGTTAAGAAGTCGACTGATCCCGCAGTTGCCGATCAGCTTCTTGCTTACATAGACGAGATTGCGGATGTCTTTTGGGCCACAGAAAAAGGCCGGGACATGGGTGTTTACGCTCCAGATTGAGAGATGATTATTGGTAGGTAAGCGAATGTGTTTGGAAGCGGCCCTGAGGAGCTATCCGTTCGCGTTGGCTACTACGCCGTCGTCGTGCAGTTTCCCAATTTCAGCTGAAGTCATTCCCAGGACTTCAAGCAGGATCTCGTCTGTGTGTTCGCCGAGTCGAGGAGCAATAGTTGGATCTCCTCGGTCAATTTCAGAAAACGATAGCGGTGATCCCGGAGCGAGCACCCGCCCAACTCCGGGCTGATCAATGCGTCGAAACATAGGGTTGTCGGAGGTAGCCCGGCGGTCCTCGTTTACAAGTTGAACAAAGGTTTGGTAGGGCCCCCAGCAGACTCCTTTGGCATCAAAGATTTCGGCTATTTCGTCGAGGTCGTGTGCCTCGATGAACGGTGCCATAAATGATGCGATTGCATCTCGGGCATCCCAGCGGTCTCCTTCTTTGCTGAGGTCAACCCCGAGTGCGTCCTCGATAGCTGGTAGATGTTCAATGATGTTTGTTGCTTCGGCGAGGCTTTGCCATTGGCGCTTGCTGATTGCGACGACCATTATGCGTCTGTCGTCTTTGGTGGCGAAGTCTCGGCCAAATGCGCCGTAAAGATCATTGCCAACGGGGACTCGGTCTTCTTTCGTTAGTTGTGCTTGGGCCATGTAACCGAGGTTGGCAACCATCGCGAAAGCGACATCTGTGAGAGAAATTTTGGAAAGCTGACCGATTCCGGTTCTTTGTCGGTATCGCTCTGCTGCTAGCAGTCCAACAGCAGCAGTTAAACCAGTAGCTGTATCCCAGGCCGGCAGTACGTGATTGGTTGGCATGGTTGAGCCAGTTGGCCCAGTAGCCATTGCGAATCCTGATGAGGGGTTCACGGTGTAATCGACGGCAGTTGATTCATCGGGATTTCCGATGATGTTCATATAGATGAGGTCTTCGCGCTCAGCACGCAATCGTTCGTAGGAAAGCCAACTGGATTCAGGGAAGTTGGAAAGGAATATTCCGTTTTCTTCGCCGGGTTCAGTTATTAGCTGTGTGACAAGATCTCTTCCAGTGTCGCTTCGCAGATCGACTTGGATAGATCGCTTACCTTTGTTGAGGCCTGCCCAGAAGAGACTGACACCTTCTTCTGTGACGGGCCACCTTTGGTAGTCGAGTCCTCCTCCGATGGCGTCGAAACGAATGACGTCTGCTCCCAGTTGAGCGAGAGTCATGCCCCCTAGAGGAGCAGCCACAAAAGCTGATCCTTCGATTACTCGTAGTCCTTGCAGTACTGGCGTCATAGTTGACCTCTAATCGTCGTGCCCCCCTCGCCCCATCAACGACCTAAGTTCTGGTCTCGAAATATTAATTTCGTGATTTGTTTATGGAGCGAAAACAATCGGTGTCCATACCAGAATGTCACTACCTGAGGACTCTTGCTCGTTTGTGGTGGAACCACGTATTTCGAATCGCATAAGTCGACCTCCCTTAACTGGAAGGATTTCTTTCAGTTCGTGTCTGAATTCCAGCAGGTCGCCTTCGAAAGCAGGTCCGACGTGGTCACAGCCGTCCCACGCAACGATCGTGGCAACGCCCGGGAGTAGACGACTCAACGATGCCTGAGCTAATCCTTGAACGTGACCTCCATAGACGAGGCGCTTTCCGTAGATACTTGCTGAAGCGTCTCGATGAACGAATGCTTGATTAAAGGTCATTCGAGCTAGGGAGGGAGCTAGATCTACGTGGTCTCTCATAGCGTCTGCTCTGGACTCGCCCAGATCCCATCCGGTGGGGGTCAAGCTACTTAAGTCCCAATCAGGTACAAGTTCGGTGAGACCTTCAAGGGGTGCGGGATCTGATGGGCCGGGGATCTCAGATGAATGACCGGGCGATCCCGACTTGCTGGCCACTAAAGCACATCTTTCGTATTGAACTACTGGGCCACGATCTGTTGAGGTTTCGATCCCTAACCAAACTTTGCCTCGATGTTGTCCGTCTTTTGGTTTGGCATCAGATAACCCGAGAACGGTTGTGGTGGTTTTGATTGTTTCGCCTACTTCCACGGATCTCAGAATTCGAACTGATCGGTAGTAGAGATTCGCTATTGCTTTGCGGGTGGCGTTGGTTGTCTGTCCAATAGCGAACTGCATGACCAGTCCAGGGTTGACAAGTGCCTCGCTGGAGCCGCTAACTCTTTGGTATGCGTCTTGATCTGCTGATGCAAAGTGTTGGTCGCCAGTGATCATTCTGTACGCGACATTGTCAGCTTCTGTGACGGTTACCGCCGGCAGCGGAGGGATTGTCATGCCATGTTCAAAGTCGTCGTAGTAGGGGCCGTCGTTGTCCACGGTGTTTCCTTCTTTGCGGTTTAGGTGATTACAGGTTATGTCTAGCTTTCATCGGGTTAGGAAGCCACGCAACGCGTGGGGAGATAGCAACAAGTTTGGCTTGGGTTTATGACTTTCCCTCAGAGGGGTCTTTTCTCGCGATCAGCATGGTTGGAACTGCTTGCAGCGCTACTTCACCTTTCTGGTTGATGAGCTGGTTTTTGATCTCGATAAGACCCAGCCCTTTACGCGACTTGCTTTCTCGTTTCTTCATTATCTCGACGGTTAGCGTTAGAACGTCTCCGACGCGAACTGGTGCGGGCCAAGACAGTTCACTTAAGCCAGCTGCTCCGACGCTATGTTCCCCCAAGAAGTCCTCAGCCAGCAGCTTCATCATTAAAGAACCGGTATGCCAGCCTGATGCGATGAGGCTGCCGTAAATGGTTTGAGAGGCTGCTTCGGGGTCGATGTGAAAGCGTTGAGGGTCAAATTGAGTGGCGAAGTCAATCATTTCGTCTTCTGTCATCACAGTCGAGCCGAGTGTGAATTTTTCGCCGACTGAGAAATCATCGTAGAAACGTTCTTTGCAGGGGATGTCCATGCAGTTGTTTATCTTTCTATTTAGGCGCCTTGAGGGGGAGCTACATCAATAGCAACGGGGCGATTCCGTGAGCTCAGAATTTTTGGCGATGGGCTAGAGACAGGCTTTATTTGTATTGATCTTTAAATTCTGACAGTTGGTCAAGCTTTGGAATGACGGTGTCAGCATCTGCAGGAGGCAGCGTAAATACGATTCGGTTGCAGCCAGCTTCGATCAGAGTGTCAACGATTTCTGCTTTCGGCGGAGTTCCGAACTGTCCGAAATCAAAAGATTCAGGGTCTCGACCGGCATCCTCTGCCATCTGTTTAAGGGTGTTGATTTGGTCGGCGAAGTCGTAGCGCCCGCTAATCGGCATGAAGCCGTCGCAGTATTCGACGATGTCTTTCATCGTTTTTGGACCAGCTGCTCCACCTAAAATAATTGGAGGGTGTGGTTTCTGGGTTGGTTTGGGCCATTGCCAGCTGGAGCTGAATTCGACGTGTTCGCCGTGAAATTCGGCTTCGTCGTTGGCCCAGATTTCTTTCATTGCCAAAATTCGTTCGCGCATGACAGCCCGACGTTCGCCGAATTTGACTCCATGGTGGTGAAGTTCTTCTTTGTTCCAGCCGTAACCGATGCCGAAAAGAAACCGGCCGTCGGTTAGCGCGTCAACTGTTGCGACGCTCTTTGCGAGCCAGATCGGATCTCTTTGTGGGACAAGAGTGATACCAGTGCCGAGTTTGATTTTGTTGGTGACTGCACCTGCCATCCCCAACGCTACGAACTGGTCATGGGTTCGCCAGTACTCCTCTGGGAGGGGCGGTGCCTTTGGGTTAAGACCCCAGGGTGTTTCTCGGCTAGTTGGAATGTGACTGTGTTCAGGGAACCAAATTGATTCAAAACCACGGTCCTCGGCTTCCTTGGCCAAGGTCATTGGGTTAATCGCTTTGTCGGTCGGGAACATGTTTATGCCGAAATCAGTCATAGGTGGATCATAACCATGTCGATATGCGCGTTGCTCGCTGTGTTTTGAAAGCTAACGGTATTAGTGAATCAGCCTCTAAAAATGCGATGAGTCCTCATGGGATTGAGGACTCATCAAGAGGTGGTCAGTGCTGTCTTTCTGACACCTGATCGCCGAAGTCTTTCAGACTTGGCGTTGCTAGTTAGATAATGACTTTGTTAGGCGTCGTGGCTATCTAGATAGGTGACTTGGAGGTTTCCTGCCAATACTGGTGCGAGCATTTCTGGCAGTCCGGTGTCCATCCGCCATTGCAGATAAGCCTGATGATTTTCTTTGAGTGCAAACTTCTCCCACAGGACGACGGTGTCTGGATTGTTGTCGTCGCTGTAAACCTCGATTGACTCACAGCCTTCAAAGGCACGAGTGTCGGCTAGAGCTCCGCGGAGGATTTCGATTAGTTCAGGTCCTTTGCCTTCTTGGCAAGGGAACACGACGTGAATAGTTTGAGACATCTTTAACTTCCTTAAGGAATAATTTGCAGTGTGTGATTTAGAAGCTCATCACCTTTGGTTGAGAACGTCAATTTTTGCTCTTGGCTTGTATTGGAAACAGGAATATATGACTAGGAGTTGGCTTTAATTATCTTCTTGGTATTGAGGCCGCAATGATCTCGACCTCAATGTCTCCTACTACCAGTGGGGCGCCAACAGTCGTTCTGCAGGGATAAGGGGCCTCAAACACGTCTAGAAAGACTTCGTTCCAAATGGCGAACTCTGTCACGTCGGTGAGTTGAGCGTTGACTTTGATGACGTGGTCAAGCGAAAGGCCCATATCTTCGAGCATCGAACCGAAGTTTTCTAGAGCAACTCTGGCTTGTGTGGCTAGGTCGCCACCTGTTACTTCGAATGTGTCGAGGTTGATCGCTGTCATGCCGCTAAAGAAATACAAATCACCGACTTGTATTGCAGTCGAGTTTTTAATGTTGAATTCTTCGAGTGCGGCGGCTGCTGAAGGGGACGAGTGAATGATAGTCATGGCCGAACACCATAGACGTCATTGGTTAGAGCCTGTTGCTGAGCAAGGCAACCGGTTGGTGGCTAGGAGTCGCTCCCACACATTTGACCACCTTCGTCGAGGTAGATCGAATTCTTAGGCTGAGCGAACAAGGCTTCGACGGCAGGTACGAATTCTTCGAGAATCATCGAGTCATAACTTGGATCAAAGGCTGTTTGGTCGAACTCTTGACAGAATTCGACGGTGAGGTCGTAAGCAGGGTGACCTTGAAACTGATCTCTCATGTTGCGGTCGAGGCCGAGGTAGTGAAAAAAGTTGTAACCCTGAAAAATGCCGTGCTTTTCTACCATCCAAAGGTGTTCTTCGCTAACGAAAGGTTTGAGAATCGCTACAGCTATATCGGGGTGATTGTAAGAACCAAGAGTGTCGCCAATGTCGTGGAGTAGGGCACAAACAACGTATTCATCGGACTTGTTGGCTCGGTAGGCGCGAGTAGCGGTCTGTAGTGAATGTTCCATTCGGTCGACGGAAAAGCCGCCGTGGTCGCCTTCTAACAGTCGGAGGTGGTCGAGAACTCGACTAGCGACGCTGCTGGCCATCTGTTGGTTGTGTGCTGCAATGATCTTCCAATCGAGAGCGGTTCCTTCAGTCATCGCTCCAAATGTCGCAGATTGTTCCAGTAGATCTTTACTGTCGACGGTAGTGCTCATTTGATCCTCTTTTTTTTGGTGCTGCCTTTATGGTAACCGGTCTGAGGTGCGCAGTTCTCTTGTGGAAGTTTCGTTTAGTAGAGCTTGGCTTTGGTGCTGATGTTGCGGGTAGATAGGCTGACCGATAGAACAGTATTAAGTAACCTAAACATGATTGAAGGGTGAGACATGGAACTCAGCTCCAACTTAGGCCGTTTTTATATCAATGGAGAGTGGGTTGAACCGTCTACGGACGCCACAGTTGAGGTCATAAATCCGGCGACTGAAGCACCAATAGCTTCTATCGCTATGGGTACTCCAGCCGATGTAGATGCTGCGGTTGACGCTGCGCAGGCAGCCTTCGATAGCTACTCACAAACTTCAATTGAGTATCGCGTTGAGTTGTTGAATCGGATTACTGGGCTTTTGAGTGCCCGATCAGAAGATCTTGCAAGCCTAATTTCTGCTGAGATGGGGGCCCCGAAAGGTCTCGCTAAGGCAGCTCAGGCGCCAACTGGAGTAGCTCATTTCGCGACGATGGCTCAGATCCTGGGTTCCTATGAGTTCGAAGAACAGATGGGTAGATCCTTGATTGCAAAGGAGCCGGTTGGGGTTGTGGGGATGATCACGCCTTGGAACTGGCCTCTCAACCAGATTGCGTGCAAGGTAGCGCCGGCTCTTGCTGCTGGTTGCACAATGGTGCTGAAGCCCTCAGAGGTTGCCCCGCTCAACGCCATCTTGTTCGCTGAATTGCTAGATGAAGCTGAAGTTCCCGCCGGTGTCTTTAATTTAGTTAATGGCGATGGGCCGTCGGTAGGAGCTCACCTATCAGCACATCCCGGAGTTGACATGATGTCATTTACTGGCTCCACGCGAGCAGGAGTTGAGGTAGCCCGAAATGCGGCTCCGACCGTAAAGCGAGTAGCTCAAGAGCTTGGTGGAAAGTCCGCGAACATCATTCTGGACGACGCTGACCTGGCTGAAGCTGTAGGTCGTGATGCGTTTGGAATGTGCACCAATTCCGGTCAGTCATGCAACGCTGCTACCCGGATGTTCGTCCCGTTTAGCCGCATGGAAGAAGCTGCGGCTATAGCCAAAGGCTCAATGGAGTCGGTTGCAGTCGGAGACCCGGTTAGCGATGGAACAATTATTGGACCAGTGGTTTCTGAAGTGCAGTGGAACAAAATCCAAGCGTTAATTGAGGCCGGCATTGAGGAAGGGGCCACCTTGGTCACAGGTGGAACTGGACGCCCGGAAGGTTTGGACAGCGGATATTTCGTTCGACCGACGCTCTTCACCAATGTTACGAATGAGATGCGAATCGCCCAAGAAGAGATTTTCGGGCCGGTACTAGTAATGATCGGGTATGAAGACGATGACGATGCAGTGCGTATGGCAAACGAAACGCTTTACGGACTCTCAGGCTATGTGTCGGGCAGCCAAGATAGGGCAATGTCGGTGGCTAGGAGAATCCGTAGCGGCAATGTTCATGTAAACGGAGCGGGCCCCGACTTCAACGCGCCGTTTGGCGGTTACAAGCAGTCAGGTAACGGCCGCGAATGGGGTCAACATGGCTTTGAAGAGTTCCTAGAAATTAAAGCCATCATGGGGGCTGGCTAAGTTTCACAGTCCCGAGATTGGCGTTGCTTCAGAATCGAAGCGCGTATCAAAAGCTAGATGTAGACGAGATCTGAGCGATACTGGCTTGGTGAGGTTTCCCCAAAGTTTGGTTGTATGCGCGTTGTTGGCTGTCTCCTGCTCGACCGCAGGCGAAACAGACGCCACCAACCAACTCGGCGGATCGACAACAAAGACGACTACCACGACGCGCCTTGAGAAGGCTTCAACAGAGACTTCACCGAAGACCACTGCGGTCGCGACAACAGTTGACGTAGACGTTAACGTCAACGATTTTGAACTGACAGTGGTGGCGCCGGCGCTTGTCGACAGCTATTCACAGTTCGAGGTTTCAGTGGTCTCACAGGAAGAGATAACTGACATCCAAATCGTTTCCGATGGGTTCATTGTGTTGGCTTCAACAGAACAATCGCTCACGCTCGTCAGTCCCATCGTTCAACGAAACGAAACAATCGAATACTCAGTTGATGTCACCACCGCAGATGGACGTTCAAAGAGGGTTGGCCTCCAAATCGAAGTGGCCCTGTACGAGCATGACGTCTCACGTACCAGACACCTCAAGCCAGATGACTTAGAGGGCACGAGCAGCAAGGACTACGCCGTCTTCAATTTCGGTTTTGAAACAGTTTTCGTCAACGAGCGCTACAACGAAACCTATTGCTACCCAACGGTTAATGACTGCGACGAACGAGACGGTTCATTTACTGCAGACGCACACAACAT
The DNA here is from genome assembly GCA_002722565.1 of Acidimicrobiaceae bacterium. Classification (GTDB taxonomy): domain Bacteria; phylum Actinomycetota; class Acidimicrobiia; order Acidimicrobiales; family Poriferisodalaceae; genus MedAcidi-G3. Next base: position 13,143 of record PBMG01000012.1, read on the forward strand.
GATGGTCGGAGACTTCAACGGTGACGGTCACCAAGACCTAGTGGTCGGTTGGGCCATTTTCCCACACACGATGACCCACCAAGAGCGAAGCACAGTGAGGGTGTACCTCAACGACGGAACAGGTCGGCTCATAGCAGATCCGACGATTTACTTCTCCGGAGAGCCACCAGAACGCAACATGTCGTATCGACTAGTAGTTGACGACTTCAACCAGGATGGGGTTGACGATATCTTCGCCGGCTCGCAAGGTTTACTGAAACTCCTCCCAACTGGAGAGAGAATCAATGACATGGACCCTCACGTTTTGCTGCTATCTCGTGATGGCAAACTCTTTGATGCCTCGGACACCATCGACTATCGCGGCAACAGATTTTTTGCTCATGATGCTTCGTCGGGAGACATAAACGGTGATGGGTTCCCCGATATCTTGGCAGCGCGGACTTTGTTTTTGAATGATGGCGGAGCAGGGTTTGTGAATTCAATCGAGAATCTGCCTGAGGCAATGCGTCGTACTGACCACTACGTTATGTCGTCCCTACTTGAAGACTTTAATGGCGATGGTTTGGCCGACCCGGTGCTTTTGTGGGGAGACGAAATAGATTCTTTGAACCCCTGGCCGGCACAAATAGCTATCAGTGACAAGCAAAAGCCGAGTGATCAATGGGAGGTGCACGGTCTGCCCACGGGGCGGTTCGGACAGGGAACCACCAAATTCAACCATGCCTCCACTGCAGACATCGACAGTGACGGAGATATAGACATCGTCATCGGAACCACGAGGGCCGGAAGCCTTTACTACGTGGGAAGATTCATCCAAATTCTTCGCAACGACGGCTCAGGAAATTTCACCGATATCAGCCAAGAGGCACTGGGTGAACAACCAAGGGCCTTGAATTATGAAGATCCAGAAGTTGAGGTGGAGTGCACTGTGTGGGGAGAAGGCCAGGTAGTTCTTCTCGATGTCGATAACGACGGTGACATCGATATAACTGACCGAACACACGGTGGAGCGAACGGCGGAAAAGAAGCATGCCCTGGGATAGAAATTTATTTGAACGACGGGGACGGCAATTTTTCGAGCGATGAATCAAGTGACCTAGCTTGGGTCAGACAACATCAGATACCGGGCTTTGTGGCTTTGACGCCAGCTGACCATGAGATTGGTAATGCAATCCCGATAGATCTCGACGGTCGTTTCGGAATCGATTACGTCGCTCAGATACGGTCGCCCTGGGGAGGCTTGTTCGCATTTCTCTATCAAGTGATGTCATTGGAGTAAACGAACGATGGTTGCGCAACTAAGAACGTTGGTATCCGTTCAGAACGACGCTGTTGTCGCCCCATACATTCGGTCTTTGGTTTCCTCACGCAAAAACCCGAGTTCCTCGGTGAGAGCCCGACGACCTGCTTCAGCTTCCGGATCCTCGGGATAGTAAGCCAATTCAGAGGCAGGGTCTCCAGCGACTCGGGTCCCGATCAGATATCGAGGCTTGCTGTAGTCGTAAGGACGGGCTCGGTGAAGCGCTCTCCGGTTATCCCATAGCAGTGTGTCCCCGGCAACCCAATTATGGCTGTAGACCCGCGAATCGTCAGCGACGACGTGTTCTACGAGAGACCGGATCAGATTGCGGCTTTCTTCTCGAGTGAGGCCTGGAATTCCGAAGGCATGTCGCCCAACGAACAAGTTCGGCTTCCCCGTCTCCGGATGAATCTTGACCATAGGCCGCAGATAAGCCTCCCCGTGATACACCTCGCCGTATACGCCGTCGCCTTCTGCATCTGGGAAGTCCCCGAGGTCATTCGCCTGAGAAAAGTTTGTTGAATGGTATGCGCTTAATTCAGCGACCTTTTCTCTTGTGGCTTGGTCCAGAGTGTCATAGCCGGATTGCAGATCAGCTAACTCAGTTTGTCCGCCTTCATCCGGAACGACCACGGCAGACAGCATCGCCACCTTGCTGGCGATCGGTTTATAAGTGGAGTCGGTGTGCCAGGCCTCGTTTCCGACGTTTGTTCGCATTATTTGCGACTGGAGGTCATGAATCTTTCCGAAGCTACCGTCCTCATGTTTCTTCTGGTTGGCCATAGGAGCCCCACCAAATTCCAACTCCCCGAAACGTTGACCAAACGCGGTGCTTTCTTGCTCGTTGAGGTGTTGACCGGGGAGAAGCAAAAATCCGTGTTCCAAAAAAGCTGCATGCAGATCATTGAACTCGCCGTCACTCAGATTTTTTAGATCTACTCCCGTGGCGGTAGCACCAAACGCTTTGCCGATCATCGGCACGATTTTTATGTCACTCATCGTGTTCCCCAAGTCCCTTATTGGTAACAGGCTAGCTAACGGGAAACAGTAGGGGTGAGAATTTAGTGGTGCGACGCTACAAGCAAGCGAGTTCTACTGATCCGTGGTCGCCTACAAAGAACTTCACTCGGTCAGCGACCTGCGGGAAATAAGTGATGACTGTGCTGCCAGTCATCACGAATTCACCTGCTCGGATCGTACGACCTCGGTCGTTGAGGTGGTTTGCGAGCCAAGCAACTGCTTCGAAAGGGTGACCCAGGGCGTCTCCGGTCTTACCAGATCCGAGAACCTCGCCGTTTACTTCCAGAACAGTAGGTGTGTCGACCAGGTCAATGTCTTGCCAGTCAGCGAAAGGAGAGCCCAAAATGACTCCAGCGTTCCATGCGTTCTCAGACACTGAGTCGAAGGGGTTGAGTTGGTCATAGTTGGCGTCTCGGTCTTCGATCAGTTCAAAGGATGGGTAGCAAGCATCTACTGCATCGCGAACAGTCTCTTTTGTGTGTGTTGTTGTGGCATCGAGGTCAGCTCCAAGTTGAACAGCGATTTCGCATTCCAAACCAAGATGTCGATGATCGCTGAGAACGACCTGCCCGGGAGAGTTTTGAACGCGACTATTAAACACGGCGCCAGACAACGGATGGTCGACACCGCAGAACTCTTGCATGGCCTTGCTCGTGAGAGCGACTTTCCAAGCGACCACCTGTTCACCTCGGCCGGTCATGATGTCGATAAATGCGTCCTGGATGAGGTAGGCGTTTTCCAAAGAGGCATCCTCGACCCTGTTTGCCATGGTGTGGTGTTGCGCCTTAGTTTCAAGCTCTTCCAGGAATGATGCCGCTATTTCGAGTCGGTCTTGCTCGTTCACAACGGGCCTTCTTTCATTGCTTTCTGTTGATTGTTGCACTCAATTCGCATACATGCACCACTCATGAACCCTGAGAAGGCTTTGCGTATGGAAAGTCACGCTTTTAGTAGAGGGCCTCAACTGCTGCGAGATCAGCGATTCTGTCTCCGTCGTACCCCAACATGTCGCTTAGTACGTCGAAAGTATGTTCACCGATTGGTGGCCCTCCCCACAGAGTATTTGAGGGAGTCCGGCTGAGTTGATAATGGGAACCTTCTACTACGGTCTCGCCGGCGTATGCCTGTGGTACTCGCCGAAAGTGGTTCCGATGGATGAGCTGGGGGTCTGAGACCGCATCAGCAGAATCCGAGACGATGTGGGCCGCGATGCCATTGGATTGTAAAAGCTCTTGAAGTTCGAAACGATCTTGAGACTCAGTCCAATTAGCGATTGTCGAATCGTCCAAGTTTGCTTCACCTACGAGCTTGGAAAGTGTCTCTTCCGCTGTGGAGTTTTGACACACCACTGCTATCCATTTGTCATCACCTTGGACTGGATAGACACCGTGTACTGAATAGCGTTCGCTGGAGTTTCCTAATCGTTGCGCAGTGCGCCCGTTGACTTCTTGGTCTAGGAGAGCTGGACCAAGAAGGTGTAATGCTGATTCATGCTGGCTGAGATCTATATAAGCACCTTCACCTGTTCGACGATGATGATCTAGCGCTGCTACGAGAGCGGTGACGGTAAAGCGTGGTGCGGTGTAGTCGGTATAGGCAAGAAACGGCCCAGTTGGCGGCCGGTCTGGCCAACCAGTGATTTCGTAGAACCCGCTCAAAGCCCCAGCGAGCATCCCAAAGCCGGGGTACATGTTCATGGGACCGGTTTGTCCCATCAGACAGCTCGACAACATCACGACGTCGGGTTTTCGTTTCTTTATTGACTCATAATCAAGTCCCCAATTCGCCATCGCTTTCGGAGTAAAGGATTCGATTACGACATCTGCCCAGTCGATCAAATCCCAGATGACTGTGTGGGCTTCTTCGACAGATAGGTCAAGACTGATCATGTGTTTTCCGGCGTTAGCGGAGTGGTATTGCGCCGTGTTGTCAGGGTGAGTTTCATCGTTTACGAATGGTCCGGCGTTGCGAATCACATCGATCCGTCCTTCGGACTCGACTCTTACGACAGTCGCTCCGTGGTCAGCGAGATTGCGCGTCGCCATCGGAGCGGCTATTGCCCATGTAAAATCTAGAACCTTTATTCCCTCTAAGGGCTTACTTGTAGGCGCAGGGTCAACAGGAGAGGGGCTTGTCGGTTTTCTATTGAGATCTGCGAGTATTTCTTTGTTGTGTTCTCCTAGTTTGGGTGGCGGTCCAAGATTCTTGAGTGGCGTGGTTGCCTTCGCGAAACGGCCGGGAAATTTGTGCCCAAGCTGGGGAACTTCTTCAAAAAACTCGCGAGCCTCAAGGTGTTCAGATTCAAGTATGTCTTTTGTAGTGGCGACTGGCGCGATGAGAAGCCGCCGCTCACTGTTCCCGGTCATTAATTCGGCTTTGGTTTTACTTGCGGTAAATGCTGCAATCGCGTCTTGGGCTCGATAGAGATCTTCCGGATCAGCCTGTCCAGTAAAAATCATTGTAAAGAAATCGACCCAGTTCTGATCGCGGGTTGCTTCGTCACAAAAACCTTCCTCGTGCACCCAGTCCATCATTCGTTGGCTGTAAGGGCCGAGCATCTCGCCGAACATGAAGCACATTGAGATGAAACCATCTAATGCTGGATAGACGGTTCGAATAACGTATTCTCCGGCCTTGATACCTCCGCCTGCGCGTCCCCAGGGAGGGGCGCCTACAGCGCTCGTCATTAACATCGTTTGGGTGCACTGAGTTACTGCTTGCTGAGCTGAAACGTCTATGTGTTGGCCGCAGCCGGAAGTCGTTCTTTCGAAAAGAGCGATACTTGTTGCTTCGGCGGCTTCAAGAGCAGCATGTAACCAGCCTTGCGGCACTGCACCGATCTGGAGCGGTGCTCTATCGGGATCTCCTGTGAAGCCGAGTTGGCCGCCGCTCGCCAGCAACGTCAAGTCAGTTGCTATCCAATCGCTTTTGGGACCGGTCGCGCCAAAGGGCGACACTTTAACTGTCAGAAGAGAAGGGTTAGCCGATCGCAGCTTGTCAAGATCTAAACCTTCGAACGCTCCGCAATCGAGGACGACATCGGACGTCGCAGCAAGTAACTCGATTTCTTCCACTCCGCCGATGACGGATTTTTTTCCACGGTTCCAAGCCCAGTGAGTGAGAGACTTTTCGATGTTTACGTCATCTTGTTCGAAAGGCCCTATGTGTCGTGAACTGTTGCCAGCTGGCGGTTCGACTGCTATTACCTCAGCCCCTAGCTGGGCTAGCAGCAATCCAGTCAAGTTAGAACGTTCGTCAGTAAGGTCGAGAATTCGGTAAGGGGACAACATGTCTTCCATTCTGCCTTGTGGATAGGCAGCACGTGAGATGATGCTAAGTCTGTCAGTGGAGGTAGAAGAGATGGAACGTGACGAAGAGCGTCTACATATGTTGCGAGAAGCGATCTACCTGGCTGATGAAATTCTCTCGGAGGTGAAGGGTAACCCTCGGGCTCAGGTTGACTCAACTGTCCGAGCGAAGCTTGTTCATGGGCGGGATTGGAGGATGCGCTACCTAAAGCATCTGGAAGAAGGTGGGCCGATGCTGGAAGCTGGCGATGAGTGGTCTATGCATCAAGGTCATGATCTCGCCATTGAGTGGGGGTATGAGGTTTGGGATGAGAATCGAATCGGATTGCGATGCCGAAGTTGTGACGATTGGGTTCAGTTGTATGACGTCGAGGAGAACTCGTCGTCGACGTTGACGGTCGCTGACCTGTATTTAGAGCACGAAACCCACACGGTCGTGTCTTGGCGTCGCGACCTAGATGCGGGAATTGAGTGTGTCACTTGCGGAGCAGTTGAGGAGAAAGGTTTCCCGCTGTTAGAAGCTCCGGTGAGTAGTTGGTTTGATGCTGTTTGGAATGGTTGATTGCGTTCAGTGAAGTGAAGAATTTGTGCGCCGGGTGGGACTCGAACCCACACGCCCGAAGACACCGGCACCTAAAGCCGGCGCGTCTGCCAGTTCCGCCACCGGCGCTCTAGTGACAACTTATCGGTCAAATGTGTCGAGTATTCAACTCGCGGACTTAAGAGCGCCAATGCCATCTGCTTTTAGTGCGAACTAAGGTCTGATGGAAGAGGAGGATGAATGCTGAGATTGACCTTTCTGATGCGCCGCAAAGAAGGTATGACGAAAGAGGAGATGCAAAGGTATTGGCTTGAAGAACACGGCCCTCTCGTTGCTAGCTACTCGAAAACGTTGAACATGCTTCGTTACGTGCAGGTGCATTCCACCGATGATGATCACAGCCGTCTTACCGGTCGTCGTGGAGAGATGGAAGAGCCTTACGACGGCGTGGCAGAGGTTTGGTGGGAGTCAAAGAACGCAATGTTTGAAGCAACGCGTTCTGGGGAAGGGCGAGAAGCGGATCGGGCTCTTCGAGACGATGAACAGCGCTTCATTGATTTGGAACGCTCTGTGGCTTGGTTTAATTACGAATATCCGCAGGTGAACCCGACACCAGAAAATGTTGTGGCGAGCGAGCGTTCAAGTTTGGTTAAGTTGTACTTCCCTCTGCGTCAGCTTGATTCTTTGAGCATGGAAGAAGCTCAGTGGTATTGGCGAACACACCATGGCCCGGTTATCCGGCGGCAAGCTCATGGATCGGGGATCGTTCGGTATCAACAGGTTCACCGAGATGAAGCAGAATTAACCGAGGGGATTAACCGCTCTCGCGGATCGAAAATAGAGCCATATCTTGGTCACGCTGAGGTGTGGATGGATCGGTCAGCGATGGGGAATCCGACTCCAGAAAATCGAGCTGCAGCTAAGCGTGCTTATGAGGATGAAGCAAATTTCATAGATTTTGAGCGGTCGACGATGTTTTTAGCGAAGGAACACGTATTTATTGATCGACGTTAGGTCCGTCGTCGACCAACGTCTTCACTCCTTCTACAACGCGTTGCATGTTTGATTTGTGGATTAAACGTCGTTCGAATAGGACCGCGTTTTCTCTTGAGGGATCTTCTTGTGCTCTTGGTGCGGTGCCATTGTTCTCTTTCCCAATGACCATTGAAAATCGGAGTCGGCTTCCGGTGCCTTGTTCAGCTAAATCGAAGCGCCAAATAGCCCCTGGATTATCTGGATCTGTGATGCGCCATTCAAATACTTGGCGCTCAACCCATTCTGTAACAATGCATTCGGTCTCCCAGTCACGTAATCCCGGGATTGAGTTGCGACCGGTAAACCTTGACCCGACTCCTGTCTGGTCTTGGGAAACCCATTCTGCTCCGACGAACTCGTTGGAAAAGAGTGCTGGCATGTTGATGTCAGAAATTACTTCCCAAACTTTTCTCGGCCTTGCATCGGTATCGATTTCTGTTACTACACCTGGTCCGTCTTGAATCCGAGCGGAGCCGTCAGCGCTCGGTAGTTCTCGGGTGAAGCCCCATTGGTCGAAATAGGTGATGTTCGACGCTGGTCGTCTGGGTGCAGGGGAGAATTCCTGTCCGATTGTGTATGCCACAGGGAAGCACACCAATGTGGTGACGCCATTGGGTATCCCTAATATTTTGCTGACTTCGGCTGTTTTGTTGTTCAACATTGTGGCGTAGGCAGTGCCTAGGCCACGCGATCGTAAAGCTAGGTTGAAGCTCCATGCTGAAGGAATAGCGCTATCAAAAAGTCCTGGGCGACCGCTGTTGTCATGGAGGCCCCAAATAGCGCAAATAACTAGAGCTGGTGCTTTCGAAAAATTGTCAACTAGGTATGCGCTTGAGCTAACAACATGCTCTTTTGGGTGGCCAGTGCCTTCCAATCTTCCTCTGGCTTGAAGGAATAGGGTCCCGACTTCGGCGTACAAGCTCCCTAGCTGGTCTTTGAGTCCTTGGTCGCGGATTACGAGCCAACGCCTACTCGCGTCGTTGCCGCCGGTAGGTGCCTGTTCGGCTAAGTCAATGCATTCGAAAATTACGTCATCGGTGACGTCGCGAGCGAAGTCCAAACGCTTACGAACGGCTCGTGTTGTAGTTAGTAAGCGGTCAATTTGTTTGAGGTCAAAACCAGATTCTGAAAGGTCACGATTCATGTAATGAATTTAGGCTGATAGCCCTTCAGTGTGCTTAATGGGGGCGTACGCAAAAAACTGATGGAGGAACCAAGGGCTGATTAGGCGGTGGTGTTGGGAGAGGTTTCGGTGTTGATGTTGGGAGTTTAGGTAGCCGAAGTGCCCCAACAATTCCTAATAAAGCACAAGCAGATGAGAGCAACAACACCCAAAGGAAAGTGGATGTCCAGTCGGCTAAGACGCCACCAATCTGCGGCGAAACCATTTGTGCTACACCGAAAGCCAAAGTAGCTGCGCTGAAACCGGGACCGTAATCCTCAGCTGACGCGTTTTCGACGAAGTACATGGTCAGGGTTACTGGAATTGAGGCGAATATCATCCCAATCACTATTGACGCCCCAAGAGTAGGCAGTACCCAACCAGGCAGGATGCTGAGTACGAGAACGGTCCAAAGACCGAAGGCGCATCCGAGGGTTGCTCGGGTTCCGAAGGTGGCGACTGACTTAGCGACAATTGGACCGCCGAACACCATCCCCAGCCCGATCAAGGTGAATGACAAAGAAGCGTTGCTGGCCGACCAGCCGTTGTCATCTTCTAGCCGGCTACTCATGAACGCTAGAACGAGGAGATACATAAAACCGAATGTGGTGTACATGGCGGTGATCGGTTTCCACCCAGGTACACGACGTAGCGCATCAAACCCGCCCACACTGCCTTTAGGCGAGAGCTGATCTTGAGCGTGTCTAACTATGGCTACGGTTCCGACTGCTACTAGAAGTCCGATTGTTGCTTGGACTACGTAAACATTGCGCCAGCCTTCATCTCCCCATACCCGTCGAACCCAGCCAGCGAGTTGGCTGGTGAACACGATGCTTAGGGCCATGCCCGATGAAAGAAGTCCGATGGCCGTGCCGCGTTTTTCGGGTGGGAATGCAGCGCTTGCAACAACAGGGGTCGGAATCCAAACCCATGCTCCGCCAAAGCCACAGCAGAACATCCCAAACATCAAAACAGCAGCATTAGGAGCAAGTGCCGAGACAACCTGCCCGCCTACGGCAATGAGTAGTCCAACCTTCATGACCGTCAAGAGTTTGATGCGCGAGGCAGCTATAGCTACAGCCAAGGTGCCGATTAGATAGGCAGCAACGTTTGCGGTAGCAATTGAACCAGCGACCGTATTTGATAGTCCTAGATCAGAGCGCATTGCAGGTAATACGACACCTAGCGTAAACCTGCCAAAACCTTGAGCTACACCGGCGCTCGCTGCTGCAAACGCAACAGCTATCCAGGCGCGAGCGGTCACCCTAAGAGACTATCAATTTGATAGTCACAGGCAGGTCAGAGTGGCGGGCAAAGCGCCGTATGGGTGTGATTTCAATCGAGCCCGATCGAAGCAGCACGACCCCATCTTGATTGCCTAACATCACTAGGGTCCGAACAGGAGAGCAAAATGGCGATCAGTATCGATCCCGAAACAGGCCTCAAAATTTTTGACACTCGAGCCGGTAAGGCAAGTGACAAAATTCAAGGTAAGGGTTATCAGGTCAACTCTGATACCAGTCTGAAAACGCTTCCCGAAGTTTCTCAGGCAGCAAAGTTCGATGCTGTTGAGCAGGCGAAATATCGGGAATTCAAAGAGCAACGGCGAGGTGCTGCTGATTACATGACGATGGAGGGGGAATTTTCTAAGTATCTCGAAGACCACTATTCCGACTCTCCTGTTGAACGCGATGCCTTAACTGACGACTGCGAAATAGTCGTGATCGGCGCAGGTTTCGCGGGGCTCCTTCTTTGGTACCGACTTAAAGAAGCAGGTTTCCAAGATGTCAGGTTCTGCGAAAAAGGTGGTGACGTAGGGGGCACTTGGTATTGGAATCGCTACCCAGGTATCGCATGCGATGTTGAGTCCTACAGCTACCTGCCTCTCTTAGAGGAAATGGAATATTTCCCTACAATGAAGTTTGCTTCAGGTTTTGAGATTCTTGAGTATTGCCAGTCAATGGCCACCAAGTTCGGGTTCTATGACAAATGTCTCTTCCATACCACGGTCGAGCGAACTGACTGGGATGAAGAAACAAGACGCTGGACTGTGCATACAGACCGCGGAGATGCAATGCGCTCTCGTTACGTTATTTTGGCTAATGGCATTTTGACAACTCCCAAACTCGCTCGGATTGAGGGAATGGAACGATTCGAAGGGGAGTCATTCCACACCTCGCGTTGGCGTTATGACGTGGATCTTGAGGGAAAGAGGGTTGGGATTATCGGTACGGGCGCTACATCAGTCCAAGCTGTTCCGGAGCTCGCAAAAATTGTCGGCGATCTGTACGTGTTTCAGCGCACACCTTCGTCAATTGACGTACGCGACCAGCGAGTTACAGGAGCAGATGAAATCGAATCCTGGAAAGAAGAACCGGGCTGGGCAAGAGCCCGAAGAAAGCGATTTTCAAGGATTTCAGCCGGCCGCTCAGCGATCCAAGCAAACGACGACTACCTGGCAGGGAAAGTTGATGATTTCAAGCAACGCAAAGAACACGATCGGAAACTCACACCCGAGGAAATGGTTGAAAAACAGTTGGATTCAAATTTCCGCATCATGGAGCAGATACGGGCCCGAGTCGATGAGATAGTCGAAGATCCAAAAACAGCGGAGGCGTTAAAGCCCTACTACCCATATGGCTGCAAGCGACCCACATTCCACGATGAGTATTTGCCTACGTTCAACTTGCCGCATGTCCACTTAGTAGATACCGCGCCCATGGGTGTGACGAATATCAACCAAAACGGAGTAGTTCACGAAGGCCAGGAATACCCACTCGATGTGCTGATTTATGCCACTGGCTTCCAGTGGATGGCGACGTCAACCTTCAACATGGTCACTGGTAGGGGTGGCCAAACGATGAAAGATAAGTGGGAAACTGAAGGGACCAAGACCTTCCTAGGGATCCATAGCAATGGGTTCCCGAATTTGTTCATCATGACTGGACCGCAAGGCGGAGGCGGAAGCTTCAACTTCACCGACGCGATAGAGACGCATGCGGATTACATCGTCTGGATGCTTTCGATGATGCGAGAAGAAGGGCATGAAGTCGTCGACATCACTGAAGAAGCAGAAATGAACTATGCCGAACACTGTCGACAGGCTGACATAGCTACGGCACCACTTCGAGATTGCCTGTCCTATTACAACGGTCATGGCGATTCGGAACCAGGAAGTCTTGCCTATTACGGGGGAGGTAATTGGCACAAGTTTCGTGTTCGAGCTCAAGAAACCCTTGACACCTACGCGTTTGAATCCTCCTAATTCGCTACTTCAGAAGCGGTATTACCTCTGTTGCAAGACGTTCAAGGTTTCTTGCCATGAATTCGGGGTCAAGTCCTGGTGGTAAGCCCGAAGTGGCTATGTCTGTGATTCCGTATAGCTCAATGAAATCTGTGAGTTCCTTAACGACTTCGTCGGCGGTTCCTATGAGCACGTTCTGAGGTATGCCGCCTTCGCTGCCCCAGCCGTAGTCATCGGGGGTCTCGGCCATAAATGTTCCGTAAACGCCCATGCGAAAACGTTCAGCCTCTCGTATAGCTGGCCAGTCTTTGTCGAAGTCATCTGTTACGTAGACAGATCTAATAATCCCTACTCGATAATCGTTGGGATCTCCGCCGTCGGCTTTGACTGCATCTCTCCATGGGTCAAGGACGTCTTCTCTTCGTCCTTGTGGCAGCAAGTTCGTTCCGAAGCGAGCTGCTCGCAGTGCTCCGGGTTCTTTCATAGCGGCTATCCACAGGGGCGGACCTCCGACCTGCACTGGTTTCGGGTAAACGTTTATGTTTGATAGTTGATAGCGCTTGCCCGTAAAACTAAATGGCTCATCTGCCCAACAAAGTCGGAGTATCTCGATGGCTTCGTCGGTCATAGAAACTCGGTTCTTGAGTGGAACCCCAAATGCTTCGAATTCTTTGGGCACGTAACCCATCCCAATTCCGAATTCCATCCGACCTTCAGAGATGTGATCTAGGACAGCTAGTTCTTCGGCGAGTCTCACCGGGTGATACAGGGGCAGCAACGCTATGTCGTTGGAGATCCGAATATTTCTAGTCCGAGCTGCTATTGCCCCAGCTAATGGTTGAAAGGCTGGGAGATAACCGTCCTCTAGAAAGTGGTGTTCCGTAAACCAAACGTGGTCAAACCCAAGTTCATCGGCCAGGACCGCTTGTTCGATTGTTGCTGAGTAAACGTCAGACATGGACAAATCGCCGCCAGGTATGTGGCGACAGTCATACATAACGCCGAATCGAAGTGGTTGCGGCATTTGTCTGCTCCCTTATGGCCGGTCACAGGACCGTAGTCGTTTCTGACGGGCTAAGTTTTACCGTATGCAGATCGAACGTGATACTCGTGGGGCTGAGTTGGCGCCCAATCAATACGAAGACGCCGAGGGATACATAGCTCCCTTGCCGGCCGGATCTGGGCCCAGATCCAACCCTTTGGGAGCGTTTCCTACGGGACCGGAAGTTGGAGAACGCCTACCTGACGTTGTAGCAGTTGATTCAGACGGCGTAACTCTTGACCTGCACGAGGATCGCGAAGGGAAACCTGTGGTCTTGGTCTTTACCCGATCGGCTGTTTGGTGACCGCCATGTCGCACCCAGCTGGTCGAGCTGGAAAAGGGAATGTCTGACTTCGAAGCTGCGGGGGCCAAGTTGTATGTACTGAGTTACGACGAAGTTGATGCGCTCGCCGACTATAAAAAGGCCCACAGGGCTAGTTTCACGATGCTCTCGGATTCTGATAGCGAGGTCATACGGTCGTTTGGGATTCTTAATACAACTATCGCTGAGGATGATCACCCTTGGTATGGGATTCCGTACCCCGGTGTCTATGTGACTAATTCTGAGGGAATTGTTACCCAAAAATTCTTTGAAAATAATTTCACCGTTCGGCCGGGAGCTGAACAGTTGGTTGCCGCTGTAAAGGGAGAAGAGTTCACTCTTGCCGAAAGACCTGTAACAGGTGAACAAGTAAACGTTGAGATTGAATTCGACGGGGCTGACCTGCCGATCGGTATCACTAGGCAAATAGTGGCCCGTTTTTCGGTACCCGAAGGTATGCACCTCTATCAAGAGCCAGTGCCCGAAGGGCTAGTTGCGGCATCGATTGAGCTAGATGGAGACGTGGAAGGAATACTGCCTTACACGATGATTGCTCCTGATACACGTCCTCTGACTTTAGGTACCGATGGACACACGCTCGAGGTCTACGAAGGAAACGTGATCTTGCGTTTGCCGATCGCCCAGAATGGTAGGGCCATCACGAAAGATGATGATGGCCGCTGGGTCACGATTAGCGGCAAGGTTCGTTGGCAGGCTTGCGACTCTGAGGCATGTTTGCTTCCTGAAGAAGAGTCGTTCAATTTTCGTGTACCAGCGGCTTTTACTGTCATGGCGGACATGGGGCCTGGCGAGGGGCGTGTCCCTTCGATGAATGGGGCTACGCACTTTAAAAAGATGACAGATCGGCGCAAGACCGAGTCTTGATCGGGACTCGAATAATCGTTCAGTAAAATAATGAACCCGATTGACATAGGCTAGGCAAATGGCGAACCTCGTTTATTTCGATGCTGATGCAGATAGCGATGATGTTCTTACAACTCTTCGTGAGGACGGTGCGTGTGTGCTTGTGGATGTAATGAGCGATGAGCTCCGGTCGCGCGTTGACAGTGAACTCCGACCGTTTATTGCTTCAACTCCTACAGGGCGTGACGATTTCAGTGGGAGGCTCACAGCTCGGACCGGAGCGCTGGTGGCTCGTAGTGAAGCCGCTCGAGAGTTAGTGATGCATCCGACTACGACTGATCTTGCCCGCCAGTTCCTGGAACCTTATACCGACAAAATCCAATTACATCTCACTCAAATCATCAACATTCAGCCTGGTCAGGGCGCTCAACCTCGCCACCGTGATCGACTCGCATGGGGCGGCTACGTGCCCGCTGAAATTGAGCCTCAGTTCAACACGATTTGGGCATTGACGGATTTCACCGAAGAAAATGGAGCGACTCGGGTCGTACCGGGATCTGCTGGGTGGCCTGATGATCGTCGAGCTTTGGATGAGGAAACAAGTCAGGCGGTAATGACTGCGGGGTCTGTTTTGCTCTACTCAGGGTCAGTTATTCATGGAGGCGGTAAGAACTGTTCTGATTCTGACCGGACTGGTGTAAACATCACCTACTGCCTGGGATGGTTGCGTACTGAAGAGAATCAGTATCTGTCATGTCCGCCAGAGATAGCTAAGAGCCTTGATCATGATTTACAAGAGATGCTTGGCTACACAATGGGAAGTTACGCCCTGGGTTACTACAGCGACCCGAGCGGTGTCAGCGAAATTAATGATTTGCGTCCACCTGAGTTCATTCTTGACCGCCGGCCGAGAGATAAAGCATCTAGTTCCGCTCTCATTGCCGACTATTAAATCGACTTCGACTCTGAATTTCGTTCCGAGAGGGGTGGAGGGTCGAGTAGCCAACTGCTTGACAGCAGAACCAACATGGTTATCGCTCCGATAAGGAAAGCTGGACCCGGTCCGAGCCACGAGTAGAGCGGCGCTGCAGTTAAAGCGCCAACCATTGATGCGGCTGAACCCATGGCTTCCCCGAGTCCTTGAGCGGCTGCGGCGTCATCTAACGGTGCCGCGTCGGAAACGGCAGCCTGAGATCCAGGGGATTGCACTGCCTCCATCATTCCGTGGGGCATCGCTGCGATGAAGAGAATGGGGACGGAAGATATCCATCCGTAGGAGGCCATTAATGGGACTGTTGCGAGCGCGGAAAGCAATGATGTGGCGCGGGGGCTGAATCGATCTGATAACGAGCCTGCCCACCTAGCTATTAGCAACATCGGTAGGGCAAAACCAGTTAAGGACAAGGTTACGATCATGGTTGACGCGCCCAAATTATCCATATGAGGCGCCCAAAGAGGTTCGAAAACTCCGATCGAATACCTGAAGGAGATCACGACCAATAACGCAGCGACCATTTGGCGGCTGCGTACCAAGCGTCGCAAAACTCTTTTCTGAGTTTGATCACTATTTTGTGTAGCTGGTATTTCTAACCGGTATATCGATAAATACGTTGCAATGGTCAGTGCACCGAAGAGAAGGAACGGTGTTCGAACGTTAAAGGCGACGGTCAAAGCACCAGCAATTGGAGGCCCAAAGACAAAACCGGCGATGTAAGAACCATAAAATGAGCCGAGTTGTCGACCTTGGTTGGAGCCTGCGTTAACGATAATAAAACGTCTGCTGGCAGGAACAATCACTCCGATTCCTGCTCCGAGTATCAATCGAGCAAGGATGAACTGCCACAACTGATCTGCGATCCCGAACCACAACAACCCTAAAGCTGAGGCAATGACTCCTAGTCGCAATAGCAGGCCTCCGTAGCCTCTGTCGGCGTATCGGGAGAGCCAGAGCTGAGTCACCAACGCGCCCACGAATGCAGCACCAGCGATCCATCCTAAGTTTCGCTCAGCTATTCCATAGGCATTGTGTATTTCGGCGAGAAGCGCAAAAACTGATGAAACACCAGCCATAGTGATCGCGGCAACTAGATAAAGACTTCGCATGTTCTAGATGCCTAGGTGTTGTAGCCAGGTGGAGGGCCAAAGGCGCCGCTGAGATCCGGTGGCCCTTGATAAAGCCAAGTCAATGTTCTGCTGGAGAATTTCCAACCTTCAGACCCCTTCTGATAGGTGTCATCGTAATGGCCTAGATAGAACAAGGATTTCCCGGATTTAGCTTTAGCGAACTCACATATATACCAGCGTCCCTCGCCGCTGTCCCCACTTGTAGTTGCCGTGCCGTTGAAGGTCATCTGATTCACTGCTTCGAACAGTTCCATCGAGGTCTGCATGGCTTGTCTTAGCGCGTCGTGTCCCTGAACTGGCCCACGACCAATGTCCCATACGGCGTCGCTGGTCCAAAGTTCAAGCCAACTCTTCTGATCGTTCTTGCAGACGTGATCACAATAAGAGTGGACAAGGTGTCTTATCGACTCGATCTCATTCATTGAGGTGAGGTTACTTTGGGCCAGCTAGGTAGTGTTCGAGAGTTTCGTGAAAATGCCGTATGCGGCTCTCTTGGTAAGCCGCCAAGGTGACGGCCCCTCTTTTGCTGGCCTGTAGGCCTCGTTGAATGCGAATCAGATTGTCGGTGTCCTGGTCGACAACCATCCCTGCGCCTCCGAGCGCTGCAGCATCGGTCCAACTGTCGTTGAGTCCCAGTTTCGTTATAGCGCCGGGTGGTGGGGGTGGTCCTTCGTCGGGATTGGCGAACAGCAACATGATTTCCATGATTGAGCTATGTGGGTCGTTGCCGTTAGGCCGAAAGCGGTAGCAGATCGGCACGCCTTGACCTCCCCAAGGCACCAGATTTGGAAAGAGAAAGTACTCGATGGCGTCAAGCGCTTCAGATGTTGAAAGGTGTGACATGTCCGCGCGAGCCGAGATACCAAGTTTCTCTCTGGCCCGGTTGGCGAGAAGGTCCCGCACGCGATCACCTTCCTGGGGAATGATCGGATCACCTCCATGGAAAGGAACATCTCTCTGCATTTTTCGGATCGTTTCCTCTGGCGGAACTTCTCGGAGGTTAGGGCTGGGCATTCCTTCGAGCGTGATCATCCTGTTCACGTGCCGGGAGCCCGGGAAGATGTCGTACTGGGTGTTCGCATCGGCTACGTAGGCGGCTGTTTGAGGGTGGGTTACACCAATGTGGTAGCTCTCGATGAAGGCTTCCAGTGCCAACTTCCAGTTACAGGGCATTATCTTTTCTACATGAGCTGCCTTCCAGCGGTCATCCAAAGGAAAATCTCGAAATTCGTCGTCTAGGACCTCTATGTAGGTTTCAAATGGCTCACATTCTTCGTCGAAATTTACAAAAACAAATCCGCCCCAGAAAGCGATCTTTGTTTTTGGTAAACAGAACTCGTCAGGTTTGATGTCTGGGAAGTCCCAGCTATTGGGTATGTCGACTAACACACCTTCAAGGTCCCAAGTGAATCCGTGAAAGGGACACCTGAAGCGTTGAATATTGCCGCCCGTGGTTCGTAGCTGCGTTCCACGATGCAGACACGAATTGATGTAGGCACAGATTTCGGTTGGGCCTTCGCCCGTTCGCACGACTATGACTGATTCGGTAGCAACTTCGTAGACAATGTGATCTCCGACATTGGCTAACTCTTCGAGCCGGCACGCCATTTGCCAGACCTTTCGCCAGACGTGCTCGACCTCCAAGTCATGCCACTCTTGGCTGAGGTACCGATCTGCAGATATCTCTCGGTTGTCGCTAAATTCTGGTGGGTATTCTCGAAGTAGAACTTCAGGTGGCCCAATGGCATCCGTGCTGAGAACGTCCTGAACAGTAGGTCCAGGCGCACGCCCCTTATGAGTCCCCTTCATGGTCATAAGTTAGCTTTAGACAGTAAACGGTGAGGCCAAAATCGTTAACGTCTCATATTGAGGGATGCAGCGTGTTCGTCTGAGTCTTCTGCTAGGGGACCTCCGTAGATTTCCATTTCGAACCAATCGACGAATAAAGGATCTCTGGCTGGCTTCCATAGGGACCAAGCTGCCTTCGCGCCAGGGCTTTGCATCAGTCCTAACTTGAGAAGGTTCACGCGCATGTCGAGTTGGTCCTGAGTGGCTAAACCGTTCTGTTGCTGTTCGTAGGTGTCGAATAGATCGACCAGCATGGTGTTGGTCCATAGTGTGACTCGCCACTGGTCTTCGCTTGTCAGTTCCTTTGACGAAAAATCTTTCGCTAGAAAGGAAACGAACTCTTCATTTTGGGTGGATGAAAGGTAACGCTCGTAAAGTCGGTTAGTCAGAGTGTGGCTGAATTGCGCTTTGGTGAGCTTTACGTTTAGTTGAGCTTCTCTAGCCAAATAAATTAGTGAGAGGGGCAAAAGAGCACCCTCGATTATTTGGGCGATGATGCCTAAGTCATCTAACACGGTTATCTCCTTTTCTTGGACTCCAATGTCCTAGTGAGTGGTTAGTCATAGTCGAGTAAGTAACTGTTGCTTAACTTTGGGTTGAATTGTCGGGGTTAGGCCCTGTTTTCCAAGCAGCGGGTTACGATCATTTTGATCCGATAGCGGAGACACAATCCAATATTGGTTCTGAAGCTTTTGTCTTATTGAGCACTCCCTAGTGGCTGTGATCTACGGTGCACGACATGACTTCACATCCTTATTACGACCCCGAGGTGCGAGCGTATTTAGAGTCTCAACCATCTTTGGGAACGGTTAATTCTGACACCCTCGAAAGCGCAAGAAACTCTCGACTTCTTCGGAACGAAGGAGTCCTGCTTTCAGATGAGGTTGAGCGTGTCGATCACTACATCCCCGGGCTCGATGGTCATGAAGTAAGAGTTCGCGTCCATAGCGTGAAGCGCTCTGGAGAGCTGAAACCAGCGTTGTATTGGACTCATGGCGGTGGGTATGTCCTAGGTGCTCCTGAACAGGACGATGATCGATTCGATCGGTGGTGTCAGCGCTTTGGTTTGGTGGGGGCAGCTGTGCAGTATCGCTTAGCGCCTGAACATCCGTACCCGAGCGGCCTAGAAGATTCCTATGCCGGCTTGAAGTGGTTGAAGGAGCATGGAGAGTCAGTGGGCGTTGACGTGAACCGAATCGGTATCGGCGGTCCGAGTGCTGGTGGTGGTATGGCTGCAGCATTAGCTCTGCTGGTTCGAGATCGGGGAGAATTCGAGATCGACTATCAGCTCCTCATATACCCGATGATTGATGACACTCGAACGACTACAACGGCCGGATGGAACGTACCTATATGGGACCCGGAATCGAATTATTTTGGATGGAGTTCGTATCTCGGTGATCTATTCGGGACCGAAGATGTTCCTAGCCACGCGGCCCCCTCTAGGGAATCGGACCTTAGTAACTTGCCGACCACGTTCATCATGACGGGGAGCCTAGACGGATTTGCAGACGAAGATATTGAGTACGCAAAGAGACTCAATCATGCGGGGGTACCTGTGGAGCTTCATGTTTATCCTGGCGCACCGCACGGTTTTGACGGTTTTGCTGCGCAAACCGCAGTAGCGAAACAGGCCAGATCTGATATCAACAATTTCCTAGCGCGAATGCTTGAGTCTGATTAGAGGTCAAGACTTTACGTAGAAAGATTCTCTTGCTTGAGATGGAGGAACAATAGGAATTTCCTCATCGCTGAGTGGTGCCATCCATTGTTTTCTTTCAAGGGCGGCTTCAATAAAAGGTGCAAGTTCGGTGTTTTTATCCTCGACTCGCTGATCCCTATGAGGAGCGAAATGAGGAAGGACTTCTTCGCCAAACAGTTCGAGACTTTCGCAGATGTCTTCGTGTCGATTCTTGCCGCCTTGCTGCAGAAATATGACTTGATCGACGCCCGCGGACTCGAATTCTTTTACCAGGGCTGTGTAATCCTCGGGAGTTCCGATACCTGGAGCCCCGATAGTCGGTAAATCAGGTCCCCTGAGTTCTTCGTATTCCCCCCATAGATTGCTGCGTCCGGGCCGTGTTTCGTTGGCTACGAGTGCGTTGACCGCATACCTGAAGAATTGAAACCCGTCGATCCCACGGCGCATCGCCTCCTCGGCGTCTTTGTGGAGACTGAATCCAGCCACCATCGCTAAGTTCGCGTTTACGGTGTGTCCTAAGGGAACGCATTCTTCGCTTTTGATGATGTCGTAGTAGGTGTTTGCCCAATCCTTTGCTTCGTCAGGGTCTACGAAACTAAATGCGAGTGCCCCTAATCCATTCCGAGCGGCCACCTCAATGGTTGAGCGATTCGTGCAGGCAATCCACATTGGGGGGTGAGGCTTCTGCATAGGTTTCGGGACAACGTTGCGGCATGGCATTGAGAAGCCTTCACCCTCGAAACCTGGGTAGGGTTCCATAACCATCATGTTTGCGACTTGTTCGGCGGCTTCGAGTGATAGTTCTCTCTTGCGCCGGGCATTAATTTCGTAACCGCGAAGCTCTAAACGAGTGGCGCCTTCTCCGATACCGAATTCGACGCGTCCTCTCGATATGAGATCCAACATAGCGACAGTTTCCGCAGTACGAGACGGATGGTTGTAGTTCGGAATTACCTGGCGGATGCCTAAACCAATTCTTATCCGTTCGGTCTTTGCCGCTAGGGAGGCTAGGAACACGTCTGATGCTGAGCAATGGGAATACTCCTCAAGAAAATGATGCTCGACCGCCCACGCGTGATCGATGCCGATCTTGTCGGCTAAAACGATTTGTTCCGTCGCTTCTTCGATGAGACGTAACTCTGCTTCTTCGTCCCATGGTTTTGGCAATTGCAACTCGTAGAGCATTCCGAACTTCATATTTACTCCTCTGCTGAAGCCAACCTGACGCTACAAGGCTGATCCTAAGACATTCAGGTCTTTGATGAGACCCCAAGAGTGCTTTCAGGATCTAGAAAGTAAAAGGCTCGTTGATAATCCCTTAGCGACTAAGGATTGTTCCTGCCAGACTTCTGTTTCAACGGTCGCTAAACCACCTGAGATTTCGCGACATATAGCGATGGCAACTAAATCTTGGCGTGTGGCTGGTCCCGAGAATCGAAGCGACAGGTCCGGGTTGGGGTGGGGGACCCACGTACCCCTAGGAAGAACAGCATCAACGGGTGGACCGACTGAAAGGTCAGCGGCTAGACAAGCACCCTCGCTACCGTCAGTGGTTGTTTCCCATGGGACTGTGACCAATGTCGCGATAGAAGCACCGACGCGAGATGCCCTCGGACGGGCGGTGTCTATGATCGGAACCTCAACTCCTTCTGGTTTTCGCCAAGGTTTAGAATTTTCGGACAAGTCAGAGGGTGGAGGTCCTAAGAGACCGCTATCTCGGTTAGCTGCTTGGATATCGGTTCTTAGGGATTCGGGAGCAGCGAAGACTACGCGTGCTTCGGTGGTTGGGGTACCTGAATCGTCGCTGAATTCAACTCGAAGAATTGTGATGCTTCGTCCAGATGAAAGAGTTGTGACTTGGGCTGTTGCTTGTGTAGTTGATAAACCGCGAAGGAAATGTATATCGAGGCCAGCTGCGATCCGGTTCGGCTCGACCGTGCGTCCTAAAGCAATGGCTGCGGCTGCTAAGGCGCCCCCGGTGACGCCTCCAAAAGCTCCGTGAATTTCGGCGGGCATATGTAGGTGCCACGCTTGATTCTTCGAAGAGGCGTCAAAGTACTCCAAAGGTGTCATAAAGATAGCCCTTCACCCTAATCGGATATATCTAGAGGGTAGGCCTCGTTGCTCTTCGGTCCGAACTGTTCGGGCTAGCTTGATTACATGGAAGGTAATAACACTTCAGCGGCGCACCAAATGGCGCGATTGGAGAAGTTGGCTGCCGCCTCCAAAGAGCTGCCGCTGGTGATGTTGAATATCAATAAATATCGCCCGGAAGTCGATTTTCCTGGAGGGGAAAGTTACACCGCATATATGGAGTCAATTAGTTATTCGGTTGGAGAGGTTGGAGGTTCTGTTTTGTGGCGCTCACCGGTCCGCGGTTCGGTAGTGGGCGACCTTGAAGGTTTTCACGAAGTTCTAGCAGTGTGGTATCCAAGCCATAAAGCATTCCTTGAGTTACCTAACGCAGATGGCGCTAGAGAAATGTTTCGCTACAGGAGGACATGCGTGGAGGAAGCCCACATTCTTGAATTGCCGGACATTAGTTAGTTGAGTCGCTTAGCTTGAGGCCTATGACGGCTTTGAGCCTTCCAGGGGCACCCCAGAGTTCTAGGCGCAGAACATCAGATGGAAAGTTGCGCTAGAGACAGCTGAAACGTTTAAGCGTTTAAAGATTATCGACCGAGAAATTTGGGAGGTCGTTTCTCCATAAAGGCCGAGGGTCCTTCCACCGCATCTTCGGTTTTGGCCAGAGTTTCTCCTATTTGGGTTTCCAGAAGTAGGGCCTCTGACTCTTCTAGGTCTGCTGACTTTCGAACTACTTGCCGAGCTGCTTGGACAGCTAATGGCGCGTTCGATGCGATAATTTGAGCGAGCTCTATCGCTGAAGCCAAGGTTTCAGATACCGGGACCAGACGATTAAATAATCCCGAGTGAGCTAAATCGTCGCTGACAATTGGCTTCGCGCCAAGCAGCATCTCCATTGCCAACGCACCCGGCAGGTGTCGCCTGAGTAAGGCGGTGCCACCCATGCCTGGGATAAGACCTAGAGCAACCTCGGATAGGCCTAGCTTTACTCCTTGTGCGACTACTCGAAGGTCACAAGCAAGTACAAGCTCCATGCCTCCTGCGATCGCGTGACCGTTGACTGCAGCGATGAGTGGTTTGCCGATGTCGTAACCTACGAGAGTCGCCCGCCGTAACAACTCTCTGTCTTCGAATATGGCTTGCTCGAACTGGTCTTGTGGTTCTCGAGAGCCCGTGATGAGGGGAATTGTGGTTCCTAAGTCGAAGCCGGAACAAAAAGTTGAATTATCGGCCCCTGTAAGAACCACGACCCAAACTTCAGAGTCCGCTTTGATGCTTTCCCAAAGTTCTGCGAGACCCACTATGAGCTCTGGGCTAAGCGAATTTCGAGCCTCAGGTCGGTTGAGCGTCACCAGACCAACATGGTCCTCCAACCGATATTCGAGAACCGCCATATCAAATCCCTATGTCTCGTAAGTTGTAATCGCGTAAATGTGATTTTGTTTCTTCGCTCCACACGAATTGTTCTTCAATCCCTCTGAAGGGTTCGTATACATAACGATCTTCATCAGGAAAATGTTGTGACCGAGCGTCGATCCCCCAGGCGATGGCCTTTGAGCGTTCAAAGATGTATTCCTCGTCATACTCTGACACTGGGTTGTGGACACCCCCACTTCGTATTCCGAGAACCGACGACCGACGATGAAATCCGAAATTAATTGTCACTCTGACATTTGAGCTCGTGTTGGCGAAGGAGCCATGAACTGCTTGTCGACTAGTCATCGCCACGTCACCAGGCCCGCAGATGACTGGGACGGCTTCAGGAAGCCGATCCGAACCGGCGTCTTCGACCATCTTCTTAATATTTATTTTGCCAACGCTATGTGAACCTGGAACCACCCAGAGTCCATTAGCTGCATCGCAACCGTATAGCTGAGCCATGAAGTTGAAGCCATGAGTGTGGTTATCTAATTCGGGACTATCCCAATGAGTCCAACCGTCCTGATGCCAAGCGACGGAACCGCCCAGTCCGGGCTGCTTCAGCCACACGGCTTCGTTGAAAGGAGTGAAATCGGGTCCGTTGATACCTTCGGCGACTCTAAGTAGGTCTGGGTGCCCATACAGCCTTAGACAGGCGTCAGAAAACTGCAGTGACCCTAGAAATAACTGAACAACGTAGTCGGGTGCCTCAGTGGGTGGGGCGGGTTCATTCATTTTTGCTTGGTGGCGGCCGTAGGAAGCATCGGTGCCACCAAGAGGGTCTGACAAGGGCCGCACCCAACTGATGTTTCTAGCTGTAAGACCTACGCCTAATGCCGTATTGCCATATTTGTCTACTTCAGCGTCTTTGGTGATAGGTGACCTTTCAAGCATGTCCGCTACATCAGCTTCGATTTCCTTAAGTTCTTCCTCCTTAATGACCTCTGTGAAGATATAAAAGCCATGTCGGTTATAAGAGTCCACTATGTCTCGATGTAGACGTCCGTCAGATCCAAAGCGGATAGGTCCGCGGTTGTCTAACTCGAGAGCCCGCGATGTACCTCGCTCGCGATAGCTGACCATGGCTTCTTCGTCAGCTCCGTAGTCAACAATCGGAACTTGCACCAATGGAAGTGTTGTATCGACCATGCTCTTTGAATTTAGTCCTTTTTGTGGGTGGTGGTTTTCAGTAGAACACCTGTAGCGATAGGGACGCTTGATCGAGTGTGTTGCTGTACGGTCCCACTATGCGTCTAGTCGAGAATTACATACGCGGTTTACTCAACTATGCGAACTTCGGTGGTAGGGCTAGCCGATCCGAATATTGGTGGTTTGCGGGCGCGAATCTGACCCTTGCCACAATTTTTTGGACCCTCGGGAAGTTAGGTTCGCCCCTGGGGAGTCTCAGCCTTCTATATGCGATAGTTCTTTTGTTACCTAATTTGTCGATAACCGTCCGACGTCTTCACGATGTAGGTCGCAGCGGATGGTGGTTGCCGCTCGGCATATTGCCGACGCCGTTGGTATTCCTCATTCTCTTCTTCATGTGTCAATCAGGAGAGGAAGAAGCTAATCGTTTCGGTCCACCCTCTGTCGGCTAGCTACAGCAGCTTGCCTACCATGTCTTCGGGAACTACGACCTGATCGAATTCTTCAGCAGTGAGATGCCCTAGGTTCACCGCTTCTTCTCTAAGTGTTGTGCCGTTGGCATGTGCTGTTTGAGCGATTTCGGCAGCTTTGTAATAGCCAATCTTTGTATTGAGAGCTGTCACTAGCATCAAGCTTTTTGAAAGTAATTCGTCGATTCGTTCTTGGTTTGGTTCGATTCCGACTGCGCAGTTGTCATTGAAACTTTGACAGGCATCGCCAATGAGTTGTGCACTGAGGAGGACGTTGTAGGCCATAACAGGCTTAAAGACGTTCAACTGGAACTGACCATGAGTGCCCGCAACTGCTACTGCTGAATCGTTCCCGATCACTTGAGCGCAAACCATGGTGATGGCTTCGCACTGAGTTGGGTTGACCTTGCCTGGCATGATTGAACTCCCAGGCTCGTTGGCCGGAAGCACTATTTCGCCGATGCCGCACCTAGGACCACTTGCGAGCAGGCGGATGTTGTTGGCTATGTGCATGAGGCTTACGGCGACTCTTTTTAAGCTGCCGCTGATTTCGACCATTGCATCGTGTGCACTGAGTGCTTCGAATTTGTTTTCTGCTGTTACGAACGGATGGCCGGTGAGCTCCGCTATCTTCTCGGCGACCGCAACGTCGTAGCCCTCAGGTGCGTTAAGTC
The DNA here is from genome assembly GCA_002722565.1 of Acidimicrobiaceae bacterium. GTDB lineage: Bacteria > Actinomycetota > Acidimicrobiia > Acidimicrobiales > Poriferisodalaceae > MedAcidi-G3. The sequence continues at coordinate 38,452 of PBMG01000012.1, forward strand.
CAGTCCCTACTGCAGTCCCGCCTAATGCGAGCTCTCTAACTCTTTGCAGACTGTCAGAAATGGCTTCGGTTCCTCGTTGTAACTGCATGGCGTAGCCGCTGAATTCTTGACCGAGTGTCAATGGAGTGGCGTCCATCAGGTGGGTTCGTCCCGTTTTAGTGACGGCCATAAATTCTTTTGCTTTTGCCGCCAACGTTTCGTGGAGGAGCGAAATTTTTGGCAGTGTTTCGGCGACGATTTTCTCGTATGTGGCCATATGCATAGCCGTCGGAAAAGTGTCATTCGAACTTTGACTCTTGTTTACGTCGTCGTTCGCCGAGACAAGTTTCTCCTGTCGGAAGTCGCCTCCCATGATCTCTGTGGCTCTATTCGCCACCACTTCGTTTACGTTCATGTTCGATTGAGTTCCTGATCCCGTCTGCCAAACAACTAGGGGGAACTGGTCATCGTGTTCGCCGGAAAGTATTTCGTCACAAGCAGATGCGATGGCCTGGGCTTTCTCGCCGGAGAAATCTGTTAAGTCTGCGTTTACAAGTGCTGATGCTTTCTTCAAGAAAGCAAACGCCCTAACTATCTCTTGGGGCATCAGCTGACCGCCGATTTCGAAGTTTTCAAGGCTGCGTTGAGTTTGAGCGGCCCAATATTTGTCGTCGGGAACTTCGATTTCGCCGAGAGTGTCTTTCTCTATACGGAACGCGCTCATGATCGTGGATCCTCACTGTTTCGCGGAAAAAGGAAATATATCAATCCCGATAACTCCAATAGCTGTGACCGGGTATCGCTTCTGAATCCTAGATCTTGGAAGTCTTCAGCGACCTGTTTAAATTGGGGGTTTTATTCTGCGGCGGTTGAATCGGCTACTGCTGTTTGATGGAAGGGCTGCGCTATCGCAGAAAAGTCCACCAGGTGGATATTGCGATACCCGCTAGACCCAAAACAATCATTGTTACGATGCTCGACCTTGGAATTCTTCCGTCACTATCGCTAGGTAGTCGACGTCGCACTATTTGCAGCAAGCGGTCGGCCCAAGCGACATCGCGACTGAGGATGCCGAGTCCGATCGCAACAACTAGTAACCCTGGTCCCGGTAGTGGCATCAAGATCACTCCGAGGATTGTTACGAATGTTCCAGACGCCATCCGGAACAACCTGGTTATTACCCCTTTGCGTGCCTCTTCGCGCGTTTCTTCGCGGTAGCCAGTCTCAAACTCCGCTTCGATCGCCGCTTCCTCGAAGCGGTTGTCTTGCTGGTCCACTGAGGACTCCGTTCTTAGGGGTTTCCGTCATGCTTGTTAGCGCCGATCTAGTCTGGCGCGTGAGGTTCTTAGAATCTAGTGCTCGAAGGACGGGGGAGGGTTTATGTCGACGTGGCAGATAGGTGACGTCTCAATTACCAAGGTTTTAGAAATGGAAAAGCATTGGCCTTTTTCGGCGTTGCTTCCTGGTGCCGAAGAAGTGGTAGACGAGTTTGAATGGCTGAAACCTGACTTTGTAACGGAGGAAGGAAGGATGAAGCTTTCGATTCATGCGTTGCTTGTTGAATCGGAAGGATTGACAATCATCGTCGACACATGTTGTGGGAATAACAAGCAGCGACCGGGTGCGACTCCCTTTGACAACCTGCAGACCGACTTCATGAGTGAACTTGAAAATTCCGGTTACAGGTCTGAAGACGTTGATGTTGTGATTAGTACCCATTTGCACGTTGACCATGTCGGCTGGAACACGACTTTTGTCGATGGCAGTTGGGTGCCGACTTTTCCAAATGCTGAGTATCTCTTCGTGAAAGATGAGCTTGCGCACTGGTCTAGTGAGCCGCAACATTATGGCCCGGTCTTTGAAGATTCAGTTCAGCCGATCCTTGATGCAGGGATGGCAACGATTATCGATGTTGATTACGAAATTACGGGCGAAATCGGCTTAGAGCTAACTGCTGGCCACACGCCAGGTCACGTGAGCGTAACTATTAATTCCCAAAATGAATCGGGACTTATTACAGGAGACATGACCCATCACCCTGTTCAATTTGCGAAGCCCGATTTAGCGTCGTCAGCGGATTGGAATCAGGACATGTCCACCGCAACTCGACACGAGGCCTACGAGCGTTGGAGCGACGGGAGGCTCATCATTGGCACCCACTTTGCTGGGAGGACTGCGGGAGTTCTCGTAGCTGAGGGAAACAGTTGGCGTTTCGAAGCTGTCTGAGGCCGCTATTGAGAGTGAGTGCTAGATCTTCATACCAGTAAGTTCAGTTGAATAGCCGAGACCGTATCTTCGTTCATCCCTAAACGAGTTAGTAAGAACTGCTTTACGCCGCCATGTTCGGCGTCGAAGTAAGCGAGCGTTTGTTCCATGGCTTGGCGTGGAGCTGATAGGGCTGGCCGGATTGCCTCAATGTCGGCTCCTGCTTCTTCCAGGCTTGGTCTGAGTTGGGCGATTCGACGTTCAGACCTCAAGGTGTTGGTGAGCTCGTAGTCGTCTAGGACAAGTTCACGTTCTACGCCACATAATTCGAGGATCAATGCCGCAGCGATACCTGTTCGGTCTTTGCCTGCAGTGCAGTGGAAGAGCAATGGCCAGGATTCAATGTCTGCGGCTAGCTCCAGAAAGTTAACGAATTGTTGGCCCGAATCAGACAGCATTTCGATATAGCTATCCGCTACATCTGTCACGGTTACCGCTGTGATTTCCCCAGCACGTATCCGATCGACGAACTCTGTTTGTTGGGCTATTTCATCTCCGATTGGGAGCGGGACGTGGGTCGTAACTGTCGACCACAAACGGGAAATATCACGATGGGTCTCTGCCGCAGTACGGAAGTCCACGACTGTGCGGATGCCGTAGCTAGCTAATTCTTCTAGGTCATCTTCGATTAGATCGCTCAAGCGGTCTGATCTAAAGATGGCATTTGTTCGGACCCGTCGACCTTCTCTCGTGGGATATCCGCCAATATCTCGGCAGTTCATCGCACCGCTCAGGTCGATTATGGCGTTCTCACGGTTCATGGCTGTGGACGCGGTTCTCTTGGTAGCCCGAGAATTCTCTCTCCGATGATGTTGCGAAGAATTTGGGTGGTGCCTCCCATGATTGTGTACGCGGGTGCATATGTCAGGTTTCGCGAGACCCTATTGCTCAGCATTGAGTCAGCCCCCACTGCGTACCCAATGAAGCTGGCCACGCTTTGCTCAAACTCGGTGCACCAGGTTTTCGTAACGGCTGAGTACTGGGGAAAGGGTGTTTGTCTGAGCACGTTTCGGAGGACCATGTCTCGACCGATCTTGTATCCAGTTTCTATTCGTGCCATTTCTTGTCGAAGGAGCGGATTTTCGGGGTCGACCAGATCCTTTGTGTCAAGGTACAGACGTTGGTTAGATGCGAGTCGGTCAATGCCGCCCCGTTCGTGTTCCAGCTGGCGCATCGTTTGGCCGAAGCTGTTGTTAAGTTCGCCCACAAGATTCTCGGCCGGAACGAGTACATCGCTGAAGAAGACTTCGTTGAAATGTGAATCGCCCGAAGCGTCTTTAATGGGTTTCACTTCGATGCCGGGTGATCTCATGTCAACGATGAATTCGCTCATGCCTTTGTGTGGTGGTGCTTCGAGGTCGGTGCGGCATATCAAGTAACACCAATCAGCGGATTGAGCTCCGCTTGTCCAGATCTTTTGACCGTTTACTACCCAGTTTGAACCGTCTTGTATCGCCCGGGTGTTGATGCCGGCCACATTTGACCCGGCATCAGGTTCCGACATGCCAATGCACCATTTGGATTTGCCCTGCCGCATCGCCGGAAGGAATCTTTCTTGTTGCTCCTCGGTTCCATAGGCGAGAAGAACCGGGCCAATTTGTCTGTCTGGGAAAAAGGACCCGGCCATAGGTGCTCGTCCCAAGAGCAGTTGTTCTGTTACAACAAACCGTTCGACCTCGGGCCTCCCGTCGCCCCCTTTGTCGATTGGCCAAGTCATGCCAATCCAACCTTTTTCGGCCAGCCTGAGAGTGAATTCGTCGCTGTAGCCGACGAGCCACCCGTCGTCGGTATTGAATAAATCGGAAGTCGCTCCGATGACCCATTGGCTAGCTTCGGCTGCTAAGTCATCAAAATGTTTTGGCCAGGTGTAATCCATTAAGACTTGAGCGTAGCTAAGACCCCTGCGTCTGGCGATTTTGGTTGGCGGATTACCGCTAACCTCGCCCGAATGCGAGCAGTGGTGATAACTGAATACGGCAGTGAAGATGTTTTGGATGTGCAAGAGGTTCCAGAACCAGTGGCAGGGCCTGACCAGGTTGTAGTCGGTGTGAGTGCTTCGGCTATGAATCGTGCCGATTTGCTCCAGCGAGTCGGTCAATACCCGGCACCAGGTCCCAAGCCTGAGTTTGAGATACCGGGGTTGGAGTATTCGGGAGTGATTCTCGCTGTTGGTTCAGAGGTTTCTGCCTGGTCAACGGGCGACGCGGTAATGGGGATAGTTTCCGGTGGAGCAATGGCTGAGATGGTTGTAACCCATGAACGAATGCTCCAGCCGGTGCCTAGGGGTATCGATGTTGCTGATGCCGCTGCAATTCCTGAGGTTTTCATGACTGCTCATGATGCGCTCGTTACCCAGGGTGCTCTGCGGTCGGGCGGTCGAGCTTTGGTACACGCTGGTGCCTCGGGTGTAGGTACAGCATCTATCCAGATCGCAAGGGCGTTAGGGGCTGAGATAGCGGTCACTTGCTCTTCTAGCAAGGTTGAGGCCTGCAGAAATTTGGGTGCGGACTTGGTTGTGGACTACACGGCGAAAGATTTTTCAGAGGCTGTAGATGACTGGACTAGCGGCCAAGGAGTCGACGTGGTGCTTGATGTCATTGGGGGCGACTACTTAGCGAAGAACATTAAATCTTTGAAGGTTCAGGGACGCATCGTTCAGGTCGGTGTCATGGGCGCCCCTGTGGCTTCATTCGCATTGGGTGCTTTGCTGCCTAAGAGAGCTTCTTTAATAGGAACGGTGCTGCGTTCGCGGCCTATTGAACAGAAGATCGAAGCTAACCAACTTTTCATTTCGCAGCTGTTGCCTCGGTTTGATGACGGAAGTTTAAAACCTGTTATTGATTCAAGATTTCCGTTAGAGGAGATAGCCGGAGCTCACGCCTATATGGCTACAAACGCGAACATAGGAAAAATTCTGATCGACCTATAAGGCTGCGCTGATTGGAATCAGCGGTTTGAGATTGGTACGTAATCTCGTTCGTCTGGTCCGGTGTACATCTGACGTGGTCGGTAGATTTTTTGTTCAGGGTCATCGAGCATTTCTTGCCAGTGCGCCAGCCAGCCTGGTGTTCGGCCTATAGCAAACAACACCGTGAACATGTCCATGGGAAAGCCCATCGCTTCGTAGATAAGCCCGGAGTAAAAGTCGACGTTGGGATACAGGTTTCGGTCGATGAAGTAGGGGTCGCTTAAAGCGACTTCTTCCAACTTCATGGCGATGTCCAACAGAGGGTTCATCCCTGTTACTTGGAACACCTGATCGGCGGTCTTCTTGATGATGGTTGCGCGCGGGTCGTAGCTCTTGTAAACCCGGTGCCCGAAACCTTGCAGAAGGGTCTCACCGGACTTCACTTTTTCAACATACGCAGCGACGTTGTCGAAGCTTCCTATTTCGTGAAGCATGTGAATTACAGCCTCGTTCGCGCCGCCATGTAGGGGTCCGTAGAGGCCGCATGTTGCGGCGGCAACTGCAGAGTAGGGGTCAGCATTGCTGGAGCCCACGGTTCGCATTGTGGTGGTCGAACAGTTTTGTTCGTGGTCAGCGTGAAGGATTAGAAGGATGTCTAGCGCACGCGTCAGAATGGGGTCTGGTTCATAAGCAGGATCCGCAACGTTCCACATCATTCGAAGGAAGTTTCCGGTGTAACCAAGATGGTTAACGGGATACTCGTACGGCAGACCTAAACGGTTTTTGTAAGCAAAGGCTGCCATCGTTGGCATTTTTGCTATAAGTCGGATGGTCTGTATTAGACGGTTGTGTGGATCGTCTATGTCTTTGGCCTCGGGATAGAAAGTTGACAGCGCCGCTACCGTTGAAACCAGGGTTCCCATTGGGTGGGCGTCGTAACGGAAGCTGTGCATAAACCGAGCGATGTCTTCATGCACATAAGTGTGGTACGTGATGTGGTCTACCCACTCTGTAGCCTCATCTTCTGTCGGGAGCTCGCCGTTGAGTAGCAAATAGCAAACTTCAAGAAAGTTTGAGTGTTCTGCTAATTGTTCTATCGGGTACCCGCGATATCGAAGGATGCCGTTACCGCCGTCGATGTAGGTGATTTGGCTGTTGCAATTCGCTGTAGACATGTAGGCCGGGTCGTAAAACCACATTCCCTTGTCTAACTCGCGAAGAGCAGATGAGGAGATTGTGCCATCCACGATTGGGACTGTGACTGTTTCTCCGCTTCGGTTATCTGTAATTGTGAAGGACTCTTCTGACACGGTTATTCCTCTGCATTCTGTACGTCTTATTTGTCCGCAAAGGGGTCAAGCCCTCAGGTGCGCCGTTGCACGGCTTGATAAACCCCGCCCGGACCGTACATCAAGTTGGGACGGTTCGCCTCTTTCAGTGGGTCAGTTTTTTGTCATCTTTACGAAGAGCGTCATGAATGGTCTGTCTGATGGTGCGTCAAGCGGCTTAAAGAGGTGAGTTATCGTGCCTTCGTTGCTGCAGTTGCTCTCGCTTTGAGCTGAATAGGTCAACGAGGTCTGCTAGCTCTTTTCGTGTGTCGGCTGGATCAATCACCGCATCTACGAATCCTCGTTCAGCGCCGACGTAGGGGTTTAGGTAGGTCTCTTCGTAATCTTCTACCCAGGCAGCGATTGTTTCCTCTGACTCACCGCGTTGCAGAATTTGGGCGGCCTGAGTGGCTCCCATTACAGCGATCTCGGCTGTGGGCCAGGCTAGGTAGGCATCGTTGCCCATTGTTTTGGAGTCCATAACGATGAATGCACCGCCATAAGATTTTCGGAGTACTAGCGAAATCCTTGGGACAGTCGCTCTTGCGTAGGCGAAGGCCATTTGCGCTCCGTGCCTGATCATTCCTCGCCATTCAAGGTCTTTTCCGGGGTAGAAACCTGGGGTATCGACGAAGGTGATGATGGGCAAATTAAATGCGTCACACATTGCGACGAACCGGGCACCTTTTTGGGAAGCTGGAATGTCGAGGGTGCCGGCAATTGCCATGGGCTGATTCGCGACGATTCCTACAGGTCGGCCACCGATGCTGCCGAATCCGGTAACGAGATTTGCGGCCCAACCTCCGCGAAGTTCTAGAAAATCGTGGTCGTCGACGACCAGGCTGATTACGTCGCGAACGTCATATGAACCTGTTGGCGTGTCGGGTAGAAGTTCTCCGGCTTCTGGGGTTTGTCGGTCTATTGGGTCTGACGACGGATTGAATGGCGCTTCGTTCTCATTGTGATTGGGTAAGAAGCGTAAAATGTCGCTGATGGTTGGAAGAACATCGTCATGAGGTACGACGATGCTCGCTGCTCCTGTGTCTCGATAGTGGACGTTAGCGCCGCCTAGTTCTTCGACGTCAACCTGGACTCCGGTCATTTGGCGGACAGGTACTGGTCCGCTAACAAAGGCGTAAGCGTCGTCTGCCATGACGACGATGTCGGCTAGCCCTATTAGTAGAGCGGTTCCCGAAACAGCTGGACCGGTTACCCCTGCCAGGATTGGTACTACGCCGGAAGCCTTAGCGAGAACTCGTGCGGCCCGCCCCCAGCCATCGAGGGCTGCGACGCCATGGTTTGCGTCTGCGCCGGAAGAGGCGAGTAGTAACACGATTGGAAGGTGCTTTTCTAAAGCAAGATTTGCGGCTGCTGTAAGTGTGTCGCCGTCTTCGGGTGTGAGAGCCCCTCGGTGTTCGGGATCTTCTGCTCGGATAAGCATGACTGGGCGACCATCGAGATCATGTACGCCAGCAATGGCATGGGCTGGGGTGCCTTGCCGGATCTGAAGCGTGCTTGGAGTCGTCACATGACTGAGCGTAGGCGAGTTGAGTGCATCAATAGTGCTGTTCGTCATAAACGCGTTCAAACAGCGGTCAAACCCTCGATACTTGGTGCTCGATCGCGGACAATTTGCCTAAGCACATCTCTGGTTGCTGATGCCGGGGCGGAAAGCATCCCGCGCCGCCGAATAGCTAATCCGACTCGACGTCGAGGCATGTCTTGAAGGGTTAAGACCGCCCATCCGCCGCGCCCTATCCATGATGGTATGGCGGTTATTGGCACTATCGCGGGCGCGTACCCTTGGAACGCCATCGTTGCGGCGAGGCGTATGCCATCAAGTTCGGCAATGGTGCGGAGCTCAACATTCTCTTCACGGGCTTTGTCATCAATGAGGACCCGTAGGTTTGAACCTGGGGGACTTAGCAGCAAGTTGTGTTCTGCGAGTTCACCGATGTGGATCGGTCTGTCCCCGTCGCTAGCAAGGGAATGTCCGTCTGGTGCTATGACGACGAGCTGCTCTTCGAAGAGAGGGGTTGTAAATAATTCGTCGTGTTGAAGGGGAGTGTTGATAACCGTTAGATCGAGGTCGCCATGTTCAAGTAGCGGGATTAACGCGGTCGTGGTCGAATCGATGACGGTGGTCATGACATCTGGAAAGACTCGGCTGAGTTCGTCTAGTAGCGGAGGTAGGAGCCAACGCCCGGTTGTTCCAATGATGCCTATCCTTACCTGGCCGCTAACCCGCGAGGTCATCGAGGTCACGTCATCTCGAAGTGCAGCTAGCTCTGTATTTATCCGTCGGGCACGTGTTAGCACGGCACGGCCTTCTGGAGTTAACTCGCCTGCGCTTCTATCGACGAGGATGGCGCCTAGGTCATCTTCAAGGCGGGCTATGTGAGTTGAAATATTGGATTGGACCGTATCTAGGGCGCGGGCAGCGGCGGAAAATCGACCGTGTTCTGCTACCGCGGCGAGGGCATCGAGTTGCTTCAATTCCATAGCAACAGACTACCTTTCAATCTGTTTAACAGATCAAAAGTATCTATAAGTTCGGCTTGATGAATGACCCATGGGTAACTAAGGTGAAATTTGTCGGGATTTAACGGCTTCCCCCGAGTCGCCCGACATTGAACGACTGCCAAAAGGTGCCCCCCACCTAGGCGGTTAGCCGAGGCGGAGCACCCCTTCCTCCTTACGGCTCTTGAAACCGGCCCGCCCCCCGGGCCGGTTTCCTAATTTTCGGGCCGGTTAGCGAGAATGCAAAATGCTGGTTAGCGGTTAGCTATACAGAGGCTCGGATGATGTTCAGGGCAGATCCAGCTTTGAACCATTCGATCTGCTCGGCGCTGAAGGTGTGGTTTGCCAGGAAGGACCACGTAGAGCTTTGTGGAGTTGTCACTTCGACTTCTACTTGTTGTCCTGGCGTAAGTTGATTTAGCGCGCGAACAGCGATGCGGTCATCTTCGTTGATTTTGTCGTAATCGGCGGGATCAGCGAATGTAAGAGGAAGCATTCCTTGCTTTTTCAAGTTGGTTTCGTGGATTCTCGCGAATGAACGTGCGATTGCTACCAGTCCGCCGCGGAATCGTGGTTCCATAGCGGCGTGTTCACGGCTTGAACCTTCGCCCATGTTCTCGTCGCCGATAACCACCCATCCTTGATTCGCCTCATGGTAACTGCGGGCGATATCTGGAAAGGTTTGAGTTGCGCCAGTGAGCTGGTTCTTGCCGTAGCCAACCTCGTACCCGTCGAACGCATTTACCGCCCCGAGGTAGAGGTTGCCTGAAATGTTTTCAAGGTGACCGCGGTATTTGAGCCAAGGACCGGCCATAGAGATGTGGTCAGTTGTGAATTTTCCCTGGGCCTTAACGAGAATCGGCAGATTTTCGTAGTCGTTGCCGCTCCAGGCTTCAAAGGGTTGAAGAACTTGAAGGCGGTCAGATGTGGGGGAGACTTTCACTTCAACGTGGGAGGCATCTGCCGGTGGTGCAACGAACGTGTTTTGTCCGGGATCGAAGCCTTGAGGTGGTAGTTCGATGCCAACAGGAACGGATAGAGAAACCTCTTCTCCGTTTTCGTTTTGCAAGGTGTCGGTCAAAGGGTCAAAGTCGATTGTGCCAGCCAGAGCTAATGCCATAACGGTTTCAGGGGAGGTAACGAAAGCCAAAGTTGCCGGGTCACCGTCGTTTCGCTTTGGGAAATTTCGGTTATAAGAAGTGACTATGACGTTGGCTTCGCCCGCGGTGTGATCATCTTCGGCGCTTCTGTCCCATTGGCCAATGCACGGTCCGCAAGCATTTGCCAGGACTGTCGCTCCTAATGCTTCGAAGTCAGCCAAGAGTCCATCTCGTTCGATGGTGGCTCTTACCTGCTCTGAGCCTGGAGTTATAAGCAGCTTAGTTTTAGCTGTAATTCCGTTGGCTGTAGCCTCACGGGCAATGCTGGCCGCTCGGGTGATGTCTTCGTAGCTCGAATTAGTGCACGAACCAATTAGCGCGGCGCTGATGCTGGAAGGCCAGCCGTTAGCTTCTGCTTCTTCTCCCAATTCGGCAACTTCTCGGGCTAAGTCAGGTGTGTGTGGTCCGTTGATGTGAGGGCTGAGAGTCGATAGGTCGATCTCAATCACTTCGTCGTAGTAATTCTGAGGGTTGGCGATTACTTCATCGTCTGCTCGAAGGTGTTCAGCGACAGTGTTTGCTAGATCAGCGACGTCTTCGCGCCCTGTTGATTTCAGGTAACGGCTCATTGCTTCGTCGTACCCGAAGAGTGAAGTCGTGGCGCCGATTTCAGCGCCCATGTTGCAGATGGTTGCTTTGCCCGTGCAACTCAATGATTCCGCCCCTGGGCCAAAGTATTCAACGATGGCGCCAGTCCCCCCTTTGACTGTGAGTACTTCAGCAACTTTCAAGATGATGTCTTTAGGGGCGCTCCAGCCAGATAATTCTCCTGTGAGGTGCACCCCGATTGCTTTTGGCCAACGAACATTCCAGGCGAAACCTGTCATCACATCAACTGCGTCGGCGCCTCCGACTCCGACAGCGATCATTCCGAGCCCGCCGGCATTAGGGGTGTGGCTGTCGGTGCCGATCATCATTCCACCTGGGAACGCATATTGTTCAAGTACGACCTGATGGATTATGCCGCTTCCGGGCATCCAGAATCCGGCGCCGTATTTCGCGCACACGCTTTCTAAAAAGTCGTAGACCTCTTCGTTATTTTCATTAGCGGCTAACAGGTCAGTTTTGCCGTCGTCCCTTGCTTGTATGAGATGGTCGCAATGAGTGGTGGTTGGCACCGCAACCTCAGGAAGGCCAGCAGTCATAAATTGAAGCCAAGCCATCTGTGCTGTCGCGTCTTGCATAGCAACACGATCAGGATTCAGGTCAACGTAGCTGACGCCTCGTTCCAACTCTTGGTCTTCAGATGCCAAGTGGTTGATGAGAACCTTTTCCGCCAGTGTGAGCGAACGCCCTAACTTTTCGCGTCCCATTACAGTGCTGTCAGCAAGATTGTCGTACACCTTCGCTATCAGCTCTATAGGGGTATTCGCGGCTACTGGCATTTAAGTTCCCTCTTCTATATTCGTGCCGATGAGTGCTCTAAAGAAGATACGCCTTTTACGGCATTTCGCCACTTGCGGTTCAACTTTAGACGTAGGGCCAACGACGTTCACCGTCGTTTCTCTCTTTATCTTCGTCGCTCAGCGCCCAACGGCGACGCCATGGAGCACCATCTGGCCCTTGGATTCCTGGACTTTCATCAGAGTGTGAACGTTGTCGAGCGGCGAACCAGTTGCCCGTAGCTGTTTCGTCGGCGAGAGATTCGACAGCAGCTTGAAGTTTCCGAGTGAATCGCCGATTGTTGTCTTCTTCGGCGAACTCTAATGGTCTTCCGAAGTTGACTGTCGCCTTGGATCGCTTTGGCCAGTTGCGTCCTTTTCGCAGAATATCGAATGTTCCTCGAATATGGACAGGAACTACTGGAACCCCTGCCTGCTTCGCAAGAAAGGCAGCTCCAGGCCGAAATTCTTGACCCCACCCATCAGGTGACCTTCCACCTTCTGGGTAGATCACCATGCTCCACCCGGATCGAAGCAGGTCCACTGCTTTTTCGATTGTGTTTCGGTTGATCGAAGTGCGTTCTATGGGTATGGCTCCTATGAACAACGCGGAGATCGCCCCGGTCGTGCGGTTCCCGAAGAAATAGTCGGCAGCAGCTCCTACAAAGGCTTTGTGTTTCCAAGGCGGGGGCATGGAAGTCAACATCAATAATGTGTCGGCGTGACTTTGATGATTTGCTGCGAAAATTGCTGGTCCATCGAGGTCGTGGAGGCGATCGAGTCCCCTAATCGTTGGACTCGCGTAATAGTTGATGACTCCTTTGCCAATAGTGGAAAGAGCTATTCGTCTTGTGAGTCTGGAGGCATATCTGCGTGCCCAATCGGTCTCGTAGTTCCCGCCGATATTAGAGGGCAGAGGAATTTGGCCCTCCGGTGTCTCAGCTGCCTTTAGTGGAAATTCAACCTTCCGAACGACGCGAGAAATCGAAGCTTTAGTTCTTCGGTCAGTCAAGTGACTGATTGGGTTTCTGCGATTCGGATCCGTCATTTTTGTTCCTAGAACTAGACGACGTCAGCCATGAGGACTGGTGGATTGTGGATGTGAGTCAGGGTTGGGTCGCGACCGACGACGTCAGTTGCCATCTCGAGAGCATCACGCATAGTACTAGCGGAGCGAAAGCCCATCCTCTTCGTTGCGCGTTGATCTCCGCCCACGATTATGACCTGGCCAACATGTTGAAGGGCGTGTGAGCACCAGTACCACATATAAAAAGGATGCACCCCGTGGTAGGCGTAAGAGGTTCGATATAGATGTCGGTACCACTCATCTTCGGCGTAACGTTTCTCATACTTATGTTCGATTGTTTTGGGGTCGGTCGTGTCGGCGAGCACTTCCTCAAAGAAATCTATATAACTCGGATGGTGAACGGGATGAAATTCCCATGGGGTGGGGTGGCTCATGATTACTACTCCACCTTCGCGCACTAAGGGCTTGCCCTTGTACATGTTGAATAAGTAACCCAATCCGAGGCATGCGACGAGGATTGGATTCATTATGGAGTTCACGTTGTAGGGGCCCAAATATGGGAGTCCCATTGAGAGAATGTCAGTTTGTCCCTCAACTCTTACTAAGTGTTGTCTGTAAACATTGGCAGTTGTCACTTTGTGGACTTCTTCCACCTCGCCAGCTTGGATTGAAGTCAATCCGTAGGGAGCGCGGATGCTTTGGAAGATAGATCGTGCTGTTTTTCTGGGAATTTTGTCTAGAAATTTCTTTGTGCCCAATAAAAGCATGCGCTCTTTGGCATTCATCTCCCACTCGCGTTTTTGTAGAAAATCCCAAGGAGCTGGAAATGTGTCGTTATTGAGTGTTGTTTCGATCTGGAAAATCTTGACACCGGCGTCTCTAATTAGTCGACCCTGGCGCCAGTTTTTGGTGTGAAGTTCACTGTTTTCTTGGTCCATGAACGATTTAGACCGTTGCATTGTTTCAACATTGTGGTGGTGGCGAATTGCGGTATAGCCGGAGAGACCTGTAGCGACGCTCTTGTGGCCGCCGTCCATCGAAACGAGGTTTATGTTGACGTAGATGATGAGATCGGACTCTGCTGCCCTTTTGGAGATAACGACTTCTTCTCCGTGGTCAGTTTCGCCAAGGTGGGACAAGGCGTCCGGGTCCTCAGCATCAAAGTTGTATAGCTGGCCGTTAGGGGCGAAAGCGTCATAGACGCGATCGCCCACTGCGTGACGCAACTCTGCCTCGGTCATCCTTCTGTGCAGGGCCAGGGCAGCTATGAGGTGGACATCGTCGACTCCGGCGCTTGCTGCTGTATCAAGAATCTGTTCGATAATGCGACCCCTAATATCAGGAGCTTGCATTTGGGGTAAGGGAAGGGAGATGTCGTCAAAGGCGATAGTTAGTTTCATTCCTTTGGTAAGTAAGGCCGCGAGAGGGGGAGAGTCACCAAGGGGGTTATCTAGGGCGTGGCGGATGGCGCTATCCACATCCTCGATTGGTTCGATAGGTTCGTTGGGGTAGACAACCCGGCTACCTGAAGGCAGTCTTTCGAAGCGGAATCCTTCTCCATGATGAAAAACTATTGGGGGAGTGGTCCTGTCAACCTCAAGTACCAGGCCTTGTCGAGCAGACATCAACGAACTCCTTCTCTGTTGGTTAGTAGCTTCGGACGCTGCCCCATAGGAAGTAATGGTTTAGGGGCCCCAGCGGTCTTTGGCCAATTTTCAGTTAACCAACCGCGCTTTTCGGCGATCGTTACTAAGCGAGTTTCTGGGTTCACTGCAACCGGGTAACCGACGGCTTCCAGCATGGGGAGGTCAGATGCTGAGTCGGCGTAAGCGACGCCTTGCGCTGGGTCCAGTCCGTTGTCTTCAGCCCAATCGATCATTAGTTGTGCACGAACTTCACCCGTTGGGGGTACGTCAAGCATTTCCCCAGTGAGTTTTCCGTTTTTTCGGTCAATTCTCGCTGAGATGATGTGGTCGAACAGGGGGCGGAGAGGTTCGACGGCGATGTCTAACGCGCCAGTGATTAAGACTGTCTGATGTCCTGCCGCCCTGTGTGCTCGGACACGTCGCAGGCCGGCTGGAAAGGATTTGATGAGAATAAGGTCACTCAGCATTTCTGCTGCGTCTGCTTCTAGCTGGTGTAACGGGGCACCTTTGTATCGCTGGTAGAAGTACCTGAGAAAATCTGTTCGGTCTCGTTTGTCCCGTCTCCAAAGTCCCGGAGTTTCAGTCAATGTTCGAAGGGTAAATTTAAGCCGTTGTTTGGGGTTCAAGTGGCGAGTAGCTAGCCATGCGTAGCTTTCGACGACGTTGCTGGCGATCAGCGTATTCTCGAGGTCGAAAGCGGCAAAATGACGGTCAGTGTCCAGAACCGCTGAACGGAGTCGTTCTGAGCGGCTTGGTCCGCTGCGTTTTTCTGGAGTCGTTTTAACTCTTGCTTGGATTACTACGGTTGGTAGATGCACTTCGGTGATGTAGTGATGCCAGTCGATGACACTTGGATCGAATCCGAACTGAGCTTGGTCTTCGGCAGATAGGGACTGCCATAGGGAAAGTGTGTGTTGTATCCCATAGATAGCTTCGCATTTCCCATAAGCACCATAGATATCGATATAACCCTTAAGTTGGTCGAGATTTTGGCGTCGTTCCGCAAACTTGCTTGTAAAGCTGCTTTCACCGCGAATTGGTAACCGATTGATGACTTTGGCAGCTAAATCGAAGGCTTTCACCACGCGATGTAGTTGTTCTTCGAGGCCACTCGAGCCTGCGTACTTCCATTCTGTGCTGGCAGTGGGGTGACCGTTAGCGTCATAGACGGGATGCTCGCGGAACCACTCCATGGCAGTGTCGAGTAGTTTTTTGAATTGCAGTGGATTGGTGGAACCAGAGGCAATTTGAAACACTTCGGGTTCAGGTTCTGGACCTTTTGCTGCTACGGCGATTATGGCAGCGGCCACCATGTCTACTGGGATGACGTCAATGATTCCTTCGGGGTAACCAGGAAAAGTATCAAGCTCGCCTTTAGCGAAAGAAACGATAAGTGGTTCAGCCATTCGAAAGCCGCGGATCCAGCCAGGCGATGGTTCCGACCATGCAGATTCAATTATTGAGGGGCGAACGATGCTGACAGGTACATCTCCGTGAAGTTCGATAAGAGCGGTCTCTCCTAATGCTTTTGAATAGGTGTAGACATCAGGCCACCCGAGTGACGTTGCGCGACTTCGACCCGCTTCGACCATCTGGTCATCGACCCATGCCTCTCTGAGCTGTTCGGTCTTCGCAGCGAGCATCGGTAGGCCAGCGGCCCCGAGTTCCTCGCGAGCACCTTTCCGAAACCCTTCAAGTTGCTCAGGTATTCGACTTCGCGCATCTAGATCCGCTCGTGTTCGTCGTGCAGCTTCAACTTCTGCCCGCCAATCAACGTTTACCTGGAAAGGGGTGCCGGCGAGAAATTCTTCATTGGCTGCTCCACGTCTGTTCCCGGCTACGTAGCAGGTTGAAACCGCCACAAGGTGAGGGGTTACGTTTGCCTCCGACAGGAGCTGAATTATGCGGTTGGGTCCCAGCAGGTTGATCTCGATTGAACTATCCAGCGGGCTATCGAAACTTACTGTCGCGGCAGAATGAATAACTACATCGCATGAGACGAATAGCGCACGGTCTTGTTCGTTAAGCCCCAATCCGTCGTTAGTGACGTCACCAGACACGACAGAAACTCTGCGTTCGCAGGTCCGGTCAAACTCTTCTCCCCATTGTGACCTGAGTTTGTCGAAGGCATCGTTGCGAAAGATTTCGCGTTCGACTCGACGCTGTGCGCTATTGCGGCGGGTTGGTCGGACCAGAAGAACAAGATCACAGTCCGGTACGCAACGCATTAGTCGTTCCACCAGGGCTGTTCCCAGAAAACCGGTACTGCCAGTTATCGCTATCCGTTTGCCCGAAAGGGACTCACTGATCACATCCATAGTTTTAGCAGAAAACTTACCAAATGGTAAGTCCATGTTGGATTTCGATCTAGAATGTTGGGGTGCCTGCTCGGACGCGCGAACGAATTCTGGATTCAGCCTTGGCTGCATTTGGTTTGCGAGGCTACGACTCGACCTCACTGGATGATTTGGCGTCTGATCTGGGAATCACCAAACAAGCAATTCTGTACCACTTCTCTTCTAAAGAGCACTTGTTGACTTCGACGATTGAGCTTGCGGTGCATGAACTTGGTTTGGCTTTATCTGGTGCAGCGAACCCGCAAGCTGTTGGTTTTCAGCGCATCGAGGATCTGGTTCGCGCAACGTTTTCATTGGCAGCGCGCCGCCCAGAGGTGCTTGGTCTTGTCCGTGTGGTTTCGCGACAAGGAGGAGACGCTTCGGGGGAGTTGGCGTCGGCTATGAGCGTCATGCTTAGCGAGGCTGTGCGGTTCGTAGAGACTGAAATGGTTGCTGGGCGTTTTCGGCGCCATGAGCCTCGAATGTTGTTGCTTGCTGTGTATTCGGCTGTAGTCGGAGTAGCTACAGAGCCAGAAGTGATGAGAGCACTTGGCTTGGAACCTGATTTGCGCTCGCTTGTGAGAGCACGACGAGAAACCATTGAGTTTCTTCGTGCGGCGCTGATTGCTGACTAGGGGCTCTCAGAAGTTAAGTCAGCGAATAGGCGAGCGCATGGCGCCACGGATCTACCCCCGCAGGAGATGCCGAACTTTATGTAGATGCTGTCGGCGGGGCCGTATTTGGCTAGGTCTTTGCAGGATCGGGCGTCTTGGTTGCCGCACAATACCCATAGTTGGTCGAGTAGTTCGTCTTCGCCAGGTGGCTCCATGCTTGGTTTCAACTCATTAAGCGATGGTGGTTCACCGTCGTATTCGAGAATCAAAGTGCAGTAGGTGGTTCCTCGGGCCCCGCAGCTTGTGCCAAATTGAGAGTAGAGGGAGCCGCTGGTAGCGGTGAGTCGCAGTTCGCCGCAGGATGAAGTGCTGCCATCAGCACAATTGGCCCATAGTTTGTCTAGCTCTTCGTCGTCACCTGGTGGTGGGGTAAGAGGGCTTAGGTCTCCGTTGGGCTGATCGATTCCGAGAAGTAGAGAGCAGTCCATGTTGCGTCGACCCCCGCAGCTGAAAGCGAATTGTTCGTAGTCGCTTCCGCGGGGCGCAGAGTAGAAGAGGTTGTCGCACGCTTTAGCGTCTCCTAGCCCGCATTCTCGCCAGTACTCGTCTAAGAGTGGGTCCTTGCCTGGCGGGGCGTCTGTTGGGTCAAAGGTAGAAGGGGCCTGTAATAGCTCTTCTGGTACTTGTGGCTTCTCGTTGTCGGTTTGTAGTTGGGTGGGTTGATCGCTTGGGGTTAACCGACACAACTCGGTTGCCATGTCGACTGCGATTTCCTCATCGGGGCTTAGGTCGTTGGTGAGGTTGGTGAGGTTGAGTTCCCAGCCCGTGAGAAGTCGGTCTTGTACGCAAGCCCGTTCTTGTTCGGTGAGGCTGCTGGTGAATTGCTGGCCTTCGTTAGGCGTACTCGTCCCATAAGAACAGGACGATATGAGCAGGGGAAGCAGCCAAATGATCAGACGGCCTTTCATTACGCCAGCTTGTGTGAAATGGCGCCGACGTCGCGTAGAGCGGTCCCATCAGCGCCATCAGTTTGAAATCTCGCTGCGGGATTTTCGCTCGCTTCTTGGATGAGGTCAGTTAGTAACTGACCAAAGGAGACACCTTCGTGAGCCCAGAAGTACCAACTTAAAGAACCTGGGATTGTGTTGATTTCGTTGATCCACAGACCGTCGGCGTTCCAGAGAAAGTCGATCCGTGCCACCGAACGCACCATCGCTAATTGGACTACTTGGTCAGCGATAGTTCTGAGTTTTCCCTCAATGCCGGGGGGTAGGTCGGCGGGGAGTTCCCTTGGCGCGCTGGCCATCCCCTCGCTGCCGGTGAGGTATTTGTCGGCGTAGCTGTAGATCCCGCCATCTTCTGGCCGAAGTGGTCGTTCTACTGCGCTCAGAGTAGTGGTTGGGTAGGTTCGCACTGAGATGTTGAGGTCGACGGCATCGCTCAGGTATCTCTGTGCCACGGCACCCAATCGGAGAAGGGGTTGAGTCTTTACTAGAGCTTTGGCAGTAGCGAGATCATCAACCACTTCGATACCTATAGAAGACCCACCAAACCTTGGTTTGATTATGAAAGGCCCGGGTTCGTTAAGGGTTAGATCGTCGGTGACGAGGTGTAGCGGCAAACTTGGTATTCCCGCAGCCTCCATAGTTCCTGAAAAAGCCAGCTTGTCCATTCCTATAGCTGCGCCTTGTTGACTTGGGCCGGTGTAGTTGATGCCAGCTAAATCGAACATTGCTTGGAGGCTGCCATCTTCGCCTGGTCCTCCATGACAACAGACCACTACGGCTGAAATATCGATTGGGCTTTGTTTGCCGCGTTTTCCAGCCTTATAGAAGCCACCGTTCTCACCTATCTGAATTGATACCGGCTGTGCTGATCTTGGCAAGCCATCAGCGAATTCGTTTGGTTCGATGTCAGCAGGGACTTGGAACCAGTTCCCGGTTTTGGACCAGTACAGAGCTACTACGTCGTTGCCGGCGTCGGACAAGGCTCGTACAGCCTGCAATCCTGTCAGGATCGAGATGTCGTGTTCGGGTGAAGGGCTGCCGAAGCAGACTGCTGGACGGTTCATTACCTCCTATGAAACCGCAGATAGTGTCCGGGTGGGTGTCACCAGCAGATTCTTGTTGAGGCTTCCGCTTACGCGTAGTGATCTGGCAAATCGTTCTCGTAGAGGACAGCGTCGCCGGGTTTGAGGTTGTCGCGGATCCATCTGATGGCTTCGTCGCGGTTTGGTAAGAGATGAACGCGGGCAGTTCCATCTCTTGAACCATTTACCAGAGCACTTCTATTTGTTCGTCCGACTATCAGGAGGTCGTCGGCGATGAGGCTGGCGTCGACTCCGAATCGTCTATTTTCAGGATTCTGTCGATTTCCGAGTTCGACCATTCCAGGGGTCACCACGGCCTTACGGTTGGCATCGAGTCCGGTTAGTGTTTCTAACGCTGCTGCTGCACCTGCTGGATTGCTGTTGTAGGTGTCATCGATGATTGTTACGCCGGACTCGCTAACGACTACTTGGCGGCGATGATCGGCGCCTGGCAATGTAGCGAGCCGGTGAGCGATGGTTTCTTCTGGGGTATTTAACGAAACCGCAACTGCAACGGCGCAAGCGACATTTGTTGGTGCGGCATCGATGGTTAAGTTCTTGACTATCCGATTGTTTGCAACCGTGACTGTCAAGCCCTCTTCGGAGTGCACAAAGACGTCGGCTGTCGGATCTTTTTCTGAGCACTTTAGGACGTTGATTCCGGAAGCCTGAAGACGGTCGGCTTCGGCGGTCAGTCCATAGGCGTCAATGTTGATGATCGCAGTTTTACTCGTTGCAAAGATCTCGCTTTTTGAGGAGACGATTGTATCGAGATCCCCGAAACGCTCTAGATGTACGGGGCCGATCGCCGATAAGACTGAGATCGATGGTCTTACCCAGCTGACCAAATCAGCTATTTCGCCTGGGCCGTAGGTCCCCATTTCAGCGACAAAAATATCTGTTCCGCTATGGAGGTGTTCATTGACGGCTCGGGAAAGCCCAGCACTATTGTTGAAGCTTGCTGGGCTGGCCACAACGCTGTGACTTTCAGATAAAAGGTGACGGACGTAGCCCTTAATGGTCGTCTTCCCATAAGAACCAGTGATAGCCACCCGAATAGGGTTAATTCGCTCCAGCGTGTCTGCAGCCTGTTCGACGTAGCGTCGGGCAAATTTTTGTTCGATCGGCTTTAAGAGAGCTAAAGCAATATCGATAAAGATTGGAACACAAATCGCGATGAAGCCATAAGCCACTGAGTTGACTTCCAACTGTCGTACTACCAAAAACAGGACACAGATTAAGATTGTCGCGACACTGGCTACTGTGCGAAGTCGACGTGTCCACGCTAAAGCGCTCGTTCGACCCTTAAGTGTCAAACCAAGTGGGCCTAGAGCTAACACTGTCGCGGTGATGATGCAGGCACCAGAAAACCAAATGGTCATCACAGCACCGGTCATCGCTGTCAACATCAATAGCGGGTTGAGGACCCCTAACCTCCACCACCTAGCAGCGAAACGTGACGCGGAGAGAGCAAGATAATGTTCGCGTTGAGCGACGCGAAGCCATCGTATGGCCGACAACAATGAGCTGATTAGACAGGCTGCCAAACACAGATCTGTTGGGGTCATGACAGAGCCCCCAAACGTCGATCGATTGCTTCGCGTAAAGCGTTTGGAGCGGTAGTCGGAACGAAGTGATCTATACCGCCGAGGAGCGTCAACCTAGCGTCAGCCAATAACGCTTCAGCTCGAGCGGCGATCTCTGGGGGAGCCGCTTCGTCGCCATCACCCCACAGAAGATCGACTGGCGCTGATATAGAACGCAGCTGCTGCTCGTAAGACTCGTTGACTACCGTCACCAAAATATCGCGCATGACCCCTGAAGCTGCTCGGTAGTCTGCGCTCCCATATTTATCTCGCAACCCCTCCAACACCTGGTCGTTGACCAGCCCCCATTTGTGCATCAGACGACCAAAACGAAAACGCAATGCGGGTCGACCGCGACGATGTGCTCGGTGAAGAAGGGGCACTCCAGTCAGAACGAGCCCTCCAACAGCAGCGGGTCTTTGCTCAGCTAAATGAACGGCGACCCGTCCTCCAAAGCTATGTCCCACCAAAACCACTGGCGTATCGCAAATCTCAAGAATTGGACCGACAAGCTCAGCGTACATCGCAGCTCCGCCCACCTCAGAAGGTGGTGGTGATACTCCGAAACCAGGAAGATCGATGCTAACTGCATCAAGACCCTCCAAGCTGGAAGCGAAATCTTGATGAGAGCGGCCCCACCCGTGTAATGCCACTACACGCGGAGAAGCGGCCCCAAAACGGGTACCGAATAACGATCCGTCGGCAAAGCTAGAAAGCGCCACTTAATTATTCTGATCGAAGTTCAGCTACTAGTGGGCGCGCTCAGTTATTCGCTGACCGATTAATTGCTGAAAGAAGTGCATGAAAACTGGCCGTAACGATGTTGGGATGCAGGCCTACGCCCCAATGGACACTCCGATCGGCTGCTTCGATTTCGACGTAGGCAGCTGCGGCCGCATCAGCTCCAGTTCCTACCGCATGCTCTTGGTAGTCAACGAGGGTGAGGTCCAAGCCGCACCCCTCCGCAAGAGCACTCTTAAATGCTGAAAGAGGTCCGTTGCCTTCACCAGTGATCGTTGTTTCTTCTCCTGAGACATTCAGGGTTGCGGTTACCGTCGACAGGTCTGAAGATTCAGAGTCAAAGTTGCTCTTGTGGCCTAGGTACGCGAATGGCTGAGTTGTGTGAAGGTAAGTTTCGTCGAAGGTTTTCTTGATGGTCTCGGGGACAATCTCGCCTCCTTCATCTGTGATCGACTGAATGACCTGACTGAATTCGATCTGGAGTCGTCGAGGTAAGTCCAATCCAAAGTTGTTCTTCATCACATAAGCGACTCCGCCTTTGCCTGACTGGCTATTGACGCGAATGACGTCTTGGTAGGTGCGTCCGACATGAGCGGGATCTATAGGTAAATAGGGAACTTCCCATACTGCGTAATCGTCTGAGAGTGCCTCAAATCCTTTTTTGATGGCGTCTTGATGACTTCCAGAAAAAGCGGTGTATACCAAATCTCCACCATAAGGATGACGTGGGTGAACTGGTAACTGGTTGCAGTATTCAGTGATCCGGCGGATGTGGTCGATGTGGCTGATATCGAGTTCAGGGTCCACGCCTTGACTGAATAGATTCATGGCCAAGGTCACAATGTCAACGTTGCCGGTTCTTTCGCCATTGCCGAACAAGGTTCCTTCGACGCGATCAGCTCCCGCCATGACTCCGAATTCTGCCGCTGCTACTCCGCACCCTCTGTCATTGTGCGGGTGAAGCGATAGAACTATGGCCTCACGGTTCGCCACGTTGCGGTGGAAGAACTCGATCAGGTCTCCATAAAGATTTGCAGTCGACATCTCCACTGTTGCTGGCAAATTCAAAATGATTGGATCTTGTGCAGTGGCACCCCATTCGGCTGACACTTGCTCACATATGTCAACAGCGAAATCTATTTCGGTCCCTGTGAAAGATTCTGGTGAGTACTCAAAACGAATATTTGAACCACTTGCCTTCTCGCGAAGTTCTCTGCATTGCCGGGTTCCGGTGAGGGCAATATCGACAATTCCATCTAGATCAAGGCCATAAACAACTCGTCGTTGAAGGGTGGAAGTGGGGTTGTATAAGTGAACGATTGCATTTTCGGCGCCTGCAATGGCTTCGTATGTTCGTTCGATGAGCTCTGGTCGGCTTTGAGTAAGCACTTGGATCCATACGTCGTCGGGAACTAAGCCGTCTTCGATCAACATCCTGCAGAAATCGAAATCTGGAGCGGAAGCGGATGGAAATCCGACTTCAATTTCTTTGAAACCCATCTCTACTAAGGCTTCGAACATTTGTTTTTTGCGTGGCACGTCCATGGGGTCTATCAGTGCCTGGTTGCCGTCTCGTAGATCAACTGAGCACCACAAAGGGGCTTCGCTCGTTACTTTGCTTGGCCAAGTACGATCCGATAGCTCTGGCGCGTATGGGTAGTGGATGTACTTGCCAAAAGGCATCGAACTGGGCTGCTGTTTACTTATGCCCTTCACATCTGCCATGAGTTGTTCCTCCCTATGTGTGTTGTCTCGTCCCGATCTGTTCTTCTCACCGTCAACCGCTCCGAAAAGCAGAAGAACCCCCCGGCCTTGCGGCACAGGAGGTTATGGCGAGGGCCTCTATGTGTAGCCCTCGCCTATGTAAGAAGGAGTAGTCCGCGTAGCGATCCGTTCACGAAGCTAACGATAGCACCGGAATTCTTCTTTGGTACATAAAGGTTTCTCGGTGCTTGAGGGGAACTCAGGCACTCTAGGCAGCTTTAGGTTCGGCTATCAGCCTCGCAAACAATGCGTCTTTCATCCCCGAGGTTGAGACAACAGCGCTGTGTACTCCCAGAGATCTCATGGACTGTCGTAGGATTGTCGCACCCAAAGGCATTAATTCACATCTCTGAGAGTCCATGCCCGGTAGGGCTAATCGAGCCTGAGTCGACAGCTCCGAGAAGGTTTTGATTAGATGACCAAGATCGGAACAATTAATCGATAGGCCATCAAGGCTTTCTGGCACCTCTGACCTGCGAACTGTGTGTATCAGCTTGGTCAAAGCCAGTGGCATTCCGCCGACAAGAACAACAGACGAGTTTTCGACCTGGTTGATCGCCGCTGAGACAGGTTTCAGGCTTTCGTTAATGTGGTGTTCAAGTCGAACTCTTGTTGAGGTTTCTATGAAGCCGCCGGTCGAAGCTCTCGGAGCGAGAACGCTAGTACCTAGGGGACAAATCAAACTATGTTCCGGGCCTCTACTCCCAAGCCTGCCGCTGGCAAATCCTAAGCTCCCGCCAGTCAGAACAATGGTGGTTAGATCATCAAGGTTTGGGAAGCGATCAGCTGCAGCCTTCCAGATAAGGGCATTTTCCTCTTCGGGAAGCAACAGTTTGATCTGGCAGCCAGATTCTCTTTCTATATGGGAGACGACCGCAGGACCATTAGCCGCCAAACGGAAAGACTCAGTAGCTACGGCGATGACCCTTTGGCAATTATGGGCCTTGGCAGCTGTCATGAATTCTTGGGTTAGCCGCGTCGCTGCTGAAATATCGTTTTGGGTGAACGAACCGTTTGAACTGACGGAGGCGCCAAGATGGAGGTGATGACTTCTTCGATCAACTTCATCACCTGTGTTGATGGTGAGCCTGCAAGCGGTGCTTCCCAGCTCTATCAAAGCGACTCTCACGAGCCTGAGGCTAGAAAGGTTCGCAGCCGTAGTGGTGGACCCGATGGTCGGTCATTACCAAGACAGGCTTAAACCAGTTCGAAAGAGAAGTCAGGAAGCACTTCGACTGAACGTCCTACATGTTCTTCGGTCATCATCGACTCCATAAGTGGTAGGTCGCTGGTACCTGCCCACTGTCTTCCGTTAGGGGTACGCACTGATGCCAAACCACGCTCAGGGCCGTCAGCTCCG
Source organism: Acidimicrobiaceae bacterium (assembly GCA_002722565.1). GTDB lineage: Bacteria > Actinomycetota > Acidimicrobiia > Acidimicrobiales > Poriferisodalaceae > MedAcidi-G3. Next base: position 63,157 of record PBMG01000012.1, read on the forward strand.
TGCATGACTGTGTAGGCCTCAATTGTGCCGCTACCAACGTGTTCAGCATCCAAATCAACGCTTGGGAAAGCATCGATCTCGACTTGGCAGTCCTCGTGCTGGAAGCCTTGGCTGGGAGGGTTGGTGCTGTACAAGCCAAAAGCGTGTTTGGTTATGTAGCCACCGTTCGCTGAGCACAAACCGGTGGTACCAGCATCTTCTCTCAACACGTTGGCCATAGTCGCAATTGAATGCGTGACGTAATTGTTGAGAGGGCCGCCCGCAAATGTCAGACCGCCTGTTTGAGTTAGCTGCCGGTCTAGTCCTAGTTCCATTTCGGTGGCAGCTATTTGCACAGCTGATGGAAAGCAGCTGTACAAATCGATGTGGTCGATGTCGTCGGGTGTTACGCCCGCCAGGGCCATGGCCTTCCTCCCTGCCACCCGGATAGCTGGTGAAGAATGGAGGTCAGCTCGATTGGAAACGAAGTTTGTGTCTGCCCCATCTGTACCCGAATGCGGAAATAACCAACGGTCTCGAGCAACACCAGCAGCCTCAGCGGCCTCAGCGGAGCACACAATAAGTGCCGCTGCTTGATCTAGGTCCCAATTGGAGTTCATTGCCTTGGTGTAAGGAAACCCAACAAGGCGGTTAGAAGTTCCAGGGTCTCTGATCTCTTCAGCGGTCATAGGGTTTTGAACCCACGAATAAGGGTTCTCGCAAGCTACGCGATTAAACGTTTCCCAAAGTTTGCTGACACGATCTCGATGCTCGTCGATGGTCTCGCCTCTGGACGCACGAAAAGCGGATTCGAAGATTGGATAAAAGTTGATGGGCATAGCGAAACCGCGTTCGAGTTCCACGGGATGACTCATCGTCACGTCTTTACCCAAAATTTCGTCAGGTTCAACTCCAGCTTGATCTGTGTACGGGATCCGTTCACCGGCGCGTTTAGCTCGTCTTCGGCTCCAGATTCCCTCAGCGCCGACTATGAGAACGATGTCAGCTTCGCCACTTTGAATCCGCATCGAAGCCTTATTCACGAGCGATTGAGGGGTGTTCCCACCGTCAGTGGAGATACCGGTGCGGCTGTTGTTACCGAATGCCTCGCTTAGAAGAGCTGCCGGGTCGGGGTATGGCCATGCCCCTTTAACCACCCAAGTATCAGTGGCTTTGTCTAGCAAGGATCGAGCGCCGGCGTCGTCAGCTGCCGCTTCAAGAGCTACCCGCATCATCGCTAGTGGCTCCAAAGCATCCAACGGGTTATCGGGACGTTGCTTGAGTTGGCCTGTGCCAACTAACACCGGAGTACGAGGGTCAACTGAATTCATTGGTTTACCACCTCAGCGATAGTGCGGAGCAGCGGGATAGGGCCGCTTACTTGAAGAGTGGTCACCACCGTATCCTTCCAACGTTGCAGGTCGTCTGCGATCTTGTCAATTGGTCCAACCAAAGCGATCTCTTCGACGAGTGATAATGGGATAGAGGCAGCTGCTTCGTCTTTGCGGCCGTTTAAGTAACAGTCTTGTACGTGGTCTGCTACGTCTTGGTAACCCATGCGACAAAAGACGTCGTAGTGAAAGTTGGCTCCTTTAGCGCCCATGCCGCCCATGTAGAGAGCCAGCATTGGGCGGACCTTGTCAGCGGCTCGCTCAACATCAGCATCAGGAACAATTGAAACGGGGCACACAACCTCGAAGTTATTTTCTTCAGGGATTCTTCCGTCAGAACCGATTCGTGTTTTGTCGGCCTTGCTGAAACCGTCGTTTAAGGCGTCCGCATAGAACTGGTTATCTTTTGGTGCAAAGAACAGGGGAAGCCAACCATCGCAGAGTTCCGCTGACAGGGCGACGTTTTTGGGTCCTTCGGCGCCTAAATAGATTGGAATGTGTTGCCGCAGGGGATGCACCGTTGACTTCAGTGGTTTCCCTAATTCCAAACCACCTGGGAACGGCATTTGGTAATGGTCACCGACGTAGGAAACCGGTTTTTCTCGCTCGCATATTTCTCGAATGATGTGCACGTATTCGCGAGTTCGGGCTAGAGGCTTCGGGTAGGGCTGGCCGTACCAACCTTCAACGACTTGTGGGCCGCTCACTCCGAGGCCGAGTATGAACCGACCATTGGTGAGATGGTCCATGGTGATTGCTGCCATTGCTGTAGCAGCCGGCGTTCGGGCGGACATCTGGACGATGCCCGTTCCGAGTTGAATATTTTCGGTTCGGCTACCCCACCAAGCCAAAGGAGTAAGGGCATCACTCCCATAGGCTTCCGCGGTCCAGAAGCTATGAAAGCCAAGAGCCTCTGCTTCGAGGATCGTTTCTTGAGCATCCGATGGGGGACCTGCTGCCCAATACCCGGCTCCTGTTGCCAGCTTCATCTGTCACTCCCACTCTCGAAAGGCTCTCTGAAAGGATGTTTCCTCAACTGCTTCTAGCACATATCACATTCAATGATGGTGGTAGCGGGCTGAGGTGCTTCTACCCTCAAGCTTGTGTCGTCAAAGGAACAGATAGCCGCAGAAGCAGATAGGCGAAGAACGTTCGCCATAATCAGCCACCCTGACGCGGGGAAAACCACTCTCACAGAAAAATTCTTGCTGTACTCAGGCCAAATTGCAGAAGCAGGTTCAGTGAAGGCTCGATCGGGACGCAAGTCGGCGACGTCTGACTGGATGGAACTGGAACAACAAAGAGGCATATCGATCACCTCCACAGCGTTGCAATTTGACTATCGAGACCGAGTGTTGAACCTCTTAGACACACCAGGGCACCGCGACTTCAGCGAAGATACCTATCGAGTCCTTGCAGCTACCGATGCCGCGGTAATGGTTCTTGACGGATCCAAAGGTATTGAGTCCCAGACTCTGAAACTGTTCGAAGTTTGTCGGCAACGCGAAGTTCCGATCCTTACCTTTGTCAACAAATGCGACCGGCCTGGCCGACCCCCTCTCGAACTCGTAGATGAAATTGAAAATATGTTGCAATTGTTGCCAACCCCCATGTCTTGGCCGGTTGGCGTGCCCGGAGACCTCAAAGGAATCGTTGATCGCAGCTCGAACACGTTTGTGAAATACGACCGCACAGCACACGGGGCAACTGAATCCGAAGAACAAGTCTCACCCATCGATGAAGTTGACCCTGCGATTAACGGATGGGAAGAAGCCAGCGAGGAACTAGAGCTATTGGAGGCACTTGGAACCGAAGTAGACCTCAAAGGGTTCCTCGCTGGTGAAGTAACTCCGGTGTTTTTTGGATCAGCGTTGACCAATTTTGGAGTACGGCTTTTGCTGGACGCAGTTGTCGACCTTGCACCTTCACCAGCGCCTAGATACGACAAAAATAATGCCCCGAGACAGATTGACGCCCCATTTTCAGCGTTTGCATTCAAAGTGCAAGCGAATACAGATAGAGCTCATCGTGACCGAATAGCTTATGTCCGGGTGTGTTCAGGGCACTTCGAGCGAGGGATGAACGTCACCCAAAGCAGAACAGACCGCCCATTTGCCACCAAGTACGCCCACACCATGTTTGGTTCTGACCGTTCGACCGTGGAAGAAGCTTGGCCGGGGGATGTGGTCGCTCTGGTCAATGCCAGCGATGTGCGTGTAGGCGACACCTTGTACGCCGATACAGAGGTCGAGTTTCCGCAGATTCCGTCGTTTGCACCAGAAATTTTTCGAAGGATCCGTGTAACTGACACGAGTCGTTTTAAACAGTTTCGTCGCGGTCTAGTCCAGTTAGACGAAGAGGGCGTCATACAAGTTCTACGCGACGAGGAGATGGGTGACGTAGAACCGGTATTAGCTGCAGTGGGGCTGATGCAATTTGAGGTAGCTATACACAGACTAGAAAATGAGTTCGGTGCCCCGGTCGAATTAACCAATGCGCCGTTTTCGGTAGCGCGACGCACTGATGCCGAATCAGCTGAGGAATTAAGAAGACTCCCCGGAGCAACAGTCCTTTCGCGAAGCGATGGAGCGTTACTAGCGTTATTCGAAAACGAGTTCTACCTGCAAAGGATCCAAAACGAAAAAGATCATCTCACCCTCGAAAGAGTGTTAGCTGAACAAGAGTGGCTGAGTGACGGAACTAGTTGAGCTTCGCTGTCATCGGCTAATCGGTGGGTAGCTGATCGGGCATCAAAGGGCTTCTGCCGATTAGATAGGACGCGAGAATAGTCTCGTCGCACATCTTGCACAGATAGACGACTTGAGTAGCAACAATGGACAATTGGCTACCCCGAGATTTTTCGACGATAGCTTTGACCGCTCCTTCCATATCGTCACCGTTGCAGCGGTCACATGTCGGAATTGCGTTTGGGTCACGTTCCCAGCGCTGGGTGCAACTTTGGCAGGTCACTTCGATCATGGCGCCTTTTTGTTGCCCGAGTAGATCTTCAGTTTCACCGCAAGCAGGACATTGCAACTCTTCCACGACATTACGGTAGTCCCATAGCGGTAGGTTCCCTTGTGGAGAGTCTTTGATCGTGCCGATTGACCATTATGAAACGCTCGGGGTAGACCCACGTTCGGAATACGAAGCCATTCGGCAAGCGTGGGTTGCTGCTGCCCGAACTCACCACCCAGATGCCATGATCGGCGCGTCAGCAGAAGAAATTCGGCGGGCAGAAATTCGGATGCACGAGATCAACGAAGCTTGGCGAGTTCTAGGTTCGGAGGAAATTCGAAAGGCCTACGACAAGGAACGCAACCAGAAAAACAGAATTGAGGACGCTGAGCAGGAAAGTTGGGATGAACAGTGGTCTGAAGACGAGTTCGATCTTGATGACTTCGAACATCAGGGATTTGAAGTACGAAGTCCTATAGTCGCTTTGATTTTGCGGTCAATTCCTTGGCTGCTTATAGCGGCGATTGGAGTCACAATATTTGTGTTCTCGGCGTTTGCGACGGGTGGCGCTCCTAGACAAATGCCAGCACAAGGATGTCTCACTCAGTTAGAAAACGGTGAGATCACGAGACCATTCGACTGCGATGAACCCGGTGCGTTGCGTATCGTGGCTGAACCACCGGGACCCATAGAAAGTTCTTATTGCCGGCAGTATGCGTTGCACCCGAATTCCTACCGAATTCCAGACCCTCAAGAAGCGAATAAATATTATTGCGTGGAGTCGATCGGCGATTAGTTGTGTCTAGAAAACAATCTTTTCTGTGAACAGCTGGTGTATCTCTTGTTCTTCGAGGCCAGCTTCGGAAAGAATTTCATTGGTATGTTGACCTTGTGATGGGGCTGGACCCTTCACTGACATTTCAGACCCTTTCAGAGCAAATGGTGGAGAAACAGTCCGAAAGGGGCGACTTGCGCCGGGGACTTGTTCGAATGCTTCTAGCGCTGCTGCCTGGGGGTCGTTGATTACTTCCTCAAGGTTTTGTATGAGACCCCACACCATTCCGGCGGCATCTAGGCGTTCAGCCCAAATGTCGGAATCGTGGAAAGCGAAGATCTCGTCGCACAGAATCATCAACTCTGGCCCGTGGTCGACGCGGCTGTCGGGGTCAGTGAATCTTGGGTCTTCTAACCAATCGAGTTGCCCCATTGCTGCACAAAATGATTCCCAATAGCGGTCTGCGGGCATGGTGAGCATGATCCACCGATCATCTGCGCAACGGAACCTCCCAACTAAGGGGGATGGTGTTTCAATCCTCATGATTGGTCCAGGGGTATCTCCACCGGCAAGTCCGACCGACAGATCTGAACTCATGGTCCACATAGCAGTATGCATCAGAGCGACCGATATGTCTTGCCCTTCGCCGCTTAGGTCACGTTCTCGAAGAGCCAGCAATATTGATGAAAGGATTGCCAAAGAAGTTGTGTGATCTCCCTGGCCAGGGCGACCTGCCGGTGGTGTTTGGCCTGGTTCGCCCATTGTGTTGATTACACCGCCGCGACTAAAAAAAGCCGTGTAATCGAAGCCGAGCCGATCTTTGTCTGGGCCGCTATTTCCGTAACCGGTAAGAGTGACATGGATCAGTTCTGGGTGATCGTCCCTTAAATCTGAAGCGCGTAGCTTGAACTTGGACTGGCGTTCGGTTGTGAGATTGGTGACGAAAACGTCGCATGACTCAGCAATTTTGTGTGCGATCTGAATTCCTTTTTCTGTTGCCAAGTCAACGACGATCCCTCGTTTCCCGCGGTTATCTAACTCCCACCAAGGGTCCGGGCCGTCTTCTAAGGCGACTAACCCCCTCAACAGGTCCCCTTGTGGGGGTTCAAGTTTTATGACGTCAGCGCCTAAGTCAGCCATCATTGCGCACGCACTTGGGGCTGCGATCATGCCGGCAGCATCAAGTACCCGTATCCCTGCTAATGGTCCCCCCGGATTAGGCATCAATCCTTCTATGGCTGTCCGTGAAGGTCACGTAGTTCTCGTTTGAGGACCTTGCCGGTGGCGTTGTGGGGGATTTCGTCGATGAAGATAACTGACTGTGGGACTTTGTAGCGAGCCAAGTTTTGTCGGCAATGGTTGATGATGTCTTTCTCAGATGCATCTTCGCCGTCTTTGAGAACCACTATTGCGCGTCCCACTTCAACCCATTTTTCGTCGGGAATACCTATGACGGACACTTCGCCTATCTGGGGGAGTTGGTAGATGACGCTTTCAACCTCGGCGGGATATACGTTCTCTCCGCCCGATATGTACATGTCTTTCCAGCGATCGACGATGTAATAGAAACCGTCCTCGTCTTGGCGTGCGGCATCGCCGGTTTTGAGCCACCCATCTTCGAAAGACTCTTCGGTGGCTTCTGGCCAATTCCAATAACCAGGGGTGATATTTGGTCCTTTGCACCAAAGTTCACCGGTTTCACCCACATCGGCTTCGCGGCCGTCTTCGGTCACGATGCGCACTTGTGTATGCATCCCAGGAACTCCTGCAGATCCGATCTTTGAGGTGCACTTGTCAGCGGGTAAAGCCAGAACGAGAGGGCTTGTCTCTGTCATCCCGTATGCCTGCTGCAGAGGCATTCCCTTCTCGGCCCATGCTTCTATAAGCGGTACTGGAGTGGGGGAGCCACCGACAGCGGGAGCGATCATTGTCGGGAATGACGAGTTTTCGAATTCAGGTAGTTGGCTCATGAACAGCCAGTTGGCGGGTACTCCAATGGTGTGTGATACGGCCACATCGGGGTCACTGAGTAGTCGCAAGGCTTCTGCTGGTTCGAAGGTCTTCATCACCAGATTCGTTCCACCGAAATGGAATGTGGGGTTCGCGAAAACGTTTAGTCCGCCGGTATGGAATAGAGGTAGGAACGCCAAATTGATCATTGACTCTGCGCAGCCGTAATACTCGACGCAGTTCACGGCATTCCAGAAGGTCATTCCTTGAGTAATGATCGCTCCTTTGGGGCGACCAGTTGTGCCGGAGGTGTACATGATCGTCAATATGTCGTCGTGGGTGCAGCTTTCACTCCCAACGAGGGCTTCATGGCTGGTCAACACCTCTTCGTAAGTAGCTGCTTCCTGAGTGTCTGAACCCCAACTAATGCGGTGTCCGATTTCGCAAAGCTCAGCCAGTTTCGTCGCGTTGTCAGCGAACGCGTCGTCGTGGATGATGACATCAGGGTCAGCGTCGCCAACGATGTATTCGAGTTCGGGGATTGATAGGCGCCAATTCAATGGAACGAAAACAGCTCCGAGTTTCCAGCAGGCGAATTGGACCTCGAAAAAGTTGCTGTCGTTTTCAGCTAGGACTGCAACTCGATCACCACGGTTTATGGAGAAGGCTTCACGTAAAGCAGATGCCAGGCGGCTGGTCCGTTCGTTCATCTCGCTGTAAGTGAACGTTCGTCCACTGTCGAGGTCGTGAACTGCGAGTTTGTCGCCACGTACTGCTGCGTGATGGGCGATCCAATCATAAGAGGGGCTAGTCATGGGGCAAGAATCTAGCGTTTTTTGATTGAATGTCGCTTATCCACAGGCAAAAAACTGTGATTGAAATTGATTGAGATTTATTAACAAACATATGTAAATGACTTGAAATGAAAATTTAGGTGTGCTAACTTTTATTTCCACGTCGCCCCAGCGGGCGGCTTTTGTGGTTTTCGGGCCCGTTTATAGCGAATTGTGTAGTGAAGGCCCATCTTTTTCTTCTTTCAGCAATGCTGGCGCCATAACCCAGCAGCTATCGTGACCGCTTCCGGGCGATTGGCTCAGTTGGTTAGAGCGCTGCCTTCACACGGCAGAGGTCACTGGTTCGAATCCAGTATCGCCCACACTCAGAATCACATGGCATTGATATGAAGGCTTTGGTTCGTTTGAAACCAGAGGTACCAGGTTCATCGCACCGGATCTCGTATCGTCCGCACCGATTCCCGTGACCCCTGCTTTTTGGGGCGGGGATTGATTTCTTCTAAAGCAGGGCCTCTAGCAACTTGTAGTATCGGCATGCAGTGCGTGGGACGAAAATAGATGAATAAGTTTGGTGGATTTTTAGTTGTGGCTTTGCTAGCCGTATCGTGTTCTTCTGCATCGGATTCGGCGTCTGAGTCAGAGGTATCGCTTGGAACTCCGACGACGACTGTTGCCCCGACGACGACTGCTGCTCCGACGACGACTGCTGCTCCGACGACGACTGCTGCTCCGACTACTACAGCGGCACCGGCTACTACTACAGCGGCACCTGTGCCATCCGACGTCACCCCATGCAGAATAAAACAGGCAGAACAGTTCTACCTTTCGTCGGGTGTTCCAATTTCAAGTGTTCGAATGTCTTCAACAGGCTCACCTGGCGTGGCAGTTTTGTTTGTTGATTTCCCAAATGTAAACGCAGTTAATTCAACTGAAAGTGTTTTCTCTAAACACATTCCTGGAGCAGAAAATTATTTAGAAACAATGAGTTTGGGAAAGCTCGACCTTCAGTTTGAACCTCTTCATAAATGGTTAAGAATGAGTGGGGAACTTGAATCATATGATCAATTCAAATGGTCGTCGGGCGAGACCCAAACTCGGTTCATTCAGGAAGCAGTTGATTTAGCAGATCCTGATTTCGACTTTAGTGAGATTGACTCAGTAGTAGTAATAGTCGATGAGAATGCACTTTCTTTTCCTTTGAGTTCAGCTTTTGTACCCGCTGAACAGGGGACTAATCGGTTTTTGTCCGCCGATGGTAATGCAATAAGGAACGGTGGTCCTCGAGCGGCAGTTTTGTTTGTTGATTTCCCAAATGCAAACGCAGTTAATTCAACTGAAAGTGTTTTCTCTGAAGGCATACAGGAAGGAGTTGATTTAGCAGTTCCTGATTTCGACCTTCAGTTTGAACCTCTTCATAAATGGTTA
>PBMG01000013.1 GCA_002722565.1 Acidimicrobiaceae bacterium
TCCGGTGCTGTTTTTGCTTGGACAGATTCGGTTGATGCAATGAATGCCTCTCGAGCTGGCATTATGGCTGATCCGCAGATGCAGCAGATCATGGCCAAGAACGGCAGTTATCCAGTCGGTCGAGTGATCATGAGGGTTCTCTAAGTCGGAGCGGATGGATAGCCAGCATGTTTAGCGAAGGCATGATTTCAGTTGATGATGGCGAAATTTTCTGCACTACAGAAGGACACGGACCGGCAGTGGTTCTGCTCCACGGCGGAACCCTCAATCTTCGAATGTTCGACCCGCAGGTAAGAGCGCTCTCCGAGAACTATCGACTTGTCCGGATGGATCTCCGTGGGTATGGGCGATCAAGTATGCCGAGTGACAACGCCTATCGACATTGTGATGATGTCGCGGCGGTGCTTGATCACCTCGAAATTTCAGCGGCTGTAGTTGGGGGAGAATCGTTCGGCGGGTCGGTCTCACTTGATTTTGCGTTTGCACACGGGGACCGGCTTCGCGGGTTGATCTTTGAAGCCGCAGGGCCGATAACAGGTTGGCAATGGGTAGAAGGCTTTCCACTGGCAACCGCCTTCAAGACCGCTCGAGAACAAGGACTTCAAGTAGCGCAGGAGCTCATATTGGATTCGCCTCTGTTGGCATCAGCAATGCGACACGAAACAGTGGCTTCGGACTTGCGAGACATCGTGGAGTCTTACTCGGGTTGGCATTTCGAGAACCGAGATCCTGCGATCTGGGCAGAACCAGCGGCAATTGACAGGCTCGAAGAAATCATCACCCCTGCACTCGTAGTTATAGGTGGCTTGGACGTACTTGATCTCCGACTGCAAGGCGACACCTTGGCGAAACGTCTTCCCAACGCAACTCGGCTCGATATGCCGGATTCGGGTCATGTGGCGAACATGGAAGAGCCCGAAAAATTCAACGAAGCGGTCCTCGATTTCTTGCGGGGACTTGATTAGTCAGAGAACAACCGTCGGAGGGACTCAGCGAAGCAGCTGAACCAATCTCGAACCCACACCAATAATCAGTACATGTATGTGGGGGAGTGGCGGCACACCACCGGTTCAGCGCTCGAAGCGTTACTCAACTGGATCAGTTCCCAGGGGCACCTCTGGGGCACCAGCCACTGCGTAACAACACAAAACAACCATCAACAACCAGTACTCAAAACCGCATAAAGACTGGGATAGGTCCCGTAAAGCCCATGTATTCAAGGCCCCGTTTATTTCTTACAAGGAGGGGGTCACAGGTTCGAGTCCTGTAGCGCCCACTACTCGACTGAATAAATTGAGCGAGTATTTTGATCGTTTTTTCAGTCGAGTAGCGAGTCCCGTAGCGTCCACCCCCCGCACGTAACAAGCCTGGTCCGCGGTAAACTAAATGAGTGTTTAAAGCGGTCGCTACAAGCATCGTCACCGTCGCTGTTCTTATGGGCAGTCTCCTAGCCTGCGGTGGAACAACTCAAGTTGTAGCGCCCACCCCCGAACCTGAACCCATCGTTGAAGAAACACCAGAAGACGACCATGACGACCCACGGCAATTTCTTATAAACACAATTTTGGACGTCGAACCTGGAGACGCTCCTGAGGTCATTGAGTGTGTAGTTGACCTGATGGCTGACCTATCTGGTTTCAGCTACACAGAACTCAAAGAAATGTATTTAACCCAAAGCCCGGAACTTGACCCTTATCTTGAAAGTGAAAGATTCAGCCAAGACTGTGGCGCAGATGACTTGTCAAATTATTCAGATGAGGAAAATAGATACGAGAATTCCGAGGAGAGGAGACAACGCTACGCGAGTGAATTTGGTGAATGCACTTCTCAGGATCACGAGATGTGTTGGGAATGGAACCTAAGTGCCTTAAGAGGAACTTGCGGGCCAGACAACGACCACGAATTCTGCTGGAGGTTCAAGACCTACCGGCCCTACATTTCGCTGACTGATGCAGAGATGGAAGCTCGCTACCAAAAGAAGATGGACGCTGACACCAAAAAGAATGCCCAAAGGTTGGTCGATCTCGGCTGGAATAAGGAACTTTCAACTCCCGCGTCATACTTCGTTACATCTGACCTAGACGAATCCGATCGCAAAATCGTTGAAGACGGGATAAAAGCAGCTGAAGAATATTTAGGCTCCTACGGGCCAATGCGCGTCTATGTAATCGGCTCCGATGAGGCGGCTACAGCAGCCGCTATCGAGGATTACTGCTCCTGGGCTTACGACTCAGATCTACTGCAAAGGTGTCGAGATGACCAAGGAGTGGGCATATGGGAGATAGCCCACTACAAGGGTTCCAATGCGTTCGCTCAACACTCCCACTTCCTCTCAACTCCTACTCAATCTTTCGTAATCGGAAACCCAGCACAAATTGGGCCCGCTGACGGCGCCAAAGTTGCTGCCCACGAATACGTTCACATCTACCAAAATGCCCATCAGCTCTACCCCGAAGCTGACCTATATGGCCCCGACCTAGCGTGGCCGATTTGGCTCGAGGAGGGCTCGGCAGAGTTTCTCGCCCTCTACCTCGCTGACCAAAAAGGTTGGCTGTCTTTCAGGGAACGAATGACCCAAGCGCTCGACGAGTCTCATGATTTGCGGGAGATCGTTCCGAATCTGACAATCGCCGATATCGCCGCAGACCGCGCTCGAGTCAACGCATACTGCGGCCTGTGCTTTGGAACTCTCCAATATGCAACTGGCCAGTGGGCAACCGCGTGGCTCGTTAACCGCACTTCTCTCGACGCGGTTTTCTTAGAGTTCTTCCCCCAAGTCTTCGAATTAGGTATCGAGGGTGCGTTTAATCGCGTCTTCGGTCTCAGCACGGACCAATTTATGGTCGAGTTTGAATCGTTTATGAATCTTCCCCGAAGCGAACAACTGCAAATTCTCCCAATTCCATAGCCTCACCGAGTCAACTGGACAACATCGGCCATATATCGTTACCTCGCGAGCAATCATCCGCTCGTAGTCCCACGTCCGCTCAACACCACCTGAAGGTTGGACTCATAATGCTTCACCTTGATGACTTACGCCGCTTCCTTGCCGATGAAACTGGACTTGCCACAATAAGTACGGTCCAACAAGACGGTCGAGTCCTTTCCAGCATCGCGAACTGCGCAATAATCCCCAATCCCCTAACAGGCGACGAGTGTGTCGCGTTGGTTTCTATGGGAACAGCTGCCCGTTTGAAACATGTTAGGCGCGGGTCCGAAGTCACCATCTCTGTTCGAAGGGGTTGGAATTGGATAGCTGCAACCGGAGCCGCTGACCTAGTCGGACCAGAAGACAACGTTGAGTCCGTAGACCCAGAAGCTTTGAGGCTCCTACTTCGCGATATTTACCAGGCAGCGGGTGGAATGCACGATGATTTCGATGCATACGACGCCGAAATGCTGAGGAGTCGAAGGGCAGCGGTTCTTGTAACTCCGACTCGCATCATAGGGAATCTCCCAACAGCCTGATCGCCCCAGGCGTTTAACAGCATCATCGCAGAACCAAACCCAGTGGATGTTTCGCTCTCCAGTGGAATCCCGAGGTTAAGTTGAGTGCACGGCGCAGAACCCTCATATCCTGCCCTCTGAAGTCCACGACCAAAGGCCACCTTCTTATGAGCAAGAGCTATTTCGTACAGATATCTACTGATCCAGCAGTCGATCCGCGCAAATGCGTGATCGGTATCGCATGTGCCGCGCAGGCAGCCGCGGATGGCCACTCCGTCAACGTTTTCTTCGCTTCTCACGCTGTGCAGTTGTTGCAAGACCAATTCATTAGCTCCTTAGATGACAAAGTCTCCCAAGAGCCAGGTTCATGTAAATCGATGATGCAGGCGTTGGTCGAGCAAGCCGAAGGCATCTATTGCTCCACCGGCTCACAAGCTGTCGTAGGAGTTACTCCTGACAATGCTCACGAAGTACTCCTAGAGGGCCTTGAACTCAACTGGAGCGGTCCTCCGGGCGTGGTGGCCTTAAGTAGCCAAGCAGACGTAGTTCTCACCTACTAGGGAACAGCGACACCAACGACACGCTGCTAAGTCAGCAAATCCGATTCTATTTACCGGTTTCATCAGTCACGTGTTCGAGTGATTAAACGACCTTGATGCCTCAGCATCAAGGATGTGCTGACGATAGTGGTCGTGGTGCCATATCAGAACAACGTAATCTTTTGGCGTCGCGACGATTCGGATTTATAGGTATGCAAATTAGAGCTGTCACTCTTAACAAGGTGGGTGAACCCGTGCAGGTGGAGACCCTTGAACTAGCGCAGCCCGTTAGCGGAGAAGTTCTAGTCGCCATGGGAGCGGCGGGGATTTGCCATAGCGATCAACATGCCATTTCAGGACATCATGGAGCGGAAATACCTTGTGTCCTCGGACATGAAGGCGCCGGCGAAGTAGTTGCCGTCGGCCCGAATGTTGAGAGGGTACGAGTTGGTGACCGAGTGGCCCTCAATTGGATTCCAAGCTGCGGAAACTGCTTCTATTGCTCCCGTAACCAAAAACATTTGTGTTCAGAGGGTCTTCAACGAATTTGGAGTGGATACCTCCAAGATGGAACCAGTCGCATCTCACGAGACGGCCAGCCAATAATGCACTATTGCGGCATCTCCACATGGGCAGATCACATGGTCGTATCAGAAGCGAGTTGCCAACCAATCCCCGATTCTGTGCCGTTCGAAGTTGCAGCACTGATTGGGTGCGGCGTAGCGACAGGGGTGGGAGCAGCTGTGCACCGCGGTGAGCTCTCAGAAGGCGACTCAGTCGCCGTGGTCGGCGCTGGCGGCGTTGGGTTAAGCGCAATAATGGGAGCCCGAATGTCCGGAGCACAACGAATAATTGCGGTTGACCGACAGCCAGACAAAGCGCAGCTAGCTATGGATCTAGGTGCAACAGAGTTCCTAGTCGCTGACGACGGGGCAATAAACAATGTTATCGACGCCACAAACGGCGTCGGTGTCGATGTTGTCATAGAAGCAGTTGGTAATCCCGGCTTACAAGAGTCGTGGCTTCAAGCTGTCCGACGCGGAGGTACTTTGGTGTGCGTAGGGATTCCAAACGAATCCGAAGCAACTCACATCTTGACAGCTGATTTCATTCGCTCCGAGAAATCGATTAAAGGGAGCTACTACGCAGCCGCCGATTCAGCCAAAGCAATCGACGACCTATGCGTCGCCTACCTAGACGGCTATCTACCCATCGACAAATTGATTTCGAAGCGGGTACCGATTACGGAAGTCCAGCAGGGTCTCGACGCTATGCTCGCTGGAACCGAAGGACGCACCGTCATCAACTTTGATTAACTGGTGTCGGAGGGGGGACTTGAACCCCCACACCCTTAACGGGCACTAGATCCTTAGTCTAGCGCGTCTGCCAATTCCGCCACTCCGACGCCGTTCCGAGATCCCGGAAGAAGGCCTACTCTACCAATGGGACGGGGCTTGCCAACACACGAAAAGTTGAGCTACTGACAACGACCTGAGGGGGTTAGGCGAGCAACAGCCCCAAGATGAGCGTCGTAAAGCCAAAGGTCACTGCTACCACCACAGTTATACGACTGAGGTTCTTTTCAGCGACTGTCGAGCCTGCTGCAGTCGCCCCGACGCTTCCTCCGAACATATCGGAGACACCGCCACCCTTGCCGCTATGCAAAAGCACAAGACCAACAAGTGAGAAGGCAGCAATTAGGTGCAGGGCACCGACAATCCAAGTCAACACAGGGCTGATGGTACCAGCGTCTTTGCCGGACTCCTCGAACACAATTCGAAGAGACTCACGTGGCGACCTACGGTTCGATGCGTCGGGTAATCGGCGTACTTCCCTTTGAACCTGGCACCCACCCCTCCAGGATCGCCGAGAATCCCCCTGCTCCCCCGCCAGCGCGGACAATCATGGGTGACCACTCGGGTAGTTTTCGAATAGTTCGCCCCGAGCTTGATCCAAAAACGGTTTCTTCGTCACCTGAGACGGGGATCCCTTCCTCGATCCCCATAGCGCCCCTCGCCGATAACTCTGGGTCCATCTCCAACAGCGGTTCTAGTTCTTCGTAAAATTTCTCTTTAGACCACCCGGCCGCTGAAAAAACATTCATGTGTTCCGGGGTCATGACGATCATGGCTTCACCCGGCAGTTTACGATTACCAACACACTGCAATTGTTGCGCCAAGGTTCGAACCAATGATTCCGGCGACCGAGAAATCTGATCGATGCATCCGACCGGACCGTGTCCTGCGAACAAAGTTACTGTGTTCTCATCTTTAGCGAAGCCTCGACTAACAGACAACGGAGGCCAGCCATCAGGGAGATTCTCTTCATCCTCAGCGAAACACCAACCAACCTTGGATGGTGCACCCAAAGCAGACCGGTCAATACCGCCAATACCTGGCTTCCCGCCTCCGACGTTCCGGATCACTAACTGCAGTGCTCGCCCAATAGTGGAGTTCGCCCGATTCCCTTGTCCTAAGGCATTTTTGTCAACATTCATTCCAATTCGACTTCGGATGGGGCCGTTTACGATCACAATCGGTCCCGAAAACCACAGCGTGCACAGCAAGCCATGGATGTTGAACTGATCGGTGCAGGCCGCCTCGACAGCCGCTAGAACCACCGGCAAATACTCAGGTTTACATCCAGCCATCACAGCGTTGATCGCTACCTTTTCCACGGTGCATTCGTTCAGCACAGGAGGAACTACCGCCACGACTTCATCTGGCCGGCGAGTCGTGCCTTCCAACATTCTGGCTACCCGCTCTTCAGTGGGTGGAACTACCGGCAGACCATCGGACCAACCTCTATCAAAGAGCGCATCGAACTCGTCTTCAAGAGTCGCTATTTCTACTCGCCGGCTCTTAAGCGTTGTGGCTCCGAATTTCAAAGCCAACGCATCCGTTAGGTTTGGGTCCACTGACAGCGATCCACAACCTGGCCGCATCTCGGACAGCCCTAAACCAAGATCGCTAACCCCTGTTAACGCCTCCCAATCAGAGCGGCTCCATCCGACTGTTCGAGCCATCTCCTTGCCATCTTGAATGAACATCAAGGTCGGTACAGTTTCAACCTCATAGTGCCAAGATATTTCAAGGTCCTCGTCATAAACTCTGCTCCCAACCGAATCTGGAAAAGCTGGGTCGTCTTGGGTGTACACAGTGACGCCAGGCCCGCGTAGAGATATTTCCTCGAGCACCGGGACTACATCTACACAAGTAGGGCAGTCCCGTTTAACAATCGCAACTAAGCCCTCCGGCAATAAAGGCCGGCCTACTTTCGAACTACTAGCAGCCATGCAACGACTCTAGACCTCTTGGAAGCTTACGATCCTGGCAAAAGATGCTGCCTCCAGAGAAGCTCCACCAACTAAAGCTCCGTCAATATCTTCCATAGCCATCAACTCTCTCGCGTTCGCTACGTTGACCGATCCGCCGTATTGGATTCGAACTTTCGTTTCTGCTGGTCTATGAATATCCGCTACAACGCTTCGAATATGAGAACACATTGCTTGAGCATCATCGGTCGAAGCTGTCTGGCCGGTACCAATAGCCCACACCGGCTCGTACGCAATCACAACTTCGCTCAACTGATCTTTACTTAAAGCCGCAAGGCTGCCTCTGACCTGCCCCTCAACAATCACTTCTGCTTCTCCGCTCTCTCTCTGCTCGATTGTCTCCCCTACGCAGACAATAGGGGTCATACCGTGAGCGAATACTGATCGCGCCTTTGCAGCAACAAGCTCGTTGGTCTCCCCGCTAAGAGCTCGTCGTTCGCTATGCCCAACAATGACCAGATCGACATCAAGTTTTTGGAGCATTGCTGGAGAGATATCTCCGGTGAACGCGCCTGATGTCTCTGCATGACAATTCTGAGCGCCGAGACGGAACTTCATGCGATCCGCATCAATCACTGTTTGTATCGAACGAATATTAGTGAAAGGCGGATGCACTGAAACCTCAACTCTGTCGTAGTCATGGTTCCTAAGCTCGTAGCTCAGCTTCTGCACCAACTGGATCGCTTCGAAATGATTGAGATTCATCTTCCAGTTTCCAGAGATCAACGGAATGCGCGACATGTAAATTCCTTATTTTCTTAGAGCTTGAATTCCAGGGAGATCGCCCAGTTCAAGAAACTCAAGACTGGCACCTCCTCCAGTGCTTATATGGTCCATATATGGGGCAAGGCCAACTTCGGCAACCGCAGCAGCGCTGTCGCCGCCACCCACAACCGAGAAGGCTCGGCTATCAGCCAATGCTTGCGCAACTGACCGAGTGCCGGCAGCGAACCGGCTATCTTCAAACATCCCCATCGGCCCATTCCAAAAAACTGTACGAGCCTCATGCAAGGCGTCACTGAACTCAGCAGCGCTACCTGGTCCGACATCAAGCCCCTTCCATCCCTCCGGCAATGAGCATCCCATCTGACGCACTTCACCGTTACCGGCTCCGATGTCTCCGTCTGGGCTCAATGCAGTGATGTCACTGGGGAGCAGGATCGACGCACCAGAGTCAATAATGCTCTGACAGGTTTGCAACTGGTCGTCTTCACACAAAGAGTCACCGACGCTATGTCCCATAGCTTTTAAGAAGGTAAAGCACATGCCCCCGCCGATGATCAATCGATCCACCACTTCGAGGAGGGCTCCTATGACACCAAGCTTGTCACTCACTTTCGCACCACCCAACACAGCTACGAACGGGCGTTGCGGTGAGGATCTGAGCCCCTCAAGGATTTCGATCTCTTTTTCCAACAAACGGCCGGCAGCGGACGGGAGTCGCTGAGGAGGGCCAACGACAGACGCATGAGATCTATGTGACACACCGAATGCATCATTTACGTAGCCGTCAAACGCTTGTCCACCGGCTCCATCGATGAGGAAATCTACAAAACCCTGATCGCTAGAAACTTCACCTGGGTTGAAACGCAAATTCTCTAATAACTGAGCCCCTGGAGCTAGTTCTGCCACTCTCGTTTTCAACAGGTCGGTCGAATACCGATCGTCGCGCTTACCTTCTGGGCGGCCGAAGTGCGTCCCAATCACCACCGAAGCCCCCCGATCGAGTAGCCATGACAACGTGGGAAGAGCGGCGCGGATGCGCAGATCATCAGCTATCTCACTGCCCCTCATTGGTACATTGAAATCGCAGCGCACAAGGATTCGTTTTGCCTCGAGGTCACCTAATTCGGTCTCGAGATCTTCGAGGGTCGGAACTAACGAAGCAGCCACGCCTATTTCAACCGCAGGTAATCGAGACGAGATCCACTAAGCGGTTTGAATAGCCCCACTCATTGTCGTACCAGCCACTGATCTTCACGAGATTATCCATTGTCATCGTGAGTCCTGCGTCAAAAACACAACTCGACGGATCGCCCACTATGTCAGCGGAAACAAGTGGATCTTCGCTATAAGTCAGGATGCCTTTGAGTGGCGCACTCGAAGCCGCAGCGGCAAATGCTGCGTTAATTTCTTCAACCGAAGGACTGGCCGCCAATACCGCAGTGAAATCAGTAATTGAACCATCCGGTATTGGAACACGTAGCGAAGTGCCATCCAACTTTCCGTTCATGGCTTGAAGGACAAGGCCAGTGGCGCGAGCCGCGCCTGTAGAGGTCGGGATGATGTTGACTGCAGATGCTCTCGCCCTTCTCAAATCGCTATGCGGGCCATCGACAAGCGATTGATCACCCGTATAGGCATGCACTGTCGTCATCAATCCTTTTTCGACTCCAAACGCGTCGTCGAGAACCTGCACCATGGGAACAAAGCAATTAGTGGTGCAACTAGCGTTAGAAATTACCTTGTGCGAATTCTTGTCAAATTCGTCGTGGTTAACACCCACAACGATTGTCGCATCAGCTCCGCTAGCTGGTGCTGAAACGATCACAAGTGGAGCTCCGGCTTCTAGATGCTGTGCAGCCTTGTCTCTATCAGTGAAAATACCAGTTGACTCGATAACTACATCAACCCCCAAATCAGCCCACGGTAAGTCTCCGGGATTGCGCTCCGACAAGACCTGCAGCAAATTTCCGTCAATCGAAATGCCGCCATCGGCAGCCGAAATATCATTGGGTAAATTTCCGAGCACAGAGTCGTATTTCAGGAGGTGAGCCATTGTGGCCTGATCACCTAAGTCGTTTACCGCGACGATTTCGACGTCAGCAGCTTGTTTTTGTACAGCTCGAAAGAAGTTTCTACCGATACGGCCGAAGCCGTTAATACCAACCCGCACGGTCATTAGAAGGTTCGCTTTCTTGAGGGAATAGAGACGCTTCTGAATGTCTACCGCATGGCTTGGATCTAGGTGCGAATTGATTGCGTACTTCTAGATTTCTTTCAATTCGAGATCTCTGTGGCGAGTACGAAGGGAATGGCCATTTTCATCCAAGATTCGACCAAACTCCTCGGCAATTGCAACACTACGGTGGCGGCCCCCAGTGCAGCCAAACGCAATGGTCAGGTATGCCTTTCCTTCCTTCATATAGGAGGGGATCAGGAATTCCAACAGAGGCAGTGTGTGCTCAACAAATGAGGTCGTTAACGGTTGCTCAAGCACATAGGCCCGCACATCTTGATCGAGACCTGTTCGCGGTCTCAGCTCAGGAACCCAGTGCGGGTTGGGCAGAAAGCGACAGTCGATAACTAGATCTGCTTCCGTGGGAACCCCGTGCTTGTAGCCGAACGACATGACGGTCGTTTGCATAAACGGCTCGCTGTCGGGTTGGATAAACGCATCAAGCACTCGGGACTTCAATTCATGAACAATGAGATCGCCCGTGTCGATCACAAGATCTGCGGCCTGTCGCACGGACTCAAGCAACTCGCGTTCCCGTTCAATAGCTTCAACTACAGATCCGCTAGTTGCGCTCAACGGGTGGCGGCGTCTGGTTTGGTCATATCTCCTAAGTAGAACCTCGGTCGGGGCATCGAGGAATATCACCCTGACACGCGCAGAAGAGGACCTAAACTTTTCGAGAAAATCGAGCAAGTCTTCCTGGTGCTGATAGGACCCTGCCACTAGTGCAATTCGTTCACCTAAAGAGTCGGAGGGAGTGAGTGATTCTGCTGCTGTGGCCAGCAGACTCGGCGGCAAATTATCAATTACAAGCCAGCCGAGGTCCTCCAGAGTGTCGGCCACTGTAGAGCGACCTGCGCCCGAGAGTCCCGCCACTACAACGAAATTCGGAGAATCAGTCATCCTCTTAAGGTTAGGTGGATCTACGAAAACAAATCACTGCTTCTCGCATACAAGCACCAAAAGCCGCGGAATGTGCCTAGCTGATCGGTATGCAACGTTACGTTCCAAGAAACCTTCGGGGGGTGCTGGTTCAACCATTCGCTTTAGGAGAAGCTCATGTTCCGCCAGCGTATTTAAGTACACGCTCAAAGGGCGGTGAACGAAAGATATCTGCACTCCGAGTTCAACTTCTTCAATGGTTTCTTGTTCAACCAAGTATTGACCAATCCTCCAATACTGACTCGGTGTCTCAGAGGTGTAATCCTCCACCCACCCACTTCCTGGCGTCTGCAACAGCGGGTGATTCAGCAAAAAAACAAATCGCCCTCCTGGCTTCAAGATCCGCGCTACTTCAGCAATTGCTTCCCTCATCTCCGTTATGTGTTCGAAGACAAGACATGCAACTGCTCCGTCGAAGGCGCCGTCCCGAAACGGAAGCGAAGCAGCTGAAGCCTGGAGGTACGCTTCGCCCACCGAACGTTCAAGGGCCTTTGAGACCTGTTGCCACGAGGGGTCGACACCAACTACGCGAGAAGGCTTGCTTGGCAGAGCTCGGGTAACTTGACCCTCTCCGCATCCAATATCCAATATCTTCTCGAAACCCGTCGTCAGTTCATCAACCAAGGGAAGGATTTGCTCTTGGTACTCAGGGTCTGCGCCGTCTGTGAACTGACGTTGCCACCAACCTGCATGAGAATCCCAAAGGTCACCGCTCATGCTTGGCCTTGGGTGCGTTCATGGACGGCAGTTGCCACCTTATTAGGAAGCCAGGTAACGGCAAGTAAATCTTCAAGTGATGCTTGCTGAACTTTTCGAACGCCCCCAAACTCCTTGATCAGACGCTTTTTCCGCACATCCCCTAACCCCGATATGTCATCTAGGACGCTACGCGTCATTCTCCTGTTCCGTAGCTTTCGGTGATAAGCGATAGCAAAGCGGTGACTCTCATCCCGTATGCGTTGCAGCAGATACAAAGCTTCGGACCCGCGGGGCAATTCCATAGGTTGACTCTGCCCCGGGACGAACACTTCTTCGAATTGTTTCGCCAACGCAACCACTGGTATTTCTGCTCCTAAGCCAAGAGATTCAAGGACCCGAACTGCCACACCCAGTTGTCCCTTGCCCCCATCCACGACTAGGAGCTGAGGAGGGTAGGCGAACTTGGTGACCTCGGTCGAAGGCAGATCTCTTTCCTCGAGATAATTTCGAAAGCGTCGCGATAAGACTTCTTCCATAGCTGCAAAATCATCGTTACCGTCAACGTCACGGATCTTGAAGCGCCGGTATTCACTCTTGCGAGGTAACCCATCTTCCAGGACCACCATAGAGCCCACATAGTCAGTTCCTTGGAGATGACTCATGTCGTAGCATTCGATGCGCAATGGCGCACTGGGTAGGGTCAGATACCTCTGTAACTCCTCGAGCGCTCGAGCTCGGCTGTTGTGATCTGTACCCCGCTTGAGGCGGTGACGGGTAAACGACTCGCGAGCATTCTTTGTTGCTGTCTCATGAAGCGCCCGCTTGTCCCCTCTTTGTGGCACCCGGATTTCAACGCGAGAACCTCGTTGCCTGGTTAACCATTCTTCATATAACTGAGTCTTGTCTGGCAGCGCCGGAACAAAAACATTCTTAGGCATACCAATGGGATTTTCATCCTGGTATAAGTCTTCGATGATCCGTGCGATCAAATCGGGCTGAGTAATGTCCTCGACCTTGTCCACGATCGAACCTCGTTGCCCCATAACGCGCCCCTTACGCACAAAAAATACTTGAATCGAAGCTTCTAGCTCATCGTCATGGATACCGATAACGTCAAAATCTTCGTTTCTGGTCCCCGCGATTTGCCGTTTTTCTATCGCCTTTTTAACGCTAGCGAGACGATCTCGATACCTTGCCGCCAGTTCAAATTCCATCGAGCTGCTGGCTGAGCTCATTCTGTCATTCAGCTCTCGCAAGACCTCGTCGGTATCCCCTTCAAGGAAACGGGTTAAGTCGTGTACTAGCTTTCGATAGTCCTCTTCAGTTATTTCCCCGACACAGGGGCCTGCGCACTGTTCGATGTGGAAAAGCAGACACGGTCGGCCCAGTCGGGTGTGTTCTGACATCTTGTTGTCACTACAAGTCCTTATAGGAAACGTACGTAACAACAGATCCAGCGTTTCTCTGATGGCATACGCATGCCCAAAGGGACCGAAGTAACGGTTCCCTCTTTTTCTCTTGCCACGCATCACCATTGCTCGAGGCCATTCATCTTTCATCGTGATGGCTAGAAACGGGTACGACTTGTCGTCACGCAGACGCACATTGAAACGAGGTTGATGTCTCTGAATAAGGCTGTATTCCAGCATCAGCGCATCGACTTCAGTAGCAACTTCAATCCATTCCACTGACGCGGCGGCGCCAAGCATTTGGACGGTACGAGGATGCAAGTTCCGTTGATCTTGGAAATAGCTGTTTAAACGGCTCCTGAGACTCTTGGCCTTCCCCACATAAACAATGCGCCCCGCTTGGTCCTTGAACTGATAGCTACCTGGCTGGTCAGGAACCGAGCCAGAGTCGGGGCGTAACGACATACCTAGAGGCTATGCGCCAGAAAGGTCCTCAGTTCGACAGTATTGGACCTAAGAATCGGCCAGTGTGACTTCCTGATACCTCAGCGACTACTTCCGGGGCACCGCTAGCTACAACTAACCCTCCAGCATCTCCGCCTTCAGGTCCCATATCAATGATCCAATCAGCGGTTTTTATGACATCGAGATTGTGTTCGATCACCAGAACGCTGTTGCCTTGGTCAACCAGTCTGCTCAGAACCGCTAGCAGGCGACGGATATCTTCGAAGTGGAGCCCTGTCGTTGGCTCATCCAATATGTAAATAGTGTGACCGGTTGGCCTTTTAGCTAATTCGCTCGCAAGTTTTACCCGCTGTGCCTCACCACCCGAGAGAGTGGTAGCTGGTTGACCGAGCCGAATATAACCAAGCCCAACGTCTACCAAAGTCTGCATATGGCGAGCTATTGGAGGTTGAGCTGAGAAAAACTCTAAGGCCTCTTCACAGGGCATGTTCAGCACATCAGCAATGGTCATTCCTTTAAACCGAACTTCGAGGGTTTCCCGGTTATAGCGAGCTCCCTTGCAAATCTCACAAGGCACGTAAACGTCAGGGAGAAAGTGCATTTCTATCTTTATCGTCCCATCACCTGAACAAGCCTCACAGCGCCCACCTTTGACATTGAAGCTGAATCGTCCGGGCAGATAGCCCCTTACTTTCGATTCGTTGGTTGCAGCAAATAGCTTTCGGATGTTGTCGAAAGCACCGGTGTAGGTAGCTGGATTCGAACGCGGAGTTCGCCCTATTGGCGACTGATCGATATCGATCACCTTGTCTAACGCTTCCCACCCTTCAATCGACGTATGTAATCCCGGCACCTCTTTCGATCTGTAGATCTTTTGCATTAGCGATTTTCGAAGAATTTCGTTTATCAGCGTGCTTTTGCCCGACCCTGAGACACCAGTGATAGCCACGAAACATCCCAATGGAATCTCGACGTCGATAGATCTCAGATTGTTTTCGCGTGCCCCGTGAAGCACCAACGCTTCAGTAAGCGGTTTCCTTCGCTCCGCTGGTATTTCGATTTCACGCTGACCTTTTAAGTACTCACCGGTTATTGAACCCTTAGCGCCTTTTAATCCGCCAACGGGTCCGCTGTAAATGATTTCACCACCGTGTTCGCCGGCCCCTGGACCAATATCGACGACCCAGTCAGCTTCCATGATCGTTTCCTGGTCATGCTCGACAACCAGAACCGTGTTTCCTAAATCTCTCAAATGCTGAAGGGTCTCGATCAGGCGCCGATTATCTCTCTGATGCAAACCGATGGATGGTTCATCTAAAACGTACAAAACACCTTCAAGACCACTTCCAATCTGGCTCGCAAGGCGAATCCTCTGCGCTTCTCCGCCTGCCAGAGTTGCCGCAGATCGATTGAGAGTCAGATAGTCCAAGCCCACATCAAGAAGAAAGTTCAAACGAGCGTCAATCTCTTTGACTATCGGGGCGGCAATTATTCCTTCTCGCTCGTTGAGGGACAGGCCGTCAATAATCTTCGCTGCTTCGCCTATCGACACTGAACAAAGCTCATCGATGTTGCGGCCAGCCACTCGGACGGCAAGAGAAACTTCGTTAAGTCGAGCTCCCTCACAGGTACCACAGGGAACTTCCCGCATATAGCCTTCAATGCGATCCCGTGAATGGTCACTATCAGTGTCAGCGTGACGACGTTGAAGAGTGGGTATAACCCCTTCCCAGTGAGTCGTATAGCTCCGACTGCGGCCATACCTGTTGCGATACCGGACAGTAAACGTCCGATTTTTAGGGCTTCCATATAGAAGTAACTTTTTTTGTTTCGCCGTGAGTTTCGACCAAGCTTTATCGATTGGAATATCGAACTCTTCTCCGGTTGCTTTCAATAGTCGGCCGTACCATCGACTAGCCCCCGTGGCGAAGGGTGCGATTGCGCCATCCTCAATGCTGAGATCAGCGTTAGGCACAATGAGTTCCGGGTCGACCTCAAATCTGGTGCCTAAGCCGTCACATGTCCCACAAGCCCCGTAGGGCGAATTAAAGGAAAAATTTCTCGGAGCGAGTTCCTCAAACGAGCGCCCCGTCGTCGGGGAGAACAGATGCTGGCTGTAAGTCAAAATCTCTGGGTCTTGATTCTCCGGCATCAGTTCAACCCACACATGACCATCAGCCAAGAGCAGCGCTGCTTCTACTGACTCAGTGAGCCTTTGCTCTATCCCATCTCTCAAGACGAGCCGATCCACGATTACTTCAATGTCATGATTTACATAGCGATCAAGGCGATCTTCTGGAAGCACATCCGCTTCCGCCAGATCAACAACTTCTCCATCAACCCGAGCGCGGACGTAACCTTGTGACGCCAAGTCAGCCAGAAGAGTGTGATAGTCCCCTTTTCGTCCCCGAACAACCGGGGCCAAGACCTGAAATCTGCTATCAGCCTCTAACGTCAAAATCCGATCCACAATTTCTTGAGGGGTTTGGCGCTGCACCACTTCATCTGTTGCTGGGTCATGTTGTATGCCGACCCTTGCGTACAGAAGCCGGAGGTAATCGTAAACTTCAGTAATCGTCCCGACGGTTGACCTCGGGTTTCGACTGGCACTTTTTTGATCAATCGAAATTGCCGGAGACAGTCCCTCTAAAAAATCGACATCCGGCTTGTCCATCTGACCTAGAAATTGCCTGGCGTAGGCTGACAGCGACTCGACATAACGACGCTGTCCTTCGGCGTAGATAGTGTCGAAAGCGAGGGAAGATTTCCCGCTTCCCGATAAGCCCGTGAAAACAATCAGTTGGTTACGTGGGAGGTCGACATTGACGTCGCGCAGGTTGTTCTCCCGAGCGCCTCGTACGATTAGTTGATCTCCCATTGTCGTGGGAGCCTATCTTGAGGCTCTTCGTCAAACGGGGAGCGAAGCGCCAAAATGAATCAGATTACGACTACCGATCTCAGCACTTCTCCCCGTTCCATTTTGTGAAAGGCATCCTCCACCCCATCGATATCGATTTTTTCAGAGACAAAGCGACCAAGGTCAAGTCGTCCCTGAAGATAAAGATCGATCAGCATCGGAAAATCTCTAGACGGCAAACAGTCTCCATACCACGAACTTTTCAGCGCTCCACCTCGGCCGAAAACTTCAATAAGCGGCAAATCGATTCGCATCTCGGGGTTTGGCACCCCAACCAGCACAACTGTCCCCGCTAGATCTCGAGCGTAGAAGGCCTGTTCATAGGTGGCAGGCAGCCCCACCGCTTCAACGGCAACGTCGACACCGTTACCTTCCGTGAAGGCTTGTACAGCCTGCACAACTTCCTCGTTGCTCAAGCCGGAAGAGTTAATCGAATGTGTCGCGCCGAAATCCTTAGCCCACTGGAGTTTTCGGTCGTCGACATCAATAGCAATGATCGTTCGAGCCCCTGCCAAACGGGCTCCTTCGATTGCTGCATCACCGACACCTCCACAGCCCCAGACTGCGACTGAGTCGCCGCGGGTGACGCCCGCTGTGTTCAATACCGCGCCAAGCCCTGCCATAACACCGCACCCGATCAAACCAGCGACTTCGGGCGCCGCAGCATCATCGACCACCGTTGCCTGACCAGCTGCCACTAGCGTTTTCTCAGCAAACGCACCAATGCCTAACGCTGGTGATAGATCAACTCCGTCCAGCGTCATTTTTTGTTGCGCGTTGTGGGTAGAGAAACAGTATTGCGGTTTACCGCGCAAACAACTCCGACACTGACCGCACACAGCACGCCAATTAAGGATCACAAAGTCGCCTTCTTTGACGTTCGACACTCCTGTTCCGACCTGACTCACGACGCCGGCCGCTTCGTGTCCCAGAAGAAAGGGAAACTCATCGTTGATCGCCCCTTCGCGATAATGGAGATCTGTGTGGCAAACCCCACACGCCTGGACATCAACCACCACTTCCCCAGCCCCTGGGTCTGGCACGTAGATAGTTTCGACAGATACCGGAGCCCCTTTACTTCGTGCTACAACGCCATTTACTTCGTGTCCCATAACACGTCCCCTTCTTTGAGGTCACCCCTAGCGATATTTAGTGGCCTCTCGGCAAACTAGTCGCCGAGCTAAGACTCAGCCACAGTTACAGAGTTCCTGGCAGCTAGCTGCTTGCGTCCCGCAGGTCTCGCCGCAGTTCCCTTATTTCGTCCCTAAGCCGTGCCGCATACTCGAAGCGCAGATCCTCTGCGGCTTCCTCCATCTCGAGCTCTAAGGAGCTAATAAGCCTATGCAGATCATCTTCAGGGAGTTCAGCTAAGTCTTTACGAGCCTGTTCGTCTTCCCTTGACCGCCCTGACCTCAATTTTTCCGGGACCGGCGCACCTTCTTGCCCTCTCAGCACTAGCAAAATATCCGTCACCGCTTTTCGAATAGTTTGCGGATCAATGCCATTCTCTTGGTTGTAAGCCTGCTGCAGGGAGCGCCTTCGGTTTGTTTCCCTAATGGCATACTGCATCGAATCGGTGACGTTGTCTGCATACATGACAACCTGCCCGTCGACATTTCGGGCTGCTCTTCCGATCGTTTGAATCAGTGACGTCTGACTCCTCAAAAATCCTTCCTTGTCTGCGTCAAGTATCGCCACCAAAGAAACCTCGGGTAAGTCCAGGCCTTCTCGAAGAAGATTGATGCCAACTAGAACATCAAATTCTCCTAAACGGAGATCTCTAAGGATCTCTATTCGCTCGATGGTGTCAATTTCGCTATGTAAATACCTGACCCTGACTCCGAGTTCCAATAGGTAATCGGTGAGGTCTTCGGACATTTTTTTGGTCAAGGTGGTGACCAAAACCCGATCTCCACGGCCCACCGTGTTCTCTATTTGCTCGATCAGGTCGTCGATCTGCCCGCGCGTCGGTTTGACTACCACTTCAGGGTCAATCAAACCGGTCGGGCGAATAATTTGTTCGACCACTTGTTCACTAATCTCAATCTCGTACTGGCCTGGTGTCGCTGAGAGAAACACCACCTGGTTTAAACGTTCCATCACTTCGTCGAATCGCAGTGGCCGGTTGTCACGCGCAGACGGCAGCCGAAAACCATGCTCAACCAACGTGTCTTTCCGCGACCGGTCACCCGCAAACTGGCCATGAAGCTGCGGGACTGCCACGTGGCTTTCGTCAACGACCAAAAGGTAATCGTCGGGGAAGAAATCAAGGAGACTGTAAGGCGGCTCATCAAAGGTCCGCCCATCTAGATGCATCGAGTAGTTCTCAATACCGTTGCAATACCCCACTTCTTGAAGCATCTCTAGGTCATATTCTGTGCGCATTCGCAACCGCTGCGCTTCTAGCAGTTTGCTCTCGGATTCAAATGCCGACAAACATTGCTGGAGTTCCGTTTCGATGTCGCCAATTGCCCGATGAACAGTGGCACCGTCAGTGACGTAGTGGCTTGCCGGGAAAACTGTGACCTCTTCTAATTCTGCTAAACGTTCACCTGTGACCGGATCGACCTTTGTTATCCGTTCAATATCGTCTCCGAATAATTCAATTCGAACAACAAACTCTTCATATGCCGGATGAATTTCAAGAGTGTCTCCTCGTACCCGAAATTTACCCCGAACAAGATTCATATCGTTTCGCTCGTATTGCATGTCGATGAGACGCCCCAGCACTTCTCTTTGATTATGCGTTTCTCCGACCCGCATATAAAGCATGTGCTCTAGATAGGCGTCGGGAGGACCCAGACCATAGATAGCCGACACCGAAGCGACAACGATCACGTCGCGGCGGGTGAGCAACGCTGCTGTCGCTGAGTGTCGAAGACGGTCGATTTCATCATTAATCGATGAGTCTTTTTCGATATATGTATCAGAAGCCGGCATATAGGCCTCAGGCTGGTAGTAGTCGTAGTAGGAGACAAAGTATTCAACCCGATTATCTGGGAAGAACTCGCGAAATTCATTTGCCAGCTGCGCAGCTAGGGACTTGTTTGGCGCAAGAACCAAAGTAGGCCTTTGAACCTTTTCGATCGTCCATGCGATCGTCGCACTCTTACCTGAACCAGTGATGCCCAAAAGCGTTTGGAATCTTTGCCCACCCTCGATCCCCTGAGAAAGACGCTCCACCGCTATCGGCTGATCCCCAGCCGGAGCAAAATCGGAAACAACACGAAAAGGGTGGGCAGCAGTCGGCCCGGGCCGCTCCTCAGAAGTCACAATAGACAGCTTAGAAACTGAATCGCCCCACAAAAGGTCGTATCTCACGGTTTCAGAAATTTTGGCTATCTTTAGGGATTTCTTGTTTCATTCACCCTCCGAGCGCGAAGTATGGGTATCCTCCGCGCTGAGTGCCAAACACGAACATTTAACGTTCACACTCACGAGGCGAATATGAGCGACGAACCAACAGACGAAGAAACCGAAGATATCGAGCCTGATCCTGACCTCATGGACGAGGACATGGAGGGCGAAATTGAGCTTGATATGGAAGCTGACGCCATCTTGGGCGAAGAGGACAACGATGGTGACGATGACGAAAGCAAAGAGATCCCGGTCGGTGCGCGCCCAGCCACCGATGACGAAGAAGAAGAAGACGACGATGACGAAGTCGAAGCAGACCTAGACACCATCCTCAAAGAACGTCTTTCCTCAGCCGAGGACGAAGACGATGAAGAAGAGGAAGAGGAAGAGGAAGATGAAGGCGTCATCACTACAGCCGAAGGCGACCGTATACCCGGGAAACAAGAAGACGAGATTCTGTGTGAGGGTTGCTTCCTTCTCGTTAAAGAATCGCAGTACGACATGCGTGACGATATTGCTAGCTGTCCACATTGCGGGACCCAGCTGAACGTCTAAGGATTCGGTAGCTCCATGGAACTTGAAGGGAAAGTTGGCGTTATCACGGGCGCTGCGAGCGGTATCGGAGCAGCATGCGCCGAAGCCTTCGCTCGAGCGGGTTGCCAAGTGGCCGTAGTCGACGTCAACCTCGAGGGAGCTACAGAGGTGGCCGACACCATCGGGGGCATAGCTATCCACTGCGACCTGAGCGACCCTTCTGCCATCGACGCTATGGTCAAACAGGTCGAGACCCATCTCGGACCAGTAGACCTTTTGTTCAATAACGCTGGCATCGGCTCAGGATCAGACATTTTCTCTAGCCCTATTGAGGAGTGGCAACGCCAGTGGGACGTGAATCTAATGTCCCATGTTCATGCCGTAAGGGCCGTTCTCCCTGGAATGCTCGATAGAGGAGAGGGCTATCTGCTTCATACCGCCTCCATGGCCGGAATCCTCTCTTCACATGGCAACCTCCCCTATGCAGTAAGCAAACACGCTGTCGTTGGTCTAGCAGAGTGGCTTTCGTTCACCTACGCGCATCACGGAATCGGTGTTTCCTTGCTAGCTCCACTTGCTGTGAGGACCCCTATGTTGGGCGATGCCGCTGATAGCGAGTGGGCTTCTCAAGCTGGAGGACCGATCAAAGAGCCAAGCGAAGTTGCCCAGCAAGTACTCGACGCGATCAACACGGATCGGTTTTTGGTTTTAACCGACCAGATTGCACAAACCTGGATGGAGCGTAAGACAGCGGATCCCGATCGTTGGTTACATGGCATGAATCGCCTTCAACAGCGCCTAGAACACGCTGACGACTCCGCTGCCTCGTCTGAGTAGCAGCGTTCACCGGTCACGCCCCACAGCCCTCGGCTATGCCTTCAGACGGCCTCATATGGGTTCCCGTGACCCTTGGTGCTACCGCAGCACAGGTCCTTAGGACCGCACGGCAGCATGAACTCCGCGTTTACTTGAATTCGTTGGGTGCGGCGTACGTCAGGTTTTTATTCGCATGGCCGCTTTCACTCCTTTTGCTCGCTACGACTTGGGCTGTTACCCCGAGGAGAATAGGAATACCTCCGGCTTTCTGGTTTTGGATCGCTAGCGCTGCTGTCGTGCAGATAACCGGGACAGTCTTGCTGCTCAAAGCCTTCAGAGCCAGAGACTTTGCGATAGGTACGGTCTATTCAAAAGCCGAAGTAATACTGGTTGCTGCTGGGTCGGCGCTCTTCTTAGGTGAATCCCTTCAACCTCTAGGTTGGCTCGGTGCCGTGATCGTACTACTCGGAGTCGTACTGCTCGCAGCGACCTCTGGCTTAGGTGTCGCTCTGCGCCGCTGGGGCGACCCCTCAGCTTGGTTCGGTATCACCGCTGGGTTATTTTTTGCCCTTTCAGCCGTGGGTATCCGGGGCGCTTCAACTTCTCTTTTCGGAGGAAGCGTGTGGCATCGGACCTGCATCACTTTATTCGCTCTCTTGAGCGCTCAAACTCTTATACACGGCGCCGTGTTGGCAGGAACGAACCGGTCTCAGCTTATGGAAATCTGGACACACCGAAAGAAGAGTTTCCAAGTGGGGGTCCTGAGTTTCGCCGGAACGACAGGCTGGATCGCAGCCATGACACTTACTACAGCCGCAAAGGTTCGAACTTTAGGCCAACTAGAAATCGTGGTGGCTTTCGTCATCTCGTTAGCACTGTTCAAAGAGGAACATCACTTTCGTGATTACCTCGGTAGCGCGCTAGTCGTATCGGGAATCTTGCTCGTCGTAGGACTTGGATAGAAATCCGAATCACTCTTCGAGTTCGGTTACCTAATAATTCTCATCAGGGGGTTCAGGAGTCGGGTCCGTATCGGGCAAAGTTTTGGCCCAGTCAAAAGCCAAGGCGACCTGAGATTCCAACTCGTCCAACCTAACTGAATTATCAATCACAAAATCGGCGAGCTCTATACGCCTTTCTCTGGAAACCTGCGCGTTAATGCGAGCGCGAGCGTCCTCTTCGGCGAATCCTCGATGCTCAACGAGGCGCTGCACCGCTAGTTCCGAAGGCGCGTCAACGACCAGAATGCCGCTCACTATGTACCTCGGAGGCCCACCAGCGAGGATCCCTTCGACAAGCAGCGGGATATCTAACACCAATAAGTTGTCAGTGTCTGTTTGTTCGCGAATTCGGCTTCGAATCTCTCGATTGACTGGAGGGTGAACAATCTCGTTCAATTGCCTTAAACGATCTTTATCGCTAAAGACAATTTCCGCTACGGCCTGTCGATCCAGCGTTTCGTCATCGTTCAAAATACCTTGACCAAACTGCTTCACCATTTCAGAGTGAACAAAAGCCCCTGGTTGTTGAAGCTCTTTGACGATCTGATCCGCGTCTATAAGGATCGCTCCACGATCAACAAAGCTGTTAGAAACGGTACTTTTGCCGCTGCCAATGCCACCGGTTAAACCGATGACTATCACCTCAAGACCTACTCTTCCTCAGCAACAGATTCAGCCTCGTCGGCTGAAGCCGCTTCAGCGCTCTCGTCGCCCTGTTCTGACTCTTCATAGTCTGCAACCGCCTGACGATAGGCCTCTTCGCCATGCTCCTCGTAGTATTCGCGCCATGCGCGTTCAGCTTCAGACTCTTCGCCTTCAGCAGGAGCTTCATATTCAAACTCGCCGATGAAGTTACCGGCCTCGTCGTATGCATGTTCACCGAATGCCTCTTGGTATTCAGCTGCTACAACCCCGCCCTCAGCCGCTTGCTTGATCGACAGGCTAATTCTGCGTCTCTGGAGATCAAGGTCGATAATTTTGACCCACAACTCTTCGCCAGGGGTAACAACCTGCTCTGGCAATTCAACGTGATGGGCCGACATTTCAGATATGTGCACCAGACCTTCGATACCGTCCCCAACTTGAACGAACGAACCAAAGGGAACAAGCTTAGTAACCCGGCCATAAACCAGTTCACCGACTTTGTGGCCATCAGCGAATTCTTGCCACGGATCTTGTTGAGTGGCCTTTAACGAAAGCGAAATTCGTTCACGTTCACGGTCAACTTCCAACACTTCAACATCAACTTCATCTCCAACTGTCACTACAGAATTGGGATGATCAACGTGTTTCCAGGACAACTCCGAAACATGGATCAGACCGTCCATACCACCTAGATCAACGAAAGCTCCGAAGCTAACCACTGAAGACACCACGCCACTGCGCTTTTCTCCTGGTTGCAAATTGTCGAGGAATTCTTCTCGCTGCTCTTTCTGGGTTTCTTCCAGCCAGGCCCGGCGCGACAGCACCACATTGTTCCGGTTCTTGTCTAGCTCAATGATTTTGGCTTCAAGGTCCATTCCGATGTAAGGGTCAAGATCTCGCACACGCCGGAGCTCCACTAATGAAGCTGGCACGAAACCGCGCAACCCGATATCGATGATGAGGCCACCCTTGACCACTTCGATAACCGGTCCCGATACAACACCATCAGATTCTTTAATCTCTTCGATTCGGCCCCAAGCCTTCTCATACTGGGCACGTTTTTTCGAGAGAACTAGACGACCGTCTTGATCTTCTTTCTGCAAGACAAGGGCTTCTATTTCTTCTCCCAAATCAACTACTTCTGAGGGATCAACCGCATTACGAATTGAGAGTTCGCGACTAGGTATAACGCCCTCAGATTTGAAGCCAATATCAAGAAGAACTTCGTCACGATCAATTCGGACAACGGTTCCCGTTACAAGGTCGCCGTCTTCAAACTCGACGATCGTTCCGTCTATAGCATCAGCAAAGGACGTCGCTCCAAGGTCGTTTTCAACGATGGTGCGAGGTATGTATTCACCGGCATCAGTAAAGCTGCCGAATTCCGTGGTATCAGACACAAGTTTTTTTGCTCTAGGTAGACAATAAGGGGTGCGGGTGGCAGAGCGCCCACTCGACACGGGGTCCAAGACTACACGGCTTGCGCATAGAACCATCCCTTACAGCCAGTTCTAAATTCTTGAAGCAAAGGAACTATGTACGCTCCGCCAATAAAAGAAGCTCAGCATGATCGAGATCTAGCGAATCTGTACTCCAGTCTTCACCGGAGTGGATGCTTCGCACGGTCATGGGTTCGAGCCCAGCGATCTGCGCCATAAGCCACATCTCACGAGGCGTGAAACAGGTAGTCCAGAGATCTGCGGTGGTCTCACACCCTTCTGGGTCTTTAATTTCCGTTAGTTCGTGCCGGACAGCGGTCATCAAATCGAAATCGTTGGAGTCCGTATCCGCGTGGGCAATTTGAAAATAAGCGGAAAACCCTGCCAAAAGAAGTCGACCGCCACGCTTTAAAGCCTGAGCCATGCCCGATATCACAGACTGGTCGCCCAC
The DNA here is from genome assembly GCA_002722565.1 of Acidimicrobiaceae bacterium. Lineage (GTDB taxonomy): Bacteria > Actinomycetota > Acidimicrobiia > Acidimicrobiales > Poriferisodalaceae > MedAcidi-G3. The sequence continues at coordinate 24,955 of PBMG01000013.1, forward strand.
TAGGTTTGCAGCATCTGATGCTGCAGGCCCACCCTGTAATCCGAAGGCCCCCTCACAAAGGGAGATAACGCCATCAAACTCTTCAAGAAAATGCAGATCTCTTGCATCACCGCGTTCAAAGATGGCGAGTTGATCTAAGCCTTCTTCGCGCGCTGATCTATTGCCAAGGTCAACAAAACGTTGAGAGATATCTATCCCTAAGCAGTTGATATCTCTCCTAGCCAACTCAAGCGAATGCCGCCCAGGCCCGCATCCAACATCCAAAACCCGATCGCCGGACTTCAGATTCAAACTCGAAATAATATGTTCAACTTCTTTTTCTGTGTTCTGTGTGAAGGCGTACCTCAGATAAGCCTCTTGTAGATGCTCGGCTATAGGTTCGAACCAATGGTCTTGCTCGTGATTGGAATCCACTGATCAAGCTTTCGCTTCAGCCCAAGTAGGACCCGTAGCCAGGTTCACCTCTAGAGGGACAAGCAGGTCGGCTGCGCCGCTCATGCATCCAATCGTCATCTCTTTCACGTCATCATATTCGTCGGGGTACACCTCGAGAATTACCTCGTCGTGCACTTGGAGAACCAATCGACTCTGGGCTTCCATTTCAGTCAAGGAACGGTCAATAGCTACCAGAGCAATTTTAAAAATATCTGCAGCCAAGCCTTGAATTGGAGCGTTCATAGCTTGCCGCTCGGCCGCCTGTCGGACCCGGAAGTTCGAGGCCACAAGGTCGGGCATTGGGCGGCGGCGGCCAAAGATAGTTTCGGTATACCCAATTTCCTTAGTCCGCTTGACAATCTCGTCCATAAAGGATCGCACTGCTGGGAAAGCCACGAAATATGCCTCAAGAATCTCCGAGGCTTCGCTTGTTTCAACCCCCAACCGTTGTCCTAATCCATAAGCCTCCATTCCGTATGCCAGGCCATAGCTCACCATTTTCGCTCGTGAGCGCTGCTCAAAGGTGACAGCGCCTGGATCAACGTCAAAGACAGAAGCCGCAGTCGCGTTGTGTATGTCCTCACCAGACTCGAATGCTTGAATCAGTCCTGGGTCTTCAGCTAGGTGCGCTATTACTCGTAGCTCTATCTGGTTGTAATCCGCAACTAGGAACTCCGAACCATCTGCAGGGATGAAGGCCTTACGAAACTCCCGACCCAAAGAGGTTCGCACCGGAATGTTATGAAGATTCGGGTCTTCCGAGCTCAAACGACCCGTGCGCGCGACGGTCTGGTTAAAGGTTGCCCTAATGCGTTCATCTTTATCAGTTACCTCAAGTAGCCCTTGACCATAGGTTGACCGAAGCTTTTCAACTTCGCGATATTCCAGAAGTAGGTCAATCACTTCATGCTGGTCCCGAATTTTCTCTAGAGAAGCCGCATCGGTCGAATACCCAGTTTTCGTCTTTTTTTGCGGAGTTAAGCCCAGCTCGTCGAAAAGTATCTCTCGCAGTTGTTTTGTCGAATTCACGTTGAATTCACGGCCCGCGAGCTCATGGATTGCTGTTTCGAGTCGCTGAACCTCGGCAACTAAGTGGTCTCGCATTCGAGTCAGTTCTTTAACATCAACGCCTACCCCCACGTCTTCCATCCGAGAAAGGACCGATATCAGGGGCCGTTCAAGCTCTTCGTAAAGCCATGTCATAGAGCGTTCTTCGATGAGGTCAAGCATCACAGGAGCTAAGCGACTTACAACGAGAGCGTCTCTTGCAATGTCGACGAAGGGATCTCCCTCGTCGCCACCTAGGTCCAGCTGTCCAACAGCAGTGACCTCATCGCGCACTATCTCACTTCGACAGTAACGCATCAGCAGGTCATCGAGAACGAATCTGCCTCTCGTTGGATCCAACAAATAACCAGCGATAGCGGTATCGACGCGGAGTCCATCCCCGACTAATCCAAGTTGACGGAGACCTCGACTGAGCTCTTTGGCGTTGTGAGTGTCGAATCCGATCCCTCCATGTCTGGTGAAATTACCCAGGATCTCCAAAAGCTCAGGCTCTTGGAGTAACTGACCTTCGATTACCAAAGCCTCGGCGGTTTCGGCGTTTCCAAGAACAGCTAAGGCAAGCAAGGAACCATCATCATCAGCGATCCAACCGAGTGACAACGGTTCACCGGTTGCCGCCATTGGTGTCAACATCTCCACGCACTGCGATGCGGAGGTCGCCTTTAACACTTCGGCTTCCAGAACATTGGTCTCGGAGTTGATTTCGGGGAGGGCATCACCTACTAGCTCGCTAAGTCGTTCATACAGTGAGTTGAATTCCAAGGATTCAAAAAGCCGCTGTGCCTCTTTGCCGTCAACAGAGCCCCACACCATTGCGTCCTTGTCCAAAACAACTGGAGCATCAGTTCGCAGCACCATTGCGTCTACGTTCCGTCTGGCTCTTTCTTCGAACTCCGTGAGGTTTTGTCTCAACTTAGGGGTCTGATCATCTGCGTGTTCGAAGATTCCATCCAAGCCTCCGTAGGCGTTGATCAGCTTCGCTGCTGTCTTCTCCCCAACTCCTGGAACGCCAGGCAGGTTGTCTGATGGGTCCCCGCGAAGCGCCGCATACTGTGGATACAGCTGCGGAGTGACGCCTGTTCTTTCGAGGATGCCCGCCTCGTCATAGAGCGCGTAGTCACTTACTCCTCGTCGGTTATATAGGACCTTGATGAATGGGTCTCTCACCATCTGATAGATATCTCGATCTCCGGTAACGATGATCGCTTCATCGCCATCGTCTGCTAACTCCGTAGCAAGCGTGGCCAACACATCGTCAGCCTCAAAACCAACTAAATCAACAGCTGGAATATTTAGCACCTTCAATATTTCGCGAACTACTTCGAACTGTTCGATCAGTAGTTCTGGCGTCGGGTCGCGTTGTGCCTTGTACTCAGGCAGCATTTCGTGACGGAATGTTGGTTCCGGTCGATCAAAAGCGACTATCACCCCGTCCGGCTCCTGGTCTTTAATCAGATTGAGCAACATCGATGTGAACCCGAAGACCGCGTTTGTTACTTGCCCCGACGCTGTCGTCATATCGGTCGGCAAAGCAAAAAAGGCTCTGTATGTGAGCGAGTTACCATCGAGCAAAATTACTTTGGCCACGACGGCAACCCTAGGGGGCCAGAGGCTTCAAGCGGATGACCTTTACTCTGGAGAGCAGAGGTCTGAGCTACGGAAGCAACTCTCCGGAGACGATGCGGTTAGCGACGTCCAGCATTGAGCATCTCTCAGCCATGGCGGTTTTTTGAATAAATGAGAAGGCATCAGCTTCTGTTAGCCCGTGCTCATCCATAAGCAAACCTTTGGCTCGATCAACTGCTTTGCGTGCCTCTAATTGTTCTTCCAACTCGCGCACAGTGGCATCAAGTTGAAGGAGTTCCTCAAATCGGCCTAACGCAACTTCAATTGCGGACACAAGTTCTTCTCGCTGGAAAGGCTTGACTAGATAAGACAAGACGCCTGCATCACGAGCTTCTTCTATAAGACTTCGCTGACTAAAGGCCGTAAGAATCACCACGGCAGCTTTGCGTCCAGAAGACACTTCTCGGGCGGCAGCCAAACCATCCATGCCTGGCATCTTGATATCGAAGACACACAGATCTGGCGAATGTTCCTCAACCAACTGGACCGCCTCATCGCCGCGCCCAGTTTCGGCAACAACTACATAACCCTCATCCTCTAGCATTTCGCGCAAATCGAGCCGAATAATGGCTTCATCTTCTGCTATCACAACGCGTTTAGACAAAGGGGTCCTTTGGGATCGAGAGGTCAATGGCTTCAGAAGCGCTGTCTATTACCCTAGCGAATCTGGCCGGATTCTCAGCCCTACACGACCACGATCAGCTATTCATTTGGTCGAGGAGCAGGTCTTGTGTCCCCTCCAACTGTCCAATACGAATCATTAACTGATTTCGTTCTTGACCAACCACGTCAGCATGCCGCGCTGCTTGCTGGCGCGTCCTTTCAGAAATCGGCGTTTCAGACACCAAGGCGTGAATTCTTGCGGTCTCAGCTTCATCAGAGAAATGAGCATATTGCTCTTCTAGCAACAGCAGTTCGTCACGCAAGCGACTAATTTGCTGGCTTGTACGACGGAGTTGTCGTTCTACGGAGCTGATTGACATGGGCCAAAAAACCTAGCCGCCAAATCAGCGGTTTGCTACACCGCGGGCCTAAGGCTTCTTACCAGCACAGCGCGCAAGCGTGCCTGCGACAAACTCTGTTACCTCTACATCAATAAAGCCTGCCGAAGTGAAATACCCCTCACACTCAGCCCGAGTGTGGGCACGACCTTCGCTACCACAGATCAATTCGTTCATGCCCCACATCGCTGCGTCTACGGGCCCTTTCCGGTCATTATCGAGCATCTCACCAATCAGGTGCATTTCCCCACCAGATTCCAGGGCTCGGAAAGCTCTGGCGACAACATCTCCAATTACTTGACTGTCATAGATGGGTAAGTTGCTGGCCATCACCACTACGTCCACAGGTGAGGGAAATTCACCCTGAGTGAAATCCGCTCCAAGGGTCTTGACACGATCTTGGACGCCGGCGTCGCTTATATATTCTTGGGTCGCTACGACAACTGGAGGTAGGTCCAACACCGTCGCTTTAAGCCCCTCGAATTGTTCAACACAAGTGATGCTGTAAGCGCCCGAGCCGCCCCCGAGGTCAAGCAAATGCTTACGGTCAGACAAATCAACTGTTCGCACAAATCGCCTAGCCGCTCCAAAACCAATACTTGAGGTCGCTTGATGATATTTACGCGCGGATTCAACCGTTAACTCGTCGTACATGCCAAGTTTTGTTGACGCGGGGTCGAGCATTTTTTCCGTCATCTGGAACCAGCCGGGTACATCGGGCCGAGTAAACATCATCCAAGGGCCCGCATAACGATCCTTCCCCTGAACTAAATAGGCTTCCACATCACGCGCATTGCAAAGTTCATCGCCCTTCCACTCGAGGAGTTCGAGACTGAGAGCGCACGAGACGAGTCTGTCGACGTCCACTGCCCGTAACCCAGTCGCTTCTACTAAAGCTTTCTCTGTCGTGCATCCCGCATTCACCTGAGTAAAAAGCCCAACGTCTAAGGCGGCGTATAACACCGCAGAAGCCGTGTACGCCCGCGCCATCTCTTGCAACCGGGTCGTGTCTATTCGATCTGTCATATTTTAATTTCCTCAATTATCCAAAATCTGGTTTTTCGTCGATACGAAAATAATCTGGTTTACCTAAGGCCCAATATTCTCCCCACACCTGTTCTCCTCCCGCTACATGAAAGGTTTCGCCCGTTACAAAAGAGGCCATAGCTGGCGAACCAAGAAAAGCTACCGCTTGCGCAACATCTTGAACATCGCCTAATCGTCGTTGCGGGTTGTGGTCAAAGGACGGACGCGCTTCTTGTGGGTAGTTAACCAATCCTGGGCTTCGGACAACGCCGACTGCAACAGTGTTAATACGTATTTGGTGAGGTGCCCATTCAACGCTTAGGGAAGCTGACAAGCCCTCAGCCCCGGCTCGCGCTGCAGCAGTGTGTGGTATTCCTATGGAAGCGCGTCCAGTAATGGTTCCTATGTTCACAATCGAACCGGCGTGTTCTCGCTGTATCCACGACTCTGCTGCCTTTTGCATCACATACCAAGGGCCATAAAGGTTAGTTTCGACTACCGCGGCCCATCCTTTGGGAGAAATGTCCATCGCCGGGGCCGCGAACTGTCCCCCAGCATTATTCACTACCAAGTCCAGCACACCGCACCGGTCCCAAACGGTGTCTACGAGTGCTGCTACTTCTTCAGGTTCGCGGACATTCGCCTGAATAGTTAGGGCATTAATACCCTGACCCTCCAAGGAGGCTTCCAGCTCATCTAACTTGGCTTGGTCTCTGCCGCAGGCCACTACTTGAGCACCAAGGCGGCCAAGCAGCATACAAATTGCCCTCCCGATACCACCGGCTCCTCCAGTTACTACAGCTACTTGACCTTCGTATAAATCACTTCGAAAACCGTGAGGCAAAGACGCCAAGTCATTATCAGTCCAAGAAGAGTAAGGATCAAGGGTCATACCGACACGCTAGATGCAACAACAGAAGCTTTGCAGGCCTTATTTCAAGCGATTTGGTGCCCGGAGCGGGATTTGAACCCGCACGCCCGTGAGGGCAAAGGATTTTGAATCCTCCGTGTCTGCCATTCCACCACCCGGGCAACAAATGCTGAGGCTACCCGCCGAAACGACTATTCCTAAAGGTTCTTTGACGAGATTGCCATCATTCCCACCTAGCCACCGATGTTTCCCGTATTCTCTATCTTCAGCCATGGTCCATAAGTTTCGCATGACCATGTGAAACCTTTCGGGCCACAGTGCGGTCCAACTGTCAAGAAAGTGACCGCCTAGGGAGGCTGCGTGCTTGCATTTACATTTCCTGGTCAAGGCTCACAAAAGCCCTCCATGGGCTCAGAGTGGGTCGACCATGAAAGTTGGGAACTAGTAGATGAAGCCTCTCAAGCCTGTGGTCGAGACATCAGCCAACTACTCCTTCAAGCAGATGCCGAAGAACTCAAACAGACCAGAAACAGCCAATTAACCACCTTCGTTCTAAGCATGGTTGTACTCGATGCCGTAGAACGAACTGGAGTCGCCCCAAACCTCACAGCGGGGCACTCGTTAGGAGAGTACAGCGCACTTTGTGCGAGTGGCGCGCTCTCATTTGAAGACGCTGTTCGACTCGTCGCCGAACGCGGCGAAGCAATGCAAGTGGCGGCAGACGAACAGGACGGGACCATGGCCGCCGTGCTTGGCCTAGACGACGATCTAGTGGTGACTGCGTGTGCAAGGGTTGACGGGGACGTCTGGGTAGCTAACTACAACGCACCAGGGCAGGTCGTAATTGCAGGGTCCCCTGCTGCTGTTGCAGATGCTGGTGAGAAAGCCAAGGAACTAGGCGCCAAAAGAGCCATGGGGTTACCTGTAGGAGGAGCCTTCCATACACCGTTTATGGCACCAGCCAGAGATCGGCTGCGCAAAGCATTGGCTGAAGTCGAAGTGCGGGCACCTGCAGTACCAGTTCTCGCAAACGTCGACGCGTCACCTCGAACAGACGCTGAAGAATGGCCTCAGCTCCTTGCTAGTCAACTCTGCAGTCCGGTTCAGTGGAGGCAAAGCCTCTACGAACTCCAGGGAATGGGTTGCTCAACATTCGTCGAACTGGGCCCAGGTACGGTCCTGACTGGCATGGCCAAACGCACGCTCAAAGACGCAAATACCTTGTCAGTGGCAACGCCAGAAGACGTAGACACCCTGCTCGCTGCGGTCACCGATCTGGGGTCTTCCGGGCAGGCTGGTAACGGAGCCGGAGAACACCTATATGTCACTGAACGTTTGGTTGTCAGTCCTTGCGCCGGAATCTTCGTTCCTAAGCCGGATCTAAGCGACAAACATTTAGTTAACGTTGGCGATGTGGTGGGTTGGGTAGCCGAAGAAGAAGTACGCTCCCCTTTTGCAGGGATTCTCATGGAATTCATGGCCTTGGAGAGCGAGCGGGTAACAGCCAGACAGCCGATTGCATGGCTACGGACGAGGTAGGCAACGACCAATGACTTCAACACCCATAGCCGGTGCCCGGATGCTTTCTGTCGGGACTGCTTTACCCGACAAAGTTGTCACTAACCATGACTTGGAAAAGATGGTCGATACGAGCCACCAGTGGATTGTCGAGCGCTCTGGCATTCACGAACGTCGAATTGGTGGGACTACCTCCGGTCTCGCCGCTGAAGCGGCGCAAATGGCGATCGACAGATCAGGGATCGACCCTGCAAGTATTGACCTGCTCATTCTGGCCACTACTAGCCCAGACCGTCAGGTACCAGCTACGGCGTCGACCGTCCAAGAGCTCCTTGGGCTCAGCTGCGGTGCTATGGACCTCAATGCAGCATGTTCCGGGTTTGTCTATGGTCTCATTGCCGCCCACGGTTTCATCCAGATGGGCCATAGTCGAATATTGGTTATTGGTGCTGAAACCCTGTCACGGCTTACAGACTGGACTGATCGAACTACCTGCATACTCTTTGCTGATGGGGCTGGTGCAGCAGTGATCGAGAAAACCGATGGCCCAGGAGACCTGCACGGTTGGCACGTCGACAGCAACGGCGCCCTGGAAGACGCTCTGTTTTGTGATTTTGACGGCAAAATCGAGATGGCTGGACAGGCAATCTTCAAGAATGCAGTGCTCGCTATGGAAAGCGCCGCAAAAAAGTCGCTCGAGATGGCAGAACTGACTCCTGATGACATCGACCTGGTAATTCCTCATCAAGCAAACGTTCGCATCGTCGAGGCCTCGTGTAAGCGTCTAGGAATCCCCTATGAGAAGACTTCCATGGTCATCCATAGGACCGGCAACACTTCCTCGGCCTCTGTACCGCTGGCACTCGAAGATGCTTGGTCACAAGGCCGAGTGAACCAAGGGGACAATCTACTTCTCGTTGGGTTCGGCGCTGGTATGACCTCGGCCGCTGCGGTCATGACTTGGGATGGAGTATGACTGAGCCAAGAACAATTCTTGTTACCGGCGGAAATAGGGGCATCGGTCTTGCCTCAGCGCAACTCCTCGCTGATCAAGGTCACCGCGTCGCCGTGACGTCGCGCAACGCAGAGCCTTTTGATGACCGGATTTTGTCCATTGCCTGTGATCAAACGGATCCAGAGGCGATAGATGCGGCGTTCGAGACAATCGATTCAGAGTTGGGATCTGTAGAGGTACTGATCGCTAACGCAGGAATCACCCGTGACCAGCTGCTCTTGCGAATGTCCGATGAAGATTTTTCCGATGTTGTTGATACTAATTTGACAGGGTCTTATCGCATGGCCCGAAGAGCCGCTCGCGCGATGCTCAGAGCCCGTTGGGGTCGCCTCATTTTTGTGTCCTCAGTAGTTGGTTTATTGGGGTCTGCAGGTCAGGTCAACTACGCCGCAAGTAAAGCTGGACTCGTTGGTATGGCTAGATCTATGGCCAGAGAACTGGGGTCTCGCAACATCACTGCGAATGTTGTATCTCCGGGTCCCGTTGACACGGAAATGTTTGCTTCGTTAACTGAAGAGCAGCAAACTGCCATCACAGATCAGGTGCCATTGGGTCGAGTTGCGCAACCCACCGAAATTGCGGCAACCATCGCTTTTCTTGCTTCGGATTCCGCTGCCTACATTACGGGAGCTGTAATCCCAATTGATGGCGGACTTGGCATGGGCCACTGACTCAAAGCATCTACACTGCGCATTGTCCAATGACACAAGGAACACCTCAATGAGTGACAACTTCGAGCGATTCAAAAACTGTGCCGTGGAGGTACTTGCAGTGGACGCGTCCGCTGTCACCCCCGAAGCAAACTTTGCTGATGATCTTGACGCCGACAGCTTAGATTTAGTTGAGTTGGTAATGGCTCTTGAAGAAGAGTTCGACATTACCGTCGAAGAAGAAGAACTGGCTGACGTCGCCACTGTCGGCGATGCAGTGACTTTGGTTGAGTCGAAGCTGTGAGTGAGCGGCGCAGGGTAGCTATTGTCGGCCTTGGGGTCGTTTCCTGCGCTGGCACCGGCCTCGAAGCTTTTTGGCACGGCTTAAATTCTGCGGCGCCTGAAGGTGAGCGGCGGGTCCACGATTTCGACCCACTTCCCTACTACGACAACCCTAAAGAAGCTAGACGGGCTGACCGTTCTCAGCAGATGGCGACAGCTACCGCTGCCATGGCGCTTGAGGACGCTGGTGAACTCAAGAGCGACCCAGCGCGATGCGGAGTCATATACGCAACTGGGGTTGGGGGACTTCAAACCTTCGAGGAACAGGTTCTTGTCCATGACCGGAAGGGTGAGCGCAGAGTCTCACCGTTTATGGTTCCGATGATCATGCCAAATGCCCCAGGGGCTGCTATCTCAATGCGTTTCGGCTTACAGGGACCAAACGAGACAATCACTACTGCTTGCGCTGCAAGCACACATGCAATTGGTTATGCCACCCGTTTGATCCAAATGGGTTACGCGGATGTAGTGGTCTCTGGAGGGACTGAGTCCGTTATGTCGCCGGTTGGTATGGCCGGCTTCCAAAACATGACAGCACTGTCTTCATCTGGCCAGTCAATGCCTTTCGACAAGGACCGGGATGGTTTTATGATGACGGAAGGTTCGGCCACTTTGGTTCTGGAAGAAATGGATTCGGCGAGAGCGAGAGGAGCCAATATTTACGGTGAAGTTCTCGGGTCTGGGTCCACAGCTGACGCGCACCACATAACCGCGCCAGCTCCTGGCGGCGATGGCGCCCTCAGGTGTATGCAGCTGGCCATAGAGGATTCTGGGCTAGCAACTAACGACATTGCCTCGGTCAACGCTCATGGAACCTCTACACCATTGAACGACGCTGCTGAGGCAGAGGCATTATCAAAACTATTCGGTGGTGATGGTCCGCCTGTAACTTCAACTAAGGGAGTCACCGGACACGCACTTGGTGCAGCCGGGGCCATAGAAGCCACCGCTGTTCTTCTTTCATTTCTTCATAAAAAAATACCGCCCACTGCAGGATTCGTGAATCCAGACCCAGAAATGGCTGACTTCAACCTCGTTACTGACGGACCTTTGGCCTGGGAGCCTGGCCCTTCGATGTCGAATTCATTTGGTTTCGGCGGCCACAATGGCTCTATTGTCCTGGCGCCTCCTGAGTAACAGGTTTTAGAGCAACCTAATAACGGCTGTGGTGGTGGCTGCAATCGCTAAAACAGCTGGGAGCGGTGCTTTCAACCATGATGCGCCTGCGCCGGCCGCTACGCCGGCGGTAAGCGCTCCGATCGCCAGTTCCCTGCCAACGTCAAACGTCTGGACAATGATTAAGCCGGACAACACGGCTGGCGTCAAACAACTAAGGAACTTTTCCCCCCACATGGACAAGCGGGAAGCATCCGCGACTAGAACTCCTCCCACCTTGAAGAAATAGCAACCCACTGATAATCCTGCAAGCAACCACAAAGTCATCTATGTCGGCTCCTTGTTTGGGTCCCAACGCTTGCGCTCACCAGTGCACCCGAAACAGCTAGAAGCACTGGGAGGCCGGCAGGTAAAACGGGAATGGTGATCAGAGCAACCATGGCCCCAATTAGCGCTGACCTACGTTTGTCTCGCTCTTTTAGATGCGGCAATAGCAACGCTATGAAAGCCGCAGGGAATGCGGCGTCAAGACCCCAGACCATCGGATCACCAATTACCTCACCAAGCAAGACACCTATGAGTGTTCCCAGGTTCCAAAAGATAAAGACCGATAGTCCGGTCGTCCAGAATGCTTCTTGGGCTGCTCTCAAAGTTGGTTGAGCTTGAGTCATTGCACTGCTCTCATCAATTACCAACTGAGCGGCAACAAGTTTCTTTGCCCTGCCCGGCGGCATTATGCGGCCCATTGACAAGGCATAGGCACCGTTTCGCGCTGCTAGTAGCAACGCCGTCCCGAGCGCCGAAAGGGGGTTACCTCCAGCGCCGATTATTGCGACTGCGGCAAACTGCGATGCACCCGTGAACATCAAGAGCGACATAGCGACTGCTTGCCACCCTGGAAGTCCGGCTGCGACAGAAAGAACTCCGAACGTAACTCCGAACGCTCCCACTGCTAACCCAAGCAGGAAACCATCGCGTTGATGCTGCTGAGACCATGTTGCCTTGAACCATTCACTCACGGTCGACACTAAAAGTTATAGGTCGCCGGCATTGGCGATGATAAACATCATTTCTGCTTTGCATGCCAGTTCTCCACCCACAGAGGCTTCACCACTCGCTTTTCCAGCCATTCGCGACATCTTTCCCAAATGAGCAGTGAGAGTTAGCGTTTCACCTGGAATCACTTGTCGTCGAAAGCGAGCTTTGTCGATCCCTCCAAACAAAGGCAGCTTTCCCGCGAAATCATCGGCGCTAAGCGCCGCTAAGCCAGCAGTTTGTGCGAGGGATTCGACGATGAGAACTCCGGGCAATGTTGGTCGGCCAGGGAAATGACCTTCGAAGAAAGCCTCATTTCCGCTGAGATGCCAAAGAGCGGTACATGACACCCCCGGTTTCAAATCAATAATCTCATCACATAACAAGAACGGTGGTCTGTGAGGTAGAAGTTCGCTCGGGTGGGGAAAATCACTCATCGGCACTCTCCAGCGCTGACATCAGCTCGATGGGTGTCGCTTTGGGAGACACTTTCAACCAAGCCCTTTCGACCCGACCTGCGGGAGAAATTAAGAACATAGAGCGGGTAACGCCCTGATATTCGCGACCATAAAGTTTCTTAGGCCCGAAAACACCGTACTTCTTTGCAATTTTGGAGTCCGGGTCTGAAAGCAAAGGGAAACCTAGTTGGTGCTTCTCATCCCACGCATATTGTTTCTCAGGAGGATCGGCACTTATCCCGACGACCACCACTCGTCCAATATCAGGCACTATGTCTCGCAACCCAGTGGCTTGTTCGGTACATCCGGTCGTATTGGCTTTGGGATAAAAGAAAATCGCTACTCGCGAATTTCGTTGTTCAGCTAGCCGCCATTTGGAGCGGTTCTGGTCATAAAGCGTAAAGGTGGGTGCTCTGTCGCCAAGCTGAAGCATCTAGCCAACATAGCGAGCGAAGCAGCTTCTATCTCACTTCATACAGAGAAATGATGGACTCACTCACCGAAGAAACCCACACGAACATGTGCCATAACCGCGTCGATCTCTTGTTTGGTGAGGCTGGCTCCAAAACCAGGCATAGACCGTCTGCCTCTCTCGATAAGAGTTCGCTGATTTTCGTAGGTGTACTTGTGGCCCTTCCCCAATAGAGCTGGGCCGAAACTACCTAAACCGTCGCCTCCATGGCATGCAGCGCAAGTGTCGAGGTAGACCTCTTTGCCTAGGAGTAGAACCCCCTCGGAGTAAATCTCATCGGTTGGCCCTTTCGAGGCCCAGTCGGTGCTGTCTCCGCAGGCAAAGCAGAATACGCAGAGGAGGCCCAACACATAACCAAAACGGACGTACTTCACTTAAGAAGTATCCGATCGCCTCCAACACCTGAGTATTTGCTTGGTGTCTCAGTCCATCGGCGCGATAACCATTGAGCGTCACGCAAATGGGCGTGAAAATGTTCAGGAACTTGCCTCATAGTCCGGTCGATGCTGCCAACTTCTGGTCCGAATCTCTCAACTCCGGCTGCTTTCAGACGTTCAAGCATCCATTCAACGTCTTCCTGAGAGGGATCTGTTCCATGCGACTTCCAGACGACCATGGGGGTCGAACAGGCTTCACAGTCGGCCACCCAACAAATGTCGTCTTCGTAGTACCAGTGCGTAAATCGTGCCGCTTCGCACAACTCGCAATCATCAACAACCCGCGTCGCCATGGACAACTAATCTCAGCCGGCATCGAGAGCCGTGCGGTACGAGGCCACTAGTTCACCTACCCCATCAGCTCCATGACCATCAAGGAGCTGACGCACAACCGCTGACCCGATAATCACTCCGTCGGCTACTTCACTTGCTTCTACTGCCTGTTCTGGCGAGCCGATACCAACGCCAGTCAAAACCGGCTTGTCGGTCACGCTTTTGCACCGCTTAGCTATTTCGGTTGCTGTCGAAGCAAGGGTGGATCTCTCCCCTGTGACCCCAAGCAGCCCTACGGCATACACAAATCCTGAGGAGGCAGCACACAACTCTGGAAGTCTGTCGTCTGGAGTTGTCGGTGCTGCCAGAAGAATCGTCTCGACTCCTGCTTCCCCGGCAGCTTCACGCCACGGTCCCGATTCCACGAACGGAAGGTCGGGCAAAATGGCGGCGTCAACACCCGAATCTGCCAAAGTCGATGCAAATCTTTCATGCCCTGGATTATGGGCAAGGTTGTAATAGGTCATGACTGCGTGAGGAATACCCGTATCGAGATGTGGCACAGCTGCAAGGACCGACGCGGGGGTAGCTCCAGATCCCAGGGCTATCTCGCTGGCTGCTTGGATTACTGGGCCGTCCATCACGGGATCGGAAAACGGTATCCCGATTTCAATAGCATCAGCTCCGGCCGCCGCCGCGGTTTCCACCGCTGCTTCCCAGCCTTCAAAGCCCCCTGTCACATAGACAACTAAAAGCTTCGCGCCCTCATCTCTTCGGTCTCGAAGCGATCTTTCCATTCGTCCGACATCAGAATTCGAACTCACTGAGTGTCGCCCGTTCCCAAAACTTCCATCATTTGGTCAACGTCTTTATCGCCGCGCCCGGAAAGATTCAAAAGAACAACCTGGTCGCGCAATGCTTCTGCCTCCCGAACAACCCAAGCTAAAGCGTGAGCCGATTCAAGAGCAGGAATAATCCCCTCCGTTTTGCATAGAAGCTGAAAGGCTTCAACGACCTCTTGGTCAGTTACTGATGGATATTCGGCTCTACCCACAGATGATAAATACGCATGCTCTGGCCCGACCCCCGGATAATCAAGCCCTGCCGAAATTGACTCTGCCTCTTGCACCTGACCAACTTCGTCTTGCATCAAGTAAGAGGCCATACCATGAACTACACCGGGGACACCTCGTCCGACGGCAGCACCTCCTGCAGGTTCCACTCCGACTAAACGCGCTTCAGAGTCGGCGAAGCCGGAGAAAATTCCTGCCGCGTTGCTTCCGCCGCCAACACATGCGACAACGACGTCCGGCACCCTCTTCACTAACTTCAAACATTGTTCGTGGGCTTCATCGCCAATCACGTGATGAAATGTCCGAACCATCCAGGGGTAGGGGTGCGGGCCCATCACAGACCCTAAGCAATAGTGCGTATTTTCAACGGTAGCGACCCAATCCCGAAGCGCTTCGTTCACGGCGTCTTTCAGGGTTCTGCTACCAGACGAGACTGCCTCAACCTCGGCGCCCAGCAAATTCATCCTAAACACATTGAGTTCTTGCCGGTCTACGTCAACCTCTCCCATATAGACCTTGCATTCCATATCCAACAAGGCCGCTGCCGTTGCAGTAGCTACGCCGTGTTGCCCGGCTCCAGTTTCAGCTACCAGACGGGATTTACCCATTCGTCGCGCAAGAAGTGCTTGCCCTATCACGTTGTTGATTTTGTGTGACCCAGTGTGGTTTAAGTCTTCGCGTTTTAAGAGAACCCTTACCCCTAGTTGTTCTGACAACCTGTAGCACTCTGTTAAGGGCGAAGGTCGACCTCCGTAGTCGGTAAGGATCCGGTGGAACTCCTCGACGAAAGCAGGGTCAGCCCATGCGTCACGAAATGCAGCTTCAAGCTCTTCGCACGCCGGAATGAGAGTTTCGGGAACGAAACGCCCACCAAATTCCCCGAAGCGGCCTTCCTTGCTCGGATCGATCATCACCATATATTCAACCTATCGGCGAGAACCCCTGCGTCATCACTCATCTCGCCAGTCGTACGGCCTCGGAGCATCTGGGTCAAAGGTTTCGTCGCGTGGTTCTATCGATTCACCAGAAATTCGCGCATTAAGGATAAATTCCCTAATTTTCACTGGGTCCTTCACACCCGGCGAGGCCTCTACGCCGCTTGCCACGTCAACGCCCCATGGCTGGACAACGTTCACCGCTTGAGCGACATTCTCGGGATTAAGGCCTCCTGCCAGGATCAATGGTCGCCCTCGTTCTCGCCCATCAAGCAATGACCAATCGAAAACTTCACCCGAGCCAGGTTCAGGGGCATCCACCAAGACAGCGGTAGCTGAATACCGCTCCAAGTCATCGATCGTCGGGTCACCTGCAACGAATGCCTTAATCACGTATGGAACTCGTTCGGCAATCCACGAACTATCTTCAGGTGTCTCTCGCCCATGCAGCTGTGCGGCCTGTAAGCCAGCTTCGTGAACCTTTTGCACAACAGTCTCTTTCAACTCGTCCCTGAAGATCCCAACAGTCATAACGCCCCCAGGTAGGCGGCGAACGATGTCCCTAGCGATTGCTGGACGGATTTGTCGAGACGAACCCGGGACAAAATTAAAACCTAGGGCATCTGCACCCATACCGATCGCGACTAGGGCATCTTCCTCCGTAGTGATGCCGCAAACCTTGATGAACATTAAGCACCAACCTTAAGAGAAGAGACAGCAGCGGATGGATCCGAACTCAGAACCAATGTTTCTCCCACGAGTACAGCCGAATAACCAGCCTCCCGAAGAGACCTAGCGTCAGCAGCATCTCTTACTCCTGATTCAGCAACTCCTACTACCCCCTCTGGGATAAGCTCTGCCATTCGCTCAGCTCGTTCATGATCAACCTCGAAGGTAAGTAGGTCACGTTGGTTGACACCGATAAGGTCTGCTCCTATTTCCAGAGCAGCCTCCAACTCCTTCTCGTCGTGCACTTCGACCAAGGCATCCATACCCAAGGTTCTACTCAAATTGAACAAGCTCATAAGTTCATCTGAAGAGAGAGCCGCCACAATCAACAAGACGCAATCTGCACCCATCAAACGAGCATCCGCCACGTCACGTTCCTGCACCGTGAAGTCTTTCCGCAAGACCGGCAAGTCAACTGCTGATCGAGCTTCCCTTAGGTCCTGACTCGAACCTCCGAAATTTGGTCCATCTGTTAGGACCGAAAGACAAGCGGCCCCACCAATCATGTACTGCTCAGCCAACACAGCGGGATCCAGATCCGCAAAAAGATCTCCTTTCGAAGGAGATCTTCTTTTGACCTCTGCTACAACACTCAATCCAGGGACATTCAACGCGTCCAGAAAACCTCGCGCCTCTTCACACCTTGAAGCTTCTTCAAGTAAATCTTCAAGAGACCGTTTATCGGCCAAAGCTCGAGCTCTGTGTTCAGCGATGATCCGGTCTAAATATGTGCCATCACCCACAGTCATGACGAGATGCCTTCCCGCGTGCAGCTGCTCTCTACCCGCCTCACATTAATCAGAGGTCAAGACCTTTGGCGCATACCGGCTCAAGGAAAAATAGCTCCGCTCGGCCCGCCATAAATTCGCCCGTAGCGCGTCCAAATGCTTTCATTCCGTCTGACCCACCGTGCGCTGCTAATGCATCGCCGTCCGTATACATCTCATAAAACCACACAACGTTTTCGTCACTTGCATCTTTGTGCGCTGCGTAAACCTCTGTGCCAGGTTCCCCGGACACATTTTGCATTCCCAAGTCGGCGATTACTGCCAGTAGGGCATCGCGTTGTCCCTCTTTCGCGGTCAGTTTTGCTAGCAATGCAGTCTTAGCCACAGTTATGTCTCCCAGTTGAGCTGGTCTCGCCCTGTGCGAAGACCCTTAATTACTAGGAGAGGCTACTCGGAGACAGGTCACCGGAGGATTTGCTCTCAGAGAACCTCGCTGAGCGGCGAGCACCTGACTTCTTGGCCACCCTCGGTCGTTAACACTTCTACATCGCCTTTGACGGAAGCGAACCCGCAATAGGTAGGAGATGTAGTTACTGTCAACACCTCCCCTACTCTTTGGCCATCTTCAAAAAGCGCCTCTTGCGCAGACAATGCGTGATCACTACGGATACGTCTAAGTAACTTTCGCCCACCTTTACGTGAGTCAATTCGTTCCACTAATTCTTGACCGCGATAGCAACCCTTATCGAAAGACACCGCCAAGCTCAACAAGTCGGTTTCATTGGGGATGGAGCCGACTTGAAACTCTTTACCAATCACAGGCAAGCCATGGCGGCAACGAAGCCTCTCATATTCATCGTGGCCGCATTCAGAAAGCTCGACTAATGGGTCTTCACCTAGGAGGTCCATGTGTTCCACGCCTGACCAAGGGGACTCGAGAGTGAGCAAACCCTGAGGGATATCTACTGTTGTGCGATCACCGAAAACGGAAACCATCATCCACCGCTGAGAAACGAACTCAATCTTCGAGCGAAGTTTAAAACGCTCAAGAGATGAGTGGAGAAGCTCCCCATGCCCTGGCTCGGTATCGAGTAGATAACGATTCTCTTCTAGGCGTGTGATCCTGAAACAACTTTCTATGTTCCCTTTCGGTTCCAGGAGGAACGAAAGTCGAGATTCTCCGTCCGACATGTCGTCAACGTTTTGCGAAATCTGGCCATGCAAATAGGACTCAGTGTCGAGCCCCTCTGCCATGAGGACGTCTCTTTCAGCGAAGTAGGCCAGAGAGGTCACGTCTGCTCCGTCAAGATTTGGACTGCATTTCGTACTAACCGTAATCCAATCTCATCATCGAAAGACATTATCGATTCAGGATGAAACTGCACCGCACTTATTGGTAACGATTTATGTTCAACAGCCATCACCACACCGTCGTCAACACTGACGGCTGTTATATCCAAACAGTCCGGAATCGTCTCTTGTAACGCGTAAAGCGAGTGGTAGCGGCCTGCTCTGAACTCAGATGGAAGCCCATCAAATAATTGACCGCCGAGAACCTGGACGGTAGAAGCTTTTCCGTGCATGGGTGATTTCAACTGGCTGAGTTTCCCACCAAAAAATTCGACTACAGCTTGAAGGCCCAAACAAACTCCGAAGATCGGAATTTCCAAGGCTAACGCAGCTTCAATAGTGGCTGAGATGTTGAAATCTGATGGTGTGCCTGGCCCCGGCGACAAAACCAGCATGTCGGGTCGTCTAATTGAGAGGTCGTCCAACGGAAAGCCTGACCGCTGAGTGACAACATCAGCTCCAGTTTGCCGAAGGTAATTGCCTAGGGTGTGAACAAAAGAATCCATGTGATCCACAAGGAGAATGTTTTGCGTGTCTTCCACTATCGGTAAGACCTGAGAGTCGGGAATTCGACGAGGCAACCTGAGTGCATCTAAGAAGGCTGAAGCCTTCAACTCGGTCTCTTCTTCTTCGGCTGTTGGATCAGAATCCCACAACAACGTCGCCCCAACTCGAACCTCTGCGTGCCCATCCTTGATCCGTATTGTCCTAAGCGTGAGCCCGGTATTTAGCCCACCATCAAACCCGACTTTTCCAATGGCGCCGCCATACCAGGCTCTTGGGCTCTTCTCATGCTCCTCCAAGAACATCATCGCAGCGGTCTTCGGAGCACCAGTAACAGTAACTGCCCACGTGTGTGCAAGGAATGCGTCCAGCGCATCAAACTCAGGACGAAGCCTGCCTTCTACGTGGTCCACTGTGTGGATCAAGCGTGAGTACATTTCGATCTGCCGTCGTCCGATAACTTTCACCGACCCTGGGATACAGATCCTGCTTTTATCGTTCCTATCCACATCGGTACACATCGTTAGCTCAGACTCATCTTTTTCGGAGTTAAGCAAAGCGAGAATTTGGGACGCATCATCCAACGGGTCTTGCCCTCTGGCTATCGTCCCTGAAATAGGGCACGTTTCGACTCTGTCGCCTTCCACACGTACATACATCTCTGGCGAAGCACCAACTAGCCACTCCGCTTGACCCAGGTTGATAAGAAATCCGTATGGAGAGGGATTCTGCTCTTTCAAACGACGAAACAGTTCGGATGGTGGCTCCGGAGACGGCTCTATGAACGTCTGACTCGACACAACTTCGAACAAGTCACCTCGAGCGAAATACTCGCGTGCTAGTTCAACAACCTCAGCGTATTCACCTCTTTCATGGTCCCGTATCGATGTGAGTTCTAGGTCAGGCTGGTAAGCCTCCCGGGCTCCTGAGCGACTGATATCAGCAGTGCCCAAACCGTCGTAGGCAAAGTCATACCGACGCCGCTCGGCTATACCTCCCTGATGGTCAACGACGATAATTTCATCGGGGACATACAAGACAAGGTCCTGCTGGGTGGCTAGTCGAGGTAGCTTGAGGTCGATAGGTTCAAACTGGAACGCTAGGTCATAGCCAAAAGCCCCGTAGAGTCCTAGATGCTCATCAGCACCCATAAACAAATCAACAACCGCTCTCACGACGGCGAATGAAGAAGGCTGGCGACTCCGCTCTTCTTCCTCGAACCGAAGATCTCCCCTCTCTATCCGGCAAACAACATGCTCATCATCATCTTCAACGATCGAAGCAAACCCGAGTTCTTTCAGTACTGTCCGAACAGGAACTAAGAGAACTTCCCCGCGAGCATTTAGCGCCTCAAACCTAACCGTATCGCCGCAACTACTCACAGCTAAGGGCGGGTCAACGAAGCCCATATCCCAGCGTGTGTAGCGTCCGGGGTACTCATAGCTTGAGGACAGGAGCACTCCCCGAGCTGAATCCAACCGGTCAACAAGATCTTCGATAGCGGCCTCTGGCTCAATAGCAGCTACATCTACTTGTATTTCTATTCCGCCTCGGGTTGTGTAGCTCCATTGGCTGTCATTAGACACGAAGGTCCCCCTTTGTTAAAGGTATAGACCCGTACTCCCGGGTTCGACCCGAGGAGCCGCTATGGCGTGGACGTCCCGCTCACGGAGGATCAAAAAGTCGTCTCCGTGAACTTCAACTTCAAACCGGTCTTCAGGACTGAACAAAACCTGGTCCCCTTCCTCAGCACTTCGAACATTAGGCCCTGCCCCCACGACCTCGCCCCAAACTAAACGCTTCTGTTGCTGAGCTGTGGCGGGTATCAAAATTCCGCCGCTACTTCTGCGCTCAGCTTCGTCGCCCGGCATCCTCACAAGGATCCGATCGTGAAGCATTTTGATCGGACGTTTCTGATTTTCGTCTGTAGCTGCGTGATTTGGTTCTTCTGCCACGATGGCACGGTACCGTTTTCAGACATGAACGCGGACTCTCAACCAGCTCAAATCGCAAATTTCCAAACGAGTGACGGTGTCGAAATTGAAGCTGAATATCGACTTTCTAGCGATCTTCGCGCTATCGCCGTCCTCTCTCACCCCCACCCTCTTTACGGCGGAGAGATGAGAAACAACGTGGTTCAAGCACTGTTCGATTCATTACCTTCCGACGGAATCGGAACTTTAAGGTACAACTTTCGGGGTGTCGGCAACTCAGCAGGCAGCCATGGCAACGGAGAACTTGAAGTCTTGGACAGCCAAGCGGCTTTTGCCTTTGCATCACAACTTGCTGAAACCGTCCCCGTGTTCTCAGTTGGCTACTCATTTGGGGCGGATGTTTCACTTGCTTCCGATGACTCTCAGCTTGCCGGCTGGATTGGGATCGCGTCACCTTTGGCGCTAGTCGAACCGAAAGAAATGAAAGCAGGATTAGATGAGCGACCCACACTGCTACTCGTTCCTGAAAATGATCAATTTCGCTCCATCGCTGAAGCGCGCGGAATTTGTGAACCTTGGCTCGCCACCTCTCTCGAAGAACTCGCTGGAGCCGATCACTTTTTTTTGGGATTCACCCAGGAAGTGACCAAGCGGACAAGCTCATTTATCAATGAATTAATTGAACAAAAGTAGATGCCGAGAAGCTGCTCAAGAAGCAAAAGTTAAGGCCCTTTAGCCGCATCCTCCACCAAAACGGTGTCTGTTGTTTGCCACCAACCTGTAGGTCAATGCCCCAAGCCATGACACCGGCGGTACCTTCATCGCAGTACCTAGCAGCCCCCAAGCTCCACCTAACGACAGCAGGACCTTTCCCACCGCCTTGTGCCCGGAAAGCTTGCGGTCATTGTCCACCCACCAGACAAAGCGTTTTGTGTCACTAGGAGTTAAACCGAGCCCTTCTAAGTCCGCATCACCGTCAGCGATTAGCTCGATGTCGGAGCGCTCAGCCACCCAACGGGCACAGCGGCAACAAAACACACAATCTCCGTCATACACGAGCATGATCGAAATTTTTAACCTAACCCTTTAACCAGTGCGCCACGTGAATCAGTTGCTGCCAGCCGCAACGGCAGGGCTTCTTGATAGGCAGGTGAGTGGTACCACTCACCAAAGGCCTCCTCATCTTCGAATTCGAGGATGACCAATCGCGACCCATGCCAGTCGCCCTCCACCGGGGCAACATCATTGTCAACAACCAAAGCGCGACCGCGGCCAAGCGATGAACTTTTTGCCGCTTCTACGTAGGCATCAAGACCTGCTTGATCGTTCACTTCTTCTTGAACCACAAAATAAACCGACATTATGCACTTACCTCCGGCATCTGACTACCCATAAATTAGCGGCCAGACCCTTCAACAAAACTGACATAGGGACCGAAACGCAGGCCACCGAAGTTTATTTTCAGCACCCACACTATGCCTCTGTGATTTGTTCGATAGGAGATACGTTGCCTTGAGCATCACCACCGACGCCCCAGTACTCGTCACGCAGCAGGCGCTTATAAAGTTTCCCAGTTGGAAGCCGTGGAAGTTCTTCTCGAAAATCGATAGATCGCGGCACTTTGTATCCGGCGATATGTGCTTTGGCGTATTCACTCAATCGCTTTGCTAACTGTTCGTCAGCACCAACACCTTCTACCGGTTGAACAACGGCCTTGACCTCTTCACCGAAATCTTCATTCGGGACACCAAAAACGGCGACATCAGCTACCTCCGGGTGCAAGATGAGGCAGTCTTCAATTTCTTGGGGGTAAATATTGACGCCTCCCGAAATAATCATGAAGGCCTTCCGATCCGTGAGATACAAGAAACCATCATCATCTACACGCCCCACGTCACCGAGCGTCGTCCACAAAGGGTTGTTTGGGTGCTGGGAACTTTTCGTTTTGTCTGGAGCCTGGTGGTACTCGAAGGTCTGCTCCTCGCGCTCAAAGTAAATCAGCCCTGCTTCACCAGTGGGTAATTCGACACCATCCTCATCGCAGATACGCAGCGACCCAATCAATGGCTTCCCAACTGTGCCTGGGTGAGAGATCCAGTCTTCGGGACCCACGTAACAGAATCCATTGAGTTCCGTTCCCGCGTAATACTCGTGCAGGATAGGACCCCACCATTCCAACATTTGCTTTTTTACTTCTACAGGACACGGCGCTGCAGCATGAATAGCCAGCTTGTGGGTTGACAGGTCACATCTGTTCCGTTCCTCTTCAGTCAGTTTGAGCATTCGCGTAAACATCGTCGGTACCCACTGCGAATGAGTAACGCCGTACTGCTCAATTGCCCCTAACGCTTCAAGCGGGTCAAACTTTTCTAAGATCACCGCTGTACCCCCGACAGACTGCGTGCCGGTAGTAAAGCCCAGCGGCGCTGAATGATAAAGCGGGGCCGGAGACAGATAGACAGACTGATCGTTGATCCCAAAAATTCCGCCGACCAAACCAGAGCCAATCAGGTCGGGGTCCGTAATTTTCGATCCGTCTAGCGCACGCTTAATCCCCTTTGGTTTGCCCGTTGTGCCAGAGCTGTAAAGCATCAACGACCCCTTGGGTTGATCGTCAAGAGGTTCTGGCGGGTACTGATTAACTAAGGATTCGAAGTTCTCGTAGCCTTCTGCCACGCCATCGAACATCAGTCTTACAGGGCAGTTACCTATTGATGGCAGCATCTCGACCGCCACATCGCGAACAGCCTCACTAACAACCAACACCTGGGCACCGCAATCCTCAACGATGTAAGCAGCTTCTTCAGCAGTTAAGAATCGATTCACTGTCGTGAAGTACAAACCGCTTCGCATTGCCGCCCAATACGCCTCGAAATATCGGAGGTGGTTGTCAGCAAAGATCGCCATGTGGTCTCCCGGTCGGAGTCCGGCATCCCACATCATTTGCGCAAATCGGCACGATCGGTCTTCTAGCTCTTGATAGGACAGAGTTTCGCCGGTTCTAGCCATCACAACCGCAAGGCGGTCAGGGTCTACGTCTGCATGCTTTCCTGGATAGGTCATACCCTGAAACTAACCGATGAAAAGACCTCACAACTCATCGATGGGCGGCCGAACCGTCACCCCAGCAGCCAACAAGGCTTCCTTTGCTTCTCTCACCGTATGCTCACCAAAATGAAAAATGGAGGCAGCAAGCAGAGCATCAGCTCCACCATCCACGGCACCGCTAACCAAATGACTCAACTCTCCGACGCCGCCGCTGGCAATGACTGGAACTTGCACAGCGTTCACAACCGCTCGCGTTAAAGACAGGTCATAGCCGCTACGAGTTCCATCTCCATCCATTGACGTTAGAAGAATCTCACCTGCACCGAGGTTCGTAACCTCTTGGGCCCAGTCGACCACATCAAGACCAGTGTTCTTTCGGCCGCCATTGACGTAAACATTCCACGATCTATCCCCAACGGATTTAGCGTCAATCGCAACCACGACACACTGGCTCCCAAACGCTTCTGCCAACTCCGCTACCAGACTCGGCTTGGCAACCGCCGCCGAGTTCACCGAGACTTTGTCTGCTCCTGCTCTTAGGAGTCGCCGAGCATCATCAACTGATCTTACGCCGCCGCCAATAGTGAAGGGAATGTATACCTCTTCAGCGACCTTCCGAGCTAGATCAACAATTGTTTCACGGTCGTCTGAGCTTGCCGTTATGTCCAGGAATACGACTTCATCCGCTCCTTCGGCATCGTAACGAGCGGCTAATTCCACTGGATCGCCAGCGTCTCTCAACCCAACAAAGTTGACACCCTTAACCACGCGCCCTTGATCCACGTCAAGGCAAGGAATCACCCTTACTGACTTCATGTCCGTTCAGCTGCTTTCACAGCCTCGGAGACGTCAATAACCCCGTCATGAAGTGCCTTACCAACAATCACGCCCGATAATGCTCGGCCCTCAACCCTTAGTTTCGCTAATTCGGTTATATGGTCGAGAGTTCCTACTCCGCCACTTGCCACGACTTCTAACGAAGTACTTCGAACTACTTGTTTCAACCCTTTGACGTCCGGTCCGGTTCCCATCCCATCACGGGTGATTTGCGTGACAACTACTGCCTCAACTCCGGCATTTTCAAAGTTTGGCAACAACTCATAGATACTCTTGCCGCTATCACGCTCCCAGCCTTGAACAGCGACTCTCTCACCTCGAACATCAAGACCTACAGCTACCCGATGTCCAAGCTCTGTGATCGCTTCAACCAAGGCTGGATTCTCAACAGCTGCAGTACCAACTACACACCTCGAAACTCCAGCATCAAATAACGCTCGAGCGGCATCAAGGCTGCGGACACCACCACCACTTTGCACAGGGATACCTACCGCGCTCGCTATAGCGGTCACAGCGGCCAGGTTCTGTGACGTACCCGACCTCGCCGCATCAAGATCAACCACGTGCACCCAAGAAGCTCCGGCTTCTTCAAAAGAAAGCGCAACATCAACAGGGTCAGCGTCGTATTTAACCTCACGGTCATAGTCGCCTTGGATGAGGCGAACGCAGCGGCCCTCGCGTATATCAATCGCTGGATAAAGGCTAAAGGTCATCAGAATGCCGCCTGCCGGTAAAAATTCTGAGCAAAGGAACGTCCCAAGCCTCCCGATTTTTCCGGATGAAACTGAGTGGCCCATAAGGGTCCTTGTTCCACCATCGCAGTTACTTCAACCCCATACTCGCAGGTCGCCACAACCAGCCGAGATTCAGTCTCCACGGCATAGCTGTGAACAAAATACATCCAAGAGCCATCTTCAATACCATCCAAAAGTGGCGAGCTCTGTTTGCGGATATCTAGACGGTTCCATTGCATTTGAGGGCGCGGCAAGGTGTCCGGGAGAAGACACACCTGGCCGGGCAGCACACCCAAACCTCTAACGTCAGGTGCCTCTTCGGAGCCCTCGAATAGCATTTGCATTCCCACGCAAATACCAAGAAAAGGAACGCCGCCCTCGATCACCGAGTACACCACCTCATCCAGCTTCGCCGACCGCAATTCGCGCATACATGAGCCAAAATGGCCCACCCCAGGAAGGACCACTCCAGAGGCATCAGCTATCAAACCAACGTCTGACGTCAAATGGACCTCGGCTCCAACCCTTTCAAACCCTTTTTGTGCGGATCTCAGATTTCCAATGCCGTAATCCAAGATGGCAATGAGCGGGGCCACTTTGCCCTCTCTCACCGGAAGCTCCTCACAAGACACCTTTAGTTGAAGGCAAGACCTCATCTGCAACAACAACCGCATCGTAAAGCGCCCTCGCCGCCGCTTTGAAACTTGCTTCGATTATGTGATGGGTATTTCGGCCACGAATCAACACCAAGTGCAAGGTGATCCCGGCTGCCATCACAAAGGCGCGCCAGAACTCTTCACATAGCTGCGGATCGAACGGCGGGTCACCCAGAATTTTTTCACCGGGTGGGTCGATGTCATAGTGCAAAAAGGGTCGTCCAGAAAGATCAAGAACGACTTCGACCGCCGCCTCATCAAGGGGCACAGTCATGGAAGCAAACCTGCGCACTCCCTTTTTATCGCCCAAAGCTTCAGCGAAGGCCTCTCCTAAAGCTATGCCGACATCTTCAACTGTGTGGTGAGCATCAATATCAATATCCCCTTCGCACCTGACGGTTAGATCGAATCTGGAATGCTTCCCGAGTTGAGCGATCATATGGTCGAAGAACGGAAGGCCCGTGCTCACCTCAACTTGCCCTGAACCATCTACGTCGATAGATAAATCGATTTCAGTTTCTTTGGTTGTTCTGCGATGTTTCGCTTCACGTGTCATTGAAGTGCCTCCTGGAGGGCTTCGAGAAAGATAGTGTTTTCTTGTTCAGTGCCAAGCGTCACCCTCAGGCAATCTGTCAGTCCTGGCCAGCCTGAACAATTCCTGACCAAAACAGATCTCTCAAGTAACCGCTTCCAAACTTCTTCTCCGGACAAGTCGCACGGCGCTGTTCCGAACAAAATAAAGTTAGCTTGAGACGGCCAAACCTGGACCCCGAACTGGGTCATAGCTTCAGAGACCCGGTTCCGTTCACTCGAGATCTGAGCTACTCGCTGCTCCATTTGATCCTGGAATCGCAGAGCCACTCGACCAGCGATTTGTTTCACGGAATCTAGATGATATGGCAATACTACTTTTTGAAACTCTTCAAACATCCATGGTGGAGCTACGCAATACCCCAGGCGAACTCCCGCCATTGACCAAGTCTTAGAAAATGTCCTAGTGACTATTAGTGACTCAGAAGGGTCTCGCTCATCGAGCAGGTCTAGGGCCGTAAAGTCCGCAAACTGACCATACGCTTCGTCAACCACGACAACCCCAGAGGAAAGACCCAGAGAGGCCTCAATCACATCAAGACTCTCAGGCGTACCGGTGGGATTATTGGGAGAGCACAGAAACATCAGGTCGGGTTTCTCTACTTCGATAGCGCGCTCCAAAGCCTCGAGCCGGATTTGAAAGGTTTCGTCTCGCTGGGTCTCAGCGACACGACATTGAGCGATTCGTGCAATCTGCCCGTACATAGCGTAGGTGGGTTCAAAAGTTAGAGCAGTTCTCTGATGCCCTCCGAACGTAAGGCAGATTGTCTGCAGGACTTCATTGGACCCATTGGCTACGAAAATTTGCTCGGGCTCAACTTGGTGCAGTTCTGCTAGATCCTCCCTTAAAGACCACGCCAGTCGGTCCGGGTACCTGTTCCAGTCGACCTTCTTCACTTCCTGCAAGAACACTGTTTCGAATTCTTCGGGCGGGGGGAAAGGCGCTTCGTTCGTATTTAAACGAATATCGACTTCGACCTGTGGAGAGTGATATCCCTCCATACTTTTCAAATCATCACGCACAAGCGGTCGCTTCATGGCTGTAACCCTTCCTCGGCCCAGCGCTCGCGCTCAGTCACCGAAGCAGCATGCGCCCACAACCCTTCAGCTCTAGCCAGCAAGCCGACTGCATTGGCCACCCCATCGAATCCTGCCTTTGAAACTTCAACAACATGCATCCGCTTTTGGAAGTCATCAACGGTTAGGGCGCCGCTGAAACGTGCTGTGCCTGCCGTCGGCAAAACATGAGATGGGCCAGCTAGGTAGTCGCCAATCGACGCTGGCCCCCAATTGCCCAGAAACACTGCCCCTGCATTTCTTACGTCACCCACAAGGACATCCGCGCCTTCGCACATGAGTTGGAGATGCTCGGGCGCAATCTCGTTAACAACCTTTATGGCCTGCTGGGGCGTGTCAACTAAACACAAGTAACCGTCCTCGATAAGCGTTTCTAGCGTCTCCGAACGCCTTGGAGACGACTCGAGAATCACTTCGATCGCGTCCTCTACTTCCTGCGCGTATTCTTGATCCCAAGTAACTAGCCATGCGCGACCACCTGGCCCATGTTCGGCCTGCAAAATAAGATCTATCGCCGTTGAAGTACTTGGACAGCTGTGATCTCCGACAACAACTATTTCAGATGGACCAGCGAAAGCAGCGGCTATTCCAACGGTGCCTGACACCTCTTGCTTCGCCGTCGCAACCCAGATATTGCCCGGACCTGCGATCACATCAACTGGGCTTATAGTTTCCGAGCCATAAGCCATCGTAGCTACTGCCTGAACTCCACCAATCTTGTAAACCTCACTCACACCACATAGATAAGCCGCAGCTAACACAACCTGATCTATCTGACCCGATGGATTCGGTGGGCTACACAAAACGAGCTCTTCTACACCTGCGGCTTTGGCTGGCAAGGCTGTCATGAGGACGGTGGACGGATAAACAGCAAGTCCTCCTGGCACGTATAGACCAGCACGTTCTACCGGCTGAGGCACGCTCGTAACCTTTATCTCGTCTTGGGTTACTTCGTGCGCTTTGCCTGCCTCCTGTTCATGGAAGTACAAAATTCGAGAGTGAGCGAGTTCGAGGGCAGCAGCCAACTCAGGTTCCAGAGATTTCCATGCTCTTTCTAATTCAATGCCGGAAACCCGAGGAGTAGCAATGTCTACCTGATCGAATTTAATCGTTAGTTCTCGTATCGCAGCATCCCCTCCTTGTCGAACCTCAGAAATGATTTCCCTGACCGCAGAAGTCGGTACTTGACTATCTAAATCGGGGCGCGGGAGCACCCCATCCAATAGCCCTTCTTGGCCTCTGAGATCAATGCGGCGGAGCACCCTACTGAGGGTACCGCTGACTAGAGGCCAGAAAGAAGTAGATATCGCGAACAGCAGGCCTGACTGTAGGGTTCTCTTATGGTTTCTCGGGCAGAACTTTCATCACTGGAAACAGCTATTCGAGAATTGAGCGACCGAATTACGGCTGCCGCCGATGAACTCTTAGGCACCAAAGAGGAAGCTGCAGCACTCGACTTGTACGAAGTTGAGCGTAACTTGAAGACAGCTCAACGCCGAATCTCCAAAGCAGCGAGCGGTTTGCCGGTTGAGCAAGGGAAGCGGCTCTAACTAAGTTCTGCCAAAACCTCAGACATTTCAACGATCTTCTGCGCTCGAGTCAGATGAGGAACATCGACCATCTGTCCCTTGAAGCTAAACGCCATAAGACCTTCAGCCTCTTTCTCCGCGAATAACTCCAACAACTCGATCGCTTCACTGACCTCCTCATCAGATGGCGTAAACGACTCATTCACAACATCAATCTGGTTGGGATGGATTGTTATCTTTCCGGTATAACCCATAGCCGCAGATTGGTTGCACTCAGACCTCAGACCATCAGGATCGTTAAAATCAACAAAGACTGTGTCCAAAGGCTGTTTTTCCCAAGCTGTAGCAGCTAGCAGGCACATAACCCGCGCGTGCTCAAAAATAGGTAAATAAGTTCCATCGGCATTGCGGTTGCCTCTCGAGCCGATCGCGGCCGATAGATCTTCGGCACCCCAAGTCAACGCATCCACTCGAGGATTAGCGGCAAGATCACCAATGTTCAAAAAACCCTGTGGGGTTTCAGTTCCTAGGATCAGGAGTTTCGTAGATCCAAGGGGGTGGCCGTAAATGCCTTCGTTTTCTCGAATTAGCTCATCAATCTGAGCAATTTCATTCGAATTATTCACTTTGGGGATCAGGTACGAATCAGGCGGATGAACCATGGTTTCTTCTATATCGCGTTGAAACCAGGGACTGCCCAGCGGATTTACCCGCACCACCCGTTCCTGTCGGCCGAAGTCAACCTGTTCGAGCCAGTTAGCAACAGTCACGCGAGCTGAATCCTTATTGTCCGGAGTGACCGCATCTTCTAAATCGAGAATTAGGGCGTCGGCTTGCGTCCCTAACGATTTTTCGAGCATTTTCTCATTGGCACCGGGCACAAAGTGTGCGGCTCTTCGGATCGTCATTCGAACATTCCTTTACATCTCAAAAATCGAAAGCGGCAGGGCAAAAGTCATTTAGAACACAAATATCGCAGCGAGGGTTCCGAGCGAAACATATCTGCCTTCCATGAAGAATCACGCGAAGACTAAACTCTCCCCGTTCATATTGGGGCACCATTGGGTTCAACTCCATCTCTACCTTGACCGGATCTTCTTCTTGGGTGAGCCCTAAGCGCCGAGCCAGCCGACCAACATGCGTATCTACCGGTAAACCAGGTAACCCAAAGGCTACCGAGCGAATGACATTGGCTGTTTTCCTACCTACACCTCCAAGCTGCACCAAATCGTCTAATTGCTTCGGAACCTCTCCTCCATGCTCGTCTAAGAGTTGATTAGCCATCTTCAGCAAATTCTTGGCTTTGTTCTTATAAAAACCAGTTGGATGAACCAGCGCCTCCAGCTCCCCTTGTTCAGCGGCCGCTAACTCAAACGGACCTGGGTAACGATCAAACAAGGCGGGAGTGGTTTTGTTGACCCGCACATCAGTGCATTGTGCCGACAAGATGGTGGCCACCAACAACTCGAAGGGGCTGCCATGGTCCAACTCACAGATTGCTTCGTACTCGGATTTCAACCGGTCATGCACCGCCCGAGCCCGGCCATTAGGCGATCGTGGCTTCCCCATAATGTTTGGTTACCTCATTAGGTCACGAGTAGCGATACCTTCAATAAGGTGACCGAAGACCCTGACGAAACGCCAACAATAACGCTTACAGAAGACAGAGACGGCCAAGTAATAGAAGTTAATGCGTCTCATTGGACCCCGGACGCCCTCTCCATGGCGTTACGAGACGTATTGTCGCAAACCTCCGCGGATGCCTCTATCTGGCTGGACCACCCGTCAGAGGAGATTGATCTGCTTTTGGGTCGGCTTGGAATGACCCCCCAAAGAGACCTGTTTCGAATGGAGACTTCGATTCCCATAAAACAACGGACAGACATTGCGACTCGGTCTTTCGTCATTGGACAAGACGAAGCCGAATGGTGTGAGGTCAACAATCGAGCCTTCTCATGGCATCGAGAACAAAGCGGTTGGACTGTCGAACTCCTACAAGAACGCCAACAAGAGTCCTGGTTTGACACTGAAGGCTTCCGAATTTACGAACAAGAGGGACGAATAGCCGCTTTTTGTTGGACCAAAATTCACGCTGACGAGAACCCGCCCATCGGGGAGGTTTACGTCATAGCTGTAGACCCCGACTTCCATGGCCTTGGTCTTGGGCGTGCTTTAACCCTGGCTGGATATCAACATCTCGAAGCCGCAGCCATTACACGAGCAATGCTCTACGTGGACGCCGATAACGCCCCCGCTGTGAATCTCTACCGAGACATCGGCCTGGAAGTTGAAGTTGTACGTCGCCTTTATCAGCAGCAAAACCAAGCCAGTTAAAGCTCTAGTACCCCACCCAGCGCGCCTCCAACAAAGTAGATGGCTACAGCAGCGGCGATAGCTATTCCAACATGCCTAACAACTCCTCGCAGCACCGAATGTCCGGTGGCCAAGGCCAGGGTCACTCCAATAACCGCTGCTCCGACGACCGCAGCAGCAATGGAGAACCACACCATCACAGACGAAGAAGCTACAAACCAAGGCATCAGCGGAACAAGCGCCCCTAAGGCAAACGCAAAAAACGACCACGCTGCGGAGCTGAAAGGTGAGGCAAGTTCATTTGGAGCTACGCCAAGTTCTTCTCTTGCATGAACTTCGAGAGCCATTTCTGGATTTTGCATCACCAGCTCTGCCATTTCCCTGGCCTGTTTTGAGTCCATGCCCCGCTCGATGTAAACCTCCGCCAACTCGTTCGTCTCTTCCTCCGGGTCATCTGCTAAAGCCTGTCTTTCCTTTTCAAGCTCTCGCTTTACGAGATCATTTTGGGCACGTACAGATACATACTCACCCGCCGCCATCGAAATAGCGCCCGCTAAGAGGCCCGCCACGCCCGCAGCGCGCACCGTCGGGCCTGACGCATCTGCGCCCGCAAGACCAACGATCAGTAACACGTTTGAAACTAAACCGTCTGACGCGCCGAAAACTGCGGCCCTTACTCCGCCGCCCGTCACATCCCGATGATGGTCGTCATACCTATGAGGAGCCACGTAATCGAAGCTACCCCCCGTACCCTAGAAGTGTGGTGATAACTCGCTATGACATATCTCGCTCTGACCTAGCTGAATTACTCGAAGGCGAACCCAACTACAGAATCGACCAAGTGTGGGAGGGCCTACATAGTCAGCACCGCGAGCCAGCAGAGCTTACAAACATTCCCAAAGCCCTGCGGTCAGCAATCGAAGAGCTTCTACCTGCCGCTCTCACTCCCGTCAGGCAAGTGAGCAGCGACAACGGGAAAACACTCAAACAACTTTGGCAATTGGGAGATGGCCATTTACTTGAGTCAGTCCTAATGCATTACCGAGATCGCTCAACCGTCTGCGTGTCTTCCCAGGCTGGATGCGCCATGGCATGCTCGTTCTGCGCCACAGGTCAGATTGGCTTTGATCGACATCTAACCAGCGGCGAAATCGTTGAACAGGTAGTCAGAGCATCCCAAAATGCGAAGGATAAACGCGTAAGCAATGTTGTGTTTATGGGCATGGGTGAACCCTTAGCTAACTTCGAGAACGTTTGGTCCGCCGTTGAACGGATACACGGTGACCTAGGCATC
This sequence comes from Acidimicrobiaceae bacterium, assembly GCA_002722565.1. Taxonomy (GTDB): domain Bacteria; phylum Actinomycetota; class Acidimicrobiia; order Acidimicrobiales; family Poriferisodalaceae; genus MedAcidi-G3. Next base: position 57,630 of record PBMG01000013.1, read on the forward strand.
GGAGCTAGAAAAATAACTATCTCTACGGTCGGGGTTATTCCAGGTATTGAACGACTTACACAGCAGGACCTACCTGTAAGCCTCGCTGTTTCATTGCACTCCGCTAATAACAGCATCCGCAACCAGTTAGCGCCTGTCAATCGCACATATCCACTCAGGAAACTGTCCGAGGCACTCCAGAGCTACAAGCGGTCAAAAAACCGAAGGATAAGCCTCGAATGGGCCATGATGGCAGGCGTCAACGACACCGAGACCGCTGGGCGCGAACTCGCCGAATTCGCGCGGCCGCTGAACGCACATGTCAATCTCATTCCCTTGAACCCAACTCCGGGATACGACAACCCTGGCACTGACCACGAATCCATAGCTTGGTTTCAGCAGATTCTGGAATCATTTGGCGTCAACGCAACTATTCGCGCTAATCGAGGAACAGATATTGATGCTGCTTGTGGTCAACTCCGCGCAGAGCACAGAGTTAAAATCTCAAAGCGTCGCAATGCCTGAGGGTTTCCGTTCGACCTCTGCCACACTGAACAGGTGAACAATCTTCGTTGGTTGAATCCAACTCAACCTCAAACTTTGTACAGCGCGGTAATGCTGGCCTATTTCCGTGGCGCAAGCATCATTCTCTTTGGCAGTGTTTACTACCGCCAACTGCCCTATGACCTACTTGGACTATTCGCTTCGCGCATATTTCCACTCTTGCTTCTAGGTGCGCTCATCGGTGGAGGCCTGGGGATAGCCAACGAGAAAAAGCTTGGATTTCGCTTAGCGCTTTCAGCAGCTATCTACTCGGTAGTGGCAACACTTTGGATAGGCGTCCGCTACGACATCGATCTACTCGGGTTTTTGCTGCGCTTGATGTTTGACGTAGTCCTCCTGGTCCTCTTGCTCCATCCGCAAAGTAAGGAATACAGAAGGATCTGGTTCGCCTGACGGATGGCCCTAAACTCCGAACCATGACTACTCACATTGATGGAATCGACGATCTTGAAAGCAGGGTCGGGCAGCAAATCGGATACAGCGAATGGCACACCATTACACCTGAGCAAGTACAAAAGTTTGCTGAAGCAACTGGTGATTTTCAATGGATCCACCTTGACGAAGAAAAAGCAAAGGCTGGGCCGTTCGGCACAACAATCGCTCACGGATACCTAACACTCTCGCTTGCACCTATGTGCATGTCTGAGGCATTCGTCATCGGTGGAGACGTCCAAATGGGCGTCAATTACGGTGCTAACAAAATTCGCTTCACCGCCCCGGTACCGGTTGGATCCAACGTTCGGATGGGCGCCACTCTCAACGAAGTTTCGAGGTTCGATGGAGGGGCGCAGTACACCACCGAACTAATCTTTGAAATCGAAGGCTCCGACAGGCCTGCCTGTGTAGCCGAATGTATTTACCGCGTATACACCTGAAACCCAATTGATCCGACGACAAACTGATGCATAGCGACGAACTCCCACAGGGAGAAGAAAAATCGGTCGCTGTTGAACACATGTTTGACCAGATCGCGCCCCGGTACGACTTGGTCAACCGGTTAATGACTTTTCGCATGGACGTTGGATGGCGCCGACGCACAGTCAAGTCATTGGAACTGCCCTCAGGGTCAATGGTTTTGGACCTTGCTTGCGGCACCGGCGACTTTTGCAATGACCTTCTGCGCTATGGACTCGATCCCGTCGGCCTCGATTTCAGTGCTGGCATGTTGAACGCCGCAAACACGGACGCTCCTTTAATTAGAGCTGACGCTTTGTGCCTTCCAATACCATCGAACAGCGTCGACGGTGTTACTTGTGGTTTCGCCCTAAGAAACTTTACAAATTTGGACGAATTCTTCGCGGAAATATCTCGTGTGCTCAAACCGGGCGGACGCATCGGGTTACTCGACGTAGCTGAACCTTCAAATCCGTTACTTCGGGTAGGCCACAGCTTCTACTTCGGGAAGGTAGTTCCCAAAATCGGTGCTTTGCTATCCGACCGAAACGCTTACAGATATCTTCCGAAATCTGTTCAATATCTTCCTGAAAGTCATGAACTCCTAGCTGGGCTTCAAGCTGTTGGCTTCACCGATGTCAACAGAACTCTGCTGAGTGGCGGAATTACCCAACTGTTTCTCGGGTCTCTTCGCAAATGAGCTAGATACCTATAGCAAGACCTATGCACAGCAGAACGCCATAGATCATCTGCAACTTCCCCGTTGCTCCGAGAACGGGAATCAAGTCCAGACCTGACGCTCCTCTGACCACCGAGCGGATTGGGGCTATCGCTACTGGCAAGGCCACCAACGCCAGCAAGGCCCCCGGCCTGAGAAGACATAGGTAAGGCAAAGAGAGAAACGCTATGGCTACTGCGAGTAAATAGAGCGCTCGAGTGGGTTTATCACCTATACGAACGGCCAAAGTACGTTTACCAGCCAGTTCATCGCCGGGGAGATCGCGGAGGTTGTTAGTTATAAGCAAGGCGACCGCCAACAAACCAACCGGCACCGAGACCCCGACCGCTAGAGGGGTAACCTCTTCGTCTTGAACATAGGTAGTGCCAATCGAGGCTACTAATCCAAAAAACACAAAGACGAATAGCTCTCCCAGACCTCGATATCCGTAGGGCTTAGGGCCCCCGGTGTAACACCATGCAGCCACTATGGCTGCAGCACCGATAGCAAGCAGCCACCAACTAGTGAGTAACGAAAGGTAGAGGCCAGCGATTGCAGCTACGCCAAAGAAGCAGAAAGCAGCACGTTTCACGCTTGTGGGAGGAACCACTCCTGATGCAACCAACCTCTGCGGCCCTACTCTTTGGTCATCAGTCCCACGCACTCCGTCGCTGTAATCATTTGCGTAGTTCACAGCTATTTGCAGAGCTAAGCCCACAACCAAAGCCAAAGAAGCCCGCAAGAAGTCCGGCTGTTCCTGAGCTGCCGCAGTTCCCACCAACACTGGAACAACAGCTGCTGGCCAAGTCCGAGGTCGCGAGCCAGCGAACCAAATAGATAAAGTCGTCACGTCACCCTCTCGGAATTGGCTTTAGCTAATTGGATTTCCATAGGACGAACCATAGAAGACTGAGCTTTGCATGCCCAGATAGTCATAGGATTCATTTATGAAGTTTGGTTATCTAACAGGAAATCATGCCAATGGGATTCTTCCGGGCCACCTAGCCAGAGAGCTAGAGAGCCGCGGTTTCGATTCTGTCTGGTTCCCAGAACACAGTCACATACCAGTCGAAAGACGCAGCCCCTACCCCAATGGAGGGCAGCTACCCGGCAGCTACTACCACATGATGGATCCGTGGGTATCTGTTGCAGCTGCAGCAGCTGAGACTACAAGCTTGACCTTAGGCACAGGCATTTGCCTATTGCTCGAACACGACCTGTTGGACCTCGCCTGCACAGTAGCGACTGCAGATGTGCTGTCCCAAGGACGGGTAGTGATGGGTATCGGGGTCGGCTGGAACGAAGAAGAATTGGAAAACCACCGCCCGGACATACCGTTCAAAAAGCGTTACTCCGCTATGCGTGAAAGAGTGCAAGGGTTACGTCAAGCCTGGAGCGAAGAAGAAGCTGAGTTTGCAGGCACGTGGGATAGCTATTCCCGCTCCTGGGTCTTTCCTAAACCCACCAACGGAACGGTGCCGATAGCGCTGGGAAACGCTGGACCATTAGGAATTAAACATGCTGCCGAATACGCCGACGAGTGGGCTCCAATCGATGTTGGAGTTATGAATGTCGATGGGAAACCGGATGTCATCACCGGTATTCAACGCTTTCGTGAGTTAGCTGATGAAGCTGGTCGAGATGGATCTTCGATTCCTATTTCTCTTTATGTGTGGGGGCGGCCACGGACAGAACGACTGCAGAGCTATGCCGAGGCTGGGGTAACTCAATTTATCTTCACCCCGGTAAATTTTGACTTGCCTTCAGCCGATGAGACTTTGCGGTATCTAGATGAGTTGACCACGACAGTCGACGAGTTTCAGTCCTAGAACCCTTTGGCTCTCCCTGATTCTGAGATCTTCCACAAAAACTCTTTTTGACCTAGATCAAGTCGTTCCAGAAGATCCAGTCGGGATCGCGACTCAATAGGAAGAAGGACGCCTTCCCACAATCCCAGCAGCCCATCCATCCATTCCGGAGTGCACTCTGCTTCTAGTCCGCTCATTAAACGCCACGAGCGTTGAGACAAGTTGGACCCGATCCGTTCAGTAGCGTCTCCTTGAGCCGCTAAAAGCGCCTCCAACACATCAATCGGTTCTTGCAAATCTAGGATTTCTTGGGTTTCTAACGAATACTGCATCCCTATTTTGCGGCCCGTTCGGTAAAGAATTCCTTGAGCAACCAACGGACCTAACTCCTGAGACATCACCGGAATAATGTTGCGTATGTAATCCATGCTGTAATTCCGAACGACCTTGAGTAAACGCTCGGGCGGCCATTCAGTGCTGTCTAAAACCGGTAAATCGGTGTAGTTAACCGGCGGACAACTTTCGCCATATCGGAACCTCAAGCGGCTCCTAGCCGGAAGCATTTCGTCTTCTTCTATGTAGTACCCCTCGAGTCCTGGAAGGCCGTCGACTGTCTGGCCTGTACACACAAAACCTAGTTTCGGGTTATTCAGCAAAACCCCATTATTGGCATGCCAACCCCACAACATCGCCCTTGACACTTCGCTCGGGATAGCAGCTATAGCTGTCCCATCGAAAATCCATCTAGGTGGCGCATACCTAATCCAAGCTTTTTTCTCTGATTCCGGAATAAATACAACAGAGACTCCGCCTAAGTGATTTGAAAGATAGTGATATTTGGCACAGGCGACAGCATCAGACTCATCAAGCAGGCCGAGCTTTTCTAACCCTGGAAGAAAACGTTCTTCTTGTTGCCGGCGGAAAAGCCCCTTCACCACTGCTGCGGCTTTCTCTGTTCCGCTTTCGACAACGAGAGCCAGGATAAGACCAGTCAGGTAACGGTGAAATAGCAGACCAATTGCCTCATAGCCAGATTCAATTCTTTTCGGGAAGCTACTCACGTCTGCTTCCCGTCACTTCACTACTACCAGCTTCCTCTATGCACAACACTCTTCGCTCCTCCCTCTAATGGGCGCCGTTCCCTCAAAGCAGAGCGGCCTAGCGTGTTGTCGACATCATCCGGCCATCCCAGAGCAATCGTTCCGATTGGCGTTCGGTCGCTCGGCACTCTCAAAACCTGTGCGAGCCCATTCGCATGGTCGAACATGCCAAAAAATAAGACTCCTAATCCTTCATTGATGGCTGCCATCTGCATCGCCATAGCAGCGAAGCCACTGTCAACCACCCAGTAGGGAGTTACCCACGCGTCGACGTCATCACCCAAACCGCTATGAACCTTGTCCTGCTGACCGTAACGTTTCAGGTAAGCATTGGGATCAGCCCAGATAGTTACAAGGACTGGAGCCCTCAACAGCCCCTGCCACCGAAACTTTTCCCTACGGTCGGGAGGAAGCGTCACGTCCCAATAACGCTCCGTTTCAGCGCCTTCAAGAACAACGAAATCGAACCCTTGCGTGTTTCCTGCAGATGGGACTCGACGCGCGCTGTCAAGAATCCGATTCAGTGTCTCTGCCGGCACTGGGTCGACCAGAAACGACCTGGTCATTCTCCGCTTGTGGATGAGTTCAGAAAAGTCCACGAGCGCTTCCGAGGAATTAAAGCAATTTCGCGAGCTTCTCGCGTGTGGCCCAGCCAAAGGCCACTAAAGCATCGCCTTTCAAAACGTCATGTCCATCGAAAAGCGACACCAGTTCTGGCTTGATGCTTTCTGGCTTGGAAGAATTATGGTTAAGGACTAAAGACGGTTGACCTTCGCCGTAGACGCGGAACTCCTTGGCTTTGTACTCTCCCCTAACGTCAAATCGCTTAGCCAGCCGACGACCCCAAGCTCGATCCTCACCGTTAGCTTCGTAACCGGGTCGCGGAACAACACGACTCAGTGGCTTGTATGCATCAAATGCAGCCGGATCGGCCATTTGTGTTGCAACAAGAACGTCCTCGTCGGGAAATGCCAGCACAGCACGGCGCATCTGGTCGGTGATCATTGCTTTCAGGGCGCCCTCTCTTCGACTTGTTCTTTTAACTGCAGCTAGACCTATCAAGACCGTTGGGTCACCGCCTACGCGTTCAAGCGTGCAGAACCCGTATGCAGATAACTTATTGCCATCTCGCACTTGAGTTACAAGGACCCAAGCGTCTCTCTGTTTGGACAACTCCCCCACATCGAAAACAACTGGCTCATCTTCGATGAGATCCGCCATTTCCTCGATTTCAGCATCGCTTAGGGCAGTACAATCTTTTGTTTCGACCGTCAGGGCCATCAGGAAGTTTCCTTCATCAGTGCACGTCGGCTCAATAGTCCAGCCGATAAATCGGAAATGAGCAAAACAGTAGGGAGAATCATAAATAAACGCCTCCTGGGTGCCCCTCTTGCTGCGTGTTTTCGGTTCCCATAGTGGGGTCGAGTCCCGGCGGCAGAGCGCCCTGGCGCATTTCCATCAGCTGACGTTGCGCCATCATTTGCTGAGCTGCTACAGCCGCTTGGATACCATGGAACAGTCCTTCAAGCCAACCCACTAATTGCGCCTGAGCGACTCTCAGCTCTCCTTCAGACGGAGAATCAGAGCTAAATGGCAATGCAAGCCGTGCCAACTCGTCTCTAAGTTCGGGAGCCAGTGCCTCAGATAGTTCTGCGACTGACTGCTCATAAATCTCTCTCATCCGATCGCGACTGGCCTCGTCAAGCTCGGCTTCACGAACTTCGTCCAACAGGGTTCTGATCATCGAGCCAATCCGCATAACTTTGCCCGGCTCTGAAATAGCTGGAGTTTCTTCGTCTTCGCCCAACGCACTTTGAGGTTCGATCAGCTCAACGTCTTCTGGAGTCGACTCTGACGGGGCGCCAGCAGAGTTTGATCGCTGCTCAACCATGTCCGAATTCTATCGGCGCAGCTAGCTGAACGAACCAAAATTGTTACGAGAAGCTAAGAAAGGGGACCAGCATCTCTTCTTGAGTCATGGATCCGTGTCGAGCAATCAAGTGAGGGGCATCCGGGTGCCGCGGGTCCATCAGCGCTACGGCTTCACGAGCAACGATAGCGACCTCACCCATCCTCTCCCGTGCTTCAGGAGTCACGTGTACCCCAAACCACCGCTCATCCAAAACCTGATCTATGCCGACCACCCAAGCCACATCAGAATGAATCTTGGCTGCTTCAAGTAGGCCACTGTTATCACCGTCTTTGGCGTGGAGCCAGAGAAACCGAGCCTCTCCAGAAGTTCGAGAAGTCCGCTTGACTAGCTCTTCGTCAATATCAAAGATCTCATCCCCCACTTCGACCATGCCATGGTCAGCCGTTACGAGCAACGCGACGTCTTCTGGAACTTCGGCAACTATCCGCTCAACAAGAGCGTCCACAAACTTCAATTCATCCAAATAATGGCGGCCCAGCCCGTGGACATGCGCAACCATGTCTAGGCCGTCGTAGTAGGCGTAAACGAATGGCGCTCCAGCCCTTACCTGCGTATCTATTTCCGTGACCAACGTCGCTGGTGACCACCAGCCACAGAATTGGCCGTTTCTCAGATGTGCTTGAGTAAAACCACTCCTTTGGAACTCTGCCCGGGTAACCACTGGAGGAGAACTACCCAAGAAGGGCTCAACTGGCTGGAAGTCAATCGGAGAAACGTCTTTCAACATCAACTTGGATCCGCTAGTCCAACGTAAACAATTAAGCAGACCATCAGGTGTATCTACCTTGTGCCCGATGACGCCATGTTCCCCCGGTAAAACTCCGGTGCAAATAGAAGTCAACGCTGCAGCCGTCGTACTCGGAGCAACCGTAGTTATAGGCGTTGCCAAAGCTTCACCGAGGCAGGGAAGTTCGTCCCGGTACCTCTGGATTTGGTGCCATCCCAAACCATCCACGACAAAGAGAACTATGCAGTCTGCGGCCAACACGCCCTCAGACACCAAAACGTTTGGTTGCCTCGTAATGACCGCCGGCACAATAGAAGAAACAGAAGAATCTCCAGCAGATGGGATGACCATCTCTTCGGCAACAACCACAGACGCACATTAGATGGATCGCAGGGCAAACAAACCCAAACACATCGAGATTCAAAAAAATAATTGCTTTCTCAAGCCCGATTATTGTTTGAAGACCTACGTCGGGCCAGAAGCAGTGTCGTCAAGATTTTGGGCTCGAAAAGCCGACACTGCTTCAGCAAAGTCGGTGGGCGGCCTAGATTCAAAACTCATTTCTGCCTGGGTGATGGGATGGTTAAAGGAGATTTCCGCGGAGTGAAGTAGCGGTCTCCCAATCCCAAAAGGGTCCCTCTTCCCATAGGTTGCATCACCCAGAACAGGACAGTTGATGGCCCGCAAATGGACTCGAATCTGATGAGTTCGTCCGGTATCTAACGTGCATCTCAAAAGTGAAGCTTGTTTGGGATATCTCCAGGTCTCTAGGAGCTCGTAGTGAGTCCTTGCCTCTCGTCCATCCTCTGTAACCGTCATTTTTGTTCGTGCACGTCGGCTACGACCAATAGGTGCGTCGATCGTTCCTTTAGGAGCTTCAGGACAGCCAGAAACAATCGTTAAGTAGCTCCGATGAATCCGGCGATTAGCCAGGTCTTGGCTTAGTTGAATTAACGCTTCGCTCGTTCTTGCGCATATCAAGAGCCCACTCGTATCGCGGTCCAAACGATGCACGATTCCAGGCCGATCGGGTTCACCGACCTGGGCTACCTCCGGGTATCTAGCCAACAAGCCATGAGCCAAGGTGGAACCACTGCGTCCAGCGCCTGGGTGAACCACCAAACCGATGGGTTTGTTGATGACGATCACTGATTCATCTTCATGAACTATTTCAAATTGGACTTCGCTATCGGCGATAAGTGCTGTTGAGATCTCTTCACGGACCGGCACATCAACTTCAATCTGGTCTCCAAGCGCTACGCGATCTGAGCCATTTTCCACCCTTTGATCATTCCGGCTTACATCGCCTTGAGAAATCAGTTTTGCGATGACGCTTCGACTCAGCCCAGTCATCAACGCAGCAACGCGATCTACGCGTTGGCCGTCAAGCGCCTTCGGGATTTCTTCACGCACCGCTCGTTGCTCCACGCTGCTCTCGCCACATCAATATCGATAAAAGCAAAACGCCAAACACGATTGCCATATCCGCCACATTAAACACTGGCCAGAATTGGAGATCGATGAAATCAACCACAGCGCCCCTACCCCACCCCGGCTCACGCATCGCACGATCAATGAGGTTCCCGCACGCACCGCCAAGGACCAAGCCGAGCGCCAAAGTAGTGCCCGCTCCAGAGAACCTGCTGCGCATCCGCCAAAGTACAACCACGATCGCGAACGCCACCAGTCCGAGGATCGGACCCAGGCCTTGGCCTGTACTAAAAGCAAAACCAGTGTTCGCTGTTAAATGGAAACGCAGTTTCCAGACAACCTGAATTGTCTGATCGCTTAACGCACTAACCGCCCAGTACTTGGTCGCCTGATCGGCAGCTACAACAAAAACTGCGCTTATGGCAATCCAAAGGGACCTAGGTGATGTTCTAGACGTAGCCACGAGGTCAACGCCACGACATGCCGGTGGCCTTCTCCTCAACGCGTTTGTCGGCATGTGGAATCGCCTCTAACCGTTCTTTTGGTATAGGAAGCCCCGAAACAACACTTATTCCGTAGGTATCTTTCTTGATTCGTTCGAGCGCGTCATCAATTTCTTGTATCGCAGCACGAGCTTGAGCGGAAAGTTGCAAGTCTCGGTCACGTTCAACAGCGATCGAGTCACCTTCTCCGGATTCTTCGTCGAATTGGACGTCGCCGGGTTCTCGGTCTCGAGCCAACTGGTCCGCTTCAGCCTCGAGGAACTCAGCATGTCGGGTGTAGCTCTCCCGCTCAGCCAAGAGCGCCTCGCGCTGTTTCTTCAACCATGCAGCGTTAAAACGTGCCTTGGCAGAAATTTTCTTCTTAACAGGGGCCTTCTTCTTAACAGGGGCCTTCTTCTTAA
>PBMG01000014.1 GCA_002722565.1 Acidimicrobiaceae bacterium
AAATTAGGGAACTCCTAGAGCGCAAGTTCCCCGATGTCGCTTGGCCGATTGAATATAGGACCGTCGCACCTGACGACGTGTGGCTCTCACCTGCTCGTAAACGTCCTACGGTGACGGTTTCCATTCACGAGGATGTAGTTCGCGACGAAACAGCGTATTACCAGTCCGCAGAAAAGATCTTCCGGTCCTACGGTGGACGTCCACATTGGGGAAAGGTTCATTATCTCACTAGCGATGATTTCGCAGCTAGCTACGACCATTGGGATCAATGGTGGGGTGTTAGGGAGGGTGTGGACCCGACTGGAGTTCTGTTGAACGACCAACTCCGCCAGTTGCGTCCATCGTGAACAAACCTCGCCTACTGGATTTTCTTCCCGCCACCACCGATGCCGAAAACTTGCTAGACGGTTTTCTGGATTGGGCGGCTGCTGCGGGAATTGATCTGTACGAAGCTCAAGAGGAAGCGGTCCTAGAAATTTTTTCGGGTCAACACGTCATACTCACCACTCCCACTGGCTCCGGCAAATCGTTGGTTGCAACTGCAGCCCACTTCGATGCCGTAGCTAATTCAAAACGTTGTTGGTACACAGCTCCCATCAAAGCTTTAGTTTCTGAAAAGTTTTTTTCTCTTTGCGAGGAGTTCGGAGCAAATAACGTCGGAATGATTACTGGAGATGCTTCAGTGAATCCGGATGCTCCGATTATTTGTTGTACCCAAGAAGTTCTAGCGAATCTTGCCTTGAGACATGGTTCCTCTGCGCCAATAGACACAGCTGTCATCGACGAGTTTCACTATTACTCCGACCGAGACCGCGGATGGGCCTGGCAAGTTCCTCTTCTTGAGTTGACAGAAACCCAGTTCGTTCTGATGAGCGCCACGCTGGGTCGGGTTGACTTCTTTTTGGAGGATCTCGAACGCAGAAGTAACCGAGCGGCTGTGGAGGTGACCTCCTCTGAGCGACCAGTTCCCTTGGAGTGGGACTATCGAGAGTCCACGTTGTTGGAGTCGATTCATGAGCTGGTCCAGCTGGATAGGGCTCCTGTCTACATAGTTCATTTCACTCAGAGAGCAGCTTCTGAAAGAGCTCAAGCATTGACAAGTTTGGATGTCCTTTCGCCTGAGGAAAAACAACTAATCAAAGAGGAAATTTCAGACTTTCGTTTTGATTCTCCGTTCGGTAAGGACATGGCTAGGTTTATTAAGGCAGGAATCGGAGTTCATCACGCTGGCCTCCTGCCCAAATATCGACTTTTGGTCGAACGCTTGGCTCAAAAAGGGCTCTTGAAACTCATATGTGGCACGGACACCCTCGGGGTGGGTGTCAACGTCCCAATTCGAACAGTTCTCTTTAGCCAGTTATGCAAATTCGACGGACACGAAACAAAGATTCTTAGTGTTCGAGATTTTCATCAGATAGCTGGCAGAGCAGGTCGCAAAGGATTTGACGATCGCGGATTTGTCTGGTGCCAAGCCCCTGAACATCATGTAGAAAATTTGAAGGCTTCTGCTAAGGCAGCATCCGATCCCAAAAAGCGCAAAAAAATTCAGCGCAAGAAACCTCCGGAGAGGGGTTACACCCATTGGGAGGAGAAGACCTTTGATCGACTAGTCAGCAGCGATCCTGAAACTCTGAGTCCAAGCTTTGTCGTCTCCCATTCGATGTTGCTCAACGTGCTGGATAGGACTGGTGATGGGTGTCGCGGCATTAAGAAATTACTCAGCAAAAATCATTTACCAAGGCCGGAGCAGCGGCAACAGATCAAACAGGCAATCGCTATGTACCGATCGCTGATTGCGGCGGAAGTCATTGAAACGCTGGACAAACCTGACGCTGAAGGACGTCTCGTTCGAGTCAACATGGACCTTCAAGCAGAGTTCGATCTCACCGCGACACTCTCTCCTTTTATTCTTGACGCAGTAGAACTCTTGGACCCAGACCTCTCTAGTTACCCACTGGATGTCCTCACTCTCGTTGAGTCCGTAATGGAAAATCCCGGTGTGATCTTGGCCCGGCAAACTGATAAAGCACGAGACGAGTTATTCGCCGAGTTAAAGCGTGATGGCGTCGAATATGAAGAACGCATAGAGCGGCTCGATCAGGTCGAGTGGCCGAAGCCATTAAGAGAATTCTTGTATACAACCTTTGACGCATGGGCCCTTCACCACCCTTGGATCGGTCAAGAGAACATTCGGCCCAAGTCAATTGTCCGAGACTTGTATGAACGCGCTATGACATTTCGCGAATACGTCAACTTCTATGGGATCAAGGGGTCAGAGGGAGTTTTTCTTCGCTACCTAACTGATACGTACAAAGGACTGCAGAAAACGGTTCCCGAAAGCTCTTGGAATGATGACTTATCCGACTTGACGGAATGGCTTGGTGCTCTGATCCGTCAAGTTGATAGCAGCCTGATCGACGAGTGGGAACGCCTGCAAAGCCCTCAGTTATTGACCGAAGAAATTCGTCCTCAGTCGATGGATATCACCAGTCATACCCGAGCGTTTGAAGTCATGATCAGAAATGGTGCCTTCAGGTGGGTCCAACTATTTGCTCAAGCTGATTACGACGGAATGGCTGCTGAAGCACTCGGTGAGTTATCTGATCCCGACCATGTCAAAAATGTTGCGAGTCGCTACTGGGATGAGTTTGATGAAGTGTTGACCGGGCCTGATGCGCGATCAAGCTTTTGGTTCGATGTCAAGACCCGCGGTGAAAAGACCTTCGAGGTTGAGCAGATCATCTGCGACCCCGAAGGTTTTAACGAATGGCGTATCAGCGGCGTAGTGGATCTTGAAAAGTCGCGAGAAGTCGGTGAAGCAGTGATGAAACTGGCAAAGATCGCGGCCCTGTAATGGTAACTCTTCGTTTAGAGCACGATGAGATAGACACAAAGTGCAACGATTAACAAGGCTGTTAGCCAACCAAACACTCGAAACTTAGCTGGCCCAGGCCAATCTTCACCGGTCACGACGGAAGGCGATAGTTAGGAGCCTCTTTCGTGATCATGATGTCGTGAGGGTGACTTTCGCGCAGAGCTGACGCTGTAATTTTGACAAATTGAGTTTTAGAGCGCATCTCGTCGATTGTCACGGTTCCGCAGTATCCCATTGCCTGCCTCAGTCCACCAGTTAACTGGTGAAGCACATTGGCTACTGGGCCCTTATATGCAACACGGCCTTCGATGCCCTCAGGGACAAGTAAGTCTTCGTCTCTTTGATCTTGGAAATACCGGTCCTTTGAGAAGCTTCGACCTTTCATGGCTCCAATGGAACCCATACCTCGGTATTCCTTAAATCGTTCTCCTTGATACAGCACTACTTCCCCTGGGCTTTCATCAACTCCTGCTAGGAGGCCACCAACCATGGCACAATCAGCGCCAGCTGCAATCGCTTTGGCTAGATCACCGGAGAACTGCATACCGCCATCAGCGATGATGGGTGTGTTGGACTCCGCTGCAGCTGAAGCACAGTCAAACACTGCCGTGATTTGTGGAACACCAACTCCTGCCACCACCCGAGTTGTACATATCGAACCAGGGCCAATACCAACTTTGACACCGTCAGCCCCAGCATCAATCAGAGCCCGCGTAGCATCGGCTGTCGCAACATTTCCTGCTACGACCTCGACCGCATAATTCGCTTTGATCTTCGCGACCATCTCAATGACGTCCCGACTGTGCCCATGCGCCGTATCGACAACCAACACATCTACATCACGTTCAACTAACGCTGCTACTCGATCATCTACTCCCGATCCAACCCCGACTGCCGCTGCTACTAGGAGTCGACCGCGCTCATCTTTCGCTGCGTGCGGGTACTGAATCTTTTTTTCTATGTCTTTGACGGTTATCAAACCAATCAACTGAAAGTCATCATCGACTATCGGCAATTTTTCGATTCGGTGCTTACCTAAGACCACTTGAGCTTCTTCAAGCGTTGTGCCCGCCTTCGCCGTGACCAAGCCGTCCGACGTCATAACTTCCGCAATGAGTCGGTCGTAGTCGGTTTCAAACCGCAAATCCCGATTTGTGAGGATGCCAACAAGTCGATGTCGTTCATCAGTAATTGGGACTCCACTAATTTTGAACCTCGCCATGAGTTCTTCTGCCTCGGCCAAGGTTGCATCCGGCGGCAAGGTAATCGGCTCAACGATCATCCCTGACTCAGAGCGCTTGACTTTGTCAACCTCAGCAGCCTGTTCTTCCAAGGAAAGGTTTCGGTGAATCACGCCTATACCACCGTGACGGGCCATGGCTACAGCTAATCGGGCCTCGGTGACCGTGTCCATGGCCGCGCTGGCTAGAGGAATACGAAGGTTGATTTTGTTGGTAAAGCGGCAAGTGGTATCGACTGCGTCTGGCAAGACTTCGGACGCAGCCGGCACCAAGAGCACGTCATCGAAGGTCAGACCCTCTATCGCAAATTTCTCGTTCTCTGTCGGGAAGGGAAATGATGGGGAAGCCATGTGGAACGATACCTCGGGTGCCTTCGTAACGGGTGCACTGTTCGTCTACCGTAGGCGCGACGACAGGAGTGAAATGGCTGACTTTCATCAACAGGGGCCCATCACAACGCTGCACCGCTTAACCGACGGCGCGAGCACGGAAGCTTTGTCGTTTGTTTCTAAGCCTTCGGTTGGACGTGGCGTGGCTTTGGTGCTTCCTTGCCTTATAACTGAACTTGAAGGCTCAGCGCTACCAGAGATGGTCAGGCAAATATCCGATCTTGGCTGGTTAGGGAGAGTAATCATTGGTGTTGATGGCGCTAACGCCGATTCTTTCCAAGCAGCGCAAACCTTATTCGCTTCGCTCCCTCAGCCGACCACAGTGATTTGGAATGACAGCGAAAGCATGGCGTCTTTCGACCAAAGCATCGGTCTTCCCTCGGGTACCGGCAAAGGGCGAAACTTGTGGCGCTGTTTCGGCGCTGCAGCCGCCTATGGGGACATCAACGCCGTCGTCGTCCATGACGCTGATATTTCCACCTACGACTCAGCCTTCGTCGCGAGGCTCGCTCACCCGGTCGTTGATGACCGGTTGGGATTCGATTTCGTCAAAGGATTTTATCCTCGCTTCGACCACCAAGGTCTGAACGGCCGGGTTACGCGCCTGCTCGTCGGACCTCTCCTAGAGTCCTTAGCGTCATCTGACTCAGTTAATCCCAGCATCAGATACCTCCAGTCTTTTAGATACCCGTTAGCAGGAGAGTTTGCTGCGCGAGCATCTCTAACAAGTTCGATTGCGATGCCTGCGCATTGGGGAGTAGATATCTCGCTACTGGCCAACATTCATTCTTTGGGAGTTCGGGTAGCCCAAACAGATTTGACTGACCGCTACGACCACAAACACCAAATACTTTCTCCCGATGATCCGGAATCGGGTTTGCATCGGATGGCTCGGGACATAATCAGCACTCTCGTTTCAATTTCCGGACGTGAGAACATAGAGGGACCAGATTTCGATGCGCGGCTCGATCATGCTCTGCTTTCCCATCGTTCAAATGCGATCAGCAACGCGATTCCAATAAATTCTGATGCTGAGAATTCAGCTGCAAAGTTGTTTGCGGAGCTCGTTCGAGAGACACAAACGCCGCTGCCTCCAAATTTGCCATCTTGGAAGCAGCTATCAACGGAATTCCCAAACTGTATTCAGGAACTTATGTCAGCCGTGGAAAGCCAAAGTATCTCCGATGGAGCCACCGACACTTCGCCATGAACCAGCTGCTCGGACAGCAAATCGAAAGCGGGTTCCTCAACGACGTAGTTGGTCGCATCGAATCCAAGATTTGCGATAACCGTCACCGAAGCTGGTTCCTCACCACGCACTATCCCCAATAAAGGATCTTCTAGATCTAAAATTCGCTGTTGAGCATCGGGATGGAAAGCAGAGATTGTCTGTCTCAGAGCCAGTCTTCTGATTAACTCGTCACGACTGCTGGTTCGAGCATCATCAAGCACTTCAATTCGCGACTCAATCGTGCGTTTAGGTCTGTTAATAGCCCGGTTATGGCCCTCGTTCTCGGCAGCTTCTAAATCGTTAGGCTCGCCTTCGACTGCAGGGAAGTAGTAGGCCGGTACTCCCCTAAGACTCGCTAACAGAGTGTGGCCAGTAAGCAATCGATCCATCCCAAACAGCGAGGCTGGCGCAACGTTCATTTCGTATGGGTGTATTTCTTCTCCACTTACGTGACCCGACCACGTACCTCCCGCTTGCACTGTGACATCGATCAGCGCGCGCACATCTTCGACACTTAAGATGCCTTCGACAGGTCTAAGCCCTATACCGTCATGACTCCCCAAGAAATTAATGAGCGTTGCTCCCGCAGGTGGAGGTTCTGCATCTCTCAACCAGCTCACTAACTGTCTGCTGGTACCAAGCAACAACGAAAAGGCGAGCAACGGGGCCAGCGTGAAGTTGTAGGCCGCGTGAGCTTGTTTCCCATCTCGGAGGTACGAAAGGTTTTCTTCGTGCGGGACGTTGGTTTCAGTCACCAAAACCGCGTCTGGGCATCGCCATTCCAACAGATCTCTGATTAACCGGACAAGTTCGTGAGTTTCCTCAAGATGAACGCATTTCGTGCCCACAACTTTTTGCGTATATGCGACTGCATCTAATCGGATCCAACGAATTCCTGCGTTCAACATTCGTTCAACAGCTCTAAGCATTTCCAGGAGCACTTCGGGTTCAGCCCAGTCCACATCTATTTGGTCGGGCCCAAAAGTGCACCAAAGGTATTTCAAGCCTGCATCCGTTGAACACTCAACTAGTAATTCTGAAGTTCGAGGGCGCACAACGCTTGACAAGTCCTCATCGGGCGATGCGGTTTTTAGGCATTTCGAACCGGGCTCAGAGTTCCGACGAAATTCTTGAACCCAACGATGGCTAGAGCTGACGTGATTCAACACCAAATCGGCCATAACGCCACTATCGGCAACTATCGATTCCATATCTTCCCAAGTCCCGTTTTCCGACGCGACTTCGAGGTGATTGATTACTGCGAATCCGCCATCAGAACTAGAAGGGAAGAATGGGAGTATGTGAACCAACGAGAACGCTTCGCCGAACTCAGATAGCACAGTCTTAAGAGTTACTAAAGGCGCTTGGCCATCGGCTACGACTTGGTCTGGATAACAGATCAATATCGCATCCTTCTCAGACCATCGAGATTTCTTACTCGGCGACTGATAGGGCCCGACAATAGAAGTACAAGATTCAAATATCGCTTCTGGGTCATGGCCGGGATAAAGGCCCGCTAACCGCTCACAGATCTGTTCTTCCAGGGACATCACGGCTCACCGCGGTCAACTAACTCAGTTCGTTGAGATCGTCCAACACTTTTTGTGCATGCTCCGATAGATCGGGTTTGTCGGCGAAGTCATACACCTTCGCGATGACTCCATTCGGATCGATCAAGAAGCTGGCCCTGCGTGGCCAGTCCGCAAATTTGTCGTCTGCATCTCGACCAACCCCGTAAGCCAAACCGGTGCTCCGGTCTGTGTCCGCGAGCAACGGATAAGAAAGGTTCTCTTTTTCCGCGAACGCTTTTTGTTCTTCGACGGTGTCAAAGGACGCTCCCAAAATAACGGTATTGGCTGATTCGAATTCGGGGACTCGATCACGGAGTCCCTGGCCTTCAAGAGTTCAACCAGGTGTCGCTGCTTTGGGGTACCACCAAAGCAAGATCCATTGTCCTTTATAGTCATCAAGCGATACCGATCTCCCATGCTGATCGGGCAAGGTAAATCCGGGTGCGGTAGTGCCTGCTTCAAGCATCCATTTCCTCCAAGGGGTGCTCCGGCACTTTAGAACGATTCGCGGTAGCCGACACGTTATTACGCGGCTTCCGTGACTTGGCCTAGTGTTTGTTCATGCACCCACTCTCGATGATGACAGCGGAAGAACTAGATGCGAGCATTTCAGTTCTGCGCGATTCTGGTCGTATAGATGACAGTTCCACATTCCACGGCTGTTGCATCTACGAACCGGCCAAGGAAGAAGTCAGTTCTTGGCAGCCAGGCGACCCTGTTGATCGACGCTTAGATCTGGTGATCCGACATGGAGGTGAAGTCTACGAAGCCCGAGTTTCCGTCACCCGAGGTGAGGTAGATCGATGGGAGGTAGTTCCAGACGTAGTCCCTCGTGTCGGGTTTGTAGAGCTATTCAAGGTAATGGACGCCTGCAGAAATGATCCTAACTTCCAGAAAGCTCTCAAGGATCGGGGTATTGATGACGCTTCGAAAGTTCAGATAGACCCATGGCCAACGGGCGACTATGGCTTCGAATTTGAGGATGGACGCAGGGTCCAGCGTTGCATTGCCTTTTACCGGCCCAATCCCAACGATAACGGGTATGCGTTCCCTATCGATGGCCTCATGGTTCACGTTGATGTGGACAGTCTGGCTGTATTACACATAGAAGATTTTGGTACGTGGCCTATGGCCACTGAACGGGGCAACTACGACGTTGATTCAGTAGCAAGTGATTACGGGCCTATACGGGATGACCTTAAGCCTGTAGAGATAACTCAGCCTGAAGGGGTCAGCTTTAGCGTGGATGACAATGAGATCATTTGGCAGAAGTGGCGTTTTCGGATGGTTGTTGACGATACCGAGGGCTTAGTTCTGCATCGTGTTAGTTACACCCAAGATGGAGTTGAACGTCCAGTCATTGATAGGGCTTCTTTGGCTGAGATGGTGGTTCCTTACGGTGATACTCGACCTAGCCAGACCTTTAAACATGCTCTGGATTCGGGCGAGTATGGGCTTGGAATGACCGCCAACTCCTTGACGCTTGGCTGCGATTGTTTGGGAGAAATCTTTTACCTTGACGCCGTTCAAATGCTCGACGACGGGAGCGTCATGACTACCGGTAATGCCATTTGCATTCACGAAGAGGATTTCGGAATCGGTTGGAAACACACCGATATGAACACTGGGGAAGTTGAGGTTCGCAGGTCCCGACGCCTAGTTGTCAGCAGCATTTCGACAGTGGGTAACTATGAGTACGGTTTTTTTTGGTACTTCCACTTGGATGGGTCAATCAAATTAGAAATCAAATTAACTGGCATCCTCACTACTCGAGCTCATGCCGAAGGCGACGATCTAACGTTTGCTCGTCTCGTAGCGCCGAACGTTGCTGGTCCAATTCACCAGCATCTGTTCTGTGTACGACTCGACATGGCGATTGATGGGAACAAAAATAACATCGTCGAAGTCAATACAGAACCGCTTCCAGCAGGGCCAGCTAACCCACATAACACTGCTTTCGCTGCACGGGAAACTCTTTTAGAGAGTGAACATTCAGCGATGCGAAATACTAATTCCACAAGCAGCCGATATTGGAGAATTGAGAACTCGGGAAAGACGAACCGGCTGGGACGTCCGACTGCTTATCGCCTCTTACCTTCCTCAACGGCAACGATGTTCGCGGCGGAAAACTCTCCGCATGCACAAAGAGCAATGTTCGCTAAACACAATCTGTGGGTTACGCCTACAACACAGTCAGAACGTTATGCAGCAGGCGATTATCCCACTCAGCGGAACGCTGGGGAGGGTCTGCCGAAGTTCACTGCGAACGACCGCTCTTTGGCTGATACTGATCTCACCGTGTGGCACACGTTTGGTCTAACCCACGATGTTCGCGTTGAGGATTATCCAGTCATGCCAACCGAGTACGCGGGTTTCATGCTCGTACCGGACGGATTTTTCGATCGAAACCCAGCTATCGACGTTGCCCCCAGCCACTCAAGTCACTGTCATTAAACACCTTGATCTCAGTGTCCAATGATTGGGAGTGAGTAAGCCAAAGATGCTCTCAACATAAGAATTGTTCTGGCGAGCTGGAGCGACGAGAATAGAAATGTGAAAAGGACTTCGGAGACCTGCTATGCGAACCATTTCTGACCCGCTACAACGCGCTGAATCAATGCATACTGAGAAAACAGCGTTTATCTGCGAAGAGCGAACCAGAACGTTTGGTGAGTTCGTGACACGGTGCCGAAAGGTTGGTCCGCTCCTTCAAGATCTAGATATCAACATGGGTGATCGGGTCGGTTTATTAGCCAGCAACTCAGATATTTACGCAGAGCTATATTGCGGCGTACCCGCGGCAGGTCGTGCAATCGTGCCGCTAAACAGCCGATGGGCTGAACCTGAATTGGCATACGCCTTGGAAGACGCTGGAGCCAAGCTGCTCATAACTGATCAAGATCCAGGAGGACTATCCGCGTCAGTAGACCGGGTTATCAGCCTGACCGAGTATGAAACTCTGCTCGCAGAATCCACACCTGCAGAATTCGCCGACATCAATGAAGATGACCTAGCGGGCCTCTTTTATACAGGTGGGACAACTGGTCAGAGCAAGGGTGTGATGCTCACTCACAGGAATCTCATCGCTAACACTATGCACAGCCAGCTGACGATGCCTTTAAGCGACGCCGACACCTACCTGTTGGTCGCTCCTATGTTTCACGCAGCTGGGTCAAACTCTGTTCTTCAGTGCTTGGCACTAGGCGTTCCACAAGTAGTCGTGCCTGCTTTCGAACCAAACTTGTGTCTAGACCTTATTGAGCAACATCGATGTTCTGCCACTCTGGCTGTTCCTACGATGGTTGCTGCTCTCGTTGAAGCCCAGTCAGCTAACCCCAGAGACATTTCAAGTTTTGCCCTTATCTGCCACGGGGCTTCCCCGATAGCTACTCAAGTCTTACGACGAGCTCACGAAGAGTTTCCTAACGCGGAGCTCCTCCACCTTTATGGTGCAACAGAGACGGCTCCTTTGGTAACGGGGCTCCGTCACGAAGAGGAACTCATCGGTTCAAGCCGCGGAAAATCAGTGGGCCATCCTTCTCTCGGTGTCTCATTGAAGATTGATGCTGAACCAGGTGAACCAGGAGAGGTAATGGTTCAAGGCCCTAACGTGATGCAGGGCTATTGGAACAAACCCGAGCAAACAGCTGCTGTGCTCCAAAACGGTTGGTATCGCACCGGCGACATTGGTTACTTAGACGCCGAGGGTTACTTGTATTTAGTCGATCGCGCCAAGGACATGATTATTTCGGGCGGAGAGAATGTTTATTGCTCCGAGGTCGAAGAAGTGATTTACCAACACCCCAAAGTCTTAGAAGCGACCGTCTTTGGTGTTCCTAACGACCAATGGGGCGAGCAAGTTCATGCAGTAGTCGTGCCTCGGGACGAAAGTTTGACATCAGAAGACTTAATTGAATTCTGCCGGGAGTCGTTGGGTGGATACAAACTTCCTCGTTCGGTTGAGTTTCGCTCTACGGAATTACCTAAATCTGGCCCGGGTAAGGTCTTAAAGCGCGAGCTGCGAGCCCCTTACTGGGAAGGGAAAGATAGATCCATCAACTAGTTGCGAAGGTCAGTGGCAACGGGGTTGAACAGTCATAAATGATCGCTGGCTCGCTGAGGGTCCTAATGTTGCAATTTGATAGACAATCGTCAGCAGAAAAGACGGGACCGTAACAATGAAACTTGCATTAATGCTCGGTTACTCAGGTGGGAAACTCGAGCTTCCAATCAAGCAAATCCAACTGGCAGAAGAACTTGGTTTCCACTCAGTTTGGACTGCCGAAGCCTACGGTTCCGATGCGATGACTCCGCTCGCTTACATTGCGGCTCACACAGAACGAATCAAACTTGGGACTGGCATTATTCAACTAGCTGGCCGAGCTCCCGCAATGGCCGCCATGCAAGCCCAAACCATTGATGCTCTCGCTGGTGGAAATCGAATGATCGTTGGTCTCGGGGTATCGGGCCCTCAGATAGTTGAAGGATGGTATGGGCAGCCCTGGGGAAAGCCTTATTGGCGGCTACGCGACTACATACAAATTATGAGGAAAATCTTTGCCCGAGATGAACCAGTTGTGCACGACGGGCGCGAATATCAGCTTCCTTTCGTTGGCGAAGGAACCACTGGCCTAGGAAAGCCTCTCACTTCCATACTTCATACGAATACGGATCTTCCCATTTGGTTGGGAAGTGGTTCGGAAGCAACAGTAAAATTAACCGCCGAATTGTGTGATGGTTGGCTCCCAATGCACTTTGTGCCTGGACGCATGCAACATTTTCGTCCGTGGATCGAAGAAGGCTTTGAGCGAGCGCGAAAACGTGGCATTTCTAAAGGCTGGGAAGACTTTGAGATAATTGGTCAATGTCCAGTTCAGATAACCGATGATTTAGAGCCCATATTTCGCAGGGCGAAGGACAACATCGCTTTGTACACCGGTGGGATGGGACACAAAGACGTTAATTTCCACAATCAACATATGGTGCAAAGGGGTTACCCCGACGTCGCAACTCGTGTACAAGAGTTGTATCTTGCGGGCAAAAAAGCAGAAGCGGCAGAAGCAATACCAGATGAATACGTTGATGAAGCGGGTCTTTACGGCTCTCCAGAGCGAATAAAGCAACGATTTCTTCAGTGGGCCGACAGTGGATTGACTGGACTCAACATCAACACTGGTCAAGACGAAGCGATACGCCTCATGGCGGATTTGGCTAAAACGACAGACCAACGCTAGGAACGGAACGTGGAATCAGCAATCTTCAGCCTGGGAGACAACCTCGCCCATCCTAAAACCGGTGAATTGTTGTCCGAAGCAGACCGCCATAGGCAGCTAGTTAGCTATTCAGTTTGGGCATCCGAATCCGGATTCGACGCTGTTCATATAGGGGAACATCATTTCAACGATTACATGTTGAGCTCTCCGCCCGTCGTTCTTTCTGCAATAGGGGAACGGGTTCCAGATCTCATCCTGTCGACCGCAGTCACGCTGGTACCTACCCTCGACCCTGTTCGCGCTGCGGAGGACTATTCAACACTCGACAATCTTTTCCCAGGTCGCGTTGAAATCGTCACCGGGCGAGGCAATTTTTTTAGCCGCAGTTACCCAGCATTCGGGTTGGATGTGCGGAATGCTCGGGAGATCTTTGAAGAGAAACTTGAGCTGTTACAAATTCTCTTGAACGAAGAAAACGTAAGCTGGTCAGGAAAATTTCGAGATCCACTAGATGGGATCACCGTCCGCCCTCGACCAACCGCTGACATACCGATGTGGATAGGTGCCGGGTCAAAAGAGTCGGCTTTACTCGCAGCCAAACTTGGTTGCCGTCTTATGCTTCCTTCGGTTTTCGGGCACCCAAAAATGTTCGTTCCAATCGTCGAGCAGTACAAGGAAGCTTGGGCGCAAGCTGGCCGAAATCTCGACGAGATTGTTATTGGTTCATGTTGCCATGCGTTCGTCGGATTAGATCATGCTGATATGCGCAACCGCTTTGCCCCTCGTTATGGTCATTACTGGAACTTTGTCGACCAGCTCATTAGTGACAACACAGGCGGCAAAGTTCAAATGCCTTTTGATCTTGAGTCGTTTCTAGCCGGTCCCGCTGTGGCAGGAAGTACCCAAGAGTGCATCGATCGCATGGGGGAATTACATGAATTACTTGGCCACAATCGGCAACTATTCATGTTCGATTTAGGCGGCGTATCAGACAACGAATTAGAGGAAACCGTTCGGCGTTTCGGTGAGGAAGTTCTCCCCTATCTTCCGCAATAGCACTTAACGTCGCCAATCTGTTATGTGCTCTGGAGTAGGGATACCTGATACAAGCCGCGGATCTGGGAGGGGTTGTCCTACATCAATCCCAAGCGGTATAACGCCGGCCCATGTGTCGAGCAGGTAATCCTCTTCTTCGTCGATCGGCGGGCCAGTTCGAACCTTCGCGGACGCCTCATCTATCGACATAGACAGCACAAGGGTCCCTTTCACCTCTTTTTCTTGATGAGGGCGCGTAGCTTCAACCCTTCCGGGAATGACATGCTCACTTAAAATATCTAGCGCACGACTCTTCTCATCAAAATCTTCAACGGGCGACGCTTCACCCATCACAACCACGGAGCGGTAATTCATGGAGTGATGCGCTAACGACCTTGCTACAACTAGGCCATCGACAATGCTGACTGTGACGCACAGCTGCACTCCCCGCCCTTCTCGGAGTAAACGACTCGCTGGAGATCCATGAAGGTAAAGGATTCCTCCATCTCGCGCGTACAACATCGGAATTACTACTGGACCGTGAGGGGTAACCATGCCTACATGTGCGAGCAGTCCTTCATCCAAGATTGCGTCGATGCCGTTCCGTTCATACCGAGCTCTCTCAGGCATACGACGAACAGTGATTCTCTCAGTTACCCCTTTATCGACCTCTTCCATGGATACAAAGTACCGCGCTCAGCTAATGTTCATTGAATGAATGAGGACGCTGTCGCCCAATTTCTCCCGACCGATGAAGCAAGACTCTTGGTCGAACCGGTGCTAGCCGCCCTTGAAGCTCAAGCGAGCAACGCAGACCGAACTAGAACTATCGCAAGCGAAGTTACAGAGAGCTTGCGGGGCAGCGATGTAATGCGGATGGCTGCAACAGCTGAATTAGGTGGGGTCGAATCATCAATTCTTGAAATGGGCCGTGAATTCGAAGCGATTGCAGCTAGATGCCCTTCAACAGCGTGGGTACTTTGGAACCACCTGGCAGTTTTTCACTTGTTTGTCGGAACTCTGGGACCCGAACACCACCGCTTCCTCCAAGAGATAGTTGAAAGTGGAGAATGGGTGTGTTTCCCAGCCGGTGCTGGTAGCGGAGTGCACGCCAGAATTGAAGGTGATGAGGCCATACTCAATGGCAAAGCCACTTTCGGCACCGGCGGTAGATATGCAGACCACTGTGGTGTCGTGTTCGCAGTTCTCGGTGATGACGGTGAACCTGTTCGACCCATGGATTTACGATTTTCGATAGTGAGCACCTCGAGCGAGGGCCTCAAGATTGATCCGACGTGGGATGGATCTGGACTCCGAGCTTCAGCGACTGACGACCTGCACTACAGCGAAGTCCGAGTACCTCTGAGTCGTTGCGTTCCTTGGTATGGGGCAAATCGAGCTGAGTCGCTTCGCACCGTGCCAGTTATTCACCATCGATATCGAGAAGATTGGGTTGGTATCTCAGATCTTTGGCTTGGCTGGATGGCCGCTGGGTTAGTCCGTCGCTCTATCCAGGAAGTAGCTGCCGCCACGCGGGAACGTCGCGTCATCATGGGTGGAAAAATGGTAGAAAAACCAGCTGCTCAAATCAATATTGGGCGGGCAACTGCTCTTTTGTCTTCCGCACGCGCCGCTATAGAAAAAGCTTGCGATGAAATAGACCAAAGAATTGAAAGCCAAACCGTTCCCAGTGAAGCTGACTACCTTCGACAGATGTCAATCATTTCGATGAGCGTGGAACAATTAGCGGAAGCGATGCAACTCCTAGAACGGACTCAGGGAGGAAATGGACTGCGCGAAGGAGGCAACTTCGAACGCAGGTATCGAGATTTTCGCGCTATGCCCTTACACATCAACGTTCATCAAGATCGTGTGACTCATCAATTAGGTCGCTTCGTCCTAGACATCGAGCGGGATCCCTTTTAGAAAACCACTTTTTCGGCATCTAGTTAATACCTCGTTCTACGCTGTTACGAGAACGAATCTGCCGGAGATGGTTTTCATATGAGTTTCGACATAGTTATTAAAGACGGTTTTGTTTTTGACGGAAGCGGCGCCCCCCGCGTCCGGGGTGATTTAGCAATTTCCGATGGGCGGGTCGTCGAAATAGGCCGGGTAAACCATCGTGAAGCAGCGCGGGTAATTGATGCCACTGGCCTACATGTCGCGCCAGGCTTTGTAGATCTTCATACTCATTACGATGCACAGGTATTCTGGGATCCATACTGCACCTTGTCAGGGTGGCATGGAATTACTTCAGTAGCTATTGGTAACTGTGGCTTTGGCTTCGCACCTGTCTCACCTGACATGCGTGAATACGCCATGAAATCAATGGTTCGGGTAGAAGCAATCCCCTACGAATCGATGGCCCAAGGCATGCCTTGGGATTGGGTGACCTTCCCCGAATACCTAGACAGCTTGGATCGAACACCTAAGGCAATGAATGTTTTGCCGTACGTGCCTGTGGGTCCCATGCTTCTAGAGGTCTTAGGGGTAGAAGACGCTAAGGCCGGGCGAATGCCAACTGACGCTGAACACGAGGAGCTGGCTAAGTTGCTTCGGGCTTCAATGGATGCTGGGGGTTGCGGCTGGTCTGCACAGCGCCTTCCACCAACTGGACCAGCAGCCGTTCAGCGGGATTGGGATGGCACTCCGATGCCAACCGACATGATGAATGACGACACAGCGAGAGTGCTCGCCACAGTGTTAGCTGAACGAAATCAAGGTGTCATTCAAATGACTTTGACTACCGATGACATCAAACATGACCTTGCTCATCTTGAGGAAATAGCTTCGATCAGCGGCCGCCCGCTCTTACACAACGTGGTTCAGGCATTTGAAGACAAACCTCACGTCCATCGTCGCCAAATCGAATGGTTGGAGCGGTGTCGCGAACGGGGCATTCCTGTTTATGGGCAAGGAGTTACCAGCGATGCAGGGTTTACTTTCACTCTGGAGGATTGGAATCTCTATGACGACTCCGAAGCTTGGATGGAAGCATGCATGGGAGATAAGGCAGAACGACTGGCGAAGTTCGCTGATCCTTCACGACGTCAAGCTCTAAAAGACAATCTGCCTTCTACTGCGACGGCTCCCTTGGGGACTGTGACAATTCTGTCTCCCCGATCTGAAAGCACAGAGCAATACAGAGAAATGTCAGTTGCTCAAGCTGCCGAATTGAGCGGCAAGCATGAGGTTGACGTGATGTTGGACATTGCTGTGGAAGATGGACTCGACACTCTGTTTTTTGTCGCCCCACCGCAGGGGAATAGTGAGCTGTTGAAGGACATCGTGAGTTACCCCCATATGTTGTTCGGTGTTTCCGATGGAGGGGCTCACACCAAGTTCCTTACAGCGGGTCGTTACCCAACAGAAACTCTCACCGAACAAGTCCGAGAGAATCAATGGATTACCTATGAGGAAGCACACAGACGTTTATCAGCTCTGCCAGCACAACTGGCAGGGTTCCGAGACAGAGGGGTTCTTCGACCTGGCTGTCCAGCAGATGTTGTTGTTTATGACCCCGAAAATCTAAAAGTCCTTCCAATGGAAGTAGTCCACGATCTTCCGGGCGGAGAATGGCGACGAATACAAAAAGCTTCCGGCTACCGCAATGTCATCGTAAACGGGCAGGTAACTATCCAAGAAGATCAACAGACTGAAACGTACAGTGGGAAACTTTTGCGTCACGGAATGTAGGTCTCAGTTAGGCAATCTCCATAGTCGGTACTCACCTACTCAATCCATATCTAGTAGCTGAGCAGCACGTTCGGCGCGTTCGGTTACCGAATCCTTCATTCGTTCTAAATCTATTTCTTCATCCTGCGCGCCTTGTTGACCACCCAAATAGCGCGCGTAAACGCCTTCGGCTATGCAAGCCAGTCTCCATTGCGCGAAAGCTCGGTAATAACTGATTGATCCCATGTCAACGCCCATGGCTTCCGCATACAGTGAGGCCATCTCATCTTGGGTAAGGAATCCTGTCAGCCCAGTGCTCTCTGCATCACCGGCGGGGTCAGTTTCTTGAGGGTCGTGCCAATATCCAAGTAGTCCGCCAAGATCTGCCATTGGTTCCCCAAGGGTGCAGAGTTCCCAATCCAGTACTGCGGTTACGAGTCCTTGTGAACTCATCATGCAGTTCGAAAGACGGTAATCGCCATGAGCGATCGTCGTCGGGTTCGGTTCTGGCATTCGGTATAACAAAGCGGAAGCCACAGCGTCCACAATCGGTAACTCTCGCGTACGTGAGTTTTCCCATTGACCAATCCATCTTTTTACTTGACGTTCGATGTAGCCAGTGCGCTTCGCTAAGTCACCCAGGCCAACCTCATCAATGTCGACGCGGTGTAGCGCAACTAAATTTTTTATCAACGATTCTGACATGGTCCGCCGAACCGAAATACTCATCGTCGAAGCAATGTCGATATCTCGAACAACTATCCCGTCGACAAACCGCATGACATAAAAATCTCGACCATTAACCGTTTCGTCTTGACACAAACCAACCATTTCAGGGACCGGGACATCGCTGTCACGAAGGGCGTCCATTAATCGATGTTCGCGAGCCATGTCATGAGCAGATGGCAGCAAAGGTCCCATTGGAGGCCGACGCAGCACGAACAGAGTTTGACCTTCCTGTTTAACTGCGAAGGTCATATTGGAACGACCGCCGGCAATTAGGTGGTAGCTGAAAGGTCCATCAACGTCCGTCTGCCGACTAATCCAAGACGTGACTCTTTCGGCGTGTATTACATCTGGGGAAGCTTCAACCACGTCAAGCACCTAGCTGAATCAAACAACTTCATGCCGACTAGTCAATCAGAAACTGCGGTGGTCGGCCCTCTCGTATGGCCCGCATAGCTTCTTGGTGATCTGTGGATCGAGTAGTGGAAACATGATTATCTTCGATTTGTTGCAGATCCGGGGAACTTCCCGCCAACATATCGATTGCTTTTTTGGTTAATGAAACGGCGTTCGGGGATAGCGCAGAGATCGATTCGCACAGGCCATCTAGGCGTGAATCGAGTTCGTTCTTTTCAACAATCTCAGTTAGGTATCCAACTCGAAGGAGCTCTTCTGCATCAATTACCTCTGCGGTCAAAAAAATACGTTTGGTGGCGGCGGCGCCAATTCGCTCAACGAAACGTTGAAGTCCGCTGGCGTAATACTGAAGTCCTATTCGAGTGGCCGGCATTGCTAACACAATTTGGCTTGTAGCAATCCGCAGATCGCAAGCTATCGCTAGATCAGTCCCTCCTCCATGGACATCGCCATTCAATACCGCAACGGTTGGAGGCCTTAGGGACATCAAAGCGTCACACACTTCTCCAAAACCGAACTTAGGACGCTCACCCTGAGAAAGAGCGCCCAAGTGGTATCCCGAACACCATGATGGACCTTTGGCTTCAACAGTAACTATCCGAACAGAGCGATCTTTTTCGATCGCGTCTATATGGTCGATAAGGACTTCGAGATCAGATGGCTCTAGGCGATTACGTTTTTCGGGTCTCTGCAGAAGGATCTGAGCTCTCCCTCGAGACACCTGTAACAACGGGACGCTGCCTTGTTCGTCAGTACCGCTCATCTAATCGAACACCAGGATTGATCTGCCCGCTACTCGCCCGTTCTCAAGATCCTCAACGGCAACTCCAATATCATCAATTGCGTATCGTTGAGTTACTAGCGCATTAAGGTCAAGCGTTCCGTTGCGATGCCATTCAATGAACCGCGGCAAGTCTTCACTAGGTTCGCAAGAGCCACCAAGGCTGCAGATGTAGGAGCGTTCACCCATAAACATGTAGCGACTATCAAGCTCAATGGGTGTTTGTGGCACGCCCACTAACACTGCTGTTCCACCTTTTGATTGGCCGAACTCTCCGCTTCGAACTAGCTCTGAGACTTGTTTCATGGTTGATGCATGACCTATGCAATCAAATGCGTAGTCAACGCCAGAAACGGGTTGCCGCAATATGTCGAATTGTCCAGTTACTGGCGTGAGTGTTCGCGTTGCCTCGACCACATCCACTTCTGTTGC
This sequence comes from Acidimicrobiaceae bacterium, assembly GCA_002722565.1. Lineage (GTDB taxonomy): Bacteria > Actinomycetota > Acidimicrobiia > Acidimicrobiales > Poriferisodalaceae > MedAcidi-G3. The sequence continues at coordinate 19,590 of PBMG01000014.1, forward strand.
ATTAAGGCCATGAGTTGCTCCAAATTGTTTAGCAAAATCAAGCTTTTCGTCATCTAGGTCAATTGCGATAATTGGGTGAGCCCCTAGGTGTGCGGCTGCCGCTACCGCAGAAAGCCCGACACCGCCGACTCCTATGATTGCGACGCTGTCACCTTCCTTTACTCCAGCAGTGTGAAGCACAGCTCCAGCCCCGGTAATGACCGCGCACCCAATGATGCTGTCTGCCTCCTGGTCGATATCGTCCGGAACTTTCACCACATACATTTCGTCGGCGATTGTGTGCGTCGCCCAGGTGAAAACATTGATGGAGGTGGCTACTCGACCATCAGGCAACTCCAGAGTCGTAAATGCTCCCTGGCGACGAGCTTGAATTTGATTCTTAGGGACCCAGGTGACCATGACAGTGTCGCCGGGCCCTAGGTCTGTGACTTTTTCTCCGACCGCTACTACTTCACCGGTTGATTCATGTCCAAGAACTGCGGGTGCCTGCCGCGGATTGTGGATGGTGTGCAATTGGCTATGGCATATGCCTGAAGCAAATTGGCGGACGACCACTTGGTGGGGTCCGGGTTCAGGGAGGGTTACATCGATGACTTCTAGTGGCTGACCCTGTTCCTGCGGGACCACTACAACACGGGCCTCAGTTGACATAACCATTCCTTTGACTTCGTCGATGTCGAATATTGTTTCCGACGATCTTGAAGATTAGGTCGGAATGCGCAACGGGCGCCCATCTATGTCAGGTCGGCTATCAGTCGACAGCCAAAGTTGTGTTGGTTCGGAGTCAACCCAAAGCTGTGCTTGCCCCATAAGTCGGGCATCGAGAGCTCCGCCAGTAGCGACATCAACAGCTCCGCTAAATATGATTTGGTTGCCATTCGAGCAGCCAAGCACAGCTAGTGCTTCGACCAAACTCCCCAAATGAACGCCAATCCGTAGCTTTCGGTTGGGGTCATTGATTTCACGTTGCACACGCCATTGGCCGACGACCGCCGCTTCCATCGCAATAGACGGATCATCGAACGCTGCGACAACTGGAAGTTCATGGTCGATCAGGTCCGCCCCGTTATCAGAGAAAATCTCCTCTACGAGCGTGCAGGGATCCAATCCTTGGGGATTATCACCAGCCTCGTAGTCGACACATACGTATATAAGTGGACCTGCTTCTTGTCGTTCAGGGGCTGGTGCCATCAGGTCGAAGGTGCAACTTTCGACAAAAAGGACAGGACCGCTGAGACAAACACGTCATTTCTATCCCCGGCAACCATGTGCGCTGCCTCACCGACATTTGCGTACTCAGAGTGGGGAACCAGTTCAAGATATGCCTGAGCCCCTTCTTCGGAAAGCACGTCGCTCAGACCCCCGCGAACTAGCAAGGATGGACATTTGACGTTCTTCGCTGCTTCTTCTTGACGCGGAAGACGGTCCGCCATGGAGCGTTTTCGTTTCATAAATTCTGGATCCCAATGCCATCGGTATCGACCATCTGGCCATAGACGAACATTTTTCGCCAGTCCTTCTAGATTGCGAGGCCGTTTTCTGTGTGGTTGATAGTTGCTTATAGCATCAGCGACTTCTTCTAACGAAGTAAAGCCATCAGGGGCTTGACCCATAAAGTCTCTAATCTTCCTGACCCCGCCGACTTCGATTCGAGGTGCTGTGTCCACAAGGACTAGTGCCTCAGCAGCCACTCGTGCTTCTCCAACAGCAGTTAATGATGTGCCACCGCCCATTGAAGCGCCCACCAAAATCGGGCGCTGTCCGAGTGTCTCAACGACAGCTACAAGGTCTTCGACAAGAGCATCGTTGGAGTAGTCGCCATCAGGCGCCCAGTCACTATCACCGTGCCCTCGTGCGTCGAGACTTACCGCTAGATATCCAGCCTCAGCCAGTTTCTGTCCAGCTCCCTTCCAAGCGTGGCGAGTCTGCCCACCTCCGTGCTGCAAGATAACGAGAGGACCGGAATGTCCATAGATATCTGCTGCAACCTGCACTCCGCCTGAGGCCGGGATCATCTTGTGTGGCTCTGGAGCTCCTTCTAAACGAACGCCCCTGTCAGCCTCGGTCACATCAACCCCTACCTCGGCCTTCAGCTTTCACACTTGCCTGAGCCACTCGACGTTGCTCTCCAGCTGCCGCTAACGCGTCACGATTTGAGTCGTCAACTTTCATAAAATGCTCCCGCCAATCATTGTTCGCTGCAGCATCCCAGACGAAGGGAGTTTGCACCGTGGTGCGAGGCTCCCATGCCCGCTCCAGAAGATCTAGTGCCGTTCCAGTTATGGCTGATTGCATTTCGGCATCGCCTGGTTTTCCGGTGGGGTTGCCTAAAGGAAAATCGGTATAGACGAACCGACTAACCCCACATTCTTCGACGATGTCTCGTGCACTTCCCATTACCACGGTCGGCAAACCGGCTTCTTCGAGGTGGCGAGCGACCAGACTCACGGTCTGGTGGCAAACAGGTCAAAGTGGAACAAGAATTACTGCATCAAGTTCGTCCTCTTGAGCGAATTCAAGTATTTGTGGGGCGTCTCTCCGGCTAGTTCGTCTGTGGCTGTAATCAGTGGGAACCCCATAAAAACGCTCGGCTAACGAACCGATACGTCCTTGGTCAGCGAATTCTCGGAGGCGGTTGATTGGAAGATAGGTGTCGAGGTCTTCTGTGTGTGTGTTGTCTTTATCCCAGAACAAATCCTTGTTGTAAAGGCCACCCAGGGCGTCGTCGCATAGCGCAGCGTATGGCTCTTTAGATCCTGCACCGGCAACGGCCTTTTTGTCCACCGTTCGTTCAAAGAAGGAGGTGGTGACTAGACCGATTCGACACTCATTCAAAGGCTTCTGTAAGGATGCGAACGGGACGTCATGGTTGTATGCCCATTGATACGCCTGCGGATAGCCGTGTGCTCCATAGTAATTGCGGGACTTATCGATATAGCTGACATGTGAACGATGGGTACGCCGATCAGCGGCCATGTTTTCTCCCCTGTTAGGACAACACATCCGATGGTAGGCGCAGAAAGGGGGTCAGTGCCTCAATTACCGGACTACGGTCACGGAAAACGTTTCGGAGTATGTGATGCCTGTTGATTTACCGCCAAGACCACATCGCGGCTGGACCTTCGATGAAGTGCCAGTCGGAAAGCAGTGGAGCACTTCTAGGCGAACGGTAACTGAAACCGATTTAATGATCTACGCAACTCAGTTCGGTTTCACAGAAGGTCTTTTCGTCGATGCGACGGCGGCAGAGCGAGCTGGTTATGCAGGTCGTTTGGTTCCGGGGAGTCTTGTGATGTCACTCGCTGAGGGGCTCATAATCAGTGGTGGCGCGATCGCAGGGACAGGAATTGCTTACCTCGGCGCCGAGGTTCAGGTAAAAGGACCGACCTTTGTTGATGACACTTTGCAGGTTTTAGCTGAAGTCACTGCTGCAAGACTGACCTCAAGTGGAGATCGTGGCATCGTGACTACTGAAAACCAGGTTTTTAACCAAAATGGTGATGTCGTAATGATCTATACGCCTACCCGAATGATTCGTGTTGAACATATCGAAGATTGATGAACTGCTAGCTCTCCTCAGGTGTCAACAACCCCGGTTTCTTCCAATGGGGCTACTCTCCAATTGTGCATTCATTGAATTTAGAAGCTTTAAGCCAGGCCGATTTATCCGCCATTGATCGGGCAGGTCATTGGGCAACATCTTTCGTTGCTGAGCGCGCCGAAACGTGGGAACTTGAGCGTCGCTTCGCTAAAGAGGGTTTCGAAAGTGCCGCTCAACATCAATTGACTGGGCTTCTCGTACCTGAGGTTGACGGCGGTGGCGCAATTAGCGAGCTTGGTTTGGCGCGGGTTCTCGAGGAGATTGCTGCCACCGATTTTGCTATCGCTTTTTCCTTGGTTTGTCATAACAACTTGGCGGGCTCAGTAGCGAGAAACGCAACTGGTGAACTCCGTTCCAAGGTCCTACCCGGGCTAGTAACTGGTGCTTCGCTGGGTGCTTTTTTGCTAACCGAGCCCGCCGTGGGCTCTGATGCGGCATCTATATCGGTGACCGCTGTCCGAGACGGAGATGAGTGGACACTTAACGGAGAGAAGTCGTGGGTTACTAACGGCACAGATGCTGACGTTCTGTCCGTTTACGCTCAAACTGATGGGAGCGCTGGTCACCGGGGAATCGCGACTTTTCTTGTCGACGCCAACACTCCGGGCGTTATTAGGACACCCGCCTACGAACTCATTGGGGGTCATGGTCTTGGCGCTAACGGTATTAGTTTCGAAAATTGTCGAGTTTCAGAAGAGTCTCTGTTTCTGCCCCCTGGCGAGGGTTTCAAGGCTGCCATGGAAGGCATCGACCTAGCCCGGGTCTTAGTGTCAGCTATGTGTTGTGGCATGCTGCGGACGGCTCTTTCCACCGCTTCGGGCTATGTTCGCAACAGAGAAGCTTTCGGTTCTCGGCTCGCTGATTTGCAGGGTGTCCGCTTCAAACTGGCTGACGTTGCGACAAATCTTGAAGCGTCCAGGTTGCTGACTTACCAGGCGGTTCAATCGTTACAAGATGGTCGTGATGCTTCGGTGGAAGCCGCACACGCCAAAAAGTTCTCTACTCGAGTTACCGAATCTGGCATTGCTTCATGCATGCAAGTGATGGGTGCCAATGGAGCAAGGCGCGACCATCCTCTTCCCCGACATCTAGCTGCGTCACGATTAACCCACTACGTAGATGGAGCGACAGAAATACAAGATGTAGTCATTAGCCGCTCCCTACTTGATTGAAATTGGAGGAGCAATGAGCTCTGATCGTTCTGGCAAAGAGGTACCCGTCGACGAAGCAATCGCTGCCATTCCAGACGGAAGTCGGATATACGTAGCCCAGGGATCAGGTTGTCCTTACGGCTTTTTGACTGCGATTGATCAGCGTCGAGAATGGTTTACCAAGCTCGAGTTTGTTTCCGCGTTTCTTTTAGAAACACCTGCTCCTATCGAACATTTAGGTGAGCCATTCAGGTGGGTTTCGTTACAACCGACCGGAGGTATGCGAGCTGTGCTGGATCATCATGCATTCGGAATTATTCCAGGCCGATATTCAGACCTCGACGGGATCTGTGCACCGAATGGTCCGCTTGCCGCGGATGTCGTAATTTGTCAGGTCAGCCCACCGGATGCCTCTGGCTTCTGCAGCCTAGGAACCGGTGTAGGCGGACACGTCTCACTCATTCGAGATGCACCCCTAGTGATCGGGCAAGTAAATAGTTCCATGCCATTCGTACACGGCGAAGGCGAGTGCCATAAAAATGATTTTGACCTTCTAATCAACATTGATGAACCCCTAGCTGAGCTTCAACCAGCTCCAAGCGATCCGGTCTCTTCAGCAATCGCTGAGCACATAACACCGTTCATTCCCGACGGCTCGACTCTGCAGTTCGGCATTGGTGCAGTACCTGACGCTGTTCTCTCGACACTGCGAGGGCGTAAGAATTTAGGTCTACACGGCGGAATGATCAACGATGCTTGTGTCGACCTAATCGAATGCGGTGCTGTAAATAACTTGCACAAGGGATGTGACTTAGGCGTGTCAGTTGCGGCTGAAATTATGGGGACTCGTGAACTTTATGATTGGGTCGACCGCAATCCTTTAGTCAGGATGGCTCGCGGATCTCATACCCATGGAATTCTTGGAATGGCCTCTGTCCAGAATTTCGTCGCATTGCAGTCAACGGTAGAAATGGCATTGGACGGCTCCGCTAATAGTGAATTTGCCTCAGGACGCTTCATATCAGGACCTGGTGGAGCCCCCGATTTCGCGTTTGGAGCATCGATAGCAACAGGAGGGCGTTCAATAATCGCTATGCCTTCTACCGCAGCTAAAGGCACTGTCTCCAGAATTGTTCATCGTTTAGCGGAAGGGGCTCCAACCACTCTCTCGAGCTATCTCGCAGATGTAGTCGTCACTGAATACGGTGCTGTTGAACTTCGAGGTAGGACTCTTCGCGACAGAGCTGAACTCCTCACAAGCATCGCTCATCCTGATCATCGGGATGCGCTCAGCACTCCTTAGTCAAATTTCCGCCATGGGTTGGAGTTTTCATAGACGCTTATAAGTCGCCGTCTGGCCACTGCTCCCATAAGCCATGCCAGTCATTCGATGCAAATTGCGGGCGTTGTGCATTCGTCCAATCAATCGTGGTCCACTCGCTAGCAAACCACCATCAACAATATGTTCTTGGCCAGTAACAAACAGTGAATCGTCGCTCGCCAGGAATAGAGCCATGCCTGCTATATCGGAACCTTCTCCGCGTTTGGACAAGGGCTGAATCTCGGCAACTACTTCTTCCGCTTGCTCCTCATTGCCACTATGCATTAGTGGGGTAAAGATGACGCCTGGACAAATCGCGTTCACTCTTATATCCGACCCAGCAAGTTCGACAGCAGTGGTTTTTGACAGACTAACCACAGCGGCTTTTGCGGCAGAGTACGCCTGAGGGCCAGCGCCTCCACCCATACCAGCGATGGAAGCAGTGTTAATTATTGAGCCACCTTCACCCTGATTCATCATGACTCTGGCCGCGTGCTTAGTTCCAAGAAAAACTGAACGAACAAGGATATTGAAAGTCGCGTCCCAGTCGTCAACTTCTATTTCGGTTATCGGCCCGAACGCTCCACCTATACCAGCATTATTGAAAACCACGTCGAGACGTCCGAAAGCGTCAACAGCTAGTTCTGTCATAGCGGCCACATCATCTTCGACGGAAACATCGGTGACGGTGAAGCGGACCTTGTCTCCATATCCTTCATTATTTAAATCTTCAAGAACAGCACGGCCGTTGTCAGCGTTGAGATCACCAATTACCACCGAAGCCCCTTCTAGCAAGAACCTACGTGCAGTCGCCAAGCCCATTCCGCTAGCTCCGCCTGTGATGATCGCTACTTTCGATTCGAGTCTTCCGCTCATCATTTCCCCTTGCTCTACTCCAGGCTGCCATTGTCGCTCAATTATGGTGCTTCGTGCTCATGAATCGAACTACGGTCGATTCATGGATCTAGATCTGGATGGGAAAAAAGTCGTCATTACCGGCGGCTCAAAGGGCATCGGTCTTGGTTGCGCTCTTGCTCTCGCTCGAGAAGGTTGTGCTGTGCAATTAGCTGCGCGCGATCGCGCAACTTTGGATCAAGCCGAATCTCAAATTCGAGACTCGGTTGAGGGGGCTACCGTCCAAGGTCATTCAGTTGACTTGTCTAAAAATCGCGACCAGGTTGCTTTGGTCGATGCAGTTGGAGATGTAGATATTTGGATCAACAATGCCGGCGCTATACCCGCAGGTGACATCTCCACGATCGACGAAGATAAGTGGCGATCCGCATGGGATCTGAAGGTTTTCGGTTACATAAATTTGTGCAGAGAGGTTTACCCGACGATGATCGAACGTGGGCATGGTGTCATTATCAATGTCATCGGTGCCGCTGCAGTGCGACCTCAACCCTCCTACATAGCTGGGGCTGTTGGGAACAGTGGCTTAGTCGGGCTCACCACCGCTCTTGGCAGTAGAAGCCTTCGCCATGGAGTGCGAGTAGTTGCGGTTAATCCAGGGCTTATCGTGACTGACCGCATGGAAGACATCTTGCGTCGCGAAGCGCTCGATGAATTCAACGACGAGGAACGCTGGGCAGAACTAATTCCCGATGATCCCGCGCCCGGTTCAGTGGAACAATGCGCAGATGTCATAACTTTCTTGGCTTCATCTAGAGCCGGCCATATAAGTGGGACTACTTTGACAGTGGATGGAGGAGCTTCGGCTCGATAAGACGAGGGTCTACTTAACTACAGCAAGTTGGGGAACAGCATGGCGACAACTATTCAACGTGAAGGTCTACCTACGCGGGAGATGCATGAGGTCCATAGGATCGATCATGAAGGTGCAGTAGACGCCGACGGTCACATTCTTGAACCACCCGATCTTTGGGATGAGTACCTGGAGTCCAAGTACAAGGACCGAGCGCTGAGGATTCGTTTGGACGAAGACGGGCTCGAAGAGCTGGAAATTGGAGGTGAGCGCAGCACAATGAGCCGCCGAGGTTTTCCTGCAACTTTGGGCGCGATGGGGGCATCTGACCTAGCTGATATACAACGAAACCCTGACAGGACTTACCTTCACGAAGCTCCTTTTGGGTCAATGGATCCAGCTCAGAGACTTGAGGTAATGGATGCCGAGAATCTCGATGCTGCCATTATTTATACGACTGTGGGTCTGTTGTGGGAAGCCGAATTAGAAGATCCCGAGCTAAGCCAGGCATACACGCGTGCCTATAACCGGTGGGTAGCGGATTTTTGTCGGGATAGCGGAAATCGACTTATCGCTTCTGCCCACCTTTCGTTGAGCGATCCCGAGGCCGCGGCTGCGGAACTTCGGCGAGCCGTCAATGACGGAGCCAAAGGTTGTTATGTAGCTCCTTTTACCCATGGCGCCATGCCTCTCGGGCATCCAGATAATGACGTTGTCTTCGCGACGGCCCAGGAGCTCGAGGTTCCTTTTGCGATACACCCGACATTCGAACCTCAGTGGACTAAGGGTGGCCGTATGGGGACTTGGGAGAACGTGAAGCAGCTGCGCCTAACGGCATCAGTGACTGCGTCCGATGGGGTCCGCCATCAATTCACCACCATGTTTGATTACGGAGTTTTCGATAAATTCCCAGACCTGAAAGTTTTGGTTCTCGAATCAGGTGGTGGCTGGATTGGATACTGGCTAGACCGTATCGACGCCGTTTACGGTCATACTTTCGTCGGAACTCGGGTTCCACTTGAGATGAAGCCGAGTGAATATTTTATGCGTCAGATCTGGATTAGTTGTGACCCTGATGAACGCACAATTCCCTCATTGGCTGAGCGTTTCGGGTATGACCGCTTCATGTGGGCATCAGACTTCCCCCATGCTGATCACACGCCGGAATATGTTCACGATCTCAATCAGTTAGTTGATATGTTCCCCGAAAAGCACCGTCAAGCTTTTGTCGGCGGCAATGCGAGAAATCTTTTTGGAATCTAACTGTTCGCTATTTAACAGGAGATGATCAAAACTCCAGATCGAGCTTTTGGGAAGAAGTAGGTGGATTTAGGGGGCATCACGAGGCTTCGGTCGGCCACGTCGAACACATCTCCAAGTTCAGCTGGCGCGAGTCGGATCGTCGCGGGACTATTGGATACTCCCGCACTAAATGGCCGATAGGACATCCGAGGGTCATCAGCATCATGTATGCCAAAGAGTTCCGGCAATAACACGGTGTGAACGAACTCTGAGTCCAACCCCGTGATTTCTTTGCGTTCCGCCCAATACCATTCATCACCAAATCGGAGCCTCAGGACTCCTTTATCAACCGGCTTCGTCGATTCTGATTCCGATGATGTTCGAACATCGCACCATTTTGACAATTCATCGATCGTCTTCCTTGGAAGAAATTCAAGTTCGTCAATGTCCCGGTCGAAACTCCCAATACAGAGTTCAGAAGGAGGAACGTAAGCCACAAGAAGGTGATCAAACTTTGCTTCGCGTGCTGCGGCTACTCGGTGGTGGCCGTCAATTATGTAGAGCTGCTCGAAGTCGATCACGAAGTCCGGGCTGATTTCCCAAAGAGACATTTCAGTGTCATCGGTTGCAACAAAGCTGGTTAGAAGTTCCGTTTTGTCGGACTCTTCTAACTTTCGAAGATCAAAGTCATCTGAGCGTGAGGTGACCACAACCGGGCTTGACATCGAACGTGCTTGTCGGAAGTGGGCAGCCAACGCCTGCACCCTTCCCTGGTGAACAGCTTCATGTGGCATCGGACTGACCTCAGACAAGTCGATTGACCCAATGATTGATCTTTGGATTACGCCTTCAGCTTCAATTTTTTGAAGAAATAGCCGTGGCTCTGGCAGGGGCGTGTACGCCCCAGCTGTGATGAGCTCGCTCAGCGCAGAATTGCCCTCAGCAGCAAGTCGAACATGCTCTGTTGGGTGTCCGTGACTCGCGTCAGCTGATCTCGTTACGTGAAGAAAAGAATAAACATGTTTCTCAAGATGCAGTTCTCGTTCTTGAGCAGTTAGCGAGTCGTACGGCGGCGGAACTACAGATGACGCCCAGCGGTCATCTATAACGGACGCGAGAATCGGTTGGATCACAATATTCACCCCCTCTCAGAAGCTCGAAACTAGTCCAGGTTACGGATAGCTGGAAACCCTAGGTGGGTCCAGCTCACGACTAGTAGTGAGATCGATCCGCAAATTGAAACCACATTCCCGGGACCAATTGATGATGCTGCCCACCCGAGACCTAGAGCTCCTAGGGGCATAAGACCAAACTGGACCAACAGATAGAGGCCCATAACTCTTCCCATAATTTCTTTGGGAGTGTTCGATTGGATAAGTCCTTGATTCATGGTGATGAAAAATCCTCCCGCCAAGCCCATAAGAAAGAAAAGGGCTAGTAGAAGTAAGAAAGATGATGCCTGCCCCATACAAATGACCAGCGTCGATCCGCACATCATCGCTCGCTGAAACTTTCCACCTTTCCGCTTCATATCGCCTTTGCGCATAACGATGACAGATGTAATCGATATACCCACAGCCATAACCCCTAGGAGATAAGCCATATCTCCACTGTCACGCAGTAACTCTTCTTTTACTTTGGCCTGCATAGTGACCATCACTGCGGCGTTGACACTCACCGCAGCCATTGCGAGCAGCAGAAACAAAACCCTTAACTGAATATCGCCAGCAACGTGACGCAACGCTGATGCCGCTTCTTGGAGGAGTCTGCGTTTATTTGGCTCTTGAACCTTTGGTGTTTGCAATCGCCGCAGCACTCCAAGTGCCGCTACAAGCATGAATACCTGCAAAGCGTAAACGCCTTCGAAGCCGAAGAGGTCACCAGTGATTTTCACTAACGGGGCTGAAAGAATCATGCTGGTGGTCATCGCTAAAGCATTCAAAGCAACGGCATTCATGAGTAAACGACCAGGCACTAGAAGTGGAATTAGCGCCTGGCGAACCGGTTGGCCGAATGCTTGGGCGACCCCGGACAAGACAGACAAGACGAGCACCCATCCATAAGTCAGTCTGTCCACTCCCAATAAGACAAGCGTCGCTAGGACCACCACAAGCAGGCCTAATTGGCTGCGGAACAACAACGCACGTCCATCAACTCGGTCCGCGAGCACTCCAGCTTGCATAACGATAAAGGCCACAGGGATGCCGAGCATGAAGACCGCCAGCCCTTGACTCGTCTCGTCGCCTCCAAGCCCGTCTAATACAAGCCATCCGACAGCAAAGCGTTGAGCGTTACTGACAAACATGTAAACCAGATTGTTGATCCACAGGCGCCTGTAGTCAGGAACGGACAGAGCATTCTTGGGTTCTTCGTCAGAGCTCGACTGAGATTGGTCGGCATCACCCGTATTGTTCACCTCAGGATTCTCGCCTGCTAAGAGCGGTAAACCTCCATCTGTATAGATCTTTCTTAAAGTTTGGTCACCGCAAGTGGTCTGGCCGAGGATCAGCAAGTCGTCCTAGGGGAGACTGCGCCCTCAAACCTCCGTCGACCACTATTGCCTCTCCACTCACAAACGAGGACTCGTCACTAGCAAGCCACAATGCAGCACTCGCAATCTCATCGGGACGACCTAATCGACCGATGGCATGAGCACGCAAATTAACTTCCAAAGCAGTCGGATCTTCCATCATTCGCATAACAGGCGGCGTTTCGATGGTGCCAGGGCATATAGCGTTAACCCGAATACCATCACTCGCATGGTCCGTGCTCATTGCCCTGGTGAGGTTGATCACAGCTGCTTTACTGGCGGCGTAAACAACTGCTCCCCCATCGCCATGAAGCCCTGAAATGGAAGCAGTGTTGATAATGGAGCCACCTCCTGATCTCAACATCGCGGGAATAGCAAATTTCCCTCCTAGGAAGACCGAACGGACATTAACCCCCATCACTAAATCCCAGTCATCTACCTGTAAATCAACAACGGTGCCCGGGCGTAGGGTTCCGGCATTGTTAAACATGACATCTAATCGGCCATATTGAGAAACAGTTCTCTCAACCAAAGACTCGACTGATTCAGATATTGAAACATCGACCTCTATTGCAGTAGCGTGTCCGCCCTCTTCGTTAATTTGGGCTGCAACGGCTTCTGCTTTTCTGAGTCGCATGTCAGCAACAATCACTGCGGCCCCTTCTCTAGCGAAACGGAATGAACTTGCTTCACCTATGCCGGACCCACCTCCGGTCACAATGGCTATTTTGTCCTTCAAAAGCATTTACTCTCCCTCAAAGCTGAGACGGCGCGAATCTAGTGGCTGTAAGGTCGTACGCGCGAGAACTACGGACTGGAGCGAACTTTGGCAAGCCCTGAATATCATCGGATCAGAGACATCATTGCTTCTCGAAGAGTTTCGAGCGATCGCCCTATCAATCTTGAAAAGTTCCGGGCGAATATGGAAATAACAGCTCGCGATCTTCCTGGCGGAGTGTCTGGGACCATGGTCGATGCCGGAGGAGTTCCTGCTGAACTGCAAATGACGCCTGACGCAGAGAATCTCATTATTTATTTCCATGGAGGAGGGTATATAGGAGGCTCCATCGCAAGCCACCGGAATTTGACTGGGAACCTTGCTCTTCAGTCTCGATCCAGAGTTTTGTCTGTTGAGTATCGACTTGCACCCGAACATCCTCATCCCGCGGCTGTAGAAGACGCCGTAACTAGCTACCAGTGGGCTCTGAGCGAAGGCTACGAACCTCATAACATCGCCCTGGCAGGCGACTCAGCGGGTGGCGGTCTGACAGCAGCCTGTTTACTCGCACTTAGGAATAAGCAACTTCCGATGCCTGCTACCGGCGTTCTGATCTCGCCCTGGTTAGATATGTCCCTGACTGGCGAGACAATGGTTAGCAATGACGAACGGGATTCATCAATCTCTGCGATGTCGATGCCTCGGACTCGCGAGCTGTTCGTTTCCGAAGCGCAGATAAAGGATCCTTTAGCATCCCCGCTAGAGGCTGATCTGGAGGGACTTCCTCCCCTTTTAATCCAGGTCGGAGATGAGGAGATTCTTTTGTCTGACAGCGAACGGTTTAACAAAAAGGCGATACAGGCAGGAGTCGAAGTTGAATTAAGGGTGTGGCCCGAAATGTTTCACGTTTGGCATGCATGCGTTGGCTTGTTCGAAGAAGCGAAACTAGCGATTGACGAGATGGCCCAGTTCATCTGGAAGAACACCAAAGGACAAAGTCACTAAAAGTTACTGATCCGAATATCTATTCGGGTGGTGTCGTCCGGATCACCCCGGCCTGCACCAAAGTCAGGTAGTCCGATCGGCTGATCTCCGCCAAGTCGAGTGCTGCATAGTCGTTATGTTCTCCCATTGTCGCAGCGGGACGACGCATGGTGGCTGGAGTCAAAGAAAGGCGAGAGGCAAATCTTGGCCACACATGTGTGCCTGCTTCAGCGTGTGTAAGCGGAACGAAGAAGCCAAGACTCGCTAATTGTGGGTCGTTGACCACCTCGCCCGCGTCAAGCACGGCACCAGCTGGAACACCTGCTTCTTGGAGATCTTTCATCAGTGTCCGGTCATGGCGTTCTGCGGTGAAAGACGAAAGTCGCTCGTCAAGTTCGTCATGCCTGCGCCATCTCTCGTCAACTTGGAGGTGTCGCAAGTCGGTCCAGCCAGTTATCTCGCAAAGTCCGTGCCAGGATGCGTCATCGACGACAGCTATGGCGATCCATCGGTCGTGACCAGCGCATGGGTAGACCCCTTGAGGAGCTCGACCTGGTCGTCGATTTCCCCATCTTTGAGGCGGTCCGTCTGTCTGGGCGGTAACAACATGCTGGCCAATCATATTTATGGCTGTTTCCGCTTGAGCTACCTCAATCGTTTGCCCCTTCAAACCACAACATTGGCCATCAAGTAGGGCAACCAAGGTGGCAGCCGCAGCGTGAAGCCCAGCAGTCGGGTCGGGCCAGGCAATGCCACATTTCCAGGGAATTTCATTGCGATATCCGGTCAACCAAGTGTGGCCCGCGTGGCCGTCAATTGTGGGGCCATACGCAACCCAGTCTTTATTCGGCCCTGATCTGCCGTATCCAGGCATCGTCACATAGGTTAAGTCAGGGTTGTGTTTCTTAAGAACAGTTTCGTCCAAACCAAAGTTGGGCATAACCCTCGGAGCGAAGTTTTCGATTACAACGTCTACTTTCGGGAGCATCTTTAGAAAAAAGTCTCGACCCTCTTTTTTGTCAAGTTCAACAACAGTTGAAAGTTTGTTGTTGGCGTATTTGTTGTGAAAGCCGGTTCTATTCCAAGGTCTCTCGCCCGCTTCATTGTTCGGAAAGAAGTGTGTCGAGTCCACATAGCTTTGCGGAACTTCGAGTGGTGTTCGAGTCCAAGGAACCTCAGCCATCAGAACCTCAGCTCCTAGATCGGCGAGAATTCGAGCTGCTAGCGGGCCTGCCCATACGCGGGTCATGTCCAACATCCGAAAGCCTGTTAAAGGTCCATCTTTGAGCTGATCTAATGCCTCGTTACCAGATGACAACTTCCCATCTTTGTTCTTGGTCCCAATTTGCCACTCATGGTGGCTCATACGGAACGGAGGACCTGGGATACGAACTCCGTGATCATCTGAGTTCCAAAAATCTCGTTCTTGAAGGTGTGGGTCGTCGAATAGGTCTCCGAGTGTCGATATGGGTGCTACGGGTAGCCGCAAGGCTTGGAATAGCTCAACCAATTCGTCTCGTTGCTGCGTTTTCAGAAAGGGAACTAATGCACCATCAAGAAGGTCTTGGTCTGTCATAACGTCGTAAATGGTGTCAACGTCATCGCGTTCCAGAAGAGCAGTTAAACCTGTGACTTCCAATAGCCGCTCCATCTGGTCGCTTTGGCTGATAGCTAATCCGATCCAACCATCCGCGCATTCGTAGGCTCCAATGGGAGTCCCCGGTCCGCTGTATCGGTTTCCCATACGATTCAGGATGGCGCCGTTGTGTGTATAGCGGAGAAGACTGAACTGGTGTAGCGCAGCAATAACTTCCTGGTGCGAAGTTTCAACTACTTGACCTTGTCCTGTCCGAGCGCGGGTCATAAGGGCACCAAGCGCTCCTATAAATCCAGTCACGCCAGCAGCCATGTGGACCAAGTCGGGAACACCATTCAAAGGTTCTCTCTCCGGGCTGCCGCTAAGCCTCAAATGTCCTGCAATTGCGGCATCGACCAAGTCCGTTGATCTCCAGTTCGAATAAGGGCCGTGAGAAGCGAATGGCGAAATCCGCAGGACGATTTGTTGAGGGTTACAAGGCTCGAAGAGCGACGTTAACGGATCATTACTGGAAGATTGAATGACCACGTCGGCGCTCTCGGTTGCGTCGACATCTACTAAATGTTTTGACGCGTCAAAGAATGCGTTAGCTCCTGAAGCACGATCATCCCTGTGTACATGAACTTCGCTGCCATAGTCAGCAAAAAGTTTGCCGACGTAAGCTCCGGCCACCGAGTCACCCATTTCCATCACAAGAAGCGATCCAAGCGCTGTGCTGGTCACGGGATAACTCCTGATTCCTTCATTTCGATGATGCGCTCCCAATCAATGCCTAGTTCGTTGAGTACGAGCTCTGTATCTTGGCCCAGTGAGGGAGACCCGTTCGAAACTTCCCACTCTGTGACCGAGAAATCAATCGGCGAAGCGACCATTTCTACCGTCTCTGCGTCATCTGTGCTCACCTGGACCCAGCAACCAGCCGCTCTACTTTGTGGATCGGCCAATAATTCGATACTGGACTGAACTGGGGCCCACCAAACATCTTTTTCATCAAAAATTCGGCCCCATTCATCACGCTCTTTCGTAAGAAGAATCGCGTCGATCTCAGCAGTAAGAACTGCCGAATGTTCCATCCGGGTTTCGATTCCTGAGAAACGTTCTTCCTGAAGCCATTCTGGGACTCCTAAAGCCTCAACAACCTGCGGCCAGTGTCGGTCCCCTTCCAGACCCAGCATCCACAGCCACCTACCGTCGGAACATTTGTAGCAATTGATTAGCGGGTTCGGTTGTTCATCGCGGCCTCTGACGATGATGTCATCACCTGTAGCTGCGGTCACGTTGTGATCCCAACCCAACATATAAGTTCCAATTCGCATCAGCGAAGTTTCAACCAGTTGACCTTCGCCACTTTTTTCCCGGTGGAATAAGGCCGCAGATATGCCCGCTACAGCTCCTAGGCCGGTCATGTGATCCCCCATTCCTCCTCGCTGCACTGGGGGAATATCTTGACCGGAGCTCAGTGCGTGCGCGATGCCCGAACGAGACCAAAAAGCACCAATATCGTAGGCCTGTCTATTGGCTTCTTCTCCGCGGAGCGACATACCTGTAACGCTTGCGTATATAAGTTTGGGATACCGGCGACACAGTGTTTCGTGGTCCAAGCCGAGACGTTCAAGACCTGCCGGCCTGTAGTTACTAACGAACACATCAGCTTTTTCTATGAGGAGATGCATCGCTTCTATCCCCGCTGGAGTTCGGAGATCTATGGCAACGCTTCTTTTACCTCTGTTATCTAAGTCAAAAGGTGGGTGACTGTCTCCCGGAAACAACCATTCGAGTCCCCTGAAAGGATCACCCTCATGGGGTTCAACTTTGATGACATCGGCTCCCCAATCAGCCAGAATCCCGCCACATGCAGGTCCAGCCACCCATAGTCCTAGTTCTACGACACGCACTCCTTGCATAGGCCCGGGCATTTAGTCACTCTCCTCCCTGATGCGGGATCGTAGTCAGTTCCGGTCATCTAAGGTTTTGTAACCCGAAGATGTTGCTCGGATTAACGAGCCTGCAGGGATGCCCGGTGCTAACGGTGACACGACCGTCATAGATCTTGCTTCGGAATCTGAAATCGTTTCTTGGCTTTGCAGAGGCCTCTTAGTCGCAACGTGAATCCATTCATCAGGATCTACAGGAACAACAGGCGAGTCGGAAGAAAGAGTGACTTTGATACTTCGCTCTACGAGCGATGACAGTGGCCATAACCAAGATCGTTCAACTGGAGATAGATCTGCAAGATACTTATCTAAACGTCTGGTGAGGAACGATGGCTGAGTGCAGACGGAAGCATCAAGCTGAGCTAGACGATCGAGTTGTTCAGGCATTGCGAGTGAACAATGCTCAACCCGGTCAAGGGTACGCGGTGGTGGCGATGAGCCTTCAAGGGCATGCAAGACTTCGTCAAGGGTGTCGATATCCATAACGTGTACCGCTGCAGGAAAGCCGTTCGCATGAGCATGTCTAACAAGTTTGCCGAGATCTTCTTTACCGCTTAGATCAGGCATTATCTTGGCGTGCCCGATCTGAATATTCTTGTACATGTCACCGAACTTCATTCCGTCTAACTGCTCTACGCCGAGCATCGCTGTGATGCGAGGGCCATTGCACTCTTCAACTATTTCGGCCAGGACGTCTAGGGAGGCTCGATCGTTGGTGTGTGTCGCGTCGGTAACTGCCACTAAACCCATCCGCTTCCAGTCTCGGAAAAGGTCGTGAGCGATTTGCTTGAGGTCGGTCAATTCGAGCTTTGGAACCCGACTAAGCAAGTCTTGTCGTTCCACCAAAATTCCGTCCGGGTGGTTGTGAATCTCCAACAAGTCAGCGGCAGCGTTGTTGATAACAGCGACATGACCTGAACGGTCATGGAGCACGGTGGGGATCCCCCGCGTCACTTGATCCAATTCTGATTTCGTAGGGTGGCGCTTCTCTTTCAGCAAGCTCGGCTCATATCCCCACGCACGCATCCAGCCGTTTGCTCCAGCGGAACTAGATCTAAGCAGATCTAGTAACTCTGTTAGTGAAGTGGTATCTGACACGTCGATCGAGCAATGGGTGGCCAATGTGGAGAGAAGATGAAGGTGGTCATCTCGCCATCCGGGTTGAACAATTTCGTTCGACTTAAGTTCGAGGATTTCATCCGCAGACTCAGCAGTGGAATCGATTTCTCGAACCACTCCATCGCGCAGCAATACATTTGTCGCGATGGGTCGATTTGGATCAAAGGTATGGACCTTTCCTCTCACGAGGAGCGAGGTCATTAGTTTCAGATACCTAGTTCTTCAAGCAGCGGGATCAGGTCTCTTCTAAGAAGCTTGCCCGTTGAAGTGCGAGGCAACTCCTCCATCAAATGAACCGCTTCAGGTCTCTTGAACGGCGCTAATTTCTCTTTAGCGAAGGCGACAAGATCATCTGGGGTAACTCCGCTTCCTTCGCGGATCACGGCTGCTGCCACAACACGCTCACCCCATTCTTCGGAGGCAACTCCTACTACTGCACATTCCAGAACGGCGCTATTTTCGTAGAGGACCGCTTCAACTTCGTCGGGCGAAACATTCTCACCTCCTCGAATGATCATGTCCCCGGTCCGGCCGCCTAGGAACAAGTAGTCCTCTTCGTCTAGGTAGCCAAGATCTCCGGTGTGAACCCATCCTTCATCGTCGACTGTGACACGAGTTTTCTCTTCGTTGCCCCAATATCCGTCCATCGCCCGAAATGTTCGGAGTTGCACTTCTCCTAGAATCCCAGCCTCAACTGGGTTGCCTTGTTCGTCAACAACTCTGACTTCAACATCGTCAAGAACTTGTCCGACTGAGGAGAGGCGCTTTAATTTAATCGCTTGTTCTTCTTCTGTTCCCTCTACCCGATGATCATCGGGATCAAGCACAGCTACGGTTGAGGTAGTTTCGGTTTGACCGTAGGCACCAGCAAACGCAACGTTTGGTGGGAATTCGCCTATCGCCCTGCGAATCACAGAGGGCGGCATTGGGGCCGCGCCATAAGTTATTGCTTCCATGCCACTAAACGCGTCCGGCGAGAAATTATCTGCCTCCATCACGCGACCAAGCATTGTCGGAACTAGGAATGCATGAGTTACTGAGTGTTTTTGGACGGTGTCAATCCAGGCTGAAGCTTCAAACTGGGGAAGCAACACGACTACGCGTCCACTGTAAAGAGCGTTCAACATCGAGGTGACACCGGCGATGTGATACAGCGGCGCCGCGAGGGCCATTCTGCCCATATCTTCACCTGTGGCGGCGTCGTTAGTTCCCATGACGTAACCGGTGAGGGCGCCGTTAGTTAATTTGACACCCTTAGGTAATGAGGTTGTCCCACTCGTATATAGCAGGGCACATAGTCCGTCCGGATCAACATCTTCTGGAACTGGTAACTCAAATGCTTCGTCTCGAGCTTCCGCATAGGAGTCCTCTTCGTTAAGCATGAAGACATGTTCAACGCTGTCAGGCCGATTTTCATCTACTAGGTCTCGGTAGCGGGTCTCCGTGAACAGCACTTTCACTCCGCTATCGGACATAAGGTGAGCGGCTTCTTCAGCACCTGCTCGGAAGTTCATAGGCACGACAGTGGCTCCGACAAATGCAGCACCAAAGATCGCTTCAACACACTCGACGCTATTCGTGGCGAATACTCCGACGCGGTCGCCGGCTTCCACCCCCAGCGTCGTCAGCAGCCCGGCTGTCTTGCCAACATTCTCCAAGAGTTCGCCATACGTAACTTCACGCGCTGCCCCTCCTTCGCTCTCAGTTGAAGTGTCAATTAAAATTATCTGCTCGCCAGCTATTGAGGCTGGCATGAATAGCAACATTCCCAGGTTCACGGTATCCCCCTGTCGTCCTCCGGAATGATCGCGGATGAAAGCACCCGCGCGCCACACCAGAGCAAAGTTTCCTTTAAGTCGAGCTTCTGAACTTACGCCCTCAAGCAAGTTATTCTTGCCTTTATGGCAAAGAACATCGAATTTTGGGTTGACCCTATATGACCTTGGTGTTGGGTGACGGCCCGTTGGGTCGTCGACGAAGTCGCATCACAGCGCGACCTTTCAATTACTTGGCAGCCAATCAGTCTTCTGTTCAAAAATGAACCAGCTGAAGGGACCCCCTACTACCAGTCCACATTGCTTACACATAAAATGTTGCGAGTGATGGAAGCAGTAAGAGCTGCCGAGGGCGAAGAGAAAGTTTTTGATTTGTATTGGGAGTTCGGCAGTCGAATTCATCACGATGGCGACAAAACTTTTGATTTAGCAGATGCTTTGGCCACGGCAGGTGTTGGTCCCGAGTATTCAGCAGCCGCAGATGATGCAAAGTGGGACGCCGTTATTCGCGCCAAGATGGACGACGGGTTGTCATTAGTCGGCGATGATGTCGGAACTCCAATAATTGCGTGGAATCGCAAAAGCGGTGACCGAGTCGCTCTTTTTGGGCCGGTTATCACAAGAGTTCCTCAGCAAGAAGATGCATTGAAGCTATGGGATTCAATGATGATGCTCGGCGACATCGAAGGGTTTTGGGAATTGAAAAAGACTCGGACCGAACGCCCTGAATTCGGACAGCGCCCCAAGTGACTCAAGAGATCTTTAAAGATTTGAAGGTGATTGACACAGATAGTCATTGGTCGGAGCCTTACGACCTTTGGACAAGCCGCGCACCTGCCAAATGGCGGGATCGTGTTCCTCAGATGGAGGAACGCGATGGCAGACGTCGGTGGTGGTTTGATGGTGATATTCCAATTGGCCTTCCGATCGCTTCTTCGGTAATCAATCCTGATGGTGAGAAAATCACCGGAACCGCTTTCTTCGATATGGATAACGAGGTAGTGCACCGAGCTAGCTTCGATCCGGAAGCTCGGGTTGCCATGCTCGATGCTCTAGGCATTCATGCGCAGATTATGTACCCAAATGTTGCTGGTTTCGGTAATCAGAATTTCCTTAAATCGCCGGACGAATCGCTGCGTTTGCTCAGTGTGGAGATCTACAACGATGCCCTGGCCGAATTCCAAACAGATACTGGCGAGCGGGTCTTCGGGATGGCGCTTTTACCCTGGTGGAACGTAGATGCCGCCGTACGGGAAATAGAACGGGCCCACAAAAATGGTCTCCGAGGTGTCGTGACTTGCGCCAACCCCGAAGAGGCCGGTTTACCCGATATGGGGACAGAACATTGGGATCCAGTTTGGCAAATCTGTTCTGATCTCAAAATGCCGGTGAACTTCCACATTGGTTCGTCTAAAGGCAACATGGATTTTTTCGGTCGCGCTCCTTGGCCATCTTTTGGCGAAGAGCGGAAATTGGCTGTTGGTTCCGCGAATTTGTTTATGGGGAATGCCCGGACGATTGGGAACCTAATTTACTCGGGGATTCCTGAGCGCTTCCCTGAACTGAAGTTTGTATCGGTCGAAAGTGGGGTCGGTTGGTTACCATTTTTCCTCGAAATCCTTGACCATCAAATGACCGAAACAGCTCCGAACGAGCTTGCCGATTTGTCTCTGCTTCCTTCAGATTATTTTCGCCGTCAGTTTTTTGGATGCTTTTGGTTTGAAAGGTCGACGATCAAGCCCACAGTCGAATTTCTCGGAAGCAACTGTTTACTGTTCGAGACAGATTTCCCACACCCAACCTGTCTTTACCCCAGAGATGACGCCCATCTGCTCGAAGCTTTCAGAGGGTTAAAGGACTCAGATGTTAAAGCCATACTTCAAGATAATGCTGCAGCTTTATATCGGATAGATGTTTCGTAGCGGGCATGCCTCGCCCCAAATTACGAAAGCATCAGAGCTAACTCGCGCTCGATTTATCGATGCGTGACTTGTTTGAGATTATCGATATGGGCTCCGAGTTCGGAAGCTGCGCGCATCATCCCGAGTCTCCATGAGATCGCCCCCTGGAAGGGATTCGTCACCCATATATCTATGGCCCCAGAATTAGACATTTCTTCCGTAAAGCGCAGACTTCGGGTTCGACCTTTGAAGCGCATCGTCACTCCTACCGAACCGTCTTTCATCGTGACGGGCTCATCCATACCCAACCCGGCGTTTCGTCCCTCGATCACGGCCGTCCGTGCCTGCTGTCTGAGAATGGCGGTATTCATAACGCAGGGGACATTAACCGCCAAATGACCAATGTCTTTCCATTTCGGCCATATTTCCCTTTTGATTTGGCCTTGCGATGCTGTTTTTCGCGCCGTTCGATGGATGAATCTGAGGGATAAGTCGAAGAACTTCGGCCGCCCAACTAGTTTCAAAGTCATGACCAAAGAACTAGACAGCCCACTTGCAGGGGTCAAAGTAGTTGAAATTACTTCAATCTATTCAGGGCCAATGGCAGGAATGATGCTCGCTGAACTGGGCGCGCAGGTCACCAAAGTCGAAAGCCCTAACGGCCCCGATCCTGTGCGTTCTCAGGGTTTAGCGGGAACTGCTGACGGGGTAAATAGCACTTTCTATTCACTCAATAGAGGAAAGCGTTTCTGTTCCATCGACGCTAAGACTTCGCGCGGCAAGGAGTTACTTTTCGACCTCGTCGTCAACGCAGATGTATTCATTCACAACATGCGTCCTGGCAAAGCCGAGGGTCTGGGATTGGACTATGAATCTCTTTCACTAGAGAATCCCAGAATCATTTATGGAGCGATAACAGGCCATGGGCCAGAGGGACCTGAAGCGCATCTTCCGGCTTACGACTACGTCGTGCAGGCGAAACTGGGGATGGTTGACTACCAGAGGGATAAAGACGGGCGCGGTGATTTAGTTCGCCAAGTGGTTGTCGACAAAACCTCAGCTAATGGCCTTGTCCAAGGCGTTCTAGCGGCCCTTTACATGAGGGAGAAAACAGGGCAAGGACAACGAATAGATATTCCTATGGTTGCAGCTGGGCTTGCCTTTCTTTGGCCAGACGGACTGGCTCCCGCCCATGCCGAGCTTGAACCCATGATGCCCATTGATCAGCTACCTCCATGGCTGGAATCCGCGCCGGGCTCTTTTTTGGTCGTGCTAGAAACCTCCGATGGAGAGATCGCTACGGGAATTCTTCTTCCACCGTGGGATGGGTTGTGTCTGGCTCTTGAACGGACTGACTGGATCACAGACGAACGCTTCACTGAGCAGTTGAATCGAGTTCTTAACTTGCCTGCTCTAATAGATGAAGTAGCAGCGGAAGTTGCCAAATACTCGACAGAAGAAGTGCTATCACGATTCGAGACCTACGATTTTGCGGCGGGGAAAGTGGTCACCCGACGAGAAATTCAAGACGATCCCACCATTCAGCACTTGGGCCTAATTACTGAGCAAGAGGCGCCCGGAGTAGGTCGAGTGCGTCAACCGGCTCCAATGTGGATGTTCAGCAACGCCAAAACCGAGATAACAACGAGCTTGAACACGACGGGCGGCGATTCACTTGAAGTCCTAACGGAGATGGGTATTTCTTTAGATGAGTTCCAACAACTCCAAGATGAAGGAGTCGTTTTTGTGACCGATAACACCACGGGAAATACCGATACCTAGTTGTCGAACTGATAGCGGTGAACTTCGTACCGGGGACTGCTCCGAAGCGAACTTATGAAGAGTGCGCCAATCTACGTTCCAGTTCCAGCCCAATCTCTAAGGGAAGATCTTTAGAGGCTGCAATGCACCGTCTAAGCCTTGACGCGATCGATGAATCGATACGCGCTAGTTGCTCTGCCATCGCTGCTGAGGCATCTTCGAGGTCCATGGGGTCGACCACGTCACTTATTACTCCTAATTCGAGCGCTTCAGCAGCATCTATCTCGCGGCCGGTGAGGATAAGAGGCAACGCCTTATGGGGACCTATGACCTGGCTCAGGCTCTGGGTTCCTCCGGCCGCTGGCAACATACCGAGTTTGGTTTCGGGTAGGCCCATCACTGTGTTAGTTGCAGCTATTCGTAGGTCGCACAACAAGGCCATTTCGAGCCCTGAACCCATGGCATAACCTCTGAGTGCTGCAATCGTTGGCACAGGAAGACTTAACAGCGGCAACCAAGGGTCCCTTTCCCATCTAATTCTCCGAGCCTCAAAGATTGAAGAAGCTGAACCAAATTCGCTGAGATCCGCTCCAGCACTGAAATGTTCGCCTTCGGATCGAAGCAAGAACGCTCGGACATCCGGATTGTCTCTCACCGCACTAATAGCTTCGATCAATCCGTCTCTCATATCTAAGTCATAGATATTCAAAGGCGGGTTGGAAATGACGACGGTAGCTATCCCTTGATCTGAGAACGACAGAGTGACGTGATCACTCACAATGTGCCCTCCAGAGCGGCGACGGACTTATCTAATGAAATTCGGCAAATTTGAGGAACGTCTCTCATAACTTGACCAAGAGCCAAAGCGCATGCTTCGAGTCCAGCTAGCGGGTCCGGGTATGAGAAAGCAGGAGTTAGCGGTCGTCCCGCCTGCCACCCGTGGCCTGAAGTCGCATGCACTCCTGTGCCATAGGCGACCCATTCGCTTTCATCACTAGCTGAAGCAAATGCGGTGATTGCTAGAACCGCTATGTCCGGATTGATAGAACAAAGTTGATCCGAGGTTATGCCGAGGTTCATATTGGCTCTCGGAGATAAAGAAGTCACAATCAAGTCAGCAGATCGAACTAACCGATGAAATTCGCCTCCTTCTGAGCAATAACGAAGATCAATATCCGCAATTTCTTTTGACCTATTTAGTTCTCTAAACATTGGAGCTTGCCCTAAACCGTTGTCCCCATCTCCAAAGCGGAGTCCATCAGGTCGGCAAGATGGTTCAATTTTGATAACCCGAGCGCCTGAACGAGCAAGAAGTTCTGTGCAGAGTGGCCCCGCCCACATTGAGGTTAGGTCAATGACAGTTAAGGACCGAGGGTCAATCTTTCGGCTACAACGACCTAGATCGTTGGGGGAACGGACTGATGGATATTCTCGATAGGGCGTTACAGGAAGTCTCCAGACCTGCGCTCTTCGCGCAACTGATTCAGGGTCGAGGTCTTTCTCGGCAAGCCCCTCAAATCGGGTCCAGGTTTCTTTATCATCTGGTCCTATGTCTAGGCATAGGAAGCCATCCCCCCATGCTTTAGCTGACTGAGGTCGAGTTGGTTCATCAACCACTCGTTCTGGCATTTCGATCCAATAATCGGCCGGCCCTACGATGTCGGTCCCTGCTCGACTAGCGATTAGAGCAGCAAGTTGTCTCCCTCTCGCGTCGAGATCTCCGGGTAGCCAGTAGTCGGTCATCGTCCCGAAAAGTCGGGTGGCCGTTTAGAAAAAAATGCCGCCAAACCTTCGGCTCGATCATCCGTGGCGGCCAACTGGTGATTCAGGTCACCTTCAAGTCTTAGGCCATCTCGCAACGGGAGTTCACTACCTCTATGCACGGCTTCCTTGGCCATCTGAAGAGCCAAGGGCCCGCAGGCCATTAGTAATTCAACGGTCTTTGCTAATTCGACCCCATCACCTTGGTCTATTGAATTGAGAAGCCCCCAGAGCTGGGCAGTCGTCGCATCAATTTCAGTTCCTAACAAGAGCATTGACGCCGCGCGACCATGGGAAACAGCTCTTGGCAAACGTTGAGTTCCGCCCCACATCGGAAGCAGGCCCTGTGTGGGCTCTTTAAGTGAAAAGCGGCTGTCTGGCGTACCGATACGTATGTCGCTGGCGAGCGCTATCTCTAAGCCGCCCGAACTACATACACCCGAAAGCAAAGAAACGACCGGAATTTTTAGAGTCGAGACCGCTGTTGCCGGATCAGGAGATACTAATTGCGGGTCAAAATCCTCAGCAAAGCCTGTACAAAAGTCTGGACCAAGTGATTTAAGCAGCACGATTCGGATATCGCGTTCCTCTTGAATGCGCAGACATGCCGCATTGATTTCCGTTGCCGTGCGCGCATCAAGGGCACCGCCAGGCATGGTCACTGTAGCTACATGACCATCGGCTGATGTTGTAACGGCGACCGAATCGGACTGCAGAGTGGTCCTCGCGGTTTCGTCGTATGCCGACTGATCAGTCGGCAGATTTAGTTTTCTTAGGCTCTTGCAGCTGCATATCTTTACCATTGCACTGCAACGTGATCGCGCCTGGCTTGGTGACCAGAACTTCGATTCCCGTATCTTCGTCTTGGTAGCGCTTCCCGACTTTTAGGCCTTCGCCGCCTTCATTGTGGGTTATATCGCCTTCTCCGCCTTTGGTCACGATGACTTGAACACCGCCGTCGAAGTCGAGACGGTCACCTGCTTTGGTCGCCACTATGCGTACCCCCATGTCGATGGAACTTTCAAAGAAAGCTACCGTACATCAAGTTACTTTTTTGCACCTCATTGGGAACTCAACCGCGAGAATGGGTATATGAAGACAGCTCTAGTCATTGGCGGTACCGGTCCAACCGGGCCATATGTTGTGAACGGGCTGATAGACCGAGGCTTTCAGGTCACGATTCTTCACACCGGACGTCACGAAACCGATCTCATTGGTCCAGAAGTGGAACATATCCATACTGATCCTTTTAACGTCACTCAAACCTCCGAGGACATAGGAAACAGAACCTTTGATCTCGCAGTTGTGATGTATGGGCGATTAAGGGATCTTGCGCAGTTACTTCGGGGAAAAGTCGACCACTTTGTGTCCATCGGCGGAGTCGGTGTGTATCAGGGTTTCGCAAACCCTGATGACTTGTTCCCCGAGGGAATGCCCGTGCCACTTACACGAGACGCTGACCTGGTAGACGATCAGGAATCGTTTGTGAAGTTACGTCGGATTCGCGAAACAGAAGAAGCAGTCTTTGAGACTCACCCCGAAGCCATACATCTGCGGTACCCCCAGTTGTATGGACCACGTCAGCTGCTTCCTCGTGAGTGGCCCATAGTTCGTCGCGCTCTTGACCGTCGACCATTTCTATTTGTCCCCGATGGTGGTCTCACGGTGAAAAGCCAAGCTTGGGTTGAGAACGCAGCCCATGCCACTTTGCTTGCAGTTGATCGACCATCAGCCGCCGTGGGGAATATTTATAACGTTTCAGACGAACATCTTTTCAGCATTCACCAGATCGCCGAAATCGTCGCAGATGAGCTCGGTCACAGTTGGGAAATAGTGTCACTTCCACAGGAAGTAGCGACATCCACGCGCCCATTGTTAACCAGCTGGTCAAGTTCTCATAGGGTGCTCGATATTCGCGACACAATCTCCGATTTGGGTTATCGGGACGTCGTGGACCCTGAGTTAGCTTGGC
>PBMG01000015.1 GCA_002722565.1 Acidimicrobiaceae bacterium
CTATTACTGGAGTCGTCCGCGAGGCACGACTAGGTCTAATAGTTAGGTCTGTATCTATACATGTGAACCTGATGTCTGGGGGCACCCCCACAGGGGGAGGGTCAACGGAGAGAACTCCTCTCATCTATTTGGTCTATGGATGGCAGTCGTTGTGCTGAGTAGCCATTCGAGTAGCCAAATTCACCGTCTCGCGTCGTTTGGTGTTCTCAAACTTTCTGAATGTTTATTTGGCAGAGTAAGTTGACAGATCTGTTGAGGTAGTGGACCTCAGCTTCAATACTGATAGGTGGATAAATGTCTTATATAACTGCTGTCACTGCGACGGGCGATCGTGCTGCATTTGTTGCGGGGGGATCGACTGTGAAAGACGTAATCACTGGTCTTGGCGCGTCGTCGTGCTTTGGTGCCCAGTTAGTCATGGGTGGCGATAATGCGGGAATGCTCCAAGTCCAATATCGAACTGAGACTGCTGAGCAGGCAATGGCGTGTTCAGAGGGAGCGATGGGAAATGTTGATGTGCAGTCGTATATGCAGAGCTTCAATGCTCAGATACAGCGTCGTAGCCTTTTGAAGCTGAATGGTGAACGGGGCGATATGTCTGGAACTTATGGCATTGGTTCGCTGATTAGTGGCGGTCCCGTAGAAGACGGAGCGCTTCAGGCAAGTCTTGATAATGCTTGGGGCATTGTCTCGGATGCGGTTAACGGGATCGGTTTCGCTACTTCGGTTGCGGCGGGAGCCTCTGCTTCGGTTGCTCCGTATTACGCGTTCGTATGGGGAGATGATCTGGACGCAATGATTGAGGCGATGGGCCGCAATGTGGCTGACGCTAAGACCCAAGAGTTCATGTCGACTTCAGGGATTACCCCTCTTGGTCGACTAATCGGGAAGACGCTTTTCTAAAAGATTGCGAACTCCGGATGATGGTCGCCCTAAGGGGCGGCCATCATCGCGCTAGAGCACTAGCGAACGGCCTGAATTTATGTTGGCTGCAACTTTTTAAATGTTTGTTCGGGACGTTAGATTCAAAGCTGCCGAAGTCGTGGGCTTCGGTAAAAACTGAAAAAGGTGGGAAAATATGGCTTTCGTAGGGTTTAGAGCTTTTATGGGGGACGCTGCACAATACGCAGCAATGTCAGCCGTAGGTAAAAATAAAATGATCGAGTTGGGAGCGTCCAGCGCCCGAACTTCAGTGGTTCTTTCAGGCCCTGCAGTTGGTTCTGCTCAGATCGCAACT
Source organism: Acidimicrobiaceae bacterium (assembly GCA_002722565.1). Classification (GTDB taxonomy): domain Bacteria; phylum Actinomycetota; class Acidimicrobiia; order Acidimicrobiales; family Poriferisodalaceae; genus MedAcidi-G3. Next base: position 1,238 of record PBMG01000015.1, read on the forward strand.
GTGTTCGATACTGCCGATGCTTACTATGAGGCATCTGCTGCTGCATTAGGAGATGCAGCGGTTCAAAGCGCAATGGCAGGTGCTAACGCTGTGCAAACAAATGCTGGCCTGCTGCGTCTCGAGACAGAAACTGGTGACTGCTCAGGTGCATATATGGTCGCTTCTCAAGTCCGTAACGCAACATCTGCAACTCCAGCAGATTGGGAAGAAGTTAAGTCCGTCATTGAGGATTCGATGTTGGGTGAAGGCGTCAACGGCTATCGCGGTGTGAGCATGGTGGCAGCTGGAGAAATGACAGGCGCATACGGCAATCTCTTCTACACAGATTCAGTCGATGCAGTCGTGAACGCGTCAGCCAACCCTTCCCCAGCAATGGCTTCACTGATGCAACGTTTAGGAGTTGCAGTTGTGAATCGGGTAATCACCCGCACCATTGACTGAGTTCAGTCGATAAGCCCAGCTGCTTTGGCTAGTTGATGGTCGCCCTCGGGGGCGGCCATCTTCGCGCTAGGGCACTAGTAAATCGGGAAGGCGGCACCCGAGTCGACGCGGTGCGAGAGTTTATAGACGCCCGAGTTCCTGGCCTTCTGGTTTCGTTAACGCGATAAAAGGGTTGACCTGACCGAGATGCTGAGCTGTTTACAAGCTCCACTCGTGATGAACGTCAAGGTTCTGATAGGTGGCGCCGTTATTTTCTTGAGCGTCTGCAGCGGTTTCCTGAATCTCGTCTACCTGATTGTTCTGATCAGCGGATTCCCACGAGTCAAATTCGACAATCGTCACGATTTTCCCTGGAACGTCGCGATCAGCGCACAAAACAAGATTTTTGACAGTTGTCTCATCACCGAGAGTTTTTATGAGGCCTTCGATTTCAGCCCGGGCTTCTTCGATATCTCTGGATTCCTCGATTACCTGAATAAATTTCAATGTTCACCTTCTACTTATAGCGTCCGAGCCCCGTCGAGGGGTCTTTGTGTTCTACTAAACGAAACACGAAATGAGAAGGCAAAGCGTCCGAATTGCGAAGGGAGAGGCAGCTGTTGAGGGCCACCACTTTTGCGGTCAGATGTTGGGGACTTTGACCGGAAAAGCTTTTTCTCAACAACTGCCTCTCGTTGGAGAGAACTATATAGGAATAAGAACCATTCTTATTAATGGTTTTGTAGTAATTTCGGGAACCGAGATAAATAAGTTCCACATTCCCGGTAAATCTGTCAAACCCCCTTCCAAGTTTCATTCTTTATGTCCACTGCTACGATTTATTTCGTGAGTAGGAAAACCAAAAAAACCGGACGAGTCACTCCCAAAGGAACAAGACCAGCGGGCTATACCCCTAAGGCCTCCTCATCGAAGGGCGATTGTCCGTGTTGCGATTGTGGGGGGCGTTGCTAGCTTCGCTGCCGATCCCACAGTTGCTTTCGTCGCTTCTGCGAGTATCGAACGTTGACGATTTCGTGAACCGGTCAAAGGCCTCTTTGGTGCTACCACCGCAGACAATTTTTAGTCAGCAAGATCTCTTGGAGGCAGCATCGATACCTCGGTATTGAGGTGCTCTTCGATTGCATGATCTAGTTGGTCTGCTCCGTAAACCTCGACGAGGGCTTCTATGAGCATCTCAGTCGGCAACAGGATCGGTTGTTCGTTGTAATCAGATTCGTCATTTGGGTTTGAATACCAGATAGCGGAGCTAGGAGCTCCGTCGAAGATCTCCTCCGCAGCTCCGAAAGTAATGGTGTATTTGCGGCCTGTGATATCGCAGTCCCAAGCCCACGTCGGATTTTCGCCACCTTGCTCATCGCTACTCACAACAAACCATTCCCATCAAGTGTTCATGTAACCCTCCCTTACGAGAGTTACTTCGGGTCGAATTCTGGCAGCAGAAGTAGTTGGAACGACGAATGCTTGAGATCTGAAACGAGTAAACGAGCGAGCGAAACATCGATGGTTTGTGGTGTGCTGTGCTGAGTAGGTAGGGGAGGAGATGAGTATGACAGTTGCGCTAGAAGGGGAACCTGGCGCTTGGGACGCCTCTTCATTCGATTTTTTGCACCCCCAGATGCGAGTTGACCCCTTCCCCACATTCAGCGTCATGCGGGAGCAATCTCCTGTGCATTGGGATGGTCGAGCTCACTGGATTTTCAGATACGACGACGCGAGATCAGTTCTGTTAGGAGACGAATTTGGGCGCCAAGCGTCCACTTTCCAGGAGCAATACTTCGATTCCCTTGGCGCTGGTCAACCATACGAGTACGTCATCAAAAGAATGACCTACCTCGATCGAGGCGATCATCACCGAGTACGTGGTTTGTTTGCTAAAACGTTCACCCCTAGAAGAATCGAAGCTTTGCGACCGTTCATCGTTGAGATGGTGAATAGGTTGATCGATCAAGTTGAGCCTGGCCAAAAATTTGACCTGCTGGAGCTTGTCGCGCATCCGGTGCCTTCTTTGGTCATTTGCGAACTTTTAGGTGTCCCCGTACAAGATCGTGAACTATTTGATGGCTGGACCCAGCGAATAGCGCACCTGGTGTCGCCGGCAATCAGCGAAGAACAATACGCGGACGCTGCCTCCGCGCTCTCAGATGAGTGGGAGTTGATGGAAAATCTCATCTACTCAAGATCACAAAAGCTGGGCGATGACCTCCTATCTGATCTGATTCGGGCCTCTTCAGGCGACGAAGCGATTAGCCATCAAGAACTGGTTTCAAATTGCATTTTCCTGTTCTCTGCAGGGCATCAAACAACTCGTGACACAGTTGGCAGTGGAGTTTTGGCGATGATGCGCGACCGGAGACAGTGGGATGCTTTGGTAGCGAATCCGAACGGATTAGCAGGAGCAGCGGCTGAGGAGTCATTGCGATATGACGCTCCCGTCGTTCAAAGTTGGGAAGTTGCATTCGAAGACACCGAAATTTCGGGTCATCCCATTGCCGCGGGTGAAGCCGTATTTCCTTTGCTGGGGGCCTGTAACCATGACCCGGAAAGATTCATTAATCCGGACAGCTTCGAAATTGAAAGAGAAGATAACGTCCCCATTACTTTCAGCTTAGGACCCCATCACTGCATGGGTTCGGCGTTGGCTCGCATGGAGGTTTCAATAATTTTAGAAGCCTTGGCGACAAAGATTCCGAGTATGAGGCTGGCATCAGAAAACATTGCATGGCGAGACACAGTCGTTTTTCGGGGCCCGGAGTCTCTTGAGCTGATCACTTAGTTGTTGCAAGTACTGAAGATTAAAGACTGAAAGCAGAAGGAGGTTACTGGGTGACGACTATCGAGAGTCGACTTGAGCGACTTGAAGACATCGAAGACATAAAGCAATTAAAGGCCAAATACTGCCGTTTCTGTGACGAAGGATACGACCCAGATGGGATCGCTGGTTTGTTCACAGAAACTGGTGTTTGGGATGGGGGTCGAACGTTCGGTCTCGCCGAAGGTCGAGACGGAATACGAAAACATTTTGAAGGCGCAGGAAGCAGAATTTCGATTGCCCGACATCAGGTGATGAACCCCATAATCGAAATCAATGGACAAACAGCATCGGGCCACTGGCTTCTGTTCCAGCCATGCACCGACGCGAGTAGCGGCGAGGCAGTTTGGTTAGCTGCGACATACAACGACGAGTATTTGAAAGTAGATGGCGGCTGGCTGATTGATCGCCTAACTATCGAAGTCGCTTTCTTCTCGCCTTACGACAAAGGGTGGGCCGAACAGCAGTTTCTCTCGGGAAGAGCGCCTTAAAGAGTTAGCTATCGGGTAGCTGGGAAAGGTCCGTCAAGTCGTCGCCGGTAAGCGACTCCCAAGTCGACAAAAAATCGGACGTTTCTAAAGACCAGAGATCAACCCACTCCTCATCGTTGTGACGACCTCGCAACTCAACCATTTGCTGCACGCCTCGCCCCACCGTCACCCTCAGTGGAGGAGAAGGGTCTGCGACGAGTTGAGCGACGCAATCCGCCACGTCTTCTGGCTCGGAAGGAAATGCGTGGTCGTAACCGACACTAAACCCCCAGTTTTTCGCCACTGGACGGTACGGACTGTTTCTGTCGGGTTGACCCGTTTTCTCCCGAATCGGTGTCGCTACTGCACCTGGTTCTATGAGACTCACATGGATTCCGAAGATGGACGCTTCTGTGGCGAGTGTCTCCGTTAAGGCCTCAACTGCCCATTTCGAGGAAGAGTAAGGACCGAACATGGGTATAGCGACGAGCCCAGCCACTGAAGAAATATTGATGATGCGTCCGAAAGCTTGATTCCGCATGTGAGGAAGGGCCGCTTGTGTGCAACGAATCAGGCCGAACACATTGGTTTCGAATAGTTGTTTCCACTGAGCTAACTCGAATTCCTCAACCGACCCAACTGGGCTCAGCCCAGCATTGTTGACAAGGACGTCGACGCCCCCAGTCTCTTCAAAAGCGGCTTTAACTGACCCCTCATCCTCAACGTCTAACTCGAGAACGCGAAGGTCAAGGTCTTCGGCATCAGCGATTGACTTTAGAGAAGCCCCCATCGAAGGATCACGCATAGTGGCCCAGACGGTGAGGCCACTTTTGGCTAACTTCAGGGCCGTTGCCCGGCCGATCCCAGTTGAAGTTCCGGTAATTAAGGCAGTCAACATCTCGCACAGTCTCGCATGCAAGATGCACTTTAGGTTCGGGTCTGCCGATTTTCGGATGCTCGACCTAAATATCGGCTCCTTGGTAGCCGCTCCAGTTGTGACGCGAATAACCGAGTTTGAGGATGGCGGAGAAGGCACTATGAGCTATCGGTAGCTATGCCCGTCCGAAGATCCTTAACCGATTTGTTGGCAGATATCGAGAAATGTCGGCCAAGTTCTGTCGAGATGTCCAGTTTGGTGGTCTAAGTTGACCTGAATCAATAATCAACGTGTACTTCAACATGTGAGGTACACAAAGGGGACAATATGGAACTCGGGGACGCCATCTACAGCGCAGTCACAACCAGATATTTCAGTGACGAGCCCGTTACAGATGAACAACTGCAAACAGCGTTTAACTATGCACGGTTCGCCCCGCAAGGCGGAAACCGCCAACCAGTCCGGTTCATCGTGGTTAAAGACCAAGAAAAAAGGAACCAACTAGCAGAGTGGTATCGGGTTCCGTGGAAGGCATACCTAGCTGATGCACAAACTGGAGACATCAACATCGGTTCTGACAAAGCAGCGCGACTCCTCAGAAACGCCGACCACTTTGCCGACCACCTCGAAGAGATACCGGTCATGGTCGTTGCATGTGCACACCTCGAAGACACCCACCCAACTGACACCGAACTAGGCCGCCTATCAGTCGTAGGCGGAGCATCGATATATCCAGCGGTTCAGAACTTCATTTTGGGATGCCGCGAAGCTCAACTAGGGGCATCGCTCACAACGCTGCTATGCCTGTTCGAACCTCAGGTAAAAGAACTATTGGGAATGCCCGAAGACGCAGCAACAGTCGCCCATATAGCGGTCGGACATAGAACAAAAGAATTTCCGACAAAGCTTGACCGGATGGGCCTCGAAGAGATTGTTTTCTCCGAAACCTGGGGCGAATCCACCTACAGTTAAACGGGCCATCACCCGGTCCTATATCAGGCTCCAAGCCTCTAAATGTTGGCGATCGGCGGGATTCGATATCCACCCAACAGATTTTCAAGGTACCTAGCGAATACCAACGTGGTGCGATCACCGAGATAAGGACCGACAACCTGAATACCCACAGGTAGACCATCGTCGGTCCAGCCGACTGGAACAACAGTTGACGGTAAATACACGTACCCAAACTGAGAAGTCCAAATGATCAGATCTGAGTACGGTCGCGTTTGGCCATCCACGCTCAAGGTACGGGTGTAAAGCGTGCCCTCATGCTGATGTTCGAATGCGCTAACGAATGCGACTGGAGCAAGCAAAACATCGAAACCCTCAAAAAATTTGGACCACAAATGACGATTCTTGTCCCGTTGTTCGGTCAGTAAGAGCCAATCACGGTGACTCATCGTCGATGACTGGGCGCGCATCCGTATCGATTCATCAGATGAAGGATCATCAACGACCTGCCGCAAAGCATCCAGTTCCTCTTCGGTGCGACCCGGCGAAGTAGCTGCTGAAATCAACGGCAAACCAACCGAACGCACATCGTTAAACGCAACGTCGGGACGAGCGGAACGGTTCACCGCTACACCGTCAGCCTCAATCGCAGAGATCGCAGTCTCCAAAACATTTGAGACAGCTTCGCTTACTGGACAGTCAGCATCATCCAACCAAGACGCGACCCGCAGATCCTTCGCAGGACCTCGAGATGAAGGAAGATCAAGTTGCCAACCGTTTTGGTTGTCGCTACGAGTGCCGCTCACCACATCGAAAAGGAGTTCAAGGTCGTCAACCGTTTTTGCTAATGGTCCGAAGACATTGATATCCGCGTCGGACACCCCATAAGAGACATGGTCTATGTATCCAAGTTGAGGAACCACTCCATAACTGGGTTTATGTCCGCAGACCCCCGCGAAGTGAGCTGGTAATCGAACTGACCCACCGATATCGGTCCCCACTTCCCAAGGAGTCAATCCCGCCGCAACAGCCGCCGAAGCTCCTCCCGATGAACCACCCGGACCGCACTTCAGATTCCATGGATTATTAGTCGTGCCGAAAATCTCATTGAATGCCTGTATGTCTCCCGACCAACGGGGCAGATTTGTTTTCCCGAAAACAATTCCACCAGCTGCCTTGATCTTTGCTACTGCCTCGGCATCTTTGGGAGGCACATGTTCGGCTAATTCGACAGCGCCGCCAGTCGACCGAAGGCCCTCAACAGCAATCGCGTCTTTGATAGTCATCGGCAAACCATCAAGGATTCCGTCAACCTGATTTTTGGCCCTGCGCTCATCTGAAGTTCTAGCCAGCTCCGATGCCCGCTCCAGATCCAATGAAACGATTGCGTTGATCTCGTCGCCCAACAACGCATTTCGTTCAACGAAATGGTCAAGCAACTCGACGCTGGACACCGACCGAGCAGCAAGCATTTCAAGCAGAGCAGTTGCCGATTGAAGACCCAAAGCGTCCGATGAAGAGTTACCAGCCATGAAACGAAACTAGTTCGTTAACGCCTACTAATCGTGCGACCCCGTTCTGTGGAATGATGCTTTTAAGAGATCGGAGAGAAATGACTGTTCAATTGCGACGCTACGAGGTCGAAGCAGGCGGAATGGAGCGACTAGTTAACTGGTTCCCGACGATCGCAGCTGTCCGAGACCACTACGGATTTACTATCGAGGCAGCTTACGCCGATAACGAAAACAGTGAATTTGTTTGGATCGTCAGTTATCCCGGCAACGTCGAAGCCTTTGAATCAGCGGTAGCCGAATACAACGATTCGCCGGAAAGAGCAGCAGCGTTCGACGGCTTTGACTCACCAGTCGCCAAGATGCATTTGAGTTACGTAGATAAGGCCTTGTAACTATCTGACCTAGACCAAACCATCTACACGGGAGGTACTGCAATGAGCTCAACCCACCAAGAAATTGAATTCCAATCCGAAGGAGCGACGCTACGAGGACGAATCTTCAAAGCGAGCGACCCTGAATCGCCGCTTGTCGTTCTAGCGCACGGATTTTCGGCGACAGCGCACATGTCGGTCAACGCCTACGCAGCTGGTATCGCCGAAGCTGGATACCACGTCGTCGCATACGACCACCGTAACTTCGGAGCGAGCGACGGCGAACCACGATTCGGATTTGACCAGTGGACACAAGTTCGTGGTTACAGCGACGCCATCACTCATGCACTAGCCCTCGACGGAGTGGAAACAGCAAAGGTCGTTGTCTGGGGTGAAAGTATGGGCGGAGCGAACGTGCAATACGTTGCAACCTTCGACTCTCGAGTCACAGGAGTCATAGCGCACACCCCTGGGTGCGGAGAAAGCTACCTAGCACCCGCGGCAGACCTCAGCGATTTCGAAGCGTTGAAAGCCTACTCAGCTAACGGCGACCTAACAGAAGACCCAGCAGCTGCAATACCGGTCCGTTTCGCTGACCTCCCAACTTCAGAAGCACCAGTCATGCTCAACTTCGACGGCGCATTGGAGTACGCAAAAACCTATGGGCAACGAAGTGGATCTCAGTGGTCAAACGACGTCACGATCATCGTAAGAAAAGCACCAGAACTTTCGATACCAGTCGTCGCAGCCCAACTAACAGTCCCGACCTTATACATCGTCGCCTCCGACGACGAAGTCGCTGGAGCATCACCAGCCGTAGCTCGAGAGTGTTTCAACACCATCGAAGCACCCAAAATTTGGGAAGACATCGAAGGCGGACATTTCGGTTTACTCCACGAAGATTCGCCCCTATTTCAACAAGCCTTAGACACAGATCTCAGATTTCTTGCCGATCACTCCTAAAGCAAAACCTGCAACTCAGACACAGCCAGCTTGGTAGTCAGAGTCAAGGCTGCAACAATTAGCTCATGCGTTTGAAGGCCCTCATCCTGACAGTGATCATTTTCTGTTCATCTTGTGCCACCAACCCCGAATGGGACGGATCTCAAAAAACCAACTTCCTGCGTGCCTGCAGACGAGAAGCTGGATACGAAAAACAAGATCTATGTACACCGCTGGCCGTCGAAATTGAAGAAAGAATAAAGCTAGGGGGCAACAAATCTTGCTTATTGTTCGCCGCTAACGACATAGCTATGGCCCCGAGCCCTGACGAACAAGAACAAGCCCGACAAAGATTCGATAGCTGCTAAAAACAGACAAACATCGATCCTCAAGCACGACCGGCTCCTGGCGAGCCACACTGTGGTATGGACATCGGAATAGGGCTGTGGTGTTTACAGTCAACAGCAACAAGCCCACGCTCGTTCGGACAGGCATACCAAGATCTCATCTCGGACGCCCAATTAGCCGAAGCAAATGGCATTCACAGCCTTTGGCTATCTGAACATCACGGGTATTACGACGGCTACTGCCCAGCATTAATGCCCGCCGCTGGAGCGGCACTGGCAGCTACAGAAGACATCCAAATCGGAACAGGGGTATTGCTGCTGCCATTACACGAGCCCCAAAGAGTGGCTAACGCAGCGAACCTCCTAAACGAACAATCACCGAACAGATTCCACCTCGGCCTAGGCATGGGATATCGCCCCATCGAATTCGAAATTAAGCAACAAAACATCAGTCAACGGCTTCAACTCATGAATGCCGGACTCGATGCACTGAAATCCCAAACACAAACCCCCACTTGGGTTGGAATCAGCAGCGAAAAAGCGGCCGAGCGGGCAGGGCGCCGAGGACTGGGCCTCTTCATCTCCGGGGCCTTCTCCAAAGAAGTAGTGAACACACTGATCCAAGCCCACAGAGCCGCATGGGAGAAATCAGATCCCTCCGAAGACTCACCACCTCCAGTCGGTTTGCTTCGAAACCTATGGATAGTCGACTCAGAAAAAGAGCGACGCCAAGCTTTGGATTGGGTTCGGTCCAGCTATCTGGTGTACGCCGGACTTGGTTGGGGGGCAGATAACACGGGCGTCGACTTTGTGAGCCAAATAGAAACATCGATGGATGAAGTAGAAAAATCGGCCACTGTTGGATCCGCAGAACAGATAGCAGAAGAGCTAGATGGCTACGACGTCGACCTCGTTGTATGTCGAATCGGATATGACCAACCACCGCGCGCAGCGTTAACCGAAGTGATCGAACGCATCGGGCGCGAGCTCACACCATTATTCGACAACCCGGGAGGAAAACAGTGAGACTCCTACTTGACCTTCGAAACACAGAAAACCCCTCCGAACGTCAACAACTAGCTCGCGAAGCAGACGAGTACGGCATATGGGGAGTCGTAGTAACGGGACCGCAGGGCGCTGAATGCGTTGAAGCCAGTGCAATTGCAACCGCTACTAGCCATGTTGTTGTCGTCGTAGACATCGACGGCCGAGATGTTCATCCAACAACCTTGGCTGAAGAAATATCAGTTCTGGACCAAATCGCACAACGCCGAACCATGGTCATCTTCCGAGGACCACTAAGTTCTCGAAAAACCATATCGACGCTGTTAAACGGACTCCCGTTCGAAGGCTTCATTTTGTCGCCACCTCCAGCGCAGGCTTCAATCCCAGTTCATTCACCAGAACAGATACCTCAAGTAGACCTACCTGAAAACCCAGCCGAAGCGGCTGCGGTCATCGACCGGCACCGCGACGCACCAGAAGCATTCCTCATAGTCTCACCGAACAACTCGATCAAAGAACTAGCCCGGCACTCGGTAGGCCGCGCAGCCTCAACAGATTTCCCACAAATGGTCGCTGACATGGCAGACCAAATTGATCCGATTAACCACTAAAAATGAGCCGGGGACGATAACTTCCAGCGGCGTGCCTTGCTCAAAATTTCGAAACTGGTGCTACCCGCTTCTGGTCTTAACCCTAGGAACGCTTTCCTGTTCGGTGGAGACTTCGAACCAACTTGGCGATGCCACCAGCGACTCACTGCGAATGGCAACCACCACGAGCCGAACCCCATCGACTACTAGTTCCACCTTTGTCCCGGCCACAACCGAAGCGACCACCACTACATCCACAAAACCAAGTACCAAGGTTCCGGCCGTTACCACGACCAGCCTCGTTCCGGCCACGACTGTGAGGCCAACTACGACTGTGAGGCCAACTACGACTGTGCAATCACTCATAACCGTGGAGCCAAACACGACAAATCGCGAGGATGCCAACCAATTAGCTACCGCGCCGGTGGCAATCACTAGATATGGAATTCCGGTCAGAGTTTCAAGTGCGACGGAAAATGGTTGGGAAGTCTTTGACCCTTGCGGCGATCTTCAAACAGTCTCGAAGATTGTTCCAATAGAGAACACGCAGGTGGTTCTTGACCCGGGTCATGGAGGCAAAGACTCCGGAGCGATAGGTCATGCAGGCTTAAAAGAAAGTGATGTCAACCTGAAAGTAGCGGTAGCCACATCGCAGCTACTGCAAGGAAAGGGCTTCCCGACCTTCTTGACGCGAATGAGTGATTATTACATTTCCCTCGATGAGCGAATCGCGCTTGCCGACGCAGCTAATGCAAAAGCGTTCATATCTATCCATCACAACGCCCCTGCATCTGCAGCATCAAAGACTCCAGGAACCGAAGTTTTCGCTCAAAGTAAAGACTCTGAATCAGCTCGACTATCGGGTTTGCTTCACAAGGAAGTCTTCGAAGCACTAAAGGGCGTCGAGGGTGTTCAGTGGACATCTCGCTGGGACGCAGGAGCGTTGCGAGTGTTGAACTCCCAAGGGAGCGACGCATACCGGCTCGTTAGAAAACCCGAAACCACTAATGCTCTAATAGAGGTCGGATACCTTTCAAGTCCCTCAGAAGGTGGCTTTATGGCGAAGGACGAGTACGTGCAGATTGTCGCTCTAGCTTTAGCAACGGCAACTGAAACGTTCCTCACTACCAATGAAAATGGGACCCCACTAAATGAAAGGGCCCGTATCTATAACCCATCGGGAGGACGAACAATCTGCCCAAACGTCGACCTTGAATAAAAAGAGTGATTGCAACAGGTCAACACAACCCCGCGTCTAACTTGGCAGATACTCGCTCGTGAATGGAGATGTTGTGGATACTCAACTTACTTATCTAGCTTGGAGCTCTTTCCTTTGCATCCTGCTGTGGTTGCCGTACGTACTCGAACGCATTCAAAGCCAGGGACTCGGAACAGTTCTCACCTATCCAGAGAATCCACCAGCCCCCGCAGTATGGGCCCAACGAGCCCAACGAGCCCACCTCAACCTGGTAGAGAATCTGCCTGCCTTCGCTGCGCTCGTCATCATCGCTCACTTGACCGGAGTCGACGCTGCCGGTGGCGCAGCACTCTTCTTTTGGGCTCGCGTGGTCCAAGCGATTGTCCACATTCTGGGTATCTCCTACGTCCGCACTCTCGCCTTCGCAGCTAGCTGGGTTGGGATGCTGATCATCTTCTTCTCGATTCTCTAAAAGACTGACTACCAAAGAGAAGCTCTCTTGGTAGCGCCTTGAACGCGTCCAGATAGAGATTCAACTCAGATTCCCCAGAGAAGCGTTAACCGCCACCAACGGTAATAGTGCCTCGCATACCAGTATGAAGTGAACAGAAGAACTCATAGGTACCGGGTTGAGAAATCTCGATGCTCGCTGCGTTGCCGCCTCCGACGACCCCAGTGTCGAATTCCCCAGTTGGATTTTCAGGAGTACCAGCGGTCACGCTATGAGCTTCTGGGTCTGCATTGAAGAAGCTGATTTTTCCTGGCACTGCAGCCTCAACGGTTTGGTAATCAAAGTCGGCAATAAGGTTGGTGTTGCTAGTGGTTCGAGAACCCAAAGTCGCCGAAGGATCAGCCACAGGCCAGAGAGAAGGATTCCACATAGAGAAAGTCCCGAGTTGATTGTCGTGCTCTGTGTCCGCCCACGCATGAATCATCCACCCCTCACTAGCGTCGCCCTGAGGCTGGTTGAGTGGACCGTCCTCGGCTCCCGAACACACAGACGGCAGCACCGTCACATCCTGTCCGCCAAGACGACACAAATTGTAGTGAACGTGCCAATTGTCCAGAGGCCCACTAAAGCCCTCGAAGTGGTCGTTTCCCACTGCTAAGAACGGCATATAAAAAGCAGCTCCAGCGATTTCAACATCGACCCCTTTCCACACCCCATCTTTACAGCGACCAAGAGCTCCGAATGGGGGAGCGTCATCGTCAGCAGCCACGAAAAGCAAAATTTCTGGCCGGGCAGGATCAAATATCCCATCAACAACCAACCCCATATTCGTAAAATGAGAACCCATATTCGGAGTTTGGGCACGATCAGGTCGATACCCAGCAGCGCACGCATCATTAACATCCACAAACTTGCGAACGGTCTCTTCTAGCGTTTCTAGCTGCTCAACTAACAAGTCAAGTTCGTCAGAGCTCATATTTAATTCCGGAGGGATAACAGCACCAGACTCAGCAAGATCTTTTAAATCCTGAAATGAGCACGGCAACTCAACGGATTGGCAGCGAGTCTGACTCCCTTTCGGCCCTTCAATCAGAGCTGGGATGACCTGATCGCCGCTCTGAGTGAAGACATACCGTGTGTATCCCACACGACCCATAGGGCTGCCGGGCATCACCGAAGGAGCGAACGCATCCAACAATGGCGCACTCTCAGCATGATCCAAGGCCAGTGTCGGATCATCAGAATCAAGCAACAGAGCAACTTCGGCTGCCGTCGTACTAGTCGTGGAAAGCGGCGGCTCGGTCACAGCGACAGTCACATCGGAATTACCTGAATCACCGGCCAGTGTCTGCGAAGACGAAACTGACTCAGCGGTTCCAGAACAACACACCAGCAACAATGATGCGGCCAAACACATGAGCCTTCGAAACCTCAACCAAGTCATGTAGATATTGTGCTGCATCAACCCTCACAAGCGCCTAATTCCAAGAAAATTAAAGAAATTATTAGAAAGAACGAGCTACCTGAACCACCGAATGGCATCTACCACAACCAACTGGAAGGATGAAACACGCTGAGGAGGAGCTGATGGAAGATTTCAACGGAAAAATGGCTGTCGTCACCGGTGCCGGAACTGGCATGGGCCGCGAGCTTGTGCGCCAGCTAGCGGCAAAGGGATGCCACGTAGCTATGTGCGATATCAGTCCCGACAACATGACCGAAACCGAAGAGCTAGCGCTTTCCGAAACAACGCACACCGTCCGCCTGACATCCCATGTGTGTGACGTCTCCGATGAAGCCGACATGTTGGCTTTTCGAGACCAACTCTTAACTAGACACGAAGTCGATTCTTTAGACCTCGTTTTCAATAACGCAGGGATCGGAGGTGGAGGAAGTTTCGTAACCGACGAAGATCGGATGGCTTGGGAAAAAACCTTTGAAGTCTGCTGGTACGGCGTCTATTTCGGCAGTCGCATCTTTCTCCCACTATTAGTGAGCAGCGAAGAAGGCCATCTCGTCAACACCAGCAGCATTAACGGATTCTGGGCAACTGTTGGACCAGGCGTACCCCACACCGCGTACTGCGCCGCCAAATTCGCTGTTAAAGGCTTTACTGAAGCACTCAATGTTGACTTGCAACTTCATGCACCGCACGTCACCGCTCACGTTGTGATGCCAGGTCACATAGGAACAGAAATAGGTCTGAATAGTACTGCCGCACATGGAGGCCCAGACCTGGAACGAATGCGCAAAAACCTTGCAGAACGAGGCGCTGACGTCGACCAACTGACCGACGATGATCTGAATAGCCTCGCCACGCTCCAAGGAGAAAGATTCAGAGATGAAGCTCCAACAACAGCGGCACAAGCATCCGAAATCATCCTCAATGGCATCCTAGAAAACCGCTGGAGAATCCTGGTAGGTGACGATGCTGCAGTCATCGACGAATTAGTTCGAGAAGACCCTGAGTCGGCCTATCAAACTGAGTTCCTGCAGAGGATCGTTGACCGCGGACATCTCGAATTTTTCAATATGCGCTGAAAATGGACAAAAAAGGTGTATTAGTTGCCGAGTATGGAACTCGCACAAGGACCTAGGGTCCGTTTCTCACCGTTCTATAGTCGATCCCAACAAGCAGGAATCGAAGTAGCAAGCGTCTACAACAAGATGGTGCTACCCGTTGCGACAGACAACCCAACTGAGGATTACGAAGCGCTCACTCAACGAGTCGCTTTATGGGACGTGGGCTGCCAAAGACAGGTCCAGGTTTACGGACCCGACGCCCTCAAATTGTCCACATACATAAGCGCACGTGATCTATCGAACCTAAAAATTGGTGTCGCCAAATACGCGCCATTATGTGACTACCAGGGACGACTCATTAACGACCCCGTGGTGTTGAGAGTTGATGAAGAAACCATCTGGTTCTCGATCGCTGATTCAGATGTCTTGTTGTGGATACGAGCAATAGCTGGTGAACGAGGAGACGAAGTAGAAGTGCGTGAGCCCGACGTCAGCCCATTAGCGGTGCAAGGACCAAAGGCAACCGATCTAGCAAGCCAGGTGTTTGGCGACTGGGTGAAGGATCTAAAATTCTTTCACTTTCGGCGAATCACCCACGAAGGAATCCCATTGGTTCTGTCTCGCTCAGGTTGGAGCAAGCAAGGAGGATTCGAGCTCTTCTTAGAAGACGAAACCAAAGGAGAACAACTTTGGGATCTGATCTGGGAAGCTGGACAACAATTTGGGATTCGAGCCGGCGGCCCAAACAATGTCGAGAGAGTGGAGAACTTCCTCTTTTCGTGGGGATCTGACGCGACTCGAGATTGCGATCCCTATGAGTCAGGAATTGGCAAGTACGTCGACTTGGGCGTCGAACATGACTTCATCGGAAAAGCGGCGCTGAAAAACAAACGCGTTGAGGGCCCGGACCGAGAACTCAAAGGGTTACTCATAGACGGCGAACCGCTTGCCCCCAACCCGGCCCCGGTTGGGTTGAGGAACCCCAATGGCTCATACGCAGGTCAAACCCGAATTATCTGCTACTCACCGAAATACCAACGAAACCTGGGTTTAGCCGTCATCGAAGTGCCACAAAACCTCCCTGGTACCAAGGTGCAGGTCGAAACAATTGATGGTTGGCGACCCGCGACAGTTGCTGACTTGCCATTTGATCTGTAGACGCGCTTTTCTCCCGCTAGCCTGACCAAACCTGCGGGCGTAGTTCAATGGCTAGAACCCCAGCCTTCCAAGCTGATGATGCGAGTTCGATTCTCGTCGCCCGCTCCAAACAGAACCCAACAACCCAATAGGGGACACAGACCCCCACCCCGATAGAATTTCGCGCTTGTGAAGACCACCGTTACAGAAGTTGATCCCGCAGATCTCGAAGTCGATGAAAACGACGACCAAGAAACCTCTGACGGAGACCAAGAAACGCAACAACGCATCTTTGGTCCCAGAGTCAAACTGACCGTCGAAGTCGACCAAGAAACGTTCGATGAAGCCATCGAACAAGCGTTTCGAAAAATCGCCCAAGATGTCAGAGTTCCAGGATTCAGAAAAGGTAAGGCCCCACGGCCGGTCCTCGAATCTCATATCGGAAGTGAGTACGCCAGAGCACAAGCCCTCGAAGACGCTATACCCGGCTATTACGCTGACGCGGTCCGCGCTGAATCAGTCGACGTCATCGCAGCGCCAGACCTGTCGCTTACCAGCGGAGAAGAAGACGGCCCCATAGCTTTCGAAGCAGTAGTTGAGACGCGACCCACTATCTCAGTTGACGGCTACGCCGACCTCCAAGTCGAAGTCCCCAAACCCGCCCCCAGCGACGAAGAAGTGCAAGAACAGCTAGACGTTCAGCGACGCCAATCAGCCGAACTCGTCGACGTAGAACGAGCAGCAACCTCGGGTGACCAAGTGTCGATAGACATTCAAGGCACCGTTGATGGCGAAGCGCTCCCAGGATTAACAGCCGACGACTACCTCTACTCACTAGGCAGCGGAGGAATAGTCGAAGAAGTAGATGAACAACTCGAAGGCGCACAAGCCGGAGATGAGCTCACTTTCAGCGCCAACCACCCTGTGCAAGAAGAGGTCACAATCGACTTCAACATCAAGGTGCAAGCTGTCAAAGAAGAAGTCCTTCCCGAATTGACCGACGACTGGGTCGAAGAAAACACTGAGCACGACACCGTTGAAGAACTCAGGTCCGAAACCATTCAACGAATGACAATGATGAGGATCTTCCAAGCGAACGCTGCCATGAGGGAGAACACTGCAACAGCCCTCGCCGAACTGGTCGAAGACTCAGTCCCAGATTCGATGGTCAACGGAGAAATGTCCGAACAGTTGCAGCAACTCGCAATGAGGCTCCAAGGACAAGGAATGAACCTCGAAACTTGGATGCAAATGACCGGCCAGGACCCCGAGTCATTTACTGAAGAATTACGAGAAGCAGCAGAAAGGTCCGCAAAGGTTGATTTGGCCCTGCGTGCCATAGCGGCGAATGAAAACATCGAAGTAGACGACGATGACGTCGAAGAAGAACTTGAGCGCATGGCGGAACAATTCCAGACAACTATCCCCGACCTCAGGCACCAGATCGAAGATCAGGGCGACGGACTTGGCCCGATCGAAGCAGAAATTGCAAAAAGAAAAGCGCTCGAATGGCTAGTAGCTGAAGTCAACCTGGTCGACGAAGAAGGCAACAACGTGGATCGGGACGAGATGGAACTTCCAGACTTGACCGAATCCGACTCAGTTGAAGCGGTGGACAGCGCTACGGTTGACGAAGACGAACCACAAACCGAAGACGATCAAGAACAGGATGAGGAAAAGTGAGCCTTGACGCACAGAATTACCTAGTCCCCACGGTTGTAGAGCAGACCAACCGCGGAGAACGCGCATATGACCTGTATTCCCGTCTTCTCAAAGAAAACATCATCTTCCTGGGAACTCCGATTGACGACACAATCGCCAACCTTGTTTGCGCCCAGATGATTCACCTTGAATCCGAAAACCCTGATCGAGACATCAACATCTACATCAATTCACCGGGTGGAGATATCAACGCACTGTTTGCCATATACGACACCAGCCAATACATACGGAACGACATCACAACCATTTGCCTTGGCCAAGCAGCATCGGCTGCTGCGGTGCTACTGGCAGCAGGTACGCCAGGGAAAAGAATGGCACTCCCGCACGCCAGAGTCCTACTTCATCAACCGTACGGTCAGGCCATGGGACAAGCGACCGATATCGAATTGGCCGCAAGAGAAATTGATCGGATGAGAGACCTACTAGAGGGAATCTTGGCCCGCCACACAGGACAAGACCTTGAACGCATCCACACCGACACCGATAGAGACTTCATCATGGACGCTGCTGCAGCTAAAGAGTACGGAATCATTGACGACGTAATTGATAGCCGCGAAGTAGCAGAAGACGGGCCAATTCGAGCAGCCTCATAATTCCGCTGTTCATAACCCCAATGACTCGGTACTCTCATCTGGTACCCCAACACAAACAACTAATGCGTCAGGTAGCACAACGTTTACCTCTGAACGTCCCCCCGTTCTGATCCGACTGTGCCATCCTTAGCAAACGGCTACCGACCCGAGTGGGCCGGGTAACCAGAATGAGGTATCAGTAACGTGGCGAAATTCGGAGAGGGCGGAGAGCTACTCAAATGCTCCTTCTGCGGAAAATCTCAGAAACAAGTCAAAAAGCTTATTGCTGGACCCGGGGTGTACATCTGCGATGAGTGCATTGACCTCTGCAACGAAATCATCGAAGAAGAACTCGCAGACAACACAGAAGTAAGTTTCGACGAAGTTCCCAAACCATCTGAGATTTTCGAATTTCTCAACGAATACATCATCGGACAGGAACGGACCAAGAAAATCCTGTCGGTTGCTGTATACAACCACTACAAACGAGTCCAATTCGGCCAGAGCCTCGAATCAGACGTCGAAATCGCCAAATCCAACATCATGCTTATCGGCCCAACAGGCTGCGGCAAAACCATGATGGCCCAAACACTCGCCCGCATGCTCAACGTTCCTTTCGCCATAGCTGACGCGACTGCGCTTACCGAAGCTGGGTATGTAGGCGAAGACGTAGAAAATATTTTGCTTAAACTCATACAAGCAGCCGATTACGACGTAAAACGAGCCGAAACCGGCATCATCTATATTGACGAAATCGACAAGGTCGCACGTAAAGCAGAAAACCCTTCAATAACCCGCGACGTATCAGGTGAAGGAGTCCAACAAGCTCTCCTAAAAATCCTCGAAGGGACGCAAGCTTCAGTACCTCCACAAGGTGGACGGAAGCACCCACACCAAGAATTTCTCCAAATAGATACCAGTAACGTGTTGTTCATCTGCGGTGGGGCTTTCGATGGATTGGAACGAGTTATCGCTGACCGAATCGGACAAAGAGCAGTCGGATTCGGCGCAGACATCAAATCGGTCAATGAGAGAGGCAATCTAGAACTCCTCCCCGAAGTCCTGCCAGAAGATCTCCAAAAATATGGTCTTATCCCCGAATTCATCGGCCGTCTCCCAGTGGTAGGCGTAGTCGATGAACTCGACCACTCGGCGCTGACCAGCATTTTGTTGGAGCCCCGCAATGCTCTCATCAAGCAATACCAACGCATGTTCGAACTCGACGGCGTTGAACTTGAATTCACCGATGAAGCGATCAGCTCTGTCGTAGATCAAGCGTTGCTGCGCAACACCGGAGCTCGCGGTCTACGAGCGATTCTAGAAGAGGTACTGCTAGGCGTCATGTACGAGGTTCCCGGTAGGGAAGATATCGCTCGATGCATCATCGACCGAGATGTCGTTCTCGACAAGGTAAATCCGACCCTGGTGCCACGTAGGGATGACACCGGTGGCGAGCGCCAAGCGTCCTAAGCGATCAAAAAATCGCCTACGCCGCGACGGCAACACACCTGAGACCCTCAACACGTACGAAGAAGCTTTGGACTGGTTGCAGGGCCACTACAACCTCGAAAAAAATCTCGGAGGAGATGAAACGACAGCGCCGTCATTAGAGCGAATGACGATCCTGATGGAGCTCCTAGGTAACCCCCATAAAGACATTCCGGCCGTCCACGTCACTGGGACAAACGGTAAAGGCAGTACTTCGCGAATGTTGGTAGAGCTCATTGGGGCAACTGGACTTGACGTAGGCAGCTACACATCACCCCACATCGACCGAGTAAATGACCGAATCATGATCGCCAATGAACCCCTTGACGACGAGTCGATGACCCGAGCGCTTTCAGAGATCGCTCAAGTAGAGCCGTGGGTGATCGAAGCAACCGGCCAACCGCCGAGTTATTTCGAAGTTCTCTGCGCTGCTGCCTACAACTGGTTCGCAGCTACAGCCGTAGACGTCAACGTCATCGAAGTCGGAATGGGGGGTAGATGGGACGCGACGAACGTTATTGACGCACAGGTTGCGGTAATCACAAACATTGGTTCAGATCACCTAGAAATCATCGGTCCTACCTTGGTGGACATAGCCCGGGAAAAAGCAGGCATTATTTCCAGCGAAACACACGTGATTTGCGGAGAAACCTCACCTGAACTTACGGAAGTAATTGTCGCCACCGAATGTCGAGAGATATGGCATCGACACAGCGATTTCGACGCTTCTGAAGACCGTCTAGCGGTAGGCGGGCGTCTGGTCGACCTTGTAACCCCCCATGGCGTCCACGAAGAAATATTTCTGCCCGTCAATGGCGCCCACCAATCGCAGAATGCTTCGATTGCTGTCGCCGCAGCAGAAGCTTTTTTTGGTCGACAATTAGAGGCGGAACTCATTTCAGAAGCTTTCGGGCATCTAACTCTTCCCGCTCGATTCGAAATCGTGCAAAGACAACCAACGGTCATTATTGACGGAGCACACAACCCGCCTGCTGCACATGTCGTAGCTGAAACGCTATTTCACGACTTCGCAGTAGAAGAGCAACCAGTTCTAGTGATTGGAGCTAATAGACCCCGTGACCCTCGCGAATTCTTGGACGCCCTCAACGTGACGGAATTCTCAAAAATTATTGCAACCGCCGCCGACTGGCCTCGAGCGGTTCCGGCAGATGAACTAGCCGTAGCGATAGAAGGTAATGGAGTCGAAGTTGAACTAATCCCTCGAGTGCCAGACGCCATAAATCGAGCTATTGAAATAGCCGGCGAGTCCGGCTCCATACTGATCACAGGATCACTGTACGTTGCTTCGGAAGCCCGAAGTCAACTCGTCGAAACCTCGCGGTAGCCTTACCAGCATCGAGTTCGAAGAGTTCAAGGAGATCTAGTGCCCCGTACTTTTGTTATTTGCAAGCCCGATGCCGTGGAACGTGGACTTGTAGGTGAAATCATCGGCCGCCTAGAACGCAAAGGTTTACAACTAAGCAGAGCAGATCTGCGAACGATCGACCGGGCCACAGCAGAAGTTCACTACGGAGAACACGAAGGCAAACCGTTCTTCGACGACCTGATCGGCTTTATCACCCGCTCCCCAGCCATGCTTATGGTCGTAGAAGGCCCCGACGACGCTGGCGACGAGATCTTCGCTGTTGTCCGAAACCTAATGGGAAGTACCAACCCGGCAACTGCCGCACCCGGAACTATCCGCGGCGATTACGGACTGGTAGTAACAGAAAACCTGGTTCACGGCTCTGATTCCAGCGAATCAGCTGAACGTGAAATCAATATTTTCTTCCCAGGGCTCTGATTGGGAAATTCATGACCTGTCAAGAAGCGATTCGAAGAATGTCCTCCTTCAACAACGAGGTAGATTTCTTTGCTCCGCGCGCCAGGTGTATGCGGTGAGGGGCGGTTCGGGCTTTAGGAGCCTCGGAGGAAGAGATATCGCAGTCGACCTCGGAACTGCCAACACGCTCGTTTACGTTCGCGGCAGAGGCATTGTTCTTGATGAGCCTTCCGTCGTAGCTATGGATGTAACGAACGGAACTCCGCTCGCCGTCGGCCACGAGGCGAAAAGGATGGCTGGGCGAACTCCGGCACATATCCAAGTAGTGCGACCCCTAAAAGATGGCGTGATCGCTGACTTCGATGTGTGTGAAAAGATGCTGCGCTACTTCATTGACCAGATCTCAGGAAGTCGCTGGTCAAAACCACGGATGGTGATATGCGTTCCCTCCGGCATTACCGGTGTAGAACAACGAGCAGTCCAAGAGGCCGCCGAATACGCAGGCGCCCGCAAACCGGCCTTCATCATTGAAGAACCTATGGCCGCAGCGATAGGAGCCGGGCTGCCTATCCAATCCCCACACGGAAGCATGGTTGTTGATATCGGGGGAGGGACTACCGAAGTCGCAGTCATCTCACTTGGAGGAATAGTTGCTAGCCAGTCAGCCCGAGTTGGCGGCGATGTCTTAGACGATGCAATTACCCAATATGTGAAGAAGGAATACAGCGTCGCGCTAGGTGAAAGCACTGCAGAGGAAGTGAAAGTCGCCCTTGGGTCGGCATGGCCGCTTCCCGATGAAATGTATGCGGAGATACGCGGTAGAGACCTAGTTACCGGACTGCCCAAGACAGTGACAGTGAGCAGCGTGGAAATGAGAGAAGCCCTAGAAGAGGGGGTTAGCTCCATCGTCGACGCCATCAAGTTCACACTTGACCAGACGCCACCCGAACTAGCCGCAGACATCATGGACCAAGGCATCATGATGGCAGGCGGAGGAGCTTTACTAAGAGGTCTAGACCAACGCCTAGCAAATGAAACAGGCATGCCGATCCGGATAGCAGTGGACCCTCTCTATGCGGTAGCTAGAGGCTCAGGACAGGCCTTAGAAGAGTTCGAAGTCCTCAGAGGCGTTCTCTTCTCCTCCGGTAACCAGTACTAAAACGGACTCAGTTGTGGCGCGCCGTTCAAACATGAACAGAACCCGAAGGTCACGCTTTCGATTAGCGCTACTCGTCCTAACTTCACTAATCCTCATCACTATCGACCTTCGCTCTGAAGGAGGGGTAATCGACACCGCTCGAGGCGCAGTTCTTGATGCTCTTGGACCGTTGCGGTCGACCTCGGCGAGCATATTTGAGCCCATTGGAGGAGCTTGGGAAGCAGTTACTAGCTACGACGAACTAGAAGCTAGAAACGCTCTGCTTCGAGCCAAAATTGCTGAGCTTCAAAACTCCGTGCTTGAAGTAGGTGAGATAGAACGAGAAAGGAAAGCTCTTCTCTCGTTGCTGGGAGCTCGCGACCGCGTCGCTCAAGTCGGCCGCCGAACAGCACGCGTTATCGACGCACCCATCTCCAATTACCAACGCACATTAGAACTCGATAAAGGTTCCCGCGACGGCCTGGTCGTCGGTATGCCAGTTGAGACTGGAGCAGGTGTAATCGGAAGGATCTCAGCGGTATCGGTAACTCGTTCCCAAGTCGAATTACTGACTGACCCCAACTTTGATGTGGGTGTTCGGATGGTTCGATCAGGAGACGACGGTATCGCATCGGGACAAGGACAAAACCGGGAACTCGAGATCAGCTTTATCGAGCTGGACACCGTCGTCATACCGGGCGAAACAGTAGTAACGAGCGGTTTTCAAGGCAGCTCGTTCCCTGAAGGACTGCTCATCGGCACCGTCGTCGATGTGGTACCTAACGCAGTCCAAGGCACACAACGAATCACGGTCCACCCAGCAGCCGACTTGGACAGACTTAGATGGGTCCAAGTTCTGCTGTTCTACCCAGAAGCCCCTGAACCAGTCATTGTTGACAGAGTCCCCGAGGATCAAAGCCCTGACGTGTCATCCGAAGAGCCAACGCCATGACATTGGCCGGAAGAGAGACCTCCCGACTTGTTGCGATTTTCGCAACCATATTTTTGATTCAAATAGCAGTAGTGCCGCACTTTCAGCTCAGTGGCTACGTCGTTGATTTGCCGCTGATCCTGGTAGTCCTCGTCAGCCTGCACCTGAACCCGTCAAACGGTGCGCTCGTTGGTTTCCTAGTGGGCGTGCTAGTGGATCTTGTGCTGCACACCCCTTTTGGAATGACGGCACTTACCTTTTCCTTAGCGGGTTACGGGACTAGCTCAGTCGCCAGTCAGGTCTCAGAACGAAACATCGTCGTTCGGTCGTTGACCGTAGCCCTTCTCAGTGCAACAGCAACAGCTCTATTCGCTGGTATCGGGGCACTCATTGGCCTCGAATATGTCACGCGGCGAGAACTAGGTGCAATAGCGCTCGTCACCGCAATAGCAGCAGTACCGTCAACGGTCCTGCTATCTCCGCTGGTCCGATGGGTGTTTCCGCTGGAAACAGTTCAGATCAATGGATGACCAACTGAGGCGACGGCTGGCGTTCGTAGGGATACTGATCGTCGGACTATTTGCAGCATTATTTACAAGGGCCTGGTACTTGCAGGTCCTAACAAACGAAGAACTGGCCGATAAAGCTTTCTTGAACCATGTCGAAATAGTAGTGACCGAACCAACCCGAGGCCGCATCCTTGATCGGCACGGCGTGGTGCTAGCTGACAACATAAGAACTGGCGTCGTAACGGTAAATCAATCCCGATACGCACCAGGCCAAGTCGAATACGTGTTGGAGCAACTTTCTGAACTGATCGATCTTCCGGTCTCGGTCATGAGTGAACGTCTACTGGATCAACAAACCCACCCACTCGCAGCCAAAGTCGTAGCCACCGGCCTCAATGAATACGGACTGTTGAGAGTGTCAGAACAGTCTTTGCCAGGCGTAGAAGCGAAATGGGTAATGAATCGTGTCTACCCGCAAAATGAACTCGGTTCCCACGTGGTCGGCTACGTCGGTGCCATGTCCCAAGGCCAACAAGACCGCCTTCTGCAGCAGGGATACCTGCCGTCTGAAAGAGTGGGGAAAGCGGGTATCGAACAAATTTTCGAAGCCGACCTTCATGGTCGCCCAGGGCAAACCGAATTGGAAGTAGATAGCACCGGACGAGTTCATCGAATCGTCAGTCAAACGAAACCAGAACCAGGGTCTGATATTTATCTGACCATCGACGCGGACCTGCAAGCAGCAACTGAGTCGTACCTCAGACAAGGGTTAATAGCCGCACGAAAAACAGTGAGCGATGACAGCGGATTCTTCTACCCAGCTATAGGCGGCGCCGCAGTTGTTATGGATCTCCGGAACGGCGATGTCCTAGCTATGGCATCTCATCCCACATATGACCCCAACTGGCTGGTCGGTGGAATAACGACACTGGAGTACCAATCGGTATTCGAAAATCCATATGCCCCAGGGGCACTCAATAATCGAGCGGTCCAAGGCCTCTACTCGCCAGGTTCGGTGTTTAAGTTAGTCACGGCTCTTGCCGGTCTCGAAGCACGATTGATCTCACCAAGAGCTGCTTATTATGACGTCGGTTACTTCAAGATCCCTGAGAAATATGGCTGCACTGGGCGATGTACGTTCTACAACGCAGACAAAGCGCCATTAGGTGTTGTCGATCTTTCATCAGCCCTTACCCGTTCCAGCGACGCATATTTTTACAAAGTGGCACACGACCTGTATTGGATTCGGGGTGAAGAACAATGGGCCATTCAAGACATGGCACAAGTGCTTGGATTTGGAAGTCAAACAGGAGTTCAGCTGCCATTTGAAAAAAGTGGTCGAATCGGTGATGAAGAAGTAAAGAAAGCCTTATTTGAAGCTAACCCTGAGGCATACAACCCATACGGTGAAACGGTCCAATGGCGCCCTGGAGACAATATCAACACTGGTATTGGTCAAGGATTCGTTTCAGCCACCCCGATACAGATTGCCAACGCATATGCGGCCTTTGCTAACGGCGGAACACTTTTCAGCCCCAACATTGTAGAAAGCGTGGTATCTCGAACCGAAACCCAATTCGGATCATCAGTCATCGACTTTGATCCCCGGATACAGGGGCTAGCCGAGTTCCCAGAGGGATCAGGAGTCGTACGAGAAGGACTGCACGGCGTAACGAGTAAGGCTCGTCGTGGTACAGCGTGGCGAGCCTTCGAAGATTACGACAGTTCGGGGTATGCCATAGCCGGCAAGACCGGAACCGCACAAGCAGAAGGAAGAAACCCGGTCCTGCAACGCAAGAAAGAAGACTCCGCAGTGTTTGTCGCATGGGCACCTCGACAAGACCCACGCTATGTCGTCGCTGTTGTCATGGAAGAAGCCGGGTTTGGCGGTGAAGCAGCAGCACCTGTGGCCAAAAGGATCTTCGAGGCGTTACGTGCTTACGAGCAAAGATGGCCAGACCCGCAGGTCGCTTTCATAGCACCACGGCCTGAATGCCCAGAAATTCCAGAAGCGCTTCGTGGACACGACGGGTTCACAAGCTATGTACCAGAGGGTTGTCCATGGGGAATCCAAGTGCCGCGAGCTAACAGCCCCGAAGATGCCGACGGTGACGGAGTACCAGACCTAGAGGAGCGTGATCGATGAATTTGCCGCTCCGCAAAGAACTGCGATCCCCGCTTCGATACGCCGACTATTCGCTGGGTCTAGCAGTGACCGTGTTAGCAGCAATTGGTGTTGCGTTGAATTACTCCGCTACGTGGCGAGTTCTCGAATTCAATGGGCAAGATCCGGCCACGTTTGCTAAACGACAGATCCTCTTCGTAGTTCTAGGGATAGCGGTGATGATCGCCGCGACATTTTTGGATTACAGGCTCTATCGAGACTTCGCCAACCAGGCTTACCTGTTAGTGATGCTGGCCCTCGTAGGCGTCCTATTTTTTGGCGTGGAGCGAAATGGCGCCCGCGCCTGGTATGAACTCCCTGGCCTCACTTTCCAAATACAACCTGCCGAGTTCGCCAAAGTAGCGGTCGTCTTAGCGCTAGCCGCGTTCGTGGCTAACCAAGAGGGACACCTTCGATTAGTCACCCTTTCGAACGCCTACCTGATGTTGGCCGTCCCTCTCGGTCTGATCTACCTGCAGCCAGACCTCGGAACCATGTTGGTCTTCGTGGCAATCGGCATGGGCGTCCTACTCGTTTCTGGCGCTCAGATAAAACACATAGTCGCCACTACCATCATCGGAATTATCGTCGTTGTAGGCGTATTCAACAGCGACAACCTCGGCGGACCGTCGCTACTACGTAAGACCCAAGAACAACGCCTCACCGCTTTCCTAGACCCGCAATTCGACGTACAAGGAGCTTCCTACAACGTCAACCAATCACAAATCGCTATAGGCGCTGGAGGAATTAGAGGGCAGGGATGGTTGCAGGGAACCCAAACCAACCTCAACCTCGTCCCTGAACAAGAGACGGACTTTATCTTTACTGCCCTTGGAGAAGAGTTTGGCTTCATAGGAGTCAGTGTCCTATTGCTCCTATATGCCTATGTGCTCGCGCGAATATGGTTCATCACCAGAGCCTCAAACGACCTATTCGGAACTTTTGTCTGCGTCGGAGCGTTATCGATGTTTACCTTCCAAATATTTCAAAACATAGGAATGACCATGGGCATCATGCCAATCACTGGAATTCCGCTGCCATTTCTCAGTCATGGTGGCTCCTCAACGGTCGTAGCCTTCGGTCTCATCGGGTTAGTTATCAACATCAGCGCAAGACGTCATTTGGCATGACCTGTGCAATAAAGCACTGGATGATCTGGAAAGCATGCCTCGGACCGGTAGAATCGGCCTTCAAATGACCTCGCTGTGGCCCCGGCTCGAGCCTCTCCTCCCTAGGGTGGAAAAGCCCGCCCGCTACATCGGCTGCGAGGATGGAGCCCGCACAAATATCTACAAGCCTGACGCCACATCGTGGCTTCTGACCTACCCCGATACATACGAAATCGGACTACCCAACCAAGGCCTGCAGATCCTGTACGAGCTTCTGAATGAGCGGCCAGATGCCTTCGCAGAACGCTCCTACGCGCCCTGGACCGATATGGAAGAGCAGATGCGCTCCTCAGGTGTGCCGCTCTTCTCGGTTGATACCCATAGGTCCGCAGCAGAGTTTGACATCATCGCCTTTAATCTTTCCGCAGAACTCGTCTACACCAACCTGCTTAATTGCGTAGATCTTGCAGGGCTAGCAGTCAGAGCAGATGAGCGAGATGATTCGGACGCGCTGATAGGGGCTGGAGGTCACTGCGCATATAACCCAGAACCATTGGCAGATTTCGTTGACTTTTTCGTAATGGGTGACGGTGAAGAGGTAATCGCGGACATCACTATCGCAGTAGACAAATGGCGACGGACAGGAAAACCAGCTGGAAGTCGAGTAACGGTCTTGCAGGCGCTAGCTCAAATTCCGGGCGTTTACGTACCGTCAATGTATGAGGTGACATATCAAGGCCCTGACCTCGTGAGCATCGAACCTGCGAATCCTGGTGTGCCCCCCGGTATTGAGAAGCGCACAGTCGCTGATCTCGCAGACTGGCCATACCCAAAAAGTCAGCTAGTGCCGCTCACCGAAGTTGTGCACGATCGCCTCAACGTCGAAATCTTTCGAGGATGCACGCGAGGTTGTCGTTTCTGTCAGGCCGGCATGATTACACGTCCCGTTCGAGAACGGCCGGCCAGCCAGGTCCGCGAAATGGTTTCGAAAGGACTCGAAAGAACCGGTTATGACGAAGTAAGTCTTACGTCATTGTCCACCGCTGACTTCAGCGACATTGAAGAAGTAGTTACCGACACGATTGACGAGCCAGAGACCTGCGGCAGAATAAGCATCTCTCTTCCGAGTCTTCGAGTTGACGCATTCACAGTCGGTGTAGCAGCACAAGTGTCACGAGCCCGACGAACCGGCTTGACATTCGCCCCTGAGGCAGGGTCATGGCGTATGAGGCAAATCATCAACAAACTCGTTACAGAAGAAGATCTGTACGAAGCTGTTCGATCTGCTTACAGTCAAGGATGGCACCGAATGAAGCTGTACTTCCTGACTGGCCTACCCTCAGAAATGGATGAGGACACACTGGCGATAGCTGACCTTGCAGAAAATTGCGTAGCGATTGGTCAGCAATACACTAAAAAAGCATCGGTGACGGTCTCTCTCGGTGGTTTCGTGCCCAAACCCCACACCCCTTTCCAATGGTTCGGCCAAAACGAGCCCGAGGAGCTAAGAAGAAAAGTCGAACTGCTTCGCGGCAGGCTGAAAGGCAATAAACGAGTTCAACTCAAATGGCACTCTCCGGAAGCTTCAACAGCTGAAGGGATCACAAGTCGAGGGGACCGTCGTATCGGACGAGTAATCGAACATGTCTGGAGACACGGCGGCACATTTCAAGAGTGGAGTGAACACTTCGATTTGGATCTGTGGAAACAAGCAATGGCTGCTTCAGGCCTAGATATCGAATGGTACGTCCATCGACATCGAGACGAAAACGAAACCTTGCCGTGGGACCATATCCACGCAGGGCTACACAAAGATTTTCTTTGGCAAGATTGGCAAGATGCGTTGGCCGGATACGGCCTAGAAGATTGCCGATGGACCCCCTGTTATGACTGCGGGGCTTGCACCGAATATGGGATCGAACACGTGGTTGCGTCCCCAATTCCACCAAATGGTGGAAGTCAAGGGACGGGCCAAGACCTGACTACTGGCCATGTCGTGCCAGTTGAACTTCGCCCAAGGGCGACTGTAGGGGGAACGTAGTAATGCGAACCTTCGTGGTCAAACGTGTAGCTCCCACCTTGACAGGTGGGGGTCATCTATGCGGCTAAGAATTCGGTTTTCTAAACTCGGTAAAGTCCGTTTCGTCGGACATCGCGACGTGGCACGAATCGTCGAACGAGGTCTCAGGCGATGCGGGGTGCCATTTACCTACAGCGAAGGATTTTCGCCGCGAGTGCGTATGAGCTTCGGATTGGCGCTACCTACCTGTTACGAGTCAGTAGCTGAATATTTAGACGTTCCGTTAACCCCGGAATCCGTCATCGACGGACACATAGCCTGCACAGGATGGGGTGAGGGAAAGCTATATAGCGAAAGAGAAATGCAAGACGCTCTAAGTGAAGCTTTGCCATTCGGATTCGACGTTGTCGCTCTGACCCTAGAACCTAAAGGCGGTAACTCCCTCCAGGAAACTGTTGTCAGTTGTGGTTGGAGATTCGACATACCCGGAGCCAACGCTGACAGTGTTGAAGAAGAAATAGAAAGAGTTCTCCAAAGCTCAGAAATAGAAACTGAACGTAAGAAGAAAAACAAACTAGTACGCGAAGACATTCGCTACGGCATCCACGACCTCCGTTTTGAAGAACAATCAGAACGCGGCCCGGTCGTGATAGCCGAACTTGCAGCTAAACCCCGGGTTATCCGTCCAAGCGAGCTCGTTGACGTGCTTGCCCCCGGAGCCGAAATGGGGATTGCGCGCCGCACCCACCAATGGATCGAACATGAAGGCCAACGACAAGAACCGTTGATGCCCTCAAAATCACCACAACTCAAGGAACACACACAATGAACCAAGAAAATCCGGCAGAAACACCGGATGAAACACCAGAAACTAATCCTGTACGTCGACGCCGAACAATTGGCGGTAGTGCTGCAATAGAAGCGCCAACGAAAACTGGCCCCGCTGACGAAGCATCACCCCGGAGCCGAACAAGAACACTTTCCGGAGCGAGCGAAAAAGCGACTACTCCAACCGCTGATCGCCCGAAACGAAAAAGAGCTCGATCACTCAGCTCGACAACTTCTGCTCATGGATCAAAACCAAAAGAAACATCAGGTGAGGCCAAACCAGCTAAACCATCCAAGCCACAAGTTGGTGATACTCGAAGTCCCTCTAGCAGCGCTGGCTCAAGTCTTGATAACGAACAGTCTCAGCCAAAACCAGCCCGCAAACGACGTCGAAGGGGTGGCAAAGGCCGAAGCGGAGCCAATAAATCTGACAATAAGCAACGAGTCGGACAGCCGGTCGAAGCAATCCTCGATGAGGGACCAGTAACCCTCGACAGTCAACAGCTTGAACGACGACGAGGAAGAGAACGAAAAGGACGACCTGTAGGTCGCTACCAAATGTTGGTCCATGTCCACGAGGGAGTTACTCACATCGCAGTGCTCGAAGGTCGATCCCTAATCGAACACTACGTGAGCCGCCCCTCAGACGACGTCAGCGAAATTCACGGGAATATTTACCTAGGTAAGGTCCAGAACGTTCTCCCGGGCATGGAAGCAGCGTTCGTGGACATAGCTACACCCAAGAACGCTGTCTTATATCGAGGTGATGTCACCTACGAGCGCGATGATCTTGATGGAGATAAATCTCAACCGCCAGCACCGAAGCCTAAAAAGCCAAGGAGTCGTCTGGGCCGCAGAAAAGACGATGCTCGAATCGAAGACCTTCTCTCCGCACAACAATCAATATTGTGTCAAGTAACGAAAAACCCGATTGCTCACAAAGGAGCTCGACTTTCGACAGAAGTCAGCCTTCCAGGACGATTTGTGGTCTTGGTACCCAACAGTGACACTTACGGCATATCAAAAAGGCTGAATGATAAAGAACGACGACGCCTCCGAAATATCCTCGACAAAGTAAAACCATCTGAGCATGGCGTGATAGTTCGAACTGCGGCCCAAGATGTCACTGCGGAAGAGATAGAACGTGATGTTCGGCGCCTTCTGGATCAGTGGAAACAGATCAACGAGTTAGCTAACAAAACAAAAGCGCCGAGCTTGCTGTTTCGGGAACCTGAATTAGTCGTAAGAGTTATCCGTGAAGAATTCAACCGAGATTACCGCGGCGTAATAATCGATGACCCTGGGCTCTACCAACAAGTCAAGGGTTACATGGAAACGGTAACCCCCGCCCTAGCGGATCGAATTGAGTTTCATGATCCTAAAACTGAATCACTGCCCCTCTTTGAGCGCTATCACGTAGCCGAACAACTACGAAAAGCAGTGGACCAAAAAGTTTGGCTCCCATCTGGAGGTTCCCTAGTTATCGACCACACTGAAGCGCTGACAGTTATCGATGTCAATACGGGCAAAAATGTGGGTAAATCGAACCTCGAAGAAACTGTGTTTCGTAACAACCTTGAAGCAGCAGAGGAGATAGCCAAACAGCTTCGGCTAAGAGATATAGGCGGGATTATCGTCATCGACTTCATCGATATGGAAATTAAGAAAAATCGAGATGAAGTAGTCAGTAGCTTCGAAAAGGCCCTGGCCCGAGATAAAACCAGAACACAGGTATCAGGCATCTCAGAACTAGGACTTGTGGAAATGACTCGACGAAGAACAGGCGAAGGTCTCTTAGAGTCAGTCAGCGATGCTTGTGAGCACTGCGCTGGCCGTGGAGTTGAACTCCACCAATCAGTTTTGAAAGTGTGATCATCCACAGCAACGGTTTGTGAGGAACGAGACACCCGATAGCATGAAGGATCTTATGTACGCAGTAATTGCCACCGGCGGCAAACAAGAAAAAGTTGAGACCGGTCAAGTCCTCAACGTCGAACTTCTCCACGCCGATGAAGGCTCAGAGGTTTCGTTTAGCCCTATTTTGCTGGTTGATGACGACACGGTGATGTCAACCACTGACGAGCTCGCCGGTTCATCGGTTACCGCTCGCATAGTTGGAGAGGTCAAAGGCGAAAAGATTCGCGGCTTCACTTACAAGAACAAAACTAATAACCGTCGCCGCTGGGGACATCGGCAACGCTACACAACGATCGAAATAACGGGAATAGCGAGGGGCTGAGATGTCTAAGACTAAAGGTGGCGGCTCTACAAAGAACGGCCGCGATTCCAACGCCCAACGGCTCGGGGTAAAGGTTTTTGCGGGACAAACGATCCACGCTGGAGGCATTATCGTCCGACAGCGCGGCACAAAATTCCACCCAGGGCGCAACGTCGGAATCGGCAAGGACGACACTCTCTTTGCCACTAGTGACGGCGTCGTCGAGTTCGGATACCGCAAAGGAAGAAGACTGGTTGACGTCGTAACCGACTGACCAAATAACGTTTCCTTAGACATACTCACACCGAAAATCTGTTGACGAGTTCTATATAGGTTTCAGCGAAGCCCCAATACCCCCGTATCCTCGAACCGTATGTCTGGTTTCGTTGACGAATGCAATCTTCACGCCAAAGGTGGCGATGGCGGAGCTGGGTCCGTTTCGTTCCGACGAGAAGCCCACGTTTCGCGTGGAGGACCCGACGGTGGCGATGGAGGAACAGGGGGAGACGTATGGTTGGTAGCCGACCGCAACGTTTCCTCGCTTTTGGCGTTCAAAGATTTTCCCTTCCGACGCGGTGACGATGGGTCCCATGGTCAGGGCAAGAAGAAGCACGGCAAAAACGGCGAAGACCTCATCGTCAACGTTCCTGAAGGAACCGTGATTAGAGACTTCGAAGGAGAGATTCTCGCAGATCTGGTGGGAGCAGGAGACCGTTGGTTGGCCGCAGCGGGCGGCCAAGGTGGCCGCGGTAACGCAAGATTCCTATCCAATAAGAGAAGAGCCCCAGCATTTGCTGAGCAAGCGGAGATAGGCGAAGAGCGATGGCTACGTCTTGAGCTAAAACTAATGGCCGACGTGGCCCTCGTAGGGTTCCCAAACGCTGGCAAAAGCACTCTCATTTCTAGAATTTCAGCAGCCAAACCTAAAGTGGCTTCATACCCCTTTACGACCCTGTCACCTCATCTAGGCGTCGTACAAACCGACGACAACTTCGAAATGGTCGTAGCGGATGTACCTGGACTGATTGAAGGTGCGGCTGCTGGGCGAGGACTAGGGCATCAGTTTCTTCGCCACGTAGAGCGAGCCAGAGTACTTCTTGTGCTTGTGGACCTAGCTGAGGTAGAAGGCAAATCCCCTCAAATGCAAGAAGAAGTGCTGATACGAGAACTTGGTGAATATGACGCCCAGCTACTCGAGCGACCGAGGATGGTCATAGGCACTAAATCAGATGTAGCGAATCTCTTGTGGGATGGCGCAACAATTTCTGCTGTAACTGGCCAAGGGCTAGACACTCTTATCGGTCAAATGCGTCAACTAGTAGAAAAGGCGCGCACCCAAGACGAACAGCCAACCCAATACGTGGTGCACCGACCGACGCCGGAAGGGATCCAAGTAGTGCGTCAAGATGACGGATCCTTCGAAGTATTAGGGAGGCAGGCTCTTCGAGCGGTAGCACTCTCTGACCTCACCGATATTGACGCGATGAACCATGCTCAAGAGCGCCTGCAGCAGTTACGAGTGCCTCGCGCTCTGGGACGAGCCGGAGCTGTCGCTGGAGACATTGTTGTTATCGGGTCCTTTCAATTTGAGTATGAACCCGATACCTAGTTTGGTAAGAAGAATAGGAAGCTGTTGATGCGTGTCATCGTAAAGATTGGGACTTCATCGCTAACGAGTGAGAGCGGTCAGGTAAATACCACCGCTTTGTCGAAGCTGGTCTCTGAAGTGGTAGCAGCTCGCGCTCAAGGTAACGAAGTAGTAGTGGTGACGTCAGGTGCAATTACCGCGGGTGTCCAGCGATTGGGCGTTGAGAGGCCTGACGAAGCAGAAGTGCTGCAAGCTATCTCTGCTGTAGGCCAAATCGATCTTATGAGGGCATATGGAGACGAGTTTGACTCCCACGGAGTGGCTACAGGCCAAGTCCTCCTCGCACCTCACGACTTCAGAGATCGCAACCAGTATTTGCACGCAGAGACAACATTCAGACACCTGCTGCGCCTGAATGTAGTGCCAGTAGTCAACGAAAACGATGCCGTTGCTGACGATGCGATTAGATACGGAGACAACGATCGGATAGCAGCTCTTGTCGCGAATTTACTACGCGCAGACCTCTTAGTTTTGCTTACAGACACGCCGGGAGTCTTAACCGCTGACCCTCGAATCGAACCTAACGCGACGCTGATCGAAGAGATCGCCGCGATCAACGAATCGATAGAAGAAGTTGCGGGCGAAGCTGGCAGTCGGGGCAGCGGCGGTATGGCGTCCAAGCTCGCAGCAGCCCGGATGGCCTCTTGGAGCGGAGTCAGAACCGTTATAGCGGCAGCTGACCGAGAGAATGTTGTTGCAGATGCGATCGCTGGCATTGCAGGGACAGGCACTGCTGTTCCAGCAAGAGAAACCCATGTTGCGGCCAGAAAACTTTGGATCGGATTTGCCGTTTCGGCCAACGGTCAAATAACAGTTGATGATGGAGCGACCTCAGCCTTGTCTGAAAGCGGAGGTTCGCTCTTAACGGCGGGCATTGTTGAAGTGGAAGGAACATTCGGGGCCGGTGACGCAGTAGAGATCTCCAGTCTCTCCGGCGAAGTATTCGCTAAGGGGCTCATCGCTTTTGATAGCGAAACAGCGCAACAGTGGAAGGGGAGTCGCACCGAAGATCTAGCGCCGGGCACTTCGCCTGTAGCTATTCATCGCGATGATCTCGTTCTTCTTGATAATCCAAACTAGCCAAGACCTTCACGGAACGGGTTTGAGGTCCAATCGCGGTAGCCTGCGAAAGTGTCCCGAAGTGAGCGAGCAGCCGAAAATTCACCAATGAAAGACCTTGGTGAACGCGCCACTCGTGCCTCGAAGATTCTGGTCACGGCTTCAACAGAAGACAAAAACGAAACCCTCCGCACTTCTGCTGATTGTTTAGTCGCTGCAACTCAAGAAATTCTTGATGCGAATCTTAGAGACGTAAGACGCGCTGAAGCATCTGGGACATCCGAAACAGTCATTGACCGGCTTCGCCTCGATGTGGTTCGTGTCGAATCAATGGCCGAGGGCCTCCGCAAACTCATTCAATTGCCAGACCCGGTAGGGAAAATTTCCGAAAGTTGGACGCGGCCAAACGGTTTAGAAATCCAAAAAGTTCAAGTACCGCTGGGAGTCGTAGCGATCATCTACGAAAATCGACCCAACGTGACCAGTGATGCTTTTGGACTTTGTCTAAAGTCCGGCAACGTAGCTTTCCTGAGAGGTTCGTCGGCTGCAATTGATTCGAATGTGGCGATAGCTAGTGCATTGCGCGAAGGAATAGCTAAAGCGGGTTTACCTGAAGACTGTTTGGTGCTTGTGGATGACACATCGCATCAAACGGCGATTGAATTTATGCAGCTCCGAGACCATATTGACTGCTTAATACCGCGCGGGGGACCTTCGCTCATCAGTTCTATTTTAGAAAATGCGACTGTCCCTTATGTGATCGACGGTGATGGGAATTGCCATGTATACGTCGATACAGCGGCTGATCTTGGGTTAGCAGAAAACGTAGTGGTCAACGCCAAAATGCAACGCCCGTCAGTGTGTAACGCAGCGGAATCACTTGTTGTTCATTCAGAAATAGCAGCCGCCTTCCTTCCCCGGATTGCCGAAGCGCTAGACGGAGTTGAACTGGTAGGAGATAACCGGGCGCAAGCGCTTGCCCCGTCTATCGCCCCGGCGGATAATGACGATTGGTCTACCGAATATCTGGACTTAAAAATGAGTGTCCGAGTAGTGGATGATCTTGATGAAGCCATCGAACATATCAACACAAACAGCACAGGTCACAGTGAGGCAATCATCACTAATGACCAGGTTTCAGCTCAAGAGTTCACAAGCAGAGTGGATGCAGCCGCCGTTCTAGTCAATACATCAACTAGGTTCGTAGATGGCGAAGAATTCGGTTTCGGCGCTGAAATTGGAATAAGTACGCAAAAACTTCACGCTCGAGGTCCTATGGGCCTCGAACAACTAACAACAACCAAATACATCGTGAATGGGCAGGGTCAAACTCGTGGATGATCCAACGCCTAGCACCTGACAAGGAGACACCAAATGGGCGACACAATGTTCGGGGACCTCGCGTCTGTCCGGGACGGACTCAAAGACGTTGACTACCTAGCTGACGACGGCATTGCAAGTGTTGTCTTCCTGGCTGAGAAGCTAGGGAAACCCGTGCTTGTCGAAGGACCAGCAGGAACGGGTAAGACTGAACTAGCCAAGGCAGTCGCATCCATGACGGATGCAAGACTGATCAGACTTCAGTGTTACGAAGGTCTCGACGAAGCTAAAGCCCTATACGAGTGGAACTACAAAAAGCAGTTGCTTCGAATTCAAGCGGACCGGGGATCAGATGCCAATAACGAAGACTGGACTGACCTACAAGATGACATATTCAATGACGAATTCTTACTTACTCGCCCTCTTTTAGAGGCTATTAGCGCAGAAGAGAAGGTTGTGCTCCTCATTGATGAGGTTGACCGAGTAGAAGTAGAAACCGAAGCGTTACTGTTAGAAATTCTTTCGGACTACCAAGTTTCTATCCCAGAACTGGGAACGATCGAAGCCAAGCAGATTCCCATCGTGTTCCTCACCTCCAATAACACCAGAGAACTTTCTGAGGCATTGAAACGTCGTTGCTTGTTTCTTCATATCGACTACCCGCAGCTGGAACGAGAAAAGGAAATCGTACTTACCAAAGTAGATGGAATAAGCGACAACCTTGCTGAACAAGTCGCGCGAATTGTGCGATCAATCAGACAGATCGAATTGAAAAAAAGCCCATCAGTTTCGGAAACACTTGACTGGGCTCGAACATTGGTTCTTCTAGGGGTTGAGAGTATCGATGTCGAACAAGCCAAAGAGTCGTTACACATCCTCCTGAAGTACCAATCAGATATAGAGAAAGCAGCTAAGGAACTCACGGTCGAGGGGTAATTCGATGCTGGACCTAATGAGCGGCTTTGTCGTTGAACTGAGAAACGCTGGCCTTCCCGTGTCATTGACGGAAAATCTTGATGCCATGGAAGCGGTGAAGCACATCCCGATAGAAGATCGGGACGCGTTCAAATACGCGCTTGCAACCACGTTGGTTAAGAACGAACAACATTGGAAGGCATTCGAGACCGTCTTCGAAGTTTATTTCTCGCTCCGAGGCCCCGAATACAACGTGCTGGACGAAGAGGGAGAGATCGACGAAGACTCCTTGGAAGAATGGATGTCTCAGCAGATGCGAGGCATGGGCGGCCAAGGCTCTTCGGAGGACATGAGTCCAGAAGAAATAGCGGAAATGCTATTTCGTGCGTTGATGAACGCGGATGAAGCGATGATGGCCGCGATGGCTAGAGCAGCGGTAACCCAGTTTGCCGGAATGGAGCCCGGTAGGCCGGTAGGCGGCACCTATTACCTCTACCGGACTCTCCGTAACCTCGATCTAGACGGCATGCTTGACCGACTAATGGAACAAGCACAGGAGCGCTCTGAAGGGGATATGACATCGCTCCAAGAACGACTTGAGCGCGAAGAGTTCGAAAATAGAATTGAAGATCTAAAAAGAGAAATTGAAGCTGAGATTCGACGCAGGCTCGTAGCTGACCGAGGCGTCGAAGCAATGGCCAAAACACTGCGAAAACCACTGCCTGAAGATGTCGATTTCATGCATGCCTCGCGCGAGGAAATGGCAAACATTCGAAAGGCGATACAACCCCTTACGAGAAAGCTTGCGGCTCGCCTTGCCAGGAAAAGGAAACATAAACGCAAAGGGCCTTTAGATTTTCGAGCCACGGTGCGACAGTCGTTGAGCTACGGGGGAGTGCCTGCCGAACCGCGTTTCAGAAATCCGCGCCCTAACAAGCCTGAGCTTGTAGTCGTAGCTGATATCTCAGGTTCGGTCGCCGCCTTTGCCCGATTCACGCTGCACCTCGTTTATGCCCTCCAGAACCAGTTCAGCAAAGTACGTTCCTTCGTTTTTATTGATGGACTCGACGAAGTAACGCACATGTTCCAGGACGAAGAAGATATTACGAATGCCGTCCATAGGGTCAACACAGAGGCAGATGTCGTATGGGTTGACGGTCATTCAGATTACGGTCACGCGTTCGGAGTCTTTTGGGAGAACTACGGTTCGGAAATTAACTCCAAGTCAACTGTCATGTTTTTGGGTGATGCTCGAAACAACTACCACGCGACTAACGCTTGGGTGGTTAAAGAAACGGCGAAAAAGGCTCGGTCGGTTTTTTGGCTTAACCCAGAACCGAAATCCTATTGGGATACCGGTGACTCAGTAATCACCGAATATGCAACTCACGCTGACGCTGTTTTTGAATGTAGAAACCTGCGACAGCTTGAAGGCTTTGTCGATCATCTAGCTTAGAAATGTTTCGCAGGTAACTGTTTAGCGAAACTCTGATAGAAGTTCTGCTACGTGAAACGCGAGATCTAAGGACTGCCTGCCGTTAAGCCTTGGGTCACACATTGTTTCGTAGCGGTCTCCTAGGTGTTCAGCTGCCAACGCGTCGCCACCGCCCACACACTCGGTGACAGCATCGCCTGTTAATTCGCAGTGAACTCCACCTGGCCATGTTCCTTCTGTCTTGTGCACGTCAAAGTATTGACGGACCTCATCCATGATGACGTCGAAATCTCTTGTCTTGATGCCGTTGTCAGTTTCGTAGGTGTTTCCGTGCATTGGATCGCATTCCCAAACTATGGGGTGTCCGGCGTCTGTCACCTTGCGCAAGATAGAAGGCAAGACATCGCCTACTTTTTGTGCGCCCATGCGACTGATAAAGGTCAAGCGTCCCGGAATTTTCTCAGGGTTAAGAGCCTCGCATAAGGCCAGGGCGTCATCGGGTGAAGTTGTGGGCCCGATTTTGCATCCGATCGGATTGTGAACGCCTCGAAGAAACTCGACATGGGCTCCATCAAGCTCCCGTGTCCTTTCCCCAATCCAGAGCATGTGAGCTGAACAGTCGTACCAGTTCCCAGTGATGCTGTCTTGGCGAGTTAGGGCCTGTTCATAACCCAATAACAAGGCTTCATGGCTTGTGTAGAGTTCGACTTGACGCATAGCGGCATCGTCAGTATCAAAACCGCAGGCCGTCATAAAGTGTAGAGCTCGCTCAATTCCTTCAGCCAGACGCTCATATCGTTCCCCGACTGGACTTGAGGCAACGAATTCTTGGTTCCAGTTATGCACCTGTCGAAGGTCTGCGTAGCCACCCCTCGTGAAGGCCCGCAGCAGGTTCAAGGTCGCTGCTGAAGTGTTGTACGCCTCTAGCAAGCGGTTCGGGTCAGGAGTCCTTGAGTCAGAGTTGAACGTAATGTCGTTCACGATGTGACCCCGAAAACTTGGCAGGGTCGCTCCATCCCGTGTCTCAGTGCCCGATGAACGAGGTTTCGCGAATTGACCTGCGATTCGACCAACCTTCACTACTGGTAATCCGGCCGAGTACTGAAGGACTACAGCCATTTGCAGAATGACTTTGAGTTTGTCGCGAATTGCGTCGGCGCTACTTAGGTCAAAAGATTCCGCACAATCTCCTGCTTGGAGCACAACTGCTTGCCCATTTGCCACTCTGGCCAGTTGATCGGTCAGGCGGCGAGCTTCTCCGGCGAATACAAGAGGAGGTCTAGTGCCGAGTTCATGGAGCGCTTCGTCGAGCGCGCCTAATTCGGGCCACTCAGGTTGTTGGCCAGCGGGACAATCAGTCCAAGAGTTTGGATGCCAGGTGGTGTTCACAATATTAAGTGTGCAGGTTCTGAAAGCGATATGCCAAGAAGATTTTCGCTATGTGAGAATAATTGCTTTAGGCCACGATGACGAGGGCGTCTTCGCGCAACTCATCTACGGCTCTTTTGACGAGTCTACGGGCAGCTTCGGCGGTAACTCCGAGCTCTTCTCCTACCTCACGATAGCTGTGACTCTCGCCGTCAATTAGTCCGAAACGTCGAGCCACGGCGAGTTGGGCACGAGGATCAAGGCGGTCAAGAAGGCCTCGAATCATCTCTTTTCGATCATTCTCTAGAGCATGATCTTCTGGACTGGGTGCGTCGTCTCCAATTAGGTCGACCAGAGTGCTGTCG
The DNA here is from genome assembly GCA_002722565.1 of Acidimicrobiaceae bacterium. Lineage (GTDB taxonomy): Bacteria > Actinomycetota > Acidimicrobiia > Acidimicrobiales > Poriferisodalaceae > MedAcidi-G3. The sequence continues at coordinate 41,456 of PBMG01000015.1, forward strand.
CCCTCATCTCCGATGTTCTTATCTAGGGAAGTGGGAGTGCTGATTCTTTGGAGCCATGCATTCTCATCGTCGAGGCCGTCGCTATCTCCACCGCTATGACGTAGAGCTGCGCGAAGGCTGGCTGAACGGTCGCTGGGGAGACGAATAAGGCTTGCCTTTTGGTCAAGAGCTCGGCCTATTGATTGGCGGATCCAGAAGGTCGCGTAGGTAGAAAATTTGAATCCTCGACGCCAATCGAACTTCTCGACTGCGTGTTCTAGACCAAGGTTGCCTTCTTGGATTAAGTCAAGAAGTTCCATAGCTGGTGGCAGCGGGTAACGACGAGCAATTGATACGACGAGGCGTAGGTTTGCTCGTATGAAACGATCTCTGGCTGCTTCGGCTTCTCGCACAGCTGCTCGCAGAGAACGACGCTCAGATGTCGAGAGCTTGTCTTCGCCGTCCAGCACTACTTGAGCGTCGCGGCCTTTTTCTATTGCTTTTGACAACATCTTCTCGTCATCAGCGGTCAACAGTGCTACCGCTCCGATTTCATTTAGATATTGTCCTACTGAATCACTCATTATTCTTTGTCTCCACCGGTGGGGAACCGGATCTTTCTAACTCGAGGGGGGATCTCGAATTTGTTTCACGTCTGCACTAGAGGTGGTTGTTTTTTCGACACCCGCTTCTTAGCTATGGGCATCTGTCAGGTTATTTGTGCGTTCTTTCTTAAATTTCTTGTTCGGGCAGCGCCGTGCTAGCACGTGCCATAGATCTAATTGCGTATTGGCTCTGTGATGTTGATACAGCAACCGGACGTCGGTCAGGGGCCCGGCTGAATCACAGACCAAACAACAATAGTAGAGAGGAAGCGGAAATGCCAGTCGATGTCCATCTAAGCTGGTTGCATGGGTCGGCGGATTGGGTTGTTCGGTGGCACTTTTGACCCTCCACATTCAGGTCACCTAGCTGCGGCCAGTGGAGCGAAAGAAGCGTTAGAGCTTGATGAGGTCTTGTTTGTTGTGGCTAATGACCCTTGGCAAAAGTCGTCTCATCGTCGCGTGACAGAAGCCCAACACCGACTCGCTATGACAAAGCTATTGGTCGAAGGCATAGAGGGGATAGAAGTATCTGACGTTGAAATTCTCCGTGGGGGAGAGAGTTACACGATCGACACGGTAAGCGAACTGCGCGGCCAAGGACATGAAGTGACTCTGATTGTGGGCGCAGACGTGGTGGCCGGAATTGAAACTTGGGAACGTTCAGATGAGCTTCGAAAACTCGTTTGTGTCGCCGTCATCGATCGCCCCGGATACAACCCCCCGGCTTTAGAGGGGTGGCTAATGCTGAGAGTTGCTGTTGGCTCCGAAGACATTTCGAGTTCCGAAGTTAGAGACCAGATAGGCGAAGGGGCGTCAGTTGATTACGTTCTTCCAGCATCAGTCCGTCGCTATATCGACCAGTACCAATTAGCGTGGGAACCGCATAAAAATTAAGAGTGCCATTAACAGTCCTCGCTCTGAGCGATGGAAGGTGCGAGGATCCTTTGGAATGAACAGCCGTGCGAGTTCAGAAAACCTGCCCCAGCTTTTGTCGGCTGCTGCCAGAGGCGCTGCTGACTTGCAAGCAACCGATCTTGTAGCGCTCGATGTTGGCGATGTCTTAGGAATCACCGACTGGTTCTTAGTGACTAGCTCGTCCAACACGCGACAGGTGCGGCGCGTTGCAGAAGAAGTAGAAGCAGCAGTCAAACAAGCAGGTGGCGAGGGCCCTTTACGGATCGAAGGAATGGAAGACGCTCGATGGATATTGCTGGATTTCGGCATGTTCGTGGTTCACGTTTTCCATGATGAAACGCGTTCTTTCTATGACATCGAACGGCTCTGGTCAGACGTGCCAAAGATCGCATTTGACGCTGACGGAAACCCAACTTCGTAGCATCTGCAACGAAATGCTGATGAAGGTGTCAAGCTGGTGACATGAAAATACGGTTTGGGTTCACTTGTCGGGGGTCAGGCGACCTTCCGATAGAAGATTTCCCTCAACTCTGCGTCGACTTAGAACGACTGAACTTCGACTCCGTGTGGCTTCCTGAAACGATGCTGACGGGCTCCTTCGACCCTCTGGTTGCTCTCACACACGCAGCCGCGTGTACTGAGAAACTTAAAATTGGAAGCCACTTGATCCTGCCAGGGAGGGCCCCGATTCGGCTGGCACGTGAGCTTGCGATGCTAGACAGACTCTCCCAAGGCCGGCTTCTTATTATCGCTGTTATTGGTTTACCGGACCCAGGAGAAGTCGAAGCCCAAGGGGTTGTCCGGTCAGAGAGAGGGCAGATGATGGATGAAATGGTGCCCCTTTTGAGGCGACTATGGGCTGGCGAAACCATCGACCACTCGGGGACCTTCTATCAAATGTCAGAGGCTTCAATCACCACTTTGCCAGTACAACAACCTTTAGAACTTTGGTTCGGAGGAACAGCGCCAAGCGCTCTACGTCGGGTCGGACGTATAGGAGATGGTTATATTCCGGGCTTGTCCACACCGGAAGAAGGCAAGGAAAAGAAGCTGCAAGTGGAAACCGCCGCAAATGAATTCAATAGGGCATTAGATCCTGAACATTTCGGGGTGAACTTAACCTACAGTCGCGGACCGCTTTCCTCTGAGGCTCGTCAATCGTTACTTCACAGAAGACCAGAAATCGACCCAGAACAACTTGTGCCGACCTCTCCGGCAGCATTACAAGAAACAATCGAAGCTTGGATCACTGCTGGATACTCCAAGTTCTTGCTACGCCCCATCGAACCAGCCGCAAACTGGAGCGAAGAGCTAGAACAACTTGCCTCAGAAGTCCTTGGTCTTCAGTCATGAGTTCAATTGCGCGACAAATGTGGGAAGCAACTGAGCGCTATCACCAGCTTTGCTACTGGGCTCCGGAGGTTCGAGAAGAAGGAAGTCGTGCTGGTTTGAAGGGGTTCTGGATGAACTACTTCGCAACCCGGGTAGCTCCACTAGGACCAGTGAACCTAAAGGCCGTCGAGTCGTTGTTTTTCTATTACGCGCCTCAACGAATCGAACGAGCGATACCCGACGCATGGAGTTACGCGACTCCCGAAGCCATAATTGAAGCTCGCTATCGAGGAATGGACCAGGCGCTTAAAAGGGAACTAGGCCCTCTCGTGGAGTCAGAAGAACTTTTGCGAGCTGCAGAAATCATCAAGTCAGTCGTACAAAACGTAGATGGCACAGGAAGAACTTTATTCACCGGATGGAACTCTCTTCCTTGGCCCAACGAACCTCATTTGGCCCTGTGGCACGGGTGCACCGCTCTGAGAGAACACAGAAGCGGATGCCACCTCATGGCACTCGCCGTCAACGGATTAGATGGTCCCCAGTCAGTCATTACGCAAGTCGCAGTCGACGAGGCTCCATCTGAATGGATACAGCATGAAGCTGGCTGGTCAGATGACGATGTTGCTACTGCAACGGCGAAGCTACGGGACAAGGGATGGCTTGACGATCAAGGTCGAGCGACGGAGATCTGCTACCAGGGTCGAAGGCAGATTGAAGAATTAACCGATCAGATGAACGAACAACATTGGGTTCAACTAGGAACCGAAACTTGTGATGAACTGTCTTCATTGTTGAATATGATCAACAAAGAGTTACCCAAAGACGACCAAATTGACTGGCGTGAGATATACGAAAGCAACGAAACTCAGAACTGACCGTCAGTTAGTCCTGGTCGACTTCAGCGATCGAGGCGGTACCCGAACGCGGTAACGCTATCCAAGTTCGTCCTGGAGTTAGTTTGATTGTCGCGCCGTCAGCGTCGCGGAACTCAGTGACATCTGCCGAAGTGGGGCGATTCCAAGTTGCTTCGATGATGTGACCGTCAGTAAGAACCCAAGCTTCCCCACGACCGAGCACCTTCACTTCAGGCGAACCGGCATAGGCGACACTTTGGCCGTATTTGACGAACTGAATGATGACGTTCTCTGGAGCGACCTGCACCCCGTCGTAGTCGACATGGTCGGTGTCTTGTTGGCGTCTAGCCCATCCCTGAAAAACTTCATCCCAACGGTAGGTAATTTGGTAGCCGCCGTAGTCGATCTCTACCGCATCTAACGGTTGGGCAGACACCGGCAAATCTTCGGTTGCGTCCCGATAGGAGAACATTTGTGGGGGCGTTCCACCGCGACCATCGGCAGCGGCATAAATGTCGCCTGTTCCTGTAAGTAGGTTATGTGGCGCTTTGCGGTCGTTGTTACGTCGATAAGCGGCCCGCCCCACATTGCTGTCACCCACCAACACCATGTCGACCTCGTTAAGGAGTCGCATGACTGTGGGGTTGCCTCCCGAGTTCCCAAATAGAGGGGTATTCAAATTAGAGAGCAGTTCAAAATCACCAGTTCTTGTTGAACGTACCGGTCCGATATCGGTCACGTTCCGGCTGTGGAATATGGCCGCGAACCGAGTGATGTTGCCTTCAACTAGTTCTTCGAAAACTACGTCAGCTTGATTAATTCCCCACTGCGGTCGCGCCAGTTGATGGTTGTCGATTTTAACTAAGAAAGCTGGCCGTGTGATGGGGTCAGCAAGTTGTTCACCAGTGAATTGTGCGACTGGAGCTTGAGGTGCGGTGGTCGTAGTTGGCGCAGGAGGAGCGGTAGTCGTGGTGGGAGGCGCAACCGTAGTAGGAGACGGCGCTGCCGTTACTGTCGTCGTGGTTGAGGTAGGTGACGGTGATAGGAGGCTCGTACCGGCGCCACTGCATGCAGTCGCGGTTAGCAGCAGGACACAGATAGGGCCTAAGAAGCGAACTAGAAATGAAGGCAAAAGGTCTCTCAATACGAACGGGTTTCCAACTGATGAGAGTAACTCCTTGAGTCGCATGATATGTGTACCCCTAGGCGTAACAAAGCGGCGCGTGTAGCGTCTTCAAAGTGCGTCGACGGTTCGTTCAAGAGGTCTTTGAGAAACTCCTCAAACTAGAACAGATAGACCTTTCTGATGAGCTGCTCATTGTTGCGGGTGGAACCGCTGAACGGGACCTACTCGGAGACTTGGGGTTTAGTCATGTCACCATCACTAACCTTGACTCAGTTGAAGCTGCATCTCACCTAGAGCCGTATCAGTGGGCTCACGAGGACGCACAAAATCTGAGTTACCCAGATAAGTCATTTCGATGGGTGATCGTCGTTGACGGTTTACATCACTGCACCTCACCTCACCGTGCTCTGACAGAAATGTACAGAGTCTGCGCTAACGGAGTGCTCGTGATCGAAGCTCGCGACTCGTTGCTTATGAGAGCCGCTGTGCGGCTGGGTTTCAGCTCAACCTATGAGCTTGAAGCGGTAGTTGCACAAGGAGGCCGGTCGGGAGGTTTAGAGAACGGACCCATTCCAAACCACATTTACCGATGGACCGAACGTGAATTTAAGAAGACGATCCGCTCATGTGATCCAACAGGAAATCATGATTTCAACTTTTATTACGGGTTGAACCTTCCTTATGAGACAGCTGATTTACGAGGCTGGAACGTCCGCAAATTGCTACTTAAACCAGCTGAACTGTTGCTGAGCGCTGTTACTGCGGTACTACCGAAGCAAAGAAATTCGATCGCGATGATCGCAACAAGACCAACTAGTTTCCACCCCTGGATTGAGCGATAACGAGAAAGTTGCGCCCACTTGTTTAGGACAATGAAACTTGCCCATTAGGCGTGTCCAAAATTATTCGTAATGAAGTCGGACCTTCAGAAACGCTAGAGACGAGACCCAATGAGCGATGAAGTTCAACTATTTCAGCCGGATGAGGTTCGTTGCCTTCAACCGAGATCAGCGAACAACCGGTTGGTGTAACCGTCGCAGGATTGGGTGTATCACCCCAGTCAATAACGAAAGGTACAAGCCCAGTCCGGTTAGACCGCGTGAGCCGCCAGCTTATTTCTTCGCCATCGGGTTTGCGTCTACTCATAGACGAAACCGGACCAGGATCCGTCCCGTGGCTTTTAATGACCTCAGCAACCGATTCAATAGATTCCCCCGAATCAGGATGTACAGCGAAGGCAGCTAAACGAGGCCCTTCATGGTCATCTATGCCGAATGGGCGAGGTTGATTTGGTTCGGGTTGCTCGGGATCGACAGCAATGATCTCAAGATAGACGTCGCTGCCAAGAGAGAGCAGAGCGTTGCGTGTGCCTACACCGGGATGAGGTCCCCCTGGGGCTGCTAGGACCCCCGTCAGGGACTCGATGTAGTCCACTCCCGTTTGAAGGTCTTTACATGCCAACGCAAAATGGTCGAATCCTGCCATATTAATCAAATAGCTCCTTCGGTAGATCCTTTGATGGGTTCATTGTCCACTCTGGAGGGCGCTTTTCGAGAAAGGCGGTGACGCCTTCAACTGAATCGGGTTGTTGAGCCACCCAGTCAAAAATTGGGGTTTCCTTTCGATGCATTTGTTCCCAGCTAAGAGATAGTCCTTCCCAAAGCAGCTTCTTGGTCGCGGCAACAGAAACAGGAGCTGCAACACAAAGTTGAGCGGCGAGCTCAATCGCTTTTTCCAGAAGACGATCCTGGGGATGAATAGCCGAAACTAGTCCCATAGAAAGAGCCGTCTGGGCGTCAATGATTTCTCCGCCCATCAATAGTTGGGCTGCGTTTGAGAAACCTACGATTCTTGGAAGCAGCGAGTGGGACCCCAGTTCAGGAAGCATCCCGATTCGGTTAAACACAAACCCGATGCGGGCGCTGTCAGCGGCAAGTCGAATATCGCACATCAATGGGTAGGTGGCCCCCACACCCACAGCGGGGCCATTGATCGCTGCGATTACCGGTTTTGTTACCTGATGTGGCAAAAACTGGGGAGTTCTATCTTCACTCGTGTCATCTTGATCTCGGTCCCTGTTGACGTCAAAGGTGTCGCCACCTCCAGACAGGTCAGCGCCAGCACAAAAAGCCCGACCCGTGCCAGTGATGATTACAGCGCGAATGTCCGAGCGGTCCGAAGCTTCTCGTAGAGAAGCATCCAAACCGGCAGAGATTTGGTTATTCCAAGCGTTGAGTTGCTCTGGACGATTGAGGCGGACGATAGCGATCTGATCGACGCAGTCCATCATTACTTCGGAATCTGAACTCACCAGGGCAGTCTTCCAGAATTTGATACGCAAACGCCAGATAGCAGACATATGTGATGTGCCTCAGGGGCCTTTCTTCAGCTAGCGTTGCTCTTGATCACAGTGCAAATCATTACACCTCTCCTCGTTGGCTTTGCCGTAACCCAGGTATCGACCCTCACGACGTCCGCGTATCTCCACAGAGCGCTCGCCCATAAGGCGGTGCGATTCCGACCCGGCTTAGCTCTTTTTTTGCGGTTCTTCCTTTGGTTGACGACAGGGGTAAAGGCCCGTGAATGGGCAGCTGTTCACCGTAAACATCATGCTTTCACCGATGAAGAAGCTGACCCTCACTCACCAGCCCAGCTTGGATGGATGAGAGTGCAGCTAACCAACTTTTGGTTGTATCGACGTGTTGCAAACGACCCAGTGACTGTTGAAAAATGGGGTCGAGATCTTGCCCCTGACAAATGGGACAGATGGATGTTCGACCGAGGTCCACTAGGTCTGCTCGTTTCTACTGTCCTTCTTTCATTGTGGTTGGGTTGGTGGCAGGGGCCATTAGCTTTTGGCTTCCATATCGTTAGCTACGTGATGTTGTCAGGCGCGATTAACGCGGTTGGCCACACGTTTGGTCGTCGACCCTTTTCAAACAGTGCAACCAACCTCCATTGGCTTGCCGCGTTGACTTCAGGTGAGGGCTATCACAACAACCATCACGGCCTTCCCACCTCGGCGCGGTTCGGTTCTAAGTGGTCCGATTTTGATGCCGCGTGGTGGCTCATAAAAGCCGCTGACCGTTGCGGTCTAGCTGAAATACGGAGACTTAAGAGTGAGACAGTCCCCGGTTAGCTGAAAGTGCTGGACGAACGTCTTGCTCTGCCGAACCACTAACTTCCCCGTCATTCTTTAACAAGGGAGATGGCCTAATTCGGAGTGATTGAAACGTGGAGCTAAGGGGAATTGAACCCCTGACCCCTTCCATGCCATGGAAGTGCTCTACCAACTGAGCTATAGCCCCGAAGAGCACCCCAAGCTACCAGTGCACCTGAGTGATGCAACTTCTCCTTCTATATGAGTGTCTAGAAGCGTAGGATCAGTTCATGAGCATCCCAGTTGATCCCAGCCAACTCGAAACACAACTAAAGCAGTTCGGCTACTCAGCCTTTCTGCTCACCGTACGCGACGACGAAACCTCCCACGTAGCTCACATGACGTTCCGCTTCGAAAACGACAGCATCTATTGCCCGATCAGTAAGTCAGCAGCACGCAACATCGCAAAACGGTCGAAGGTCGTCGTTCTGTGGCCGCCATATGAAACTGATGGCTATTCGATGATCGTTGATGCCGAATGCGTCACCGAAGGAGAGGAACTAAAGGTCACTCCCAAGTCCGGAGTTCTGCATCGACCAGCAGCGCCTGAAACGCCGAATGAACTTGATTGCGGAAGCGATTGCGCACCACTTGGGGCCTAACATGAACGGCCCCCTCTCAGGCATTCGTGTCCTAGAACTCGGAAGTTTCATCGCCGGCCCATTCGCGGGACAACTCCTTGGAGATTACGGCGCCGAAGTCATCAAAGTTGAACCACCCGAAGTAGGCGACCCAATGCGTAAATGGGGCCACTGCGACGAGAAAGGACACAGCTTTTGGTGGCCTGCGATAGCAAGAAACAAACAATCGATCGCTATAAATCTTCGCTCCGACCAAGGACGGTACATAGTGCGACAGTTAGCACTGCAAAGCGATGTGATCCTGGAAAACTTCACACCTGGCCGGCTCGAGGAGTGGCAGCTTGGATACGAAACCCTTGCCAAAGGCAACCCTGGATTGATCATGACCCATGTCTCCGGTTTCGGACAGACGGGACCCCGCGCCACCGACCCTGGTTTCGGGTCGATAGGCGAAGCTATGGGAGGAATTCGACACACAACAGGTTGGCCTGACCGTCAGTCAACTCGAGCGGGGATCAGTCTGGGCGACGCTATAGCCTCCCTATTTGCCGTCATCGGAACGATGGCTGCACTCAATGAGCGACAGCACAGCGGTAAAGGTCAAGAAGTTGACGTAGCGATCTATGAGGCAGTTTTTGCCTTGATGGAGTCAACAGTCGCTGATTTCGAGTTAGGCGGTCACATTCGGGGAAGAACCGGATCGGTGCTACCGAAAGTTGCACCATCAAACGTGTACCCAACTTCTGATGGAGCGGACGTGCTTATCGCTGGCAACGCCGACGCTATCTTTCGACGCATCTGTGAAGCGATGAACCGAGAGGACTTAGCTAACGATCGGCGATACAGCGATCACGAAAGTCGAGGACACAACCAGACAGAGTTAGATGAACTGATAACCCAGTGGACTTCAGGACTACCTGTCGATGAACTCGAAGCCATCCTTGACTCTCATGCCATTCCTTACGGCCGAATCTTCACAGCACCAGACATGCTCGCTGACCCTCAATTTGCTGCCCGTGAACTAATCGAACGATACGAAGACGAAGTACTCGGCGAAAAAGTACCGATGGCAGCCCCAATCCCTCAATTCTCCCGAACTCCGGGAAGAATCGCCTCCACAGGCCCAAAGTTAGGTCAACACACCGACACGGTACTTGCGGAAGTCGCCGGCTACAGCCAAGAGAAAATTCGACAACTTCGATCAGAAGGAATCATTTCTTAAACGGGTTCTTCGGTCACAACGGTTCTGGTTCGCGGCCCCGAACGAAGTACTTGGGCCGGAAGCTGACGCCCAACTAGCTCTTCTGCTAACTGGCCGCAGTGAATCAGGCGGTCTAAATCGATACCCGTCGTAGCGCCAAGATCTTCAACCATGTGAACGACGTCTTCGGTGGCAACGTTTCCGGTTGCTCCGGGCGAGTATGGGCAGCCACCCAACCCACCAATGGCAGCGTCGAAGCGCGACACGCCTTTTTGCATAGCAACCATGATGTTCGCAAGGCCAGTATTTCGGGTGTTGTGAAAATGTAAACCGATCCGAGAAATATCAATCCCCTCAACTTCGAGAGCATCTAACAACTCGACTACGACTCTGGGAGTGGCCATGCCACTGGTATCACCGAAAGACAAAGCATCTACACCACCTTCGTCGAGTACGCGTCGGGCATAATAGGCAACCCTGGTTGGAGAGATGTCGCCTTCATAAGCGCACCCAAACGCAGTCGACAAGATGGCTTCGACCGGTGTCTCTTCTCGATGAGCTAGGTCAGTCAGTTCGATGATCTGTTTGACGGATTCATCAGGGGCCATATTTATGTTTTTTCGGTTATGGGTCTCAGAGATAGACATCACAACCTCGAGCTCATCGGCGTCGCAGGCTAAAGCGTCTAACGCTCCACGTTCGTTAGGAACTAGCGCCCGGTACCTAACGCCGGGAACTCTGGTGATTCCCCTCATCACCTCGGCAGAACCTGCCATGGGCGGAATGGCCTTAGGGTGCACAAAAGATGCAGCTTCGATAGCTGTTAGACCGGTCGCAGAAAGAGCGTCGATCAGAGCGATGCGTTCCCCAACAGGAATCGTTGTTTCGTTCTGTAGACCATCTCGAGGACCAACTTCACGGATCTCTACCGAGTCAGGAAGATCCGTAAACATTTACGAGGCCTTTAGGTCAGCAAAAACCTTGCGCCACCGTTCAGCATCGGATCGATACGGGGCATAAAAGCTGAGACGTTGAACGATGTCACCGAACCGAGCCTTTAACTCACCCGCTATCTGCTCAGGTTCACCTACTACGGCGAAGGCATCGAGGATTTCGTCATCAACGAGATTACCCATCTCAACCCATTTGCCTTCTTTAGATAACGCATTGAGCTCAGTTTGCATATCGCCCCAACCATGGCAATCCAAAACACCTCTGTAAGCAGGAGTGGAACCATAGAAGGCAATTTGTTGGCGGGTGCCTTGTTTCGCTTTTTCGAGTTCATCTTCGTTGTTGCCGGTCACTACGAATAGAGGACCAGAGATCTCTACATCTGCCAACGTTCGTCCTGCCCGTTCAGCACCTCGTTCAAGAGCCGGGATTGTCTCTTCTCGCAAATACTTTTCGGTCGTAAAACCATGAGCCAAAAAGACATCGCAAGTTTCTCCAGCAACCTCGGTCATCAGTGGCCCAACACCGGCCAAGGCCATACGCGGGGCACCATAAGGATTTTCACCTGGATGGAAAAAGGGAGTCATCAAAGTGTGTTGATAGAAATCACCCCGAAAATCGAGCTTCTCTCCAGTGTTCCAGCTATTCCAAATAGCTTTCGTAGCCAAAATCATTTCGCGCATTCGAGCAGCTGGCTTCGACCATTCCATTGAAAAACGTTTCGTAATATGAGCCTTTATTTGACTACCCAGACCCAAAGTGAAACGGCCCTTAGAAATCAACTGAATGTCGTTAGCGCTGTAAGCCAAGTCCATTGGGTTTCTCGCGAAACCAACAACGATGCTGGTCCCAAGCTCAACATTTTCAGTTGCCTCTGCCATCAAAGGAAGCATGGTGAAAGGATCATGACTTGTCTCTGGGACCCAAAGACCGTCATAACCGATCTCTTCTTGTTCCCGAGATTTATCCATAATCCCGTCAAAACCGCTATCAACGCCTAATCCGCCATCAATCTTCATAAACCCGAACTTAGTTCAGGTCGGAGAAAATTTCGAAGCCAGAGATACCTATAGCCCAAGTATTTCAGCAGCACGTTCAGCCAAATAGACAACGCTCTGGGGAAAAATCTCTACCTCTTCGGGAATTTCAGGATTCGCTCCACCGACGTAACGAGCGTGAACTCCTTCCAAAATGCAAGCCAAGCGCCAACTGGCAAAAGCAAAAAAGAAGTCCATGTCGCTGGTATCTCGCCCAGTTACACGACCATATTCAGTTACCAGTTCCTGTCGACTTGAGAAGCCCCCATAGATAGTTGCAGCATCTCCAAGAGGTAAGAATTGGTCATCTTGCTCACTCCAGTAAGCCAAGAGAATCCCCAAATCAGCTAAAGGGTCACCAAGAGTGGAAATTTCCCAATCAAGTACAGCTGCTACCTCGCCTTGAGGTGACACTAAACAGTTATCCAAACGGAAGTCACCATGAATCAAGGTCGCTTCGCGTTGCTCAGGAATGTTGGTGGTCAACACATCGTGCACTTCTTCGATGACAGGCAACTTTCTCGACGTCATAGCGTTGAATTGACGAAGCCACGTCCGCAATTGGCGCGCCACGTAATCTTCGCGCTTGCCTAAGTCCGCCAAACTCGTTGCTTCCAGATCAACCGAATGAATAGCAGCTAAAGCCTCTATTAATTTCGGCCCCACCACTGGCCTTTTGTCAGTGGCGACATCAGATGCAGAGTCTTGATCTCGCAACACGTACCCTTCAACAAATTCGGTCACATAAAAATCTGCGCCATTGATCGTCGAGTCAGTGCACAGCCCCACAACTGGAGGAACGGGCACGTCGCTATCGTCAAGGGAAGACAACAGCCGGTGCTCCCGCACCATGTCGTGTGCTCCCTCCAAGACGTGACCCAGAGGTGGACGACGCAGTACCCATTTTCGATCGTTGTTATCGGTAACTCTGTAAGTGAGATTCGAATGACCGCCAGTGATCAGTTCAAACTTGAGAGGGGAACCTAAATTGTCAACTCGCGCAGACAACCATTCCGTCACAGGCTTTTCCTCAATACCCTTAACCACAACACTCCTCAACTCGATATTCACTTGAAACTACATCTTGGTTGAGTCAAGCCGTAGCGAAACCACAACTCTGCCGAACGAAAGGAACGACATGATCGATGTCACAGACCAGGACTTCGAACAACAAGTAATCGAAAAAAGCAACGAAATCCCTGTGATAGTGGACTTGTGGGCGCCCTGGTGTGAACCATGCAAAACGTTGGGCCCCCTTCTTGAACAAGTCATAGACGCTCAAGGAGGCAAGGTGCTTGGCGTCAAAATAAATGTCGACGAGAACCCTGGCGTATCGCAAGCCTTCCAAGTTCAGTCAATACCAATGGTCGTAGCGTTCAAAGACGGGCAAGCCGTCGACGGTTTCATGGGTGCCCAAGGCGAACCCATGCTTCAAGATTTCGTAACCCGTCTGCTGCCCACCGAGGAAGAGAACGAGCTTGAAGCACTCATCGAAGCCGGAGACGAACTGTCGCTACGCGCAGCGCTAGACACCCAAAGCGATCACCCACAAGCTGTGGTGGCACTTGCTGAGCTACTAGTGGATGATGGGCGCACCGAAGAAGGGCTGGCGCTCCTGGAACGAATACCTGAGTCAGCCGAAAGCAGACGCGTCGCGGCCACAGCAAGAACAGCTGATGTCTCGAGCGAACCTGATGAACTAGATGCGGAACTCCAAGAACTTCTTGGCCAAGTTAAGAATGACGACGAAGCCCGCCAGCGATTCGTTGACCTTCTCGAAGTGATGGGATCGGAAGATCCAAGAACAGCAGAATGGCGCCGAAAACTATCAACAGCGTTGTTCTGAAAAGCAGCACCCGTAGTGAGTGACACGCACCGGAAAGTCGGAATTCACTGATTCAGGAAGCTAACGTCGCAATTGTGGCTCAGGCATCGATACAAATCTTTTCAGGGCCCGAACCGTCGTTGCTCGCTGACGCTGTGCGAGAGAGCCTCGAAGAACTAGTCGGCACACAAGATCGTTCACTGATACTCGAAGAACTAGTCGGCGAGGAATACACAATTGAACAAGTAGCTGACGCGGTCCAAACACCACCACTGTTAACTGATCGTCGTGTCGTGGTTGTCCGAGGTTTCAACCGATTTAAAGTTGATGACCTGAAACCACTCATCGAACTGTTAAGTGACCCGCCGACAACAACTGACCTAGTTATTGAATGGGGTAGTGGAGCCGTACCGAAAAAACTGGTTGATGCAGCAAAGGCAATTGATGGAGAACAAATAAAGGTAGGGGCGCCAGGGACGGGTCGAGCGCGAAACGGATGGCTTCAAGAACGTTTTGACACATCTGTCGTTCAACTAAATCCCAGTGCCCGGCAATTGATCTCAGAACACCTTGGCGAGGATGTAGCGCGTCTCACGGGCTTACTGCAAACACTTGAAGGGGTCTATGGCGTAGATGCCGAACTTACAGATGCAGAGGTGCAACCATTCCTCGGGGATGAGGGCGGAGTACCTCCATGGGATCTGACTGACGCTATAGACCGAGGGGAAATGAAAACGGCCCTCGAAGTGCTGCAACGCATGATGAGCGGAGGCGGACGCCACCCCCTGCAAGTAATGGCAACCCTTCACAGTCACTACGAACGGATTCTGCGACTTGACGGAACCGAAATCTCAAACGAAAAAGAAGCCGCAGCCCATCTTCAGATAAAAGGCTCAACCTTTCCCGCTAAGAAGGCACTTACTCAGATGCGACGGCTAGGTCCGAACAAAGTCCGTCGCGCCATTGAATTATTGAGTAAGACCGATATAGACCTCCGCGGAAAATCAGCGCTTGACGGTGACATTCTCATGGAGATACTTGTTGCACGCTTGGCGCAACTCAGTCATTAATTCAGCTGGATGAAGCTTTAAGAGTCAGTCGAGATTTACGGCGGGCTGCCTCATTCTTGTGAATGACACCCTTCGAAGCGGCAGAATCAAGACGCTTTTGCGCCAGTCGAAGAGCTTCATCAGTGGGCTCACCAGCATCCACCGCAGCAAAAACAGCTTTCTCTCTCGTCTTTAATTCGCTACGAACAGCCTTGTTGCGAACCCGACGGGTTTCGTTTTGGCGGTTCCGCTTAATTTGGCTCTTGATGTTTGCCACTTGACCTTCTCTTACCTCAACTCAGACTTGCGCTGTCAAAACCCACTAACACAGGTGACAACCTCTTCAGGCTAGCAACAGGGCCACGCAATGCCGCAGCCCTTACATACTTTCCTAAAGCATGACTCGTAGCGATAGAGCCAACGAATCTTCGTTCTCGTTGGTACCTTGCAGTTCCAGATGGATCTAACACAGATACGAAACTTTTCGATCATCGCGCACATCGATCACGGAAAATCCACCTTGTCGGACCGGATTTTAGAGATCACCGGCGCTGTTGAAGCGAGATCCATGCGCGCCCAATACCTCGATTCGATGGATCTAGAACGCGAACGAGGTATCACAATCAAAGCCCAAAACGTCAGAGTTGAATGGAAAGGACACGTCCTACACCTCATCGATACGCCCGGACATGTCGATTTCGGATATGAGGTCAGTCGCTCTTTAGCGGCATGTGAAGGTGTTGTTCTGTTAGTCGACGCCGCACAAGGTATCGAGGCGCAAACTTTGGCTAACTGTTATCTCGCCCTCGAAAATGACCTGGAGATCGTCCCGGTCCTCAACAAGATTGATTTACCAGCGGCCGATCCCGACCTTTATGCCTCCGAGATCGAAAACGTCCTCGGATTGCCCGCAGAAGAAGTACTCCAAATATCAGCAAAAACAGGAGATGGAATCACAGAACTCCTTGACGCAATTGTCGACAGAATCCCGCCTCCCCAAGGCAATATCAACGACCCTCTGCAAGCTCTGATTTTTGATTCCTACTTCGATCAATACCGAGGCGTTGTTTCCTCAATGCGGATCATGAACGGCCGAATTCGTACCAACGACAAACTACGATTCATGCAAACCGGAGGAACCCACGACGCCGAAGAAATCGGAGTGCGTTCTCCAGGTGTCACCCCGGTAAACGAGCTTGGGCCAGGAGAAGTTGGCTACCTCATTGCCAGCATCAAAGACGTAGGCCAAGCGAAATCTGGAGAAACGGTCACCACAGCGTCAGGTTCTGCCGAACAAGCTCTAGAAGGGTACGAAGACCCCAAACCGATGGTCTTCTGTGGCCTATATCCCGTAGATGGGGATGAATACCCTGACCTACGAGAAGCGCTACAAAAACTAAAACTTAATGATGCGTCAATCACCTTTGAGCCAGAAACATCCGGTGCCCTTGGCTTTGGATTTAGATGTGGTTTCCTGGGTCTACTTCACATGGAAATCGTGCGAGAAAGACTCGAACGAGAATTCGACCTCTCCCTGATAGCCACTGCGCCCTCTGTGGCGTACAAAGTCACCACCGAAGATGGCAACACTTTCGACGTAGATAACCCATCAGACCTTCCAGATATGGGTTCTGTTGCCGTGATAGAAGAACCCATGCTCAAGATCAGCATCCTCACACCAGCGGACTACACCGGGACAGTGATGGAACTTTGTCAGGGTCGCAGGGGAACCATGGTTCGAATGGAATACCTGTCGCCTGAACGAGTCGAACTGCACTATGAGATACCGCTTGCAGAAGTCGTCACAGATTTTTTTGATCAACTCAAAAGTCGGACCCAAGGCTACGCAAGCTTGGACTATGAGCCCTCTGGCTATAAACCGGACAAACTAGTGAAAGTCGATGTGCTGCTCAATGGGGATCCGGTAGACGCGTTCTCCACAATTGTTCATGGTGATGCCGCCTACGATTACGGACGTCGAATGGCAGAAAAACTTCGAGAACTTATACCTCGCCAAATGTTTGACGTCCCGATCCAAGCAGCAATCGGAGGACGGATCATTGCGAGAGAAACAGTAAAAGCCAAACGAAAAGACGTGTTAGCTAAATGTTATGGCGGTGACATAACGCGCAAACGAAAACTCCTTGAACAACAGAAAAAGGGAAAAAAGAAAATGAAAGCCATCGGACGCGTTGAGGTACCAAACGAAGCCTTTGTCTCGGCTCTCAAACTCGATGACTAACGCTTATCGATAGGACACAGTTCCAGGACCCCAAAGATGCGCCTAGTATTCCAACACGGGATGATCGCCGGCTCAGCGAACAGGACCAAACGTGGATAACCGTAAAGCAACAGTACTCAGAGCTGTCGTAGAAAGTTTCATCGACACAGCACAACCAGTCGGTTCACGAGCGGTGTCCGATTTGGCGGGCCTTGAAGTATCGGCTGCCACCATCCGAAATGAAATGGCGAGCCTCGAAGCTGATGGCTACCTAGCGCAGCCCCACACCAGCGCTGGCCGAATTCCCACTGAAGCGGGCTACCGGTACTTCGTAGACAGCCTCGGCCCCGGCCACCTCGACGACACCGAAGCCAGACAGATCAGTGCCTTTTTCAGGCACGCTCAAGGCCAAATCGAGCAACGCCTTGCCGACACCAGTCGCCTGCTATCCCAACTCACCGCATATGCAGCGGTGATTGTCGGACCTGCACACGACCCAGCAACCGTTAGATCAGCACAACTCGTAGACCTTGGTTCAGGACGACTACTGCTGGTTATCGTCACCTCATCAGGTTCTGTGGAGCGCTCCATGATCGAACTCGTTAGCGGCGCCGAGGTTGAACCTGCTCACCTAGCAGTCGCGTCGGCTGCGATCAATGAGGCCTTCATCGGATCCTCGCTTGGCAGCATCCCCACAGTGAACCTGACCGGACAACCCGAAGTTGACAACCTGATAGCGACGACCATGGCGTCGATCTCTCCATCATCCAGCCATGCCGGTGACCTCTATGTGGGAGGCGCAGCCAATATGGCTGGACAATTCGACGCAGTATCAACAGTCAAATCCGTGCTAGCAGTTCTCGAGGAGCAACTGCTTGTCGTAGGTCTCCTAGGGGACCTGGTAGAGCGCGGCCTTAGCGTCGCCATTGGTTCAGAGACGGGTGTCGCACCCTTAGCCCAGTGTGCAGTAGTTGTTGCTCCATACAAGGTCGATGGTGAACAGGTCGGTAGCATCGGAGTTCTGGGACCAACCCGTATGGACTACCCAAAAGCTCTAGCCGCAGTGCATGTGGTTAGTAGCCGTCTTGGTGAGTCCTTAGGTGAGGCACACGAGGACTGAACAAGCCGATGGCAACTGACTACTACGAGTTGTTAGAAGTAGATCGCGGCGCATCTTCAGACGACCTCAAGCGGGCCTACCGAAAGCTGGCACGCCAATATCACCCCGATGCGAACCCAAACGACCAAGAAGCCGAAGCCAAATTCAAAGAAATCAGCGAAGCGTACGCCGTGCTCTCAGATGCCGATGCCCGCTCCCGCTATGACCAATTCGGTCACGATGGGTTAAGAGGCGGAGGAATGGGCGGAGACCCATTCAATTTTGACCTCAACGACATTTTCGAAAACTTCTTCGGAGGAAACCCCTTCGGCGGTGGAAGAACCAGAGGGCCATCTGGCCCACCCCCAGGTGAAGACCAAGAAGTAGTGCTTGACCTCAGCTTCGAAGAAGCAATATTTGGAATCGATAGCAGAGTAGAAATTCAAACAGCTGTGGGATGCGAAGACTGTTCAGGTTCGGGCGCAGCTGAAGGAACCTCCCCTCGCCAATGCACCGAATGTGGAGGTGCAGGCCAAGTCCGACAAGTACGTCAAAGTCTTCTAGGACAGATGGTCACCGCAGCGAATTGCCCTAGGTGTGGAGGGCTCGGTCAGGAAATCGCAAACCCATGTCGGCAATGCAGGGGAGAAGGTCGCTACCGCGAATCAGTGTCCTATGAAGTTCGAGTACCAGCAGGTGTAGACACAGGATCAACACTTCGACTTACAGGACGCGGAGCCGCTGGACCAAGAGGCGGCCCTCACGGAGATCTTTATGTCCATTTGAGGGTCGCAAACTCCGAACAATTCGAGCGAGAAGGCGACACGCTATACGCAGAACTCCAAGTAACTATGTTCCAAGCAGCCTTAGGGGCACGAATCGACTTTGAGACACTCGACGAAACGGTTGAACTTGCGATCCCACCAGGAACTCAACCCGGGGAAATCTTCCGACTACGAGACCATGGCGTACCGCGACTCGAGGGGCGCGGAAGAGGAAGAGGCGACATGATTCTTTCGGTCAAGGTTGAAATTCCGTCGAAACTCTCAAAAAATGAGGAAGACCAACTTCGGGAAATAGCGGAACAACGCGGAGAAAAGGTCGCCGATCCAGGGGACCGCACGGTGCTCGGAAAAATTCGCTCAGCCTTCCAATAGATCCATGAGCTCTCTTCCCGACGGAACCAATGGTCCACACGCCTTTGTGAACAATCTCGAAGAGCCAGAACTATCAGACGAAGACCGACATCACCTACAACGCGTATTACGACTCAAACCGTCGGATCCGCTCACCATCAGTGACGGGGCCAACCGTTGGCGCCCCGCGATCTTCGGAACCACCATCGAAGCAACAGGTGAAATCGTTAAAGTCCCACCACCAACGGTACCCATCACCATCGGGTTCGTCGTTCCCAAAGGTGACCGTCCAGCCTGGATCGTACAAAAACTCACCGAATTGGGGGTCGACGAAATCCATCTACTCAGTTCGCTGAGGTCAGTTGTCAAATGGGACCCTCCAAAAGCTGAGCAACAACATCAGCGACTCGGGCGAATAGCGCGAGAGGCCGCTATGCAATCTCGACAAGTCAGACTCCCCAAAATCAAACCGATCAATGAACTTAAACAGGCGACACTAGAGCCAGGGATTTGTTTGGCGCATCGCTCCGAGGAACGGGTCACCCTAAAGCACCCATGTATTTACATCGGACCCGAAGGAGGATGGGACCCAACCGAGTTGGATGGTTTACCGACGGTTTCTTTGGGGCCGTCGGTCCTCCGAGCAGAAACAGCAGCCGTCGCTGCAGCCTCGGCACTTTCGTTACTTCGCCAAGACTTATTGGACAACCACTCTCCGTGAACTATGGTCACTCTTAATCAACTGCTGATCGGGGGTGAACATGACTGAGGTAAGCCTCAACCAAGAATCGATAGACGGAGAGAATTACAGCTTCAAAGTTGGCGAACGCCTCCGACTTGTACGTCGACAAAAGCGCATGTCACTCCAGGAAGTGGAGGCAGACTCCAGCCACGAATTTAAAGCTTCGGTCCTCGGTGCTTATGAACGTGGAGAGCGAGCCATATCAGTTCCCCGGCTATCTCGACTCGCCCACTTCTATGATGTCCCCGTCGGGCAGCTGCTACCTCGAGGCGACGGCATCGCCGACGATTCAGCCATGAACCTTGATCAACAGGTCACTATCGACCTTGATCGCTTAGCGCGAGTACCGGGCGCCGAAGCCGCCGTGCTGAGCAGATTCCTCGCGATGATTCAAGCCCAACGACGAGAATTCAACGGGTCATCACTCACGATCCGTCGAGATGACCTCCGAACAATCGCTTGCATCCTTGACACAGGAATCGACGAAATAGCAGATCGACTAGACGAACTAGGCGTTCGGCTGGGTGCCTAACCAGCATCTCAACACCGAGATGAGTACGAACACCGAACCTGCCCTGTACCTGGCAGCTGTTCAATGGCAAGACGAAGAACCATCTCTAGAATTCCGGGTTGAAGGCAGCGAGCTCCCCGAATTCAAGAGAGCCAATGAACTCGACCTTAGATTTCGCGTTATCGCAGACCGCCCAAGGCGATGCATCGGAACAGTCGAGCGATCTAAAGATGGCACCAACAGCGTTCCGTGTGACTTGCCAGCAGTGAGCTTACGGCAATGCGAAAAATGCCAGACAAAAGACAACATTGCTGCTGCCAATATGCACCAAGCGCACCGGAGAGGCCCCGAGGCGATCAGTAAACCGATGGCCGCATATTTGACGCATCCTCACAGACTGTATGCAGCAATATTTCGTGACGGGTCCACCAAGGTTGGAACTACGCGAGGTTCGTCCGGTGGAAACAGATTGGTAGAACAAGGAGCCTGGTACGCCAAGTACTTGGCACAAGTTGATGATGGATTCATGGTGAGAGAACTAGAGGATTTAGTCACCGAAGAACTGGGAATCAACCAAGCAGTCGACACGAGAAAGAAATTCGCCGGGCACCTTGAGCCTCTCTCAAACCAGGAACTGATTGATCGACTTGATCAACTGTCAAACGAGACCGAAGGACTTATCTCCAAAGAAATCGGTACCCGCGGTGTGTTGCTCGGTGAGCGGTGGTCGAACCCGAGAACAGAAGACCCAATGTGGAGTGACCTAATTGCATATCCCGCAGCCATCAACCAAGGGGCTCACGAGTTTACAATTCAGTCAATGGTTGGCCGGCTCGCGGGATGTAGCCGGCAAGGATTTGAAGAAAACTTTCTGCTCGACCTTCAACCGCTTCTCGCGCACCCAATTGAAACCGGCGACTTCGAGATCGATGAATTCGTTATGCAAGACAGCCTCTTCTGATGAAAGAAAAAGACACCCAGTTCGGTATCTATCTGCACGTGCCATTTTGTTCACGGCGCTGCGACTACTGCTCCTTCGCAACTTGGACTGACCGAGAACATCTGATCGAACAGTACCTAACTGCATGTAAGACTCAAGCAACAAAATGGTCACCGAAGTTACCTAACATCACCTCAATATTTGTGGGCGGAGGGACACCGAACCTCGTTCCTGCCGAACTCCTGATGGATGTTGTCTCTGATTTACCGGTAGCCGACGACGTTGAATTCACCGTTGAGTGCAACCCTGACCTAGTCACCAGCGGACAGATCAACACCTACTTAAAAGCCGGAGTCAATCGAATCAGCCTCGGTGTTCAATCCATGGTTTCACACGTTCTTGAGTCTCTAGGGCGCGAACACGAACCGACAAATGTTCAACGAGCGGTTAAGAAGATCCGATCTGCTGGCATAACCAACCTCAGCTTTGACCTCATATACGGAGCCCAAGGCGAAAGTCTCGAAGACTGGCAAACGACCCTTGAGAACGCCATTTCTTTGCAACCAGACCACCTCAGCGCCTATGCGTTAACTGTGGAACCAGGAACCCCACTAGCAGCAGACGCTGGAAGACACCCCGACGACGACGACCAGGCCGACAAATATTTTGAAGCAGAGCGTTTACTAACTGAAGCCGGATTCGCCAACTATGAGATCTCCAATTGGTCGCAAATAGGTAAAGCATCCAGACACAATCTTCTCTACTGGAACCAAGAGGAATACCTGGGCCTTGGTGTGGCAGCACACAGCCACATAAATCAAAAAAGATTTTGGAGTGTTAGGACACCAGAGCGTTATATAAGCGCAATATCAGAAGACTCTTCAGTGGAAGCCGCCTCAGAGCAACTCGATGCTGATGGTTGGGAACTCGAAGGTCGACAGCTTGCTTTGCGAACCAATCTGGGTGTTCCGAAGGAATGCATTCCAGAAGAAGTTAGGCACCTCACAGAACCAGCCGAAATTGACGGCAACCTAAAACTGACCGTCGAAGGAAGACTCCTTGCAAATGAGGTAGCCATCAGATTGCGTTGACGGGACCTTAAGGCACCTACTCGTTACTCTCGCCGGATCGGGATGCAGAGAGTAAGGTTCATTAACGGCGCTCCAATAGTCTTTTTGGAAGCGATGAATGTCACCTGTGAGAGGATCCCAATGGTTCGCAAATCCCGGTTAGTACGTACCGCAGCCGTAGCAATCCTAGCTACCAGCCTTTTCGCTGTTTCATGTGGAGGCGGCGGTGATGATGAAGCGTCGAGCAGCGATGAACAGGTTCAATTAACAGTTGATGCTGCTGCCGAAGGATCAGTAGACCTCTCCCAGGTTGAAAGCCAACTAAGCGACGTCCTAGCCGAAGTTAAATCACTTAAGTCTTATTTCAGCGAAAATGAAGATGGCAGCGTCTCCTTCACACCGGCCACCATTCCAGAAGTAAAGAAAGACCGAACCTACGGATTTGCATTCCCCCTTCCATCGACCATCGACCCCACATACACAGGCATTTCCGCCGATGAGGCCACATCAGAAGAAGGCACACTTCTTGCATCAGCAGGTGGCATATCGGTCTTACTCTTGTGGCGCACCGACGAAAATCCGCTCACTCCAACTGAATCAGTGGTTGGTTCCTTCCAAGTTCTCCAATCTTCAACTGGAGCTGATTTCGCCTCCTCAGCAGCCGGAGACGAAGGATTTACCGTCGATGACCAGCAAGCCGCATACGCGACATTCACCGCAACTGAAGACGGAAACACCATCGGCGTTGCCTTGATCGCAGGATGGATCTGCGGAAATAGCGGACGCTCATTCGCTCTCACAGTCTCTGGGGCCAGCCAAAGCGCCGTCAACGAATCCTTCTTCGGGTTAGCAGAAGGCTTCGAATGCGGAAAGAAATAATTGAAATGAATCTGCGTCGCAGACTTTCAGGTGCGCTCATTGCGACCTTTTTGCTCATAGCCCCAGCGACAGCTGTATGGGCTGACGAACCCCCTCCTCCTCCTGGTGGCGGTGGCGGTGCTCCT
Source organism: Acidimicrobiaceae bacterium (assembly GCA_002722565.1). Lineage (GTDB taxonomy): Bacteria > Actinomycetota > Acidimicrobiia > Acidimicrobiales > Poriferisodalaceae > MedAcidi-G3. Next base: position 64,797 of record PBMG01000015.1, read on the forward strand.
CCTCCCCCTCCTCCTGGTGGCGGTGGCGGTGCTCCTCCTCCCCCTC
>PBMG01000016.1 GCA_002722565.1 Acidimicrobiaceae bacterium
CCCGTCCGTAACATCTCGGGCATCCACCCGTTAAGTGCGTGTCCAACAAAGAAGATGGCGAACGCTAGAAACAAGATTCTTCTCACTGTGGGGTCTCGCCACAGTCCTTCGTGCTGATCGTCAATCAGCTCAGGTTTGTTACGGAGGGGGTTCTGACTGCTCACAACCACCCACAACAAGCCGCTAGTAAGAGATATGGCTGCGAAGATCACCATCACCCAACGCCAATGACCCGTGGCTACACGTAGAGGGTCCGCAATGACTAGAGCTGTGATAGCGCCAAGCGATGAGGCGGTGCTGTACAACCCAACCGCAAGTCCTCGTTCCTCAGCGGCAAACCATTCGGTCACCAACTTGGGTGCCCCAATCGATATAAACGGACCTCCGAGTCCAAATACCGCAACAGCAAACCATAGAGTCGTGCCAGATTGGGCCCCAGCGCGAAGTAACGCCGAGGCACTTATTAACACGGCCCCCGCAGCCAATCCAACGTGCAACCCGTAACGATCTAACAGTTTCCCCGCGATAGCCGACACCGCTAAATAGACAAACGGCCATGCACCCAGAGCGGCCCCCATAGCGGCATGAGACATTCCGAGGTCTAGCCGAATCTGGCTGAGCAGCGGGGCTAACGAACCAGCCACTAAACCAAACGAGGCGTAGAGCGCCCATAAAGACCCAAGGACCAACCACCTGCTACTTGAGGTATCTGCCATAACTAGCTGGAAGCCCCTATTCGGTCATCGCTGGGTCCATGTCTCAGGTTGTTCCGATCCGCCAATTTGTTCATATCCCCGCTAGCTTCCAATAGGTGAGCATAAAAGGAAAAGCGTTCATCGCCGGCGTGTACGAGCACCCTGGGCGACATTTACCCGACCGAACTCTTCCCCAGATCCACGCAGACGTTGCCCTTGGCGCCCTAGCTGATGCGGGTCTCTCAACATCTGATGTCGACGCGTATTACTCAGCGGGCGACGCACCTGGTTTCGGCGTGCTATCGATGGTCGACTATTTGGGATTGGATTGTCATTACGTAAATGACACCGAGACCGGCGGCTCCTCATATCTGGTACACGCGCAGCACGCAGCGACTGCCATCGCGGCCGGACATATAGATGTGGCATTAATCACCTTGGCCGGCAAGCCTCGCACCGGTGGAGACGCTCCTGGCGGAAGTGGCCGTGCAGGCGGAGCGCCCGAAGCACCGTTTGAAAGCCAATGGGGCATGTCAGTCCCAGGCGGATACGCGTTAGCTGCTCAACGCCACATGCACGAATTTGGCACAACCTCTGAGCAGCTCGCCGAAATCAAGGTGGCGGCGTCAACACACGCACAACATAACCCTCAAGCATTTCTGCAAGATGTGGTCAGCGTCGACGAGGTTCTGGAATCTCCAATGATCTCAGATCCGCTGCATCGCCTGGATTGTTGCGTGATTACCGATGGTGGCGGAGCCATGGTGATCGTCAGCGAGTCAGTAGCAAATCGCTTGACCCGACACGCGATACCTATTCTGGGCACGGGGTCTTTCGTAAAGTCTTCCCAATCAGGACGAATCGACTTAACCCACACTGGAGCTGTCCGGTCAGGTCCTCTGGCATTCGCCGAAGCTGGCGTCACTCCTAACGACATCGATTACGTGTCGGTGTACGACAGTTTCACCATTACGGTTTTAATCACACTCGAAGATTTAGGGTTTTGTGAACGCGGAGCGGGAGGCCAGTTCGTTGCTTCGGGAGCTTTACGAGCACCTCACGGCGAACTCCCGTTTAATACCGATGGGGGTGGTTTATGCAATAACCATCCAGCGAATAGGGGCGGCATGACAAAGGTGATCGAAGCTGTCCGCCAGTTACGCAATGAAGCACACACCGAGGTGCAAGTACCCGATTGTGAGCTGGCTGTTGCTCATGGAACCGGAGGAAGTTTGGCAACCAGGTCAGCGAGCTCGACAATGGTGTTGGGAAGGTCGCTATGAAGTTGCCAGCTAAGGCTGCTCAACCAAACTCTGAGAACTTGCCCTTTTTCGAAGGCGCCGAACAGGGAGATCTCGTACTTCCTCGTTGCAATGATTGCGAGTTTGTTATTTGGTTCCCTAGAGAAATATGTCCTGAATGCGGCTCACAGAACGTCAGTTGGTTCAAGGCATCGGGGAAAGGCTCTATCTACAGTTCCACGGTGACACGACGCATTCCTGGAGGTTGGAGCAAGGTCACTCCTTTTGTGTTGGCCTATGTGGAGTTAGATGAAGGTCCGCGTGTGATGACCAACATTGTTGAATGCGATCCTGAACATGTTTCTATCGGTGACCGTGTAGAAGCTGTGTTTGAAGAAGCTACAAACCGGGACGGGGAAAGTGGTCCTCCTCTGCTTCGTTTCCGTGTGACGGAAAGTTGAGCAACGTGGAACGAACTTCTTTTCTGGTCGACGACCTAGATACAGCAGACCGTTACAAGCTCACGACGGGGCTTATCGTCCCTCGTCCTATTGGTTGGATCGGCACTACAAGCGTTGATGGGGTGCCTAATTTGGCTCCGTATTCGTTCTTTAACGCTGTAGCGACTAATCCGCCGGTGCTTATGTTTTCTACTGGCGTGTTCGATGGAGTGATTAAAGATTCTTTGCAAAATATTCGAGATACCGGCGAGTTCACAGCAAGTCTTGTGGATCATGATTTAGCTGTAGCGATGAATGATTCGTCCGCAACGCTGACACCTGATGTTGATGAGTTCGAAAAGACAGGATTGACCGCAGCGAAGTTTGGTCAAGTTGCTGCACCGGGAGTCAACGAAGCCAAAGCGGTTATCGAATGTAAAGCTATTGATGAAGTTGTGTTCGGTGACCCCAACGGGTTGCATCACGCAGTCACCTTTGGTGAAGTAATCGCATTTCACATTGATAACGGTGTCTTGGACGGAACCCGAATTGACCCCGTTCAGCTTGATGCGTTAGGTCGGCTGGCTGGTATGGATTACACGACTACTCGCGACCAGTTTCGGCTTGATCGACCTGACTGAGACCGGTCTTTATCAGTGTGGGGTTCCGTCTGGCTGAAGGTAGTCAAGCTGGATGTGGCCGTCTTCGATCATTAGTTCGTAGTCGGCATCGCTCATCCCTAGTAGGTCTTTGAAGATTGCTTCGTTGTCTCCTCCTAGAACTGGGAGAGCGTCGAATCGCATGTCGGGTCCAGTCCAACGCCAGATGTGTGTTGGATATTCGTGCATTCCGGCGTCGGCGTTGCCATTGAGCGCGAAGAGGCCTCGTTCTCGAAAGTGCGGTTCGGTGAATGTTTCATCTTCATGCATGACTGGTGCCGCAGGGATACCCGCTAGTTGGCATGTTTCAAATATTTGGTGGGCTGTGTGTTGGGCGGTCCATGCACTCAAGTGCTCGTCGATTTCGTCGTGTCGTTGTTGTCGCCCTTCAACCGTTGCGAATGCCTCGTCTGTAGCCCATGGCGGGGACTCCAAAATTTCTACTAACGCTTGCCATTGCTGATCGTTGGTTACAGATATCACCGCCCACTGATCATCACCCAAACATGGGTAACAACCTTGTGGTGCATAAACCCGGTGGCGGTTGCCGAGTGGTTGATGAACTGTTCCGGTTCGGCCTGCGTCGATGAGGAGCTCGCCGATGTGGTTGAGCATGTTTTCTGCTTGTGAGATTTCTACTAATTCGCCGACTCCGGTTGTTTCTCGCCGACGCAGGGCCATAAGCGCGGCGAAAGCGCCTGCCGCTCCTGATGCCGCGTCCATATGGTAGACGGCTTCATTTTCAGATAAATCAGCGTCTTGGTAGCCCCGAATCGCCCCGAGACCACAAAGCGCTTCAAAGTTGACACCAAACCCAAGAAATGATCTGTATGGGCCCTCTAAACCAACCGATGGCATTCGAATCATGATTAATTTCGGATTTCGGGCATGTATTTCGTCCCATCCGATCCCTAATCGATCCATCAAATCGACAGAGTTGTTTTCAATAAGCACGTCGCTGATATCGACGAGCTGCAGGAAGGCTTCTTTGCCTCGGTCCTTGCGGAGATCCAATGTGATGCTTCGCTTGTTTCTTGCATGGGCGTTAAAAAGAGCGAATCTGTTCCAGGGACGTTCTCCTGGTTCTGCGTCGGGGTAGCCGCCGCCGATCCCACCTAGGTTGGCGATCATCTCCTTGGTTGGGCGGGGGAAATAGCCTCTTGTCGCAGTTGGGAAGACCCACGGGTTATCTACTCGAATTACGTCGGCTCCGAGGTCTCCGAGTATCTGGGTGGAATAAGGCCCAGCCCAGACAACTGTCATATCGAGCACTCGGATCCCTGCCAACGGGAGTTCGTCATCGATTTTCGTAGTTACTTCTTTGGTTCTTGGTTCTTCGGCTGCCAGTTCTGTTTGGTGTTGACCAATGGTGGGTGCTGGGCGTTCAGCGCTCCAACCTTCTGCTACGCGGATAGGGCCGCCTGGTTGAACCGTCGTACCTGCACTCGTTTGTTCGATTTCGACGAAGAAACCTCGCTCATCAAAGTGAGGGTCTGTCAGCAAGTCGATGGGCCGGTTGACTGCAGTGATTGGCCAGCCACCGGCTTGTGCTTCTTCCATTGCCTCTTGCCTGTTACGCCCAAGGGTCCATTCCAATAGCCGTGCATCAGCCATTTCAGGAAGATCTTCGTTAGCGATCCATGTCGGGTCCTCATAGAGCGACGACATTTCTGGGTCGTTCATTACCCCCAACATTCGGGGTAGCCAGTTCATCAAGGTGGATACTTGAACATGCCCATCAAGGGCCGGGCGGCACCCTCCAGGGAAAATTGATGTGGCATATCCCCCACTTCGAGGCACATTGTCGCCGCGATACGAGTGGTAGAGAAGAAAGGTCATCCGTCGATCGATTGAGGTGATCTGGGTGTCGATGTTGCTCATATCAACATGGATTGAACGGCCATTACGTCGCTGTGATGCGACCGCTGCAAGGGCTGCGGTAGCGGTGTGGGTTCCACATTGATACTGGCCTAGGTCGCCTCCCATTTTGATGGGTTCGCGTCCAGCTTCCCCGCTAGCTGACATTGGTCCGCCCATCGCATAATGGACTATCTCTTCTCCGTGACACCAGCTATATCGGCCAGTTAGGCCGAATGATGTGACACTGATTAGCACGAGCCCTGGATGGCTTTGTTCAATATCGGCGGGGTTGATGAGCGCGCTGGATTGTAAAACAATGTCAGCTCCATCTATCAGACGGTCGACGAGTTCATCCCCAACATGACCGACAACAGAACGTTTTCCGGTATTTAGGTGTAAATGCAACGCGCCAGTTTCGGGATTGGGTCCATCAGATGGGAACGGGCCCATTGCTCGGGATCGATCACCTATTGGTGGTTCCACTTTGATGACATCCGCGCCGTAACCAGCGAGAAGTCTGCCTGCCCACGGGCCCGCTATTCCTTCACATAATTCAACGACACGAAGGCCGTGGAGTGGTTGCGTTGGCATCAGCTCATCAGCGTTTCGTGTATGTGTTCAATAAACGCTAATGACTCGTCGACTGAGCGGGCCCCTGAAAGTAATACGAGGCGGTCAACACCGAGTTCGCCATATCGTTCAATCATTTCGGAACCAGGCCGCATTCGGGGAGTCACGGTAATTTCCAGTTGTCCTAGTTCGCTGGGGCGCTCATATTGTTGGTCAGCCTCTGCTAGGCCTGCCAAATTCTCGGCTGTCGCTTCTGGGTCGAGCATGAATCCGTACCAGCCTTGGCTATGGGTAACAGATCGTCGCCATGCTGGCTTCGAATGGCCGCCCATAACTACCGGTGGACCTAAAGGTTGGATAGGTCGGGGAAACGCTTTCACTCCACTAAATGACACGTAGTCACCTTCATACGCTGGGTCTTCGTCGTTCCAGATTGATCGCATTGCCTCTATGTATTCAGTGGTCCGACGCCCGCGGTCTTCCATAGGAATTCCGATCGCATCAAATTCGGGTTCAAGGTAGCCAACCCCAACTCCGAAGAGCATCCGGCCGTTGGATAGCACATCGACACTGGCAAGTTCTTTGGCCAGGACGAGCGGGTTACGTTGGGGAAGAATGATGATTCCTGTCGCTAATTTTATGCGGCTTGTTACAGCAGCGATGTAGCCCAACGCGACGGTGGGGTCCAATAGTTCAGCGTCAGGTGGCAACGGTGACGGCGGCATCTGTGGGTCTGGTAACACAACATGTTCTGCAGTCCAGACGGACTCGAAACCCGCTTGTTCCGCAGCTATTGCCACTGTCGATAATGCTTCAGCGTCAACGAGATGGTCGGTGTTGATAGAGAACAGTCCAATGTCAATGTCATTTGCCATATCTGCAAGTTACGCGATTAAGCGAGCGTCGCGCGATTGTGCCAATCTGACAGGGTCCCTGCGCGCGAAAAAGATCCTTTTGGTTTCCCTTCAATTTGTTCAGCTTTGGCTGCCTCATGCACCCTCGTAACTATTTAACCCTCAAACTATGAGTAACGAAATCGACTTCATCCGTTCATCATTGCCCCAGGCTCAACGCCCGGATCGTTCGCGTCGCGTTGACGTTGGCGGGATCGAGGTGTCAGTTGTTGAGTGGGGAGATGAAACGTCTCAACCGCTTCTTTTGGCTCATGGTGGGTTTGATTTCGCAGGGACCTGGGATTTATTTGCTCCGCTGTTAGCGGAGCAAGGTTTCCGGGTCGTCGCGTGGGATCAGCGTGGCCATGGAGATAGCGATATGGCTGACCTTTACACGTGGGAGGCCGATATGCGTGACGCTGCTCGTGTTATTGAGTCACTTGGTACTAGTAAGCCGATTCCTGTGTTGGGTCACAGCAAGGGAGGCGGCATGATGAACCAGCTAGCTGAAGTTCTTCCTCATCGAGTCAGTGCTGTCATCAATCTTGATGGCATACCAAATGAGCGAGGTTTCACTAACCAAGTTGACCGGTCCGATGTCAATGCTCTTGCTGCTGAACTAAGTGGTTGGCTCGACCACCGACGCAAGGCAGGTCAGATGAGTCGACGCGCAGACACGATTGAAGGTTTAGCTGAGCGCCGCAAGTTGATGAATCCTCGATTGTCGACCGAGTGGCTGAAATATTTGGTAACTGTCGGAGCCAGATGCGATGACGATGGTTGGCGATGGAAAATTGATCCGACTTTGCGGTTCGGACCTTCTGGGGCTTGGCGACCTGAATGGGCGATACCTCGGTTGCGTGGTCTTCATGTGCCGTACCTGGGAGTGATCGGCACAGTCAAAGAAGAAATGGGCTGGGGAACGACCCCCGAAGAAGCTTTCCCAATCTTGCCTGAAGGCGCTGAGTTTCACGCCTTGGCAGATACCGGCCACTTTGTTCACATCGAACGCCCTGACTACGTGGCCGAGATAACAAACGATTTTTTGGGACGCGTCTTATGACGACAACCTTCTTGGAACATGTCCGAAGTCGACTCGCATTGCACGAACTCCGCGACGGTCAGGGGCATCCTTTGCTAATCCTTCACGGGCTAGGTGAAAGGTCACCTTCCGCAGCTCCAGAAGTTGTTCAAGGTTGGAGAGGGCCTATCTTCGCGTTGGATTTCACTGGACACGGTGCCTCATCGGTTCCCGTAGGAGGTGGCTATACGTGTGAGGCCCTGATGTCTGACGCCGATGCTGTGCTAGCTGAACTCGGTCCAGTTACTTTGCTGGGCTACGGGTTAGGCGGGTATGTCGGCTTATTGTTGTTTGGGTCGCGTCCGACTGAGATTAAAGGCCTAGTCATCGAAGATGGTCCTGGCCTAGATGGTGGTGGCGGTCGTCCTACCTCTCCGAGGCTGCTGCACGTTTCAGCTTCTGATCTTGATGGATCTACACCAGACCCATGGGCAATGGCTGAGTTGGCATCAGATATTCGTCCTCCGAGCTATGCAGCCGATCATGTCCGTCAGATAGAGGCACTATCCGAATTGGAGTTGGCTGTTTCTGTCACTTCTTTAGGTCGACCTGAATGGCTGACGGCGATACTTGAATCTCCGGTGGTTGTTGAATCAGACGCCACTGCGGCTTTATCAACTTTCGCTTCGCTTTAGATAGTTTCAAAACTTCCAAATCGCTGACCCTAAGTTCATTCCATGTTTCGTGGAAAGCTTGACCTAACTGGTGTAGGAAGTGATGGAACTTCAACACACTAGGAGTAGTCATGTCCGATGCGCCTTTCTCAACCGAACCACTTTCTAAGAGTTACAAAACTGTTTTGGGTAAACAGATGGCGTATCACGAGGTTGGGGAGGGAGACCCGATTGTTTTCTTGCACGGCAACCCGACATCGTCGTATCTGTGGAGGAATATCATTCCCCACCTTTCAGATAAAGGCCGCTGTATAGCGCCAGATCTCATCGGGCAAGGGGACTCTGACAAACTTGATGATGTAAGCCCCGGTACCTACCGGTTCGTCGATCACCGCGAATATTTAGATGGTCTATTAGACGAACTGGACCTCGGAGACCATGTGACGTTCGTAATTCACGATTGGGGCTCCGCGTTGGGTTTCGACTGGGCGAACCGCCATCGTGATCGGGTCGCTGGGATCGCTTATATGGAAGCAGTTGTTGCCGACCTTCTGTGGGAAAACTTTGATGAAGGTGGCCGACGAGTGTTCCAAGGGTTCCGTTCACCCGCCGGTGAAGAAATGGTCATAGAAAAGAATATTTTTGTTGACCGGGTGCTCCCAAGCGCAGTTTTACGTGAACTTACTGACGAGGAGATGACCGAATATCGCAGACCATTTGTTGACCCACAACATCGTCGCCCAACATTGACCTGGCCTCGCGAAATACCTATCGAAGGCGAGCCGGCTGACGTCGTCGCAATCGTTACGGATTATGGGCAATGGTTAAGCAATTCGGACGTACCAAAGTTGTTCATTAACGCCGATCCCGGCTCCATACTCACCGGACCGCAAAGAGAGTTCGTCCGTACGTGGCCAAACCAAACCGAAGTAACCGTCAACGGCAGCCACTTCATACAGGAAGACAGCCCTAACGAAATTGGTCAAGCGATAGCCGATTGGCTACCAACTAGGTAGCTCATTGACTGGGAGTTTGCGTCAAACTGTCGTGCTGCGACGCATAAACAAACGCTATTGATACCGCTCCAAATACTGCAGCGCCTATATAGGCCATGGAGACATTGCGTTCAAAAATCGGCACCCACAACAGCGGTCCAATGGCATGTCCTAGAAACCTGTGCGATAAGACCAGAGATATGCCGCCTCCCCTGTTGTTTGGCGATCCTGTAGCGGCTAGTAGTTGGAACCCGGTCGATATGCATTGGACCGCGGCGCCCGCTAACGCCCACACCAATATCAGTGGAATCGTGGTATCAATCTGAGACAGAACCAGCGCCGCCGCCATCGACAAAAGCAACGCCATAGCGGTCGCCTTTCTAGCTCCTATCCGGTCAATAAGTGTCCCCCACTGCGGAGTAACAAACGCAGCTGTAAGAGACCCTGAAATCAACAGAGCTCCAGTAGCTGAACCAGATAGACCGATGACGTCTCGGCCAACAAGCGCAACCAGAAGTTGAAGTCCTCCTGGACCAATGGATTGGGTAAGCGCGACGAGTCCCAACGTCAACATTCTCTTATTAAGTACCGAACGCATCCCGAGATTCTGAGGACGACTAGTCATCGGCACTTTAGGAAGCTTCACCGAGAGGGCTAACGCCGCTACTGCGACAATCACGAAAGCCCACCGCCAGCCAACATCGGCAGCAATCCCTCCGAACAACATGCCCAGAACACCACCTATGGCTTGAAAGGACGCGTAGGTGCCTATCGTCCGTCCGACCCGATCTTTCGGAGCCGCGTCAGTAAGTGCGGCTATTAGCAGCGGCGTCATAAACGCGTTAAACGAACCTTGGGCAGCGCGACCAATAAAAAAAATCCAAAGAGATGGACTCGCCGCACAAATAAGCGAAGCCACCGAATAGAGAGTTATGGCAACTCGAATTGTTCTTTGTCTCCCCCATCGCTCTCCGAGGGTTCCTGATACCAAAAGCAAACCAGCAAAGGGAAAGAAGAATGCTCCGATACCCCACGCGACAGCTGCTGTGCTGGTATCGAAAGAGTCGCGAAGCTCCGGGATCATTGGCGACATAACCGTTCCCCCGAAGGGGCCCAAGATTCCGCAGAAGTAGATCGGTACTAGTAGCCGATAAGCAACTGACCTGTTTACGTCGCCGCGCCAAAAATTCATTCTGTGCAGAAGCTACTTGGCTGAGACCTATATGCCCCTTTCAACTTGATGCAACAGCCCGCTATCTACGTCATATACGAAACCGTACGTGTTGCTCGCATCGACGAAAGGGTTATCAACGAGCATCTGCATCGACCTTTGGGTATCGAGGTAAGGGTCTTCAAATCCTTCGATTGCCCAGTTGGGTTCTACCCCACATTCCGTTCGAAGCTCTGCAATAAAGTCGCCTTCGTCAACTTTTTGCATTCCACAGTCTGTGTGGTGCAACAAAATAATTTCTCGTGTTCCTAGAAGTCTCTGAGAGAGGCAAATCGAGCGTATGACGTCATCTGTCACAACCCCTCCGGCGTTCCTCAATATGTGGGCGTCACCGGTTTTTAAACCGAGTATTTCAGCAACGTTCATCCGAGCATCCATGCACGCAACAACAACTAGTCGCATTTCTGGCGCGGCATTCAATTCACTGTCGTCAGTTCCAGACGCGAACCGCTTATTGCGCTCGATCAGTTGATCGACGGATGGAACGAATTCTTGAGCCACAATGCTCGAAGTTACCGATCTTTGGGTCGACATTTGCGTCAAATTTGTTCATGTACCAGTCTGAAACCCTTAAGGCGGGTAGGGCCTTGAGCTTAAAATCCGTGGCCAGTCGTATAACGGGGGTTATTTGTGCACGTAAGCATCGCCGGTTTTTTCGGTAATTCACCGCGTCGGGATTTGTCGTTCGCTCGGGATTTCGCTCAAACGATTGAAGGTCTGAATTTTCGGACGCTGTCTTTACCGGAACATGTCGTCTTCTTCCCGACCTATGAATCAGACTATCCATACACCGATGATGGTGAACCTAATTGGGGTCCAGACACCGGCATATTTGACCCCCTCTTTGTGGCCCAAGCTTTGGCTCATGTCACTACAAGGCTGCGTTTCGTTACCGGGGTTCTCATACTTACCCAAAGGCCGGCGTTACTCACAGCCAAGGAAGTTCTTACTTTGGACCACTTCACCGAAGGACGTTTTGAGTTAGGTGTCGGCTCGGGCTGGTCCTGGGAGGAGTACAGCGCGCTCGGTGTTGACTTCGCAAAGCGAGGCCGCCGGCTGGATGAGTACATCGAGGCTCTTCGTGTCGCATGGACTGATGAGCGCGCAACATATAGGGGCAAATTTGTTCATTTTGAGAATGCTGTCATGAACCCCAAGCCGGTTACCCCTGGTGGTCCACCAATAATCATCGGCGGCGATTCACCGGCGGCGATGCGTCGCGCGGCTCTTTTGGGGGATGGATGGTACGGCTGGTGGGCTCAGCCAGATATTCAAGCTCACCTTGGTCTACTTGGCGAGACTTTGAACACTCACGGTCGGGACCTAAGTGATGAGGATTTTGATTTCAAGTTGGGTCTTCCATTGGCCGAGATCAACCCCAGCGACATTGAGGTAAAAGTTGAGCTTGCAGCATCACTTGGGGTAGATGAGCTAGTTCTTGCTCCACCTATACCTTCGAAGGATTTCGACACTCACTTGGAAACGGTAGCTCGCGCTGCCGGTTTGGTTTAGTTAAGAACCTTCGTTTTTGGGTGGAGCGGCATTGTCATGTGCCTTCACTATAGAAACTCGATTAGCTACACCTAGAACACGGTCGTTCCAGTCCAGAACTGGCAATAAATCGGTATTGCCGTTCTCTAACATTTGCATTCCTTCTTCCAGAGTTGCCCCAGGATGGGCAACCGGGTGGTCCTCTCTAAGGATCTCCGAAACTTTCGCTGTTGTGGTTTCTTCAAGTTTCGCTTGCGCGTCTTTCAGATACGCGACTCCTTGAAGAGCGCGGTCTGCACTAACCACGAGCAGCATCTCTTCGCGGCCGCGTTTCATTACTTCTATCGCTTGCTGGATCGAGGCAGTCTTTTGAGTCGCTGCGTATTTAGCTTCAGCAGCTCCCACTAATGGGACTTGAGTCATAAGTTGATCATCATCGGAGGTTTGGAAACCCAAGGAGTTTTTGCGACGCAATTTGACTTCGTATATTGAGTCTTTCTTGATTGCTGTGTACGCAACCGTGGCAGCTGCACAGGCCGCCATGAGCGGCATGATTAATCCGAAGTCGTTTGTCATCTCGAACACAATGAAGATGCTCGACATCGGAGCTTGGGCTGCGGCAGCGAATACAGCCGCCATTCCTACAACTGCGTAGGCACCGGCGGGTGCTGTTGAGTCAGGGAACAGTTGATTGACGATCTCGCCGTAGGCAGATCCGAGTAGCGCTCCAATAAAGAGCGATGGCGAAAATATTCCGCCAGACCCTCCCGAGCCCAACGTAAGCGCTGTGGCAAGCATTTTTCCTATTAGTAAGAAAAGTAGAAGTCGAAATGCAAATTCTCCGGCGAGAGCTTTATCGATACCAGCGAGACCTGATCCGAGCAGATCGATTGAGATAGCTCCCAATAGACCGACCGTTACTGCTCCAATGGCAGGCCTCAAATCAGCGAGTACCGGGAGGGCGTCAAACTGGTCTTCGACGAAGTACAGCAGTCTCACAAACCCGACCGCGACGATCGCTGCGACGATTCCAAGAACGGCGTACAGGACTAGTTCGGTGGGGTGAATGAGTTGGTGTACTTCCGCAGTAAGGACGGATTCATCGCCGACAAGCACTCGCCATATGGCGTTCGCTGCGACTGCCGAAATAACGACCGTTGAGAATCCGCGAGCGGTAAAGGACCGCAATATGACTTCGAGGGCAAAGAACACACCGGCAAGCGGGGCGTTGAAGATCGCAGCAATGCCTGCAGCCGCTCCAGCAGCTACGAAAGTAGATCTGCGTCGGTCAGACATCCTGAACGAACGTGCAAGCGTTGAGCCTAATGCCGAACCGATTTGGACGATTGGTCCTTCGCGGCCGGCTGAGCCACCTGACCCGATGGTGAGAGCTGAAGCTATAGCCTTAACCGACGCGACGCGAGTTCGGATTCTGCCTCCTCGGCGGTTAACCGCCTCCATTACTTCAGGTACGCCATGGCCTCGGGCTTCTGAAGCTGCTCTGGTTACTAATGGGCCGACGAGTAGACCTCCCAAAATAATTCCAGGCATAAATTTGAAGGGTCCAAGTCCTTTGGACCAGTTTGCTATTCGTCCAAAGAGTTCTTCGTGGAGGTAATCGATTAGATAGTGAAAGCTGACGGCCGCTAATCCACCCACAAGCCCCACAATCAAAGCCATGAAGGCAAATGTCTGATTTTCGGTTAAACGAATGCCAGCCAGCTGTCGTCCGAAGGTGCGTACTTGGAAAATTCGTCCAAGGAAAAAATGGGCTCGTTTGGGCATTACTTGATGACGGTATCTGTTAGCCGATTAATCTGCCCCGAGAAGCGCCTAGAAATAAGGCCCACCTTATTGTTAAGGAAGGTTAACATTCGTTCGTCACGGTTCGGACAAGTGGGCTGGTAAGGTCTTTGCGTGGCATACGAACCAACCGAACACCATCCCGCTTTCGAGGAATACAGCGAAGCCATCTTTGAACTCGCTGAGGACGGAGTACCCGTCATTCAGGCCAGGATTTCCGAACGCCTTGAAGTTTCGCGACCTGCCGTGAGTGAAATGGTGCGGCGAATGGAACGCGAGGACCTCGTCGATGTGAAAACCGATGGCGAGATCACGCTCACCAATGACGGCAAAACCTTAGCGACGACAATTGTTCGTAGGCATCGACTCGCCGAGTGTTTTCTTACCGAGGTACTCGGTTTGAACTGGACCGATGCGCACAGCGAAGCAGGCCGGTGGGAGCACGTAATTTCACCAACTGTTGAGGAAGCAATGCTCAAAGTGCTCGGTGAACCCGAGACTTGTCCACACGGAAACCCGATTCCGGGGAGTGGTTACGAAGAACCAGCAGGGGCGGTCGTTTTGTCCAAGATCGACGCCGGTGATCCTTTCACAGTGGTGCGGATACCTGAGGAGTTGGAATGGGAAACTGGGCAACTTGAGTTCCTAGAGAACACTGGTCTGATGCCCGGTCGCTCTGGTGTTGTGTTGTCATTTGCTCCCGATGGAACAGCCACAGTCAATGTGGGTGATACCCCATTTGGGGTCGGCGGCCCAACAGCGGACCGCATTGTTGTAACTCCAGGCGCATGACAAGTTCCGCTGCGCGCGGGGTCAGAGTCGAAGACCTTGAACACTCCTACGGACAAGAACCAGTTCTACATGGAGTAAGTATCGACGTCTCACCAGGCGAATCAATTGCTCTTTTGGGTCCAAGTGGGTGCGGAAAAACGACTTTACTAAGACTCATTGCAGGCCTAGAGAGCCCTTCATCTGGCTCTATAACTATCGGAGAAGACCTTGTTGCGGGAGAAACTTGGGTACCACCCGATCGTCGCAGGGTCGGCATGGTATTTCAGGATTGGGCATTATTCCCCCATCTGTCAGTTGCCAAGAACGTCTCTTACGGGATCTCAAAGTCAACGTCGAAGGACACCGAGGTCTCCGCTGCTCTCGAAATGATGAATTTGGCAGGATTGGAAGATCGTATGCCGGCAACACTCTCTGGTGGCCAGCAACAACGCGTTGCTTTAGCTCGAGCTCTCGCACCTCGACCAGGAGTACTTCTCCTAGATGAACCATTTTCTAATCTCGACACCAGCCTACGAATCGAGGTGAGAACCGAAGTTCGCGAGCTCTTAGCAGACCTTGGGATCACATCAATATTTGTCACCCACGACCAAGACGAAGCGTTTATCGTCGGCGACCGCGTCGCTGTTATGCGCAATGGTCAAATTGTTCAGACTGATTCTCCACAAGGTCTATACCACCACCCTGTAGATCAATGGACTGCAGAATTTGTAGGGACCGTTTCATTGTTAAAAGGCGAAGCGGCTTCAGGGTTCGCCAACTGTTCATTAGGTTCAGTAGCGATAGACCCGCAGCTCAACGGTTCGGTTGACGTGCTGATCCGGCCCGAGCAGCTATCAATTACAGCTGGTGGTGATGGTGAGGTTCAGTCAGTTGAGTATTACGGCCACGACTCAATGATCTTCGTAGCTCTCGGCGACGACCAGATACGTGTCCGTTGCGGACCTTTAGTCAAATTCAACCGCGGCGATCAGGTTCAACTTCAGTTCACCAGCGATCAAGCTTTAGCGTTCAGGTCTGATTGAGAAAATCAGGCGGCGTTAATCTCGCGATACACGGCTGGCACCACATTTCTTAGGTACCGGCCAAGCTTGATGAAGCTTTCACCCGTAGTACGGAAGTGGTAGCTGATCGGCACTTCTTGATACCGGAAACCTTTGGCCAATAAGTCGAGAGTCAGGACCTGCGCGTAATTGAAGTCGTGAATAATTTCAGAGCTTCGCGCGGCCTCAAAAGAAAGGGCCCTGTAGCCCGATTGACCGTCGGTAATACGTTGACGCGCCACGAGTTGCAATGCTCGAGTAAGAACGTGATTACCGAAGCGGCGATGCGGCCTCATGTGGTCAATGCGCCCCAAGAATCGACTCCCGATCACGTAGTCCGCTTCTCCGTCAAGTATCGGCGCAACAACGTTGGCTAGTTCTTCAGGAGGATACTCACCGTCGGCATCACAAAAAACGACTGCGGCGGCGTTACGTTCAACTCCGATCCGGAGACCTACGCGTACGGCTGCTCCCAAACCTTGATTTTGTCCAAGTTGAACAACTTCAGCCCCACTTTGTTGAGCGCATCGAACCGTTTCGTCTGCCGAACCGTCATCAACAATCACTAACTCAACTCGACGGCCATGAACCTCTTCTGGGACACGGTCTATGCAGCCAGATACGGCTTCTTCTTCGTTATATGCGGGCATAAACAAAACCACTGGAGCATCCGGCGGTACTGCACCAGAAATTAGTTTTTGTTCACTTTTGTTCAGCCGCAATCTGCCTATGAGTGAAGGTGCGGGAGCGAAGGCTGCGATTACGCCAACCAACAATGAGTACGCAGTTTTGAGAGCATGAGCTCCTAACGCTGCAATCAAGGCAGCTTCGGCGTCGTAGCCCAACACGACATAAGCAGCCACAGCTGCTGCCTCATACGTACCGAATCCTCCCGGCGCGATAGCCGCAATCTGCGCAGCCACTGCAACCGTGGTTACCAAAACTGCTTCGGACCAGGAGAGGTTGATTCCAACCCACGTTGCTACCTGGCGAACAAGAATCGACTCGGCAATCCACGCGACTGCGGAAAGGCCCAGTGCTACTGCGCCAGGTCGCACAACATCAGGACGTCGTTGAGCGACCTTAGATAACCAACGCCAACCAACAAACGCAACTAAGACAACCAACCCAAGCAGGAGCCATCCTGCTATTCCAACTAGCCCGAAGAACGCGCTCGGGGCAACTAGCGCTCCCAAACCAACGACCGCAAGCATGTCAGCTGAGCGAAGCGTGATCGTCGACACAGTTGCGGCTTCAATTCCTACGCGATGACGACGAACGACACTAATCACTCGGAGCGGCTCGCCCAATCTGAACGGCAGCACATGGTTCGCTCCCAACGAAAGATGGATAGCAGCTAATGCTTGGCCAAACGGAAGTTCAGGTAGAACACGTTGCCAGGCAATCGCACGCAATACGAATGCAATCCCAAAGGCAGCGAGAGCACCAATAACTCCGGCTGGCTGATCCGCTGCTTGCTGGGCTGCTTCCCTAAAAGCTGCTCCATCCACACTAGGTACAACAACAAACACCGCGGCAAGACCAACGATAATTCCAACGAAAATCACCGTCTTAGTCGATAAACGAGCTCGTATCGTCGACAAAAAGTTCACGTAACACACTCTACGGCGTAAAGCAGGCTTTACATCTTTCCTCAAGAGTGGATAGGTTTAGAGATTATGCTGAAACGCTTACTCCCCCTACTTATAACAATGACCTTCGTTGCTGCCGCGTGCGGCGGTTCTGAGCAACTACAAATCGACGGGTTGGCCGCAGAGATCAACCCCGAAGAATGTGTAGATGGCTCAGGCAAAGAGGTCACTATTTACTCAGGTCGTACTGAAAATCTCATCGAACCTGTACTTGAAGCCTTCGCTTGTGCGACCGGCGTCAGTGTCCAGGTCCGTTGGGGCAGTTCGACACAACTAGCTCTTCTGATTGACGAGGAAGGCAAACGCACTGCTGCTGACGTCTTCCTTAGCCGATCACCCGGGCCAGTTGGCTTCCTTGAATCAAAGGATCTCCTCGGCACCATTGATGACTCAGTCCTCAACCTGGTTGGCGAAGAAAACAGATCCGCCGAAGGGTCATGGATCGGATTTTCAGGACGGAAACGAGTTCTCGTACGCAACGTAGATATGGTTTCCGACGCTGACCTCCCGACCTCAGTGTTTGACCTAACCGCAGACAAATGGCGCGGCAAAGTCGCAATTCCAGGAACCAACGGATCCTTCGTTGATTGGTTCACTGTATTTCGCGATCAATACGGAACTGACGTAGCCGCTCAGTGGTTGAACGATATGGTGGACAACGACGCACGTTATTACCCAAACAACCGCTCGATCGTAGAAGCGACAGGTCGCGGCGAAATCGAAATGGGTCTTGTGAACCACTATTACAACTACCAAGAAGTCGCCGCATCTGGAGATGAACATCGAGCGCGAAACCACGATCTTGATGACGACGATATTGGTTCTCTACTGATCATTACCGCTGCCACTGTGTTGGATTCATCCAAGAATTCTGAGGCAGCAAACGATCTATTGGCGTTCCTTCTAACTGAACCAGTGCAAAGCTACTTCACCAATAGGACATTTGAATATCCGCTTGCAGCTGGCGTCGAACCCAATCCAGCTTTACCGGCACTTACTGCGTTGGAAATCGGTTCGGTCGATTTCGACGCTTTGGGTGGCGGCTTTGAAGAAACAGCCCGGATAATCGAAGCGAGTGGTATCCAGAATCAATGACCCGAACGCGAGCGCCTAGGGAACTTCGGACTATCGGTCTGATTGGTTCCCTAGCGTTCGCTTTCCCGGGCTTATACCTCATTTGGAGAAACTTCACTTCCGGTGCTGATCCGCTGGGTCTGCTCTTTGATACCCAGACCTTGGAACCATTTTGGCGGACTGTTCGTCTTGCTGTTCTCGTATCGGCATCAGCCGCTGCTCTAGGCACAGCTCTAGCGTGGTGCACAACAAGGACTGACCTTTCCTTTCGGCGATTGTGGCGCGTCATACTCCCAATACCTTTGGTGTTTCCAACTTTCATCGGTGCAGCAGCGTTTATTAGAACCTTGAACCCAGGTGGCTTAGCAAATGACGTTCTTGGCGCGATCGGCATAAACGAGACACCTGAGCTTCGCGGCCTCCTCGGAGCCTGGCTGGTGTTGACACTATTTTGTTACCCATACGTGTATCTGCCAGTAGCTGCTCGTTTGCGTCAGCTCCCTGGGTCTTTTGAACAAAGCGCCCTCATTTTGGGCGACACCGCCGCACAAGCTTTTCGTCGAGTGGTCTTGCGTCAAATATCAGGCTCGCTAACTGCCGGAACACTTTTGGTGTTTCTGTACACAATTAGTGATTTCGGCGCTGTGCAACTAATGAGGTACGACACTCTCACCCGAGCAATCGAATCTAATTATCTGGCTCGCCCACCTATGGCCTTTGCCTTAAGTTTGATCCTCTTGATTTTTGCGGGCCTTGTTGTTCTAGCTGAGCGAGCAGTAAACCGTCGTTTACCTGAAGTCACCAGTCGCCGGATTTCACAACCGGTGATCTACGCCTTGGGCAGATGGAAGGCTGCGGCCACACTTTTAGTTGGCGGAACACTACTTTTCGGAGTAATAGCCCCAAGCGCAGCACTTATTGACTGGGCTGCAGATGGTTTGCTGCGGACACAACGAGGCGGGCGCCCCTTAACCATCAACTTTTCAAAAGTGGTAGAAGCAGCAACAAACACTCTCACATCCAGCGTCATTACAGGTCTGGTGGCTCTGTTGGCTGTCGCCCCGATCGCCTTTTTAGTTGGTCGCTACCGTGACCGGATTGGGCATGTGGCACATTCAATAGTGATCGCGACCTTCGCGGTACCCGGTATTTTGATCGCTCTTTCACTCCGTTTTTGGACACTCAAATCAGGCTTCTTCGGAGACCTGCTGTACAACTCCATGGCGCTACTGATCTTCGCCTATGTCGTTCGCTTCGGGTCACTAGCCATGGGAACCGCACTTGTCGCCGTCAAAACAGTTCCAGATGGCCTGCACGACGCCGCTTCCACTTTGGGCGCCGACAGGTGGAGACGTTTTCGCAGCGTCGATCTACCAGTGATGCGGCCAGGACTACTAGCTGCTGCTGGTTTAGTCATTTTGTCGACAATGAAGGAATTACCCATAAGCCTGATCATCGCACCCATTGGTTTCCCAACCTTAACGACTCGTATTTTCGGCTCTTTCGAAGATGCCTTTGTTGCCGAGGCTGGGATCATGGCGGTGGTACTTGTTTGCGCTTCCGCGCTTCTATCGTGGTTCCTTGTGCTCCGACGTGCTGACCACCTCTAGCGACATGATGAACTCTCAGAACAAACATCTCATTCGTCCTATGTTTCTGGTGGCGTTGACGGTAACGATTGTTGCGATGCTCAGCATCCAGGCTCGAGCCACTTACAACGCTCAGGTAACAGCGGACGAACCGCAGTATCTGATTACCGCACTAAGCCTTGGAGAAGACTTTGACTTAGATATTTCGGATGAACTTGAAGATGAAAAGTTTCGAGATTTTCATGAAGTCAATTTGAATCCTCAAACAATCGCCCTCGATGACACCGGTCTAAAGATCAGTCCTCACGATCCTCTTCTCCCGTTATTGCTCGCAATACCCATGAAGCTGGGGGGGTGGCAATTAGCGAAAGCCGCTCTTGCCTTGATAGCTGGAATAACAGCCGCTGCAACTTTCTGGCTAGCGGTGCGACGATTCAACGTTGGCATTCCCACTGCCGTCGCTGTGGTGACCGCCCTTTTTTGTGCGTCTCCGCTGACCAGTTACGGATCCCAGGTATATCCGGCTATGCCCGCTGCTCTGTGTGTTGTCCTGGGAGTAGCTGGAATTACTTCGGGCTCATCCAAACCTTGGTCGTGGGTCGCTGTGTTGATGATGATTTGTTTGCCATGGTTGGGAATCAAATATGTTCCCTTGGCGGCGGTGCTCGCGATTTTTCTTATTTGGAACAAAAAGTCACTGCATGATCTGACGCTAAACCTTCAGTTATTAGCTCTCGTTGTATCCGGGGTGGTCTATTTGGTGGTGCATCATCGGATCTACGGGAGTTGGACGGTTTACGCAACCGGTGATCACTTCGTCAATAGTGAGTGGATCGTCGTAGGTAGCTCACCGGATTATGCGGGTCGGACGCGGCGGCTTATCGGTCTAATCGTGGACCGCAGATTTGGTATCGCGGCTTGGACCCCTGCTTATTTAGCAATTCCGCTCGTGATCACACGAACCATTCGACGCAAAGACGACCATTGGCAACTCATGATCACACTCTGCGCTGTGTGCTGGGGCATTGCAACATGGGTTGCTTTGACTATGCACGGGTGGTGGTGGTCCGGTCGACAGATCGTTCCCATTCTTCCACTTATTGTGGTTTTGCTTGCAGTTGCCGCGGACAAACACCGTCGAGCTTTTCAGGCTGTGATTTTGACTTCCTTAATTGGAATCTTTTCTTGGCTTTGGCTGGTTTATGAAACGTCCACCGGTAAGCACACACTCATCGTAGATTTCGACCGCACAACTAATCCGTGGTACAGATTTTGGCGATTATCGCTACCTGATCATCAAATTATGTCCACGACAGATCATGTCTTGACCGGGATCTGGACCGCTGCAGTCGTCTTTGGGTGCTGGGCGATTTGGACTCAATGGAGCCCGAAAAATAAGTCTCAATCTGCGATTAAAATCGGTGCTTCCGATGACACTCGTTGACGATGCCATTCGCACTGCTGACCGAGCCCTTTAACTAGATCTACCTCGGGAATCCAACCGAGCACATCCCTAGCCTTGTTTGTTCGAGCAACAGTTACCGCTGGGTCTCCAGCAGGCGCAGCGGTGGTCTCTGTTCGCATCGACGCACCAGCCAATTTCTCTACCAAAGACATCACTTCTTGAAGAGAAACCGAAGATCCTCCTCCAACGTCAAAGGTCTCATCGGCAGCCGCTGCCACGAAACCGGCCGCCACTGTCGCGCTGACCACATCGCTTACGTAGGTGAACTCGCGACGTTGCAAACCGTCACCTCTTCGAACAAAAACGGGTCCATTAGCCTTGGTTGATTCAAACATCCGATGCATCGCCATGTCAGGCCGCTGGCGCGGGCCATAAACAGTGAAATAACGAAGATTGGTAACTTCCAAACCCCGATTTCGATAAACGTGAGCTAATTGTTCGCCGACAAGTTTGCTCACGCCATAGGGGCTTATTGGCTGCGGCTCGGGTGCTATTTCAAGGCTGGTGGCACCCGACCCATATACAGATGAGCTGGACGCGTATACAACTCTTGAAACATCACTCTCCACTGAGGCTTCTAACACCTGTTGGGTGAGTTCAACATTTCGCCTTGAGCTTTCAACAAAGCCCTGACCCCAAGAATCTTGCACACCAGGCCGGCCGGCTAGATGAAACACAACCGACGAACGGCCGAACGCTGCGCACGCTGTTTCGTGATCTAACGCTCGATCAACTAGTTCAAAATTTGGATTTCCGATCACGTCTAGGAGATTGTTTCTTTTCTGGTTTAAGTCGTACCACGGGTCGAAGTCGTCTATCCCAATAACCGAACAACCTAACTGGACTAGACGTTCGGCTAGGTGAGAACCAATGAAACCGGCCACGCCCGTCACTGCAACAGTCGGAGATCCAAACTCTTGCTGAAATTTTGAAGTTCCACTTGGCCCAAACATATTGGGACTCTGTACGGTCATAGTAAGGACTACCTTACGCCGTTACTGTGGTCTGCCGTCAATCCCAACATTGCAGAAACATGCTTCTATTGTCAGCTAAGGGGCGAATACATGAGTGACATCGCAGTACTAGGAGCCGGGCCTGCCGGAATCATGACCGCGTTAAAGGCCCGAGAACATGGTCACGAGGTCACAATTTTCGAAGCGTCGGACCGTGTAGGGGGAATGGCGGCAAGTTTCGAGGTAGCTGGCCAACGCGTTGACTTCGGGAGTCATCGACTCCACCCAGCTACCGACCCCGAGATCATGTCCTTGATCAAGTCTTTGTTGGGCGAAGACCTACAAACCCGTGAACGACATGGACGAATCCGTCTCAAGAACAAATGGATCGGATTCCCTCTCCGAACCCTAGACATGGTCAGACATCTACCTATCCGGTTTAGTAGCGCCGTGGCTATCGAGACCGTGACGAAGCCACTTAGATCCAGTAAAACACGAGATTTTAAATCTGAGATTCAACGACGACTTGGGCCGACAGTGGCCCGAGAGTTCTACGGCCCCTACGCGAGAAAGCTGTACGGGGTAGATCCGAGCGAACTGACAACGGAATTATCGGACCGTCGTGTCTCTGCTGGTGGTCCAGTCCAAATCATCAAGAACGCTGTCCGAGCCTCTAGGCCGGAAGGTCGAGTGTTTTATTATCCACGTAGGGGATACGGACAGATTGCTGAATCCCTCGCCGAAGCAGCTGTCGATCGAGGAGTCAAGTTGAAGCTGGGGGCCCCAGCAACGCTCGTCGCCGTTAAAGAAGGTCACGTGGAAGTTGCCTGCGGCGGCTCGTCAATTGAAGCGAAGACACTATTTTCTTCCATTCCACTCAACGCGCTGATGCAAACACTAGATCCTCCCCCACCAGCCGAGATAGTGACCGCTGCTACCCAACAAAGAACCAGGGGAATGATCATCGCTCACCTAGTAGTTCCCCGGAGTCAATACACAGAATTTGATGCCCATTATTTCCCAGGATTGGAAATCACAACTGCGCGACTGTCAGAAGCCAAGAACTACAGAGACGGAGACGACCCCGACGATTTAACCGTCCTGTGTGCTGAGTTGGCTTGTTGGGTCGATGGTGAGATCTGGAACCTGCCTTCGGAGGACATCGGCCAATTAGTCGAAGAGGATTTACAGCGCGCAGGTTTACCGCCAACCGATCATGTTCACGTCGAGGTCCGGCGACTTCCTTCGGTGTATCCCGTATACGAGCATTCGACAATCGGGGCAAGGGAAACAATAGACAATTGGCTACGAGAGCCCGGTCGAGTTGTCAGTCTTGGACGTCAAGGCCTAGGAGTACCCGACAATCTTCATCATGTCTTGGCAATGGGCTCTCGCGGGGCGTCGGCTCTTGATGCATCTGGGCTGATAAATCAGACAGCCTGGCAAAATTCGTTAGACGAATTCGCTCAACATGTCGTGCAAGACTGACTACTTGAAAGCCAACCTATTCATCTATTCTGAGCAAGACTTCTGTCGAGAATGCAATTTGGTTTCAAACTCATTCTCGACTCAATTTGTTCCTACTACCAACTATGGGCGACGCTAGAGACATGACTGAACCATCTACCGAGCACTTCGACGTCCTTATAGTCGGTGCAGGCATTTCAGGGATAGGGGGCGCATACCACCTCCAACGAGACTGTCCTGACAAGAGTTTTGTGATCTTGGAAACCATGAACAGTTTCGGGGGTACCTGGAAAACCCATAAGTATCCAGGTATTCGGTCCGATAGCGACCTGTACACATTCGGTTACGGCTTCAAGCCTTGGACTGGGCCGCCGATAGCGACGGCTGAAGAAATCTTGAACTACATGGGAGAGGTCATAGAAGAGAACGACATCTCCTCTCATATCCGTTACGAACACACCATAGAAACCGCTGAATGGTCAAGCGATGACAAGCAATGGACGTTGACGGTTCGACGACCCGGCGTCGCTGAGCCAACGATTTTCACATGCGGATTCCTATGGATGTGTCAGGGTTACTACAGACACACTGATCCCTATACCCCCGAGTGGCCAGGAATGGACGAATTTCAGGGAACCGTGGTACATCCTCAAACATGGCCAGATGATCTTGACTACGAGAACAAAAAAGTTGTCGTAATCGGCTCCGGTGCTACAGCTGCAACTCTGATCCCTGCAATGGCAGACAAAACCGAACACGTAACTATGTTGCAGAGATCTCCAACCTTTTTCGTGGCGCGACCAAACAGCAACGAACTCGCAGACACACTTCGGCAACTAGATATTCCTGATGAGTGGACTCACGAGATCGTTCGAAAAAAGATTCTCCTTGACCAAGAACAAATTGTGGAAATGTCATTCAAATATCCCGACCTTGTTCGAGAGGAGTTGTACAAGGGCATCAGAGAAATTTTGGGTGATGACTATGACGTTTCGGAACACTTCGAACCCGCGTACCGACCCTGGCAACAACGGATTGCCCTCATCCCAGACGGTGATCTTTTTCACTCGATAGCCGCAGGAGATGCGTCAGTTGTGACCGATGAGATCGCAACCTTCACCGAAACGGGCATCGAAACAGCTAGTGGTCAGATACTCGAAGCGGACATCATTGTCACGGCGACCGGTTTCGATCTCAGCATTCTTGGCGATATTTCATTCACCATTGATAATGAACTCTTAGATTTCTCCGACACCATCGGTTATCGCGGAATGATGTTTACGGGATTGCCAAACATGATCTGGGTCTTTGGTTATTTCAGGGCAAGTTGGACATTGAGAGCTGACCTCATAGCCGGCTACGTTTGTCGGCTGCTGCAACACATGGACGATGTAGGTGCCAAAAGCGTGGTCCCAGCCTTGCGGCTCGAAGACACAGACATGGAACTGCTTCCTTGGGTTGATCCGGAAAACTTCAACCCTGGATACTTAATGCGTTCCATTCATTTGATGCCCAAGCAAGGAACGGTTGATCCCTGGCGACATACCCAGGATTACTGGACTGACAAGGACGAGTTACCAGCAATCACTCTTGACGACGATGCTCTTCGTTACGAATAAAAATTATCTCAGAACCCTGCACCACTAAATTCTCAGGGCTCTACTTCAGATTTTCTATCCGAAGAAAAGTAGCGCGTGCTTGTCGTCTCTTCGAACATTATGGGTATGTTAAATTTCCCTTCTTTTATATCATTGGGTCCCTATCTAGTTCTTATTAGGTATGGTTAACACTCTTGCAGAGCTGTCCGATGCTTCTGCTTATCCATAACGGAGAACCTTTTCATGAAAAGTTTTAATGGGCCCAAGGTGGGCGGCCTGCTTGTTGCATTAACGCTTGTTTTTGCCGCCTGCGGTAGTGACGACTCATCATCTAGTGGTTCTGGCTCCTCAACCGGTATCTCAGCAAGTGAACTGGTCCAGGAAACAGATAACGCTCTTATCGAAGACGCTGTCGACGGCTACCGCGCTTATATCGGCGAGCAGATTGCTGCTATGCAAGCGGAGACTGCAATATTCGCTGACGCGATCCGGGCAGGCGACGCTGAAGCAGCAGCAGCTGCGTACCCAATTTCACGGCGTCCCTGGGAACGAATCGAGCCAATTGCAGGTCTCATCGAAGATATAGATGGTGCAGTCGACGCCCGTGAGGATGACTTCGACGGCCCGATGGACCCGACCTTTACTGGCTGGCACAAACTTGAGTATTTCTTGTGGGAAGCCGGCGACCTTTCTGAAGCGGGACCATTCGCTGATCAGCTGGAAGCTGACTTGCAGACATTTGCTGACGCACTACCCGGTTTGGAACTTCCCCCGGGCGTATTGACGGTCGGCGCCCAGGAACTAATCGAAGAGGTCGCAGCCCCTGATGGGAAGCTCTCAGGTGAAGAAGACCGGTATTCCGGGACTGACCTTTACGACTTTAAAGCAAACGTGGAAGGAGCTGAGGCTCTCATCGAGCTCTTGACCCCAGCGTTAGAGTCAGCAGATCATGACCTACTTGACGCTATTGAAGCATCATTCGATGAACTCAATAACCAGCTCGCTCAATTCGGAAGCTTCGCTGACGGATACGTGCATTACGATGAGGTCACCGAGGATCAGCGATCCGAACTCGCAGCGGCTCTTGGAGAGTTGGCTGAATCTCTATCAATGCTCAACGGAACTCTCGGACTCGAGTAGTTATTCCTAGATTTAATCCCTATAGCTTAAGCGGTGGTCTCAGATTCAGAGGCCACCGCTTCTGCGCGTTATTTAGGTGTTTGTGATGGAAGACAATTCCGAAAAACCTAAAGGAATAAGCCGCCGTAAGTTCCTGGGCGCGGCCGGGGCAGCTGGAGCCGCCGCTGCGACTGCCGGGTTCGCGTGGCCACTCTTAAAGAACGAAAGCACATATTCCGCTTCTTCTAACGAGTCGTTGGGGTACAACTTTCGCGGAAAACATCAGGCAGGGGTAACGGCTCCTCGAATGCCTGCCGGACTCGTCGCAGGTCTAGACGTCAGAGTGGACGACAAAAGGGAACTTGAGCAGCTATTTGTACGACTTAGCGAGTCCATAGAATTATTAATGAGCGGCGCCCGGTATGAAGATCGGTCAGGTGGATTTCCGCCTGCTGATACAGGTCTCAATGACCGAGCAGATGGGTACGTCCCACCATGGGTTGTTCTTTCAGTAGGCGATTCACTCTTCGATTCTCGCTTCGGTCTGGCATCGCTTAAACCTCGAGAACTTCAGCCGATGCCGAAGTTCAACAACGACTACATGGTGAAGCCAGCAACCAGCCACGGTGATCTTTCAGTGGCAATCGGAGGCGTAACCCACGAGTCAGTTATCCACGGTTTTCGACAACTCATGCGGAGTGTCCGAGGGTCAGTAATACCAAAGTGGACTAGAAGTGGTTTCAACTCTATTCGACCAGATATCAAACCCGGAATAGCGCCGGGCCGAAACTTAATGGGCTTTAAAGATGGGACTGCTAACCCAGACCCCCAGTCAGACAGTTCGATGAATGAGATCGTATGGGTGCAGCCAAATGATCTTCAGCCCGAATGGGCTCTCGGGGGTACTTATCTAGCAGTTCGAGTAATCCGAATGATGGTTGAATTTTGGGACCGAACCCGTCTCAACGAACAAGAAGAGCTCATCGGGCGTTCTCGAGATAGCGGTGCTCCACTAGGAATGAAGAAGGAAACCGACGAACCAAGATTTACTTCCTTTGAAAGTCATATCGCTCGAGCTAATCCAAGAACCTCCGGCAGTGAAGAGAACCTTATGCTGCGAAACGGCTTCAACTATGCCGATGGTTTAGACGGGAATGACCAAATGGATCAGGGTTTGGTCTTCCTCAGCTACCAACGAAGCCTAGAAAAAGGCTTCATCACTGTTCAACGTCGACTCGACGGAGAAGCCCTAGAAGAATATATCCGACCATTAGGCGGCGGCTTCTTCTTCGTACTCCCAGGACCTGGACAGGGATCAGACCCACTCGGGGCCTCACTCCTCGCCTAACGACCGTGGCCGGGCACTTATCTTGCCGACGAGCCGACAAGACGTTGAGCGCGCTTCACCCCACTGAGGCTTCCTTCCTGCGCGATAGATCCATCTGCACTTATGGGTCTATCGCCAAATTGACTTCTTCAGGGAAAGCACTACCACCCTTGTAATAGCCCTCTGGGATTAAAAGCCCTCTTACAAGCTGAGCCATGGGCACGTTAGATGCTCGAGTCAGTCCGTCAGCCACTAGTAACAACGTTTCTCCGAGGACTGTTTCGCTAAATATCCATTGATTGAGAGCATCGTGATTAGGTGCACTTTCGCCCGGCTGTGCCGCGACTGCTTCGTGATAAAAGGTGCGAAGGTCATCCGCCATATGTCGCAAAAGTAATGGCATTTCGAATGTCCAGCTGATCCCATCAACCAGCGGTTCGGAAATGACGTCGCCCGACTCAGCGATTGTCGCCAACGCTCGAGCCACGTCATCAACTTGATCTTCTCCAGCTCCCGTGACGCCAAAAAGGGTTCGGCCTCGTTGGTGTCTGGTCTCAATAGCCCATGGACGCAGCATCGCCACTTCTGCCAATAACCGTTCGCCCAGAGAGTCCGATGTTGCCGAAGAGAGATTCACAGGGCATACCCAATTTTCGCTCACGCCGTCATCTGGTGTCTCTATTACATAGTCCTCAATAGTCGGTTCGACCGCCGTATCTAAAAGCCCGAGCGCTCTTCTCAACACATTCTTTTGGAAGTCTGGATCGTTGACAGCGCCAAGGGGCCGGCCGAGAGGAAAGGGCACCCATAACGCTCGTGGAGGCACAACCGCTTCGGACATTTCGCGAATCAGACTTATTGATGTAGTGGCTACTCCGGCCCGCTCTATGTAATTCGCTAAGGCGCCGACCGCACCCGTACATACCGGTCATATCGGAACTAAGAAAGCAACATCAACTCCATCTTGAGCCATCAATCGACCGATCTCTTCACCTGTTTTCTCAAACTGGGAGGGGTCGGGCATCGCTCCCATAAAGGAGTAATGCCAGCGCGCTACTCCGCCTATTTCTCCGGCGGAAACGAGCTCTCTGAGGCGGTCTATTGGAAAAATGATGTTCGGGTCTTGACCAAATGCGCTGCGATCAAAATTTGCGCTGATGTGTGAGAGCACTAGATCGTCAAACTGGGTATCTCCAGGAATGATCCGATAATCCAGCGAACCGATAGTAAACGGTGGGTCTATACGCCGATGAAGACCCGCCGTAGAAACGATCGCTACCGTTGCCTCCTTAACAGACGGGGGGTCAACCCAGTCACCGGGACCTATAGCTGGCATATCTTTCGCGCGCTTGAGAAGGTGTTCTGCCTCAACCGGATGAAGATCACTTAACCGGACCATTCAGGGATTGTAGATCGGCAATTAGTGCCCTAACACCCACCTACAGGCCGACGAACTGATGTCTAACCCCGTTCTGGTTGATCTTGAAGCTCTCGCCGGATCAACATAGATAGCGACTAAAGCTGGCCAAGAAAACATCAAAGGTCCGGCCATGAAGGCCGGACCTTTTTACTTGGTGGCGGGGGTTGGATTTGAACCAACGACCTTCGGGTTATGAGCCCGACGAGCTACCAAACTGCTCCACCCCGCGGCGAAGGATCATCAGTATGGCGGTTCTGTATAACAATCTGCAACTTTGGGTGCGAAGAAGAAGAAATCGCCGTCACCGTCGGCTTAGGGATCGAGCCAATCTTCAAGTTCCATCAGGGTTTCATCAAAAGCAGTCATTCTCGCGGCGATACCGGTTCCGGCCGTCACAACTTCAGGTGAAGTTGTGCCCATCACATCAATGTTCCCCGAAGCGGTAGTGGAAAACAAGGTCAAGACTAAGAACGAGATGAGGCCCAGCCCTAAAGCAACCAGAATTGGCATGTTGTAACCACCGGAGACATCGATCATTCGGCCTGCCATAGGTGGGCCAAGTAACGCCCCCAAGCCACAGGCTGTGTACAAAAGGCCCATAAGAGAACCAAGCCCTACTACTCCAAACAAATTGGCGAGTACGAGCGGACTGACAGCAACGAAAGATCCATACCCAACGCCCATGATGACCATGAAGATGACCAGAGTTGCAAAAGACGACCCTGCTAGGAGCCACGTGACGAAAGCTATTGGGCAGAGTGCAAAACCAAATCGGAAGATACGAAACGTTCCAAAACGATTGGTAAGCCAGCTAAACCCAATCCGGGAAAGGACACTAGAGCCACCGAGTAAACCGACAAGAGTGGCCGCAGCTACAGGAGAAATTCCGCGTTCTTTTGCATACGGAACAGCAAAAACAAATGGGATGAACAGGGCGGTGGCATAACAGAAAGCAGCGATCCAAAGCTTTCGAAATGTCGGAGATCTAAATGCCTCACGCACTCGTGAAGGTGCTGCACCAGCTTCTCCAGGTGCACGTGCCATCATAAAAACGCCAACCAACAGAATTAGTGAACCTCCAACCCCGAAGATCCGATATGTACTCCTCCATCCATACAAATCAATCAACCGGGCGGCTAACGGGTTCATAACCAGCGTCCCCACTCCGATCCCGGCTACGGAAATACCGACCGCTGTGGCACGCGATTTTTCAAACCAGCCTCCGACATGAGCGACCATAGGAATATATGCGCATGCTGCGGCGATACCGGCTCCAACCCCAAAGGTAATGTAGCCAACCCCAATCGAGTCAACGTAGCTCGTGGCCCACAACCCAACAAACAGCGCAATAGCTCCAGCTCCAAGCACCGGACGAGGCCCATAACGATCTGAAAGCCGGCTTGTAATCAAACTTAACCAAAAGAACGAAAACGTCGTCAGTCCGAAAATAACTGCAGTCGATCCCTTCCCTGTCCCAAAATCATCAGCCATTGACTGAAAAAATGCACCAAAGCTATACACCGTGCCTAGGGCCACAGCAGATGAGAAGAACGTCGCTATGACGGTAAGCCAGCCGCGCGGTGAATCAATTAGCTGTCGTTCGTTCATAGAACCCTACTTGGCTGCCTTTGTAACTTTACTCGGTGTTGATAACTCGAAAGCCTTCGGCAAGACAACCAGGTTCCATCGATGCATTGGCGGCAACACCTGAAGCCCACTCGAGCAGTAATTCCTCCAGGTTTTCGATGCGATCTGTTTGGCTTGAATGACAACGCAGCGCCTCGACTTTCTTGTCGAACGTGGCAGTGATATCGACGTGCATCATCGTTCCCTCAGCCGCAGCCATCCACATCATCCAAACTTCACTCACTGTGTGCGGTTCGTGACCTTCAGCTAAGAGTTCCGGGTGAGACCGTGGGTTCCGCGCATCAGGGTACACAGCAGCCATGGTCGCCCACGCTGTTGCTAGGTGATCTGGATGAGCTCCGTAGATTCGATCCCAGTTGGCACTAGTTGGCTGCGTAACCACGACGTCGGGTCTTACTAGTCGTATGACCCGCGATATGTCACGGCGGAGCGCAAGGCTATTTTCCACTCGGCCGTCTGGGTAGTTCAACCAATGCAGATCTTCCACACCGACCGCTAACGCTGCCGCCTTCTGCTCACTCTGTCGTAAGGCTGCAAGATCTTCACTAGTTCGGGTTAAATCGTCATCTCCAGCGTCTCCACTGGTCACTAAACAATAGGCAACATTTGAACCGGCGCTCACTAACGCTGCCATCGTGCCCGCGGTCCCAAAATCAACGTCATCTGGGTGAGCGACAACCACGAGAACTCGCTCCGGCGCCGTTATGTCACCTGTAGCCGTGGGGATTGTTCCGAGCACAGCGTTATGCAGCGTCAGCGTCGTCTCGAACTGGAGACTGAGTTAGCATTTTTTGAGCCTTAGATATATAGCCAGCAGCGGCTTCTACCCATCGCTGGTATCCAGCTAAATCACCGGAGCGTAACGCTGCATCAGCTCGGTCGAATGCTTCTCGCGATAGAGCCAACAGCTCTTCGACGGACTCACCATCAGAATCAGTATCTTCTTCAGGTTCGGTCGTGTCAGAGGAATCTTCTTCGTCGGGCTCTGCATCATCGAGGCCCGGTTGAACAGCTTGTGCTTGTAAATCAATATTGAGGCCAGGGATTGCATTGGCTAACGCTGCTTCGAAACTGTCAGCGATGACAACTTCTGGGCCCACACCAACAATCACTAATTGCAGTTCAGGCACCGCGGTAGTTCCGGTGGCTTCTATGTATAGCGGGCGGACATAGAGCAGCGAGTTCTCAACCGGGATCAACAGCAGATTGCCCGGGACCACAGTGGACCCATTCTGGTTCAAGAGCGTCACTCGTTCAGAGATCTCTTCTTCTGTCTGAATATTCGAATTAAACAAAGCCGGCCCATCTACCGGAGTTGAAGAACGAATCTCGTAAACCTCTATCTGGCCGTAACGTTCAGGGTCGTTGTGAACGACCATGAATCCTTCCAGGTTCTTACGTGAGTCATCGTCGGAAAATGGGACGAAAGGCCTGAAAATAACGAATGATTCGTCTTCATCTCCGGGCAGTCGCATCAACAAGTACTGCGGTGCGATCCGTACCTCCGAACTACTGATGATGTTGCCTGACGCGTCGATAACTGATTCGACAGCTGTTTGTCCGATCGAATTTCCTGGGTCTTGAGCAACACTCCAGGCTCCTGCCGCGTCATAGAATTCCGATGCTTCAGTAATCCGGTAGCGGCCCCACATATCAGTTTGCATTCGGAACAGGTCTTCGGGGTAACGGAAGTGTTCTGCAAGTTCGGTCGGCGGCGGTGTGTCGCTAAATAGATTGGGGAATTGTTTTTGGTAAGACTTCGCTATGGGGTCTTCGTCGTCAACGATGTAGAAGTCAGGAGTTCCGTCATATGCATCTACAACGACTTTGACTGAATTTCGGACGTAGTTTGCCTCCGTGCGCAGATCACCTGACCTAACGGCTCGGGGATTAACTCGTTGCGCGTAGGGGAACATCTCTGTTGAGGTGTAGGCATCGAGGATCCACATCACCTTGCCGTCAATAACTGCGGGATACGGGTCTCTGTCAAATTTTAAGAACGGAGCCAGAGTTTTTGCTCGATCAACTACATCTCTTTTGTAGAGAATGCGGCTCTCTGAGCCAAGCTCTCCAGAGACGACGAGGTTTGGTTCCGCAAATTTCAGTGCGAAAGCAAGCTTCCTCGGAAGCGAACTGATGTTCACTCCGTCAGCTCCGTCGTAGCGAGTTACTTCCGTTTGATCATCATTGTCTTGGAAGTCGACTTCGTCGCGAGCTGCGCCAACGATCGCATAACCCTGTAAGCCCTCACCTATATACAGACCTGGCATTTCAACGTCTAATGATTCAGCACCCGGTATTGCCGATACTGGTATGTCGGATAGGGCGTAGTCCGGGCGACCATTCGCGTCGATCGCGTTGGCAGGAGCTGCGGCAATTCCGTATCCGTGGGTAAAAGCTATGTGCTCAGATTCCCAAGAGTTGTTGGGAAGATCAGTTTGTTTTAATTCTCTCGCCGCCAAAACGACCTGAGTTGTTCGTCCATCAATTTCGTATCTATCGACATCTATGTCCCGGAAGTCATAGAAACTCTTGATGCCTTGGGTTTGTTGGAAGGTATCTCGCATGACCGCGGGGTCTAAGAGCCTCACATTACGCACCGTCGCAAGATTTTCTTCTATTTCAGTTGCAGTAAGGGTGGGTTCGTAATCAAAGTTCCGGGGCGTCACTTGGTCGAGGCCCATAGCAATACGGGTCATCTCAATATTGCGTTCAATGTAAGGCGCTTCTTTTGTTGACTCTGATGGCTCCACTTGAAAGCGTTGAACCAATGCGGGGTAAATTGTTCCAGCGAGGCTGGCGACTAACGCCCATAGGCCCACCGCAATAATGGGGTAAGTGAATCCTCGACGCCAGATGTTGAAGATCAGCAACCCAAAACAGAACACACTGACAATCATGAGCAGCTGAAGTGCCGGTAGCTGTGCTTTGACGTCGGTGTATGTGGCCCCAGTGACAAAGCCTCGTTCCGAAAGAGTTAGTTCATACCGGTCGAGGTAGTAACCGGCGCCTTTAACCAACGCCAGTAGCCCCAAAAGAAGAGACAAATGGGCTTTGACTTGTGGGGTAACTCGAGATCCGGCTTGACCTTGAAGACGAATCCCACCGTTGAGGTAGTGCTGGATAGTTGTAACGACAAAAATCACAATTATGGCAGCAAACGTCCAATTGACTACGAACGTCAAAAACGGAAGTTGGAAAACGTAAAAGCCGACATCGACGCCAAATTGTTGGTCCACGATGCCGAAGTCGACTCGGTTGGTAAAGAAAAGCCAGCTTTGCCATTGTGAGGAGACTCCTGCACCGACGAGGAGAGCGAACAGAAGTGAGATAGAGCTCCTGATGAGAACAGTTCGCGAAGATGTAAATTGCTGCCATCTACGGGATAGTTCGTCTTCTGGT
Organism: Acidimicrobiaceae bacterium; assembly: GCA_002722565.1. GTDB lineage: Bacteria > Actinomycetota > Acidimicrobiia > Acidimicrobiales > Poriferisodalaceae > MedAcidi-G3. The sequence continues at coordinate 34,119 of PBMG01000016.1, forward strand.
CCGGGTGGTCGAACCTTGGGTGCAAGCCGGTCCGCTATGTACAGGTTCACCCAGAGCAATACGAAAAACACTGCCGTAAACAAGAGGCCAAGGCCGATCTTGGCCCAAAGCACCGATGTCCATATGGAAGACAGCGAAAGGCTGTCAAACCACAAATAATCGGTCCAGAAGCCGGCAAGGCCTCTGATCGAGGTAAAGAACAGAAAGATGGCTAGGCCGCCGAAGCCGAGCAGCACTCGTCCTCGGTTGGTTCGGCGCCGGCGTGATTTCATTTGCTCAGGTGGTCGCATATACCTGAATCTTACTGGCCTGCGGGCACGACCAGACTGCGGCATCCCGGACCGACTGGGGGTAGTAGATGACCAGACGGGAACTCTTCGCCTTTTCCGCGTATCGACGCCAATCCATTGGTGTGACAAATATCACCGCAACATCCATCCGCCGGCATTTCCCATTTGATTTGAGCATCTTGTGGGATTGTCACGTATAGCCCTAAGGCAAAGGCTTCTGCGATCGCGTCGGTGGCGATGAGGTCCACTGCGGATTTTTTCCACTCTCGGTAAACAGCCCGGAGACGAACTTCGATCGCTACATCGTCATCTAAGTGCGCTTCAAGCCGGTCTCGTAACCAATCTCCTATAGTTCTCGCCACTTTGCTCGGTATGCCATCAACATTGACCGGTATTCCACCCGCCCCAAATTTTGCTGCAGCCGCCACGAAAGGGGTGAACCCTTCGACGAGGTCATCATCCATTGCTCTGGGAACCAAGTGCGACATCTCATAATGATTTGGAGGAGGAGTCCTTAGGTCCGGCAAAAGACTTTCAAGTCGGGTCGCGAGGTTTCTTTTGAGTTGCCCGACTGCTGACCGGGATAGCTCTGTCACCGTCCTCCGAAGGCGGTCATGGGGATCGGCGATAGTTTCTGCCTCACCGTGAAGCGACTCGTATGGAGATTGAGCGACGGCAGGGATCTCGCCTGTTCGTATGAGGACTTCTTTGGCCCATTCGACATCATCAAGTTGCGGTGGGCCAAGGCGCGCGAATAGTTCGTCGATGACCGCTCTTCTCTGAGGGGGCGCAGCGCTGGGGAATGGCACAATATGTCGTTCTTCTTCTCCGTAAAGATCAGTGGAAGTGTCAGAGTCAAAGTCATCAAAATTTTCTTGACGTTCAATAGTGAGGCGATGAGATTGCAAGTCAATGACCGTGCCCGGGCGCACTGAGGCTGTTGGTTGACCTTCTGATTCTTTGGTCAACTGGGGTGAATTTGTATCCGCCTCCTGAATTATGCGCGCTTCAGCGAGTTCTCTTTTGAGCCGATGTAATTCGCTTCCGACATCTTCTAGGAATGACCGGACCTCGTCGATGGAGTAGCCGCGAAAAACATGCGTGAATTCAGCATGCGCTACCGCATCTGGATCAATGCCAAACGCCCCTTCGGCGTACTGAACCATGATGATCGAGGGTACCGATCGTTCCAAGCTGAGCGCGGATGGTTGTTCGAAAACGAAGTCTTTTATTGACTATCGAACTGGATTCCGGTTAGGTCTCCACCTAATAAACTGAGTTCAGATAATGCCTGATCGAGTGTCTCGACACCAATCACTTGGATGATGTCTCCCAGCACTGCTTCTGCTTCTTCTACCTGCCTAGCGGGGACCAAGAATATGTCCGCCCCGTTTCGCATAACAGCATGACTTTTCTGTTCGACACCACCAACTGCGCCCACATTGCCCAGTGGGTCAACAGTGCCGGTCGCTACTACTTGCATTCCACCAAGCAGTTCGCCGGGAAGCATCCGTTCCAAGAGTGCCAAGGTGAGGCTCAGGCCAGCTGAGGGGCCTCCGACGCGTTCAACTTGAAAATCAATATCAAACGGCAAGTCATCCATTTCAACATAGGTGCTAATGGAAACTCCGAGAAATGCATTTCCGTCTCGCTCCGCAAGTCTGACTGTTTCTTCGCGAATGGTTCCGTCTATCTGAAGGACCGAAAATGAAAAATTGTCGCCTGGCGCTTTGTTGCGAACCAACTCGCCTAGATCGCGCGACGTTTTTACCTCAGTGTTTTCCGCTTTGATAATGACGTCGCCGCGATCCACGGTTCGGAAGGCCGGTGTGTCGGGGACAATCTGGATTACTAGGGCTCCCGCTTCTGAAATCACGTCGTAGCCGATCCGTTCCAGTGCTACCCGCGCAGCGATGTCAAGGCTGCGTGCCATTTGTTCTTGGCCAAGGGTGCGATTCTGTTCAACGGTTCGATCGCCTAATATTTCGTGGCGCTCGGAAATTTTTATTGACCCGTCAAGCCAACCGCCAAACAGTTCCAGCACTGAAGGTTGAAGGTTGGATTTCACCGTGACCATTTCAATGTGGCCTTCAGCGCTGAAAGCGTTGGCTGGGTCAACTTGCAACATCGGACCGATTTCTCGGGTCGCTCCAGGGCTTGTCAAAACCTTAGAGGTAAGGGTGATGCGGTCGAGAGCAACGACTGTCAGAAATCCCGCTGCCAAGATGGCCGCAATGACCACGACCCAACCTGGAACTCGGCGCGTAACTGATGATTGGTCACTTAGAAGAGAACTATTCTCATTGGTGGTCGACTCGGACATTGTGTATAAGCGTGCCACGATGTAACCGTGTGATGGCACGCGGCTTGGATGAATTTAATGAACGATACGAACCCTGACCCGAAATTGACAGCTCCTCTAAAGGCAATACGACCATCAGATTCATTATCTGAAGATTTTCTTAATCTTGATGATGACCAGGGTTCGCGCCGCGGATCCAATTTGAATGATCCGCGCCGGATTTTGCCTTCCCAGGCCCATAAAGGTGCCTCTTTATGGAGAAAGTTGGTTGCCCTTTTGGGTCTCGGTGCTTTTTCTATTTTGGGTGGTTTAGCGATAACGCTGATAGTTGGACTACTGGCAATAGCAGCCGCGTTGATTTTGCAGGCAGCAATCAGTTGAGCGAGAAAGATCTGCGCTTAGAGCGGATAGGCGCAGCAATAGCTGGTCATGACGGCGATGAAAGTGAAGCTCGTGCTTTGCTGGCTGCATCTGATGTCGTTACTCGACGCATAGCTCTTGGGGCTTTGGAGCGCATCGGCTCGTTAACTGCTTCCGAGTTGCAGTCAGCGCTCGAAGATCCCAGCGGGTCGGTGAGACGGCGAGCGGTCGAGATTGCTGCTAAAAGATCTGATGTCGACATTGAAATTTGTTTGATGGATTCAGATCCTGCGGTGGCTGAAGCAACTGCTTTCGCTATTGGTGAACGTGAAGAGAGTTCGGCGATCCCATCGCTTTTGCAAATGGCTGCAAATCACGAGGATCCTTTATGCAGGGAAAGTGCGGTTGCTTCCTTAGGGGCTCTGGCAACCGGCGATCACGGAAATCGTAAGGAAATTTTGGACTGCCTTCTAAGGGCAATGACTGATAAGCCGCAGATCCGTCGACGAGCTGTTCTTGGTCTTTTCCAGTTCGACGAACCTGTGGCCCGACAGGCCCTCAGTAAAGCCTTGAGCGACAAAGACCGACAAGTTCGTGCTGTTACCGGAGATCTTTTGGGAGTGGCGACCGACTAGCTAGTTAGCTATTTCAATTTCGAGCGCCGAAGCATTTTGGGGACGCAATGTTTGATCAAGTTTCCACCCGCGCCCGTCCATGCCTTCATCATCGTTAACTTTGACTTGGAGATGAATATTTCGCGGTAAGGGCGGTTCTTCGAGCGACATATCTATCTCTTCGGCAAGGCCAAGCATTTGAATGCGGGTGTGTGTTTGGCCAGCTTCGAATAAGGACGAGCGTCTTAAATCACCATCTTTTACCGCCGCTTCTAACAGCTGGTGTAGTCGTATTTGTGACACGTAGCCATCGCGCATTCTTGTGTCAGCCCCGGCATCTGGAGCGTGGCGCAGTAATGCCGCCAAAAACGGACGCATCCCGCTCGCTGAGTCAACATCCCACGGTGGGCCGGAGTCGATGTAGGAGAATTGCAGGTCGCTTCGTTCAATCGTGGGGTCGGTTAACCCTGCGTGACGGTAAACAGTTCGGTTAGGTGGGAGCGAACTGATGAGTTTCTCCTGAAATTCTTCGGAAACTTCAGCGAGCACATGTTGGCAAGCTGCTGCTGATACTGCCGATGCTAGGTCTTCCTCTATTCCTATTAGAGTCACATTTTGCGCCGCAGCGATCTGAGCTGCTTGCGGTGCGGACCTCCTCAGTCCCACGCCGAGCGGCGAGCCGTCGGTAACTACGCACCATTTAGACAAGGGAGCGTTTTCGAAAAGCGCTAGGGCCACTGCTTCAATTGGGGGACTGTGGGTTAAGAAGCGGCTATCGGACTCCCAATCCAATGTTGATGTGGCTACTACCCCGAGCACTTGGCCTTCAACAAGAAACGGGTGAACTGCTCCGAGTGCGGTCTCATTGATAAACGCTAACGAAACAACTTCATCGAGTAATCCAGGTGCCAACTCTTCCACTAGTCCCGGGTTACCGCTGTGGTCAACAATGTTCAGTTCAACGGCGTATCTCCCACCTATTCCTCCTAACGCGTTGACGTCTGACCAATAAGCGGAAACTCCAGTCAACCTTGCTCTGTCTAGTGACGCGCCGGGACCCGTTAAATTTGCGATAACTCCAAGCCTGATGATGTCTCCATCGAAACCAACTGATCGTTCGACTGACAGCGGTTGTTGGTCTTCGACATCCGAGAGATTCTCTGCTTGGTCGGAACAGCCGACACCTAATACAAAGGCGGCAATAAGCGACACAAGCCGGTATTTCGGCGACTTACTTAAAGTCACGCGGGAATTACCAACGGTTGCCATATGTATTGAAGGTTGACGAAAGTGCCTCGAAATCGTCTAGGGCGCGACCTGCGCCCAGAACTACAGCTTCCATTGGCGTTCGCACGGTCCGTACGGGTACGCGAGCATCATTTTCGATCCGTTGAGCAAGTCCCTTTAACAAGCCTCCTCCCCCAACTAGATGGACACCATGTACCAGCAGATCCTGTGAGAGCTCTGGTGGCGCTTGGCTGAGACAGTCGATAACTGAGTCAACGACTGCCTGCACTGGCTCATCTAACGCTGATCGGACTTGGTCAGGGGTCAGTATGAAGGTTCGGGGCAGCCCAGTCGTGAGATCACGTCCTTTTACTTCGGCATCAAACTCATCGTCGACCGCCCACGCCGACCCTATTTGAACTTTAATTTCTTCAGCTGTTCGTTCACCGATAGCTACACCATGCACACGTTTAGCGTGGTTCTGTAACGCTGAGTCGAAATCAAATGAGCCCACTCTTATAGCTTTTAGCGAAACGATCCCTCCCATGGAGACCATTGCAGTTTCTGCTGTTCCGCCACCCACGTCGATGACCATATTTCCCATTGGTTCATGGATAGGTAAACCAGATCCAATCGCAGCAGCCATCGGTTGATCTATCAGGCGAACATCGCTAGCTCCGGCTCGCCGTGCTGCGTCCGTAACTGCGCGACGCTCAACTGGCGTAATGACTGAAGGGACGCATACCACGACTCGTGTTTTGCCGAACCGGCCGACACCAACTTGTTGAAGAATCAACCTGATCATCCGTTGTGTCGTGTCGAAGTCGGTGATAGCCCCTTTTCGCAATGGGCGGACAGCGACGATATAGGACGGAGTTCTTCCAATCATTTGCCATGCTTCGCGCCCAACAGCCAGTACGTCGCCGGTGCGTTCGTTCATAGCTATTACCGACGGCTCGTTGAGAACGATGCCGCGTCCACGTTCGTACACCAAGGTGTTAGCGGTGCCGAGGTCAATGGCTAGGTCACGTGCCAGTGGAATTCCTCCCCTCACTGTCGAAGGAATCGTCGCCTCTGGGGCCGACAACTTGATCTTGGTCTGGTGCTAACGCGGTTAGTCGTTTTTGGAATGCGTTAATACTCGAATCCCAGGGTGTTCGTTTGCGACTCCCAATCATGAGGAACAGTGAACCAACAACAGTGATGGCTGCGGCGAGACCTAGGAAGGCGAGCGGTGTCAAGATGATCTTTCCTGATTTTGTTGCGTTGATGGGACGTCTCGGATGTCTTGCGCTGCTAGTGCCCAGTCTTCGCCGTCTCTCCAAACTTCTCTTTTCCAGATTGGAACAGTCGCTTTAAGAGTATCAATACCGAATCTCGCTGCTTCGAAGGCTTCGGGACGGTGCGGCGATGACACGGCTACTACCACTGAGCTCTCACCAATTTCAAGGGGCCCTGTTCGGTGAGCTATCACGACGCGCAAAATATCAGGCCACAAGTTGCGCATCTCTTCGACTATTGCTTGAAGGCGGGGTTCAACATGCTCTTCGTATGCTTCGTATTCGAGCAATGAGACATCGTCTCGGCCCTCAGCGTGGTCGCGTGCTGTACCAGAGAAAAGGACTATCGCTCCGCCTGATCGGTGGATGCACCAGTCATAGATTTCACCAATCTTCAATTCATCGGGAGTTAGTACAACCCAAGATTCGTTACTTTGATGAAGGGACACATCGCTTATGGTACGCCGATGAAGGGGCACCTCCCTATCGCTTACCTAGGCCGCGGGTAAGAACGGTGATTCGCTATGTACGTTTTGGGGTGTGGGAGCGACCAATGATCCTGGACAAGATCCAGACGAAACCCCGAGCGACGGTAGCTCAGGAAGTTCTTCTGACGCGTGGGCGTTAGAGAGTTCTATTGATTGGTCCCAAATTCCTGATGATGACAATGCGACGATTGAAGAGACTCCTACAAGTAAATATGCGCTCCATCCCGACGATCGTATTTGGCGACACCCCAGTGAACTTCAATATTTATCTCCTGATTCTGGGCGGCGTGCGGCCAAGCGAAGACTTTTCGGGGCGGGTCTTGTCGGAGCTGTCATCGGCGCTATGGGGATGGCGCTCATAGCCGGCGTTACCTTTCGGTCTTCGCCACAGGTGGTTGAACGAGTTATTGAACGCGAAATTGCTACTGCTACGGTCTCGACTTCGGGTGAGGAAGGCAATGGGTTTCTTCCCGTCGTAGATATCGCGGCGAAAGTAACTCCAAGTGTCGTCGGCGTTCAGGTGGTCCAATCTGGTCGTGTTGTCGGTTCGGGTTCTGGTGTCATTTTTCGAGATGATGGACACCTCATAACAAATTCTCACGTAGTGGAAAACGGCGAGCGTTACCGGCTGGTCCTTGCTGATGGAACCGTTGTTGAAGCTGGTTTGGTTGGTTTAGATCGACGCACCGACGTTGCAGTGCTGCGTCCCTTAGATGCTGAAAATTATGAGTTTGTCCCAGCGACATTGGGTTTTTCGGCGCCACTTCGCGCGGGTGAAACTGCTATCGCTATTGGTTCACCATTAAGTTTACGCGGTGGCCCAACCGTAACTGTCGGCGTAATTAGCGCTACGAATCGGAGGCTGCAGTCACCACAGGGAGATTGGCTATATGAGTTAGTCCAAACTGATGCTCCGATATCTCCAGGGTCATCGGGTGGGGCGTTAGTTGACGCTCGTGGAGCGGTGGTAGGAATCACTACAGTCATTGCTGTCACTGACGTTGGGGCAGAGGGTTTAGGTTTTGCTACTCCTATAGAAATTGCGCACCATGTCGCTTCCGACATTATTCAGTGGGGTGAGGCTCGACATGGTCGACTCGGAATTCGCGGTTCAGACGCTCCTACTCAGCTTTTACCTCCAAGCCACGCTGCGGGAGTTTTAGTCGATTCCGTTGATTTTGGTGGCCCAGCTGAACGCGGTGGCGTCAAGGTAGGCGACGTTGTGGTCGAACTAGATGGTCAACTTGTTTTAGATATGGGTGCTCTTGTCGTAGATGCTCGAATGCTGCGGCCCGGCAGTAAGTCGTCACTGAGAATTTGGCGAGCAGAGAGACTGACATTGGTTGATATTGAAGTTGGGGAACTTGACTAGTTGGCTTTTCGTATCGTGGCGCGTTTTAGCCACCTGCCCAGTCCATATACCAGAGCCATAATTGCGGTTGCCCCTATGCCGAGCGAAACATTTTGCCGCTGTTTAGCGTTCATTGAGTCCCATGGCATTCCAGCTTCCGCCGCTACGAACACTTGATCATTCCCGTAGCGCGGTACCCACCCTGTGCTCCGCAAGCGGTCATTGGCGATAACCCAGGGATAACGGGTATATGGCAATAGGCCAGTCGGAGCTTGATGCCCAACTCGTCGCGCTACATAGCGGTCTAAGCGACCCGGTAAAGGGATCGGCAAACGAATAATTGGTCGCGCTCCTACAAGGTCCCGTACTTCTCGAGCTGTGAGCCATCCATCAGGAGCGACGTTGAAGACCCCCGAGTCGTCGAGTTGGATGACAGTTGCAACCGCTGTAGCAAGGTCATCTAAGTGAACAAACTGTTGTGGCGGATCATCTCGTCGAGTCCTGATTGGCGCGGCGGCAAGTAGCGCTTCGCCGATAAGTCCTGATGCGTTTGGAGATGCAACAGCAGTCGGGCGCAAGATCGTCACTCGCCGGTCCGAGTCAAGATCGGCCCATTCAAGGGCAGTTCTTTCTGCGTCAGCTTGATGAACCGCGAACGCCGATTCAGGATTGGGTCGAACCGCAGCATCTTCTGACAAGGGGACCGAGTTGTTGGGCCATGCCCCATACACCATTGCACTGGAGACAACGATCACCTGTGAAATTTCAGCTTCGGTAGCCCGGTCCAAAAGGCCTATCAGGTGCCTTTGATCCGAATCATCGGAGAACGCTAGATGAATGATGCTTCCAACATCAGCTAGAGATACATCCTCTGCATCGGGTGTAAAGCTAATGACCTCATCGAAGATCTGGGTTAACGCTTCAGAAATTCGGGTTCGTAATGCGCCCTCTACTCCAGAGATTGCAACTGATGTCATCGATCATTTCTCGCTTCTATATTTCAGCTATTCACGTAACTAGTGTGAAGCTGTACAGCCACCGGCCTACCATGCGAGCGTGGCAAGTGACGACCCTTTTGACGAAGATAACCCGTTCGGCGGTCTTCCGTTCTTGGGTGACCTCGGAAAAATCTTTAATAATCAAGGACCAATAGCGTGGGACATGGCACGCCAATTTGCTCACCAGATTGCCACCGAGGGCAAATCTGAACCGAATGTAGATCCAATTCAAAGAGCTGAACTAGCTGAGTTGGCTAGGGTTGCTGAATTGCATGTCGCGAACATCACGTCCTTACAAGTGGCCGCTTCGGGGCGGCCTCTTTCGTTGGAGGCTGTGACTCGGGCTGAGTGGGCTTCAGCAACGTTGGACGCATATCGGCCCCTATTAGATCGTCTCGCCGAACGCTTATCGAATGGGACGCTGCCTTCCGACGTCGCTGACGCAGATGCTCAAATTCTTGATGGTCTCCTCCGAGCGCTTAACCCCATGATGATGGCGATGAGCGCGGGATCAATAGCAGGACACCTCGCTACTAAAGCCTTCGGAAGCTATGTACTGCCAATCCCTCGTCCTGACGATCGAATTCTTATCTTGGTGGACAATATTGACCTGTTCGCTACAGAGTGGTCACTTCCTTCAAGTGATGTCCAGTTGTGGGTATGCATTAGTGAGATAGCGACACATTCGGTGTTGTCTGTGAACCATATAAAGGCAGCTTTTGAGCAATTGCTGCAACGCTATGTTGATGGCTTTCAGACGGACCCGCGTGGCTTCGAAGATCGGTTTATGAATTTAGACATCGGGAGTGGTGATCCTGCAGAGTTACAGAAGCAATTGCAGAGCGCGTTAGGTGATCCGGAAAATTTGTTAGGGGCATTGCGATCAGATGCTCAAAGCGCTGTAATTCCTGATCTTGAGGCACTGTTGGCGGTAGTTGTGGGCTACGTCGATTATGTAGTTGAAAAGGTTGCTCAGGATTTATTGAGCTCCTATGAATCGCTTTCAGAAGTCGTTCGACGTCGCCGCTTCACCACGAGCGCTGGTGATCAATTCGTTGAGAAACTCTTTGGCGTTGAAATCACCTCTGAATTAGTTGAACGGGGGTCGACCTTTATTTCCGGTGTTCTCGACCGAGCTGATGAGGCTACGTTGGCGCGGCTGTGGAATGACTCAAAGACGCTGCCAACCCCAAACGAAGTTGATGCTCCTGGTCTGTGGCTAGCTCGGATTGATTTGCCGGAACTAAATCAAGATTGAGGTTTTTCGCGTCTTGATGGGTCTGGAATTACTCGTGTCACCCATTTAGGTAATCGCTTGTTTAGGTTTTCGTATCTCTTTTCAGTCCAAACTTGGTCTGCGATGACTCGCGACGGAGTTCGTTTACCTCGAGCTAACGCTATGAGGCCTCCCAGGTACAGGAAGGCTGCTGAGCCACTCGATAGCGCGAGAATCAGAAGCCCGGCACGTAGAGGCAGCACACCATTGGGTGCAGTGACAGGGATAAGCGCTCCGAGGACCCAAAAAAGCTGAAATCTCGTCTCGAAACGAGCGAAGGAGCGGCCTTGGTTTACCGTCGGTGCGTCTCGTTGAACAATGGCATCGAACGAAAGTTTCCCTAGTCCTGCAGCAAAGCCAACAGACAACACGAAAACAAGCACGGCCATCCGGTCACCTGGAAAGGTGGCGAAGAACCCAACCGCAGCAGCGATTGTCAACACTCCACCAAGTAGGTATTCCTCTTTCACGAGCCGCCGTAATTGTGGTGCTGCGACCGCTCCTATTAAGGCTCCTAGGGCACTGGACGCGACCATCAGCCCGAACCAGATGGTGGCGGCCTCTTCGCGACGTAACCAAAACGCGACTAGGAATAATGTGAATCCTGTCATGCCGCGCAAGATCGCCATAGCTGATGCTGCGAGTACTATGCCGGCGCTACGCAGGTCGCTTCGTTCATCTTGGGGAGTTGGTTCTCGCGCGATCGAGGTTTTCGGTAGCCGAGCGCCGAAGGGGACTACTGCTGCGAACACGACCATCGCCGCTCCGAGTACCCATTTGGATCCAATTAGGGCTAGAAGCAATCCTGGTCCGGCCGCGAGTGCGCCACCAACTCCGCTCAACAGAACCAGTTTTGAGTTCGCTTCTACGAGGTCTTCGTGGCCACGGACAAGTCCTGGGACGATCGCGCTTTTTGCTACGTGGTAGGTCTTGCCTAACACAAGTGCTCCGAAGGCCTCCGGGAACAGGAGTACTGAATCCAGGTGACGGATCATCAAAAATGCCAGCACAGCTCGTCCTATGCCGCTCACGATCACCATGGCTCGTCGACCACCACGCAGCCGATCAATCATGGGGCCAATTAGAGGTCCGACGATCGCAAATGGGGCAATGGTTAAGAGAAGATATAACGCAACTTTGGGTCTCGCGGCATCAGGGTCAAGGTTAAAAAACAAAGATCCGGCGAGAGCGATCGTGAAAAGAGCGTCCCCAGCGGCGGAAATAAGTTGAACTCTGGCTAAACGAGCGAAGGGGCCGAGGGAGACGCGTTTTGGTAGCGGTTCATTATTGCTGGCTGCACCTTCGCCAAGTTGAGGGGCCGCATTTGAGGACTGATGTTCCTCTTCCACGATTTAACCTTAGGGCCGACTATCGGCTGCTACTCACAGAGCGACGAATTCTGCGGCGTTCACTCAGTTGGATCGATGACTCGCACTGGTTCAGTAGCTGCAAGGACAGCACTGTTTAGGTTGGCGACAATTCTCTTGAGGTACCGGTGATACACAGCTCGGGGGACAACTTGATGGCCTGGTTGGTCTGACGTCATATAGGCGTCGATGCGCGACTGAATTTGAGAAGTCATCTCCCCGAGCCGATCACGAAATCCTTCGGGTATACCTTCATGTTCTGCCAGTATTTCGCTGGCCTCAGTGAAGAACCCGGAGACAGTTCGGCGTTCTTCAAGTAGCTCATCAATGTCGGGTTCGTCCAGGAATGAAACTCCGCTTTCGGCAAGATCGAGGATGTTCTTTGCGTGGTCACCGACACGTTCAATTTTCTTTAACAGCAAAATCAGACCTATGACTTCGCCAATGTCGTTGGGTCCGTGAACGCTGATATGCACAGCAAGTTCGCTGCGAAGTTGTTGTTCATTGGCGTTGATACGCAGGTCAGTCTCTCGTACGTCGTCTGACACTGATTGAGGGTCGGCTCCACTCATGAGAGCCATGCATGCCAAATCAAATGAGTGACGCGCATCATTCACCATGGCAACTGATCGAGTTACCACGTGATCTAATCCGCTATCTCCTGCTCTAAAAAACGAAAGCACCATAAGAATCGTCCCCTAACGAAGGATAGCTACACCAAGCAGAGGTGCAACAATGAACATACCAACCACGTAACAGACCGCTAGAACTCGTCTACGTACAGCTATCTCGGCCATTGCCGTCGCTGCAATAACCGGAACTTCTCTGAAGAACGGCAGGGCGTATAGAGACAGGATGCCGATGATGTTAAAGGTCGTGTGCGCTAACGCTACGGTCAACGAGTCGGGGCTTGAGGCTGCAAGAGCAGCGAGCAGCGCCGTAATGGTCGTTCCTACATTTGCGCCCAGCGTGACTGGGTAGGCGTTTCGTAGGGTCAACACTCCAGCTGCTGAAAGCGGTATCAGTATTGAGGTTGTGATACTTGAGGATTGCACGGCGATCGTCACGATCATGCCGACCACGAGAGCCACTAGTCCCCCGGCTTTGCCGAGGATCGCGTTGAGGGATCTTTCAATTCGCGCTGCCACGAGGGCTTTCATGTTTCTAGTGACCAAGGCGAGAGCTATCAGGACGACCACGAGTCCCGTTGCGACCATGAGGGCACCTTTAACGTTGCCTGACGCTCCGAACTGGTCCCACAGGTCTTTCAGCCATCCAACGGGTTCTTTTACCCATTTCTTTACTGGGCTTTTCCACTCGGTTCCTCCGGAACCGACGAGGAGTTCGCTTACCCATTTAGCGATGCCTGAAATTGGTTTGAAGATCAATTCGATCGGAAGAAGAATCGAAACAGCTAAGACGTTGAAGAAGTCGTGGACGGTTGCAGCCGCGAACGCTCGTTTGAATTCTGCTGATTGACGAACATGTCCTAAAGAGACGAGCGTGTTAGTGACAGTGGTTCCTATGTTGGCTCCCATGACCATTGGAACGGCCTGCTCGACGCCAAGTGCGCCAGATGCCACAAGACCGACTATTACTGAAGTGCTGGCCGATGACGATTGGACAAGCACTGTCCCTAAGATTCCGACACAAAGACCCGCAATCGGATTACTGACCGCTGAAAACAAGCGTTCTTGGGTGTCGGCGCCCATGATCTTGATGCCAGCCTCAAGGGAAGAAACACCGACCAAAAACAGGTAGATCAGCCCGACAACAAGAGCCGCGCGGGCACCTGTCGGCATTTGACGATTAGCGGTACCGGGGGGACGGGCCACAACCGGCAACGTAGTATCCCTGGACATCTAAAAGTGGCAATAATGAGCGTTTTTTCTATAAATAATTTCGGTCTGGAAACGTCGTTAGAGCGCGAGATCCGTGAGGTCCAAATCAGATGTTTGAACCTTCAACCCAACTAGCTCAGAGACAGAAATACTGCCTTCTCTAACAGCCGCATTATCAGTGCCTGCGATTCGCCTTTTCGGGTCACCGGGCTGTCGTTCAAACGACCAAGATCCATCTCCGGAGGATTGCAAGGTTCCTGCAGCATCCCCCCATTTCGCGAGCCCAGTGATTTGAACACCCACTACTTCAGTCAACGAGATGTTTGGGGCGTTGATATTGACAACTCTGCGCCCCTTCTCGATCAACCTGAGACGTTCAATCATTTCCGGTACGAGGTGGACCGCAGTACCCCACTCCATCGTTGCATCTGTTACATCGAGGCTGACTGCGATCCCATGGGCGCCATTGTTGGCTGCGGTGAGCGCAGCTCCCACAGTTCCGCTGTGCAGCGCCGACCGGCCGCAATTCAAGCCCGGGTTCACACCTGACACCACCATCGGAACCGGGTCTCCGAAAGCGCCTAGTTGGGTCATGATCACACAAAGAGCAGGCGGTCCGTCTACCGCCCAGCACGGCGTGTCGCCTAGGTCTTCTCGCACAATTCTTTGAGCTTGAAGTTCGCCGCCGTGCAGGTCTCCGCCGATCGCCGCACCCATACCTGTCATATCAGTTGTGGGCGCAGCAACCACTGCTTCATACCCAGCGTCCACTACCCGTTTCGCTAACGCCCACAAACCTTCTGAGCCGACACCATCATCGTTAGTTATCAACACCCTCATAAACGAGGTTTATTCTTCGTCTTCTTCAGGGACACCTAAGTCCCATTCGAGGTGCAGATTTTCGCGTTCCGCGTCGCGATTCACACGTTCACGATTACGCCTGAACTGTGGGTCATGCGGCGGAAGAAGTTGCAGACGCGCAATTGTCCGACGTCGGAACTCATCGACAACTGCTTGTTCCCCAAAAAGTCCTTGTATATCCCAGTGCGGAGAGACCGGTCCCAGGTACACGACTCGTATACCAGTCTCGGGGGGTGGTAATTCTTCTTCAGTTTCGAAGTTAGTCACCGATGCTCCTTAGCCAACGAGATCATTACTGTACCGCCGATAGCAGCCGGAACCATTAGTGCCAATCAACCTTCACCTGCATTGTCTTGTCTATACAAAAATAAAAGTTTCATAAAAACCAAGATTATTTGGAACCTTTTCGTCTCCTCGGGCGTCATAGTCGTAACGAACAGCGAGCCACCAGACTTGCCGCAATCTACGGAGTGCTGACATGAGCCATATTTCCAGCGACACAACTTGGATGAATATCGGTAATTGCGCGGACCAGCATCCGTCAATGTTCTTTCCCAGTGATGGGGTTGGAGTCGAACGAGCAAAGAAACTCTGTGAGGGCTGTGTTGCACAAACCCCATGCCTGGAATACGCCTTAGTCAACCGAGTGGAGCACGGTGTGTGGGGCGGAGCTTCTGAACGTCAACGACGTCGAATTCTTAAAGCTCGTCGACAAGCACGGCTAGAGGAAACAGCGGTCGAGGTTTCTTAGGCTCTCAAAATTTTGTTATCAGCTATCTGACGAGTCGTCGGAGGGAGCAGCACCGCTGTCATCCATTCCGTCTTTGAATTCCTTCTGAGCCTGCCCTAACGAACGCGCCAATTTGGGGAGCTTCGCACCACCGAACAAAACCAAAACGATGACAAGGATGATAAGAAGTTCTGAGCCGCCAAGATTCACATCAATCAGGATACCAGCGGTCCGAACTTAGATTGAAAGCCGCTCGCGTTGATTTACTAACTTGCCCGTTCCGCAGCTGCTCTTCGAGCAAGCGCTCTCTGGCGACGCAGACGCCGACGTTCTCGCTCGCTCATGCCTCCCCAGATTCCGAACTTCTCACCGTGACTCAACGCGTATTCCAAGCAATCTTCGCGAACAACGCAGCCTCTACAGACTTCTTTGGCTTCTTTGGTACTTGCTCCCCGCTCAGGAAAAAACAAATCGGGGTCGACACCGAGACAGTTGGCGTAGTCCCACCAACTACTCTCGTCTGTTTGGCCACCACCGTCATCTACAAACGCCATTTGTTTCCGCCCTAAACCGTTGCGACCCGCCAAGATGACGTTGTCGTAATTACACGCGTGTCATTGAACACCCGTTTAGTCAAATAATCAAGAAAAATAAGGGGTTTCTTTGGTCTTTCCTGCAATATCGGCGTCGAGATGCCAGTCGATGACACAAACACCGTTTTTGTTCAAAGTTTTCTTTCCAATAGGGCCGCGCGCGAGGCAGACTGATCGTGGAGGTGTCCGAGCGCCTGGTGGGCTCCCCCGCCTTCAAAGCGGGCGGGACGGGCGATCCCCGTCCGGCGGGTTCGATTCCCGTCCACCTCCGCCAACTCTGTCCGACTTAATCCCCGAGAAACCAAAATCTAAGCGAAAGGAACCAACGTGAAAAAGCTTCTTCTTACAATCGTCGTCGGAGCCTTAGTGGCAATTGCCGCTCGGAAACTCTCTGAGAACTAGGCCAGAAAATTACAATCCCGTTGGACCGTTAGAGGGAAATCAAACACCCAATAGGTCGCGCGCACCCGTATCACTGCTTGGGTGACGGAGCTTAGACATAGCCCGAGCTTCAATTTGACGTATTCGTTCGCGAGTGAGGTTGAAATGTTCCCCGACCTCTTCAAGAGTTCGCGGTTCGCCTCGATCAAGACCAAACCTGAGCTTCAGGATTTCTCTTTCTCTTTCGTCAAGAGGTCCAAGAAGTTTGGTGATTTCATCCGGAAGACGCGCAACAGCGGCGGCTTCTTCGGGGTCTTCGGCGTTTCGATCTTCAACCACGTCACCTAGTTCGGCGTCGCCGTCCTCGCGGAGAGGTTCAGATAGCGAAAGTGGTTCGGCCGCGAAGCGCAACGCTTCGGACACTTTGTCTTCAGGCATGTCAACTTCTACTGACAATTCAGCGAGAGTGGCTGGGCGCCCATATTTGAGTTCCAAACGAGAGCGAGCTTTTTGAAGTCGTGCGAGGGTGTCTCCGGCGTGAACCGGAAGTCTGATCGTGCGACCCGTGTTTGCGATGCCTCGGGTTATGGCTTGACGGATCCACCAAGTCGCATAGGTAGAGAATTTGAAACCTTTACGCCAGTCGAACTTTTCAACAGCGTGCATCAGGCCAAGATTTCCTTCTTGAATGAGGTCGAGAAGGGGAAGTCCTGACGCCTGGTATTTCTTGGCTATCGATACAACGAGTCGGAGGTTCGATTGAACGAAAGTCCGTTCAGCTCTTTCGCCTTTGCGATCGGCTCGCCTCAGTTCACGTCGCTTTGTCGAGGTGATGGCTGATCCATCTGGAAGTTGGTCAGCATCGAGCGCTGCTCGAGCTTCAGTGCCGGCTTCGATCTCCTGCGCCAGCCGAACTTCATCATCCTTCGTTAGAAGTGGATACTGTCCGATATCGGTGAGGTAAAGACGAACTAGGTCTTCTTCATCTCTTTCGACCCGATTCTTGGCCACCTTCCGACCTCTTTCCCCCGACCAGTGAAGACGACTACAAAGTAGTGCCTTCCGCCGGTACGCTCGTCACTTCAACGAAACGATCTAATTCCCAGACCCTTACTTACGAGCCTAATCGCTTGCCTGGAAACTACCGGCTGGAATCGCGATTTCCGACACGGACTGCGAGCAGAAATGACCGAACCGACAGCAACACCCGACGATGACCTTGAAATTGCTCTCCTAAAGCTGACTTTCCAAGCAACTGAGCCCGATCTTTTGATTCCGATCTTGTCTAAATATGTGGTGATGACTCGCAAGGAGGCAGAATGTCGCAATGCTGATTTGTGCGTCTCGTTTACCGACCCAAACCGTTTTGTGATCATAGAAAAATGGGAATCAGATGATGCCGCACGAACACATTTCGACTCTCCTGTTATGGTCGAAATGGCAGAATCATGTTCGGGGATACTCGCCGAACGTCCAGATGTTGACCTGCTACAGGGTCTCAGCGCCCACGATTTGAACTGAAAGGCCAGCGTGACGAAGCGAGCTTTGGTTTGCGGTGCAGGTGGCTTCATTGGAAGCCATTTAGTTAAACGTCTAGCTGACGACGGCTACTGGGTACGCGGCGTTGATCTCAAAGAACCAGAGTGGGAGTCAAGCCAAGCTGACGAGTTTCTGGTTGCCGACCTCCGCAATCCGGAATCCGCGACAGCGGCACTCAATGGTGGATTTGATGAGGTTTATCAGCTCGCTGCAGACATGGGCGGAATGGGATTTATTCATTCGGCAGAAACCCAAATCATGCATAACAGCATGTTGGTAAACGTCAACCTTGTTGAAGCTGCAGCACAAGCAGAGATCGATCGTTACTTCTTGGCTAGCTCAGTGTGCGTATATCGCGATATGGAATTGGGAGAATCGGAGCTAACAGAAGATGATGCGTACCCAGCTTTGCCCGATAACGAATACGGCTGGGAGAAGCTATATGCCGAAAGGGCAGTTGCCTCTTACGCCCGGGAAGGCCGTTTCCAGGCGCGAATAGCTCGGTTTCAAAATTGTTATGGCCCGGAAGGAACATGGACCGGTGGCCGTGAAAAGGCGCCCGCTGCTTTGTGTCGCAAGGTAGCTGAATCAACTGATGGGACAATTGATGTGTGGGGAGATGGTTCCGCCGTCCGCAGTTTCATCTATGTCGATGATCTCGTTGATGGGGTTAGGCGTCTAGTCGACAGCGAAAGCAGCGACCCCACAAACATTGGGACACGGGAATATGTTTCAGTCCGAGAACTTGTTCAGCTTGTTGCCTCGGCAGCAGGAAAGGAAATCAAGCCGTTATGGGTGCCCGGCCCAGTAGGGGTACAAAATCGTAATTTCTCCAATGACCGGATCGAATCACTCGGTTTCGACCCTAAATTCGACCTAGCTCAGGGGCTCGCACATACTTACCCTTGGATCGCTAATCAGGTAGCGTCTAGGTCCTAATTGCAAGGCTCACCTCTTAAGAGATTCGACAGCCTTCTGATATACGTTCGATCTCTGTCCAGCTAAGTTCACTCGATTCCCAAAGCTGTTGGAAAGCTGCGTCTGCCAGGTCGGTAAAGCCATGCCGATTTCGGAATTGGTACAGACGGCGTTGACGCTGCCCACCAATGCCAAGCCGTTCCAGTCGCCCCACGCAATGCACATCCCATGCGGCGAATTGCATCAGGTTCAATTCGTCATCGGCCGGTGTTTCGTCGAAACGACCAGATCGGCGATCCAAAATCCGAAGTAGCAGTCGTCCAATGGTGTCTCGGGTTCTAGCACTACCGAATTGGCGGGGTCTTTTGGTGTTTTCTAACGCGCCACCATCAACCCAGAGCTCAATAGGGTCATAGCTCGTTACCTTGCTTCGACCAAGTGGAGATTCCTCGTCGATTTCAAGTTTGATGCTTTCTTCGACGCCAAGTCGCTCAGCTACTTCCCCAACGACTTCACCAATGACGGCCGCGTCGTAAAAGACCATCTCGAAAGACTCGGGTGTCACTGACACCTGGGTCATTAGCTGGCTGCCTCAACTCTGGCTTCTCTTGACATATCAGCGATCTCATCAATCTCATCGTCACTGAAGCCGGCTAGTTCACGGAACCTTCGAGTTAGCTGGATTGGGCTGTCGTCATCTTCGCCTCGGAATCCATTGAAGGAAAAGAGCCTATCCACCACCTTCTGGAATTCGAGGGCCTTATCGAGACGTTCTTTGTCGTTTTCTGTAAGTCGCCGCAACCAATCGGAACCCATCTTCACGTGGGTGACTTCGTCGGCCAGCATCCAATCTTCACAGAACTCCAAGACAGGGTCGCCTGCCAGATTGCCGAATTCTTTCATGGTGTTGAAGACATCTATAGCGAGTCCCTCTAGAGCTCTGTTCACCCCTGTGAGACGTAGTACGGGGTCGGGGTTGCATGCTGCTTCGTACAGAAGACCATTCTCAGCAAATTCACCTAGTTCGGTTCCCATATGTTCAGCTAGCGATACTGAGATCTCGCAGTGGCGTGCCTCATCCCAGCACTGCCGAGCCATATCAAGCTTCAACGCCAGGGGAACATCTTCTCCGACTTCAAAATCCCAACAAGTACGACCCGCACCTTCAAGGGCTTGAATTTCGCCAACGAAAATACCGTGCATCAAAGCTCGCGCTCGATCAGGACCGTTTGCTAGTTCGGGGGTCAGTTTTGCTAACCGTTCGTTCGTATTCCCTCCAGCTACTCTCGCACCGCGAGGGTCGCCTAACCGTTGTTCGTTCGTTTGCCGAATGAAACGGGCGTCACGTGCTAACTCTTCAGCGGGAAAAATCTTTCGCATCAGTTCTCCTCTGGTAGGTCTACGTAGGGGTCTCCGATTGAACCGGGGCCGGCAATGCCTCCTGCAGCAAGCATAAGCTTTTCGAGCCTGGTTTGATGAACCATGGCGCGATCAATTTCTTCGTCTGATTCAATCATTGACTGAATGAGCATTTCGCCTTCACGCCAGTCATTAAATTCATCTTGAAGAATGAAGTCCAAAATTCGTACGGTAGGCATGTCGGTTATTTCCGACGTGGCGTTGCGGTGGTAGGTGTAAGCAGCGATCTTGTGGGGGATCAAGACTCGGTATACCCCGACTAACTTTTCGATCGTCATCTCCGGACCCTCGGGTTCGGTCATCGCATCAATGAAGGCAACCATATGGTCGTTAGCTGGGACCGTGAGGCGGTCGGTCTTCATTTCCCTTAATTCGGGAAGGCGTTTATCAAATAAGTCGGCATGCCACGCGTGGTGATAGCAGTGAGTGCCTAGACGCATTTTGACGTCAAGTTCGGGAACCGTGGCCACCCAACCACCAAGAGCTTCAAACAATTTGATTTCAACCCATTTGTAATGACCGACGCGTTTAGCCGTTTCTTCGACATCAAATAGCCCTGGGAGGGCACGTCGATCCCAGGGGGCAAACGGCTCTCTGGGCCTTTTGGTTTGTGTCATTGATGTTCTTTCCCTTGCAGACGAAGTCGGCTTCTTGACCCGAGTTCGCTCGTAACTTGAGTGTCGGTGAGCTTATCGCCCGTTTAGTGAGAATAGAAAGCCCAAAGCATCCCTAGCTGAGAGCTTTATCTGTATTGGTTGGTTATCGGCAACCGTCGATCTTTTCCGAAAGCTTTGGTCGAGATTCGAGGACCCGGGGGCGATTGCCGCCTTTTGTACTCAGCGAGATCTACGAGACGGGTGATGCGGTGAACTATTTCCGCGTCGTATCCGCGTGAGATGAGTTCTCCTGCGGTCTGGTCTTGTTCAACGTATGCCTCAAGCAGCGGGTCAAGAACCTCGTATGGCGGCAGCGATTGGTCGTCAGTTTGATCTGGTCTTAGTTCCGCCGACGGGGGTTTCGTTATAGAAGCCTCAGGTATCCACGTTGCACTGGTTTGCTGATTCCGCCAACGGCAAAGCTCATAGACCATTAACTTTGGACAGTCCTTGATGACTGCGAAACCTCCAGCGGTATCTCCATACAGTGTCGAATACCCAACTGAAGTTTCACTTTTATTTCCGGTTGTAAGAACTAGCCATCCCTTCTTGTTTGACATGGCCATGAGTAAGACACCACGCAGGCGACTTTGAAGATTTTCCTCAGTCAGATCAGTTTGATGTCCCTCAAACACTGGTTCGAGCATGTTGGTAAGCGCTGTATAACCGGGTTCGATTGAAATTGTTTCAAAGTCAATACCGAAGTTCTCCGCTAAAGCGGCAGCATCATCTTTAGACCCTTGACTGGAATAGCGCGATGGCATCGAGACTCCATGGACACGCTCAGGGCCCAACGCGTCCACAGCGATCGCTGCTACCAAACTTGAGTCAACTCCCCCAGATAGGCCAACCACAACCTCTTTAAATCCGTTCTTGTTTACATAATCGCGGGTAGCTAAAACAAGGGCCTTCCAGACTTCTGCGATCTCTTCTTCTTCTTCAGCAATTCTTTTTTCAGGTATCGGCTTTTTCTGTTGCTCGCTTCGTGAAACGACAATGACTGGCAAGTCGCCAGAGCCACATTCTTCCACTTCGAGGTCGACTACCTGAACGCTTTCTTCGAACTGAGGGAGTCTGGCAACGAGTTCGCCTTGGGAGTCCACGACGAAAGAGGACCCATCAAATATCAATTCATCTTGACCTCCCACCTGATTGACATACACGACAGGGATCTCGTGCCTAGTAACGCGATCGATGACTGTCGATGCGCGATCCGAATCTTTCCCACGTTGATACGGAGAGGCGTTCAGCGAAATTGCTAACCCGACACCTGAGGAAACTTGATGATCTAAAGGACCCTCGTCAAACCAGAGATCTTCACATATCGAAACTCCGATATTCGCACCCCCAATTTTGATAATCGGGCCTGCGGATGCGCCCGGCGTGAAATACCGCTTCTCATCAAACACTGAGTAATTCGGTAGCAACTGCTTTCGGTAAATTCCTTTAATGTTCCCCTGGTAACAAATAGCCGCTGAGTTGTACAAGCATTCGCCCTCTACTTCCGGGAACCCCACGACGGCAACGGCATTCGAAGTGTTGGCGGCAATCTCCTCTACAGCGGCGCGAGCATCATCGAGAAATTGCTGTTTCAGGAGCAGATCTTCTGGTGGGTAGCCGCATACGGCCAACTCGCTGTACACCACCACATCTGCTTGTTGTTCGACAGCTCGTTCGTACGCGTCGGCTATTAACGCAACGTTTGTCTTGAAGTCACCCAAGCGAAAGTTGAGTTGTGCCAACGCAACCCTGATTGAAGCCATGTTATGAGGCTAGAACCAGACGACTGCTATCTGCGAAAAGTATTTAGGCGGGGCTTCTTTGAGCCCCGCCTAAATAGCTAGCAATATCTAATTCTGACCTGTGTTACACCAAAGCAGCACAGCATGTATTGGTCAGCAAAGTTGCCACCACATAGGGGTCAGCGTTCGCATTAGGTCGACGATCTTCGATATAGCCTTTGCCGTCTTGAGCGACCTGCCATGGAATTCGAATTGACGCCCCTCTATCCGAAACCCCATAACTGAACTGGTCAAATCTCTGAGTTTCGTGTTCACCGGTTAACCGTTCTTCGATCCCGATGCCGTAGCCAGCAAGGTGTTCTTCTGGCTTGCCAGGCTCACCCATAGATTGTGCAGCCTTTTCGACCGCTTCATAGCTTTCGCGCATCGCGTTGGTCGAGAAATTGGTGTGCATACCAGCGCCGTTCCAATCACCTTTCATGGGTTTCGCTTCAATGCTGATTTCCAGTCCATGCTCTTCTCCTGCTCGGTAGAGCAAGTAACGAGCCATCCAAAGATGGTCGCCGACCGTGACAGTGTCGACCGGACCAATCTGGAATTCCCATTGACCGGGCATAACTTCAGCATTCGTCCCCGAGATCGCAAGACCAGCTTCAATACACCAGCTGGTGTGTTGTTCAACGAGATCGCGCCCACGAATTTTTACCGCTCCAACGCCGCAGTAATAAGGTCCTTGCGGAGCTGGGAACCCGCCAGCGGGAAAGCCAGCTGGCCAACCTGTTACTGGGTCCAACATCGTGTATTCCTGCTCAAGTCCAAACCATGGTTCTTGATCGCCATATTGCTCCAACGCTGTTCGTGCTGCCGCACGAGTATTGGTTGGGTGGGGCGACATATCTGATGTCAGCAATGTCTCGCACAAGACGAGAATGTTGTTGCCACCGCGAATCGGATCTGGGCACTGGAATACGGGCTGCAGTACAACGTCTGAATTGTCGCCAGTCGCCTGATTCGTGCTTGATCCATCAAAACCCCATATTCCGGGGTCATCGCCGTCTGCAAGGACTTTGGTCTTCGACCTAATCTCTGCGGTTGGTTCCGTTCCGTCAATCCATATGTATTCAGCCCTATACGCCACTGTGTTTGCTCCTGTTAGAGGGGGCGGGATCGAAAGGCAAGCTAACAATTAGAATGGCCTTGTCACACCATTTTTCCGCCAACCAACTGGCCTAGCGTTAACAACGCGGCCACAGACGCCTAGTTCTAGCCTCGTAATCCAATTGTGAAAGTCATGTAAACGGAACGCTTTAAGGTTTGATTTGGCCTGAGAATCACGAAGAATAGGAGCGTTGTTATTTGTTCACGGACCTAAGTGAGAGAGTGAAGTCAGATGGAACGACCTCAGGACTACGTGCAAAGGCGTATTGAGGAACGCGGGATTCGTTTAGTTCGTCTCTGGTTTACCGACGTTCAAGGTCAATTAAAATCGTTCGCAATTTCTCCCGCTGAGCTCGAAACCGCTTTTGAGAGCGGAATGATTTTTGACGGTTCCTCAATCGATGGTTTCAGCAGAGTTCGCGAAGAAGACATGGTCGCTAGGCCAGACCCCGCGACTTTCGAGCTAACCCGATGGGGCGGCAACGACGAAAATGCGGCACGGATGTTTTGTGACATTGAGCGGGCGGATGGGAGTCCTTTCCCAGGTGATTCTAGGCAAGTACTCCGGCGCTCGATGGAACGAGCCCATGCTCAAGGCTTTACCTTCTTTACTGCTCCCGAGCTTGAATATTTCTTATTTGAAGCCAACAGAAATGGGGAGCCAGTTCCCTTAGACAACGGCAGCTATTTTGATCTCACCACGGCAGATGTGGCAAGCAACATACGCCGCCAAACGCTGACAACGTTGGAGGCAATGGGAATACCGGTGGAGTATTCATTTCACGAAGACGCCCCAAGCCAGCATGAAATCGATTTGCGTTATACCGACGCGTTAACCATGGCGGACAACGTCATGACATTTCGTCTGATTGTTCGCGAAATCGCTCTCGAACATGGGGTGCACGCCACCTTTATGCCTAAGCCGTTAACTGGTGTCCAAGGATCAGGCATGCACACGCATCTTTCATTGTTTAGAGACGGGGTGAATGCCTTCCATGACCCGGAAAGCCCCGATGGTTTATCTGATGTTGCTCGAGGTTTTATTGCTGGCCTATTGCATCACGCGAGAGAGATCACAGCTGTCACCAACCAACTCGTAAACAGCTACAAACGATTAGTAACCGGTTACGAAGCACCAGTGAATGTTTCATGGGCGCGGGCTAATCGTGCGGCTCTGATTAGGGTTCCTACTAGCCGAGAAGGCGGCGTAGATGACACGACCCGAATCGAGTACCGAGCCCCTGACCCAGCGTGCAACCCTTATCTAGCTTTTGCAGTGATGCTGGCCGCTGGCATGAAAGGCATCGAACAGGGTTACGAGTTACCTTTGGAGGCTCCGCCTTCAATGACTGGCTTCACAGAACATGGAGGCTTAATTGATCAAGCCCAGCTCCCTCAGTCGTTGGACGAAGCATTAGATGAAATGGAAAAAAGCGACCTCGTGGCTGACACATTGGGTGACCACTTGTTCAGCTGGTTTCTTCGCAACAAAAGGCGCGAATGGAACGACTACAAAGCCCAGGTCACACCATTTGAACTCGATCGCTACTACTCAAATCTGTAATGACAATTCTCGCTATATACCCCGCAGATCCAGCTCCTGAGTTAGCTCAGCTGTTAGATCTCAACGGTTTCGTTTGGAAAGGTGTAGCAGATCCGTCAGACGTAGACCTTCTCGAACCTGACGAAGGTTGGGGCGGCGCAATTGTTCAACTAGTCGAAGACCATGACCTCAGTTGGAGAATGCTTCGGGCCCTTCGAAAGCGTGACGTTCCTGTAGCCCCTCTTTTATTGATGATCAGAGGCAACGAATTAGCTGAACTCGACTTACGCGATGAACTCTTCGATGACTTTTGTTTGGACCCATTTCATCCTCGGGAACTTGAGGCTCGAGTTAAACACATGCTCGCTGCTTCGGGTGGTGACCTAAGCGGCGAACGGATCGAATACGGACCATTGGTCTTAGATCTCGAAACTTACGAAGCTTCGGTTGACAGTCGACCTCTCGATTTAACGTTTATGGAGTATGAGTTGCTCAGATTTTTGGCAGCGACCCCTGGAAGAGTTTTCACTCGAGAGGTTCTTCTGAGCCGAGTGTGGGGCTACGAGTATTACGGCGGAGCTAGGACGGTTGATGTTCATGTGCGTCGCTTAAGAGCCAAGCTTGGCGAGGAATATGCTGCCCTGATTCAAACAGTGAGAAGTGTTGGCTACCGTTTGGGTGAAAGTCGACGCCGCTAAGTTGTAAACATCCACAAAACTCGAAAACTAGTAGTTAGTTTCGACGAGACTGCTTCCCTCATGTCGTGACTCCGCGTCACCTTTCAACGAGTTCCCCAGCAAAGCTGCTACACCAGCGAGACTGAGAGTGATCATGAATGGGCTTAGAAGCAGAATGACAGCTATCGCGATTCCTCCGGCCATGTGCTTGATGGTAGCCAGTTCTCGACCTTAGTCACGACTTTGGTAGCCAAGAAAAATCGCTACACGACTGCGTGAAATTCAGGATGAAGAGATATGAGCGATCGCTTCAATTTCGACGAGCCCGCCAAGAGGGAGTGCTTTAACAGCAATAGCTGAACGCGAGGGCCGGTGATCTCCAAAAGTTTCAGCGTAAACCGTATTTATGGTTGAAAAATTCTCAATATCAGTCATAAAGACAGTGCACTTCACGACATCATGGAGACTCAAGCCATGTTCCTTTAAGACACCCTGAGCATTAGTCAGGGCCTGGGCGGTCTGAGCTTCCACCCCTTCAACTAGAGAACCATCCGCGAGTCCAAGCTGACCAGAAACAAAGAGAAGGTCACCGGCTCGGTATGACGCTGAATAATGCGCAACGGGTTGAGACACTTGGTACCTCCAGGCACGAAATAAATGGTCAAGAGACCTGATTCACCCGGTTGGTAAATCAGATGGGCAACCTCGATTCAACCATGTAGCAGCGGCTACTGCAGCAAATACCGCGTCACCTGCAGCTAAAGCCTCTCCTTCTCCCACTGAAACGATCTCTATATGTGGGCAATCTGATGAACGAAGAACGCCGAAAGATCGGACAGTGAGGTCGTGCACTTCACCGGAATCATCCACACTCAGACTCTCTGACGTCACCCAGCTATAAGCCATATGGGCGGCACCTATGCAGTAACTGCGGTGCATGACCAAATCAAGAGGGGTGCCACTCTCCACCTCAACTCTGATTATTTCTGCATCAACCTCAGCTCTGGCGCGAGCGCCAGAGGGAGCTTCAACCCAATCGCTATAACCTCGAAGCCCAGTCTTGAGCATTTCTGCTTCCGCCCAGCCTGCAGCTCTCAACGCAACCGAAGTTGGAGGGCCAGCTACTTCTATCTGCTCAATTTCACATCTCGGCAATACAGATTGAATGATTTCTTCTACACCCGGCGTCTTCGCCACCCGAATAACTCCGCTCCCATCAGCGTTCAATCCCGCAGAAAGCGGCGGCCGTTTACTCCCATAGCGCACTACATCTTCTCTGGACCAAAGGACGCGCACCCCGACACCATTCTCAGCAGCTATAGATTCTGCTTGACCAGACACGTCGCTATCAGTTTTTCCCCCGAACGCTCCGCCGTTCGCTATCGGATTAGAAGACTCACCAGAAGGTTCGCACCACGAGGCATCAGTTTCTAGGTACGCCGGTTCCACCCATCCAGTTCGCAATGTGACTGACCAATCGCCAGGAGGTAAATCGAGCGGGGGACGCGATTCCATACTGGTCCGTCGACCCTGAACCTTGCCAATACTTTCTCGAGCTGCGTGAAGAGTCTCTCCAACCGCCCAATCTGCATCATTTCTGATTGCCACCAGAGCGTTATGTGGCGGCTGATCGTCAGCAAAGCTAATTTCGCCGAGCACAACTTCAGGGCCCACAATTTGCTGCGTCCCAGCTTCAAGACTTGCTTGACGGCTCGCTTGTCCGAGATCTCGATATGGATAATCAACTGAAACTTCCGCGGCCGCTTCTCTGATGGTCTGCCATCCGGTGCATCGACAAAGGTGTGCCGACAGCAGCCGATCCACAGTTTCTCGGTCTTGAAGATCAGCACCTTTGCGTTCATGTCCGACTAGTCGGCAAACAATGCCCGGGGTACAAAACCCGCACTGAGAAGCTCCATGAGCCAAGAACGCCGCCGCCCACCGCTCTCGTTCCTCTTCTGTTAATCCTTCGATGGTGGTAACAGTTCTGCCAGCTACTCTCCGCAACGGTGTCACGCAAGAGACTCGAGGAGCGTTATCGATCAGAACAGTGCAACAACCACATTGGCCTTGGGGGCTGCACCCATCTTTGACAGACCAGTTCCCGAGCCGATCGCGCAAAGCACCCAAAAGGCTGCCGTCGTCATCTACGACTTCAACCTCTCGTCCATCAAGTTGAAACCGGATAATTCGGTCGATGAGATTGCCTCCATGTAGGGATAGGCCGCAGCGCTTCAGATGAGACCCAAGTTCAGACTACGTTCCTAGGAGTGGATCACAATATATGGGACCCCAAGCATGTTTCACGCAGAGCATTTTTATCTATCACCGGCAGCGGTTTGGCTGCGACAGCGTTTTTGGCCGCGTGCGGCGTTCGTACAAAAGACCAAGATGAGCTAAGGGCAGCATCGAAATGGTTTTCTGACCAAACCATCATCAGTAACGGAGGGCCGCAAAGAACTATTTGGTCATTCTCTGATGACGACGGCAATCTAGGTGGCCTTTCGCCGGAATCAATTGACGTCGAGATTCTTGATACCGATTTTCAGGTTATCCATTCCACTAGTACGCGACGGCACATTGACGGCGTCGCCATGCCTTATTACCCAGTCATCGTTCCATTCCAACAACCGGGTGTTCATGAGTTCCGTTTCGATCTGGGAAAACGAGGTAACTACGTTGGCTACGCAACTCCAGGGTCCCGAGCTGACAGCACAATTATTTGGCCTGGCGACCGTTTCCCAGGTCTCATCACTCCCACATTGGCAAGCTCGGCTGGAGTGAACCCTATTTGCACTCGCCAGCCTTCATGCCCATTCCACGACATCTCGCTTAATGATTCGATACTTTCCGAGCGTGCAACCGTGCTGATCGTAAGTACACCTGCGTTTTGCGGAACAAAATGGATGTGCGGTCCGGTCCTAGAGAATCTGATATCTCAGGTTGGTTCAAATTACTCCGGTTTCGACGTAATTCACGCGGAAGTGTACGCCAATCCAAGCGCTCAGGACTTAGGCCCAATTGCACCAGCGGTCGCTGAAATGGGAGTCATATACGAGCCATTTATCTTTTTACTCGACGAACAAGGAACCGTTCTTAGACGGCTTGACCATATCTGGGACAACGTTGAACTAAGAGAGTTACTTTCTTTGATTTGAAAGTTTCGTTCTTAGCTGAACGAGTTGCCACAACCGCAAGTTCGTTGGGCATTTGGATTATCAATGGCAAATCCAGAACCCATCAAACCATCTTTGAAATCTAGAGTCGCACCTTCTAGGAGTTGAGCGCTCATCGGATCAGAAACGACTCGCACATCGCCCTCTCCGAAAAATTGCGACATGTCATCAGCTTCTGTTTCGCTATCAAAAAACATCTCGTAGCTGTACCCAGAGCATCCTCCGGGCCGCACCGCTACTCGGAGCGCTAGGTCTAACTCTCCCTCAGCTGCGATCAATTCTCTAACTTTTTCAGTGGCAATGTCAGTTAGGGTGATCATCTTCAGGAGCCTCCAGTTCTAGCTATTTACAGTGTAGCGAATACGCGACAGTGGATCACAGCGAACTAGGTAACTAGCCTTAATACTTGTGAGCGAAGACACTGTTGACGAAAACGAAATCCTCGGTGTCTTGCGCGGAGTGATGGACCCGGAATTGAACGACAACATTGTCGACTTGGGCATGGTGCGATCTGTTTCACTCAAAGGACAAACGGCACAAATCACTATCGCGCTTACAACAGCAGGTTGCCCGCTTAGGGCAACCATAAAGCGAGACTGTGAATCTAGGGTCGAGTCACTTCCTGGCATCAACGAAGTCCAGTTGCATTGGGATGAACTAACACCCGAGGAGCGCACACGCGTTATGGATCGCGCCAGACGTAACGCTCGAGACACAGCTACTCCAACTCAAATTCCAGCAAACGCACGAGTTATTTCAATTGCCTCGGGCAAGGGCGGTGTCGGTAAGTCTTCAGTTACGGTCAACATCGCCACAGCTTTGGCATCTCGAGGTCTCACAGTAGGAGTTCTCGACGCAGATATTTGGGGCTTCAGCGTGCCCCGGATGTTGGGAGTCAACTCTCGACTGAATGCCAGACCGGCTCTGTCAGAAGAAGATCGCGGGAAGATAATCCCTGAAGAACGTCCTCACGGTTCGGGCCTTCTGAAAGTCGTTTCTACTGGTCTGATGGTAGAGACAGAAGAAACCGCCCTCATGTGGAGAGGCCTGATGCTGGCTAAAGCAGTTGAGCAGTTCCTTCATGACGTGGACTGGGGGGATTTGGATTATCTGCTCATCGATATGCCTCCTGGCACCGGAGATGTGCAAATGGCCCTAGCCCGATTGTTACCTCAAGCAGAAATGCTGGTCGTGACCACACCAGCAGTCAGCGCACAAAAGGTAGCGATCCGCGTCGCCGATATGGCGAGACGAAGCCACATGCCGATCTTAGGTGTCGTGGAGAACATGTCGGCCTTCACAACACCCGATGGAACTTCGTGGCCGCTTTTCGGTGAAGGTGGCGGTGAACGGCTCGCTCAAGAAATTGGTGCACCTTTGTTGGGTTCAATTCCACTTGAGCCCGCAGTCTCGGCGGGAGGCGATACTGGCCAACCAGTAGCTACGTCAGACGGACCAGCCAGTAGAGCGTTCCATGAGATCGCTAGCCGAATTTTCGAGGAGATCGCTCCTCCAATCGACATGGAAGCCTGTTCGACGTCGGTTATCAGTGAAGTGCCTGTCACACTCACTGGAGATAGAACGTCTTAGTTACTGCGTCGATCCGTGCGCTGGGGGTTGAGCGAGAGCATCTTCATAACCAACTTCCCCCGGCATCAGCACCGACGGCGAACCATCTGAAGAGACAACTAGGGCAGGCAGTATTTCAGGTATATCGCTTAGCCCATCTGCCCATTTCATTACCTCGTCAACTGAGCCGAGTTCGAGAAGCGGTTCTAAGTTGGCGATCGTCGGCAAAATCATTTCGAATTTACCGGCCTGATGAAGGTCCATAGCTTCTTTCGGGGAGATCCAACAACTTTCAACTGTTTCCCCTCCATCGTGCGCTGGACGCTGCCCGCGTGGTGCCCGCGCTACAAAAAACCGAGTATCGAATCTTCGAGGCGGACCAATGGGGGTAATCCAATGACTGACGTAACGCAAATCATGAAAATTCATTGAAAGACCTTCTGCGCGACACAAGTCCACCATGGTGAAATCACCGGCATATACCGCATCCCGGTGGTCTTGGAATCGTTGATGCACTGCAGGGTCGGTCAACGACAAGTCTTCGCCATCAATTCGAGCCAGCAAAGCTCCCGCCTCTTCAAAGCATTCTCGAATCGCGGCCACCCAATAAGCCAAACCGCCATTATTGATACTGAGCCGGTCTGAGGCTTGAGCATCATCCATGCCTGAAGACACCGTTTCGATTTCGTGAGTTATCTGATCTTTGACATCCACAGCCCCACCAGGAAACACAAACTGTCCAGGAACGAATTCGCTCTTAGGATTCCGTTTGAGCATGAATGTTTCGAGACCCTGTTCACCGTCTCGAACCAGCATGACTGTCGCTGCTAAGCGAACTTCGACTGGTGTCGTCAATTGTCATTATCTCCAGATGCATCTCCGCCATCATCAGATGGTTTGTCCATATCCCATTCAGGCAGATTCGATGTAGTGAAGCTAGTTCCTATCCGCGACCGAAACTTTCGTCTCACGATCATTAGGACAAGAGCCCGAATTGGAGGAACCAGCAAGAGTAGTCCTACGAGGTCTGTAAGAAAGCCCGGGGTGAGCATCAATGCGCCAGCGAAAAGAACCGTCACCCCGGAAAAAATTTCATCGCTCGGCAACTCACCTTTTCTTAGGCGATCTTGAGATTTTTTAAGTAAACCAATTCCCTGATGCTTAACGAGCCACGCACCCACCAGGCTGTCAACCACTAGCAGAATCACCGTATTCCAAGCCCCGACCGACTGACCTACCTGGATTATGACCATGAGCTCAAGAATCGGGACAACAACGAAGAGAATAAAAAGAACGGCCACTTATTTGATCCTAGCGACGGTAGCTAGGGCGAATCGAACCCAGTCGGACCTATCCTCTAATCGTGCGACCACCATCGGTAGATGCTTTATCTAAAAGTCTGTCGGATATAGATCTGCCATCTCCACTTTTAGTCGAAGCTGCTCGCATAGCAATAAGTAACGATGACCCAGACTCGGCTCGTGAAGAAGCAATCAAGCTACGGCGGGCACTTCTAGGCCCCGTAATCAACGCCACGGGAGTATTGCTGCATACGAATTTGGGGCGAGCACCACTGGCCTACCAACAGCCATCCCAGGCAACCAATCTCGAATTTGACTTAACCACAGGAAACCGCGGCTCGCGTAACGGACACGTAGCCAACTTGATCTGCAAATTAAGCGGGGCTGAAGCAGCTCTTATCGTCAACAACTGCTCAGCCGCAGTGATATTGGTACTCGCAGCTCTGGCGCGTAATCGGCCCGTAGCCGTATCCCGCGGAGAACTTGTGGAGATCGGCGGCGGGTTTCGTGTACCTGACGTAATGGCAGAGTCAGGAGCTCAGCTGATCGAAGTAGGAACTACTAATCGAACTCGGGTTGCCGACTATCAAGCGGCTCACCGGTTGCACGACACAGCTCTGCTGCTCAAAGTTCACCCATCAAACTACAAGATCAGCGGTTTCACTGAAGAAGCTTCAGTAGCTGCTTTGAATTCCGTTGGCCCTCCGGTTATCGCTGATCTTGGATCTGGTTTCATCGACGAAGCATGTCACTGGCTACGCGACGGCAGGCCTTCTTGGCTACGCGACGAGCCTGCAGTAAAGCAAACGTTGGAATCAGGCGCGGCGTTAGTCACCTTTTCTTGCGACAAATTATTCGGCGGCCCTCAAGCGGGAGTAATCGCTGGACGAAAAGATTTAATAGCAATCTGTGCAAAACACCCTTTAATGAGGGCCTTTCGACCGGGGGCTCTAGTGCTAAAGGCTCTCCAAGACACAGCGCTTGCCTATCTACGGCGAGACGGTGATTCAATACCTTTCTGGCGTATGGCACAAACCTCAGTCGCAGACCTTGAGACCCGCGCCCAGTCTCTTGGCGTTGGGACCCCCATACAAACAATGTCCATGACGGGGGGCGGCTCATTACCTGGCGAAGAATTCCCTTCTGCCGGAATAGAAATAGAAGGTGATGTGTCAGAAAATTTGCGTAACGCCGAACTACCAGTGATCGCTAGGGTTCGAGATAGCTCCACAGTTCTTGACCTACGAACAGTCCACCCCAAAGACGATGCCGCAGTGGCAAAAGCCATTGCCTCCGCTATTTGATCAATGCACATCGTCGCCACAGCGGGTCATGTCGATCATGGAAAATCGACTCTTGTACGCGCTCTGACAGGAACTGATCCTGACCGACTTGCCGAAGAGAAAAAGCGTGGCCTAACCATCGACTTAGGTTTCGCTTTCACCACCCTGCCATCAGGCCGCAAACTTTCCTTTATCGATGTTCCTGGACACATCAGGTTTATCAAAAACATGCTCGCTGGAGTTGGTGGAGTTGACGCTTGCATATTTGTTGTCGCTGCAACCGAGGGATGGAAACCTCAGTCTGAGGAGCACCTCCGCATTCTGGAACTATTGGGGATCAACCACGGCGTGGTCGCGCTTACACAGATTGGGCTAGTGGACGACGAACTCGCTCAGCTAGCACGCATGGATATAGAGGAAAGAACCGAAGGCAGCTTCCTCCAAGATGCACCCATCGTCGCAGTTGACAGCATCGATGGAACTGGTATCGAAGAGCTCCTAAATGCCTTGGACACCCTCACAGAAGAAACACCCAACGCAACCAACACCAAACGTCCACGACTATGGATTGACCGCTCATTTGCTGCAACCGGCGCCGGGAGCGTTGTTACCGGGACACTCACGGGCGGTCGCCTCCGTGTAGAAGACGAGTTAATCCTCGTACCTGGTGAGAAGCGAACTCGGATCCGAGCGATCCAAACTCAGGGCGAAACGCGTACCAAAATCGACCCTGGTCACAGGGTCGCTCTTAATCTGACAAACGTTGACCAACAAGCCCTGCGCCGCGGAGTTGCGTTGGTATTAGATGACCAATGGCACCGAACAGACAGGTTTGATGCCACCATCCAGATACTCGCCAATCTCAGTCATGAGGTTTCACGACGCGGAGCTTTCTCTTTGTACATAGGTTCTGGTGAATGGCCAGTAAACATCAGAGTGCTTGGCCCCAACCGGATCGCACCGGGATCAGAGGGACAAGTAAGAGTTTTTCTACCCGAACACCTGCCACTACTACCCGGCGACAGATTTGTTCTACGCGAATCAGGGCGTGACGAAACTGTCGGCGGGGGCCAGGTATTAGATGTAGACCCCATAGTCAAAGCCTCCGAAGCACAGCCTGACCTCTCGGTAGATCGAGTGGTTGCAGAGCGCGGTTGGGTGAAAGCAGACAAACTGGAGCGACTGACCGGAACAAACATCGAACCGGTTCTAGGTGACTGGGTCGCTTCACCTTCAGTGATTAGCGCAATGGAGGAACACGTCGGCGTGCTAATCGAACAAGCCGGTCCATTGGGCTTAGATATGGCAAAGCTTGAAGAACGAGAGCGGCTAGTTGCAGCCACTCTCGATGGCGTTGAGATAATTGAAGGTCGCGCCCGACCCTTCGACCAAGAAGACGTATTCGTTAACCACCCCCTCCTCCACCAGCTTGAGGAGAACCCTTTTTCGCCCTCTCAGCCAGCCGAGTTATCGGGTGAAGAAATCCGAGGTCTGATACAACGCGGAACCGTGATCCAAAATGACGGCGTTCTATTTGCTGCTTCAGCAATGGATAAGGCAGCTATCGTCGTAGCTCATCTGTTACACAACAAGCCGGACGGCATCACTGTTGCTGAAATTCGCGACGCACTGGGCACTACAAGAAAGTTTGCGTTACCCATCTGTGCCGTTCTTGACAGCACCGGCATAACGCGCAGAAGAGAAGATCTAAGAATAGCCGGACCAAGGCTTCCTGATATCTAGCCGAAACAATCGGTGTTACCAAATAGCGAAACGAGGGTCTATCAGACGCCCTGGCCGTCTAACACAAGCAGCATTTGACGCCGTTCTGCCTCATTTGCGCCACCCCAAATTCCGTGAGGTTCCCGGATATCGAGCGCGTACGAAAGACAATCGTCCTTCACTGAACACTGGGCGCAGATAGCTCTGGCCCGAGCCTCACGATTTAATTTTTCGTCTTTGCGTTCGAATCGCGGCGGCGGAAAGAAAACCGTCGATTGCGGTCCTCGACACGCAGCTTTATGTTCCCAACTGTCATCAGGCAGTGCAGCCATATTTAACGTCCCCCAAAGTGCCTCCGGAGGCAATCTAGGCGCGCGAATATGCCATTTGCAAGAAAAAATCGAAAAACGATTCAATTTTTGAAACCCCCCACTTGCAGGGCTTATCCGTCACTTTGGCCTAGCTATTGACTTGGTTGTTGGTCTGAAACGTCTACTTCTGGAGAGGGTTGCTGACGCATTTCTCGGTAGTCGACGGCACCGCCTTCTTCGGGTTCAACCTCCAGCACGAGCCCTTCAAGTCCCACGATGCGGGCCGATTCGCCTGCTTTGATAGGGGTTAACCGGTTAACTCGGGCTCGCCACTGGGCTTGTTCAAATACCACGATCCCCTCTGGCGCTAGGTCTGTTGACGCTGATGCCATTTGGCCGATCATCCATTCTCTACCCAGAGTGCTCGTACCGTACCTAGTGCGAATCAACGCGGGCATGCCCGATAAGACAAATGCGAGCGTAAGCCCGATACCTCCCACAAGTGTTAACCAACTCACGGAATGAGTAGCAAATAGCTGAAGGGATCCAATTATTAGACAGCCGACACCGAATACGGTCCAGAATCTAGGTACCCCTGTTTGAAGGTCAATTGCGAATCCGAACATCGCAACTATCAAGGCCACTAGCGCCCAAATGCGTATGTCTAGAACCCCTAGTCCATAGCACGCTAGTAACAGCGAACCGCACCCAACTCCTCCGGCTACACCAATGCCGCCAGTGAAAAAGTCGAGCAACAGCATTGACATTCCAACAAGCAACAGAAGATATGCGACAGCCGGACTTGCGACCGTGTGGAACAGCTGGTCTACAAGTGAAAGTTTATTGAAAGTAACTCTCACATCGTCTGCGACTGACCGCTGAATTAATCCATCTGCCCGTTCAAGTTCGGTGGAGATTTTCTCAATTAGTCCGACGTCTTCCATCGCCAGTAGGAATTCGCCCAAAGTGGGTGCCATAACGTCGATGAGCCCGGCTGTGACCGCTTCTTCCCCTCGGCGGAGCGTATTTTTAATTTCGGTGATGCCCGGTGCTGCGGACTTTTCAAAGTCTTCGAAATTTCCGATTCTGCTTCCGGGCGCAATACCTGAATAATCGGCTGCGTTTACTAAGTAGGCGGCTGCTCCCTTTGCACTAGCTCCACTTTGTCCGATCCAGGCTCCAACAGGGACTAGGGATCCTTCAATATTTTCTATGAGATCCTGGATCAGCTGCTGATCTGCCGCTCCACCTGGACTGTTGATCTGTAAGACGATGGCCAGGGCCCAATTACGTTGGGCGTTATCTAGTTGCAGGTTGATGTAATCAATTTCTATAGGATCTAAAAGGCCGCTGACCTCGACGATTTGGATTTCTCGAGAATGTTCGTGGCCTGTGTGAGCGCTCGCGGCGGACGAGCAAAAAACAAATGCGGTCGAGCAGATGGTTAGAAAGACCGCGCCCAAACGGAACATTCGAATCAATTTGGTCAAAGTTTCACCGTTCAGTCAATCGCTCGATGTCCTGCCAGACTACAGAGCCTTGCCTGCTCTCCCATTCTCTTGCAGTCCGACGCCTTCAGCGCCTCTATATGTGTTTGTTGGCGGCTAGTCTCAACGGTTAGTGACTACTGTTCTTTTGGCAAGCGACGCTGACTGGCTTATCGAAGAGGTGCGTTCCGCTCTCAGCGATCCGGGCACCGATGTGACTGTGGTTCGCGCGGGTGCCGATG
The DNA here is from genome assembly GCA_002722565.1 of Acidimicrobiaceae bacterium. GTDB lineage: Bacteria > Actinomycetota > Acidimicrobiia > Acidimicrobiales > Poriferisodalaceae > MedAcidi-G3. The sequence goes on from PBMG01000016.1 coordinate 70,821, forward strand.
TTCGAGATTCAGTTTCTGCGGAAAGCCCTGACTTAGTCATTCTCGATCTTCAGATAGGCAATATGGGTGGCATGGCAACCTGCATGGATCTTCAACTGGAGATTGGTGCTGGGAGAATTAGCCACGTTCCTGTTCTTATGCTTTTGGACCGTTCAGCTGATCTTTATTTGGCTCAGCAAGCCGGAGCTCAGGGTTGGCTCGTGAAGCCTTTGGATTCGTTTCGTTTAAAGATGGCTTCCGTGAAACTCTTGGCAGGCGAAGACATGAGAGATGAACTCATTGAAGCCCCTCAATCCGAATCTGATCCAGTTCCCTCAGATGAGCTAAGTGATTCATCGGTTGAGTCTGATGATGTGCCTTCGGAAGGTGATGAGACCGAAGAACCTGCTGAAGTCAGCTAGACGTTTCTCGTCGTTCGGGGAATTATCTAGTGTTTGCGGTAGCGTCGTTGGTTCCAGAACGGTCTAACGGGCAGTGGCGCAGGTTGGTAGCGCGCTTCGTTCGGGACGAAGAGGTCGTGGGTTCAAATCCCGCCTGCCCGACCACTAATTCGACATTGTTTACGCGCATATTTGGGTAACTCAGACTTGATGCTGAGACATTGTGGTTATTACACGATTACGGTAAGCCAGTACGAAAAGTAGGGAATTTTATAGTGATTGATCCACATGGTCGAGTAATGATGGTTAGTGGTGCTAACCGCGGCATTGGCGCAGCTTTGGCACGCCAATTCCATTCAGAGGGCTGGATCGTGAGTCTCGGTGCCAGGAATGTAGATCAGTTAAAACTATCGACCCAGGGCTGGGCCGACGAAAATGTTTCTTGTCATACCTATGACGCATTTGAACCGGCAAGCGGGGATGCCTGGGTACAAGCAACTGCGGATTTGCGAGGCCGTGTAGATGGACTCACTAACAACGCCGGGATAGGGCATATGGAAGGCCTATCTGACTTGTCGGAAGAAATTTTGGATGAGATGTGGGCAGTGAATGTAAAGGGACCATTAGGCCTGATCCAAAAAGCTCTGCCCTTCTTGGCAGTTTCAGGGGAAGGGCGAATAGTAAACGTGGTCTCGCTTTCAGGGAAGAGAGTCAAGGGAACATTCGCTCCTGGCTACGCGATGACCAAACACGCTTTGCTTGCTTTGCATCATGCCGTACGTCATGCAACTTTCGATGACGGCATCCGAGTAACCGCTATTTGTCCTGGCTACGTCGAAACCGATATGACCTCAGCTTTCGGGGTAGACCCTTCGATCATGATTCAGGCTGATGACTTGGCTGAAACTGTTGCAACGATCGTCAGACTTCCCAATACCGCGACCGTCGCGGAAATTTTGATGACCTGCGAGCCTGAAGTTTTGGGATAATCGCATCAATGAATGTCGCATCACTTCTGGATCGAAACCCCAACCCTGATGGTGTCGCCTTGGTCGACCGCTCTCGACGGCCTGCATCGGAGATTTCGGTCTCGCAAATAACCAACGCCGTCCGAGTTTTTGCGCAAGCCCTGATCGATATGGGAATCCCAGCTGGTTCTCGCGTTGGATTATTAGCTGGAAATCTCGGTGAGTACTACACCGTTATGTTCGGTGCCCCCGCTGCAGGCATGGTTTTCGTTCCTATGAACACCAGACTTCCAAAATCCACTCTGGAGTACATCGCTGACGACGCTGATTTGAAGTTGTTGATAACAGATTCTGAGCACGCCAATCTGTTGCCTGATATTTCGACGATCGTTATAGGTTCTCAGAATTGGGTAGACATGATGAGTGGTGCTCCCCTGACTGATTTAGTTGGGGTTCAGCCCTCCGAAGTAGCGATTCAGATCTATACCTCTGGTTCAACTGGCCGGCCAAAAGGCGTTCTGTTGTCACACGAGAACGTCACATTTACGGTCTTGGAGTTCGGCGCGACTATTCCCGGTGAAGTGATGCTGGTATCAGCGCCGCTGTATCACAAGAACGCCTCGATGGCTTCCAAGATGGCTTTCGCTAGCGGGGGGAAGGTAGTTTTGTTACCCCAGTTTTCAGCTAGTGCATATTTGGAAGCGATCAACGAACATGCAGTAACAATGTGTTCGGGTGTTCCCACGATGTATGCGCTGATCACGGCGGAACTTCGTCAATCATCAAGCGAATATGACCTTTCTTCCGTCCAACGAGTGTTCATTGGTTCAGCCCCGTTAACCGAAGCCTTATTTGATGATGTTCAGGCTCTATTCCCGTCAGCATTAGTGACTAACGGATACGGAACGACAGAAGCTGTCTTGGAGTTCGGACCGCATCCCGAAGATCTTCCTCGCCCAAAGATTTCTCTCGGGTATCAACACCAGAACGTCCAACTCAAGCTCATCGATCCAGTTAGCGGTCTTGAATCCAATCAAGGCGAGTTGTGGGTGAAATCTAAAGGCGTGATGCTCGGGTACCACGAACTCCCTGAAGCTAATGCTGAACGGCTGACCAATGGTTGGTACCGCACTGGCGATTTGATGCACCGCGACGAGGATGGCTGGTACTTCTTTGTCGGCCGTGTTGACGACATGTTTGTTTGCGCTGGTGAGAACATTTACCCCGACTCTGTTGAACAAATGCTTGAAAAGCACCCGGCCATTCATCAGGCGGTTGTGGTCCCTGTTGCAGATGAGTTGAAGGGTCAGCTGCCAACGGCTTTCATCCGCACCGAGCCTGATCATCTTCTTGCAGTCGATGCTGTCAAACAATTCGCCTTAAAAAATGGGCCTGCTTATGCCCATCCTCGTCATGTCTGGTTCGTTGATGAAATACCGCTCGCGTCCACGGCCAAAATCGATCGGGCAACTCTCACTAAAAAGGCTGAAGAACTTTTGGCCTTGGATCGGAATATCTGATGAAAGCAATCGTCTTCGATGAACATGGGTCAATAGATGTTCTGAATTACCGAGATATAGAAGAACCAGATCTGGAATCAGGCCAAGTTCGGGTTGCGGTTCGGGCCTGTTCGTTGAACTACCACGATGTGTTTACTCGACAGGGAATGCCGGGAATCAAAGTTCCACTACCTGGTATCCCTGGCTGTGACTGCGCGGGTTTGGTCTCAGAAGTTGCGGACGATGTCGTTGGTTGGTCTGTCGGAGATCGAGTACTCGTCGATCCTGTGAGGTATGAAGATGGCAAATTGTGGATGATCGGAGACACCCTGTGGGGGGCTTACGCTGAATACGTTGTCGTGTCAGCAGAACAACTCATTCACCTTCCAGAGGATGTGTCTTTCGCTGATGCTTCATGTCTCCCTGTCGCCTACGGCACAGCCCACCGAATGATGCTCACGCGAGGCAGCGTCAATGCTGGAGATTCCGTTCTTATTTTGGGTGCCAGTGGTGGTGTTGGGACAAGTGCTTTGCTGTTAGCAAAGATGCGAGGGGCATCTGTCATCGCTGCTGCTGGAAGTGACGACAAGTGTGAGCAACTCATATCTTTGGGAGCTGACGAGACCATCAACTACAACACGACTGATTTCGTGAAGTACTGCCGAGAGAAGACTGGAAGTCTCTTTAGCGGCGGTGGTTATGACGTGGTGGTGAACTTCACAGGTGGTGACACCTGGGCGAAGTCTCTGAAGTGCGTCAAGTTGGGTGGGCAAGTATTAACTTGTGGCGCTACAGCTGGGTTCGATCCGCCGACAGACCTGCGATTTATTTGGACAGCAGAAATGGATATCCGTGGTTCAAATGGATGGCAGCGCAGCGACCTAGATCAACTATTGGAGTTGACGAGAACTGGTCAGTTCTCTCCCGTCATTGACTCCCAGGTCCCTCTAACCGATGGAGTTGCTGCTCATCAGGCACTAGAGGAACGGAAGTTCTTTGGGAAGATAGTGATTACTGCTGATGCCCCAATCTAATTAGGGCGCTTCATGACATTATGCGCGGAAGTCTTTCCGTCTGTTTTGAATAGGGAAATTCATCTGCGAATCCAGCTAAAAATTTAAACATCTCCGGATTTGAACAGTCTTCCGCCAGGTCTTGAGGAAATAGATTTTTTATATCGTCCTGCGGCAAGACCATGTAGTGACGGAAGTAGTTAGCTATCGATAGGCGCATCCCTTTGGTGTATCGGGGGAAGGCGCCATGCCATGTCGCGCCGTGAAAAACGATGAGTGAGCCTGCGGGAGCTTCTACCGGTACAGCTAATTCAACAGCTTCAGGAAACCGAGGTGGCTCCATCCGGCGGTGCGAGCCGGGAACATAGGCTAACGCCCCTCCATCAAGTGTGTAATCAGTGAGGCACCAGTTTGTGTTGGCAGTAAGGGCATTCCGTCCCCACGGACGTGGAACCGCCAGCTGGTCACAGTGCAACCCAAGGTTGCTCCCGTAACCAAACTCTCCATGCCACTTAACAAATGCATTGTGACTACTAAAACGAGTGGCATTCCGGCCGATGAGGTGACGAATGAGGGCTAGCCCCACCGGATTAATAGCTAAATCGCGAAAGAGGCGGTCACGAGCGCATAGCTGCTGCACCAAAAACTGAGTTGGTTCTCCTAACTCTCCAGCTGAACGAGCAAGCACATTGTCTTCTGGCTTCATCGTTAGTTCAGCTTGTGGGCCAGTATTGAGGTCAAACCCACATCCAACCAGAGCTTCGGCTTCCTCTAGCAGCCGTTCTCGTATAGATGTAATCGTCTGGGAATCAACACCAGTTTTTTCTGGTGGGACAACACATAGGCCGTCTACTTCTAACTGCAATACGAAAGCCTCAAGTTCCAGTTCTCGCAGTTCAGAACTCAAACGCGTTTCGAGTGCTCCTGTCTCCATCACCCGAAACTAGCTCTTTCTGGCTATGTGTCGTCTCAAACAGTGTCAGTTAATTAAGACGGAGAGAACGCTGCCTCCGTCAATGATCTGTCCTCGTCTGACGTGTAGCTCGGAAACTTGCACGACCTCTGGTCGAAAAATCACATCTCCCTGACCGACTATCCCTGTGGAGGTCAGTCCAAGCGACAGTTGCCAAGACCGGATCGAAGAAACCGTGAGGGGCGTAACGTGGTGATCCACGGTTAGATCAGTTGGGTCACTGGTCTCCGCCTCGTCAAGAGCGTGACCAAGGTCAACCAGGTTCCGCTCAAGTTGCGCCACATCCGGGCCGTCAGAGATCTTGTAAGCAATGTCGCGGTGCATTGGTAACGAACCCTTCATCAATATGACGGGTTTGCTATCAACAGCGTATAAAGCAGTACCAAATTCGATGAAATCGCCCGGGTTAGGCAGCCATGTGATCGTGCCCACAGCCGCATTGTTGAGGCGCTGCGAAGGACCTGCGAGAATCACATCCTGAGCTTCAGCGGCTGCTTGTGCGCCGTCTTCAGGAGCTTCGATAATGCGGCTAGACAAAGGCGCTGCTATCTCAGGGCTTGCCGCCTTCTTAGTGCTACCGGACAACCCAATAATAATCGTGACAAGACACGCCGCGCTGAGCAGCGCTATAAGGATGATGGTGAGAGTTTTTTTCATCTGCGATCACACCCATCGAAACGGTCCGAGGAGTACAAGACTAGGGGGCAAATATTGATTGGCACGCACCCACTGTTTCATGCCTTGCCTAGGAATGTCGGCTTGCCACGTTTTTGGGACCTAACGTCGGGATGTGCACTTAAGCGAACTTCAAGATCTGATGGAAAAGACCTACGGGTTACGCGACAACGAAAGGGGTCTCGCCGCGACTGTCGCGTGGCTAACTGAAGAGCTAGGTGAACTCGCTCAAGCTGTTCGTAAGGGGAGCCAAGAAGAACAGCTACACGAGCTAGGAGACGTTTTAGCCTGGCTCGCCTCCCTCGCGGTCCAACTCGATTTGTCACTCGAAGAGGCCGTGTCTCGCTACGTCGGTGGTTGTCCGCGCTGTAACTCAGTGCCTTGTGATTGTCCAAACTTGTCGATCAGGACTTAAGAAAATCTCATTTCGAGAGCCGTTTCAGCGATCTGAACTGCGTTAAGTGCAGCCCCTTTTCGGAGGTTATCCCCAACGATAAACAAGGCCAATCCGTGTTCCACAGTTGGGTCACGGCGTATACGACCAACATAAGAGGGGTCTTGACCAGCAGCAATCAGAGGCGTCGGAACGTCAGTAACGACCACTCCAGGGGATGTCGCCAAAAGTTCAGTTGCGCGTTCAGGACTTATTTCCGAAGCAAACCTCAAATTCAAAGCTAGAGAATGGCCGGTGAAGACTGGAACTCGCACGCAGGTCCCCGAAACTTCCAAATCGGGTATGCCGAGAATCTTGCGACTTTCGTTGCGCAGCTTCTGTTCTTCGTCAGTTTCACCAGTGCCATCGGAAACAAAGTTCCCAGCGTGCGCGAGAACGTTGTGAGCAATCGGTTGTGGGAATGTGTTGAAATCGGGGTGGGTGACCGCATCGCCGTCATAGGTCAATCCTTCAGCATCTTTTACCGTTGCACGAAGTTGTTCACCTAACTCCGCTACCCCCGCTAGACCAGCGCCAGAAACTGCTTGATATGTAGATGCAATCATCCCCGTCAATCCGGCTTCTGCATGCAACGGAGCGAGAACGGGCATCGCCGCCATAGTGGTACAGTTGGGGTTGGCGATAATACCTTTGGGGGTATTGCTGACTTCGTTTGCATTTACCTCTGGAACCACCAGAGGGACATTCGGATCCATTCGCCACGCCGAAGAGTTGTCGATTACTAAAGCGCCTTGTGTCGCGACTTGTTCAGCGATCGCCAATGATGTCGCTCCACCAGCTGAGAAAAGCGCTATATCCACATCGCTGTAGTCTGCGGTGCTCGCATCTTCAACGACGACGTCGGATCCATTCCAATTGATTGTCGTTCCCGCTGATCGGGAAGACGCAAAAAACCTTATTTCGTCTAAGGGAAAGTGTCTTTCGGCGAGGATGTCGCGCATCACTCCACCTACTTGGCCTGTAGCTCCTACGATTCCTACTCGCATAACTTTCGAGGTTACCGACGGTGGCGTCCCAGTTCAGCGCGATTTATTGAATGTATTTCAATCCAAACCGTATGCAGTGTGTAGGGCCGCCGTCGCTCTGTCCACATCATCTTCAGCTATGACGCAACTAATACGAATCGGTGAAGTGGCGATCATCTCGATATTCACTTCATTTTGAGCCAGAGTTTCAAACATTGTGGCTGCAACACCTGGATTAGATGCCATACCCGCACCCACAACAGAAACGCGACCAAGGTCAGGGTCAGCCATCACCCCCGAAAATCCCAATTCCTTAGCTAGGCCCTGACACGTTGTGGTCGCGGTATCCAGGTCTTCAAGCGGGACAGTAAAAGAGATATCTGTGTGCTCACTGTCGCTGACGTTTTGAACAATCATGTCCACATTGACCGACGCATCGGCCAGGGTCCTAAATACTTTGGCCGCTAAGCCGGGCTCATCCTTGACTCCGCTCAAGGTGACTTTTGCCTGGCTTGTGTCAGGCACAATCCCTTTGATGATTGCTCTTTCCATGTCAGGGTCCTCCTCTAGCACCCATGTGCCAGGTTCCCACGTAAAGGCCGATCGAACGTGAAGAGGTACCCCAAAAGCTCGGGCAACTTCTACCGAACGCATAACTGGTTTAGGACAGCCGACGGCCGTCATCTCTAGTAACTCGTCGAAGGAAATGGATTCCATTCGTTTTGCAGTCGGGCAAACTCTTGGGTCTGTCGTGAAGACGCCTGAAACATCGGTATAGAGCTCGCAGGCGTCTGCTCCCAGACCATGAGCCAACGCTACTGCCGTCGTGTCTGATCCACCCCTACCTAGGAATGTGACGTTGTCGTCAGCAGACATTCCTTGCGCCCCCGCCACTACTGCGACACGACCTTTGTCTACAGAGTCACGGACTCTGTGAGGTTCGACTGAAATAATCTTCGCATTACGGTGGTTATCGTCAGTTTCGAACCCGGCTTGACTTCCTGTGAAAGAGTCGGCCGGCACTCCAGCAGCATGAAGCGCCATACACATAAGCGCGATGGATTTACGTTCACCTGCAGTGATCAGCATGTCCATTTCACGGCCTGGAGGGTCATTATTGACCTCATCGGCTAATCGGAGAAGCTCATCTGTTTCTTTTCCCATAGCACTGACAACCAAAACAACGTCGTCGCCTCGGCTACGAGTACGTTTAACGTGATCAGCTACCTCGCGCATGCGGTCAGCATCTGCGACGGAAGTGCCACCGAATTTTTGTACGACGAGTGCCACGAGATTTGAGGGTACCTGTCGGCGACTCCAAGCCCTTGATGATTTAACGGGTTGTTCACTTGGGCTTCTGTGCCCAGCATTGCTACCTTCGTTGCTAAACCTCACCGTTAAGGAACTATTAGTCCACAGTTATGAGCACCAACAAACGCGAACGTCAACGAGCCCACCGTCAAGCCCAAGCAGACGCTGATCAACAAGCAAACAAAAATTCGCGACGCACGAAGATTGTGGTCCGTTGGGTCGCGATCGCGGCAGCTGTGCTTTTGGTTGCTTTTTTGTGGAGTTTGACCGGTGGCGAAAACGAGACACAACAAATCGATGTCGAATCAGTAGGTGCACAGGCACTCGGGATTGAAGGGTGCCCCGCGGTTGATGGCTCATCAGAGAAACGAACACAATTCGAAACACCCCCGAAGCTTTGTATTGATCCAGGTCAGTTGTATTCCGCAGAATTAACTACCACCTCAGGCAATTTCACTGTCGTCCTCGATCCAACGTTGGACTCGCGTAGCGTCAACAACTTCATCTTTTTGGCTCGTCACCATGCTTACGACGAAACAATCTTTCATCGAGTAATCGATCAATTTGTCATCCAAGGTGGCGATGTTGAAGGCCTAAATGGGCGAGGTGGACCTGGATACAAATTCACGGGCGCCTATGGACCCGAGGAGGGATATCTCGTTGGTTCTCTAGCGATGGCGAACCAGGGAACGCCCAACACGAATGGCTCGCAATTCTTCATAGTCACTGGACCCCTCGGGGCTGCCTTAGATCCCAACTATTCGCTAATGGGGCACGTCGTGGCCGGGCTCGACGTGATTTTGGAGATACAGAAGACTGAAACTGATGGTCTGGATTTACCCGTCAACCCGGTTTCGATTAGCTCTGTGAGTGTCGAAGAAGCCACTTCTTCTCAGGTTGACATATATAAAGATTTGGTTGATTAGCCATTCCGCTTTGAGTGAAGCGTCAAGTAATGCGTATGCTCACCAGTATGCGTGGGGATACTTTGACCGGACCAGTTGAGCCAGAAGCAAGCAGTTGGACCTTTCCCCCTGCGCACACGGCTGACGAAAATGGTCTCGTCGGCGCGGGAGCGGACTTAGAGCCAGGCACCTTATTGTCGGCCTACAGTTCCGGTCTTTTCCCAATGCCGTTAGGCGACACCATCGGTTGGTGGTCTCCTGACCCTAGAGGCGTGCTTCCACTTTCGTACCTGCGAGTAGGCAGATCTCTGCGTCGTTCGTGTCGAGATTTCGATATCCGCGTGGACCATGCGTTTGACCAAGTCATCGATTCTTGCGCTAGTCCAGTGCGACCACACGGATGGATCGACGCCAATATCAAGAACGCGTATCTAGAACTCCACCGCCTCGGCTGGGCTCACAGTGTTGAGACTTGGCAGGATGGAGAACTTGTAGGCGGCCTATACGGGGTAGCTATCGGTTCTTTCTTCGCGGGCGAATCTATGTTTCACTCGGTCCCTAACGCGTCAAAGGTAGCTCTCGTAGCATTGGTCGACGCCATGAAAGTAACCGGCGGTGCGCTGATTGACGTCCAATGGAATACGCCGCATCTTGAAAGCATGGGAGCCGTCGAAATCAGCCGTGACGATTATCTGGAGTTACTAGCAGAAGCTGTAAACCGACCTTTGGCGGAAGTCTGGTCACGACCAATGAATTTCAGTTTGCTTGACGATTGAGAGCTAACAAAAGTCCCTAGGCTCAACTTCGAAGCAAGGAGCCCGTGTGAACGACGCACCTAAATCTCAGAGGGACCGCCCTTGGGTTATGCGCACCTATTCGGGCCACAGCACTGCAAAGGCTTCAAACGAGCTGTACAAAAACAACTTAGAAAAAGGACAAACCGGTCTGTCGATTGCATTCGACCTACCAACCCAAACCGGATACGACCCTGACCACCCTCTTGCTGTTGGCGAAGTCGGCAAAGTTGGCGTCCCGGTTTACCACCTAGGTCAAATGAACATTCTGCTTGATGAAATCCCATTAGGGCAGATGAACACTTCCATGACGATCAACGCGACTGCAGCTTGGTTGCTCGGCCTTTACATCGCTAATGCTGAAGATCACGGAATCGATTCCGCCACTCTTAGGGGAACTACACAAAACGACATCGTCAAGGAGTACCTCAGTCGAGGCACCTATATTTTCCCACCCGAGGCAAGCAAGCGGCTCATTGTTGACATGATTGCTTACTGCTCTCAACACGTTCCGCTGTGGAACCCAATCAATATCTGTAGCTACCACCTTCAAGAGGCGGGAGCTACACCGGTCCAAGAGATTGCATATTCGCTAGCAAATGCAATCGACATTCTTGATGCTGTACGAGATTCCGGACAGGTTCCTGAAGATCAGTTTCCTCAAGTAGTTGCCAGTATTTCTTTCTTTGTTAACTCGGGCATCAGGTTCGTTGAAGAAGTATGCAAAATGCGAGCCTTCACACAGATGTGGGATGAGATCTGTGAACATCGCTACGGAGTCAACGACCCGAAACTTCGACGCTTTAGATACGGCGTCCAGGTTAACTCACTTGGCTTAACGGAAGCCCAGCCAGAAAACAATGTTCAAAGAATCGTTCTTGAGGCCTTAGGGGTGACGCTTTCAAAGCGAGCACGAGCTCGTTCAATCCAATTGCCCGCTTGGAACGAGGCACTCGGTTTACCGCGACCTTGGGATCAACAATGGTCGCTGCGCATGCAACAAGTATTGGCTCTGGAAACCGACCTACTCGAATACGACGACATTTTTGATGGGTCGCACGTAGTTGAAAACCGGACTGCCGAGCTGATTAGTGAAGCCCAACTGGAGTTAGATGAAGTTATTGAGTTGGGTGGTGCTTTCGTCGCCATCGATGAATTGAAACAACGCCTGGTAGCAAGCCACACCGAGCGGATACGTCAAATCGAATCGACGGAGTTGACCATCGTAGGAGTCAACGCATTCGAGGAATCCACCGAATCTCCCCTAGAAGGAGAAGGAAGCTTCCTAAAAGTTGATCCTCGGGTCGAAGCTGAAATGATTGAAGACGTCACAGAATGGCGGTCATCACGATCTGAAGAAGACGTGAACGTCGCTCTAGAACGCTTACGCGACGCCGCTTCAGGTGACGAGAACATAATGCCTCATACAATCGTTGCGGCTAAAGCCGGAGCGACCACAGGAGAATGGACGCAAGTGCTCCGAGAGGTCTTCGGTGAATACCGTGGGCCGACAGGTGTACATATCACTTCAGGTAATTCTGTAGGTCTGAAGGAAGTTGCCCAGCGCTCTAGCAAGCTCAATGGCGGCCCACCGCGTCTACTAGTCGCAAAACCAGGTCTTGACGGTCATTCCAATGGCGCAGAACAGATAGCTGTTGCCGCTCGTAACGCTGGAATGGAGGTTGTATACGAAGGCATCAGAATAACTCCAGAACATGTTGCTGCTACCGCACGCGACGAGGACGTTGACGTCATTGGGTTGTCGATCTTGTCCGGTGGTCATCTCCACTTAGTGCCATCGGTATTGGCCGCCTTACACGAGCAAGGCGTCACCTCACCAGTAATTGTTGGCGGGATCATTCCTGAAGAAGACAAACACACGTTGTTGAAGGCTGGAGTGTCTCGCGTCTATACGCCGAAAGACTACGAGTTAACTCGCATTATGAATGACCTTGTCGATTTGGTCGAATCTCGGCGGGCAATCTAACCACCATCACTGCGGCGCTTACTCTTCAAACCACGCTGCGTCGGGACCAGGCAACGTGTCGTTATCAGCACCCAGGCTCCGTCCGGCCCAACGAACCTCACCAGGAGTTTTCGAAAGTTGAGCTATCAGCGATTGCATCACAACCCCGTCAACCTCAATTAACGATTCCCTCTCGGCTACATGCCTATCAGCCGAAAGCTCACCGACATTTAAGACAGGCGCCGCAGCGGCTTCCGCTGATTCAAAACTCTCTAATGCTTCGGACAATGTCCGTTTTCCGACCCACTCGGCCATCAACCTGTCGACTTCTTCTCGATTCGCGATTCGACCATCAAAAGTTTGGAATCGTTCATCATCTTCAACACCAATAAGTTTCATTACTCTTTGAGCAATCGCATCACTCGACGTGCTCACCGCAATCCATCCTCCATCGGAAGCCTGGTAGGTGCCTCGGGGAACGCTGTATGCGATGCCCGAACCCAGCCGAGGTTGCAAATAGCGTTCAGTGTGCCAGGCAGATATAAGTGGACCCATGATCTGCATCATGGTTTCAAGCAGATTCACATCGACGGTTTGTCCACCTCCTGAATGAACTGCAACCATGGTCGCGAAGGCAGCTGCTAAACCAGTCACTTCATCTGTTAAAGCAATAGGAGGCAGCAGCGGGGCCCCATCAGCCTCTCCGCTCATGGCAGAAAAACCGCTCATTGCTTCTGCCAGCGTCGCGAAACCTGGACGATTTCGATACGGGCCACTTTGCCCAAAACCAGTTACGCGGGTAATCGTCAATTTCGGATTTACTTCGAACAGTTCATCGGGAATCAAACCAAGCGATTCGAGCTTCCCGGGCCGAAGGTTTTCGACCAAGACATCAGCAACGCTGAGCATTCGTTTCAAGGTCGCGAGGTCATCATCATTCTTCAAATCTAGGGTGATCGCTCGTTTCCCCCGATTAACCAATTTCCACCAGAGCGTTTCACCGTCTGCTGCCCGCCATCCAATATTTCGCGTCGAATCACCTGAGGGTCGCTCGACCTTCACCACGTCAGCACCAAAGTCCGCCAAGTACCTGGCGCAATGAGGACCGGCAAAAATTGTCGATATATCGACTACCTTCAGATCAGCGAGGGGTGGAGAAGGTTCAGTCACGTCAAGATCCTGCCATAATCAAAAGCAATTAACTCACCGTGAGATGATGGATCTGATCCATTGGAACCACCGAAGAGCATCTCCATGAACACAAGTGCCAGCGCCCCGTTTCATCTTCGAGGCAACTATGCCCCCGTATTCAACGAGGTGACCACAGACCAACTCGAAGTTCGCGGTTCGATACCTGTTGAACTTGACGGTCGTTATCTCCGCAATGGCGCAAATCCAATCACTGGTGAATCCGCGCATTGGTTTCTCGGTGACGGAATGATTCACGGTGTCAGGCTTCGCGAGGGCAAAGCTGACTGGTATCGCAATAGGTGGGTAAAAACGCCGTTCCATGAGAACCCGACAAAACCGGTGATCGACCTTGAGAACCCTGATTTCAGCAGTGAGAACTCAAAAGCCAACACCCACGTCGTTTCTCATGCCGATCGCATCCTGTGTCTTGAAGAGGGGCATGTGCCTTGGGAAATATCGGATGAGCTGGAAACTGTGGGGCCGCATTCGTTTGACGGTCGGCTTGACGGTTCTTTCACCGCGCACCCAAAGATTTGTCCTCTGACGGGAGAGATGTTGGCTTTTGGATATGGCTTCTTGCCGCCCACATATCTGACCTTTCTTCGCGTTTCAGCAACAGGTGAGTTAGTTCAACAAAAGTCGATCGATATCCCTGCCCCGGTGATGATGCACGATTTCAACATCACAGCAACCCGCGTGATTTTTATGGATCTACCGGTTGTATTCGATCTCGATTCGGCCATGGCAGGGAGCATGCCATTTTCGTTCCAAAGAGACAACGGCGCTCGGCTTGGGGTAATGGACCGCGACCGCGACGATGCAAAAGTTCAGTGGCTCGACATAGACCCTTGTTATGTCTTTCACCCCGTCAATAGTTACGACGTTGACGACCATGTGATTATCGACGTGGCAAGGTATCCCTCGATGTGGGAAACAGGGAGCGGCTCATTCAACACCAAAGCCGAGTTGTGGCGATGGGACATTGACACCGTTGCGGGAAAAGTTACTGAGACCCAACTTGATAATCGCCCAATTGAGTTCGGTCGAATTGCCGATAACCGCGTCGGGTTGGATTATCAGTACGCATACGCGGTCAGTCTCGACCTTGCCAATGAAGAAACATCTGACTCTCAATCCGGGACAATTGTTAAATACGATCTGGCCGCGGATCGATCATCTATCTGGGATTTTGGCGACGGACGGGACCCCGGCGAGTTCGTATTCGTCGGGAAGCCCGGGGCTGATGTTGAGGATGAGGGCTGGCTACTCGGTTATGTATATGACCGCGCTGAGGACAGAAGCAGTTTGGTAATTCTTGATGCTTCTCAACCCGGAGAAGCCCCAATAGCTGAAGTTCTACTCCCCCAACGAGTGCCTTTCGGGTTTCATGGATCCTGGATCTGGGACTAAAGATCTGTGGTTATCGTTATCTAGTAGGACTTAGCTGGCCAACGTGAACTTTCATTCCACCAACGACCGCTGAATCTCCAACTTGATTGAGATTTTTCAACATTTTGTTGCATTGGTTCTGGCCACAACACTTCAATCGCTGCCGCAATCGCTGCTGCTTCTTCATCTGTAGGCGAGGGGCGAATCGCACCCACAATCGGGGCGCTCATAGCGGAACGTTTCCATGTTTACGTTTGGGGAGTTCCTCTCGTTTGCTTTCGATCATTCGAAAGGCCGCTACTACTTTTTGTCGTGTCTCGGCAGGGTCGATCACTGCATCGACAATTCCTCGTTCCGCCGCCACGTAGGGATTCGCGTATTTCTCTGTGTAGTCGTCAACTAGTTCTGCTTTGCGAGCCTCAGGGTCAGCTGCTTGCCGTAGTTCGCGCCGATTCAATATTTCGACTGCTCCTTGGGGACCCATGACCGCCAATTCAGCCGTTGGCCAAGCAAATGAAACGTCACATCCAACTGACTTCGAGTCCATTACCACGTAGGCGCCTCCGTAGGCCTTGCGTGTTATGACCTGGACTCGCGGAACTGTTGCCTCGCAGTAGGCGTAGAGCAGCTTCGCACCATGTCGGATAATTCCGCCATGTTCTTGATCTACACCTGGGAGAAAGCCAGGAACATCAACAAACGTAAGTAGTGGCAAATTAAAGGCGTCACAGAAGCGAACAAACCGAGCTGCTTTTTCCGATGATTCAATGTCGAGGACACCAGCCATCATCATGGGTTGATTACCAACAATGCCAACCGACCTGCCATCTAGTCGCGCGAAACCACAGACGATCGATCCTGCCCAGCCAGCGTGATACTCAAGAAATTCTCCGTCGTCCACAACTTCTGAAATCACGGCCTTGATGTCATAGGGAACATTTGGACTGTCTGGCAATATCTCCCGAAGCCCCGGACAATCCCGTTCCGGGTCATCGCCCTCACTAAGAACTGGTGGACTATCTAGATTGTTCGACGGTAAGAAAGAAAGAAGGTATTTCACATCGTCTAGAACGCTTTCTTCGTCTGAAGCTACGAAAGACGCCACGCCGGACTTTGTACTGTGCGAACCAGCGCCTCCTAGTTCCTCAAGACTCACTTCTTCACCCGTAACCGTCTTCACTACATCCGGGCCAGTAATGAACATATGGCTCGTGTCTCGAACCATGAAGATAAAGTCAGTCATTGCGGGGGAATACACTGCGCCACCTGCGCAAGGGCCCAGGATCACGCTGATTTGAGGGATTACGCCTGATGCTTGGACATTGCGGCGAAAGATTCCGCCGTAACCAGCGAGAGAAACAACTCCCTCTTGAATACGTGCACCCGCACCATCGTTCAAGCCGATCATTGGGGCACCGACAGACTCAGCCAGATCCATGATTTTGTGCATTTTTTCAGCGAACACTTCGCCGAGCGCGCCCCCGAAAACCGTAAAATCTTGACTGGCTACGAATACTTTTCGCCCATCGACCGTCCCCCACCCAGTGATGATTCCATCGGTATACGGGCGTTCATCCAAGCCCACATCATGTGCTCGATGTCGTGCAAGCATGTCGAGCTCGTGGAACGATCCATCGTCCAGGAGATAATCGATCCGCTCACGAGCCAGCATCTTCCCTTTTTCATGCTGGCGAGCTACGGCTCGTTCTGGACCTGCGCTAATAGCCGCCTGACGGCGTTCTTCGAGATCTTTTAAACGTTCGGACATACTGGGATTTGCCACAACACCTGATCGTAGCGTCCATCGACTGTCGGACCTATGTAACTCGCCTATCTGGTGCCAACAGACGCCTTATTTACTGAAAGAGGCAGATCTAATCGATTCAAATCAGATCGGCTGATTCAGTTCAATCATGTTGCCTGATGGATCAAAGAAGAAGGTTTGTCGGGCAGTTGTACCCGGTAAGGCTTTCGGGTCTTTGACTTCCACTCCCCTATTTCGCAGTTCAGCGACAGTGGCGTCAATATCGTCCACCCTAAAAGCCCAATGTTGGCCTTTAGGAGGTTGCCAACCTTCAACCTCGATGAGGTGCACTTCCCCGCCACCTTCAGTTTGTAGCCATCGACCGTTGAACTGAAAATCGGGGCGTTCAAGTGTCTTCATACCAAGCACATCGGTATAGAACGGTGCCGTAGCCTCAACATCGGCGCAATTAATCGATACGTGGTGAACCGGTCCGAGTTCCATCATCCCATCCTAGGCCCGATCAGTTACAAGCTTCTGCGTCCGCAGCACAAGAGGCTCCATGCGGTTGCTGATACAGAACTCTTCAAAGTTTGGCGCCGGGCGCTGCCACTCTAGGTCTTCAACAGATTTTGCTACTGGGGCGTCTAAGCGCACAGTCGCCAATTTTTTGAACAACATGGCTTCTTCACGGTGTGCAGTCAAAGTTGCGGCTAACACTCGACTCGAGCGGACAGTGACATCCCACTCTTCGCTGTCATCTGGTATGAGCTCAAGGGAACCGTACCGATCTAACACAGTCGCTGATGACTTCTGCCCCCACCCTTTGAGGCCTGGGAATCCATCGGCTGAATCTCCGACAAGAGCTAAATAATCCGGGATCGACTCAGGTAACACACCGTATTTGTCTCGAACGCCTTCACTATCGAACAACAAGTTCTTCCTACGATCCCACTGAAACACTTTGCCTCCAACACACTGAGCTAGGTCCTTGTCTGGGGTGCATATAAGGACCTCTTTAACTCTTGGGTCAGCGCTCATCAGGGCAGCACCCGCCGCCAAAGCATCATCTGCTTCGAACTCCACCATTGGCCAGACTTCTACCCCTAGAGCTCTAAGACCCTCCTCAAGAGGCGCGAACTGTTCAGCAATCTCGGGGTCTACCTCAGAGCCATCTTTATAGCCCGCCCACAAATCGTTACGGAAAGAAGGAATTACCTGATCCGTTGCCACTGCCAAATGAGTTGCACCTTGTTCAAGCAAACTTATGACGCTGCTTAATACTCCTCGCAGAGCTCCTACTTCAGCCCCTGCCTCAGTTTTCCGCGACGGCACTGCAAAAAAATGCCTGAAGAGTTCATATGTTCCATCGATTAGGTGTACTTGAAAAGACATTTTGGGTCATCCCATTGGACTTACATGGACCTTACCGGTCTACTGTTACCTCCAACATCGATTAGTCGACCGAGGAATTACGTCATGAAGGTGCCTTTTACGATCTCCGATTTCTTATACCGAGCAGAAAACGTCTATTCAGACCGGATTGCTCTAGTTGATGAACCCGACATGCCTGGTGGTGGCTTGGGTGAATTGACTTGGCGTGAGTTCGGAGTCAAAGTCCGAGAACAAGCAGCAAAGTTAGACGAGCTAGGTATCGGTGTAGGCGAGCGCGTTGCGATGGTGTCACAAAACGCGGGCAGGCTAATGACTTCGTTTTGGGGAGTTTCAGGTTACGGCCGTATTTTCGTACCTATCAACTTCCGGCTGAGTCACGATGAAATAGCCTACATAGTTGACCATTGTGGAGCGTCAATGTTGCTGGTGGACCCTTCCATGGAGGACACCTGCAAGGACATTGAGGTTGATCATTTCGTGGTCATGGGTACTGATAGCGATGACCAAATGTATTTGTCAGGGGGAGAACCTGAGATTTGGATCCCAGACGAAGATGCAACCGCGACAATCAACTACACATCAGGGACAACAGCTCGTCCTAAAGGTGTCGAACAAACTCACCGTGCACTATGGGTCAACGCAACGACGTTCGGTTGGCATGCGGGGGTGAGCGATAGGGATAACTACCTGCACACACTGCCGATGTTTCACTGCAACGGATGGGGAATGCCCTACGCTGTCACCGGCATGGGCGGCAAGCATGTTGTGCTTCGCGAGGTCCGAGGAGAAGACATTCTCCAACGTATAGAAGATCACGACATCACCTATATGTGCGGAGCTCCAGCAGTCGTTGCGGCAGTGTTGGAGGCAGCCCAAGACTGGGAGGGTGAAATTCCCGGACGTGGCAAAGTGAGAATGGTCGTAGCGGGAGCTCCTCCTCCTACCCGAACAATCGCCCGAATGGAAGAAGAATTGGGTTGGGAATTCATTCAAATTTATGGCCTGACGGAAACCTCGCCTCTTTTGACAATGAACCGATGCAGGTCCGAATGGGATGATTTGGACTTTGAAGATAAGGCTCGCAAGCTAAGTCGAGCGGGGGCACCTGCGATCGGAGTAAAGATCGAAGTTGATCAACAAGGTGAAATTCTTGCGCGCTCTAACGTCGTTCTTGAGGGGTATTGGGAGCAACCAGAAGCAACTGCTGAAGCAATAGTCGACGGTTGGTTTCACACCGGTGACGGTGGGACGATGGATGACGAGCATCACGTAACAATTTCAGACAGAAAAAAGGATGTAATCATTTCAGGAGGCGAGAATGTCTCTTCGATCGAAGTAGAAGATGTGCTGTTCAGCCATGATGCGATCGCCGAGGTTGCAGTCATCGGAGTACCTCATGAGAAGTGGGGTGAAACAGTCAAAGCGTTGGTGGTGTTAGCTGAGGATCAGTCAGCTACTGAACAGGAACTGATTGAGTACTGTCGAGAGAAAATGGCGCACTATAAATGCCCGACTTCAGTCGAAATTCGAGACGAGCTAGCTCGAACTGCTACGGGCAAACTCCAGAAATTCAAGCTCCGTTCCCCCTATTGGGATGGAATGGAAAAACAAATCAACTAGAGGGCCAAACATATTCAGCATGAGAGTGGTGACTCTTGGAGTTATTACTCTTAAACTAATGGTGTGCGGGTCGAACAATTGGCTGGAGATGCCCAACTCAGCGTGGACACCATCCGGTACTACCAAAAAATCGGAATTTTGCATCCACCCACCCGCGATGGGCGAGTGGCACTGTACGACAATTCGCACTCGGATCGACTGCAAGAAATCAAGCAGTTATCTGACGAGGGTTTCAGCCTGGCTCAAATCCAACAACTTGCTGATTCTTCGCCTCACCCATTATTGACTTCACTGAATGGTTCTTCAGATTCGCTTTCTTTCGATGAACTAGTGGCTGCTTCTGGGACCAACGAAGAAATCGTGCGACTCGCTGTCGACGCGGGACTAATCAGGCCACTAACAAATAATGACGAACGATTCGGAGTATCCACACTGTCGATGTTGCGGGCCGGTGTCGAGTTGCTTGATGCTGGTGTGCCATTTGATGAACTAATTCATTTAGCTGTTCGACACGCTGACCATGTAGAAAGTGTCGCCGAAGACGCTGTTGCCCTTTTCGCAAAACATCTTGGTGAGACATCGGCTGCTTCACAAACAAAAATAGTGGAAAGCATCCTTCCATTAGTTACTGAACTCGTAGCCCAACACTTTCGTCAAACGCTCATTGAACAGGTTGGTCAACATCTTCGAGAAGATGGGCAGTCGGCATGACTACTTTGACAGAGCCCTGTCAGCTGACTCTTGTCCGAAAACAATTGGAACAATCACCGGATCTATTAGCTCTTTGGGCCTCTTCTAAGCATCATCAAAAAGCCTATTGGGCAGTTCCTGATGCGGGATTCGAATTTGTAGCACTTGGTAAAGCCCAACATTTCAGAACTGATGAGAGGGCATCTCGATTCGAATCCGTACGTGCTGATTTAGGAACTTTGAATATTGATCTTGTTGGCGAACCTGGCCCAGATTTCACAGCGGGAGTACTAGTCGGTGGATTCGCGTTCAGCGACCGCGAAATTGAACGTCACCCTGACTGGGCTGTGTTTGGTGGGGGTGAGTTGGTGCTGCCCGAAATTTTCATCGCACGATCAAATGATCGCACTTGGATTACCCATGTCGAGGGAACAGATATCCCAGCGCTAAATCCTTCCCTGGACCCAGAGCTTGGGTGGGTCGAGGAAGTGGACCACAAAAATGATGACGAGTACTTGGGTTTGGTATCTAGCGCGTTGAAAGAAATCGAAGCGGGCAACATGACAAAAGTAGTAACCGCTCGATCCCTCTCTCTTCCCGCCAATCTCAATTCGGCGGCACTTCTGGAACGGCTCAAAACACGACATCCTTCTTGCGCAACTTTTGCCATCGCTCACGGAAGTCAGGTTTTCCTGGGCGCTAGCCCAGAGAAGCTCGTCAACGTTGAGGGCAATCGTCTCGAAACAGCTGCTCTGGCTGGTTCACGACCTCGCCATGAACATCCTGGAGCTGATGCCCAATTACGCGCTGAACTATTGGCACACCCTAAGGAACGCAACGAACATCAGATCGTTATCGACGACATCACAGAGTCATTGACGAACGCAGGTGTTGATTTGGACTCACCAGTCGGCACAGGGGTAATGAAATTAAGGCGGATCCAACACCTCCACACACCTATTTCAGGGACATTGCCAAAGAACACGGACATCCTCGACATCGTCAAAGCGTTACACCCGACCCCCGCTGTGGCAGGTCTACCCAGACAACGCTCTCAAGATTGGATCGACGAACATGAATTAATGGATCGAGGCTGGTACGCAGCTCCGGTTGGCTGGATGACTCCAAACGGTTCTGGGGAATTTCGGGTTGCTTTAAGGTCAGCTCTCTTAACAGACACTTCACTCACATTGTTTGCCGGAGGTGGCATCGTCGAGGGGGCAGAACCAGATCGCGAACTAGCAGAGACTGCTACAAAGTTTGAGGCTCTTCTCGGAGCCCTCGATCTAACACCATAGATCAATGACTTCCGACCCGGTCTACGACGCGTGTGCGACATTCGCTAACGAACTCGTCAGTCAAGGTATTTGTCATGCCGTTATTTCGCCAGGCTCGCGGTCGACACCCCTAACACTTACCTTCGCTGAAACAGCGGGAATCAAAACTTGGGTTCGACTCGATGAGCGGTCCGCCGCTTTCTTCGCTTTAGGTTTGGCAAAGTCGTCCGGGAATCCCGTTGTCCTAATCTGCACTTCGGGTACCGCTGCTGCGAACTATTTGCCTGCAATCTGTGAGGCCAATTGGTCCGAAACTCCCCTCATCATCTTGACGGCAAATAGGCCGCCAGAGCTACGCGGTTGGGGTGCTGGCCAAACCATCGATCAGACGAATATTTACGGCAGTAATGTCCGCTGGTTCGCCGAACTTCCAATCGTCTCAGACCCAAACCTGGGTTGGTTCCAAAGGACAGCCGCTCGCGCTGTTCAGTCCTCCACCGGGACAAAACCAGGTCCCGTCCATCTAGATTGGCCATTTAGAGAACCTTTAGAGCCACAACCAGACCGGCAACCCTTTCAGCCAGCGCCAGCAATTCAACTCAGCCGTCCCATAGCGACTATCGATCCTGAAAGCATTAAAGCGCTGACAGAAACCTTTAAGCAGAGGCCGCGAGGCATTGTGGTCGCTGGTCCTATGGCTGATGGTGCTTCTTGGCATGAAGCGGTTCACAGCTTCTGCCGACAGACCGGCTACCCATTACTAGCGGAGCCACTTTCACAGCTACGATCCAACGCTGATGAGGTCGCTGTCATCAACCATCATGACCACTTACTCCGGGGTTCATGGGCTGACACAGTCGTGCCAGATGTCGTGGTCCGTATCGGCGGTCCACCTACCTGCAAACCTCTGCGGATTTGGTTGGAGAAACATAAGCCGCCGCTGATTATGTTTGACCCATCGGGTAGCTGGGCTGAGCCAAGTTTTACGGTCTCTGAAATAGTTACCGTAAATCATCAAGGGCTCATGCAGATAGCAGAAGCCCTCGAATTTAATGCTCCTGGCGATGGCTGGGCGAAGAGCTGGGAGGCCGCTGACCAACAAGCAACAACAGCAATCGACAATGTGATTGACAGCGAACCTCTACTTCAACCTGCGGTTGCCCGCGAGTTGGGCAGACGACTTCCACGAGAACACGTGCTCTATGTATCTAATTCAATGCCGGTGCGCGATATTGATAGCTTCCTGGAAGCCCGTTCAGAACCACTTTCGGTTATGGGGAATAGAGGGGCTAGTGGCATAGACGGTGTCATCTCCAGCGCTGCCGGAGTTGCAGCTTCCGGATATGACACAACGCTGTTAATAGGAGACCTAGCTTTTCAGCACGACATCGGTGGCCTACTAGCAGTCCTAGAAGATGAGCTTTCTCTAACAATCATCGTTGTCGACGACGGAGGGGGAGGAATTTTCAGCTATCTGCCTATCTCAGAGGTAGCAGATTCGCCTCTATTCAATAAGTTCTTTACAACGCCGCAACGGCTACCAATTCGTAAAGTTGCTGAGGCAATTGATATTAGCTATTTCGAAGTTACTGAAATAGGTCAGCTTGCTGATCTACTTGAGAACCCAGCCTCTTTACGAGTGATCAGAATCGCTGTGGACCGAGACCTTGATGTTGATCAACATCGGCGCCTCGCACAAGCAGTCATTGCTTCAGTCTCAGAGCTATGAGATTTAACTGCGCTGAAATCGGCTTAGAGGTTGAGGTAACGGGCACTGGTGAGCCGGTGTTGATTATCCACGGATTCACGGGTTGCGGATCAGCAATGGCACCATTAGCCAAGCTTTTGTCCGGACGTCGAATACTTCCGGATCTAGTCGGTCATGGCCGAAGTGAATCCCCTGTGGCCTTGGATCCTTATGTCCTTACAAGCATCTCATCGCAATTGTCATCGTTGCTGCAGCAACTCGACGCTTCGCCGGCATCAATAATCGGGTATTCGCTAGGAGGTCGGATAGCACTCACATTCGCTCTATCCCACCCAGAAATGGTGAAATCGTTGGCTCTTATTGGGGCAAGCCCTGGTATCAGTAATCAGCAAGAACGAGATTTACGTTTTCAGCAAGACTGCGCGCTCGGAGATTCTATTTCTCAGGTCGGGATACGAAATTTCGTCGATACCTGGGTTGCAATGCCCATGTGGGAAAGCCTCAGAAATAGCTTGACCCCGCAGCAATGGCAAGATTCGATCAAGCAACGAGCAGCGAATCATCCACTTGGTTTGGCTAACAGTCTCAGAGCCAGCGGTACTGGCGCAATGTCCCCATTGCATGAAACTCTTCAACATTTAGCCGCTCCTACGTTGCTTCTCGTCGGCGAGGAAGATTCAAAGTTCTTGGACATCGCCATACAAATGGCCTCAACAATTCCTGAGGCAAATATTGAGGTAATCAGAGATTCTGGCCATGCGACTCATCTAGAGCAGCCCGATGCAACAGCCAACGCAATAATGAAACACTTCTCATGTTCGTAACCCTTAAAGACAGAACGCTGCAACTTCGCAGTCCGGTGACAACGGCACATGGCAAGACAACCCACCGGCAAATCATCGAAATTACCGTCCAACAAGACGAGTTTTTCGGCTACGGCGAATCTGCACCGCTGCCTGGCTTCGGATTAGAAACATTCAAAGAAGCACAAACCGCTTTGGCTGAATGGTCAGAAAATCCTCATACCCTCCCTACTTTGCCAGCCGCATTAAGTGGTGCTGCCACGGCTCTGGATTATCTCGAGCAGGCAACATCAAAAATCTGTCTACCTCCGGGATCTATTGCAGTTCAGGCTCTAATTAGCGCGACAGACATTCCGTCGCTAGAGAAACAAGTCACTAACGCAATTAATGATGGCTACCGAGCTGTGAAATTAAAAGTAGCTGCAACTGATGCCATGACCGACATAAAGAGGATCGAGATCATAACGAAGCTGATTGATACCCAAATATTGCTGCGGTTAGACGCGAACGGCGGGTGGACGAGAAGACAAGCGCTCGATGTACTTACAAACACAGACACCGGTCGTGTCGCACTTGTAGAGGAACCAACCTCGGATCCAAGCGATTGGCAGGAGATACACCGAGAGACGGGTATCGGCATCGGCGCTGACGAACAGCTAACAGATCAAACGCAAATTGATCGTCTCGTTGATCTAGGAGCCGCGCAAACCTTTGTCCTAAAGCCGTCAATATTGGGCGGACCCCCCGCTACTCGCCGGATTGCATCCCAAGCCGCTCAAAATGACATCGACATCATCATCTCATCATTTCTTGATGGCCCAATGGCCTTACGGTCAGCCAGAGATCTGGCATTAGAGCTGGCACCCCATGAGATTCACGGCCTAGGTACCGCTCCTCTGTTCGTGGAAGATTTACCCAGCGATGTCCAACCCGTTAACGGATATCTTCAGCGCCTATAGATAAACGTCCCAAGGGCTTTCATTTAAAGCAAGTGGCGTTGAACTTTTCCCAAGGCTGTTTTGGGAAGTTGTTCAGTTAACTCCAACGATCGCGGGGCGCAATAAGCGGGTAAGAAACTCTTTACCAAATCTCGCAGCTCTTCCAATGTAGGTGCATCGGAACTAGGTACGACTACTGCAACAACGGACTCACCCCATTCGGGGTCAGGGCGTCCAACTACTGCGCAGTCGCTAACCCCTGGCGCCATGCTTAATATCCGCTCGACCATTACCGGCCAAACGTTTTCTCCACCCGTGATAATCATGTCGCCCATACGTCCATGTACGGTCAAAATACCGCCATCGTCTAATTCCCCTGCGTCGCCAGTTGGGTACCAACCATCTTTGGTAATTGGGTTGCCCCCATTTCTGTAGCACCGAAAGAGCATCGGACAACGAATCTGAACTTCGCCATCAACAACACGCAATTCGACATTTTCGAGTGGCCGTCCGTTATATACGACCCCACTACCGGTTTCAGTCATTCCGTAAGTTGCAATCACATTGTCGGGTCGATCAGCAGGGACAGAGGCGCCACCGACGAGTACCCGTCGAAAATGCCCTGTTTCTATTCGTCTCATCGCAGTGGGAACCAACGAAATTAAGGTCACTCCGTTTCGTGCTGCTGCGATCGTTTTATCAGCATCAAAGCCATCGTGAACTTCTAAGGGGACTCCAGAATGAAGTGCTCGAACTATTACTGAGAATCCACCAACATGGCTCAAGGGCAAACAAGCAAGCCATTTGTCAACAGTCGGATCAGCTTTCAGAAAACCATTAGTGGCTTCGGCGTTAGCGATTAACGCCTGATGCTCAAGGACAACTCCTTTAGGTCGCCCTGTACTGCCGCTCGTCGCGACAACCAAAGCATCATTTGATTCAACCGGTCGACCAGCCAAGGATGAAGTCCCTGAAGAATCAATCACAACAGATGCTTCCATTTGCTCTATCAGCGCTACTTGGGCTTTCTTGGGCAACCGCTGGTCTACCGGCAGCACAGCGTCTCCTTCGTCCCATATGCGTTGGACTGTTTCGAAAAACTGGGGGCCGCCGGCCATACACAGCGCTACAAGACGATTCACCCTGATGACGTTATCGGTGATCTAGAAAGCTCGAATCAACAAACTGACAGTGCATGCGACAATGATTGCGCTTACTGCTCGATCAAACCGGGCTGCATTGAGTTTACGACCGATTCTTATTCCAAACGGAAGAGCTAAAGCAACGACTAAAGCCGCCAAGATGGAGCCCACAATGCGTTGATTTGACCACTGACTAGTAATGGTCAATGTGACTAGTTGAGTAATTCCTGTCAAAAGAAAAATCGCCGTATTCGAGACCACAAACCGTTCACGCGATACGCCGAGACCTTGAAACCAGGCAGCAACGAGCGGGCCCGAGATACCAGTCGCTCCCTGCGCTAGTCCACATGTAACCGCCACCGGCATCTTGCCCCATTTCTGGACGTTGGGTGACCACTTAGCTTCGTTAGCAGAGAATTTCCAAACCAAAAAAGTTGTCAACACCAACGCAAGCAGAAGAAATAACAGCTGATCATTGATCCGGGGTAACAGCCAAGCACCAACAACAGCCCCGAAAGATCCAAGTGCTGCGAACATCACAAGACCTTCAGCAAAACGAAGCTCTCCACGGTGCTCTCTCACTAACATCGCATTACTCACGGCGGTAGGGGCAGCCATGATTACGACCGCATCTTGAACTCCAACAAAGAACGCAATTACAGGGACTGCTGTAAGAGGCAAACCAAGACCCGTCGTACCCTTCACCAACGAACCAAGAATGACCGCCAGTGCAACGATCAATAATTCGTATACGTTCACGGGTTAGCTAGCTCAACAGCAATTTGGCCAGCGATACTGGCATTGTGCTCAGCTAACGCAAGGTTTGCTGCGACACTTTCACCCTCTGTTGCTTTCTCCACAGCAGCAAGCACGCGAGGTGTGACTGCTGGGCCAGCCAAACCTCGAAGTTGTACTTCCGCCAGACTCATTTCAATCGCTTGGTCAATCCGAGAAGAATCCAGTTCAGCTTCTAGCGGGATTGGTACGACAAGGAGGACACCCCCCTGCCCTAGACTTTTTCGATCACGATGAAGCCGAGCAGCTCCTTTCGCGTCTTCGACTCGATGTGAAATCTGCAAACCAGAGTCCCGAGTATAAAAAGCTGGAAAATCATTAGTTCGCCACCCAACGACCGGCACGGATTGAGTCTCTAAATATTCCAGAGTGCGAGGTAAATCTAAGAAAGCCTTAGCTCCTGCACTTACAACAGTGATCGGGTATTGAGCAATGGCGTCGAGGTCCGCGGAGATATCGCCTGTGATCTGACTTTCGCGGTGAACTCCCCCGATCCCTCCGGTCGCGAAGACGTCTATGCCGGACTGGTGAGCGATCAAAACGCTCGCTGAGACAGTCGTTGCTCCAGAGGCCATTTTCTGCGAACTGGCGATAGCTAAATCTCGAGCGGCGACTTTGGCTGTGGCATTGAGGACACGTTCGTGAAGTTCTTCTGGCACACCTGCCCAAATCACCCCGTCTAGCACGGCTGTTAGTGCTGGGACCGCTCCTGATTGGCGAACAGCGGATAGACAGATCTGAAGGGCTTCTGCATTAGCGGGCGATGGCAGTCCCAGGGTTGAAAAAATTGTTGATTCCAGGGCCACCACTGCTTGTTGGGCCTTAATCGCGGTTTGTACTTCATCGCCTACAACAATCACTTAAGTCTCCTTAATGACTACAGCATGTCAGTGATGCGGCATCTGGGCGTGCCTGCTTCTACTCTGTGACCGTGTTTACCGTTGTAGAACATCCTGTCATCGCGGCCTGGACTGATCGTTTACGGTCCATCGAAACTGGAAAGGAAGAATTTCGTCGCTTGTTGAGTCAGATCGGCCAACTAATGATTCCGTACGCAACCCAGGATTTGCCCACTGAACAAATAGTGGTCGAAACACCTCTCGCTGAAACTGAAGGTCACCAACTTCAAGGCGGCACGCCCGCAGTTATTTCTGTTCTTCGCGCTGGTAACGGCTTACTTGACGGTGTCTTAACAATTCTTTCGGACGCCGACGTTGGCTTCATCGGCCTAGTTCGAGACCACGAAACTTTGGAGGCAGTTGAATATTTAGTCAAACTGCCCTCTTTGTCGGGTCGACATGTGCTGATCGTCGATCCAATGTTGGCAACCGGGCACAGCGCTGTAGCCGCCCTAAATCGAGTTAAGAGCCATCAACCAGCAAGCATCACCTTCATGTGTGTAGTGGCCGCGCCTGAAGGCGTAGAGCACCTGCAGGGACATCATCCGGAAGTTCGAGTGGTTACCGCGGCCCTCGACGAAGGCTTAAACAATTCTGGGTATATTTTGCCAGGGCTTGGTGACGCCGGCGACCGTCTCTATGGAACTGATGCATGAAACGTCCAACACCTCCAATTGAATGGGCTGAAGACCACATCCGAATTATCGATCAAACTCTTTTGCCCGCCGAAGTAAGAGTTATTGAAATAAGAAGCGCCGACCAAGCAGTAGACGCTATTCAACGTTTAGCTATACGCGGCGCTCCGGCTCTAGGGGCCTTCGGTTCTTTCGCGTTGATTATCGCCGTTGATGAGATCAAACCAGAGTCGCTATCGCAAGCACTGGCGAGACTTGAGGAATGTCGAAATTTGATTGGCGACGCAAGACCGACCGCAGTCAATCTTCGATGGGCAGTTGACAGAGTGATTGATGAAGCGACAAAAAATGTCGACGACCTGGTCTCACTGAGAAGTTCATTGATCCGAGAAGCACAAGCAGTAGCAGCAGAAGACGAGGCTGCATGCAACGAGATCGGCCGACTCGGACATGAACTATTGCGCGATGCCAACGTTATTGGCACTCACTGCAACGCTGGCCGCTTGGCAACCGCCGGAACCGGCACGGCTTTGGCTCCCATGTATGCCAAAGCGCGGGCAGGCGAGCCTCTTCGCGTTCTGGCCTCTGAAACTCGGCCGCTGTTGCAGGGTGCGCGATTAACTGCTTGGGAGTTAGACGATGCTGGGATCGACGTAACCGTGGTTCCCGATGGCGCGATGGCTTCTACTGTCCTGTCCGGCCAAGTTGATGCCTATATCGTCGGGGCGGACCGCATCGCAGCTAACGGTGACGCCGCAAACAAGATCGGTACAGTCGGACACGCCTTAGCAGCTCGGGAAGCTGGAATTCCTTTTTATGTTGCGGCCCCGACCTCAACTATTGACTTCGAACTAACAAGCGGCGACCAGATAGAGATAGAGCAACGAGCTGCTGGTGAAGTTCACGAGATTCAAGGCAGCAGGGTAACTCCGGAAGGGGTCAGTGCTTTTAACCCAGCTTTTGACGTGACACCAAATTACCTAATTACGGCAATCATCACTGAAGCTGGAGTGTTACGCGCACCTTTTAAAGATTCAATAGCTGAGGCGCTCAGGCGAGTCGGAGGCATCTAATGAAAAATTTGTGGAACGCTGATGATGCTGCCAAGTTCCCGGGAGCATTAGGTGAATGTGTGTACGGATCAAGACTCCTCGGAGCCGAGTCATCTCTGGTGCTTCACGGAGGCGGGAACACTTCGGTAAAGGCCACCGAAACTGACATACATGGCGATCTAGTCGATGTCTTATATGTCAAGGGCAGCGGTTGGGATCTCGCGACTATTGAGCCCCAGGGGTTCGCTCCGCTTCGTTTGGAGGCGGTTAGACGCCTAGCAGAATTACCGTCACTTTCTGATATCGAAATGGTTAACCAATTAAGGCTTAATCTTCTGGATGCCTCTGCTCCCAATCCATCAGTGGAGGCAATACTGCACGCGTCTTTACCGTTCATCGCGGTGCAACACACTCACGCCGATGCCGCTCTAGCTTTGACCAATACCAAAGATGGGGAACGCCGAGTTCGAGAACTGTGGGGAGAATCTGCGGTCATTGTGCCGTATGTGATGCCAGGATTCGACTTGGCGAAAGCATGTGCTCTGGAATTCGATAGACAAGCAAATAGTGACACGGTCGCGATGGTGTTAATGAACCATGGCGTTTTCACCTTCGGTGAAACAACCGAACAGGCATATAACAAAATGATTGAGGTCATCACTGAGGCCGAGGACTATCTGGTCCGAGAAGCAGGCGTAGATATCAAAGCTTCGGCGATAGCTGCCAAAGCATTGTCTGCTGATGGCTCCGCTTTAGACCAAGCAACTCTTCGAAATCAACTGTCCCATGCCGCGGGTCGTTCTATGTTGCTAGCCCGCACCCCTAATGAGCGAGCAAATCTTTTTTCGGCGCGCTCAGATCTTGGGGAAATAGCCTGCCGCGGACCTGCAACCCCCGATCACATAATTAGAACAAAACAATTTCCACTCATCGGCCGCGATGTTGAAAAATTTGTCTCGAACTACCACAGTTACTTCGAACGGAATCAGAGTAGGTTCCCCGGAGTCCAAGAATTGGATCCTGCCCCTCGAGTAGTTCTTGATCCCGATTTGGGTCTGTTGACTGCTGGCACCAAAATTGGCGAATGCGAAATAGCGTCAGACATTTATCTCCACACCATTGATGTTATTGAAGCATCTGAGGGACTCGGTGGATTCGTGGCGCTTCCCGAAACAGACTTGTTTGAGGTCGAATACTGGGAATTAGAACAAGCAAAGTTAGCGAAATCGGGTGGATCACCTCCTCTGTCCGGAGAAGTGGCATTGGTGACAGGTTCCGCGTCTGGAATTGGTAAAGCGTGTGCTGAGTCGTTAATCAGTCAGGGCGCAGCGGTCATTGGTATCGATCTGAACACATCATCGGATCCCGTTGGCTCTTCGCTGTTGGAACTAACAGCTGATGTGACTGACCGGGAATCCTTGACTGCAGCAGTTCATGCTGGGGTTGAGCGTTTCGGCGGAATCGACATAGTGGTAGCGGCAGCGGGGATCTTCGGTTCTTCTAACGAGATAGCTGACATTGTGCAGTCCGATTGGGAAGCAACTCTGTCAGTAAATCTGAATGGGGTCAGCAATTTGCTTCATGTAGCTCACCCGTTTCTTACTTTGTCACCCCAGGGTGGACGAGTTCTTCTTGTTGGCTCTAAGAACGTTCCTGCACCTGGAAAAGGGGCGGCTGCCTATAGCGCTTCCAAAGCAGCCGTTACACAATTAGGGCGGGTAGCTGCACTTGAATGGGCTCAGGACGGCATTGTCGTGAACATGATCCACCCAGATGGGGTCTTTGACACAGGATTGTGGTCACAAGAACTTGTTGAACAAAGAGCGGCGAATTACGGAATCACTGCTGATGAATACAAACGCAGAAACCTTCTTGGCAAAGAAATAACTAGCAACGACATTGGTGACTTGGTCGCAGCAATGTGTGGTGATTTATTTCGTCAAATAACAGGTGCGCAAATACCTATCGATGGCGGAAGTGACCGCGTGATCTAAAGCGCCGCCCTTCTAATCGGTGATGCCTGCCATCAATAGACCAATCTGCTCGCGGTTCGCTTCCTGTGCATCTACAACATCCATGATTTTGCCGTCATACAAAACTGCGATCCGATCTGAAAGTCCTAATATTTCATCGAGTTCCGCTGAAACGAGCAACACAGCTGCGCCCTTGTCTCGTTGCTCCAGGATGCGACGATGGATGAACTCGATAGCGCCGATATCGATACCTCGAGTCGGTTGAGCAGCAATCAACAGTTTGATGTCATCACTAAATTCTCTGCCCACTATGAGTTTCTGTTTGTTCCCGCCACTAAGACTTGACGCTGGAACTGAGATACTCGGAGTCCGGACATCAAATTCATCAACAACATCTTGAGCATGACTTCTTATGACGTCTCTGCGAAGAATCCCTCTAATCGAGAAGGGTTTACGGTGGTACCGGTTAAGAATTGTGTTTTCGGCAAGCGAATAGATCGCTACAACCCCATGTTTCTCTCGGTCTTCTGGGATGTGTGCAACGCCTTTCTTGGTTATCTGCCTTGGGGACTCACCTGTGAGTTCTTCGCCTTCAATTTTCATGACCCCTACCGAAGGGGCGCGAAGGCCTGTGATTGCTTCAACTAGTTCCCGTTGTCCGTTCCCCTCTACTCCAGCAACACCCAGAATTTCACCAGCTCGAACTTCGAAACTGAGGCTGTCTAGGGCGATCTGTCCCCGGTCGTCCTTGACTTCTAACTCCTTAACCTCGAGCACTGGGTCACCTGGCCGAGACACTGACTTTTCGACTTGGAGCATCACATTGCGGCCGACCATCATCTCGGCCAAGTCGCTCTCGTCAGTGTCAGAAGGCCGTGTTTCGCCAACGACTTGACCATTTCGCAAAACAACTATGTCGTCAGCAATGGCAAGAACTTCACGCAGTTTGTGAGTGATGAAAACAATGCCTAGACCTGTTTCGGTTAGCTCCCTTAAAACCCCGAGCAGATGATCCGCTTCTTGGGGAGTGAGCACCCCCGTTGGTTCATCCAAAATTAAAACGTCAGCGTCGCGATATAACGCTTTAAGAATTTCGACGCGTTGTTGCATGCCCACGGGGAGATCTTCGACAAGAGCATCAGGGTCGACCTCTAATCCGTATCGCTCCGAAAGGGCTATAACTCTGGTGCGGGCTTCGTCAAGATCGACCAAACCACGTCTTGTCGGTTCGGCTCCCAAAACAATATTTTCGACTACCCGCATTGGCGGCACCAACTGGAAATGCTGATGCACCATTCCAATTCCGCGGGAGATAGCTTCATCTGGCCCACGCAGATCGACTATTTCATCTTTGATAATCACATGACCCTCGTCGGGCCGATACATGCCAAACAAAATGTTGACGAGCGTACTTTTGCCCGCCCCATTTTCACCAAGGAGTGCCAGTATTCGCCCTGGCTGGAGACTTATGGAGATGTCGTCGTTCGCCAAAACACCTGGGAATTCTTTTCTAACTTTGCGCGCACCGAGAAGAGTTTCTGTCATGCTCAACCTTTTTCGTAACTCTGTCCGAGCGCAGCTGGGTCACGCATAGATCCAAAGAGTCCGCTGAGAGCTACAACAACGATCGTCACAACGAATGGAAGCATCCCGACAAACTGTGGAGGAATGTCGAAAGTGTTATTCAGTTGAAATTGATTTTGGAGAGCAGTGGTGAAACCGAAAAAGAGTGCGGCCGCGTAAGCACCAAAAGGTGTGCGTCTTCCAAAGATCATTACTGCTAGGGCTAAGAAGCCGCGCCCTCCTGACATCGCTCGGCTAAATGTGCCGACTGCTTCGAGCGCAAGATATGAGCCTCCGAAGCCAGCAAGTCCTCCTGCGATAGTGACGTTGAAGTACCGCAATTTCAGCACATCAATGCCTACGGTGTCCGCAGCTCCTGGATGTTCTCCTATAGCTCGGGTTCGCATTCCCCATACTGATCGGAACAACGCTATGTGTACTACGACGAGAAGTACCATCGTCAAATACGTGAGGGGCGGGCGACTAAACAAAACTGTTCCGACAAGTGGTAGCTCTGCCAGAGGCCCAAGATCAATATTGGTGTACTTCCCGATTCCTAATGAACGACTCCGGTCATAAAAGAATGACGTTAAGCCCAACGCTGAAATATTCAACACAGTGCCAGCAATGATTTGGTCAACCTTGAGGCCTACTGCCATAGCTGCCAGCAACCAGCCCATTATGAGACCCATACCAACGCCAGCAAGGGTGCCCATGAATAAAGACCCGGTCATTGACGCGATCGTGAACGCGGCAAAAGCTGACAACAAGAACTGACCTTCAATTCCGATGTTTACGACTCCTGAACGCTCACCGATCATTCCGCACATGGCGCCGAGAGCTAGAAGAGTTGCTGCACGGACTGTCCCAGCTAGAACCGCCGTGGTTTGCAGGTCATCCGCAGAATAAAAAATCCAGATAAGGATAAGGATCGCTGTAAGGCCGGCGTAAATCAGTTGCTTCTGTCGGGGTCTCATGATTTACCCCAACCGGCTCCGAGTTGAAGCTGTTCTGAGTTGTCATGTCGCATCCGTAACAACCATCTGATGATGATGGGCGCTGCAACGAAGAAGAGGATCAGAGCTTGAATGACATCAATAAGTTCGGGCGCAACATCAGACTTATATTGCATACGAGCAGCGCCTGCTTCCATTAGTCCAACCAATAGCGCTGCAGGTATTACGCCAAGAGGGTTAGCGCGAGCTAAAAGGGCAATCGTGATCCCCTCGAATCCAAGCCCGACATTGACACCCGCTTCAAATCGGCCGTCAACGCCCAAACTCTCAACAGCTCCACCTAATCCCGCAAGCATTCCCGAGACCGCCATAGTTGAACTCATTATCCATCCGACCTTCATTCCCGAATATTGCGCAGCATGTCGATTGTGACCCACGCTGCGAACTTCGAATCCATATGAAGTTCGCTCAAGTACTAGCCAGCAGGCGACCGAGACAGCAACTGCTAAAAGAAAACCAACAGGGACAGCTCCAATGGTCGGAATGGTCGCCGAATTCTCTACTAACGGAGTTCGAGCGACAATGTTGCTTCCGCTGTTATCTTTCCACGGATTGGCGGCGAGCCAATCCGTTAGGTTCCCCGCCACAAAGTTGAGCATGATCGTAACTATGACCTCGTGAGCGCCGGTCGTTGCTTTAAGCGTTCCAGCAATCCCGCCCCACAGGGCTCCGGCGACAGCACCGACTATCAACGCTGCAGGCAAATGAATGAGAACTGGCAGACCGTCAATTCCAAATCCAACACCTGCTGCGAACACTGCTCCTACGAGCAGCTGCCCTTGTCCACCAATATTGAACATGCCTGCTTTGAAGGCAAACGCGACAGCTAAACCTCCGAAGATTAGGGGCGTTGCTTTTTGCAGTGTGCGCAGCACAGCATCGGAGTCGCCCAGACCACCAACTAGCAGTGCCTTGTATGCCTCAGCAGGCGATCCGCCTTGGGAAACAATTAACAGTGCCCCAATCAGGACACCAAATACCACTGCCATAAACGGAATGGCAACTATTCGAAAAACTGAACGGCTCATAACGCGACTCGGAGGCACTATCCGTGTCGGATAGTGCCCCCTTGAAAGTCAATTCGCTATTCAGGCATCGGGTTTATGGAACCGTCAGCAAGGCCTGCTCGTACTTCTTCGATTGTTGCTCGCATGTCATCCGTGACCATGCCCTCAAAATCGTGATACGGGGCTATATCAACATCGCCCAAGAAGTTACCGCCTACGAGGGTTCCAGCTTTAGCCGCAACCAACAGATCGGAAACACCCTTGACGATGTCTTTCATCGCACTGGTTACCAAGCAGGGATGTGCTTCTGGCACAGTTCCCCATTGATCCCAGTCAACACCGACACACAAAGCTCCTTCTTCAGTTGCCACTTCAATAAGAGCTCCGTTGCCAGTCGCTCCACCTGCGCCGAAAATAATGTCAGCTCCTTGGTCAAGCGCCTGTCGGGCAGTTGTCGCACCCCACTCTGGGTCTCCGAAAGCGACGTCTAACCCACCAGGGTGATAGGTAGAAATCGTTTGAACGTCAGGGTTTGTGTACCTAGCTCCGTTTTCCCAACCTTCTTTGAAAAAGACGACCGGTGGAACAAGATCGGTGCCAAGCACAGCGCCGACGATATTGCTCTTCGTCAGCATTCCGGCAAGAGCGCCAGCAAGGAACCCGGACTTCGCCTCTTCAAAGACCAGCCCAGCCAAGTTTGGAATCGCTTCGCCTTGGAACTGGTCAACACCAATAAAGAGCACATCAGGGTTGGCTTTAGCCGCTTCTAAAGTCGCTTCACCTAAACCGAAACCAACCGTAATGATGACGTTAGCTCCGTCATCCAAGAACAGCTGAATGTTGTTGGCATAGTCCTTGGACTCTTCCGATTCAATGTAGTCAGTGGTCGCACCCTCGATTTGGGCTGCGCCCGAAAGTGCGCCTTCCCAAGCGGATTGGTTAAAGGCTTTATCGTCAACCTTCCCGGTATCCGTTACGAGGCCAATCTTGAACTCTTCCGCTGGCTCCTCTTCTTCAGCACTGCTGCTGCTAGCCGATTCGCTGCTACTACTACTTGAGGAGTCGCTATCGCTGCCACATGCAGCTGTTAAGAGTCCAAAGACCATTAACAGAGCAAGGAAACGCCGCCACGTCGAAGTCATATTCACATCCTTAAATTGTTGAGGGTTCGTCCCCTCCCGAGACGAGATCCGTCCCTGACCCTAGTTCTCTTTTAGGAGTTTCTAAAGACCAAAAACGGTTTCCTATTAGATTGCATGTTGCCGAATCCAGGAATGCATAGCGATGCCCGATGCAACTCCGGCATTAATAGATCTTGTAGAACCAAATTGCGTAATTGAGAGCACTAATTCAGCCATTTCACGGACCGGATCAGATAGGCCGGGACCTTCTTGGCCGAATACCAGCACACAATCACGCGGCAACGGAGTCGTTTCTATCGGCTGAGCGCCAGGGAGATTGTCAATACCAACCACGGTGAGCTTCTTAGCAGCCATGGCAGCAACAAAATCTTCGACACTCGTGTGATGTTCTAGGTGCTGGTAACGGTCTGTAACCATCGCTCCTCGCCTATTCCACTTTCTCTCCCCAACAATGTGGACGGATGAAGCCAAAAACGCATTCGCATTCCGGACGACGGTTCCAATGTTCAGATCGTGTTGCCAGTTCTCAATCGCTACATGAAACGGGTGGCGACGGCGATCAAGATCCACAACAATCGCTTCTCGGCTCCAATACCGATATTTGTCCAATACGTTGCGTCGATCTCCATCGCGTAACAGATCCGGATCGTAGCGATCTCCTTCGGGCCACGGTCGGGGGTGCGGACCTACCCCAACTTCTTCGTTGAGATCATCAGCCATTGCTATAGCCCGAACGGGTGTTTATTCCTGGACCAGTTCAATCAAGGTCCCAAAACTGCCTTTGGGGTGCATGAATGCCACTGTCGTGCCTCGTGAGCCTGGTCGCGGACTTTGATCAATTGGAGTAGCACCAGCAGCAATCATTGCGTCAAGTGCGACCTGGCAATCATCAACTCGGTAGCCGATGTGATGAAGCCCTTCGCCTCTTTTCTCAAGGTGTTTCGCTATCGGAGAATCTGGACGAGTTGCGGTTGTCAGCTGGATGTAGCTGTCGGCGACTTTGACTAGAGCTTCTTCAACGCCATCACTTTCCACGATTTCTCGATGGTGGACTTGGGCACCAAAAGCTTCCTGGTAATAAGTAATGGCCGCTTCCAAATCGTGGACTGCAATCGCTACATGGTCGATTTCAGTAAGAATCATCGTCAGCTCCCTGATTTCTGCTCAAGAGATCGAGCATGCCTTTGGAACAAGGTTATTTTGTCTTCTCCGATATCTTCGCGCTTCTGATAGTTACTAATTCCCATTCCTGGTTCTGGAGCCAAGCACAATACGCCCAACTTGCCTTCATGCTGATTGTGATGAACCTGGAATGCAGCTTCTCCTGTTTCAGCTAACGCGAAGGTTTTCGAAAGAATCGGCTGGATCCGTCCTTGATCTAGAAGACGGTTCATTTCCCAAGCTTCGGAATAATTCGCGAAGTGGCTAGAAACTATCTGCTTAAGTCGCATCCACAGATGGCGATTGTCATATTCGATCATGTAACCCGTGGTAGCCGCACATGTAACTATCTTCCCTCCACGTTTGGTCACAAATACTGAAGCCCCCATGGTCGAACGACCAGGGTGTTCAAAAACGATGTCCGGATCATCCCCGATGAAACCTCGAACTCTTTTTCCAAGACGCCGCCACTCCCCTTCATCTTGGGTGTGCTCATCTGACCAAAATTGGTATCCCTCTTCGCTTCGGTCGATCACATGCTCCACTCCTAACTCATGAAGCAGTTCCACTTTGTCCGAAGAGCTAACAACTCCAACTGGAGTCCCTCCACCGTTAATAACAAGTTGACAGGCATAGCCACCCAGCCCACCAGAGGCACCCCAGATCAATACATTGTCACCTTGTTTCATTCTTGCTGCGTTATCACCTACCAACATCCGGTAGGAAGTGGAAGCGCACAAAGCGTTAACCGCAGACTCTTCCCAGGTCAGGTGAGCTGGCTTTGGCATAAGTTGGTTGGCTTTGACAACTGACAAATCAGCTAATCCACCAAAGTTGCTCTCAAATCCCCATATTCGCTGGTTGGAGGCCAACATCGAATCTTCATGAGCAGCTGGGTCTTGGTCATCTACATAGTTGCAGTGGACAGCAACACGATCACCGGGTTTCCAGTTTCTCACCGCTGAACCGACCTTTAGAACAACGCCGGAAGCATCAGATCCAATCACGTGGTAGTCGAGCGCATGACGTGCGCCCCAAGTACTTTCACGACCAAGACGATCAAGGAATCCAAAGGTTGGAAGCGGCTCAAAAATTGAAGTCCACACCGTATTGAAATTGATGGAGCTAGCCATCACAGCTAAATACACCTCATCGGGTGCTAACTCGGGAGTTGCCACCTCATCGATATGGATTGATTCTCTCGGATCTTTTTCAGAAGATTCTCGGCCTTCGAACATATTCTGTTCATCGCGGGTGACATACGCTGCTCGGTAGCTCTCAGGAATCTCGAGCGCGCCTATCTCATCGCTAGATGCGTCAGCTTGAATAGCCTCAAGGATGTGCTGCATGGGGGACACGTCACTCTCCATTAGTGAAGGAAATAGCTAATCGACACCCGAGACGTTTCGCTGACTCAAGCACCAACGGTGCACGAAATCTACACTTGGAAACTAGAAATCTAAAACTCTGGAGAAGAGGTATTCATGCCCGGCTCAGTAATCATTTCAGGAGCACGCACACCTATTGGTCGTTTCAATGGAGGACTAGCCAATTTCACAGGCGCAGAATTAGGATCCCATGCGATTGCTGCCGCTTTGGAACGGTCGGGGATAACGGGTGATCAAGTCGATCATGTAGTTATGGGGCAGGTACTCCAAGCTGGTCAAGGTCAAATAACAGCCCGACAAGCTGCCGTTGGTGCAGGAATACCGATGGATGTTCCAGCAATCACAATTAACAAGGTTTGTCTTTCTGGATTGAACGCCATCTATCTGGCAGACCAAATGATTTCTTCAGGTGACGCTGATGTGGTTATAGCCGGAGGCATGGAATCGATGACCAACGCCCCTTATCTGCTTGCAGATGGTCGCAACGGTTTACAAATGGGCCATGGCGAGTTACGAGACGCGATGATCCACGACGGCCTGTGGTGCGCCTTCGACGATGGCCATATGGGTGACGGCACAGAAAGGGATGCTTCCAAGGCCACCATAAGTCGGTCGGCTATGGATGAGTTTTCTGCTCAATCACATGAAAGAGCAGCTGCTGCTCAAAAAGACGGGCTCTTTGAGGCAGAAATTTCTCCAGTTTCAGTGCCTCAGAGAGGTGGTGATTCACTAATCGTGGACACCGATGAGGGCGTGCGGCCGGGAACAACAGCAGAAAGCCTGGCTAAATTACGGGCTGCGTTCGCGGCTGATGGTGCTGTGACAGCAGGCAATGCTTCTCAAATTTCCGATGGCGGGTGCGCGTTGGTAATGATGTCTCCAAGCAAGGCGGAAGAACTAGGTGCGCAAATTTCCGCCCGAGTTGTAAGTTACGGAATGGTCTCCGGACCAGGCACCTCACTTCTCACCCAGCCATCAACGGCAATTCGCCAAGCGCTCTCGAAGACCAACCTAGATATCTCAGATATCTCTCTTTTTGAACTCAACGAGGCATTCGCCGCTGTAGGCCTAGCTGCTACTGACGACCTCGGAGTAACTGACGACATAGTCAATGTCAACGGTGGTGCTGTAGCTCTCGGTCATCCAATCGGCATGTCAGGAAGTCGCCTTGCTCTGACGCTTATGTCGGAGCTACACAGACGCGGAGGCGGCTATGGAGCGGCTGCCCTTTGCGGGGGCGGAGGCCAAGGTGACGCCTTATTAATTGAGGTGCCCTAAACCGGACGTCGACGAGAAGTGTTGTCACACTTCTGAAATTTTTGTAACGTAATCGCAAAGAGTTGAGCTCTTACGGATGTCGGGGTTGGAAGCTATGGGATTCGATAACTACGTGCCCGCGACACGATAGGTCGAATAGCTATCAACTCCGGCATCCGCCCTCCCACTCGGTAACCGGAACTTAGGTCTGCAATTCTCTTCTACCATCAAGGGCTCGCCCCAACGTCAGTTCATCGGCATATTCCAGATCACCACCAACGGGCAAACCACTAGCAATCCTCGTCACTTTGATACCAAGTGGTTGCAACTGGCGAGCTAGATACATTGCAGTCGCTTCACCCTCGATGTTTGGGTTCGTGCATAAAATCAATTCATTGACATCTTCATCGCTAATCCGAGCCAAAAGTTCTCGAATGCGAAGTTGTTCAGGGCCAATACCTTCCATCGGATTCAAGGCGCCTTGCAAGACGTGGTAGCGGCCACGAAACCCCGCTCGCTCGAGAGCTACAACGTCTTTGGGTTCTTCTACTACACAAAGAGAACCTGTTTGACGTTGGGGGTCCGCGCAGGTTGAACAAAGTTGATCTTGTGAAATGTTCCAACACTTTTCACAAAAACCGATCTTTTCTTTAACTTCGATAATTGCTGTTGCTAACTGTTCAGCGTCATCCTTTGGCAATTTAAGCAAGTGAAAAGTAATCCGCTGCGCCGATTTTGGGCCAATCCCGGGCAAACGACCGAGTTCATCGATTAGGTCTTGTACTGGGCCGTCATACATGGCTCGCTAACCTCCGTCTTCAGCCGAGGAAAAGGTATTGACGCGTGCCATCGCGGCTGCTTGCGCATTTCCGCATCGCCGCAATCCATCACGAAACGCTGCTGCCACCATGTCTTCAAGCATCGTTATGTCGTCTTTTTGTACCGCATCAGGATCAATGTGTACCTCAAGAACTGTTCCGTCAGCTTGCATTAAGACTGTGACAGCACCGCCACCCGCTGATCCTTCTACAACGGTTGATGATATTTCTTTTCTTTGATCTAAAAGCTGTTGCTGTATCTGTTGCGCTTGCTCGAGGAACCCATCATTGGAGGAAAGGTCACTCATCGCTCGTCACCTTTAGCCATTACTTTCCTCATCAGACGCTATGGCACCAGGGAATGCTTCTAAGACCCGGTCAACACTTGTCGTTCCAGCTTCGGAGCTCACTTCGAATTCAGCGGGGTCCACTACTACTTCTTCTATTGCGGCTTTGGGTTCGGCATTCGTCTGCACTTTTTCTTCCTGTGTAGCAGTCAGCTCTACCTGGACCTCAGCACCAAGAATCTCTCGAAGTGCTATTTCAATATCTCCTTTAATCTGCTCACAGCGTTCCCGGTGAGTTTCATTCGGCAACTCGAACCGTATCTGTCCTTCGGACACACTGATGATCGTGGCTGCTTGAAATCGAGCCCGCGCCCTAGCGGTCAAAGAAGCAAGTACCTGTTGTTGCCATATCTCTGCTACTTGACTGATCGATAACTCCATCGAAGCTTTGTCTGGTTCCTGGATCTCCGGCGGTACTTGATCCGGCGAGTCAGCCGACACTATTTGTTGACTGGGGGGAGGCGGAGGAACCAGAGGGCTGTCAGAAACGCTTGCCGCGACTTCTGGTTCATCAGTGCTTCGCGTTGAACCCAGCGCCGCTCGAGCTTGCGCCGCTGGCCCAGCTCCCGTCGGCTGCGTTTGACCCACAGTCTTAACGGATCGTTGCCCGGGATCAAGATCCGACGTTCCCGCAAAAAGCCGAACTAACGCCAAATCCAAAACAAGGCGCTGATCGGGTGCCTGTCGCATATCGACAAGGGCCTGACCTAAAAGCTCAAGGGCTCGGACGTTGACCGCTCGAGTGATCTCACTCGCTTTTTCAGCGAGTTCAGGTAACTCTTCGGGCGTCGCCTCACCAGAGTTAATTCCAGCACCAGCGAGAAAAATATCTCTCAGCTTTCGTGTTGTTCTGTACGCCAAATCTTTAGGGTCAACTCCCCCAGCAATAGTTTCAGCAACGGCCGTCATCGACTCGGTGAGATCTTGAGCAACAATCGCGTTGATCAGCGCATCCACCGAGCCTCGATGTTCTGGTATGCCGCCCGCCGTGACAACCTGATCTAGCGCCGAAAGTGTGTCCCGAACTGAACCGGAACCGCGTTCAACTACATATTCAATAACGGCTGAGTCGATCTCTAACTCAGCTCGTTGTGCAATTTCCGCTACATGAAGGCTGAGTAGTTCCGGATTAACCAACGTCAGTTCGACGTGTTGAGTTCTACTACGAATCGTCGGCAAAACTTTTTGTGGGTCTGTGGTAGCAAGAACAAAAATCACGTGGTCGGGCGGCTCTTCCAAAGTCTTCAAGAGAGCATTCGATGCCGCAGCTGTAAGCATGTGGACTTCGTCAAGCAAGTAAACCTTCCGCTTCCCAGGGCTACCTAACGCAGCGTTAGCAGTGATTTCACGAATATTCGCAACGTTGTTATTTGAAGCTGCATCTAATTCGACCAGGTCCATCGAAGTTCCCGATTCAAAGTTTGCGCAGCTATCACAACTTCCGCATGGCTCACCATCTCCAGACGGATCAATACAGTTCAAGGCTTTCGCGAGTATCCGCGCCGTGGATGTCTTACCTGTTCCTCGGGGCCCACTCAGTAAATAGGCGTGGCCGACTCTTTCTTCAACGACTGCGTTACGAAGAGCAGCTACTAAATGATCTTGTCCAATTACTTCTGAAAAAGTTTGGGGGCGAAAGCGTCGGTACAAAGACTGGTAAACCATTAACCGCTGATGCTACTTGTGTGCCGCTGCGCTTAGGGGCAAGTAGCCTAAGAGCGCATCATCGTTTCACGTGGCGGCCGGGTCCTGTGCAACAGTGGCCCGTGAATCGAGTCAGGGCCGGGAGGCAGCAGCTCTCAGCGGATTCCGCTGTGTGCCGCAGATCACCTGGCCGCCTCGTGAGACGATGATCGGGAGAGTTGCCAGAGCGGACGAATGGGCTCGCTTGGAAAGCGTGTGAGGTCTAACCGGCCTCCGTGGGTTCGAATCCCACACTCTCCGCCATGAA
>PBMG01000017.1 GCA_002722565.1 Acidimicrobiaceae bacterium
AATCTCTCACTCTCCACGCTCAAATGTATGCCACCGAATTCGCCAATCAGGTCCGAAAC
Source organism: Acidimicrobiaceae bacterium (assembly GCA_002722565.1). GTDB lineage: Bacteria > Actinomycetota > Acidimicrobiia > Acidimicrobiales > Poriferisodalaceae > MedAcidi-G3. The sequence goes on from PBMG01000017.1 coordinate 60, forward strand.
CACGGGACAGCAGACCTCGTTGAAGACTTAGCGGTGAAACTCCCCCTAGCGGCAATATGCGAAATGATGGGCGCCTCACCCCAAGACTGGGAACAAGTCCACGCATGGACAGCAGTTCTTTTCGACGATCCAACACTCATGCGATTCGCCAAAGAAGGTGAATCCAAGAAAGAGATGCGTCGTCGAATGTTCGTCGAATTTGAAGATTGGATCTTTAAGCAAATCGCCGACCGACGATTAGCTGGCTGCACTGGACCAGATCTCATATCCATTCTTTTGCGCTCAGAAGTAGCGAACGAGCCGCTGACACCACAGCAACTACTGGGATACATCCGCGTGCTAATCCTTGCTGGCAATGAGACAACTCGAAATGCTGCAACCGGTGGAATGATCGCTCTGCTTGAACACGGGGAGGAGCTCGACTTCCTCGCCGAGCACCGAGACGAGGATGACGTAATCGACACAGCAGTCGAAGAAATCCTTCGATGGACATCACCTGTCATCCAGTTCGCCCGAGTCTGCACACGAGATACAGAAGTCAATGGCCAGGTGATCAAAGCGGGCGAGCACGTCGGCATTTGGCATGCGTCGGCGAACCGAGACGAACGTCAATTCGCGGAACCCTACCGATTCGATGTTCAACGATCCCCAAACGAACATGTGGCATTCGGACACGGGGCACATTTTTGTCTTGGCACTCACCTAGCACGTTGGGAGCTGCGAGCATTCTTTAAAGCTGTTCTGCCAGTACTCACAGATCTCCAACTCGACGGTGAACTGGAACGAGTCGGTCACCTACACGTGGGCCCGATACAACGCCAGATGGTGGTCCGCAAAGACGCCACGTCAACCAAAAGTTAAAACAACCCAAGTTTGTTCCACGGCTTCACGTCTTCTCGTTGTCAACAGTTCCAACGGTCGTAAAGCTTCCACCACTGATTGCATTTGAAGATCCAATATGCCCGAAATAACTAATCGGCCGCGAGGTCGAACCACCCCAATCAAGTCCGGCGCGAGTTCGATCAGGGTCGAAGCCAACATATTGGCCACCACAACGTCGAAGGTTCCCGTAACGTCGCCCAAAGGATCAGTCGACACTTCAATGAATTCAGCGACACCATTAGCTTGAGCGTTCCCGACAGTGACGTCAGGAGCTGCAGTATCAACATCGATTGCAAGAACCTGAGTGGCCCCCAGGCGAGCAGCAGCAACAGCCAAAATGCCGCTGCCACAACCGACATCAAGGACAGATTCGTTACCTTCCAAAAGTCGTTCCAACTCAGCTAAAGCGAGTTGAGTAGATGGATGACTTCCAGAACCGAATGAGCGCCCAGGGTCGATCCAAAGAACGAGCTCGGTGCCATCGGGTTCGTAACTAACCCATGGTGCTTTAACCACTAACCGGTTGCCTGTTCGATAGACCGTCGCGAACTCCCGCCAAGTATCCAAATAGTCACCGGACCCGAACTCTTCAACAATTGCAAAACGCCCCAACTGTGTCGCAGCCTCATCAGCTGCAACCGCCGAATCGAATCCCGCAAGGAGAATCACATCATCACCGTCTATTTGCTCTTCAATGCCAAGTGTCCCTAGATGCCAGAGTTCACCCGAAATTCGATCAACTTCGTCGCGGTTCACTACCAGTCGAAGGCGGGCTTCTTGACGGCTCAGTTCTCCCACACCTCAGGACGCTAGCTTCGTTGTAGTCGGTAGCTCGACTTTTAAAGAATGAGATCTGGAGTTGTAGTGGAAACAGAGATTGTGTTGACAGGTTTAGCGTTTGGAGAGGGCCCTCGATGGCGTGACGGACACCTATGGTTCTCGGACTTTTATCGTCATGGCATCTTTCGTGTGGATGAGAACGGATCAGAGGAGTTAATTCTGGAAGTTCCGACCCAACCATCGGGTCTCGGATGGCTCCCAAACGGCGATCTGTTATTTGTGTCGATGCTAGATAGAACACTCAAGCGAATGAACGAATCCGGTGAGGTAACTACCCACGCCAACCTTTCACATATTGCTAGCGGACCCTGCAATGACATGGTGGTAAGCCCAACTGGCGTCGCCTACGTAGGTAATTTCGGGTTCGAGGAAGGTGAGAAATTCGCTCAAGCTACTCTCGCCATTGTTGATCCCGATGGAACAGCTAGACAAGGCCCTGATTGCCTCGACTTCCCTAATGGCACAGTGATTAGTCCCGATGGAAACCAACTAGTAATAGCAGAGTCATATGGTTCTCGTCTGCTGTCTTTTGATATCAAATCAGATGGTTCCCTGAGCGGGAGACGACTGTTTGCGGATTTAAGTACACGAGTCCCAGACGGAATTTGTTTAGACGAAGAGGGCGGTATTTGGGTAGGAGACCCGGTCAACCACTCTGTTTTCAGAGTTATCGACGGGGGAGAAGTGACTGACCATATCGAATTAGAACTCAACTGTTACGCATGCATGTTGGGTGGGCAAGACCGCAAAACCCTGTACCTCGTTACTGCTCCGACGTCTGGTCGAGGCGGAGCCGCAGAGCAACGAGAAGGACGAATCGAAAGGGTTCAGGTGCCGGTAGCGGGCGCCGGCTCTCCGTAGGCGAGTTGCTGACCATTTAGAACTTGAGAGGATTTCCGGCGCTCCACCCGAGTTGCTCTTCAGCCAAATTTAATTTGACCTGTCTCCAAGTCAGTTCTATATCGTTATCGTCCCCGGTGTCGACCATTAATTCGAACATTCCGTCATCAGTTTCTTCGCCCGGCCGAGCCAGAAGAGCCATAAAAGCCTCTGCCATCTCACTGGGCTCCAACATTCGCGGTTGCCAACGCCCGAAAACTCTTTCGTTATCGACGTACTCATCGGTCATGCCCGTGCGAATGAAGGGAAACATCAACGAGAAACTCTGAACTAAACCGGAGTTTCGACCGAGATTCACCTTCAATACCTTGGGCAACTGTAAGACTGCCCAATTGCTAATCGCGTAACCAGGCACTGCTGGCCCGGGATCGATCGCTTGCCGGGACGATACATAAACCAACTGGATTGGTTCATTGTGATGAACGGCCTCTCCTGCCCAAAGGTGAGTTGAGGCTAGAAATCCATCGATTTTGGTGTCGAGTACCAAACGGGATTCGTCCAGGCTGTCAAGAAAATGCTGACGCACTCTGGCGCGCCGAACGGCGCTTGGCTCGCCATCTTCCTCTTTAAGAGCCCGACCAAAGTTATAACCCGATTCGGTGAGTCCTGAATTGCAGATTACGAGGTTGGGTGGAAGGCCTCCCATCTGTTCTATGACGTAGCTTCTGGATGCCCACAAGTCGCGCAAGTTGGTTACATCTGCTTGGACCGGGAAGGCATTGACTCCCTCTGAACGGAGTTGGTTGACAAGGTCGAATCCGTCTTCGTAGCTGCGATGAAAGTGGACTCCAACCGAATCAGCGCCGTTGAGTCCTGCGGATAGTGCGAATGCTTGGCCGATACCCCCGTCTTTGCCCGCGCCGGTAATGAATACGCGCTTTTTTTCGACCGCTGATCTGTATTGACTAAAACGGAAAGCATCTGTCGGAGCCGTATAGGTCATCGCTGACACTCCAAAGTGGGGAAGTGGAAGGATGACGTTATCTGCCAAACCCTGGAATTCCCTTGAATTTTTATGGAGGGTTTTGTTTTAGTTGGGCTGCTTCCACATAAGAGCATTCCGTCTCATTGTCGCCACCAAGACGTCATCCTGATTGTGTGATCGGTGTTCGAATAGAACGATCCCTTGATTTGGTTTGCTAGAAGATTCGCGGACGCTGATTACTTCGGTCTCAACGCGAAGAGTGTCCCCGTGAAACACGGGAGCAGGAAAATTCATTTCCTCGAAACCCAAGTTGGCGACCGTCGTGCCATGGGTCGTTTCGTGAACGGAAATTCCTACGACGAGAGCAGCTGTGAACATAGAGTTCACCAAAGGTCGTCCGAATTGGGTCTCCTTCTCTGCGTAGTCAAAGTCGAGGTGTAGTGCAGCCGGATTCATGGTCATCGTCGTAAACATGATGTTGTCGGTTTCGGTGACTGTTCGACGAAGGCGATGACGTATCACAAGTCCAGGAGTTAGTTCTTCGAACCACAGCCCTCCATGGGGTCTTTCATCGGTCAAGACAAATCCTCTCCATTGTTTAGGGCGTTAAGTCGTTCATTCCGGGAATTTCACAGGCCTGATCTAAATCAATGCCTTCGTGCACTATTGCGTTTTGATGGGGTCCGGCGCACCACGAAGGCATGACCATCGTGTAGAGCCCACTTCCACCCGCTTGCAAAACGAGTATCCGGTTTGGGTCTTTTAAGATATGAATAAGATCGTCGTCAGCTGCTTCGCTGCTGCCATCTGCAGCATCACCTTGCAGCGTTTGGGAGTAAAAAGTTGGGCTAATTCGCCGCATTGTTCCAACGGATATGGTGGCTCGACTTGCGAGTTCGGCCTGCACGTCTTGCCGGGAAAGACCAGCGCGCTTAATTACTTCGGCATGATCAGGATTCATCATGACGGTAATTGCGCCGTTTCTTAAGTGAACGTTGTTGCTGCCAGGATTCGCCATCACTAAGGCGATTACATCAAGTAATCCTTCTACTGAGGCAGGATCATCTCTGTCGCCCGTAAAGAATGTGGAGTGGGGAGCTTCTGCCCCGGTAATTATCACTGCGCTTTCATCGACGTCATAACCGAAAGTGGTGTGTAAGCCTGGAAAAGGGCTGTTCTCTTCATCTTCAGCAACACAGTAAGTAAATTTGCCAGGGTGTCCATGAAGTGCCATATCTGAAGAGCCTGGCCGGGCACCACCGATATTGATCATGGCGAGCCGTAAAGCCCGCCCGATAGAAGCGTTGGCTCTATGTCCAGGGCCCATGGCGCCAAATCCCGAAGCGATTCCGCCACACGCATGCCTTGCTGGCCCGCAGACAATCATCAGTGGAGCGGTGCAATGTGTGGTCGCTTGCATCTCGGTGAGATCAAATTCGGGTTGGCAGACTGCCCGGACGGCAGCCACAACTACGGGGATATGGTCGGGTAGGCACCCAGCCATTACTGCAGCAGCACAGACTTTTTCGATGGTCGCAGCACCATGAAGAGGCCCCATAACGCCGAGTACCAAATCAGGTTCATACCCGGTAGACAGAACCATCCGAGCCACTCTTTCGGCTGTCGGGATTACTACTGGAAGACCGTCGGTGCAGCCGAGCTCGTGCAGGCGCTCTAGGGCGTCATGTTCCGAGGCTGCTTCAAGCAAACTCATTTTCGAACCGGTTCCGTTCTGTTTAAGAGCTTAGAAATTCGATGATGGATGGTGTGATGTCAGATGCGACCTCAGCCATTTTGTCTTCACCGGTCCCAGCAACAGGGTGAGGTAGCTTCACCCTAGGAACCTCGGGCATACCTGAAGAGTTAGCGAAGAAGTCACCTTGGGGCCAAAATTCTTCGGTAACTAAGGCCACAGAGGGGATCCCGAGTCGAGCTACTGAGATGCTGTCACGCACGGTGCCAGAGGTGCAGCTGCCTCAATGGCCGTAGGCAGCAACTACTGCCTGACACTCGGCTTGGATGTCCTCAAGCATTTTGCCACCGACAACTGACGAGGCGTCGCCTTTGTCGTATCGAACAAACGATGCTGTAGGAACTGCCTGTGCGAGTGTCTTCTCTACATGATCCAAGAATCGAACGCTGTCAGGAAACCCGTTAGCTACAAGCCCAATAGTGACCGGCTTGTTTAAGTCAACCTTAATTTCATAGGGCTCAGCTATCGCCTTCGGTTGAGCACGAGGATCGTGAAACTCAGTTGTTGTGGTCATGGTTCATCCCTGTCAATGTGATGCTCTTTAACTGTTGGTCATCTCAGTTGAGACCATCTTAGCTCTCGTCCTTTAGCTGTCGAAGAAACATGCCGTTATCGAAATAATCTCGCCAGAATGTAATCAGACCTTCGTTTATTTCAAATATTCCCATTACGGGTAGTTCAATACTGCGGCCGCTTGCCGTGTTGAAACGATCAAGGCGCTCATTCATAACGGTGTTACCGGAACAAGTCTGGCGTACTACTTCAAATTCCACGGGGCCTTCACCTTTTAAGAGACCGCTTAAGAATTGGAGCATGTCTTCTTTGCCGTTCATGTCGCCTATGGGAACATTGTCGTAATAGCAATCCTCCGAAACGTGTTCTAGCGCGGCGTCAAGATCACGTGCCTCGATCTTCGCAATAAACGAATTAACTATGTCTTCAGGTTTCTCTACATCACTCATAATTCACAATTCTTGCAGGATCTCGTAAAGCATGCTCATCCGTGGGAGGCTATGTCCATGCGCTTTCAAGACAAGGTCGTAGTTGTAACAGGGGCAGCGGGTGGAATTGGATTAGCCGCGGTGCGTCGATTCGCTTCAGAAGGAGCGCGTATTTTGGCCGTAGACCTAGAGGGGTCGGATTTGGATGCAGCTACAGCTGAAGCCGACCCGTTTGGAGTCGAAGTGGTTACTCACGCAGCCGATTGCAGCCTTGCCGCAGACGTATCTGGCTACATCGATCGGTGCGTAAACGAATTTGGTCGACTTGACGTGCTATTCAACAATGCTGGTATCGAGGGTCGAATCATGAGCCTCCTTGAGTATCCAGAAGATGACTTTGACAAGGTCATTAATATCAACCTTCGCGGGGTATGGCTTGGCATGAAATACGCTGCCCCCGCGATGTTTGCTGATGGCGGTGGGTCAATAATTAATACGGCGTCCACTGCAGGGTTAATCGGCGCCCGTGGCTTGTCGGCTTACGTCGCGAGCAAGCACGGCGTTGTCGGACTTACAAAATCAGCGGCTCTTGAACTTGTGCCGCAAGGCGTCAGAGTTAACGCAGTGTGCCCATCACCTATCGAGACTCGAATGATGAGGAGTCTTGAAGAAGGCTTTGGAGGTGATCAGGCTGAAATGATTCGCAAAGACCTTGCCTCCAGGAACCCAATGGGCCGTTACGGTGAACCCGACGAAGTAGCGGCGCTCGTGGCCTTCCTCGCATCAGATGACGCCAGCTATATCAATGGCGGGATATACACCGTAGATGGTGGTTCGACGGGCGGCAGATGAGTACCAACTCCCGCGTTCACGACATAGGAGGGACCCAAGGGTGGGGAGAGGTTCCGTATGACTCAAACGAACCGGTCTTTCATAACGATTGGGAACGGAGGGTTTTTGGTCTCATGTTCCAGGTCCTTCCCCACACGGCGAAACGACCCGGAGAGTTTCGACATGCTCTTGAAAGGTTGGCCCCCGAAGACTATTTCTGTCCCGACGGATATTACGGTCGTTGGCGGGCAGCTATAGAAGTCCTTCTCGATGAATACGGTCATGTCGACAAAGTAGAGCTAGATGACCTTTTGGGAGTCCAGCCAGGAACGAGTCCTGGACATCGGGTCGCGAAAATCGCCGAGATACCTTCGGAAAACCTGCCGCCGGATCGACTTACTCGAAAACCAGAACACCGGACGGTAAGACGTGAACTTGAAGAGTCTTCGCGGTTCCAAGTAGGTGACCGTGTCGTTGCTATGGGCAACAGTGGGATGGGGCACACCCGACTGCCGGAGTACGTTCGACGTATTCCCGGCACTGTGGTGAAGATCCATCCGGCAGAAGTTTTGCCGGATAGCACAGCCCACAACCTTGGTGAGCGGCCCCAACATGTTTTGTGCGTTGCCTACCATGCTAAAGATCTGTGGGGAGAGGCCGCTGAAGAGAATGTAGTTATAAACGTTGACTTGTACGAGAGTTACTTGGAGATGGAAACGGAACCCTCATGAATGAACACGATCATCACCATCATGAGGTTGACCCGAAAACAGCTGAAGTAAGAACAGAAGCACTTGAAGATTTGCTTGTGGAGAAAGGCCTCATCGACAGAGCTCGAGTCGATGCGTTAATTGAACGGTTTGAACATGATCTAGGTCCCATGGTTGGCGCTCGCCTAGTCGCCAAATCGTGGCTTGAGCCGCAGTTCCGGGACAGCCTTCTCAAAAATGCTGACCGAGTCTTAGAGGAAGAGAATATTAAAGGCGCGGAAATCGAACATGTGGAAGTCAAAGCAAATGAACCAGGCATCCACAACGTCGTTGTATGCACCCTTTGCTCCTGCTACCCGTGGGCCCTCTTGGGACTACCGCCGAGTTGGTACAAAAGCCCGGAATATAGATCGCGAGTAGTTCGTGAACCTCGCAAGGTTCTGCAAGAGATGGGGCTGTCCCTCGATGCTGACACAGAAATTCGAGTGTGGGATAGTAGTTCAGAAACGAGATTCCTGGTCCTGCCTGAGCGACCGCCGGGGACCGAAGAGCTTGGTCTTGAAGAGCTAGCCCAGCTTGTGACTAGAGACTCGATGATCGGTGTCGCTAAGGTCAAAGCTTTGTGACCGGCGTTGAAATTTTGGACGGTTCGCGGGCGGCTCCGCCTCGAGATAATGGAGAGCTGATTTTCGACGCTCCATGGCAAAGCAGAGCATTTGGTGTCGTAGCGGATCTCGTGGATTCAGGTTCTTTTACTTGGACTGAGTTTCGGCGTTCTCTGATTAGCGCCATACAGACTTGGGAAACGCTCGAAACGCAAGATCAGCCGCCTTGGGACTACTACAGCTGTTGGGTCTCAGCGTTAGAACAGTTGCTTTACGAGAAAGTCTTGCTCGATCCGGCAGAAATAGATCTTCGATCACGAGAATATGTTGACCGTCCACATGGGCATGATCACTGATGGCAGAGCGACGTCCGAATTAATCTGTAACTAAATATTTCCCGAGGTCTCTTCCCACCACCAAGATGACTTAAGCATGTAGCAGCGGCGTCTAGGACCCTCCGCATCTAGGTCTAAGGATTCATAAGACACATCACCCGAGTAAAAAGCAACCATCCCGGGGTCTGCTCCCTCGACCTCCTTTATGTGCGTGTGGAAGCATTGAGGTTGGCGAATGGCGGCACACGCTTCTTGAACGAAACTAAAGCTTCGGAGCCAATCGAGGGTGCAGAAGGTTGGGGTCACCATCTCTATTTCGCCATCGGAGCGTCTTCGTAGCGCGTCTGTTGGAGTCATCCAATGGTGATCAGTAATTTCACCGTGGTCGATAGAAATATCGAGGCTTTTCGGTGCCTCTGCCAAGAAGAATTGGGTTGAAAAGCGTTTAGGACGAACAGCTGGAGGAAGCCAATGCGCAAAATGATGTAGTTCCGTGCCTGACAGATCAATTCCAGCTTCTTCTTGTGCTTCCCGAATGGCCGCAGCGCGAAATCCCCTGCCGTCGCCCTCATCGCATACCTCGACAGCCGCGGTGTCAGTACGGTCAGCCGGGTCAACCTTGCCGCCAGGGAAAACCCACATTCCTCCGAAATAAATTTTGGAGTTTCGGCGAAGCATAAGTACCTCTATGCCATTAGAGCTATCACGAGCGACGACGACCGTTGCAGCGTCAATGGGCTCTGCAATCTGAGTCAAAATTGATCCTTAGTTTTGTGAACTAACCGTTCAGAACCTGCATCGAGCCCGGGGAGCTGTTGGGTTACAGAACCAGCGTGGTCGGCGGCGAGCTTCAGAACCACTGTCTCCAACTCAGCCCAAGAAGCAACTCTCGGACCCTCGATATGGCGGTTGTATGGCTGGTCGAAAGTAATCACCTTATTGCCAGCTTCGCGCAGGCCTTCCACGTTGTGAGGGCCATCATCCACATAGGCATGGGCTGCGACGTCCGGTTTCTCTCCAACAAAACAGACATCTCGATATGGGATGCGCTTCTGGTCGAGCCAGTGCGCTGTATCGGCTATGGCTACAGCGTGCCCCCAATTGACATAGAGGCGATGCGTAACTACTCGAATCCAAATGCCGGCATCGGAAAGACGCCAAAGGGTCTCGGCACAACCCGGGGCAACTTCCATATCCCTGAACATCCGATATTCCATAACAGCAACGCGATGAAGTCGTTCAAAGTCATTCGGACCAAAGCCCCACTCCCTAAAGTCCCAGCTTCGTTCTAGCGGGAGCGACTGTTCATCCACCCCCAACTCTTTCGCAACAATTTCCCTAAAAATTTCAGTGTGCAAGCCACAGACCCCATCAAGGTCAACGCCTAAAATAAAATCGTTCATCCTCGACGCCTTCGGAACCTATTGCGCTTTGCCGGAGGCTCCTCAATGGCTGGGAGTTTCAACCAAGAATCTGAGATTTCGGTCTGACCATCAATCCGTATTTGTTCAAGCTCTGCTCGTGTCCACGGTTCTGAACGCGGATCTATAGCTCGGTAGCGAGATTCAAGATGTTCGAAGTTCTCTTCGGTAATGACATTTTCGATCAGCTGACAAGGGGTCCAGCTTTCGATGTTGCCCAGCCAGATGTAGCTATCAGCGACATCCTTCAGTCGTAGAGAGGTTTCCTTGCCATCTAACGAGCCGACGACCTCGTTCAAACCCACATTGCCTAATGTTGCAAGCTCCAAGGAAATTCCGAAGGTCTCGGGCTTTTCTGGCGCTGCTGCTATCAATGATTCGACGCGCTCCGCCGCTTGACTATCAGAAACCGATCCGTGAAATATTGCGCGGGCAACCCCTTCTCCCATCCAACGGTGCAAGAGATTGCCGACACTAACCGTGGGTAACCCCTCTTCCCATTGAATGAGCCTGGTCGTAGTGCGTTCGCCGGACATCAGCACAACAGCACGTCCACCTGCGCGGAGCACTTCATTCGTCAGAGTATTAGCCATATGGAATGCTGCGATATCGCGGTAATGACCACCCATCCACCAATTTCTAAGCTCTAATTCTGCGGCTGATCTTCCTTCAAGGAGCGATGGGTCCTCTACGTAGGTTGGAAAGCCCAAACCAACTACTCGAAAACGAGGAGCTTGTGGGTCAAGGCTCTTATTCAAGGACCATGCACTTCTGAGAACCTCAGCGTATTCGAAGTACGTGAATCCGATCCCGAGCAAATCAATAAACAAATTTGTGCATCCGACCTCATCCCAGGACTCCGAAGTTAATAATTGATCTAGAGATCCCTGAGTCCGCGAATTTGTGAATTCCCACGCCAGGTTGTGCACGCCGGCTTCGTAAAGGTCAGGCAATACCTGTGAAATGAAGTGGACGTGTTGTGCTATTCCGGTTTGGTCACCCAAAAGTACCAATTGCTTAGACCGGGCTAATTCAACTAGATGGTCACTGGCTGATTGCAGCGAAGAACTCGGTTCTTGCTCGTCGACTTCTGACTTATTCATTTGGTTTCTGCCATAACGTTAAACAATCTGTGTCCAGCTGAGTTCAGATGCTGCTGCAGCGTTCTTTATAGCAACATCAAAGTCTTTCACAGTTGAATCAGGTTGCCTCAATAACGGATCCAGTGACCACTTGCGCGCTTCGACAATATTCGTTTCGTCAACTAATCCTTGGAGGGGAGTTGGTCCCATCACATCTTTAGGGCGTTCAAGAAAAATCCATCCGTTAGATAGCTGAGAAATATCGCCATTATCAAGTGAAGTGGAGCAGGTAAGTCTTCCGATGGGTCCTGAATTTACGTCGAAAGCGACAGGAAAGTGAGGATTCTTTGTATGAGCAAAAGCAGCATCTAAATATCCATCAGCGGGCATAGTGAAAAGCCCATGTTCTCCGTCAGCAGCCAAGGGTTGGTGAAGAAGAACCGTTGCTGCTCGGTCAGCGATAGCGCTATAGACATGGTTTCCGCAACCGACCACTTTGCCATCGACCACTTGGGTATCAATTTGGTCCATCGTCGCGTGGGGTCGTCTTCGCATTCGAGTTAACGCATTTCCAGTCCTAGTTAGAACCAGGGCCTTATGTCCTTGTTCCACAAACTCTTTAAGCAAGACATCAGCCATATGTCTAGAAGCTGGACCTCTAGGCCGTAAATGTTCCCAAGCATAAGGTGACAGCAAATCAGCGTTGTCAGTGACTGCGTCAACATCGATGTCGTAGTCAAGCGCTACTATCCGGAATGGCGTTGAGCCTGACACCCGCGCTCGGTTCACAGCCCAAACAGCTCGCAGAATATCCAAGTATTCGACGAAGGCGAAGTGGTAACGCAAGCCCCAGCGAAACAAAGCTGACCTTGCTATGCCTTCGTCGAATTGGTCGGCGTTGACTAGTTCATCTAGTAGAGACTGGTCATCCACACATGCCCACTCGATACCGAGCATATGAACACCTGCAGTATTTACCGCGGGTACTAATTCCTGCAGGAACAATCCAGTTTTTCTGGAAGGGAGATTGTGGCCAACGAAAACGATTTCATGCCGATTGAAGAGGTTCGAGACATACTCCACTGGCTCATGTCCGGTTGCAGAAATCTCATCGACGACTAGATCTAAATGTCTTGGATCGATGGAGGAGAGGCGACGACGTTCTCGGAAATGCTCAATCGTCTCGAGCATCGGGTCATCGCCGTGAATAGTCACTAGCTCGAGAGTACCTAGCGATAAAGGTTCTGGGATAGCTGTCTCCCTATATTCAAACCGATCCTCCGTGTCAGCCGGCCCTTCTGCGACGTATGGTGATGTGGCCGCTGCAACTGCTAGCTGAGAAAGTGAAGCGCTTCATGCCTATGCGTCTATACGACACTGCCCAAGCAGCTGTGGTTGATATCCAACTAAATGATCATGTCCGAATGTACGTATGCGGCATCACACCTTACGATTCAACCCATCTTGGTCACGCGGCGACCTATCTGAGCTATGACCTGATCATTCGCCGACTTGAAGATTTAGGGCATACCGTTCAACTAGTTCGCAATGTGACTGACGTAGACGACAGCATCCTGCCCAAAGCACGAGAATTGGGAATTGATTTTCTCGAGTTGGCTGAGACGGAGATGAACCGATTTAGCCAAGACATGGTTGCATTGAATACACGTCGCGCAGACTCAGAACCTCGGGCGACGGAATCAATCGAGGGCATAGTTGACCTCATCAGCACTCTGGTAGATCGCGGCCATACCTATACAACTGAGGGAACCACCTATTTCGATGTCACCACCTTTCCGGCTTTTGGAAAACTGTCGCATTTAACCGAACAAGAGATGATTGCGCTTGCAGCTGAAAGGGGAGGGCGTCCGGATGACCCCAAGCAACGCAATCCACTGGATTTCGTGCTCTGGCAGCCCAGCGCAGATGATGAACCAAGCTGGGATTCCCCTTTTGGGTTGGGGAGACCTGGGTGGCATATCGAGTGTTCGGCTATGAGTATGAGCGCTCTGGGCCCGGCTCTAGATATTCACGGTGGCGGTGCCGATCTTATTTTTCCGCACCATGAATGTGAAATTGCGCAAAGTGAATCTGCAAACGGTGAACCTTTTTCCAAGTATTGGGTTCATGCAGGGTTAGTCGCCTACCAAGGGACAAAGATGTCTAAGTCTCTCGGCAACTTAGTTTTTGTCTCTGATCTGAGGAAAACAATTGACCCCCGTGCGATTCGGCTGGCCCTCATGGCACATCACTATCGATCTGGCTTCGAGTGGTTTGACGACGAAGGACCTCAAGCACAAAGAGACCTTGAGCGGCTTGTTCGATCCGCCGGGGGAGCTGAACCCGCGAAAGGTGGATCACTGATTGACCAAGTACGCGATGCGCTAGACGATGACCTAAACACTCCACTAGTTCATCAATTGCTGCTCAAAGAGGCTCAGGCCATTGAAAAAGGAGAGACCTCCGCCTCTCCAGGCTGTCTTGTCGCGTCGGCGGCTTTGTGTGGAATAGAACTCCGATGAAGTACTAGCGATCCGAGGTTGCCCGATAGAAGAGCTCCACGGGGTTAGCCTGTCAACAATGAAGTCAATCGCTATCGTTAACCAAAAAGGGGGAGTCGGCAAAACCACCATTACGTTGGGTATTGCTGAAGCGGCTACTGCTTATGGATTGAACGTTCTGGTAGTTGACTTAGACCCTCAAGCTAATGCTTCAAGCGGCTTGGGTATATGGAATGGCGCACCTTCGATCGATGATGTGATGTGTGAGCCCAGAGCGGGCTCGGCCCTAGACGCGATATGTACTTCTCGTTGGCCTGAAGATGGGCCGGTTCCAGACCTCATACCAGGGAGCCACCTTCTCGCTAGCCGCGAACCTTTGCTAGCGGCAGACCCAGTAGGTGCTCAGGACCGGTTGAGACTTGCTTTAGCTGGTGTCAGTCACGACCTCGTGCTCATCGATTGCCCACCGTCTCTTGGTTTACTTTCCATAAACGGTCTTTTTGCAGCTGACCGAGCAGTAATTGTCACCGAACCTGCAGCTTGGGCAGCGGACGGAGTTGATCTGATGCACAACACTGTTGAACGTGTGTCAGGTCGATTAGGCACTCCGCGATTGAGCGGGATTGTCACCAACCGAGTCGGTCGAACTCGCGATAATCGCTATTGGAGTGAACAACTAGAAGAACGATTTGGAACCCTCTTACTGCCGCAGATCCAGCTAAGGGCCGCGATAGCGGAAGCCTCAGGGCAGTCCACAACACTCCGAGCCTTGGGTAAACGTCCAGGCGCTACCGAGGCAGCTTCACAATTTGATGCACTATGGGTCGAACTAAGCAGCGACTTGGGCTTCAACGAAAGCAATGGACGTCCAGAGGCAGCCTTTGAAACTCCAAGCACTACTATTGACTCTTGAAGGAGTGGCGATGGCCGGCTACGACACGAACCGACCCCGACCCACCGATAGTGGTTCGTTCGTTGGGCTTCCAGGTGACCCTGTAGTCGCTCGCCCGAGCTCTGATCTTGAGACAGATGAAGAAGACACACCTGACGCGGTTATCGTCCCTGAAGAAGATGACGACACAGGACCAACCCTCCAAAGCGTCCCCCAAGCCGTGCCGCCGTTGGACCGAAGAGTGCCGATGATGGCCATTTTGGGGACTATTGGAGGCCTAGTCGCCGTCCTATTTGTATGGCGACGCCTGTTAGGAAGGCGTGAATAGTGGGCTTCAACGTCTCTCCCCGGTCCCAAGATTGAAATCGTGAACTCTCTTGAACCTGAGTCTTCGACTTTCCGTCCTCGCCACTTAAGCCCTAGCTCTGCTTCCACTTTTCGCCAATGTCCCCGCCGGTGGCGATTGAGATATATCGACAAACTGCCGGATCCTAAAGGTGAACCAGCGGTACTTGGCACTTTCGTTCACGAGATACTCGAAGAGCTTTTAAGCCTCGAAGCCAAAGATCGATCGATTGATGCCGCTAGAGAAATTGCTCGGCAGCTATGGATCCGAATTCTTGATGATGAAGATTTTATCGCTTTGGGTTTCTCGGAAAGCGAAGTGAAGGCCTTCATGTGGAAGGCTTGGCGGCTCGTAGAGAGATATTTCGTCCTGGAAGACCCAGCAGAGGTCGAGGTAGTTCGCGCTGAACAAAAATTGTCAGTCGAAATTGGTGGGGTTCCCTTCTTCGGGATAGTGGATCTAACTGAGCGTGTTTCTTCTGGCCTTCGAGTTGTCGACTACAAGACCGGTAAGGCACCACGATCAAGGTACTTAGACGACAAATTGTCACAAGTGTGGCTTTACGCGGCAGCACTAGCTGAAGAAGATTTTGACGTAAGCGAAGTGCGCCTCATGTACCTAACGAGTGGGTCTATCGATCGACCTCTGGACTCAATGGCAGTTGCCAGTGCTGTAGAAGGTCACCGTCAGACATGGGACCGTTTATGTCAGGCGATTGACACTGACAACTTTTCTTATAAAACCGGTCCGCTGTGCAATTGGTGCCCGTATTTAGATCATTGCCCTGAGGGAGCAGCCGAAGCCGAGAGACGCTACGGACCGCGAGACTAAGGATTCGCTGCCGAGTGCCTGAACTTCCTGAAGTCGAAACAATACGACGCCAACTTTGTAGAGAAGTTGTTAACCAGACGGTGCTTCGAGCTGGGAGCCATCAATCTGAGAAATTTTTGCCTGCTAGGAAAACTAAGGGCCGCAGATTTACCGGATTAGACCGGCGAGGTAAATATTTGATCGGAGAATTAGATAATGAGACGGAGCTCATTATCCATCTCGGTATGACAGGGCAGTTACTAGTCAATAAAGAAGACGCCTCGAAGAAGCTGGATCCATACTGCCGAGCCTGGTGGTCATTGGCTAACGGGAAGACGATTGTCTTTAGAGATGTTCGGAGATTCGGGCGGATAGCCGTCGTAAACAAAGGTGAATATTCGAACATACCCACGCTCAGAGACATGGGCCCGGAACCTTTTTCGGGTGACCTCACTGGCGACGATATTTGGCTTCGAACGAAGGGACGGAGGAGTCGAATAAAAACCCAACTCCTAAGCCAACGCCTCATCGCCGGAGTTGGAAATATTTACGCGGACGAAGCTCTGTTTCTTGCCCGAATTAATCCAGCGTTGAGATCAATTAGCCGGCCACAAGCAGAGAGGCTTCTCGATTCTGTCCGCACTGTCTTTTCTGAAGCGATCGAGAGGGGTGGAACAACATTGCGCGATTACCGAAACCTTGAAGGCGAAGGATCGAATCAACACCACCTCAAGTGTTATGGCCGGTCAGGTGAGTCGTGCGTCATCTGTGGCTCCATCCTTCGTCTACGAGTCATTGATGCACGCTCGACAACTTGGTGCCCACAATGTCAGGCCCGCTGAATGAGGCTCAACCGATTTTAGGTTTCGAAGTTTTGACACGTGAAACCAAGACGCAGGCCACAAGGGAACTGATCATAATGAAACCGAACGCCCATTTATAGAGATCGTAAGCCTCAGCCGCGTTAGACGGCTCGCCTGTAATTGCGAACATAACGGCTAGACCGAGTGCGCCGCCGAACTGTCGCGCTGTCTGAGTAACTCCGCCTGCAAGACTGAAATACTCAGGTGATACTTGCGAGACGCCAGCGGCCGCAAGTACCCCCAACGTCATTCCCATTCCTGTGGCACTTAATAAGAGTCCCGGCAGATAGCCCGACCAATAGTTGGCCTGTTCGCTGAGCATCGTGATCCACCAAAACATTCCAAATGCGCAGATGAAGGTTCCTGGCCCGGCTACGGATCGATGACCGTAACGGTCAGCCAGAGGCCCTGCGAACGTCGCTCCGACAGTCACCGCTAGCGCACCCACAGCGGTAGATAAACCGGTTACACCTATCGAATAATCCCATGCATCTGTCAAAAATAGGACTAGCGAAAGCATTAATGCATACATCCCCAAAGTGAAAACGAACAATGCAACTGATGCTCGGCGAAATGACTGGATATGAACCAATGCTTTGGGAAGTATTGGTTCGGGGTGCCGTTTATTGCGATAGGCGAAAGAAACAAACAGCATGATTCCGGCTGCTACTGAAATTACAGTCCCAGCTGATAACCAACCCCATTTGCGCCCTTGAACAATGGCCAACACAACTAGAGCTGTCGCGCAAGAAAGTAGGGCACCACCGGTTATGTCCGGCTTCGCTGCTGACTCATCCTTGGGAGTTTCGTTGAAGACTTGTTTACTCAAAACGAACGCGCCTACACCGATCGGCAAATTGATCAAAAAGGCCCAACGCCAATTAGCTAGTTCGATGATCCCGGCACCTATGGCCGGTCCGAAAGCGTTAGCAGAAGCAAAACAAGCTCCCCAAAGAGTTACCGCTGTGGCCCTCCGTTCGGATGGCCATGAGGCAATTACCAGCCCCATAGAAGCAGGAGTAATTAAGGCCGCACCGACGCCCTGCAAAGCCCGCATCGCGATCAGAAAAAATGGAACTGGTGCTGCTGCAACTCCAATGGATGCCAGCACAAACACAGCCAACCCGAAAGACATCACGCGTAAGCGGCCGGCTCGATCCGCTAGCCGGCCACTTACGACTAGTAACGCCGCATAGACCAGAACGTAAGCATTGAGTACCCAAGACAACTGAGCATTAGTAACGCCGTCAAAATCTCGTCGAAAGCTCGGGAATGCGACATTGACTATCGACCCATCGACACCCACCAAGAACATAGCTAAACCTGCAGCGACTAGAGCCAACCAAGCTTTTCGGGGGATAGTTACGTTGGGCATGCTCGAACCTTAAGCTCAGATAGCAGGCGACACGTAATCCATAAGTTGAAGGTTGCGAGCTTAATCAGACTGCCTATGACGGTTGACAGCTGTCACACCACCAGCAACTTCTGCCGGCAAGTTTGGTTACCTTGATTAAAGAGTCGCAACGGCGACAAAGTTGTCCTTCGCGTTTGTACACGTATAGGGCATCTTCAGGTTTCAAACGGCCTGCCGCCGTTCCAGAATCTGTTTGGCTCACCGTCACGATCCGGTTTAGTCGAACTCCTTGACGCAGTTGAGATACCGATACATCCCACAGGTCCCTGAGCTCACTCTGTGTCAGATCGCACGATGGGCGCTCAGGATGAATTCCTAACAAGAAAAGAAACTCGGCTCGATAAACATTCCCAATTCCTGCGATCACTGATTGATCTAACAGAGAAATAGCGATGGGAGTTTTACGGTTACTTAGGCCAGAGGCGAAGTCCTCCCATTTGCCGCCCCGGCGAAGCGGATCAGGCCCTAATTCGTCAACGACTTCCAATAACTCCTCTTGGGGTATGAGAGCACATTTTTGTGGCCCGGTTAGATGCCATGCTCTGGTGCCCTCTAGGCGAAGACGTACGGTGTCCGAAGGTTCCGATTCAAGAGGTTGCGGTCGGAACTTGCCGATGAGACCCAAGTGGATATGGAGGATGGTCTCCTCGGAAAAAGTAAGAAACAAATGTTTCCCAAAGGCTTCGCTCTTCACCAAAGCTTTCTGGTTTATAACCGAGGCCCCATACTCAAACCGACCTTGCGGCGAACAGGACGTGACGACCCCTGTGCTTAGGTCAGCTCGCAAATCTTTAGACAATCGATGAATGGTGTGACCTTCAGGCACCGTATATTTCTAGTGCTTATGGAAACGTGAGGTCGACATATGGCGCTCGGAATTGAAGAAGTGATGGTGGGTTGCTGGACTGATGAGGAAAATGCGACGGGCGTGACCGTCATTCTCCCACCTCGAGGGTCCTTAGGAGCTGTAGCGGTGCGAGGAGGAGCCCCGGGGACGAGGGAGGCAGCAGCGCTTGGACCTAATGGATCCGGACTGGAATGCCATGGAGTTGTCTTATGTGGCAATAGCGTTTTCGGTCTAGCTGCAGCCGATGGTGTAGTGGAATGGTGTGTAGAGCAAAGTCGCGGTCTGGAGTTGGCCTCCTCAATTGTCCCGGTCGTCGGCGGTGCTGTCATTTTCGACATAACTGGACCGGATAACCCCAGACCAGGGCCGCTTGCAGGACGGTTAGCTTGCGAAGCGGCGACTACCTCGGATCCAACATCGAAAAGAATCGGTGTAGGACGAGGCTGCACGGTGGGTAAAGCTGCTGGACGCGCCCATGGAAGCCCAGGAGGCCAGGGAATAGGAATTGCTCAGTCAGGGGAACTAACGGTTGGTGCGATCATTGCTGTAAATGCGTTTGGTGATGTCATCGATGCTGATGGTTCAGTCTTGGCAGGCTCTTCAGCTCCATCCGAAGCCCCCAGATACCCGTATGTTTCGATTGAAGAAATTTCTGCCTGGGAAGCGGGTGAAGAGAAAGCGAATACGACGATTGGATGCTTAGTGACCAACGCCCGACTCACAAAAGCTGAAGCTTGCCGAGTAGCGGACTTAGCGCATACGGGGATTGCAAGAACAATTGACCCGCCCCACACTTCAGTTGATGGTGATGCACTCTTCCTCCTCTCCACTCAGAAAATTGAAGCAACACCTGATCTCGTCGCTGAGCTCGCGACGAAAGCAGTCACGCTGGCGATCCGGAATGCTGTGACCTAGCAATAAAGGTTTCATTAAGAAAGTCCTGTGCCACCTAACCCCTCGTGGACTGTGTCAACATCTGAGCACCAGAGAAAGGAGGTGGTCCAAACAATGCCAATACTAAATAGGACTCTGGAGGTGGTCGGGCGCTGAAGCGGCCTACCAACTTGGGAGGAAGCTTCCTTCGTTATTCAATGAAGAGGTGGCGACTCCAACCCGGATCATCCCATCTGATGGTGTGCGTGCCGGTCCTCGCGCAATTAAGCCCTAACTATTTTAGATAGGCAACCCGCCTCAGATGAACTAAAGCGCCCTCGCTCTTGTAGCGAGGGCGCTTCTATTAGGTGACTTGCTCTCGAATAGAGGTCTCTCTCGAAAATAAACCAGACGAAACTATCCTTCGAGATTTCTGATCTCATCTTGTAGTCGTGATTTAAGATTTTTGGGTAATTTGTCGACCACTAGGTCATAGCTATCTTCGATCCATTCCCCAACTTCCTCCAGAGGAACCGACCCGTCTAGAGAAATGTGATTCCAGTGCTTTTTGTGAAAGTTGCTAGCTCGGACAGCCGCATACTGCTGACGAAGTAATTCCGCTTTGCCAGGGTCACATTTGAGCATGACTGAAGCGGGATCGGAATGTAGCGGAAGCAGAGCAAACATTTTGCCCCCAACTTTGAAGACAGACACATGCTCTCCAAAGGGAAAATCCTCAACCGCTTCAGGCTGAGCTAAGCAAGTTTCAACTAAGAGGTCTCGAGTCATTCTCGCCCCATTCCACTATTAGAGCATCTCAAGTGTCACTATGCGACCGTGACAAATAGTGATCAAAGGCTCGAATTCGAATGCCCGCGTTGTTCGGGAGCAGCTAACGAGATCTTCTATGGACCTTGCGAAGTTTGTCGCGACGATCTGCGACAGAAGTTTGCAGCGAAAACGCGCGATGTCGATAGCGAACGCTACGAGCCAAAAATGAATGTGACCCCTAATGCCGTAGCCACAAAAGAATGAGGGACACGGTCAATGGCTTGCGCGCTCGATAGATCACAGCAATGAGTGTCTAGGTGCCTTGAACGAAGCGCGGAGTCATGGTTCAGGCTGACCAATTACTTAACTTCTCAATTGTCTCAAGCGCTTCTCTGGTAGAACCGGCGAACGAAAATCGAATAAACCGATGTCCTTCGCTAGGGTCAAAGTCGATACCCGGAGTCACCGCTATCCCTAGCTCGCTGAGCCATTGTTGGGCTAACGCTTGGCTGTCATCACATAAGTGGTCTACCTGTGCCCAGATATAAAAAGCGCCGTCAGCCGGAGCGAGCTTACCGATTCCGACACTAGGCAAACCTTCCAAGAGAATCTGCCGATTAGTGCGATAGCGGTCAAGGTTGATCTCAAGTTCATCGTGGCTGTCAAACGCGCCAAGAGCGGCATGTTGCGAGACTGAGGCTGCAGCGATGAAAGCATTTTGCGCTAGACGTTCAACTGGTGCCACCAAAGTATCGGGCAAGACCAGCCATCCGACTCGCCACCCTGTCATAGAAAAGTATTTTGAAAAACTATTAACTACGACAGCCTCCTCCCAAAATGAGGCCGCGGTTGGGGCGGCGGCCCCGTAAGTCACGCCGTGATAAATCTCATCTGAGATGAGCCGAACTTCATTGGCTTGACACCAGTTAACTATCTCCAGAAGTTCGTTTTCTAGGAGCATGGTTCCAGTTGGATTGGACGGGCTGGCTACAACTAGCCCGTCGATTGGGCCGAGTGATTCAAGCCCCTCCGGTGAGGGTTGAAAACGTGTTTCGGGCCCGACAGGCAGATCTACGACTTCGACATCTAACGCTCGCAGCACATTTCGATAACAGGGGTAACCCGGAGTCGGAACAGCTACTCGATCACCAGATTCGAAACAAGCTAGGAAAGCCAAGGTAAATGCGCCGCTAGCCCCCATGGTGATCCCTATACGCGAGGGTGGGATCTCAGTCTTATACCACTCGAGGTAGTGAAGACTTAAACGCTCGCGAAGAGGCTCCATCCCCATTGCAGAGGTGTAACCAAGAATTTCCTCTTCGATTGCCTTGATAGCGTTTTGCCTTGCTCCTAAAGGAGCTGGTGTAGAAGGTTGACCGACCTCAAGGTGAAGGACCTCTTTCCCGGTACTTTCTCTTTCCGCTGCTGATCGCATTACCTCCATGACATAAAAGGGAGCAATGTTAGATCGGTTAGAAATTTTGATTGCCATACCAAGGATTGTGGCGGTTATTAGTCAGCCTGGTAGGTCTTTTGAACTTTCAAAGCCTCTCTGAGAACCTTTAACCCTAGAAAAAAGGGTTTAGGAAGAAAGAGGCCTTTCTCCAACTCTTCTGATGGACCATGCTGTAGGTATGAGCAGCGCGTTGATGACGGACCTCTACGAGGTCACCATGCTTGATGCAGCGCTCCGATCAGGAGTGGCGGCGCGGCGCGCCACCTTTGAAGTTTTCGCGAGACGGCTACCCGCGGGACGCGGGTACGGCGTGGTGGCCGGACCGGGCCGCCTGGTTGAGCAGCTGGCTAACTTTCGTTTCTCGGCGGATCAAATCGAGTACCTATACGGACTCGGCCGTTTCACCGACGATCTTTTGGATTATCTCGAATCCTTTCAATTCCAAGGAGAGGTATGGAGCTACAGAGAAGGCGACTTTTATGTACCTGGTAGTCCGGTATTAAGAGTTGATTGTTCCTTTGGAGCAGGTCTTCTTCTCGAGACCCTCGTTTTGTCGGTCCTAAATCATGATTGCGCAGTTGCTTCAGCTGCGGCGCGAATGCATGACGTGGCTAATGGTCGACATCTCATCGAGATGGGCGGTCGAAGAACACACGAAGAAGCGGCGGTAGCTGCTGCGAGAGCGGCTTGGCTAGTTGGCTTCGACACCACCTCGAACATGGAGGCTGGGATTCGTTTTAACGTGCCAACAGCAGGCACATCAGCACATGCTTTTACGCTTGCACATGACGACGAAGAATCTGCGTTCGAAGCGCAGATCGAAGCGCACGGTCTAGAAACGACGTTGCTCGTGGATACATACGAAATAGAGACTGGTATCGACCGGGCGTTAGCCGCAGCAAAAAGGCTGGGAGGAGTCCCTGGGGCCATTCGAATTGACTCAGGAAACCTCGCGGATGAGGCACTGAGAGCCCGGAAAAAGTTAGACACAAACGATGCTCAATCGACGCGCATCGTCGTCTCAGGTGACCTTGATGAATACCGAATCGCCGACCTAGCTGATCAGCCCATTGATGGATACGGCGTAGGAACGCAATTGGTAGTTGGGTCGGGCCACGCCACTGCTGGCATGGTCTACAAATTAGTGGCCATCGCCCGAAGATCAGGATCCCATGAGCCCGTTGTTCCGGTAGCGAAGTCGTCCGAAGGTAAGGCTACTAGGGGTGGAGTTGTGCGGCCTTACCGGATTATCGATCAAGGCACTGCAGTTGATGAAATTCTTGTTGAGCACGATAGGCCTGGCCCGCCTGATGCTAGAGCACTGCACGTTCCGTTATTTAGAGCGTCGGGGTCGGCCTATCCATACAGCCTTGAAGACGATCGAGATTTTCACCTTCGTGCCCGAAAAGAGTTGCCGGATTCCATGCGGCAACTCGATTCTGAACCTTTGTTCGAAGCGCGAACTTCGTAGGCCTCCTGGGGTGGATTCCGGATTCGTTCTGGTGAGTCACTTGGTGATGAAGACACCTTGAGAAGCGCCTGCCTCTAAAGTTCGGGCTACGTCAATCACCCGCGGACCATCGCGTCGCACCACGGCGACAGCAGGACCATCAGCGGAAACTTGATGTTCCCGGTCACCATCGAAGGCCAAAGTAGAAGGACCCAGTAATTCCACCTCTTCCTCTAAGTCGACTTTCTGAACGCTCTTAACTGGCACTTCTCTGTATAAGCCAGGAGCGATGGGGGCAGTGGTCAGCGCGCCACCTGCACCACAGGTCACCAATATTGCTGCATCGTCATCTGCTCGGCATGTTGTATGTAGCCCTGCAACAGAGGAAACGCCAATGGTGTCAGGCATAGCGGTGGTGACTAGCAACTGACGGAGGTTCGTCGCATCAACTGGCAAGCGATTACCAACGAAATCATTGGCAAGAGTAGCGGCGTCGATGAGAGCGATGTCTTCTGACCCGTCGGAAAGCTTCAAGTGGACCACCTTTGAACGTGGCGCTACCGCGTAGAGATCAACCAGGCTCATTGCTACTAACCCGGCAGCAGCACCTGCGACTGTTGGTTCAACAAGTGAAGGGAAGACATTGTTTGTTCCGGTAGACATCGGGACCAATACTGCTTCAGGCCAGGCTCTAGCTATAGTCCGGTTGGTTCCGTCACCTCCAAGAGTGATTATTACTCTGATGCCACGCTCTCTCATAGTAAGGGCAGCCCTCTCGGTGTCCATAGGGTCGACGCGGGCACCGATATCCAGAATTTCTAGATCTGCATCCACCGGTAAATCAGCTAATGCTCCACTGGCAATCCCGAAAGGTTCTTTCATCGCGACTACGTGGGTCACACCAGCAGCTACTGCTCCGATAACAGCTCTCGCGATGCGATTGCGTTTGTCCTCAGCGCTCGATACACCTCCGCGAGCCGCGACCCGGCGGATATCTCGACCAGAAACAGGGTTCGCGATGATGCCAACAGTCTCTGATTGATCCGTCACATCCCCCACCCTAGGCAAGGAATTGGTTCAGTATCTGCTACAACAAGCTTGTGACTCAACCTCCGGTGGTGCTAACGATTGCGGGTTCAGACTCAGGAGGAGGTTCGGGACTCCAAGCAGATTTACGAACTTTCGCTGCTCAATCAGTTCACGGTGTTTGCGCATTGACCGTTGTTTCTTCGCAAAACACAAAAGAATTTCGATCAGCCCTGCCAGTTCCAGCGTTGGACGTTCGGTCTCAAATCGAAGCGATTTTGGATGATTTTGAAGTCAAAGCTGTCAAGACAGGGCTTCTGTACTCGCAAGAAAATATTGAGCTAATCAGTGAGATGGCAGACGCAGACCTCTTTCCTTCGTTGATCATCGACCCAGTGATTGTTAATCGGCATGGCGAACTCTTGTATGAGAGTCAAACCATCGAATTGATGCGTCGACAGTTGATACCGAAGGCCTTAGTGCTAACCCCCAACCACCTCGAAGCGATGCATCTCTTGGGTGACGAAATCAAGGAGGATATCGAAGCGTTGTCGACAGCAGCGCTGCGTCTAACAGCTATGGGACCATCGGTTGTGGTACTGACCGGCGGTCGCCGCGATTCACCTTCGATGGTTGACGTTGTCGCATGCAACGGAAAAGTTTCTGTCTTAGAAGTTGGACGTTGTTCAACGAGCAATGTCCGTGGCACGGGCGACACCTTTTCGGCGGCAATTGCTGCAGGAATTGCAAAAGGAACAACAGCCCTAGAATCCGTAAAAGAAGCTCAGGTCTTCACTGCAGCTGCAGTTCGTCGAGCAGCGAGTTGGAAACTGGGTTCAGGTGAAGGACCAATCGATCATCTAGGTCCCTTGAATGCAGTCGGCCTAGACTGATAACGCTCTAACTTAATTTAGCCTTTGGGAGAACCTAGTGACACGAGAGCAGTGGCGAAAAGAATATGAGGCCGGCAAAGTCCGAGACCTTGATTACGAGACCATGAGCGGTGTTCCGGTAGAACCGCTATATGCACCCAAAGATAATGATGTTGATGAATCGATAGGTTGGCCCGGCCAATACCCGTATACCCGCGGAGTGCACCCAAGCGGTTACAGGGGACGGTTATGGACTATGCGAATGTTTGCGGGCTTTGGCACCCCAGAAGATACCAACACAAGATTTAAGGAAATCCTCGCAGCCGGAGGAGGAGGCCTATCAACAGCCTTCGACATGCCAACCCTTATGGGACTTGATAGCGATGACGTCTTATCAGTCGGAGAAGTGGGCCGATGTGGCGTCGCCGTGGACACCATCGAAGATATGCGAATCCTGTATAACGATATCGACCTTGGACAGACGACAACTTCAATGACCATAAACGCTCCAGCAGCGCCTGTCTGGGCCATGTTTGTTGCTAATGCCGAAGAACAAGGCACCGACAGAAGCACTCTTGGCGGGACGCTTCAAAATGACATCCTCAAAGAGTACCAAGCACAAAAAGAATGGGTTTTCCCTCCACGACCCTCGATGCG
Organism: Acidimicrobiaceae bacterium; assembly: GCA_002722565.1. GTDB lineage: Bacteria > Actinomycetota > Acidimicrobiia > Acidimicrobiales > Poriferisodalaceae > MedAcidi-G3. Next base: position 26,063 of record PBMG01000017.1, read on the forward strand.
CCTCGTCGCGGACACCATCGAGTTTGCGAAAAATGAGATGCCACGATGGAACTCCGTATCCATAAGTGGCTATCACATCAGAGAAGCAGGCTCGACAGCAGCCCAGGAGTTAGCTTTCACCTTGGCCAATGGATTTGCCTACGTCGAAGCGGCCCTCCAGCGGGGACTGGCGGTAGATGAATTTGCTCCGCGGCTCAGCTTCTTTTTCAATGCCCATATCGATTTCTTTGAAGAAATCGCCAAATACAGGGCAGCTCGCAGGATATGGGCGCGATGGATGAAGGACCACTATGGAGCCCAGGATCCCAAATCAATGATGCTCCGTTTCCACACCCAAACTGCAGGCGTGTCGCTTACCGCTCAGCAACCGGAAGTAAACGTGGCCAGGACAGCGATCGAAGCTCTTGCTGGAGTACTCGGAGGCACCCAGAGTTTGCACACGAACTCGATGGACGAAGCGCTCGCTCTGCCAACCGAAAAAGCAGCCAGAATAGCATTGCGGACCCAACAAGTTATTGCTCATGAAACCGGAGTCACCGATGTGGTGGACCCGTTAGGAGGTAGCTGGTTCGTAGAAGAATTAACTGACCAATTGGAAGCGGAAGCGGAAGCAATGTTTAGCCACATCGCCGAAGCTGGAAGCGGTTCGATGCTAGAAGGCGCATTCGAACTCATTGATGAAGGTTGGTATCAGGGAAACATTGCAGACGCGGCATATGAGTTCGAAAAGAAAGTGAATGCTGGGCGTCGAATCGTAGTAGGAGTGAACGACTTCACTGAAGGCAATGAAGAAGACCAAATTGATCTTTTGAAGATCACCAGAGAAGACGAACAGCGACAGATCAAAAATCTGCAGCAGATAAAAGCTGACCGGAACCAAGCACAAGTTGATGAATCACTCGTTGCCCTAAGTCGTGCCGCTGAAACGGACGCGAACCTGATGTTGCCATTGATTAACAGCGTAAAAACGCGCGCGACGGTTGGTGAAATTATGAATACCTTGGCTGATGTATTTGGTCGCTATCAAGAAAAGCCTTTTATCTGAACAAGAGAGTCCGGTCTGCTTGAGGTACAAAGACAGGTAGTGTCAGATCAAGCGAAACAGGTCGATGAGGACGCAATGCTGCAATCGAAGCCACATAAATTGCTCACTGCGATGATTGCATGCGCGCTGATCGCTGCTGCGTGCGGTGGTGGAAGCGATCAAACTCAACTTGAACGTGAGCTGCAGGACAAAGCGGGAAGCGACATTCTTCCAGTGGAACTTGGGTTGGTCGATTGCCCAGAGGACGTAGTGGTGACACCGGAATCAGTGTTTATCTGTGCCAGCGAAGTCGCTGGTCAGTACTACGAATTACAAGTACGCATCATCGATAAGCAAGGACAGTACTCCTACGCTCACAAGCATCACCCCCTACAACTTGTAAATACAGAAGCGCTGCTGGCAGATCAGGTTGCCTATGAAGTCGGTTTTGACGTTATGGTCGATTGTGGCGACGACGAATACTTGGTGGCGCCGATTGGTAGTTCTTTTAATTGTTTGGCGACCCGAGTAGATGGCGGAGCTCAAGCCACTATCGAGGTTCGCCTTGAAGATGCTCAAGGTCGGGTGAGTTGGGACCTCGTCCGGGCTTAGCCTTTTGATAGTTGCCTGCCGCCTAATCCCATGAACCTGCTGGATGTCAGCAACATCTCTCTGTCCTTCGCGGACAAGGAACTTTTTTCTGACCTTTCCTTCACAATCGGCGCCAAAGACAGACTTGCTGTGTTGGGAATCAACGGATCGGGCAAGTCGACGCTACTAGCAGCTCTAGAAGGAAGAGAGACGGTAGACAGCGGGCTCATACGACGCCAAAAAAATCTATCGCTCTCCGTTCTTATGCAACGCCCCCAGCAGGGTGATGAAACCGTGAGCGCCGCGGTTGGAGAGAAGTGGGAAGGTAGAGCAGCGCTGGATCGTCTCGGCTTGACGCCACTATCCGATAAGAAAATTTCATCACTCTCAGGAGGTGAGCAAAAGCGAGCAGCACTAGCAGCCGTCCTTCATGACCAAAATGCCAACTTGCTGCTACTAGATGAACCGACCAATCACCTAGATATTGAAGGAATTGAATACCTAGAAACCGTTATAAACAATTTTTCGGGCGCTGTTGTTTTCGTATCCCACGATAGGCATCTCATAGATCGTGTTGCCACGAAAACGCTTGAGATAACACCTCATGGTTGTTACATGAACGAAGGTGGATATCAAGAACATCTAGCTGCCAAGGCTGCTCGTGAACAGAAAACCGAACGCGATGAGTCGAGCAGGCTTACGTTGGCTCGGAAAGAGTTAGCGTGGCTGCAACGAGGAGCCAGAGCTCGACGGAGAAAGCCTAAATCCCGACTTGCCATCGCCCATCAAACTCTCGAGGTCACACAAAAAGAAGATTTTCGAAAGAGCTCACTCGCCCTAAACGAATTTCAGCAGCAACGTTTAGGTCGTAAAGTCGTTGATCTCGAGCGGGTCGCAATGTCGATCAGTGGCACGACGTTATTCGAAGACGTGAACCTAAGTCTTTCCTCCAACGATCGACTTGGAATAGTAGGTCCGAATGGCGCGGGCAAATCAACACTCCTGAGTTTAATTGCTGGAGTCAGAAAGCCCGAAAAAGGAATAGTTACTCACGGATCAACCGTGCGCATCGGATATTTCGATCAGATGGGTCAGATAGCAAATCCAGAATGCACAGTTGAAGAAGTAATTGCAGGCCCCGGTGCACGTCTCGATCACAACCAGGCAGCCTTGCTTCGTCGATTCTGGTTTGAACCGGCAACACATCGAGCACAAATTCGAACTCTGTCTGGTGGAGAGCAGAGGCGATTGCAGCTATTGGAGGTTCTCGCAGCGGAGCCGAACGTGTTACTGCTTGACGAACCGACGAACGATCTTGATATAGACACACTGCGCGCGCTCGAAGATTGGCTTGACACCTTTGCCGGAGCACTAGTGGCAGTCACCCACGACCGGGTCTTTCTAGAACGCGTAGTTGATCATGTAGTAGCTGTAGGAACTGATGGCTTCAGACAACTAGGAGCAGGAGAAGCGGTCTGGGAACAAGCACGGTCCAAGCCGAAAATCAATTCGAGAAACAACAAGGAACGTTCCAGCAGTCCGAAGTCAAGTGGGCGCTCAATGTCCACTCTCAGATATGAGCTAAAAGAACTCGAAGTAGACCTTGACCGATTGAATAGCGAACGAGATCAGTGCACTGCACGTCTAACCGACAAAGAACTCAGTCACGAAACTCGACTAGAAACTTCCACCCAACTTGCAAAAGCTCTAGAACAGATGGAAGTTCTAGAGGAGCGATGGCTTGCCGTCTCGGAAGAGATAGAGGGACGGGGATAGCCGCTCCGCTACTCTGCGCCTTATGAAGAGGCACACCCATAATTCCGCTGGAGAACTACGACCACTGCGCTACCGACGGCCCTTTATCCATTGGACCGCCGTCATAGTGTCGGCATCCATGGTTTTGGCTGGCTTTTCGGCCCTAGTCGCAGCCCTATGAGTGAGATACAAGAAGTACCATTTCAACGATTATCTCTAGAACGTCTCTACGAAATTTTGCGCCTACGTGTCGAAGTCTTCGTGGTGGAGCAGGAATGCCCCTATCGGGAAATTGACAACCTTGATTTTGAAGCCACCCATGTATGGATCGACGATGAGCAAGGTTTGGCCTCATATCTACGAGTTATAGAAGAAAAAGACAGCTGCAGAATTGGTCGGGTGGTGACCAGAGTAGATGCACGATCTAAAGGCTTAAGCCGGAAACTTATCGAGCATGTCTTGAATGGGACAGATGGTCCTTGGGTCCTATCCGCTCAATCGTATTTGAGGGATTGGTATCAAAATTTGGGGTTCAACCAAAATGGCCCGGAGTTTCTGGAAGATGGTATTCCCCACATTCCCATGCTGAGAGAGTGAAGAAATAGGAGAGAATTAGATGTCACAGCGGCTAAATATTCAGGTCGACCACTGTCCGGCCTTGGACCTTCCCAGCCAGAATCTCTGAACCCAATTGCGGGACTTCTTCCAACCCAACCGTGGTGGTCATAGCTGAGAGAACCTCTCGATCCAATAACTCGTCAAGCCGCTGCCAGGCTTGCACTCTTGTCTCGAAAGGACACATCACGGAGTCAATACCCAAAAGATTTACACCTCGAAGGAGGAATGGAATCACGGTGGTGTCGAGAGCGTTGCCACCGGCCAGACCACATGCCGCAACACTGGATCCGTACTGCATCTCCGTTAATACGTGGGCGAGAGTCGTATCACCGACCGCATCAATGCAACCACCCCAACGCTCAGACGAGAGTGGCCCCGAAGGCAACTCCGCTAATTCCTGTCGCGACACAATTTGTGTAGCGCCGAGTTTCTTCAAATACTCAGATGTTTCGGGCCGACCGGTAGAGGCAGCAACCTCATAGCCAGCTTGCGCGAGAAGGTGCACAGCAACACTTCCGACGCCACCTGCTGCTCCCGTAACCAGGACCGGCTGAGTGCCAACCCCATGCTTTTCAAGGGCCTGCATTGCCAACATCGAAGTAAGCCCGGCTGTTCCAATGCTCATAGCATCTAATTCAGACAAGCCTTCTGGAAGTTTTACGAGCCAATCGGCGTTTACCCTTGCTTTTTCTGAGTATCCACCCCAATGAGCTTCTCCCACTCGCCACCCAGTCAAAACCACTCGGTCGCCTTGGGCATAACGGTCATCGCTGGAGGAGCTCACAACACCAGAAAAATCTATGCCCGGCACATGCGGATAGTCACGGACTAGTCGACCGACTCCATTTAGAATCATTCCGTCCTTGTAGTTCAAAGTGCTGTAGGTGACATCAACGGTCACGTTTCCATCTGGAAGTTGGCTCTCGTCTAGCTCGGTTATTTCTGACGAAACAGCCTTGTCAGCCTGAGATAGAAGCACCGCCCGGAATGTCATGAAACCTCACCTACTCTTCTCTGTTCAACGGAAGTTGAGCTGAGCTTGGACCTTAGTCTTCCAAACGGCGTCTGTCCCATGTCCCATTGACTGCAGATCTGTAGACTGGAGCTATGTCGGAAAGACAAATCGTCAGTGTTACGGAAACAGCTCTGGAAAAAGTTCTTGAACTGCGCGCCGGAGAAGAAGATGCGAACGAGCTCGCGTTGAGGATCGAAGTGGTCGGAATTCAGGGGGTCGACTACTCCTACGACCTCGCCTTCGAGGTGCTTAGCGAAGCAGATTCCGAAGATGTCCCCACGCATGTAGGTGGGGGGTTAACAGTTTTAGTTCCCGGTCGCGATGCTCCGAAACTTGAAGGGGCGACGTTAGATGTCCCTAGCAGTAGTGGCCAAGCAGGTTTAGTGTTGCGAAACCCCAATCGACCAGACCTTGGACCAAACGCGACCCTAGATCTGGATGGAAGTATCGAAGAGCAAGTCCAAGAGGTGCTCGTCAAGAGAATCAACCCATCAATAGCGGCACACGGTGGATACGCAGAATTAGTTCGAGTCGAAGGTTCTACCGTCCTTATTAAATTAGGCGGTGGTTGCCAGGGTTGCGGAATGGCTAATGCCACGGTTACGGCGGGCATCGAAAAAACCTTGACCGAACTATTAGACGGAGTTGATCATGTGCTCGATATCACAGATCACACGTCCGGTGAAAATCCCTACTTCGCAGCTACTTGACGGATAACTCCAAAGACCCCATAGCGTGTCGTGACTGACGCCGCCTAGACTCTGCCCAGATCGGAACTTCTCTTTTTTGGGGGCCAAGTGCGAGGCATCATTGGATATGGAACTTATGTTCCTTACTACCGACTGGACCGGGCAAAAATTACTGCTGCCATGGGTGCAGGTGGAGGTAGGGGACACCGAGCTGTAGCAGGATACGACGAAGACACGACGACGATGGGTGTAGAGGCGGCCCGCAATGCTTTACGCTCTAGCGGCTTAACGCCATCTTCGATCTGGTTTGCGACTGCTAATCCAGCGTATCTAGACAAAACTAATGCGACCGCCATACAAGCCGCTCTGGATTTACCTCAACAGACTTGGGCCGTCGATTCAGGTGGATCAGCTCGTTCAGCAGAAGCCGCAATCCTAGGAGCGCGAGGCACGTCAGGCATTTCGATGGCAGTGATTTCTGATTTACGGACGGGAAATCCCACAAGCAACGATGAGAGCGGCGGGGGTGACGCCGCTGCAGCAGTATTGTTTGGAGACGAGGAAGACGCTCCAGTTATTGCCTACTCGCTGGGGCTAGCCACATCTACCGGCGAATTTCTCGACCGTTATAGATTGCCAGGAGAAAGTGCCAGCAGAATCTGGGAAGAACGATTCGGCGAACAGGCATACATTGCGCTGGCCGAAGATGCGATTGAGCGAGCCCTCAAAGAGGCAGACATAGCGCTCGAAGATGTAGACAAAGTTGTTATAGCTGGGCTTCACTCGCGAGCAGTCAGGAGCCTTTCTAAAATTGCGGGCGACAAGTTGGTTGACGATCTCACAGGTCGAATAGGCAACCCAGGGGCAGCACAGTTGCCACTTCTAGTCGCATCGGCATTAGATAATGCTGACCCTGAAGAAATTATTCTCTGCGTCCACCTTGCAGATGGCGCCTACGCAAGTGTTCTTCGTACGACAGACGCGATAGCTGACTACATACCTTTTTCAACTGTCGAATCGCAGATAGAAAAAGGTAGCGACAGTCTTGACTACAACCTTTACTTAACATGGCGCGGATTCCTTGACAGAGAACCACCTCGTAGACCTGACCCGGATCGCCCTGGAGCGCCTCCAGCGTTTCGTTCAGAAGACTGGAAATACGCTTTTGTAGGTTCCCGTGACCGCTCTTCAGGGGCCATACATTTGCCGCCCATGCGAGTTTCTATGGATGGCGGAGCCGTCGATGATATGGAGCGAATCAGAATGGCTGACACTCCAGCGACTATCGCAACATTTACGGTTGACTACCTTGCATTCTCGTTGTCTCCTCCCACGGTTGCAGTTGTAATCGACTTTGATGGAGGTGGCCGCTTCCAAGCAGAAATGACAGATGTAGACCCAGATGAGGTAAAAATTGGGGATCGGGTGGAGATGACTTTCCGCCGATTATTTACTGCACAAGGAATACATAACTACTTTTGGAAGGCTCGCCCTCTCGCAGAGTGAGTGAAATCATTTAGTATCCCTGCAGGGATACGTTCTTATCTAGCAAACTAGTAACACACAACAAAGGAAAAGTGACATGGCCTCACATGGCATAAAGGACCAGGTCGCCATCGTCGGTATGGGCTGCACGCCCTTCGGCGAGCACTGGGATAAAGGCGCCGACGACATGCTCGTCGACGCGGCGCACGAGGCTTATGCCTCGGCGGGAGTGGAGCAAGACGATATTGACGCCTTTTGGTTAGGAACCATGGGGTCAGGAGTTTCTGGGCTGACACTCTCAAAGCCACTACAAATCGACTACAAACCTGTGAGTCGTCTGGAAAATATGTGCGCTACAGGCTCGGAAGCTTTCCGTAACGCCTGTTACGCGGTTGCTTCAGGTGCCTACGACGTAGTTATGGCAATCGGCGTCGAGAAATTGAAGGACAGTGGTTACTCAGGCTTGACAGGTAGTAGGCCACCAAGTGACGGAACTGATTCGTCTCTAACAGCGCCAGCTACTTTTAGTCTTCTAGCTCCGGCTTATGCGCATAAGAATGGTCTTGATGACGAAACCATGAAAGAAGTCCTGACTCGCATTGCTTGGAAGAACCACAAAAATGGTGCGCTTAATCCTCGGGCCCAGTTCCGTAAGGAAGTAGCGAAAGAAACAATTGCCGGCTCCCCGTTGGTAGCAGGACCCTTGGGCATATTTGACTGCTCAGGCGTCAGTGATGGCTCCGCTGCAGCAGTTATTGTCCGGGCAGAAGATGCTCATCGCTATACGGACAAGCCACTATATGTAAAGGCTTTGAGCTTTTCGTCGGGACCAGCAACAGGCGCCCTAGACCCAAGCTATGACTACACCACTTTTCGGGAAGTTCGTGCATCAGCTGAAGAGGCATATAAGCAGGCAGGTATTGATGATCCCAGAAGCCAAATTGCAATGGCAGAGGTCCACGACTGCTTCACGCCCACCGAGTTGGTGTTGATGGAAGATCTGGGGTTCGCTGAAGAAGGAACTGCCTGGAAAGAAGCGCTCAATGGAGCATTCGATCTTGATGGAGATCTGCCAGTAAATCCCGATGGCGGCCTTAAGAGTTTTGGACACCCAATTGGAGCGTCTGGCCTGAGGATGCTCTTCGAATGTTGGCTGCAGCTTCGCGGGGAGGCACCTCCCGAGCGTCAGATTGATTCTGACAAAACACTAGGACTGACTCATAACCTGGGCGGGCAGCCTGGAGCTTGTGTGTCGTTCGTCTCAGTCGTTGGTTCTGAACTCGGCTGATTTCCACAATTAAGCGAAAATTCAATGACCGTTCATTCCAGCCATGTGAATGAACGGTCATTGCGCGTCGATACTTGCTTTACCTATCGGCTCTAAATCAGCTGTCGCTCTATCGTTGATTAGATTTGATTGCTTTAACGATTTCGGAAGCGATTCCGGATGCGTCGAGCCCTAACTCACTGTGGAGTTCAGAGTCGGTTCCGTGGGGCAAATAATCATCAGGTGTGCCTAGTTGCAGTAGTCGGGGAATTGGGCCTGAGCGTCGTTGCAAGACATCGGCAACGAGGCTTCCGAACCCGCCCAACCTAGTCCCGTCTTCAATAGTTACGACTAAAGGAAAATCTATGATTGACCGGATCATCTCCTGGTCGATCGGCTTTAGGACCCGAGGGTCCCAGAGAGCAGCATCTATACCTTCTTCCTCTAGCAGATTCGCTGCGGTACTCGCTGCGGCCAACATTTTGCCAGCGGCCAATATGGCGACGTCTTGTCCTTCATGGACTAATCGTGCGTTCATGCCTTTGCCGACGTCTTCTGATTCGGTGGCGCTGCCTCTGGGCCACCGAATTGCAACCGGTCCATCTTCTATTTCAAGAGCTTGATTCAGCATTATGGGCAGTTCTTGAAGTGATGACGGCGCGAAAATTGTCATACCAGGCACACGTGTGTACATCGCTATGTCATGGACTCCATGGTGGGACGAACCATCCGGACCAGTGATGCCTGCTCTGTCGATGCAAATAACAACGGGCAGAGCATGCAGTCCAATGTCGTACATCACTTGGTCAAAGCCGCGTGCCAAAAAAGTTGAATAAACGGCCACAAAGGGTCGAAGGCCAGCACGTGCCATGCCCGCTGCGGATGTCAACGCATGCTGCTCTGCTATCCCAGTATCAAAAAATCGTTCTGGATAGCGCTGCTGAAAGGGGAGCAGACCAGTGGAACCTGGCATCGCAGCGGTAATCGCTACGACATCATCACGACGCTCGGCAATGTCCATAAGAGCCGAGCTGAACTCGGAAGTAAAAGTATTGCCACCTTGGGATGAAGAGTTTCCAGTTAATGGATCGAATGAGCCGGTGTCGTGCAAGTGTTTTTCGTGATCTTCTTCGGCTGGTGCATAACCGCGACCTTTGTCGGTTAGCACGTGCACGACTATTGGTCCATCTTCGTACGATGAGGCATCCCGGAGAGCGGACTCAAGAGCCTCGATGTCATGGCCATCAATGGGTCCGAGATATCGAACCCCGAGCGTCTCAAAAAAGGCAGGAGGTTCCCACATTTCGCGCATGGCAGCTGCTGCTCCGGATAAACCTCGCTTGACCTCATGGCCAAGGGGTAACCGGTTAAGAATGCTGGTAACCGCTTGGCGTCCTTTTACGTAGTTTGGTGATTGTCTTAGGCGTGACATTACGGTGGCCAGACGACTGACCGTTGGAGCGTACGATCTGCCGTTGTCATTGAGGACAATCACGGCGCGTTGCCCATAGTGACCTAAATTGTTTAGAGCTTCGAAGGCCATGCCTCCGGTCATCGAGCCATCTCCGATGATCGCTACGACTTGTCTGTGTTCGTGGCCTGTTAGCTCGAAGCCCGCGGCTAGCCCCGAAGCCCAACTGAGCGACGTTGACGCATGGCTATTTTCGACTAGATCATGTTCTGATTCTGCGGTACTTGGATAACCAGATAATCCATGTCTTTGACGTAGTGTTGCGAATTCGCTAGAGCGTCCAGTAACGATCTTGTGTACGTAACTTTGGTGGCCGGTATCCCAGACGATTACGTCTCTTGGCGACTCGAACACACGGTGAACAGCCAGAGTAAGTTCTACCGCGCCCAGGTTGGACCCTAAATGGCCGCCGGTTTTGGAAACGGCCTCAACCAAAAATTCTCGGATTTCTATGCAGAGTTCTTCTAGCTGGTTGGTATCAAGTGCACGCAGATCTGCAGGGCTTTGAATTTTTTCGATATGCATAGGGTGCTTACTGGCCGTCTCGAATATGGGTCACACTATCGGTTAAAGACCAGCTGACATCACCAGTTATATGAGTCTTATTACCTAAAACGAATTCTTGCTATCAACTTCGCGCATTCCATTCCCACCATTAGGACAACAAGTCCCGCTAAACCATCAATCCAATAGTGGTTAGCTGTTACAACGATGCCGAAACTGGTGGCGAGAGGGTAGGCCCACATGGTGACGCGAGCCCAGCGGGACTTCAAGATTGGAATCAATGCCAGAGCACACCACGCAGCCCAGGCCAAATGGAGGCTAGGCATCGCAGCCCATTGATTTGATATGGCTTGGAGAGTTCCAGAGTCGAACGACCACAGACCTCCATGAACCGAAAGTGTGTCAACAAAAGCGAAATCAGTCATCGAACCGCCATAAGGAGGAGGCGTTGACAACAACCTGGGGGGCATCAACGGAAAAGTTGCGAAGCCGACAAGACCTAGGGCGGTTGTTATAGCGAGTCCCGTTCGGTATTTCAGAAAGCGCGCTGGAAACTTTCTAAACAAAAATATGCCAGTGCCAATAGTTACGACGAAGTGGAGACTTCCGTAGAAGACATTCCAGAACCATAAGAACCAGCCCCAGTCGATAAAGAAACTCTGGAGCTCTTCTTCGAAGAACAAGCCGATTTTCTTTTCGAGATTGATGACACGACGTGCGTTGTCAGCGGCTGTTGTCGTATCCGCTGCAAATAGCCCATTCGAACCGAATTCATTTCTGATTCTTGCGTAGATCAGATAAAACCCGAGGATAAAGAGGATCTCTTTCCACCAACGCTTTTGATCAGCTGCCGTTTCTACCGATGTCAAAGCTCCCCCCTGGCGTTCTGGTGGCGTGGACCGAAGATAAATGGGAGCACTCCAGCGAGACTTGCGATGAGAGTAACAGCGTAAGTCAAAAGTCCTAACACCACGCTTTGGCTACTCGCTACGTAGGAACTGCCCAGAAAAAAAACTAATGCCGCTTCCCTAACGCCGAGGCCGCCGATTGCAATAGGTAGAACCTGGGCCACAAAGACCATAGGAAGAAAAGCAAACCAAGTTGACATATCTAGTCTTATGCCGATCGAGTTAGCGACGCAGATCACAGCAAATATAAGACAGGCCTGAAAGGCCACTGACACGGCTAGTAGCCGAAACATCGAGCCGGGAACTTTGCGATAAATGGCCAGGCCTTGGTGAACAGCTGCGAGTGAAGCCGTTAACCCATTCTGGCCTTTGAGTCGCCCGCCGAAGTTTGGGTGTTGGGCCATAAAAATCAATAGTGATAGCAACACCAGTGTCGCTATAGAGCCAGTAAAAGCGACGATTCCTCTTCGGCCTGATAGGAGGTCGGGCTTCATCATCAAGGTGAATAGAGTTATGACGGGCAGAACTAGCCAGCCAGTTGACCTTTCAATAATGACCGAGGCGAAAGCTCGTGAATGGTTGCTTGTCTGGTTGCCCATCCGTGTCACTCGCAAAATATCGCCACCCACAGTTGTAGGCAGAAAATTTCCGATGAATTGACCAGCCAAAAAGTAACTAAATACTTGAGAAAAGTTCAGCGTCTCGCCAAGCGTCTTACATACTTCAAGCCAACGAACAGAAGCTAGAGCGAATGCTCCCAGAGTCAAAGCCAACGAGGCGCCGAGCCACAACCAACTTGCTGGTTCCCACTCAGGCCATCTGGCCTGGAGATCATCGGCTGGGAACTGAGTTAGCAATAACGTCAGCATCGCCGAACTCGCTATTAGGCGAAGTCCGAGAGAAGCCTTTTTCGGCAAACGGAAAGAGTAGTTGCGTTTCGGTAACACGAGCGATCGAAGATTAGGCCGAACAGGCGGCCCTGAGAAGTCTAAAACGTCAGTGTTCAGGGTACTGTGGCGACGAAACTAACTCTGATTTACGACAGGGAGATGCGAGTGTGAAACCTGCTTCCTCGCTACTTGACCGAGAACTCATCCAAGAAACTCTTACCGAGGCCATCTCGAACGGAGGTGAGTGGGCAGAAGTTTTTGTAGAAGACCGACAGAACGCTTCCGCTGATTTCGACGAAAGACGGGTGGAAGCGATGGTTTCGAGTAGAGACCTGGGCGCTGGTATTCGAGTGACAGTAGGAGAAGTGACAGGGTTCGCTCATACTTCTGACTTGACGCGTGACGGGCTATCAGAGGCTGCTCAAGCTGCCGCTGCTGTCGCTAAAGGAGGCGGCCGTGTAAAACCCATACCTCTAAATGGAGACGGCATAGCTGAAAGCAAAGCCAGAATTTTGCCGGAGACTATTTCCAAAACTCGAAAAGTTGAGTTGCTGGAGCAAGTTGACTCTGCCGCCCGAGCCGAGAACGCAGCTATTACACAGGTAAATGTTCGATATTCGGAAGGCCGGCGCCGGGTGCTGATCGCGAACTCGGAGGGACTCTTCAACGCTGACGACCAAACGCGGACTTTGTTATCCGTAAATTGTGTAGCTACTGGCGATCAAGGATTACAAACAGGACGAGAAACTGTTGGCTACACCGTTGGTTTTGAACTTTTCGAAGACCACGATATTGAAGCTATGGCGCGACGAGCTGCCGGTCGGGCGGTAACAAAACTAGGGGCGCGCCCTGCGCCCAGCGGCCAATTGCCGGTGGTAATAGAACGAGGTGGGGGAGGCGTGCTTTTCCATGAGGCTTGTGGCCATGGCCTTGAGGCAGATTTGGTAAATAAAGGAGCATCAGTATTTCGTGATCGCCTAGGTGAACTCGTTGCTGCTCCCTCCGTCACACTGGTTGATGATGGGACGATGGGGGTTGAATGGGGGACAGTAGCCATAGACGACGAAGGGTGCCCGACCCAGCGCAATGTCCTAATCGAAGATGGAATTCTTACCGATTACATGTGGGACCACTTGCGTAGTCGAGCAGCTGGTAGATCGGCCTCGGGAAATGGAAGGAGGCAGAGCTATCAGCATTTACCCATGGTGCGGATGACCAATACCTTTGTCACGAACGGAGATGTCGAACCGAGCGACATCATTGCGGATACTCAAAATGGGGTCTATGTCGCTCAATTGGGTGGAGGTCAAGTCAACACAGCCACAGGCGATTTTGTGTTTGGTATGACTGAGGCCTATCTCATCGAAAACGGTGAGATAACGGCGCCGCTACGCGAAGGAAATCTCATCGGTAATGGGCCAGAGGTTCTACAAAACATAGAGGTAATCGGCAACGACTTTGCCATGGGAAGCCCAGGTACCTGCGGTAAAGATGGACAGGGCGTACCAGTCGGAGATGGACAGCCAACACTGAGGGTCGCAGCATTAACTATCGGTGGTACTGCAAGTTGAACAAACCCCTTGAACTTCCGGAGATAGCAGACGAACTGGTTTCGCTAGCGCGGCGCAATGAACAGATAGAGGTCTGCCTATCAAGAAGCCGTTCGACGACAGTAAAGGCCTACTCGGGTCAGGTTGAATCAGTTCGCTCGGGCATGTCTGAAGGTGTTGGGATTCGAGTAATCGTCAACGGGCAACAAGGTTTTGCTACCGCCGGATCGCTCAACCGTCAGGTGTTGACGCATGTCCTTGAAGAAGCTCGAGGAAATTTACAATTTGCTGAAAGCGACCCTGACCAAGGCCTTGCTGAACCTGACGGAGTGAAATCTCCCAATCTTGATCTAGTTGACCCCGAAGTTTTAAAGATGAGTGATCACCAGAAGTCATCTATAGCGATTGAGTTAGAGCAGCGATGTTTGTCTGCAGATAGGCGAGTAAGCAGCGTACGGTCTGCAGCCTGGTCGGATGGCTGGGGCGAATTTGCGTTGGCTTCAACAAACGGTATATCGGTATATGCCGAGGGCGGAAGTTGCTCGGTAGGTGTCCAACCGCTTGCCGTAGAGGGAAATGAAACTCAGATCGGCTACGCAGGAGATGCTGCGCGTCGGCCAGACTTGCTTGATGTGGATCGAGTTATAGCTGAAGCGGTTGAGGGCGCGACTTCAATGTTGGGGGCGACCAAACCATTATCCGAACGCGTGACGGTGGTTTTTGAGCCAGGGGTTACCTCCGCTTTTCTTGGAACAGTTGCAGGTGCTCTTACCGGTGACCGCGTCGTAAAAGGAAGATCGCCGTTTGCTGAACGTCTTGGCGAACAAGTTGGCTCTTCAAAGTTGACGTTGTTTGATGACCCAACGAACGTTGCTTCTCTAGGTGCGGACAACCATGACGGCGAGGGCTTGGCCGCTCGAAAAAATATGATCATCGAAAATGGTGTGCTTTCGCAATTTCTACATAATTCATACACAGCACGACGGTCTGGGGTGAGTTCTACTGGTTCCGCCGTTCGCGGTGCCCGGTCTACACCAAGTGTCGGCTTGCATGCTTTGTGTCTCAAGCCAGGCGTAATTGATAGAGAAGCTCTATTTGCGAAGGTCGGTAACGGAATCTTTATTCGGGGAGTTAATGGCCTGCATAGTGGAGTTAACCCTGTTAGCGGAGATTTTTCAGTTGGCGCCTACGGGCACAAGATAAGAGATGGCGTACTTGCGGAACCTTTTAGCGAAGCGACGATCGCTTCGACTCTTCAAAGAATGCTGCTTGATGTAGCGATAATCGGCGGAGACTTTGAGTTTTTGCCAAATGGCTCTGGTATGTCCTCTATAGCGATAGAGGACATTGCGCTTTCAGGTATGTAATTCGTGAAGGCAACTAATCGGAGGGTGTTGATACCCTTCACCCGTGCCTTCTTTGCCGACACCGGAAGCGCTTGAGCGCCATCCGCACCTAGCTGAGCCTTGTCCTGAAGGCTGGGTTCGTGTGGATTTTCACTCCCACACGATGTGGTCGGGAGATTCGACTACTACTCCAGAGGAGCTTCACGAATGCGTTGCGGCGTCAGGTATCGATGTTCTTTGTATTACTGATCACAACGCGATCAAAGGAGCGGTTGAGCTTGCTGATGAACTCCCGTGTCGAGTAGTAGTGGGCGAAGAGCTGAAGACTCATGCAGGTGAAATAATTGGTCTTTTTCTGGGAGAACGAATTCCGCAGGGGATTCCGCCGGCAGAAGCTGCCCGGGACATTCGAGATCAGGGTGGAATCGTCTACGTTCCCCACCCATTTGACCCTATGCGGAATAATTTGCGATTAGATGTGCTAGATGAGCTAGTCGCCTCGGACCTGGTTGATGGCATTGAGGTGCTCAACGGAAAGACAAGCCTCAAAAGCCTCAACCAACAAGCGGTTACTTATGCCTCTAAACACGACCTAGCCATCGGCGCTGGTAGCGATGCCCACGTTGCAGAGGCGATAGGGGCTGTCTACCTAGAGATGCCAGATTTCAATGGCCCCGAAGAGTTTTTGAATTCAATGCGTCAGGGGCGGCCTATTGGCCACTATTACGACCCTCCGAGACGGTGGCGACCCCGTATCGTTCCTTCCACAGCCGACTGATCTCTCTAACTGCAAACTGCTGCACGACTATGCCAATTTTTCACGCAATCGTTCTAGGTGTCACTCAGGGACTTACTGAATTTTTGCCCGTCTCATCCAGCGGTCACCTCGGAATAATCCCATGGCTTTTTCAATGGAACCACTTCGATGGTGACACGAGGATGGAGAATACGTTCGATGTTGCACTTCACCTTGGGACATTGATTGGGTCGGTCGCGTGTTTGTGGGGAGATGTGCGCACGTATTCGCGTGCTGGACTCTCAGCGGTAGTCGGACGTGCGCCATGGAATGAGGAAGCTAAATTTGGTTGGTTCTTAATACTCTCGGCTGTGCCCGCGGCCATAGTGGCGGCATCTTTCGAGTCGTTCTTCCTGACGCAAAGCAACCGAATTGGTTTAATTGCTTCTGGTTTAGCTGTCTTTGGTGTGCTTTTGTGGGCAGTTGACCGAGGGTTCAAAACCAAGGCCAACATTAAGGATCTGACAATGTCACGTGCCGCGCTGCTGGGATGCGGCCAATGTTTGGCGTTGTTGCCTGGGGTGAGCCGCTCCGGTGTAAGCATCACAATCGCCAGAAGTCTTGGTTACGACCGATCTGACTCCGCTCGTATTGCATTTCTCATGGGCTTGCCGATAATCGGAGGAGCGGCGCTGTACAGGTTGATTGGAGTCATTTCTGATGGTTTACCAAGCGGTATGTGGAGTGTTTTGGCTGCCGGAACCATTTCCTCGGCTGTTACCGGCTGGTTCGCCGTCCATGTAATGCTCCGATGGGTGAGATCTCATAGCTACGCAGGCTTTGCCGCGTATCGTGTCTGTCTGGCGTTAGCCCTAGCGATAGTTTTGATCGCTCGTTGAGCCAATATGCGATTGTCGTAAAGCTAAATCAATGATGCTTTTTTCCCCGATTTAATCTTTGGCTGATTTTGATGAATTGGAACTAGAAGATTTATCGGTGGAGCTAGATGACTTGTCCGCAGAGCTTGAAGACGAAGATTCGCTCTTAGAGGAAGCAGTTGCTGCTTTGCTGCTTTCACTAGAGCTAGACGAGTCTGACTTGTTATTCGTCCCTGACCGGCTGTCGTTTTTGTAAAAGCCACTGCCTTTAAAAGCTATCCCTACGTTCCCGAAAACTTTTTTGACCTCGCCACTGCAGTTGTCAACAGGGCAGACAGTAATTGGGTCATCCGAGAAAGATTGGCGAATTTCGAATTGGTCGTCGCAAGCTGTGCAGCGATATTGGTAGGTAGGCATATGTGTGAAGTAGCTCCTGGCCCGATTTGAAGGCCACAAAAATTCTACCGACCGCTAGTGAAGCAGACACCTGCCTACAAGGAACGACGGTCGAGCCGTATCAAGCAGTAGATTTCAGCACATGATTCCGATCGAAGAGGCCCGAACATATGTAATGGACCGGTGCCGACCGCAACCCCCTGAAGCGACCGACGTAGCCGACGCGTTAGGGCTGGTAACTGCCACTGATGTCATTGCAAACGAGTCGCTCCCGCCGTTCGCAAACACCGCAATGGATGGTTTCGCGGTCCGATCTGCTGACTTAAGTAGCGTTCCTGTCCAGTTAGAAGTCGTCGAAACAATCGCCGCAGGGCACAACCCC
Organism: Acidimicrobiaceae bacterium; assembly: GCA_002722565.1. Classification (GTDB taxonomy): domain Bacteria; phylum Actinomycetota; class Acidimicrobiia; order Acidimicrobiales; family Poriferisodalaceae; genus MedAcidi-G3. Next base: position 43,568 of record PBMG01000017.1, read on the forward strand.
ACACGCTCACTGGATTCGGGTCAAGCGAGCAGAATCATGACAGGAGCACCTATCCCGGACGGCGCAGATGCAATCGTTATGGTTGAAAAGACTTCAGTTGATGGAGACACCGTAACGATTGAAGTTCAAGTTGGACCAGGTAATCACATACGCCCCGCCGGGGATGACCTGATGAAAGGAGACCTAGTTTTCCCAGCAGGAACGCGACTCACCGCCGGCCGGTTGGGGGTTCTTTGTAGCTTAGGTTTTCGAGAGATTGAGACCTACCCGCGCCTAAGAGTGGGGGTTATGTCTACTGGAGATGAACTGGTGGACGATGGAGGAGATCTGGAACCGGGGCAAATACGTGACTCGAATCGAAGAACTCTCCTTTCGTTACTCAGTGGAGATGCCTTTGTTCCTGTTGATCTAGGACTTATCGCTGATGACGAAGGCGCTATCGAAGAGGCTCTGGGTCAGGGTGCGAGAGACTGTGACGCGGTGATTACTTCAGGCGGAGTCAGCATGGGTGATTTTGACTATGTGAAAGCTGTCCTAAACCGAATAGGTGATATGCGATGGATGCAAATCGCAATCAAGCCTGCGAAACCACTTGCATTCGGCACGATCAAGGGAACACCTATCTTCGGTCTCCCTGGAAATCCCGTCTCATCCATGGTTTCTTACGAGCTATTTGCTCGCGCTGGGCTTCGTTCGATGATGGGATTCAAAGAACCGATCAGAGCAGCAATTAAAGGCATCGCAGCGAACTCGATTAGCCGAAGAACAGACGGAAAAATCCATTACGTACGAGTAATCGCTGAACACGAAAACGGAGCAACTGTTGTGTATCCGGTGTCCGGCCAAGGATCTCATATGTTGGCATCAATGGCACGATCCAATGCTCTCGCTGTTTTGCCAGATGGAGAAGGTTGCGAAGCGGGAGAACAGGTAGACGTTTTGTTACTTGATTAACCTGTAGGAAGCTGAACAGGTGTCAACAGCTGCGGATCGCTACCCTTGAGTCATCATGCACGAAGAAGTCAAAGCCCAGGATTTAGTAGACCCACATGGTCGAACAGTTCGCGACCTTCGGATTTCTGTCACCGATCGATGTAACTTCCGATGTCAGTACTGCATGCCGGCAGAGGGCATGCAATGGCTTCCAAGAGAAGAAATTCTGTCTTTTGAAGAGATAGAGCGATTCGCTCGCATCTGTATTCAGCACTTTGGATTTAGTGGTATCCGGCTGACCGGAGGCGAACCGCTAGTTAGGGCTCATCTACCTGAGTTAATTCAACGATTAGCCCGTTTAGGGGTAGATGTCGCATTAACCACTAACGGAGCAACGCTGCGACTCCATGCTGCAGGACTTGCCGACGCTGGTCTGAAACGGATCAACATAAGTCTCGACTCGCTTCAAAAAGACCGATTTCTAGAGCTAACGAGGCGTGATGAACTTGACCGCGTTCTGAGTGGAATTGATGCTGCAATTGAGGCTGGACTCAATCCTGTAAAAATAAATGCGGTCATGATGCGGGGGATCAACGACGACGAAATATTGGATTTCGCAGAGTTTGGTCGAGAAAAAGGAGTCACAGTTCGCTTTATCGAGTTCATGCCACTCGAAGCTGGAGATGTATGGAACGAGAGTGTGGTGGTCCCGGCACAAGAGATAGTCGAAACTATCAATCAGGCCATTCCGCTAGAGCCTGTGGTGCGCGGAAATGAACCCGCCGAAAGGTGGCGGTATGTTGATGGAGGCGGCGAAGTAGGAGTTATAGCTTCGGTTACTAAACCATTCTGCGGTAACTGTGATCGAGTTCGCTTGACAGCAGAAGGTCAATTCCGCACCTGCCTTTTCGCCGTTGATGAATTCGATATGCGGTCACTTCTTAGGAGTGAGGCTGGAGACGAAGAAGTCGCCAATGCAATAGCAACTGCGGTCGGAACCAAATGGGCAGGTCACTCCATTGGCCAAGTCAATTTCATTCGTCCTAAACGCACTATGAGCCAGATCGGAGGTTGAAGGGTGGCTGAATCTAAAGAGCCAGCGTTAACGCATCTGGATTCATCCGGCCAGGCGCACATGGTTGATGTTCTCGGAAAAGAAATGACTCGGCGTCGAGCGGTTTCGAAATGTCGCATAGAAATGGCAGCCGCTACAGCATCTATTATCGCCAAGGGTGATGCTTCCAAAGGCGATGTTTTGGCTGTTGCGAGAGTGGCTGGAATTCAAGCTGCCAAACGAACCTCCGAGCTGATCCCCCTATGTCATCCATTAATGATTGGATCGATTTCGATCGAGTTTGGAATAGAAGAAAGTCATGTGTCTGTTACGGCAGAGGTCGAGACTCTGGATCGAACTGGAGTCGAGATGGAGGCTCTGACTGCTTGTTCGGTCGCCGCACTAACAATCTATGACATGTGTAAATCGGTGGATAAAGACATGGTGATTAGTGAATTAGCGCTGTGGGAAAAGACCGGTGGTAAGTCCGGCCCGTACAGTCGAAGCTAACTTGATCGAGGACTAATTTCTATTTAATGGAAACGGGGCATTGCATCCAACGCTTCGTCTCGCAATAATTAGGTGGCCGTATCTCGCTGGCTGATCTATGAACGACGGGTAGGAGGACAGTCAACTTGACCGAGATAGTTCTCCTGGTGCTGGCGTTCGTGTGGGCTCTGGTCTTAGTTCCAGGTTGGGTTCGCGCCTTCATGTATCGCGGAGGTCGCCGAACTCCAATGATGGCTTGGCAACGGCAACTAAGCACGCTATCTCACTCGTCTCCCGCGGCCGGTGTGCCAGCTCCGTTTGGAGCACGTGTAGCGACAGTGGACCGAAGGGGAATTTACAGACGACCAAGAAGTTCAATTCCCAACAACAGTCGTGAAGCAGCTGTGCGAAGACGCGATGTGCTGCGCCTCCTAGCTTTAGGTTCAGCGATGACGCTTTTTGGGTGGGTAGCGGGAGGCCTAGCTATTGTCGGGGTGACCCACATGTTTTTTGATGCTGCATTGGTGGGATACTTTGTCCTTTTGAATCAGCGACGCAAAAAAGAGATTGAGCGACTTGCCGAAATTCACTACCTAAAGCCAGAAATAGCTATAGCTGGAGAGCTTGCAGACGATGGCACTGGGCGAAGCGCCACCAAATAGCTGCAGCGACTCAATGAAGTCGCCTTCTCAACGTCCTACATTGAGCAGTTTTGCTGTATCGTCCAAAGGTCCCTATGGGGGTGTAGCTCAGTTGGTAGAGCGCTTCGGTCGCATCGAAGAGGCCAGGGGTTCAATTCCCCTCACCTCCACATCATTCAGAAAAATTCTGTCGCGGAGTCGCGGCGGTGCAGCTCGATTAAGCACAGTGATTTTTGTGTTGTTGATTAGCGGTTGCGCTCAGACTGCCTCCGAAGGCGTTTTTGCAGGCTTAGAAGTAGACCGACCTCAGATCATGCCAGACCCGGTTCTTATCGACACTCAAGGTCAATCTTTTTCTATGCGCGCAGACACGAAAGGTACGGTACGGCTTGTTTATTTTGGCTTCACTAGCTGTCCAGATATCTGTCCAGTTCATTTGTCTCAACTGAGTGATGTGTTGGCACGGCCAGGGCTGCCACCCAACATTAAAGTTCTGTTTGTCACAGTCGATCCGGACAACGACACTCCCGAAGTTATGAGGTCCTTTCTCGATCAATTCAGCAGCGAATTCATAGGTTTAACAGGAACAAAGGAAAGGCTGCTTGACGTCCAACGGCAATTTTCGGCCCTGATAGCGACATCGGCGGTCGATGAAAATGGGGAGGCCGGAGACATAGGACATGACGGTCGTGTTTTTGCTTTCGCTCCAGATGATTTGGGGCGAACCCAGTACCCGCACCCAACCCGACAAACAACATGGACACGTGACTTACCTATCCTTGCGACCCTCCGATAGCGTCCAAGTTTGAAAGCCGTCTCGGTACAAAGAAAAGGTCTAATCCCTTGAGGTTTTGGTGCTCAACACTTGAAGAGCCGTGGTCCTGGAGTTTTCGCGCATACCCGGGAATCTGGCTCGCGATGTGCTTGCTGATCATTCCTTACTTCTTATTCCAACGACGAGCGCCAAAAGGATATAAGGCCCCAAAATCTCAGAACCGTTTGTTCATTGCAGCTGTCGTACTTCTGTGGCTTGCTACAGATTGGCCTCTCGGATTGTTGGGTGCCAGCTACTTGGCATCCGCGCACATGTTGCAATTTCTTCTTTACACAATGGCTGTAGCGCCATTGCTGTTGTTGGGAGTGCCAGAGTGGATGGCGAGACGTATAGCTGGAAGATTGCGTCTATATCGAATCCTCGGGCGTTGCGCTAAACCAGTCGTAGCTGGCGTGCTCTTCAACGGCATACTGATTTTGACGCATTCACCCTGGGCGGTAGACAACTTTCGGGCAAGTCAATTTGGCTCTTTCGGAATGGACTTACTGTGGCTAGTTGCGGGACTTTTGGTCTGGATTCCTTTGGTATCTCCTATACCCGAACACAGAATGACAAGCTACCCGGGACGCATGGCGTACCTTTTTCTGTCCTTAGGCGTCATACCCGCAGTGCCTGGCGGGTTTCTGACCTTCGCTAGCTTTCCCTTATATGCGACCTATGAATTAGCTCCCCGAGTTCATGGGTTGGGAGCAACGACTGATCAACAGCTAGCAGGCTTGGTTATGAAGCTCGGAGGAATTCCGATTGTATGGGGCACCATTGTCGTGCTCATGTACCGCTGGAGCGAAATCAGTCGTGCTGAGGGAGCCGAAGCTCGGCTTCTGAATAAGTCAACCTTGCCGTCTGAGGATCCTGGTCAATCGATTACAGACCCCGACCAATAGACGACTGCCCAGACCAAACCGAATACCACGGCTACTGAGATAATCGATGACCACAGGGTGTAGCGAGGACCCAACGCTCTGCGACTTGGACGGCCGAACATCTCTTTATTCTGTCAGATGAGTCGGCCGGATAAGAATCAACTCCCAATCCTGCTGCCTTCTCTTTCTCTCAGTGCAACGTTGACGGATAATTTCTCTAAATGCTGATCAAGCGTCAGTTGTCCCTGCGGAATTGGATGCTTTTGGAAGAAGTCATGAATCTCCGAAGCGAGTTCGGGAGTAGATAGAGAACGAATTCCGCCCACCATCCGGGGAATCGAATTTTGTGGGAACTTTGCGTTTAGTTCCTCCCACTGATCTCGAACTAACTTCCAAGCCAATGCGCCGTGGCTCCGGTGGCTCATAGCGGCTCCGAGTAAGTAAGGAGCGTTTTGAGTCCTGACTTCATTACTAAAGAGATCTAGGGTTTCTTCAAAGAGTTGAGTTCCTTCGACTTCGAGTAGCGCCATTAGATAACGAACCTCTAATTGCGGAGTTTGGGCTTCCCGGTAGAGGTTCACTATTTCGGAGTGAATTTCCGCGTCCCCCGCTGCTGCTACAACGCGAATAGCGGCAGCGGCCAGATTAGGTTCAGTATTTTTCCCGTTGTTGTTGTCAGCGAATATGGATCTAGCAAGAGCTTGTATCGATTTGTCGTTGCCAGTTGAACCCGCAGCAGCGAAAAGTAAAGCACGCAGTTCCCTATCCAAGTCCGGCTCTTCGCTTAAGGGCTCTAGGCCTAAAACTCCAAGGGCGGTTGTTGATAGATCTCTGATCAAGACCTGTAATCGATTTCGACCTTTCTCGTCCGCAATGGAGTACAGATGTTCAAGCGACGAAAGCATGCGTTGCCAGACAGCCAGATCGGTTTCGGCTGCGAGCCCTGTTACTAGCGAAATATGCGTTTCAGCGTCAACATTGCCAGCAAGAACAGATGCCCATGTATCGTCGACCAGACCGTAACGTTCGGATGGAGAAAGCACGTCCAGAGCCTGGCTAGACAGAGCCCCTAGGAGTTCCTTGTCATAGGTGACACGGTAAAAACCGTGACCTCCAGCGTTTACAACTACCCAATCAGGAGCTCCGCCAAGATCAATCGTTGCTTCGCTATCTTCGAGCAGTAACCTAGTTTCGCTTTCGGTTGAGCCAACTCGAGAGCGGACCATGATTGGCACGTGCCAAGAAGCCTGATCTATGTCGGTATAGCCGAACCGAGTCTGTTTGACTATGGCCCCTGTCGAAGACTTCTCGACGAAAATGGTGGGATGGCCACCTTGGAAAATCCAAGTGTCCATGGCCGCCCGCACGGGCACTCCAGTGGCAACTTCTAGAGAGTCCCAAAGGTCCGTGGTGGTGGTGTTGGCATAACTATGGGTAGTTAAGTAATGCTTGACGCCCCTTCTGAACTCGTCTGGCCCTAAGAATTGTTCGAGCATTCGAACGACGGCGGCACCTTTTTCGTAGGTCAAAACGTCATACATCGCTTCCGCGTCCTGGGGTGAAATAACCTCGAACTCTATTGCTCTTGTAGAGGCTAAGGAGTCGGTGTCGAACGCTGCCCCTCGCTCAGCGCAAAATCCGTCCCATCGACGCCAGTCGGGCCTGAAAGCATCAGTCGTTGCAACCTGCATAAACGTGGCGAATGCCTCTTTAAGCCATATGCCGTTCCACCAATCCATGGTCACTAGGTTGCCGAACCACATATGTGCGATCTCGTGAGCGATGACATCCACAATGCGCGTCAGCTCAGCTTGGGTTGTTCTATCGGGATCTGAGAGCAGAAGAGTTTCCCTGAAGGTAACGCACCCCAAGTTTTCCATAGCGCCGAAGGCAAAGTCGGGCACAGCTATAAGGTCCAATTTTCCAGCTGGGTAGGGAATGTCGTAGTAGTCGACCAGCCATCTAAGACTGAATTCACCGGCTAATAATCCAAATTCAGTTAAATCACCTTTACCTGGAACGTGCACGATCCGAAGAGGTACTCCGTCTACGTCTATTGGATCAGTTGCTTCGAGTTCGCCGACGATGAAGGCAACCAAGTAGGTGGACATGATCATGGTGTCAGCGAACTGGTCTTCTCTACGCCCATTTTCGAGTTGAGTTGAACTAACCAACTCCCCACAGCTCACAGTCATCAGAGAATCATCGACTCGGAGTGTCACACCAAAAGAGGCTTTGAGATCAGGTTCATCGAAACACGGGAAAGCTCTGCGAGCATTCGTGGACTCGAATTGAGTAGTAGCGATTACGTGTTCGTTACCAGCGTCATCATTCCAGGTTGATCTATAGAAACCACGGAGCTTGTCGTTCAAAATGCCCTTGAAAGAACAAAAAAGTCGGGCAGGGCCAGGCTGGAGAACAATCGGCAGAGAAAACTCGGCTCGCTCTAGGTCTTCATCCATAAGGATTGAACTTGCCGAAACGGAGTCACTTTGTTCGACGCGAACTTCTTCAATCTCTAGCTCAACAGCGTTTAGAACGATCGTGTCGGTCTCGGTCACGACCTCAAGATCAATTACGACCTGACCATCGAACGAACCAGCTGCGAGGTCAGGTTCGAGTTCAATAGCGTAGTGTTTTGGCAATATGTGTCGAGGGAGTCGGTAGGGGTTTTGCGATGTCACAAAACGAACCCTAGCGGCCCGTTGCAGACTTCAAGAGGTTGAGTCGCTAGGGTGCTTTGCACTACCCGAAGAGAAGACTTATGGCTGCTTCGAAATCTGAATTGGACCTTGATGTAGTTGGGTTCGGCAATGCTCTGGTGGACGTCTTGTCTCATCAGGAAGATGAATTCATTGCCCAAATTGGTTCTACTAAAGGTGCGATGAATCTCATTGATGCTGAGCGCTCAGCTGAGCTCTACTCGCTGATAGGGGATCGCGTAACGGTTTCTGGCGGTTCGGCCGCGAATACTGTGATCGGCGTTAATTCGCTAGGCGGGAGTTCCGCCTATATCGGGAGAGTAGCTGCGGACGATCTTGGCGACATCTTTAGTTATGACATGAGTCAATTAGGGATAGAGCACAGCACCCCTAGGGCACCGATCGATGATCCAACAGGGAGATGCATAATTTTCATTACCCCTGATGGCGAAAGAACACTAAATACATTTCTTGGAGCTTCTAATGGGCTGACCCCGGCCGATGTTGACCTGGAACTAGTTGCAAGAGCGAAGGTGCTTTTCCTTGAGGGGTATCTGTGGGATCCACCTGAAGCAAAGGCTGCAATGCGTTACGCAGCGTCGGCGATCAGCGACGGAGCTCAGGTTGCTCTTACTCTTTCAGATCAGTTCTGCGTTGAGCGTCACCGTTCGTCTTTTTTGGGCCTTATCGATGACCACGTCGACGTGCTCTTCGCTAATCATCATGAAGTTATGTCTCTATTTGAAGTTGATGGGCTTGAGCAGGCTTTGGACTTGGTTCAAAATCGCGTTGACCTAGCGGTGATCACTCTGGGCGCCGATGGCTCGGTGCTGGTTACTCCAGATGGGACAACCTCAGTAGAGGCTGATCCAGTAGCCGCTGTCGTAGATAAAACAGGGGCCGGGGATTTATACGCATCGGGTGTCCTGTATGGGTTGGCGCGCGGTTACGACTTAAGGAGGTGTGGTCAGTTGGGGTCGATAGCTGCTGAAGAGGTAATAGGCCACATTGGCCCTAGGCCAGAGACATCTCTTCGGGAGCTAGCAGGAGAACTTGCTTAACTTCAGTCTCTATCTGAACCACGAGATAACCGTTTGTCCCAACGACTCGAGCTCTTCCGAACAAGATGAGCGAAGTGCTTTGAGGTCGCCGACCGGCTTGGACACTGTCTGTTCTAAATAGATTTTTACCTTCGGTTCGGTACCGCTAGGTCTGATAGCGATCCTAACGCCACCCTCTGACCTGAATTCCATCAAGTTCGATGTGAGGGGAGAGGCTTTCTTGAGCCAATCGACAGCGCTGACTATTGGGCTTCCATTGATTTGCTTGGGTGGAGTATTACGAAGTGCCTCGAGTGCCGCATCGATGGCGCCGGATTCGAATTGTCCGCTTTCTTGGTGAGTTACGAACAAACCGATTTCAAGAGCCAGCTCATCCAATCGCTCAAGCGGCCCTAGGTGTCTTGCTTTGAGGTACTCCACCATTTGCAAAAATTTAATGGCCGCCGAAATGCCGTCTTTATCTAGGACGGCCTTGTTCACTGAGTACCCAAGAGCCTCTTCGTAGCCAAAGATCCAGTTTTTTTCAGGCTGCGATACAGCAGGTTCCATAATCCACTTGAAGCCAGTAAGCGTTCGAACGTGATCAACGCCATGAAGAGCGCAGAGAGCAGCGATAGCTTCAGATGACACGACCGAACTAGCGGTCAGCCGGTCGCGTCCCGCCGTTGTGCTGAGCTGGTAATCGCACAACAACAGACCCAACTCATCTCCCGACAGTTGGTTCCAACTGTCATTGGTCTTGATAGCCACCGCTAATCGGTCTGCGTCTGGATCGTTTGCAAGAACCAAATCAACGTTGTTCTCATCAGCTGTTTGAAGAGCTTCATTCAGAACCCCGACTTCCTCTGGGTTTGGAAAGGGCAGACCCGGGAAAGAGCCGTCAGGTACGAATTGAGAAATAACTCTTATAGGTCGGGGGATACCGGTAAAAGAGCAGGCGGCCTCCAAGGTCTCGCCACCGACCCCACAGAGAGGTGTATAAACCCACTTGGTCGAAGGCTTCGCAATATCTGAGGGTGCAGGTTGGGTGATAGCTGCTCGAACATAGGCAGAAATTGCGTCCTGAGGGTTTAGCTTTGAGACCTCACCTGCTTCGGCTAGATCAGTCTCTAATGGAAGAGAATCAAAGGTCATAAGCGATTCGATTTCTTGGTCAATTGGCGGCCGTATCTGAGTTCCATCAGGGCCGTAGACCTTGTAGCCGCTATCACTCGATGGATTATGGCTAGCAGTCACTACTATCGCTCCGGCTGCGCTGAGCTTTGTTTGATGCCAGACAACAACTGGAGTTGGAACAGGTCCATCGATGAGCCAACATGAAACACCCAATGCGGTTAGCAACCGAGCAGAATCCAGGGCATAAATATCTGAATCAGGGCGAGCGTCATAGCCAATTACGATCCCTTTTTCGGTAAGTCCGCGCGTAGCTAAATAGCTGCCGATGGCTCGCGCGGCTACCCGAACCGTTACGCGGTTCATTCGGGATGGACCAACCCCGCGTTCAGCCCTAAGTCCCGCTGTCCCGAATGAAAGTTTGTTACCGAAGTGGGAAACAAGTAATTGGGGATTAGAGGACAATTGATCCAGCGCAGATCGGCTGCGCGGATCTGGATCGACGTCAAGCCAAGCCTTTGGCTCAATTAAAAGTCTTGATGAAGCGTCACTCACGAAGCCACCCTGCCTTACCAGGCACGATAGCGTTGCCCTTTCACCATTTGATAAACAGATGCTTTTTCCCACTCTGGCCTTCGGCCTGTTCTTCGTAGTCGTGTTTCTCCTTAACTGGTTGACGCGCCCGCACCCGTTGATATGGAAAACCGTCATGGTGGGAGCCAGTCTTTTCTTCTATGGCTGGTGGAACTGGCGGTTTGTTTTCCTCCTTTTATGGGCAATTACCTCCAATTGGGTGGCTGGATCTCAGATAGCTAAACAGCTTCATGCTGGGAGTAATCAGCTAGCCAGAAACTGGATGCGCACAGCGATAGTCGGAGATCTTGTGCTCCTAGGTGTGTTCAAGTATTACGACTTCTTCGCTGTGGAGCTGTCGAATCTGTTTGGCGGTAAAACAGCGATCCCGTTGTTGGAACTGACGCTCCCGGTAGGGATTTCATTCTTTACCTTTCAAGCCATGAGTTACGTGATTGACCTGCACCGAAGGGTTATCAAGCCGATGCCGATGCTTGATTTCGCCGTTTATCTTTCTTTTTTCCCGCAGCTTGTGGCTGGCCCCATAGTCCGCGCCGCTGAAATGGCGCCTCAAATCAGAAACCAGCCCGACCCCCGACGAGTGGCCTCAGGGGAAGCCTTCCACCTAATACTTCGAGGCTTGTTCAAAAAAGTCGTGATATCCAGTTGGTTAGCCAGCTCAATAGTTGATGATGTCTTCTCGAACCCCGAGAGTCACAGCAGCCAGGATGTACTCGTTGGGGTATATGGCTACGCCATCCAGATCTATGCGGACTTTTCTGGTTATACCGACATAGCAATCGGCGTTGCTTTGCTTCTCGGATTTAGGTTTCCAACTAATTTTGACCGACCTTATAGCGCCCTATCGCTCAGAGAATTTTGGAAAAGGTGGCACATAACCTTGTCATCTTGGTTGCGCGATTACCTCTACATCCCGTTAGGGGGCAACCGTGGGAGGCAAGCGGACACCTATCGTAATTTGCTTCTCACCATGATCCTGGGAGGCTTATGGCATGGCAGCACCTGGAATTTTGTAATTTGGGGCTTTATTCACGGACTGGCGCTAGCCGTAGAGCGGATGTTGCCGAATCAGCAAACTCACCCTGTTATTCGCTGGTTTATTACTTTTCATATCGTCTGCTTTGCCTGGGTGTTCTTCAGGGCAGATTCTCTTTCTTCGGCGATAGATGTGTTTAGGGCGATAGGGAGCTCACCTAGTTCCTTGGAGCTATCGAGTGCGTTTGCAATCCTTCTTTTGGCTGGGATGTTGATGGCACAATTTTTCCCGCATTCAAAGTCGGAGGACGTGAAGCAGTGGTTAAGTAAACAAAGAGTACTGACGCAGGGCTTAGCCTTTGGATTCGGACTTGTCTTAATCGACTTGTTCGGACCGGAGGGAGTTGCCCCCTTCATCTATTTCCAATTCTGATGGAAGATAAGACCGACACCGAACTTCAGATGCACCCGGATAGGGTTGGTTTTCCGGCAGGGAAAGTATTCCTGAGCGGGGTAGCCGGCCTAATACTGGCTGTAGCTGTCAACTCATCGACTTTGTTGGCCGACGCGGAACGGCTGCCGGATAGCAGAAGTCGTTCGCTATCGGTGGCTATATGGACGCCGATTGAGGAAGTGGCTTCGACACTCAAGCTGACGTGGCCGAGGACAGTAGGCGACTCTCTGCTTGGCCGCGATGAGGACGAAGTTCGGATCAGTCTTCAACGCGAACAAATTGGAGCCAAACCTGAATCGGGAGAAGAAGAATGGGTAGTGCTCTCAGTGGAAGAAGAGGCGTCTGGTGATCAGTTAGATCAGACCCCGAGCGTAACCTCGGGCCCGGTTTGGAGTCCGGAAAACCCATTCACCATCTGGGTGTTAGGTGACTCCATGGTTCAATTTTTCGGTGAGACCTTTGTGGCGATGGCAGAAAGGTCCGCTTTGGTTGCAGCCACATCTGAACCTAAATTGGCCAGCGGATTAAGTCGTCCCGATTATTTCGACTGGCCGGCCCGAATTTCCGCAGTGATTACTGCGCATGACCCAGACGCTGTGATTCTGATGTTTGGCGGCAATGATGCTCAGAACATTAAGACTGATGATGGTCAATGGCTGGAGCGATTTACTGCGCAATGGGAAGAGGAGTATCGGAAGCGGATTGCACTCGTCATGGACCTTGCGACCGGCAAGGAGGGAAGGATTGTGCTTTGGGTTGGTCAACCACCAATGCGTGGAGACGGATTTGACTCGCGTATGCGACAGTTGAATGATCTCTACCGCTCGGAGGCTGGTAGGCGTCCGGGTGTGAAATACCTCGATCTTCGATCATTGTTCACTGATGAGTCTGGAAATTATGCTCGGTATCTTCCCAACTCATCAGGCAAATTGACGGATGTGCGGTTGACAGATGGCGTGCATTTGAGTCAGTGGGGCGGCGAATGGCTATCTGCGCTTCTTCTAGATGAGATCAAGAAGTCTCCCGAACTAGACGGGCTTTGGGCAGAATGAAGTTCCGATTCGGTGTCTGTGTCGTTGTCGCGATAGCGATGTGTTGGATTGCAGCGAAACCGAGCGGCGCTGAAAACCAAGAAAGTGAATTGTTGGCGCCGACCAGTGTTCGAAGCTCAGAGTTCGACCCATGGGGCGCTCCTCACCACCGGTGGCCGAGTTTGACCGACTCACACATAGGGCAGGAAGAAGCCTATTACCACTGGAGTCGTCGAAACCGAACATCACTTCTACCCGAAGGAACACAAACAAACCCACTGAGCATCTGGGTCGGTGGGGACTCTTTAGCCGGTGGACCTGCCCTGGGATTTAGAGAGTTAGAAAGAAAAGAAGGTCGCTGGCTCTATACCGAAGACGTAAGAAAGTCGACCGGTGTTGTCAGTGACTGGTACTTCGATTGGGCGCAACACCTCAAACAACAAGTAGCCGACGGCCCTTACGAAGTCATCGTGCTGTCCATAGGAGGTAATGACTGGCAGGGCTTTCGCGGAGGTCCATCTGAGAAGGGAAGCGCCCAGTGGACTCAGGAATACCGTCAGCGGGTCCAAGAAATATTGCGGATCTTGGATCGGCCAGGCCGGCTAGTGATTTGGGTTGGGATGCCGCACTTTCGGACCCCTTTTATGGTCCCACTGCCTGATGCTGTGAACCCAATTACCAAAGAGGTGTTTGGCAATGGTGAACGTTCTGCATGGGTAGATGCGGCGTCCATCGTTTCCCCCAACGGAGTATGGACGAAAGAGATTCTGGGTGAAAACGGCGAGCTACTTGAAGTACGCACGGACGATGGCACTCACTACCAATCAAATGGAGCGAGGCTCATAACCGCTGCTGTCGTCGCAGCTATAGAGCAATATTGGGTAACCGGCTGAGTTACGAAATTAGCCTCTACCGCAGTTTGGCCTTTTACCGTGGTTGGCTTTGCTGCGACGAGCGCGGAGCCTAAGTTTCTTTTTGCGCTTCGACATGAGGACAAGGCTATCGGTGTATTGACAAATTCCCTAAAGATAAGGAACTCAACTACTCAAGTAATAGCTCCGATATCTTTCAACTTTTCGACGTCTTCGCTTGAAAATCCCCAATCAGTCAACACTTCCAGTGTGTGTTGCCCGGGCGCAGGAGGGGGCATTTGAACCTCACCAGGCGTCCGGCTGAACCTAGGAGCGGGCCCTGGCTGCATCACGCCATCTACCTCAACGAAAGAACCGCGAGCCACATTGTGGGGGTGCCCAGGTGCTTCTGATAAGTCGAGAACTGGCGCGTAACATACGTCACTTCCAAGCATGATCTCATCCCATTCATCACGACTTTTGGATTTGATTACTTCTGCGAGCCGAGCCTTTTTCTCATCCCAAGTCTGCTGAACATTCCGGTCCTCTGTGGGAGCGTCAGTGAATCCGGTCAGTTCAAGAAGTTCATCGTGAAATTTTCCTTCGATAGAGCCGATCGAGATGAATTTCTCATCTGAAGTTTCATAAACCCCGTAGTAATAAGAGCCGCCGTCGAGGACGTTATCTTCGCGATTGTCAGACCAATGACCCGAAGCATGCATTCCATAAATAGAACTCATTAAGGAAGCCGCACCTTCAGTCATCGCGGCATCAACAACCTGACCTTCGCCTGAGGTCTTAGCTTCGAGGAGGGCTGCACATATTCCGAAGGCGAGATAAATTCCTCCACCGCCAAAATCACCGATGAGGTTAAGGGGAGGTGAGGGCTTATCCGCTGAACCAATAGCGTGTAGTGCCCCGGTCAAAGCGATGTAGTTGATGTCGTGACCAGCTGCATGAGACATCGGCCCGTCTTGACCCCAACCAGTCATTCGGCCATAGACCAATTTTGGGTTTCTTCGAAGACACTCATCAGGGCCTAAACCAAGTCTTTCAGTCACGCCCGGACGAAAACCCTCGATGAGGGCATCTGCTTCCTCAACCAGCTTGAGCACGGTTTCGACACCGTCAGGATTCTTTAGATCAACTGAGACGGATCGACGACTTCTATTAAGAACGCTGAACTTTCTGCCCCTATCTATCCCGAGATCGACCTGAGCCGTTCGATCAACCCGCACGACATCGGCTCCCAGGTCAGCTAAGAGCATCGCGCAAAATGGCCCTGGCCCGATGCCCGCTAATTCGACAACTTTCAGTCCACTTAGTGGTCCCACAACATCCTCCACAAAAAGCTAGTTACCGGATTCTTTCACAGCAGAAGACGCTCTTCACTATCGAAGGGTGACTTGCCTCCGAGTGACGGTATCCTCGCCTGCCCATGGAAAGATTTGGATTCGTCGGCCTGCCTAATGCTGGTAAGTCTTCTTTGTTTAACGCGTTAGCCGGTGGAGGAGCACTTGCCGCGCCCTACGCATTCGCTACCACCGACCCAAACGTTGGAGTAGTAAAAGTTCCTGATCAACGATTGGATGCGCTCGCCATAATGAGCGAAAGTCGGAAAGTTGTTTATTCAACCACTGAGTTCGTTGACATAGGGGGACTGGTAGAAGGGGCGAGTCAAGGAGAAGGCCTTGGCAACAAATTCCTTGCGGGAATCAGAGAAGTCGATGCGTTAGTATTGGTTCTTCGCACTTTTTCTGACGAAGACGTTCCCGGACCAAGTGACCCGATAGAACATTTACGTGTCGTTGAAATCGAACTCACTTTGGCTGATCTCGAGTCGGTGGAATCGCGAATCGACCGTCGCCGAAAGGCACTAAAGGCCGATCCGCGCGATGCAGTTTTAGTTGCAGAGGTAGATGCGTTAGAAGAAGCTTTGAAGCTGTTATCAGAAGGAACCCCGATTTATCGTTCCGACCTTTCCGACGAACGCCGGTCTGCGCTGCGAGAACATTTCCTGCTGACCAACAAACCAGTGATGGCAGTGTTGAACATCGGCGAAGACCAGCTAGACGAAGCACACGAACTCGCTTCAGCTTTGGAATCTGCACTTCCGGGTGCCGAAGTCCTGCCTCTTTCAGTGCAGCTCGAAGCTGAAGCGGCTTTGCTACCCGATGAAGAAAGAGCTGAATTACTTGAAGGCTTAGGATTGGGTGAAGGTGCTCTTCCTGTATTCGTGCGAGCAGCGCATGCCATGCTAGGGCTCCGGACTTTTTTGACAACCGGGGAACAAGAATCGCGGGCTTGGACTTTTAAAGAAGGTTGGAAGGCACCGCAATGTGCCGGCAGAATCCATACAGATTTCGAACGCGGGTTCATTCGAGCTGAAGTAATCGCCAACGAAGAGCTACTTGCTTTGGGGTCCTGGTCTGCAGCGAGGGATGCGGGCCAACTTCGGCTTGAAGGCAAGGACTACCTGATGCGAGATGGGGACGTCGTCGAATTCCGATTCAACGTATAAGGGAAAGAAAGTTTCGTAATTTCCAGAAATAGCGTGAGGCTGCGCCCCAAATGACAAACTGTTTTTAGGTTCTAGCCGATGACTAAATCTGACGAAAATTTCAACAAAGGAACTCTGTACCTGGTGGCTACGCCAATCGGCAACTTAGGTGACATCTCCCAGCGCGCCTGCGAAATCCTCGAGCAAGTTCAAGTTATCGCATGCGAGGATACTCGTAGGACTGGGAAGCTTTTAGAGCTCTTAGGGCTATCGACTCACCGACTTATGCTGGCTAATGAACACACGGAAGCTTTGGCCGGGACGACTATCGTTGACCTACTCGACCGAGGCCAAGATGTTGCGCTTGTGAGTGATGCAGGAACGCCCGCGATATCAGATCCAGGTGAACACCTGGTGAGCTACGTCATAGCTCACGATCATCGTGTTTCAGCTGTGCCGGGTCCTAGCGCCGTCTTGACAGCCTTAACACTCTCGGGTCTTCCTACCCATCGGTGGGTAATGGAGGGCTTTCTACCGCGAAAAGGCCAGGAACGCGATGCGCGACTTGAGAGTGTGGCGTCCGATGAGCGAACCACAGTTATCTTTGAATCCCCCAAACGACTGAGGAAAACGCTTACCGACCTTTCTGCTGTATGCGGGGCTGATCGCCAAGCAGCGGTCCTGCGGGAGCTCACCAAGTTGTTCGAGGAAACGGTGCGCGGGACCTTGGCTGAATTATCAGAAAGATTTGATGCCGACGTCAAAGGCGAAATCGTCATTGTCGTCAGCCCCGCTCCCGTGCAAGATGTAAGCGACCAAGCGATTGTTAGCGCCTTGGAGGCTGAACTGATTAAGGGAGCGACCAAAAGTTCAGCCGTGAACCAAGTGGCAGCAAACCTAAAGGCGGCACGAAATCGTGTGTATTCACTTGCACATGAGATTCGGAAATAGGCCTTCCGCTGCTGAACCCTGACGTCTGCCGAAGGTTGGGTCGGTACCATGGCAGACGTGACCAACCCCTACTACGTCACCACTCCTATCTATTACGTAAATGACGCGCCCCATATTGGGCATGCGTACACAACGATCACTGCCGATGCTGTCGCGAGATGGAATCGGCTATTAGGTCGTGACGTCCACTTTCTGACTGGAACTGATGAACACGGCCTCAAGGTGCAGCGTGCAGCCGAAGAAAATGATTGTTCACCAATCGAATGGGCTGATCAAACCGTAGTCAGATTCCAAGACGCTTGGACCCAACTCCAAATATCAAATGACGATTTCATCCGGACTAGTGAAAAACGACACTATGCGGCTGTACAGAAGCTGTTGCAGGCCTGCTATGACAACGGGGATGTGGACCTTCAAACATATGAAGGTCTGTATTGCGTCAGCTGTGAGGCCTATTTCAACGAAGCTGATTTAGACGAAGGAAATTGTCCAATTCACGGCCGACCCGTAGAACATGTAACCGAAGAGAACTATTTCTTTAAGTTGAGTCGCTACGAAGAAGCCCTAAAAGACTGGTACGCCGCTCACCCTGATTTTGTTCAGCCTGCAACCAAAAGAAATGAAGCGCTTGGGTTCATCAACCAAGGCTTACAAGACTTCTCAATAAGTAGAACGTCTATTGACTGGGGGATTCCCCTTCCATGGGATCCAGGTCACGTCACTTATGTTTGGTTCGACGCTCTAACGAATTACATAACTGCAGCGGGCTACGTCGACAATCCAGAGGAGTTCGAATCCCGCTGGCCAGCGGTGCACCTTATTGGCAAAGATATTCTCCGTTTCCACTGCGTGTATTGGCCGGCAATGCTTATGAGCGCGGGTCTCCAACCGCCTGAACGCGTCCATGTTCATGGGTTCTTGCTAGTCGGTGGAGAAAAGATGTCGAAAACTCGGCTGAACCAAATTGCCCCAGCCGATCTCGTCGAAGATTTCGGTGTTGATGGAGTTAGGCATCATTTTTTGCATGACCAAACTTTTGGGCCGGATGGCGACTTTAGCCACGAAGGAATGACAGCTCGCTACAACGCTGACCTAGCCAACAACTTAGGTAATTTACTCAGTCGAGTAACAACAGTCGTCACCTCGAAGTGTGAGGGAGTTGGACCAGCAGCAAACCCTGATAGCCCGTTAGCTGAAATTGTTCAGTCCGAATATCAAAAGATTGCTGATGGATGGCAGCGGATCGCGCCTTCCGAAGCTCTCGATGCAACGTGGAGAATTATTCGCGAAACAAATGCATACCTCGAAAATGCTGAGCCCTGGAAATCTGACCCAGGCCCAGATGTAGATGCGATTCTGGGAGACGCCCTAGAAATCCTGCGAATAGTTTCAATCCTGGCTTCGCCAGCGGTTCCGAATGCCTGTGTCGAAATTCGTCGTCGGATAGGACTTGATGAAGACCCCACACAAGAACAGTTGCCAGACAGCATCGAATGGGGTCAATACCCAGGTGGACTTCCAGTCCTCAAGGGCGACCCACTGTTCCCGCGGCTCAAGTGATCAAAATGAAGTGGACAGATAATCACTGTCACCTGCCAGATGATCCGAACCTTGCATTGCAAGTGGTGCAAGCCGCCAAAGAGTCGGGCGTCCATAGGCTCATTGATGTAGGTACCTCAATAGAACACAGCCTTAAATGCATAACGCGAGCCAATGAAATCGAAGGAGTGTGGGCTACAGCAGGTGTGCATCCACATGATGCGAAAGATGGAATTAAAGGGTTAGACCAGCTAGCGAGCTCTCCAAAGGTGGTTGCGATTGGGGAGTGTGGTCTGGACTATTACTACGACAACTCCCCACGAGGTATTCAACGGGAAATCTTCGCCAAACAGATTCAGCTGGCTCATCAACGTGAGTTACCGTTAGTCATCCATACGAGAGATGCATGGGATGACACCTTCGACATCCTTGATCTTGAAGGCATCCCTAGCAAAACAGTTTTTCATTGCTTTACAGGTGGACCCGGTGAAGCAGAAGCTGGACTCCAAAGAGGTGCATATCTTTCATTTAGTGGGATAATTACGTTTCCTAGCGCCCCAGAGTTACGTGAAGCTGCTGCTATAACCCCCGCCGATCGCTACATGGTTGAAACTGATGCTCCTTACTTGGCGCCAGTCCCCAAAAGAGGGAAACAGAACCATCCATCTTGGGTCACCCTTGTGGGAGAAGGTGTCGCAGCGGCACGTGGAGTTGAAGTTGAGACAGTAGCTGCAGAGTCTTGGACCACAGCTTCAACTTTTTACGGATTAGCTGGCTGACGAGAGAAATCTCCTCGTTCAGTAGGCTCAATTGAGGAGCGACAATATTAGGTGGTAACTAGTGCAACCTGTGTTTCGGAAGAGATGGCAGACCCGTGTCGCACTCTTGCTTTTAGGGGTGGCGGTGATAGCTGTAGCAACCCTGTCGATTAATGAGTCGGAACCCGAATACGAGAAGCGTGCTCCACAGCCGGCTAGTCGCATACTCGGCGAATTTCCGACACCGGACCTTTCGTTGGCCGGCTTTAGGGTCGGTAGCTTGGCGGTCTCGCTAGTCAGTGACTTATTTTCGGGAACACAATCAATGTCGCAAAGTTCGATAGGCGAAGCAGCTCCGGGTGGTTCGGACTCAAGTTCCGGAACACCTCACACCTCGACTCCTCAAACACTCATAGGTTCCTCATCTCCAACAACGAAACCAGTTTCCCCAATAAATGAGCCGGAAACATCGAATCGGAACTCGACTCCGTCGACCACGCAAGCAACAGTTACTAGTGCCGTAGCCACGACCGTTCCTCCATCGACAACGACGGTTGCACCGTCGACAACGACGGTTGCACCGTCGACAACGATGGTTGCACCGTCGACAACGACAGGTTTTGTAAGTGATGAACCAACCGAAGAATCCTTTGAACCAGAGCAGGAAGAGCAGGTAATCGTTTTTGGGCAGCCTTATCTTGACAGCTGGCCGAGTCTCGAAATGTGGGAACGGATGGCATGGTGTGAGTCAAGACAGACATGGGATGTGGACACTGGAAATGGTTATTTCGGAGGGCTTCAATTCGCCTTGGGGTCATGGCAGTGGATGGGAGGAGAAGGAAGCCCAGCTGATGCCGGCAAAGAAGAGCAGATCTATCGGGCCAACCTTCTCTGGCAAGCTCAGGGATGGAACGGTTGGCCGGGCTGTAAACAATATTTCGGTTGGTCCAGATGGCAGGTCAGGGAATGACGTTATCGGTAGCTGATGTTCGGCGATTGCTGAGCGAAGCGGGAATAGATCCGAAAAAGAGCCTCGGACAAAATTTTGTTACCGACCCGAACACCGTCAGGCGCATAGCTCGACTATCGGGCGTAGGAGCAAGCAGTCGGGTAATTGAGATAGGGGCGGGTTTGGGTTCGCTGACTCTCGCGTTAGTAGAAACCGGAGCATCGGTGACAGCTATCGAGACCGACGCAACGCTAATCCCGATACTTAATTCCACTGTCGGAGATCTGGCCAAAATAATTGAGGCGGATGCTCGCGCCCTCTCGTGGAGCGAGATATTGCCGACACCTGGCTGGGACCTCGTAGCGAATTTGCCCTACAACATCGCTACGAACCTAGTGCTTACTGTTTTAGACGAAGTCCCTGCTGTGTCCCGACTGTTGGTTATGGTTCAGCAAGAAGCTGGTGAACGGATAGCGGCGTCGGTTGGCGATGATGCGTATAGCGGAGTTTCAGTGCGTGTCGCTCTTAGAGGAAAAGCGACGATTGTTGGACATGTATCCCCTTCAGTCTTCTATCCGCAACCTCGAGTGAACTCAGCATTGGTAGCCATAGAACGAGTAGAGCGAAGCATCGAGCAACACATTGAAGATGAACTAATAGATCTAGTTCGGATCGCTTTCAATCAACGTCGCAAAATGTTGCGAAAAAGTTTGAGGGGACGAGTCGAAGAGAACACACTGGAAAGCGCAGGTATTAGTCCCACATCTCGACCTGAAGAAGTTGAGCTAGATAGGTGGATAAACCTGGCCCGAGAATCAACGAAAATTGAACTGTGAAAACTGACCATCTTATTTGCCCGGCCAAGTTGACCCTCTCGCTCAGTGTGGAAGGTCGTCGCGCCGACGGCTACCACTTTATTGATGCCGAAATGGTGTCAGTCGATCTGTGCGATGAGATCTTTATTAAAGACGGGTCAAAATTGACGGTCCAATCATCAGATTCCGGTTTCGACATTCCAGCAGACCGCGACAACCTTGTTAATCGTGCACTAGATCTAGTGCATCGCTCGGCAGATGTGGTTATTCACAAGAAAATCCCTGCGGGCGCTGGACTTGGCGGCGGCTCCAGCAATGCGGCCGCAGTTTTGCGGTGGGCGACTTTTAATGACCCCGTAGCCGCTAGTGCGTTAGGAGCTGATATCGGATTTTGTCTTAATGGAGGTCGAGCGCGTGTTCAAGGGATCGGGGAGAAACTTCAGCCATTGCCATTTCTGGAACGCGAAATCACCCTCCTCATTCCACCTTTTGGGGTTTCAACCAAAGAGGTTTATCGAACCTGGGACGAATTAGGTGGCCCTCGAGGTGATCACGGAAACGATCTAGAGCCTGCAGCGCTCGTCGTGGAACCCGAGTTAATCGACTGGCGAAATGCACTGACTGAGGCAACTGGGAAGCAAGCTCGCCTAGCAGGGAGTGGCGGTACATGGTTTGTAGAGGGACGACACGAGCAATTCGTTCATCGTGGCGTCGCTTCAATAAACGTCAAGACCTTGCCTGAAAACAGCGCCCTTGATAAGACGCAACTAAGTGATCGGTCTAGTGAGAACTAGCTATTTGTTTTTACGTTGATAGCGAGTGCGGCGAAGCATCTTCTTGTGCTTCTTCTTACGCATGCGTTTGCGACGCTTTTTGACGAGGGATCCCATGAGGAACTGCAGGGTAGCTGAAGTGTGACCAAGACCCAACGTGATGAAGGATGACATTGTTAATGTAATCAGCCGATATTGCGTACTTCTCGTCGTTAAGCTAGGGCTGTCGGCCGAGTGTCTTTGACACTTCGACGGTCGGGGATCGTTCAATTGGCAGGACATCGGGTTTTGATCCCGACAATGGAG
Organism: Acidimicrobiaceae bacterium; assembly: GCA_002722565.1. Classification (GTDB taxonomy): domain Bacteria; phylum Actinomycetota; class Acidimicrobiia; order Acidimicrobiales; family Poriferisodalaceae; genus MedAcidi-G3. The sequence goes on from PBMG01000017.1 coordinate 65,755, forward strand.
GTTCGAGCCCTCCTCCCCGAACGGATTGTCTAGGACTCTTTTTATTGTGTGCTCCGCAAATAAAAAATGGATTCTTTTTGAAGTGAGCCGGCAGTTCGCGGGGGTCGCATGAGGGCAATCGTTTTAGCTGCTGGCGAGGGCTCACGAATGTTGTCGGCCCTGCCGAAACCGCTACACCTAGTTGATGGCATACCAATGACGACGCGGATGTTGAACTCGCTTGAAGAAATTGATCTCGACGGCATTGTCGTAGTTGTGGGGACTCAGGCAACGCTTGTCTCGCAAACCTTGGCCCAGATGTCAGGAAATATAAACGGGTTGGACTTTGTAGAACAAACAGTGAGGCGTGGAACCGCTGATGCCGCCCAGATTGGGCTCCAGAGCTTTGGCAGCGACGAAGTGTCGGAATTGGATTTTGACGTACTTGTGCTCCCCGGCGACATGCCGCTTCTTACCTCCGAGACTCTGACCCAATTGCAAAGACACCATGAAAAGTCCGGATCAGTTGCCACATTGCTAACCGCAGAGTTCGAAGATCCATCGGGCTATGGCCGGATCATCAGAGACCAAAATGGTCGAATTGAACGGGTTGTAGAACACGCGGATGCAGGACCCGCTGAATTGGATATTCACGAAGTCAATACATCCGTTTACTGCTTTAATTCGGTCCTGCTTGGTCAAGCCCTAGCGAAGGTTGAACATTCCAACTCTCAAAATGAGTACTACCTAACTGACGTAGTCGAACTGTTGGGCAAGAGCGGCCATCTAGTAACAGGAGTGACTGTTGACGACGCCGACGAAGTGCGCGGTGTCAACACACAAGAACAACTGGTGGAATGCGAAACGTTGTTGAGAGCACGAACAAACATTGAATAGCTGCTTCAAGGATTCGGTTTGGAGCCAATAAAGCGGCTATATCAATCAGATCTCATCGATTCAAAGTGTTGGCACCCGGAATCGCAGACTGGAAAATATTGTCAAATTTGAGTTCTTGTAGTTTTAGGGCTGGAAGACAAGTACGCGTCAGGTACTGTCACAGAACCGTTCTACAGCTCTTGTAAGAGCAGGAGAAGCGATGGAACTAGTAACGAAAAAGCGTTTACACCTATTCACCGGTCGAGCTAATCCAGTGCTTGCTCAGGAAATTGCTCAACATTTGGGAATAGACCTAGGTGACCCCGGGCTGATCGATTTTGCCAATGGCGAGATTAAGTGTCGATTCGAGGAATCTGTTCGTGGCGGGGATGTTTTCATCATCCAAACTCACGCAGCAACAGAAAAGATGAGCGTGAATGATGCAGTCATGGAGCACCTGATAATGGTCGACGCTGCTCGGCGAGCTTCAGCGAAACGTATAACGGCAGTCGCTCCGTTTTACGGCTATGCCCGGCAGGACAGAAAGGCGCAGGGTCGCGAACCGATAACTGCCCGCCTGATCTCAGACCTTTTGAGACAAGCCGGCGCCGACCGTCTTGTCAGCATCGATCTACATAGCGGCCAAATACAAGGGTTCTTTGAAGGCCCAGTTGACCACTTAACAGCGGCCCCAGTCCTCATCGAATATTTAGATGGTGTTATTCCTGACGGCTCTGTGATTGTTTCGCCCGATACGGGCCGAGTCAAGGTCGCGGAACGATACGCGAAAAAGCTGGACTGTGAAGTAGCAACTATTTACAAAAGACGCTCGTTGAATACTGCTAACGAGGTAGAAGCACTCGGTGTGATGGGCGACGTTAACGGGCGGACTTGCGTGATTATCGATGACATGGTGGATACGGCTGGAACAATATGCGCTGCTGTAGACACGTTAATTTCACACGGCGCCGCTGACGTGCTTTGTGCTACTACACACGCCGTGTTTTCTGGCCCAGCAGTTGAACGTTTGGAGAGCTCAGCTCTGAGCAGAGTCATTGTCACCGATACCGTTCCTCTTCCTGACTCGAAACGATTCGACAAACTAGAGGTGCTGAGTGCAGCAGGTATTCTTGCTGATGCTTTGGAATCGGTCTTCGAAGATACGTCGGTCTCAGAAATCTTTGACGGAGAAAACCATTCGTAGTTAATAACGTCTTGCTTTCTGTGAGTGATGAGTAGCCCTGGGCTCTACAATGGTCAGCCCTTCAGGACCTTTAAAGAAATCTGGTCCGTTATTAGATTTATCTCCAGGAGTCACCAGCGATGTCGTCAGATCTGAAGCTCGAGGCTGAAATCGGCCGAGACCATGGCAGTCGATCGTCTAGGCGTTTGCGACGCGACGACAAGATCCCCGCAGTTGTTTACGGCCAGGGTTCTGAGCCGTTGTCAGTTACTCTGGACCGACCGAAGTTTCGAGCAGCATTGAATGCCGCGGGTCCGAACGCGGTTATAACCCTTGATGTAGACGGTAGCGACTTTCTGACGATCGTCAAAAATATGCAACGCGACCCGATTGCTAACCGTGTTACTCACGTGGACTTCATGCTGATCGACATCGATCAACGATTAGTGGTTGATATTCCGATCACCCTTGTTGGTGACGCTGCGCTAGTTCGACAAGAAGGAGCCGTAGTTCAGCAACAGATGATGACCCTCACCGTTGAGGCGCCAGCTGGCAATATCCCTCAGGCCTTCGAGGTCGATATCTCTGAAATGTCTATAGAGAACCCGGTTCGTGTCTCTGATCTTGAGATGGGGAGCGGCGTTGTTGCTCAAGTTGAGGACGACTCACTGATTGCTATTGGTCAACGCAGTCGTGCTTCGATTGCGGCGGAAGAGACCGGTGATGAGCTTTCAGATGAATTGGACGAAGGCGCTGAGATGGGTGAAGGCGCTGTTGACGGCGGCGAGGAGTCCGGCGAAGACGCTGGCGAAGATAGCCAAGCTGACTAGCCGTGTCCGTGTTTCGCCGGGCTGCGCAACGCCGCGGTACCTCGGCTGACTACTTAGTAGTAGGGCTAGGTAATCCGGGTGAGAAGTTCCTGGGCACTCGCCACAATCTTGGCTATGAGGTAATCGATAAGTTTGCGATGCGCGAGTCCGTATCGCTGGACATCTCGAAGCCGGACCGGTCGCGCATAGCGGTAATCCATCACTTAGATAAACGATTGGTATTGGCTTGCCCAACGACATTTATGAACTTGAGTGGGGAAGCAGTTGCCTCCCTGATTCGCCGAAATGGTGTTGATGATGTGGAGCGTCTCATCGTTGTGCACGATGAACTTGATCTTGAACCCGGCAGAGTAAAAGTCAAACGAGGAGGGTCAGCGGCTGGTCACAATGGACTCAAATCCATTCGCCAGCATGTTGGTAGTGACGATTTTGTGCGCATCAGAATCGGGGTTGGCAAACCACCTGACCCCCGAAACGGCCGGAACTGGGTCCTGAAAAAACCGACTCAGGAAGATCGAATGAGACTGGATTTGGCGGCCAGCGTTGCAGTCGATGCAATAGAGATAATAATGGCGGGTGGTGTAGACCAAGCAATGAATAAGATCAACGGTCTTCAATCGTGAATTCGGAAGGCGCCCTAGCAGGTTTGCCGCATCACCTTGCCGAAGACCAGGTCCTTTCGCAGCTACTTGGCCGCAAAAACACTGAAGTCGTAGTAGCGCAAGCCGGTCGAGCGTTTTTTATTGCTGGCGTCGCTGACGTAAGTAATCAAAAACCGATTGTGGTCGTGACGTCAACTGCAAGAGAAGCCGAAACTTTGTGCGATGATCTCGAAATTTGGCTGGGCAAAGATCGTGTCAAGTACTTCCCAGCCTGGGAAACCCTGCCCTTTGAACGAATGAGTCCAGCAATAGAGACCATGGGAAGCCGGCTCGAAATATTGCACGGAATTCAAACTGGGAAAAGCCCCGATGTTTTAGTGGCCCCCGTACGTTCCCTTCTCCAGCGAATAAACCCAGAGGCCCGGAATGTCGAACTTCTCGAACTGAAGCGAGGATCGAGAGCAGACTTATCAAAACTTTCGACGTCTTTGGTGGCCAATGGATATCGCCGTGAATTCCAAGTCGAACACAGAGGTGAATTTGCGGTGAGGGGCGGAATATTGGATATTTTCCCCGCTACCGGTGCTACCCCGGTCAGAGTAGATCTGTGGGGGGATGAACTCGAACGCCTTAGCGAGTTCTCGATTTCCGACCAGAGGTCGACTGTTGAGATTGACTCGGTGGTGATTCCTCCGGCTCGCGAGCTATGGCCGACAAGCCAAATACGGGAGCGAGCTAGTGAGCTTTGCGAGGCTGAACCTTGGGGTCGTGAACAGTGGCAGCGTTTAGCCGAAGGAGAGTTTTTCGATGGAATGGAGTCGTGGCTTCCATGGTTAATGGAGGAAGAACTGGTTCTCGGCGACATGCTCCGATCGGATGCATTGGTTTTACTCCTCGACCCCAAGCGTTTGAAAGATCGTTCCTCAGAATTAGTAGCTGAAGAGCAAGACTTAGCTCGAACGCTTGCGACCACCTGGAAGGCACTAGACCCAGCCGGAAATCCGAGGGTCTTCCCTGAGCTCCATGTGCCCTTTGATCGTGTGCTGAGAGATTGCGCGTCGAATGTCTGGACAGTTTCAGGCACTTCGCCCAACCCTTCTCAGAGCAGGTTCGAAACTCAGCCTTGGGAGACAGCTGTCGGCGGTCCAGACCGTCTAATCAATCAAATGAGAGAGCTCTCGAAACAGCCTGGAATCAGAATGGTGGTCGCCGCTAGCGGCCAGGGTTCGGCTCGACGAATGGCTGACACGCTACGTCTAGAAAATATTGAATTAGAGGTGCATGAAAGCGGTTCCTATAAAGGGCAAGTCGGCGGTCATGTGGTGGCAGCGCCTATCGAGGACGGTTTTATAGCACCGAACCTTGGGATAGCTGTTCTGACCGAAAGGGACATAACAGGCAGGCGCAGAACTCATAGACCACCTCGAACAGTTCAAGGTGCCCAGCGGACCTTCGAAGATTTACAAACAGGCGACTATGTCGTTCATCACCACCATGGGGTTGCTCGGTATATAGGGATGGAGCACAGAACTTTGATGGGTTCTGAACGCGACTATTTAGTTTTGGACTTTAAAGGCACAGATAAGTTGTATCTGCCGAGTGATCAGATTGAGCTGATCCGACCCTACATAGGTGGGGAGACTCCAACCTTGAGCCGTATGGGCGGTACGGATTTCGCGAAACAAAAGGATCGCGTTCGCTCTGCTGTAGCTGAAATTGCGCAGGAGTTAGTGGTTCTTTACCAGTCGAGACTGCACAGCCCTGGCCATTCTTTTCCCGCTGATACCCCATGGATGAGGGAACTTTCCGATTCATTTACCTTTGAGGAGACACCTGACCAACTTGGGGCTATCCATGATGTGTTGTCTGACATGGAGTCTCCGCATCCCATGGACCGCTTAATTTGTGGCGACGTAGGTTTCGGAAAAACCGAAGTGGCGATGCGAGCCGCCTTCAGCGCTATCGGTGAAGGTATGCAGGTAGCGGTGTTGGTGCCGACCACCCTTTTGGCGCAGCAACATCATCAAACTTTCGAAGATAGATTCGCTGCCCACCCTGTTCGGGTTGAAGCTTTAAGTCGGTTCCTTACTCCTTCTCAACAAAAAAAGGTTGTTGCTGCCGTGAAGGATGGAAGTGTTGATGTGTTGATTGGAACTCATCGAATGCTTTCAGAAGATATGAAATTTAAAAATCTTGGACTGTTGATCGTTGATGAAGAGCAGCGATTCGGAGTTGTGCATAAGGAAGCAATTAAGAGATTCAAAACTAACGTTGACGTTTTAACCTTAAGCGCCACCCCGATTCCGCGAACTCTCGAAATGAGCCTCACCGGCATAAGAGATCTGTCTTTGTTGCAGACAGCACCTGCTGAAAGGCTCCCCATTCTGACTCACGTTGGTGAGTACGACGAGCGCGCTGTGACTGAGGCAATTCGCCGGGAGCTTCTGCGCGAAGGCCAAGTATTTTTTGTTCATAACAGGGTTGAGGATATTTCGGAAGTCGCTGAACGACTGCGAGAGATGGTTCCAGAAGCTCGTATCGGTGTGGCCCACGGTCAGATGGACGAAGGTTCGCTCGAGCAAGTCGTTATAGATTTTTGGGAGCGCTCATATGACGTTCTTGTGTGCACAACGATCATCGAATCAGGAATAGACATGCCAAGCGTAAACACGCTTGTCGTCGACCGAGCTGACTTGATGGGACTGGGTCAACTGCATCAGCTTCGCGGTCGGGTTGGAAGGTCTGGTCAACGAGCGTATGCGTATTTGTTTTTCCCACCGAATCGCGCCTTGACTGAAAAAGCGTTTGAAAGATTAAAGACAATCGGAGAATCAACACAGCTCGGTTCGGGTTTTCGAATTGCTATGCGGGATCTCGAGATCAGAGGTGCTGGGAATTTGTTAGGGGGCGCACAATCAGGTCACATAGCCGCTGTCGGTTATGACCTTTACTGCGAGATGGTAACTGAGGCCGTAGCTGAGTTAAAAGGTGACGATGCTCAAAAAACTGCAGAAATAAATATTGATTTGCCGATTAAAGCGTACTTGCCAGTCGATTATGTAGAAGCTGAAGAGCAGCGTCTTGAGGCTTATCGGAGGCTCGCAAATGTAACCGAACTGGTAGAAGTGGCAGATATAGAAGCTGAGTGGGTTGACAGGTATGGACCGGTTCCAGACCCCGCTCAGACACTTCTGCACATAGCGTTGCTCAGGTCCGAATGTGTCCGTCTCGAAGTGACCGATATTAGTGTGTCGAATCGTAACCGCATCCGAATTTCCCCCATGGAACTGAGCCAAAGTGAACAGGTTCGTTTTCGGCGTCTAATCAACGAGGGGCCTTACGGTGGTGGTACCTACAAAGAGGACTTATATGAGGTCACAATTCATACGGAACCAGTGAATTCGAGGCTGCCGGGACAGATCTATTCTTTCCTTGGCGAACTCCGACCCACCAAATAGCACGTTCAACCCGTACCATTTCGAGGGTGGTAGTTAACAGTGGCAAGAACATAGTTGCTAGAGCTTTACTTTTTCTCTTCGTGATTCTTCTGGCAGTGTCGGGGTGCGGTGGTAGCTCTGAATCGTTGAGCGGGTCGGGTCGAGATCAGATTTTCGATCGCATTGACCAAGATGGAGATGGGGTTGCTCTGCGGAGTGATTATGAAATGGCGCTTTCGCTTGCGGACCGAACCAAGATCGTCGCGTCCTACCCGGGAGGAAACCTGACAATTGAGGCTGTGTTGGTAAGTCTTACGGATTCGCCTCCCAGTCGACTTGTTGACCCTGAGAACCCGACAAATGAGATGTTCCTCGCGCGGTTGACATCAATGTTGAGACTTCGGTTAGCGGCCGTGGTTATTGACGACGCCGGATTTGATATCGATTTTGACGTAGATGATGAAAGTTTGAATGCTCAAGTTCAAACACATATTTCTGGTGGGTTTGAAGCCTGGGCACAAAATCAAGCGCTTGAATCCGACCCTCGCTTAGCAAAGTTTGCTACTCCGCATTGCATCACCCTTATTGCTACTGAGACCGAAACTGAGGCGAAAGTGGCCAGGGATCGAGTCGAAGCAGGAGAATCAGCTCAGGTAGTGGCATCAGAAGTGAACGCACAAGCAGCGACACGTTGGCCTAACGGTGATCTTGGTTGTGCGGATCTCTTGACATGGGCTAACACCTTTGGCGAAAGCGCAGCGCCTCTTGGAGAAATGAAGACAGGGGATATATCTGAGGTCGTTTCAATGGCTTCGGACTTCAGTGCCACAGGGCGTTTGTGGATGATCTTTAATGTTCGAGAGCTCAAAGTCGAGGACGCGAACCCGAAGCTGCTCGGTCCCTTTGCTCAAGGGGTGCTAGCAGACCTAGTAGTCGAATACGAGGTAATGGTGGAGCCAAGAGTTGGTGTCTGGGATTCCATTGGACTTTCTGTTGTCCCAAGTCAGTAGTTCCGCCTTGTCAAAGATTATTGTCGGCGGCCTGGGCCCTGGAAACGCAGACCTTGTGTCGGAGGCAGTTCTAGATCTGGCAAAGACCCATCCCACATTTCTGCGAACTCGAGAACATCCCTGTGTCGACATGTTTGACGTTTCGGACTCCTTTGATCACCTATATGAATCTGAGCGGCATGTAGTAGATGTCTATGAAGCCATAGTTGAGCAATTGGTTCGGGAGTCAAGAGAACGAGGAACGATCGGCTATCTAGTTCCAGGCTCGCCTCTAATTGCAGAGCGAACGGTTGAGCTTCTCCGACAGCGTAAAGATGTAAATGTCGAGATACTCCCGGGAGTTTCATTCCTAGATTTGGCTTGGGAGAGACTTGGCGTCGATCCAATAGCGCGTCGGGTCACCATTGTTGACGGCCAAAGATTTGAGACAGAGGCTGCTGGACTCAGTGGACCACTGTTAGTGGCTCAATGCGATAACAGGTTCGTTCTCTCGGACATCAAGCTCTCGATTGATGTTGAGGAGCTTCCAAAGGTAACAGTGCTTCAACGACTAGGTCTTGAAGACGAAGCAGTTTTCGAAGTGGAGTGGGAAAACCTGGACCGAGAATTCGAACCGGACCATCTCACCTCTCTTTGGATCCCGGAACTGCCTCTTACAGATGTAGCTGGATCAATCATCGACCTGCATGCGCTCGTTCGTCGTCTCCGATCAGAATGTCCATGGGACAAGGACCAAACCCATGCCAGTCTCATCCCCGGTCTTCTAGAAGAAGCTAATGAGGTTGTGCAGGCGATTGAATCGACCGAAAGCGGAGAAGGCTCCTTTGAAGACCTAGTGGAAGAACTAGGTGATCTGTTGTTTCACGTCATGATGCAAAGTGCAATTGGAGAGGAAGAAGAAACTTTTGACGTAGCGGATGTGGCACGTGGAATCCGAAACAAGATGATTCGCCGTCACCCACATATCTTCGAAAGAGAGCCCGGTTCGCCTATGCCAACTAAAGAAGAGTTAGTTCAGCAATGGAAAATGATCAAAGCAGCTGAACGAGCTGGGATAAAGCCGGACAGAGGATGAAACAAAAAGATTTTACATTGCAGGCAAAGGCCTTCAACGGCGATAAAGACTGAGACCTGAGGCCTCTATTGTCGTCCCTCGCAGCTACCATCGATCATGACCTTGTGGCTGCCTATAGGTGCGAAAACTTGCTTGGAGAAGTTCCGTGAGCAGAATTGTGAATGTGTTGGGCCGAGAGATCATCGACTCTCGGGGAAACCCCACAGTCGAAGCTGAAGTCTTGCTGGAGAGCGGAGCTCTGGGACGAGCTCAAGTCCCGTCTGGAGCGTCGACTGGCCAGTTCGAAGCGGTCGAAATGCGTGATGGCGAGGAAAGATTTGCGGGTAAAGGCGTTCTTAGGGCGGTGGGACACGTTAATCAGCAGATTTTTGAGGCGCTGGTGGGGACTGATGCTCTAGATCAACGCGTTGTCGACACCAAAATGATTGATATAGATGGCACCCAGAACAAGAGTCGTTTTGGGGCTAACGCCATCCTGGGTGTATCTCTAGCCACTGCTCACGCAGCTGCAATCGAAACTAAAACTCCTTTGTACCGCTATTTGGGTGGGGCAAACGCTCATGTCCTTCCTGTCCCGATGATGAATGTGATAAATGGTGGTGAACACGCTGATAACAACGTTGATCTTCAAGAATTCATGATCATGCCAATCGGAGCGGCGTCTTTTTCTGAAGCTTTGCGTTGGGGAATCGAGACTTATCACGTTCTGAAGTCAGTGCTTAGGGAACGGGGGCTGTCAACAGCAATTGGCGATGAGGGTGGTTTTGCTCCGAATTTAGTTAGCAATGAAGAAGCGCTTGCCCTGTTGGTTGAAGCTATCGATCGAGCAGGATTTAAGCCTGGGGAAGAAATAGCTCTGACTATTGATGCCGCTGCTACGGAATTTTACAGCGATGGAAAGTACCAACTGATAGGTGAGAGCCGAAGTCTTGAATCAGCTGCGTTCGCGGAGTATTTGGCGGATCTTTGCAGCCGATACCCCATTGTGTCTATAGAAGATGGAATGGACGAGCAAGACTTCGAAGGGTGGTCCGCACTTACCGAAACACTCGGTAAAAAAATTCAACTGGTTGGCGACGACTTGTTCGTTACTAATAGTCGGCGCCTCGAGGACGGAGTAGAGCGAGGTATCGCTAATTCGATTCTCGTTAAAGTCAATCAAATAGGAACTCTCACCGAAACCTTGGAAACGGTCCAGCTAGCTACTGCTAGTGGGTACACAAGTGTGATGTCGCATCGTTCTGGGGAGACAGAAGATACGACTATTGCCGATTTGGCCGTTGCCACTAATTGCGGACAAATCAAAACGGGAGCACCCGCGCGCTCTGATCGAGTCGCCAAATATAACCAACTGCTTCGGATTGAGGAAGACTTAGGCGAAGCTGCCACGTACTTGGGTAAGGAAGCGCTGGCGCTTGACTGACTCAGCTAATAAGTCGGATGCGAAATTCTTAGGCAAGAAAGGTCGGATGAGCAGTTTGTCGTCACGGGGCTTTATCTCGTTAGTCACGAAATTCCGTCTCGGTCGATTCGGACGAAGGACCTTGATGGTGATCGTCGCAGCCGCTGTAATGGCGCTCGCCGCAGCGACTTTGCTCCCGCTGCGTCAGTACAGGGACCAGGGGTCAAGTATTGAGCAAGCGAAACAGGAGTTAGCGGAACTTGAAGAACGGCGTTCGGATCTTGAGTCTCGGCTTGAAAAAGCAGGAGATAAAAAGGTCATTGAACGCGAAGCCCGAAAACAGATGTCGCTGGTGCGACCAGGAGACGAACTCTTTCGAGTGGTGGTGCCAGGAGATATCATCGATCTGCCTAAAGCTTGGTACCTGCCCGGTGTCGAATATCTAATTACAGGCCAATCGAAATAAAAGCGTTTCTGCTTTACAGGTCTGTCATGACCTGAAAAGCGCGTTCAACAATTACTTTTTTGTGCTTGTCGGGGTCGACGCCACGCTGTTCGAGTGAGAGTCTGATTATTCCTACTGCCCCGGCAGCCCGCATTCTGTCCTCAACGGAAGGATCAGGGCCGACCAAATAAGCGTAGAAATCTCGGGCTTGAGATCTGAGTCTTTGTCCGATGGGGCTGTGCTGGATCGCGGCGTCGTTCCAAACCAACCGAAAGACTTGGATATCGTCGGCGAGTAAGTCGTAATACTGGTTTAGGGCTTCTCGCATCGACTCGATGCTTTGGTCAAAGGTGCTAATCCGTTGGAGTAACTCGTCACTGCTGTCGTGAAGCCGAGCAGCTAGCCCTTCAAGAACATCATTTTTGGAAGCAAAGTGATAATAGAGGGCGGCAGGGGTGATGTTCAGGCTTGAGGTCAACTGTCGAATTGAGGTCCCGTCGTAGCCGTGTTCGGCAAATAATTCACGGGCGTTTTCCAAAATTTGACTCTTTGTGTTGGTTATTGCTTTCGTTTCTGTTTCCACCGCCGACATGTCTAGAAACTTATCTAATTATGATTTGAAATAGATGTTCATAGCCTAGAAAATCAATAAAAATTTATGCACCGATTTTTTCTTGCAAGGCTCTGTTTTCTCGTGAAGAGCTTGCGGTTATAGCGGTAAGTGGGGTCTCTTTTTGAAATGAATTAAATAAGTGCATGATTCGGTGAGGCACTAAGGCGCTGAATAGGGCATGATTGGGGCCGACCTAAGGGTCGCCCTACTGTTGGAGGAAGGGAACAACTGTGGAAATCAGCGTCGCCGTAAATGGAACGGGTCGTGTAAGCGAGGTCGAGCCCAGAACTTTGCTCGTCTACTACCTGCGCGACGAACTTGGGCTTACTGGCACGAATGTGGGTTGCGACACTTCTTCATGTGGTGCTTGCACAGTGCATGTGAATGGTGAATCAGTCAAGTCATGCACGATGTTGGCAGTTCAGGCTGATGGTCAGGAAGTCACCACTATTGAGGGCCTTGCTCCCTCTTCAGATGAACTTCACCCCATGCAAGAGAGCTTCCAAAATAACCACGGTCTGCAGTGCGGTTACTGCACACCTGGAATGGTGATGGCGGCATGTTCGTTACTTGAGGAGAATCCAGCCCCGACCGAGCAGGAAGTTCGAGAAGGCCTCGAAGGAAACCTCTGCAGATGTACCGGATATCACAACATTGTTAAAGCAGTCTTGGCCTGTAGTGGCCAAGACATGAGTTGAAGGGGTAAGTAAATGATTCCAGCTGCCTTTGACTACCAAAAAGCCAACTCGTCAGAAGAAGCGATCGCTTTGATTGTTGAGCATGGGGACGAAGCAAAATTCTTGGCGGGAGGCCACTCGCTTATACCAATGATGAAGCTGCGACTTGCGGTCCCGAGTGTTCTTGTTGACATAGCGGGTGTCGAAGACCTTAGTTACATAAACGATTGCGGAGACCACGTAGCGATCGGAGCTTTAACGAAACACCGACTCCTCGAGACAAGCGACCTCCTGTTGGCTGAATGTCCCCTTCTTGCCCACGTAGCGAGCAAGGTCGGAGACCCTCAGGTTCGGCATCGAGGGACGCTCGGTGGATCGCTTGCCCACTCTGACCCAGCATCGGATCTACCTGCCGCCGTTTTGGCTTTAGGCGGTTCACTTATCGCTGAAGGACCCGGTGGGCAACGTGAGATTGCTGTCGCGGACTTCTTTACTGGTTACTTCGAATCGTCCTTGGCCGAGGACGAGATGCTGACTGAGGTGAGAGTCCCGAAAGCTCCGGGAGCCTCCTGGAGCTATCAGAAATTTAACCGGCGGGCGCAAGACTGGGCGATCGTGGGAGTAGCGGCAGTTGAGGTTGGTGGCGCCACGCAAGTTTCTTTGGTCAATATGGGATCAACTCCTCTTCGAGCTGAAGCCGTTGAGTCTGCATTAGCTGGAGGTGCCTCGGCGACAGAAGCCGCTGAAGCGGCCGCTGAAGGAACTGATGCGCCAACGGATCTGAATGCTTCCCCTGAATATCGGGATCACTTGGCTCGTGTCCTTACCAAGAGGGCCTTGGAGGCCAGCGGCGTTTCATAAGCCTGAAGATTAGGTGCTGGACGGAATAGCGGTTTTTGAAACCTAATTGGCGATTAAATGCTTTAATCCAAGAGTCCGGAGGCCTGACCTCCGTCAATGAGCAGCCCTGTCCCAGTGATAAATTTTGCTTGCTCAGAACAAAGAAAAGCTACAGCTGAACCAAAATCATCGGGGTCGCCTGTTATTCGGGCTGGAACGGTTGAGGCAGCTGTCTCTTTGTCGGGAACAATCTTGGCGACACGGTCCGTCCAATGTGTTCCTGGTTGCGCCGAATTGATAGTTACCCCATCGGCAGCCACTTCGCGTGCAGTGATCTTGAGAAAACTGGTGAGTCCCGCTCGAGCCACGGAACTGGCCATCAAGTATTCGATTGGTTGTTTGACTCCCACGCTGGTGATGGCACACACCCGGCCCCAGCCTCGATTGCGCATATCTGGAATAGCCGTACGACACATTTCGATCATTGCTCGACAGTTCATGTCGAAGGCTGCTTGATAAGAGTCCAGATCAGTATTTTCGAAAGTACCCGGGGGAGGCCCACCTGCGTTGGTAACCAAAATATCTAAATGACCTAGTTCAGCTATTGCCTGTTGAACGAAGGATTTCCCTGAGTCTGGATCTGATAGATCCGCTTCGATGCAAACGACGTCTCCTTCTATAGCCGTAGCAGCCTGTTCAAGCTTTGTAGCGTCGCGACCACATATAGCAAGACGAACACCCTCGGCGGCAAGTGCTTTAGCCGCGCCCAATCCTAGACCTGCTGAACCCGCCGCTACAGCTGCGGTTCTTCCACTAATACCTAGATCCATTTGACAAAATCCCTTCGAATGCCTCGCGGCAACATATATGGAAAGTGGGTCGCTTTGCTGAATGAAGGCCCAGTTAGGGCTAATTCAATTATTGCCCGTATTCTGATTGGAGCATGTTTAACATTCCTAACTCTCCTTCAGAAGTGTCGTCAGCTTTGGCCGACCACAACTATTTGACTGATGAAGGCCTAGCTACGGTTGTGTACTTGGCGATGACCATGCAGCGACCCCTTTTTCTTGAAGGCGATGCCGGCGTCGGCAAAACCGAATTGGCGAAGGTTCTAGCCGCTTGGACCGGTGGTGAATTGATCCGCCTTCAGTGTTATGAAGGCATTGATGCTTCGCAAGCGCTTTACGAATGGGATTACACGCGACAGCTTCTTCACCTCAGGGCAGCCGAGGCCACCGGTAGAGCAGCGAAAGAGTCGCAAGCAATTGAAGACGAACTCTACTCAGAACGATTCTTGATCCGAAGACCTTTGCTCCGTGCAATTGACCATGGGGATCATCTTCAGCCAGTTTTGTTGATAGATGAAGTAGATCGAGCTGACGATGAATTTGAGGCCTTCTTGCTCGAAGTCCTTTCGGATCACACTGTCACAATTCCCGAATTAGGGACCTTCGGAGGCAAAAAGCCTCCTCTCGTAGTGGTCACATCAAATCGAACGCGCGATGTGCACGATGCGCTCAAGCGTCGGTGCTTGTATCACTGGCTCAATCACCCTGACCTTGAAAGAGAAATCGAAATCATCCAACTCAAAGCACCTGAGGTTGATAGTGAATTAGCTCGACAAGTCGCCGTGGCGGTAAACGTCATGCGAGGTATGGGTTTGTACAAGCCACCAGGAGTGGCTGAGACGATTGATTGGTCAACAGCACTAGGCAAGCTAGGTGAGTCTGCCCTTAACGAATACACCATCAACGCTACCCTCGGCACAGTTCTCAAATACCGAGAAGATCAGGATCGTGTCTCGGCGCAGGGTATTGAGATGATTATGGCTGCTGCTGCACATGAATGAGGTCCTTCTGATTAGTCCGGAAAGTAGCCCTACACGTATAGGGGTTGCCTTCTGCCAGATCCTTCGTGGATTAGGGTTACGAGTTCCTGTTAGCCGAGTGACCTTGTTTCTTGAGGCCCTTGCACAAGTGGGATTAGAAGAGCGAGATGCCGTTTATTGGGCAGGAAGATCAACTTTGGTTTCTGATCCCGAAGCGATAAGTGACTTTGATCGGGCCTTCGCAGTGTTTTGGGAGCAAAGACAGTCGTCAAGTATTGAAGTTGAGATACCACCGGTCTCAGTGTCGGTTTCTACCGATGGAGCGGAGGACAGCGAGGAGCTTCCGGATGACCATACGTCTTCTTCCGGGCCTACGATCCAGGTTCGATATAGCGCTCTAGAAACACTTAGAGAAAAAGACTTTGCAGAGTGCAGCAGCGAAGAGATCGATGAGTTGAAGAGACTGATAGCTGACCTGCGTTTTACTTCGACCACACGCCCATCGCGAAGACGATTGCCATCCAAACATCAGACGCGTAATCCGGATATGCGTCGAATGTTGAGGTCTGCGTTAGCGATGGGGGGCGAGCCTGTGCATAGAAAGTATCTAACGAAAGACCGCCGTCCTCGTCGACTAGTTTTGCTGGTCGACGTTTCAGGTTCGATGGAACCGTACGCCCGCGCACTGATTAGATTCGCGCATGCAACGGTGGTTGGAAGAACGCGAGTGGAGGCATTCGCTATCGGTACTCGATTAACTCGCATTACCCGCGAATTATCATCACGAGATCCTGACGCCGCACTTCGAGCTGCCGCGGCCGCTGTAACTGACTGGTCTGGCGGGACTCGCCTTGGCGAAACCCTGAAGGAATTTAATGAATTGTGGGGTCTGAGGGGGATGGCGCGCGGGGCAATAGTGGTGCTGCTATCAGATGGCTGGGATCGGGGTACGCCGGAGGTGCTGGCAGAACAAATGGAACGACTGCATCGAGTGAGTTATCGACAGGTTTGGGTGAACCCGCTAAAGCACACTCCCGGATATGCGCCGTTAGCTCGTGGAATGGCGGCAGCGTTGCCACACACCGACGAATTTATTGAAGGGCACTCTTTTGGGTCACTTGAGAGACTTGCCGAGGCCGTCTCGGCGTAAAGATGGGAGCATGTAGACATGGATGAGATCTTCGACGATATAGAAAGATGGTTTGCATCTGGAGAAAAGGTAGCTATCGCACGGGTCGTGGATATCGAAGGCAGCGGACCGCGCGATCCCGGTGCTGCCATGGCGGTTAATGCTCGAGGTGAGGTAGCTGGCTCTGTGTCCGGAGGTTGCGTTGAAGGAGCGGTGGTAGGTGAAGCCATTGAGCTCTTGGAGGGGCGAAGGAAAGCAGGCATCACTTCTTTTGGTTATAGCGATGATGAGGCTTTCGCAGTTGGACTGACGTGTGGTGGAACGATTCACCTGTTCATTGAGGAGCTTGACTGGTGACTTCGATCTATGAGCGTTTTCGAGATTCGATTCGTTCGGAAGTACCGGTTGCCTTAGCTACTTTGATTGAGGGGCCAGAGGTAGGTGCCAAATTACTGATTGAGGAGTCGGGCGTATCCCTCGGAAGTCTTGGTGGGGAGGCTTTAGATCGTGTCGTAAGTCGGGACGCAATAGCAATGCTCGAAGCGGGGGTAAGTCAAGTTCGGCATTATGGGCCTGAAGGCGAAGCGCGCCAACAGGAACTCAGCGTATTTATCGAATGTCATGCAAGGCGACCACATTTGGTCATCTTTGGAGCGGTCGATTTCACGAGAGCTCTAGCAAGCCAAGGAAAACTTCTTGGTTTTCGAGTCACTGTTTGTGATGCGCGAGAGGTTTTTGCTACCCGTCGGCGTTTCCCTATGGCTGACGAGGTGGTTGTGGATTGGCCGGATCGTTTACTTGAGCGAATTGGTAGCGACTTGGGTCCCCGAGATGCTGTGTGTGTTTTGACTCACGATGCCAAATTTGACATACCGGCAATTGTGGGAGCGTTGCCGACAAGAGTTGGTTATCTCGGAGCAATGGGCTCTAGGCAAACACACCAAAGACGGGTTGAACGTTTACTTGAAGAAGGAGTAACACCTTCAGAACTTGAACGAGTTCGGTCACCGATTGGGCTGGATATCGGTGGAAGAACGCCTGAGGAAACGGCTGTCTCTATCGTGGCGGAGATCATTGCTATACGAACGGGCCGTTCGGCTCCGAGTCTTAGTGAAGGTAAAGGTTCGATTCACTGAGCCAACTGGCTCGTTGCCCACTACCTTTCCGGGTATGGATTTCTCCTCATCAGAAGATCACGATGCTATTCGTGAAGGTGTCCGACGTGTTTGCGCTCAGTTCCCCGATGAATATTGGCGGGAAAAAGATGAGCAACATGAGTTCCCGTGGGACTTCTATCAAGCGATGGCTGATGGAGGTTGGATAGGGATAGCTATCCCTGAAGAGTTTGGTGGCGGCGGCCAGGGCATTACGGAAGCATCGATTGTTCTTGAAGAAGTCGCTGCGAGTGGTGCTGCTATGAACGGATGCTCAGCTATTCATCTGTCGATTTTTGGCATGGAGCCAGTGAGAAAGTACGGATCCCCTGAACTTGCTAATGAAATCCTTCCGAAAGTTGCAGATGGGTCTTTGCACGCCGCCTTTGGAGTGACGGAACCTGATGCTGGGACCGACACAACGTCAATAAGAACTCGAGCCGAACGAGATGGCGACGAATATGTCATAACTGGGGCAAAAGTCTGGACTACTAAGGCTCCGTATTGCGATGTCTGCCTTCTGTTGGTGAGAACCACACCAAAAGAATTATGTGACGGACCGACCCAGGGTATGACCCTCCTGCTGGTTGACCTGGATGACCCGACTGTAGATATAACGCCGATCCCGAAAGTTGGTCGCAACGCTGTGGTCTCTTGCGAAGTCCGTTACGACGGTCTGCGGGTGCCAGTGAGTCGACGGGTCGGAGAAGAAGGAGAGGGCTTTCGGTACATCTTGGATGGCCTGAACCCTGAACGAATTCTTATTTCAGGCGAAGCACTTGGTATAGGACGTGCTGCTTTGAATAAAGCGGTTGACTATGCCAACGATCGAGTGATTTTTGGACGTCCGATAGGCCAAAATCAGGGCCTAGCCTTTCCGCTCGCTGATAGTCACGCCCGGCTTCACGCTGCCGAGTTAGTGATCAGAGACGCCTCGTGGCGTTACGATAATGGGATTGATTGCGGGGCCCAGGCCAACCTCGCAAAGTACTTGGCCTCTGAGGCAGCGTTTGAGTGCGCGGATAGAGCGATGCAAACCCACGGAGGGTTTGGTTACGCGAAAGAATATGACGTTGAGCGGTATTGGCGCGAAAGTCGCCTGATGAAAATTGCGCCCGTCAGCCAAGAGATGGTTCTGAACTATGTTTCGACCAAAGTTCTTGGTTTACCGAGGTCCTACTGAAATTGTGAAAGTTGCTGGAGCGTTGTTGGCTGCAGGAAGCGGTTCACGTTTTTTGGGAGCAACCCACAAGCTTCTTGCCGAAATAGATGGTGAATCGGTGGTATCTCACGCAGCACGTTCAATGATGAACGCCCACCTAGATGGCTATGTCCTGATTACCGGAGCCGCTAACTTAGGCTCTGCTCTCCAAGAGTTCTCGGGACTTGCGGTTATCGAGAACCCTGATTTTCGACGAGGCATAGCGACATCGCTCAGCGTTGCAGTTGAGTGGGGCAAAGCGGAGGACTTCGATGCCCTGATAGTTGGATTAGCTGACCAACCAGGAGTTTTGGCCTCAAGCTGGAGACGGTTGAGTGATAGCAGTTCACCTATTGCAGTAGCTAACTATGATGGTCGTTCTGGAAATCCAGTTCGTCTTGAAAGGTCTGTATGGCCGTTGTTACCGCGAATAGGAGATGAGGGAGCTCGGGTTTTGTTACGTACGAGGCCGGAACTAGTTGAGCAGGTAGCCTGCGAAGGCTCTTCGGATGACATAGATACTGTGGAGGATCTCAGCCAATGGAGTTGAAAAATGAATTCCGGGTCGGCGTTCCTATAGAGCAAGCCTGGCGCACATTGACAGATATTGAATACATTGCGCCCTGCATGCCAGGCGCGCAATTGACAGAAATCGATGGCGAAGAGTTCAAAGGGCAAGTCAAGGTCAAGGTTGGGCCGATTACAGCTCAATACAAAGGCACCGCAAAGTTCAAAGAAAAAGATGAGAGTCAACACCGATTAGTTCTTGACGCAACTGGACGCGATACCCGCGGAGCGGGAAACGCCGCTGCGGAAGTTACTGCTGAAATGACCAGTGACGGAGACGGAACCAAGATTGTTATAACTACCGATCTGAAAGTCACGGGAAAAGTCGCACAATTTGGACGCGGTGTGATGGCAGATGTATCAGAGAAGTTGATTGGACAGTTTGTCGAGAGTCTTGAACAGAAACTTGTTGAATCAAACGAGCGCGAAGTTGCGACCCCACCTGCACCCGAGTCGGCTAGTGGAACCGCTGATGATGATGCGAACGAAGACAGCTCTGGTCCGCGGAAGGTCAATATGCCCGAACCGGAACCCGTCGATCTTCTTGATACGGCTGGCGCTCCGCTTTTTAAACGGTTCGGCCCCTTTGCTCTTGTGGCTTTGGTGTTAGTTCTTCTTCGGCGCCGTAAACGTTAATAGCGAAGTTGAGAGTTCATGGGTATTGATGCGGCGAAGGTTTCTTCGATCGGTCGCCCGTCGCCCGTTGAAGTGGAAAAAGTTGCAGAGTTGCTCGGACGGCGACCTGAAGTCGATTTTGAAATAGTTGTTGTTGATAGCTATGGAGAGCCCGTTGTGATTCGTAACGGACCAATCATGGAAGGTGGGCGTCCCATGCCAACCCGCTATTGGCTTGTGGGTAGAGAGCTGTCGCGTCGCGTTGCGCGCTTAGAAGGAGATGGGGGAGTCCGAGCTGCGGAGCAAGCCGTAGACGCGGCTGAATTGGCAGCCGCACATGAGCGATACGCCGCTGAGAGGGACTCTCTTATTTCGCCAGAATATTTGGGGCCGCGACCGAGGGGGGGAGTCGGCGGCACGCGACGTGGAGTCAAGTGCCTGCATACTCACCTAGCTCACTATCTAGCAGCCGGTGATGATCCAGTGGGTGAATGGGTTGTGGAACAGTTGGAGGCAACTGACATTGTCTGACAAACGGCCAGTCGCGATTTTAGATTTCGGTACCAATACAACCCGTTTGTTGATATCCGATGGCGACGCTATTGACGTGCGAGATCATCGGATTACTGGAATAGGCCGTGGGCTAGGCCGAACAGGCCGGTTGAACGAGGGGGGTATAGAGAAAGTTCTTGACGCTGTTACTGACTTCAATTCGCTAATTGAAGAGAACGGGGTGAAGGAAATTAGGGCAGTCGCGACTAGTGCTGCTCGTGATGCCTCGAATCGAGATGACCTATTCAAACCGGTATCGAAAATCTTAAGTCATGAAGTTGAGCTCTTGTCCGGTGAAGAAGAAGCGAGATATGGGTTTTTGGGTGCAACCAGAGGATTAGCGTCGGGTGATGGACCTTTTCTAGTCCTTGATATAGGAGGAGGCTCCACCGAATTCTCGTACGGAACTGATTCCCCTGAAATGTACCGATCCGTGGACATAGGATCTGTCCGCTTCACGGAGCAGTTCCTCATCTCGGACCCGCCGAAACCTGAAGAGTTGAGTGGCGCGATCCAGGTAGCTCGTTTACATCTGGACGACATTGATAGAGAACAGGCACTTATGGGACGAGCGAATTCTTTGGTGGGTGTCGCGGGAACGATCACGACGATAGCCGCCATCGAAATCGGGTTGGAACACTATGACCCGCTCGTGATCGACGGCTTTGTGCTGACCCGAAAAGCGGCGGAAGATGTATTTAGGACTTTGGCAACCGAGTCAGTGGAGCAACGGAAACATAATCCGGGTTTAGAGGCAGCACGAGCTGACGTCATAGTGGCTGGTTGTTGCATTTTGGTAGCTGTAATGCGGCACTGGGACCTAGGTGAATGTCTTGTCCGTGAGTCCGACCTTCTTGATGGTTTAGCCGCCGAACTACTTGAGCTTGGATAGCTGTGAGCTAGGCAGGCTAGTGTTCCGATTGTGAACGATCTGCACACTCCGCGGTTGCTGTTAAGAGGGTTGCGGCCCAATGATTTCGCGCAATGGGGTGAAGTTCGAAGACGATGCGCGGATTGGCTGACGAAATGGGAACCTGAGTCAGTTCCTGGCGCTCCTGATCCGACTCAGGATCCGGCTGCCTTTGCGGCAAGGTGCAACGCTCGGGACCGAGAACGTCAGCTAGGCACTGGATTCGCCTGGTCTATGTGGCACCGTGGACATTTCTGTGGAGAAATTAATGTAAACAACGTTGCTAGGGGGGCTTTTCAAAGTGGACACGTGGGTTACTGGGTTGATGAACGTTGGGCAGGGCGCGGATTTGTGCCTGAGGCGTTAGTAGCAGTTTTTGCACATGCTTTCGATAGGGCGGGACTGCATCGTCTCGAAATATCGATTATTCCGAGGAACCAATCGAGCCTTCGGGTGGTGGAGAAGCTCGGAGTTCGCCAGGAAGGTCTGGCCGAAGGTTATTTGAAGATTGCGGGAGTTTGGGAAGACCACATGCGCTTCGGCATTACTTCCGAGGAATGGGAAGAAAGACGCGAAGATCTCTGGCAACTGATATCCGACGAGGCCATCGGTGTGTAGTAGTAACAAAATCTAACTTCACCACACTCCACTTCCGTTGGCCTCCTCTAACCAAGATTGACCAGTAGGACAATCATCAGCGACCGGACACCATCTGCACGAACCACTTGCCCGTCTTTCTGGCTGACTTTCTTTAAGGCGAAGTTGAAGTAGTCGTTTAACAGCATTGCTTGTGCGCTGAATAGCTGACCGCAGAAGATCCTCGTCGACGGCCTCGACCTGAACTGTTCCTGCGTCGACATAAAAACTTGCCAATAAGGCAGGAGGAACTCCAACTACCAACGTTTCTAGCAATGCATAGAACCGCAAATCATCCAAATGATGAGGGACTGCTCTGCCTGTTTTGAGTTCTATCAGAACCCTGCCAGCAGTGAATTCATCTGGTCGACCTACGGTCAAGTCGAATCTGCCTTGCAACACGATTTTTCCTCTATGGAGAATGACCTTTCTCGGCAACTCAGTAGTTGGATTCCAAGAATTCTGCAGAGGAGGAAAGGTGTCGAAGAAAGTTTGCAAAAGGGAAGCAACTTCGCTTCGGATTTCTGCTCTTTCAATGTCGGTTAACTCAAATAGAAAGGTGCCCAAACCATCGCCGCGATTGATGATGCTTGTCATTGCTTCATCAACTAGTTCAGCAGCAGACCTAGATGGCGAAAGGTGGATGGAAAGCTCGACGCATTTATGAAAGATTTGACCGCGAGTCATAGGAATCTTCCACTCGAAAGATTCTTCTTGTTGTGCTTCGTATAGAACCTCACAACTTGTGACTGCTTGCAGTTGTCTTTTAGATACCCATAAAGGCTCGTCAATCTGGTCCACCAGATTGACGGTTTCTTTCTCTAATTCCAGTTGGATTTGAGCTCTAATGGTTGAGTGATGAGTGATGCGCTCGTTGGCCGGTAGACGAATGAGATCGAGAGTCGCTTGTTGTGCAGGCGTCAAAGGTGGATGAGCCGACTTCGCTTCGCTGAATATTTTTTCGGTTGTGCCCACAGATCTACGGTAGCTCTGCGTGGGATGTGCTGATTGACACTCAGACTGCAATTGGATGAATTAAATGAAGGTAAGACTTAATTGTCCTACCCCTGTTGGACTCTTGACTTGATGAAATTTGAGAGCGTAGAAGCGAAGAGTCCGAATTCCCACTTTGATGGGGGCCGATATAGCGGCGATGGTTCTGTGTCGGCCATAGAGAGTGCACCTTCGGTGCGTTTCTCGATCGTCGCGAAAGTAATTACCCAAGTGAGTGCCCGATGTGGCATAGAAGTTCCAGGATTTAAGAGCCCACCTCGTTCGGGTGACCTAGATCGGGCAGTGCGCCAACAAAGTTCTGGGAGTGTTGTCGCTGTGCGAATAAAAGACCGACCGTTTGAAGCAGTGATTGCTGACATGATCGAAGGAGTAATCCTGTGCAATGACTTGCCTGTAGGGAAAGCCGCAAAGCTCCGAAATGTGATGTGGAGTGCTGTGATGCAAAGCGAACGACCATCTGAATCGACGCCGCAGCACAAAAGAACAGCGGTGATCCATCAGTCAATCGCCGCCGATAATATCGAGGCCGCGTAACAGGGCGTCGTAAACCTTATTGCGACGTAGGCTTACAAAGATACGCATATCAGCCCGGGTGGCGGAAAGGCAGACGCAGAGGGCTTAAACCCCTCGGCTCTTAACAGGGCGTGTGGGTTCGAATCCCACTCCGGGCACTTTATAAAGCAGCCGACCTCAATGAATCTGCTGTCTCGGACCCTGGCAGCGTCAGGTTACTTGCAGCTAAGACGCAACGGTCTCTGAGCACCCGATTGAGGGGAGTTGGTATTTGATGCTTCTCTCCGAGTCGAACGATGGCCCCGTTAAAGTGGTCAACCTCCACTTGCTTTCTTTGCAAGGCAAGATCTTGCCAAGTGCTTGGGTATGACCTCGTGGCCTCCGTAACTGTTTGTTTTGCAGGCCAAATTCCAGGCTCGCGAAGGCGATCAATTTGCTCTCTTAAGTTTCTCTTACCGACTGTGCGGGCTGAAATTTTTGCGGCATCCAATACGTCAGCAGCTTCTTCGTTCACGTCGGCAATGAACTGACGGTCCAGTGGATGGCAGGATGCCTCTTGCACGGATAGGTTCGTCAAAGCTAAATAAGCGTTGGAAAGGTTCCTGACCAACTTTCCCCATTTACCATCGATAACTCGGTCATCAACTGAAGCATCCATCCCTGACGAACTCAGATCTGCAACTAAAGCCTGCGATATATAGTCGGTTCCCGAAGGCCACTTACCCAGCTCCAAGAGCTTTCCCCCCGAATGTCGAACTTTGCCTGGTTCAGTTATCTCCGCGCCCACCATGACAGTGCACCCATAGGTTTTGTAACCCCTTTGAGAAAGCCATTCTTCGTTCGTAACTCCGTTTTGAAAACTAACTAGCGGTAAGTCTCTGTATAGAGACGAGTGCTGTTCAACCGCCCCAAAGGTGTCATCAGTCTTCATTGCAAGTAATACGACTGTTTGATCATCCACATCAAGGTCGTCTGGGGATGATTCGGCTGGAAGCTTCCACGTCCCTTTAGTGTTCTGGGTGAGGGTTAGGCCTTGAGCCTGAAGAGCTTCAAGGTGGGCTCCTCGGGCGACTAGTTGTACTTTGCGGCCGATGGACGCAAGTCTGCTCGCTATTACGCAACCGATACCACCCGCTCCGTGAACTATGTAGTTTTGGCTCTTTATCCCCATGACCCGTTCCCAGCTGGAGCGTTCCAGACCTCTGTTATTCGACCCTCACGGACGGTGAATATTTCGATCCCACAAATAGTGGATACGTCTCCGTCTTCCGTAACTAAATCTGCTTCGTAAGCAGCTGCTATTGACTCTTGATCTTGAATGATCTTCCGATTGGTAAATCTCATTGATCGAAACTGTTGGTGAAATGACGCAATTCGGAGTGTGGCTTGTTCGATGGTCAGGACTAGTCGCGTACCGTCGGGCTCGTGGCGGATCATCGGGTCAGCTACGAGATCTTCTAATGAGGTCAAATCACGTTGGTGGTAAACCTGTTCGGTATAACGGTCAACTACCTCTAATGGGTTTGTTTTGGAGTTGGTCACGGTCTCATGCTTTCAGAAGTACGGGTGTTAGCGTCGGGGTATGCGGAGATGGAATGTCACACATCCAAACTTGATGGACGCGCTTTATTGGCTCCAGCCAGCAGTTGAATGTGATTTGGGGATCGCTCGTTTGCACGCAGAAGCACCTTTGGATTGGTTCGAAGAACCTATGCCTGACAATCCGTACTTGCAGGCTGGGCCGGGGTATTGGTGTGTTACGCGTCACGAGGATATAGCTACGATTTCGAGAAATCCCGAGATTTACAGTTCGGCTAACGGAATTACGATTACGGATCTCCCCCCGGAGTTCCTAGAGTTTTTCAGCTCGATGATTGCTATGGACGATCCGCGTCACGCACGGTTACGTCGTATTGTTTCGAAAGGCTTTACTCCTCGAATGCTGAAAGCTTTGGAGGACTCGGTCCAGGAGATCGCTTCGAGCATTGTTGATGCAATCGTCGAAAAAGGAGAATGCGATTTCGTAACTGATGTAGCTGCGGCTTTACCACTCAAAATTGTGTGCGACCTCATGGGAGTGCCTGATTCTGCTTATGAAATGGTTTTCAAAAACACAAACATAATTTTGGGTGTCGGGGATCCAGAATTCGCACCAGAAGACGTCGACTTTGTTACTGCCTTGCTGAATGCCGGAGCAGAATTAGCAGAGTTAATGAAGGAAGTAGCAGAAGCAAAGAGGGGTGGAGACGGCACAGACTTGACGAGCGTGTTGGTCAATGCCGAGATCGAAGGCGACCAACTAGATGAAGCTGACTTAGCGAGTTTTTTCGTGCTCCTTGTCGTCGCTGGAAATGAAACGACGAGAAATGCTATTTCTTGGGGCCTCAAGTACCTCACGGATAACCCAGAACAGCGAGCTATCTGGTGCAACGATTTTGAGGGAGTTGCTCCCTCAGCGGTTGACGAAATTATTCGCCTTGCTAGTCCAGTTACTTATATGCGCCGCACAGTAACCCAAGACACCGTCTTGGCGGAGCAGGAGTTATTGGAGGGAGACAAGGTTGCGATGTTCTATCTTGCCGCTAATCGTGACCCCTCTGTCTTTGCAGACCCGTACAGCTTTGACGTGAGGCGCAGCCCCAATTCGCAGTGTGGTTTTGGTGGCCCAGGACCACATTTTTGTTTAGGGGCTCACTTAGCGCGACGCGAAATAACGGTGATGTTCCGCGAATTGTTTGGAAGGGTGCCTGATATTGCAGCAGTTGAGGAACCGGACACTCTCCAGTCTTCTTTCATCCACGGGGTTAAGCATCTGAAAGCGGAGTTCACTCCTGGTGGGCTTAGCTAATGGCTCGAGCGCAAGTCGATGAAATGGAGTTTGAATACGAGACTTTCGGGCGCCCCTCGGACCCAGCAGTTCTTTTGGTGATGGGACTAGGCGCGCAACTAATTCATTGGCCCGAAAGATTTTGCCAGATGCTTGCTGAAGGGGGATATCGAGTCATCAGATTCGATAATCGAGACGCTGGCTTGTCGACTAAATTTGATGGAGTCGAGGTTGATTTTCTTGGCTTGGTGGCAGCTGCCCTAGAGGGCCAAAAAGTCGTTAATGCTCCTTATGACCTGTCCGACATGGCTAAGGATGGTTTTGGAATCCTTGATGAGCTTGGAATAGAAGAAGCTCATGTCGTCGGAGCCTCTCTCGGGGGCATGATTGCGCAGACGATGGCGATTGATGAGCCCGAGCGAGTGACTTCTTTGACGTCCATCATGTCTGCGACGGGTAGCCGAGAAGTCGTAGATATCCCTGATGACTCGCTCGGTCTTTTGTTGGCCCCTGCTCCGTCTGAGAGGTCGGAATATCTTGATTATTCAGCTAATTACGCTATCTGGTGCAGCAAAAAGTACTTTGATGCCGACTTAGCTCGGGAGTATGCAGCTGCTTCTTATGATCGCAGTTATTACCCGGATGGTTCAGGGAGACAGATTGCTGCTGTCTTGGCGAGCGGAGATCGAGACGCCCTTCTGGCGAAACTCGAGGTTCCTACACTGGTTGTACACGGCCGCGATGACCGGCTTCTATTACCGAGTTTCGGGGAGAGAACTGCTGAGATTATCCCCGGTTCCAACTTCTTACTGTTGAGCGACATGGGTCACGACCTACCGGAGCAGTTGTGGCCCGTAGTTGTTGACGCGATTCTTAGCCACCTGAAAAATTCTGCTCCGAGGTCAAACTAAAACTTGGAAGACCCTAGGTGGATGACTTTGGATTCGCTACCTGAGAGCTTCAATTTACTGTTCGAAGAAGTTCCGTAACGAGTTCTGAAACGGCCGGATTTACCAGGCTGCTGTCGCGAGTGGCAGCTACCAATGTGCGATTGAGAAGCGGTTTTTTTTGGACAGGAGCAAGAGAGGCAGGTGGTCGTTCGGCTTGGATTTGAGGTAGCACCGTCCACCCCATCCCAATCAAAACCATCTCACTCAGCACCTCTGGCTGGTTGGACTCTGCGACAACCGAGAAGGGCGCGCCCAATGACCTAAGTGCCTCTCCGATGAGGTCCCTCGTCAAAGAGCCAATTGGGAAAGTTACCCATGGCCCCCATTCCTTAGTGCTAGATGGGCGGGTGCCGGGAGGAGCGTAAACGTATAGGTCTTCTTCCAACAAGGGCACGGTTGAAAATTGTGAATCGTGAGGCGAAACACAAATGGCTAGATCTAAATTACCGTTGCTGAGACCTTCAAGTAGCTGGCTTGACGGTCCGACGGTTACGTGAAGATCCAAGTCTGATCTTTCTTGTCGGAAGGACCGTAAAGTGTCTCCGAAATGGTCGACCGCTGCTGCGTCAATCATGCCGACTCGGAGCTTTCCAGCGGACCCAGCTCGAATACGATCGCTCCAACGAGAGAGATCGCTGGTCAAGGCAAGTATGCGCTTCGCGTGCTGGGTTAGTTCGTCTGTTGAGGACGCGGGCACCCTTCTGCGTCCATTCCAAGTGAACAGCTGAATACCTAATCGACGTTGGAGTTCGGCCAAGCCTTGAGATAGCGCAGATTGGCTAACCCCCAAAGCTTCGGCTGCGGCCGCCCAAGTTGTGTTTTCTTGAACCGCTACTAGATATTGGAGATGGGTAATAGAAATGTCAGAAAGCGTGGAATGAGCAGTCCTCATACATCACCATCGCAAATCAAAAGATAAGGGATACTTAATAATAGAGTATGAAAGTATTAAAACACTTATGATTTAGCTATGACCACAGCCGATATCACTCCCGCCAAAGGCAAACTGGGTGTCCTCACCCCTGGAATGGGAGCCGTTGCTACCACGTTCATCGCAGGTGTGTTGGCCGCGCGGCAAGGACTAGCTGCCCCAATTGGTTCTGTGTCGCAGATGGCGCATATTCGACTTGGAAAAAAAGATGATGCCCGCAACCCACTAATCAAAGATTTCGTTCCCCTCGCCGGGTTGGACGATCTTGTGTTTGGAGGATGGGACCCCATAACTCCCAATGCCTTGGAAGGCGCCCAGGCTGCTGGGGTTCTAGAGGATCGAGACCTCGCGGCTATCTCAGGTGAGCTTGAAGGCATTGTCGCTATGGACGCGGTGTTCGACCAGAAGTGGGTTAAGAAACTAGACGGGAATCGCGTTAAGGCGTTGGACTCAAAACTAGAACAAGCCCAAGCCCTTATGGCTGACATCGACCAGTTCCGAACTGACAATGATTGTGACCGCCTTGTCATGGTTTGGTGTGGATCGACTGAGGCTTACCAAGAGGCAAGCGCTGCTCACGAAACACTCGAAGCGTTTGAGGCAGGCCTAGCGGCGAATGATGAGAACATCTCCCCGAGTCAGATCTACGCTTATGCGGCGCTTATGAGTGATGTTCCGTTTGCAAATGGGGCACCCAACTTGAGCGTAGATCTTCCATGCATGATTGAGTTGGCTGAACGTCGAGGCGTCCCGATTGCTGGCAAAGATTTCAAAACCGGTCAGACGTTAATGAAGACGCTTATTGCCCCAGGACTCAAAGCCAGAATGTTGGGCTTGCGTGGCTGGTACAGCACCAACATCCTTGGTAATCGAGATGGAGAAGTGCTTGATGACCCCGAAAACTTCAAGACCAAAGAAGTATCAAAACTCGGTGTTCTTGACACGATCTTACAGCCCTCTGTGTATCCCGACCTTTACGGAAATATCGACCATGTAGTGCGAATTAACTACTACCCACCTCGTGGAGATAACAAAGAAGGTTGGGACAACATCGATATATTCGGTTGGCTCGGCTATCCGATGCAGATCAAAATTGACTTTTTATGTCGTGATTCGATCTTGGCAGCGCCGATCGTACTTGACCTCGCTCTGTTCCTTGACCTAGCTCACCGAGCTGGAGAGTCGGGTGTTCAAGAGTGGTTGTCGTTCTACCTGAAAGCGCCACAATCGAGTAACGCGTCAGGACCTGAGCACGACATTTTTATTCAACAAACAAAACTTAAAAATACGCTCAGGGAATGGATGGGAGAAGAACCCGTCACACATTCCGAGGCGGGGTGAGTTCGCAGCGGCGATAGAAGACTTGTTTCGATTGGCGCTTGTCTAAGGCCGCAAACTATCGGTATCGCTGAGCTCGTTTATCATTGATCGCATAGTGATTTCGTCGTCAGGGTTATTGACCGGGATGCTGAATTCAATTCTGTCGATCAGCCTTCCGAACCTTGCATTTAGCAGGGATGCAATTTCATCGTAGGTTCCGATTGTCGCGATGGTGTGGAACATATCGTCGTCAACGAGCTCAGGAATCTCATCCCAACGTTGCTCACGGGAAAGCGACGCCGCGTGGTCAACTTTGTCTTCCCAGCCGTGCACTTCGAATGCCGCTTTGTAAGCGGGCGTAGCTAAATAGAAGCCAACTCGTGCCCGGACACTCTCTGCTACTTCGGCAAGGCTTGCATCGTCTGGTGCAGTTGCGACTAGTGGCTTCATGCACCAGTCAACTTCATGTGGATTTCTGCCACTCCTACCGGAACCTTTGGCTACAGCGGGGATCATTACCTCTTCGATGTATTTGGGGGAACAAACGGGATGTAGCCGGATCCCGTCTGCGACCTCACCCACTACAGCGCACATGTTCGTGTTGATTGCTGAAATGTGAATTGGAATGTCCGGATGTTCGATAGGTCCTGGGTCAAAAAGAGGGACCATTAAATTTAATTTGTAATGGTCACCATCGTGGTTGAGCGGTTCACGATCCTGCCAGCATCGCCATACAGCCCGCATGGCGAGTATGTAGTCCCGCATTCTTGGAGCAGGAGCGGACCACTCCATCCCGTATCTTCTTCTGATGTGTCCCCGCACTTGGGACCCCAAGCCTAGGATCAAGCGCCCTCCAGACATTTTTTGAAGCGTCCATGCCGACATGGCCGTAATCGTCGGCGAACGCGGAAATGCCATAGCAACAGATGTCGCTAGGTCAAGGGTCGTGGTGTTGACTGAAGCAAGTGTTAATTGCTGATACGGGTCGTCCTTGCATTCTTCGACTGCGATGCCGTGAAACCCCAGC
Organism: Acidimicrobiaceae bacterium; assembly: GCA_002722565.1. GTDB lineage: Bacteria > Actinomycetota > Acidimicrobiia > Acidimicrobiales > Poriferisodalaceae > MedAcidi-G3. Next base: position 95,898 of record PBMG01000017.1, read on the forward strand.
TTTTCGAGCCGAACTGCTTCTTCGGCGATGGTGCGCACATCTAGGGGGGTATCGGGCTCTCGCAGACCTGGGTCCACTTTGCCTAATGGAAGCATTGTTTCGGATTTCATTGTCGAAGCTCCAGTCGCAAATCATCACCTGAGAGGTATGCATCTAACTGCTCAAAGAACACGTCGTCACCGCGTTTCGTTATGCCGGAACCGGCTCCAGCAATATGAGAAGTTAGTGTGACCCTGGGGTGATTCCAAAGAGGACTGGCGGCTTCTAACGGCTCCGTATCAAAGACATCTAGAATCGCCTTGAAGTCCCGATCTGAATCGAGAACTTCCATGAGATCGCTGGTATTAACCACCGGTCCTCGTGAGACGTTAACGAGTATTGAACGTTGGCCCATACTGTCCAGGAAGTTCTTGTTCACTAGTCCTCGCGTGTCTTCAGTTAGAGGGCAAGCGATAACTACTACGTCGGCGGAAGGCAAGACTTCGTTGAGATTGCCCATCGTGACCATTCGGTCGGCTAAAGGGTCGTCTGTTGGGGTTCGACGTGCGCCAACAATTTCTACGCCAAATGGTTTTGCCCTTTTAGCGACTTCTCTGCCTATCGATCCGAAGCCCACAATGAGCCAAGTGTTGCCATTAATTTCTGACCAACTCTTTTGATTCCAGTTGCTGTTTCTTTGATCATCAGAGCGTTCTGTCCAGCCGTGAACGACGTTCATAACGGCGGCCATGACGTACTCCGCAACACCAGCATTGGGAGAATCGCTATTACTAAGACGAATGCCGGCAGAAAGAATATTTTGCAGCGGCGGAGCATCAGCGCCCGCTAGGCACGACTGGACCCACTTAATGGTGCCGGAGGCTATAAGTGCCTCTGTAAAAAGTAAGAAGTCTGAGGCAGTCATTCCATCTGAGGTACCTGCGAATAGTAAATCAATTGGTATCCAGCCAATTTCTGGCTTGTAATCAGTTTCCGAGATTGGAGTTCCATCAGCGAAGCGAATCCCAGAAGTCGACCAGCATAAGATTTCGACTTCATGAGACGAAGCTTCTAGGCGTGGTCGAATTCTTTCGTATACAACGGAAGGGACGAGAACTTGGCGCTTAGGCATAGTCGATCAGCGTAGGGTGCTTGTCGTGCCGCTGTCCGGTGATTCCCAAAATTCGTCGCCATTGAGTCAAACGGCCTTACTGATCGCCGTTTTGGTGTCAACCATGGCTTTGGGGGCTTTCCCGATAGTGGGGACAGCGGTTGTCGCAACGGCTCTTGCGGCAGATCTTGACATGTCTCTGACGCTGTTTGGTGCAGGAGTGGCACTGAATACGTTGTTTGGTGGACTCTTCGCGCCGTTATCAGGACGACTGGCTGATCTCTACGGCGGGAAGTGGTCGTGCGTGTTTGTTTTGGTGTCCTCGGGTCTCGGATTGATGGTCGTTGCCCTTGGTAGGTCATCTTTCGAACTTATCTTGGGTCTCTTGATATCGAGTTATGGGCAAGGGGCTTGTAACCCTGCCACCAACAAACTCGTTGCGGAAAGAGCGGCACCGGGGAGTCGAGGGACTATGACTGGGATCAAGCAATCCGGGGTGCAACTTGGCATTCTTTTAGGGGGTTTTACCCTTCCCGCGTTAAGTATTTGGGTGAATTGGCGGTTTGCTATAGGCCTTTATGCAGTAATGGCGTTGTTGGGGGCGGCGCTAGCGGCAGCAGCGCTCCCTGATAGTCGCGAAGAACTCACTAAGGACAGTCGAGTAGCCGGAGGCACGGAAAACTCGAGTCTGCCGAGGTCGGTGTCCTTACTTGCGTTGTACGCGCTATGCATGGGGTGTGTCGTTGGGGGAGTCGGTCGGTACACAGTTTTATTCGCTGAGAATGCTCTAGACATGTCGAATGTCAGGGCGGGGCTCGTAGCGGGGCTTCCTGGAGGCCTTGCCATAGCCACGCGAATAATTTGGGCGCGCTTGGCTGAACATCGGATAGCCCCGCCGAAAGCACTTGCTATCCAATCTTTTCTTACGGTGCTCGTCATGTTGATGTTGTTAGCTGCGGTAGGAGTTGGCTCCTGGATCATGTGGCCGGCTGCGGTTCTTTCTGCCCTAGGCCTCAATGCGTGGAATGCAGTAGCGATGCTCTCTGTAATCATTGGAGTGCCGCAAAACCAGTCCGGCCGAGCTAGTGGGAGAGTCGTTATGGGCTTCATGGCAGGTTTGACCATGGGCGGATTTTTGACAGGGCTGGTTGCAGATGTAACTGGGGGTTACGAGACGGCATGGGCGAGCTTGTTAGTTCTTTCGATTTTGGCGACGTTGCTTGCGTTAAGAAGTACTAACCAACAGGGTTTAGCCCCGACGGTCTAATAGCGAAATGCAGCGCCAGGATGTGTTGTAGAAAGCGGCCGTCGGTGAAGATTTTCCTTCTCAGACTTCCTTCGATGTAGCCATGTCGGACTGAGCCAGGGTCTTTGCAAGATGAGTATGGCCCCTTGAGAAAGTTGATAAAGGCCCTGGAGTGCCTTTGTGATAGATCCCAACCGGCTAGCCCGTATTAAAGAGGCTTTACCGCACCGAAGCTGCAAGAATTGTCTCATGGACGAAACCAGACTCTCCCGATACCTCGATGCACTCGAGGAAGACGGCTATTGCATAATCGAAAATGCCATTGAACCCAGTCTCATCGAAGAAGTCCGGACGTCGGTGGCTCGGTTGGAGAATGACTTGAACATTCAACCGCGAGGCAATCGGGCTGAAGGCTTTGCTACTAAGCGGATGTACAACTTGTTGGATAAAGATCGAGTGTTTTGGAAGTTGCCTGTTCATCCGAACGTGCTGCCATTTGCAGAGCGTCTCCTAGATGAAGAATGTCTGTTGTCTGGTACTACCTGTATGAATATCGGGCCGGGCGAAGTTCATCAGGGGCTTCATAGCGACGATGGTTTAGTAAATGTTCAGCGGCCGAGAATCCCGTTCATGGTTACAACTATCTGGGCCTTTAGTGATTTCACTGCTGACAATGGGGCAACTCGAATTGTTCCGGGTTCCCATAAATTTGATCATGAGCCCCGCAAAGGTCAGAAAGTTGACCATGTACCAGCTGAAATGGCTGCGGGTTCGGTTTTGGTAGTAAATGGCGGAACTTGGCATTGCGGGGGAGCGAATACCACTGACACTGATTGGAGGCTAGGTATTAGCGTTCAATATTGCCAGGGCTATCTTCGACAACAACAGAATCAGTACTACAGCCTTTCACCGAAAGACGTCAAAGCAATGCCGCAACGGTTGGCAGCTCTGTGCGGGTTTACCCTCTACAAAGGGATCATGGGTCACGTAGATGGTGCGAGTCCAGGCAGATTCTTGGGAGCAGGCCACGCGGACGAAGTTGCCTATGCAGCGATGAGAACTAAGAACGGAGTTGCCGAAAGTTAAGCAGCACCTAGCTCATGCGATCTAGGTTCAAGCTATGGAAATTAAGGACCGAGTAGCAATCATTACCGGCGGCGGCGGAGGTATTGGCTCCGCGACAGCGCGTAAATGGATATCAGAGGGCGCACGTGGTGTCGTGGTGGCTGACTATGACGCCGAGTCAGCGCTATCAGTTGCGGCGGAATTGGGATGCGTGGGAGTCGGACTAGACGTAACTGATGAAGCGGCTGTCAGTCAGTTGGTAGAAGAGACCGAAACTACGATTGGACCAGTTGACATCTTCTTCTCTAACGCGGGCGCAGGTGCAGAAGGCGGAGTGGAAGCCTCAAATGAAGCATGGCAGTCCCAGTGGGAGTTGCACGTGATGTCGCATGTTTACGCTGCCCGCGCAGTGCTGCCATCAATGACGGCACGTGGAGAGGGCTACCTTGTGCATACAGCTAGCGCTGCTGGTCTTCTAGCAGCGGTTGGTTCGGCGCCTTACTCGGTGACAAAGGCTGCATGTATCAAATTGGCAGAAACGTTGGCAATCAATCATGGAGACGACGGCATACGGGTGTCGGTTCTCTGCCCTCAAGGAGTCAATACCGCAATGGCGCCCCGACAACTAGGGGATGGCGGAACTGATGGAATCGTCGAGGCAGACTACGTCGCTGACAAGATCACAGAAGCCCTGTTAAAAGAAGAGTTCCTCATTTTGTCGCACCCGGAGGTTCAGACCTACACCGAACGCAAAGCGTCTGATCCAGATCGCTGGCTTAAAGGAATGCGTCGACTCCGAAGAAGGTCAATCGATCTTCTTGAGGGAGCGTGAATCATCAAGGCGGAGTTAATCCGAAGTCAGGATTTACCTCTAACAAAGTCACAGTTGCGCTAGTTGTTTTGACAGCGTTACTCATCGGCCTGAATTACACGGTGATGAAATGGGCCTTGGACCACACCACCCCGTTGGCCTTAGCTGCCCTCCGGACAACCGTTGGCGCACCATTCCTTCTTGCAGTAGCCCTGTTAAGAGGGGAAAAACTGCCGCAAACCCGACAGCAATGGATGGCCGTATGGTGGATTTCGCTGTCGATAACGACGGTTTCCAGCGGATTTCTTGTCTTAGGTATCTCGCGGCTATCTCCAGGGTTATCGGCGATGTTGTCAGCGACCATGCCCCTCTTTACGGCGTTGATAGCGGTGGTAGTTATTGCTGAATTCCCGGGCCGCCGAGGCTATTTGGGTTTGCTTATTGGCGTAGTTGGCGCGGTGTTTCTAGCGGTTCCGGCTTTTGGTTCTGGTAATACCAAACTTGGAATTGTCTTCTCACTCATCTCTAGCGTGAGCTGGGCGGCAGGGGCAGTCCTAAATAAACGGCTCCCGGGCGCCTTGGAAATTAGTCCGCTGATGCTCGTGGCCCTGCAGATCACATTTTCAGCAGTTTGTTTACACGCAGCGGTTCCCTTTGTTGAAGATTGGTCAGAAACCTCATTCAGCTGGGGATTAACCATGCCCTTGCTGTATGCGGGAATTCCGTCTTTAGCGGTCACTTTCTACCTGTTCGCTAGCGTCTTACGCCGAGCACCCGCAATACAAGGAGCAGCTGTTGCTTATCTAACCCCGTTTTTCGGGGTGGTCTTTAGCTGGATGTTGGTAGGAGACCAGTTAGGTCGGGCTGAGATCTTAGGAGGCTCGCTGGTAGTTGTTGGTGTCGCGGTGCTATCAACTGACCGCCATTAAGTAGATCTGCAAGCAAGCGATAACTGGCGTAGCCTTCACAGCTATGGCAGATAGCGATGTTAAGGCAATGACAGCCAATCTCGATGCGATTGAGTTTGAAGAAACCGCTTTTACGGTTCCGGTTCCGTTGGCTGAGGCAAAGGTAGCCATTGTTACTTCCGCCTCACTTCACCACCCTGAGGATGAAGATTTTTCCCCCATGGACACTGGATATCGAGTTTTGAAGTCAGAACCCCGTGACTATGTCATGGGACATTGGAGTCCAAATTTTGACGCAACAGGATTTGCCTTAGATATAAACACGGTGTTTCCAATAGATCGTTTAGATGAGCTAGCTGCGGAAGGGATAATTGGTTCCGTAGCTGAGGAACATCTGGCCTATGCGGGCAACCAATTCGACCTGTCAGCAATAAGAATGGATAGTGGGCCTGCAGGAGCCAAATTCTTGAAGGAACAGGAGGTTGACGTCGTTCTGCTGACGCCTGTCTGACCTCTATGCACACGTACCGTGAGTACGCTTGCACACATTTTCGAAGCAGAAGGTCTCGCAACCATTGCCCTCGGTTCCATTAAAAACCAGATAGAAACAACGGCACCGCCTCGAGGGCTATGGTGCGACTTCCCGCTTGGGCGACCTCTCGGAGTACCAGGAGATCGGGACTTCCAACATCGAGTATTGAGTAAGGCCCTAGAATTGTTGGATAGTCCAGAGCCAATTTTTGCTGAATATGACGTAGCCATTGTTGATGACGGCACTGAAGTACTGGCATGTCCGATGCCGGCCCGGTATGACCCAGACCTTCCCCCAGCGGTTGATGAAGCAAATGGTCTTCGGCCAGCGTATGAGCGGGCCATATCCGAATATGGAAACAGAGTAGGAGCTGGGAGAACTGTCCAAGCAGATGACATAGCTGCGGCTATAGAAGCGTTTATACGAGTTGCTGATGGGACCCCATGGAAAGAAGCCGGTGTGCCTGGGATCCCCGCCAGAGTCAGCCAAGACATTCGTGGGTATTACGAGACAGCCGCGCTGGCGCTTTCGGACCACGCGCCTTCGGCTTGGGCTGGGACTCGCTGGTTCCTAGACCACACTGAGGCCGGCAAAGTGGTCATGGCAGCAAGACAGGCCATGGCCGATGCGGGTGAGATGCAACCGATTTGGTTCTATATGGCTCCTGGAGATCGCTAACTACTGCTGTGGTCTTCTCGGTTCAACCGGTCGAACGGCGGTTTTTCGGCTGGCGCATAGTTTCAGCGGCCTTCACAGTCCTATTTGTCGTTTATGGAATTCAATTCAGCTTCGGAACTTTCGTCGGAGATGTCGTAGAAGACACGGGTTGGTCGGAAAGTCGACTTCAGCTGATCTTCGCTATCTACATTGGGCTGTATAGCGCCCTCTCAGCTGTAAGTGGCTGGCTGACAGACCGCCTGGGTCCGCGCCCTATTGTCGCAGTGGGCGCAGTCTTGTTGACCAGCGGGTATTTACTGTGGGCAACGGCGAACAGCCTGATGGTTGTAGCTATTGGTATGGCCGTCGTCGCTCCCCTTGGCATGAGCTGTTCTTGGGTGCCGTGTAATGCCACGGTCGTTAGATGGTTTGTTTTGCGTCGAGGCCTTGCCACTGCGATAGCGACTGCGGGCGGGAGTTTGGCCAACATATTGGTTCCGCCTATTGCAGCAATACTTGTCTCTGCCTATGGGTGGCGAATAGCAGTTCTGTCAATGTCGATAGTTGGTGGCATATGCATGCTTCTAAGTTCGATTGTTCTTGAACGAGATCCCGAGGGGGTAGGTCAACAGCCGGACGGACAACTTCAGGTAGTAACGGACTTGGGTCGCGATGTTGCTGAAGGTATGACTCCTGCTGAAGCGTGGCGGAATCCCAATTATTGGAAAGTATTCGGGATGTACGCCCTTACCTTCACTGCTGTTTTCGTTCCTTTTGTGCATGGTGTTCAGTTCGCCCAGAGTCTGGGGGCTTCGCTGCAGACGGCTTCAACCGTTATCTCAGCGATAGGAATTGGGGGTTTGGCTGGCAGATTGGTTATGGGTCCTGTTTCAGACCGAATAGGGAGAAAGAATGCCGTCATGTTGGCGCTACTTGTTGAAACAGCGTCCTTTGTCGGAATGGCAGGCAGCAATTCTCTTTGGTTGCTGTACCCGTCAGCCGCAGCTTTTGGGTTTGCATACGGCGGTGGAGTAGTTGTTTTCCCTCCGCTCGTAGCTGATTTATTCGGTCGGGCTCACGCTGGGTCCATAGTTGGACGCATCTTTGCTACTGCCGGAACTATGGCAGCTATTGGACCTTACGCTGCGCAAATGCTGCATGATGCACTAGGAAATTACAGATGGCCGTTTTTATTGTCGGGGATGGCTAATGCCCTCGCTTTCGTACTTGCCATGGGACTACCTAGGCAAGCAGGAAGTACTTAACCGCCTTTAGCGACTTCGGGAGAAACAACGATCCATGTGGCTTTGCCTAAAACGTGAGCCGTGCCGTTAGGGCTGAATAGGCCAATATCGGTGAAGATCTTCCTGCCCTCCCTCTTGCGGGTTTTACTTATGATTCTTAGGCCATCTGAGTCATTTAGTGGAGCAGCAGGCCCTAGCTGAGCGTCGTAGGTGCCCAGTAGACAAGATTCGTGTTCTCCTAGGACTCCGTTTAGATGAAAGCCAGCAGCCGAAGTGCAGTCAAGAGCCGCTATAGCTGGAAGTGCAGCAAGAAAACCGTTATCAACCCAGCGATGATCCGGGTACCAATCCTTCCAGAAAATTTCATCGGTAACGGGCCTAAGTCTCAGGCGTAAACCGAGCTTTGCTTCAGGCCCGCAAACAAAACATTCAGCGAAGTCGACACTGGAGGGGCCCGGTACCTCCACGTATTCGTCGTAGCGGCTTTGCTGTTGGGGGGAAAGAACTGAATGGCTTCGTAGCTCTGACAGCGTTTCGTCTGTCATCAACGGCTCTTGGACAGTTGATGACACCCAGCCGGAAAGGACATCAGTTTTAGTTTGGCTCACCGATACAGCGCGCTTGGAGTCTCCTGTTTTCTCTATTCGAAAATCGAGGTCAGTGTCCAAAGGTATTGGTCTGTGGAGGCGTACATGTAGTTGGGCTACGTCATCTGACAAGGTTCCGGCCCCCAAGCATGCGTAAAGGCCCGCAGCTACCCCACCGTTGCCAGAGGCAGGAGGACCCCGAAAATGTTTGGGTAAATTGACGACCTTCGCTTGGTAGTCAACGACTTGGTCAGGCCCTGGTAGGCAGCTAAGACATGAATGATTCACCTTCTACAGAATATGTGTAGGCAATGACCCTGTCGTCCCCACTAATCTAGAGAGAAGCACTAGGGGGAAACTATGGCTTTGGCTGACTTTAAACTTGAGGACCGCTTTGCGCGCAATGAAGGTGACGTTGCGATGTCAGGTGTTCAAGCGTTATTGAGAGTTTTAGTAGATCAACTTCGCGCCGACCGGCGCGACGGGCTGAACAACGCTGCCATGGTCTCTGGTTATCGAGGTTCACCTTTAGGTGGCATCGACTCACTGATGTTAGGTAACCCTCAAGAGCTAGTCGATAACAACATCGAATTCGTTCCAGGACTCAACGAAGACCTAGGTGCTACTACGGTGTGGGGTTCACAACTGGCTAACCGTAACTTCGACGGCAAATTCGATGGTGTGTTGGGCATGTGGTACGGAAAGGCTCCGGGAGTAGACCGCTCTGGTGATGCGATTCGTCACGCCAACGTGTGTGGCGTTGACCCCAAAGGTGGGGTCTTGCTTGTAGCTGGAGATGACCCCGCCTCTAAGTCCTCGACGCTGGCATCGGAATCAGAATTCGCACTTCTTCATTTTCAAACACCGATTCTTTACCCAGGGAGTGTCCAAGAAGTCGCGGATTATGGACGAATTGGCTACGAGCTTTCGCGATATAGCGGACTTTGGGTGTCACTTAAAATTGTTACCAATGTTGCTGATGGATATTCGACAATCAAAGTTGGACCAGGTCGAGTCCAAGTGGAACGCCCGGATTTCGAATGGGATGGGGTCCCGTGGCAACACACTCAGCAAGATTCGCTTTTTGGGCCTTTTGCTGTGCGTCAAGAACTTGAAATTCATGAAGGTCGTATGGAGGCCACTGATGCCTTCACTCGTCTCAATAATCTTGATTTGGTTAGTGGCGCGACTTCCGATGCCCGGTTGGGGATCGTGGCGGCAGGTAAAACCTATTACGACCTTCGCGAAGCACTAGATCGTATGGGTCTCGACGAATCTGCACTCAAGCAACGAGGAGTGCGACTGTACAAACCTGCGGTTGTATGGCCACTTGAAGCTAACGGAGTTAAAGAATTCGCCCGCGGGCTCGACACCATTGTCGTGGTCGAGGAAAAACGAGCGTTTATAGAAATGTTTATGCGCGAGATTCTTTATGGATCAGCGGATGCCCCAACCATCATGGGTAAACGTGATGCCTCGAACGGGTTCTGGTTTCCCGGCCACGGAGAGATGGATGCTGACCTTATAGCCCGAAAGATCAGGCCGTTTTTGGTTCAATACCTAGGAGAAGATTCAGTAGGTCCAGCAGTCCGAGAACGAATAACGATTCCCGTTTCGTTAGGCGACCCGGATAGCAAGAAACAGTCAAACCGAACTCCGAACTTCTGTTCAGGATGCCCTCATAACCGATCGACCTGGGTGCCAGAAGGATCTGAAGCGGGCGGGGGCATTGGGTGCCACGGTATGGCATCGATGACGCCGACAAGAAACGTAAAAGGCACGACACAAATGGGTGGTGAAGGAGTCCAATGGGTTGGGGCTGCACCATTCGTCACCATGGACCACCGCTTCCAAAATATTGGTGACGGAACTTTCCATCATTCTGGGTCACTAGCAGTTCGACAAGCAGTAGCTGCCGGAACCAACGTCACATACAAAATCCTCTACAACGCAGCAGTTGCCATGACTGGAGGACAAGACGTTGATGGTGGAATGACAGTGCCCGAACTGTCACGCTCCTTGGAAGCAGAAGGTGTCTCGAAGGTCATGGTCCTAACCCACGACACCGAAAAATACGGTGAGCAAGCAAATTTCGCGGAAGGAACTGAAGTTTGGTACCGCGACCGCCTCGACGAGGCACAACGAATGCTGCGAGACATTCCAGGATGCACGGTGCTTATCTATGACCAGCCCTGCGCCGCTGAACTTCGCCGTGACCGCAAAAGAGGCAAGGTCGCAGAGCCAACAATGGCGGTGTTCATTAACGAAGCGGTATGCGAAGGCTGCGGAGACTGCGGCGAAAAATCCAGTTGTCTCTCCGTCCAACCCGTGGAAACCGAATTCGGTCGAAAAACATCGATACATCAGTCATCATGCAATAAAGATTTCACCTGCCTCGACGGTGATTGCCCGGCCTTCATTGAAGTTATTGCAGGGGGAGAAATTCCTGAAAAATCGGCCCTAGCCATCGCTGAAATTCAAGCGGATCAAATCGAACCGGATCGGCTTGACGAAGGCAATGTGTTGATGATCGGGATAGGGGGAACTGGAGTTGTTACGGTCAACCAACTTCTAGCCACAGCGGCTTTACTGGATGGAAAAGAAGCGCATGGCCTCGATCAGACTGGATTGGCACAAAAAGGTGGCCCAGTTGTATCTAATCTCAAGATTCGGCGCCCAGACGGTCAACTTGATTTGGGAGAAGCCAACAAAATCGCGACCGGAGAAGCCGATGCGTATATCGTCTTCGACCTTCTCAGCGGAACGAATCCAGCCAACCTAGAAAAAGCGATGCCTGGACGAACGGTGGCACTAGTCTCCTCGAGCAAAGTACCCACAGGAGCAATGGTCCGTGACACCTCGGCCGAGTATCCCGAGTGGTCCGCTCTTCAAGACTCGATTGACAGCGCAACGATCGCAGAGAAGAACGTGTACTACGACGCTGGCAACCTTTCAGACAATCTCTTTAGGTCGCATATGCCAGCGAACATCATTGTGCTTGGTTCTGCCTACCAGAGTGGCGTTGTGCCGATAAGCGCAGCTGCAATAGAGCGCGCGATTGAGCTAAACGGCGTAGCAGTAGAAATGAATACGCAAGCGTTCAGAATCGGCCGACAGATTGTTATCGAGCCGGATTTCATCGAGTCATTGGGCATTCAGGAAGAAGGAAAAACCCGGCGACAAACGAAAGTTTCCCCGGCGCTGGAAAGCCTTATCCAAGAAGTACCTGACGCATCTGAAGAACTTGAGAGGTTGCTTAAAATTCGTGCGGGAGAACTCGTCGAGTATCAGAACAATAATTACGCCAAGAAGTACGTGGAGAAGGTGATCGCAGTACGAAAGGCAGAGTCCTCTATCGGCCAAGACACCCGTCTATCTGAAGCGTATGCGAGATACCTATACAAACTGATGGCCTACAAAGATGAATACGAAGTAGCACGCTTGCACCGCTCTAAAGATTTCCACGAGGCCGTTCGCAAGCAATTCGGAGATCGAAGCAAAATCACATACAAACTGCATCCACCTTCCATGAAACGGTTGGGGCTTGATCAAAAAATAGGCCTAGGTCGCTCCGGCGATCTTGCTTTCGCGGTATTGCGTCGGATGAAGTTTTTACGCGGAACGCCTTTAGACGTGTTTGGCAACACCGCCCACCGGAAGATGGAACGCGGTCTAGTTGACGAATATCAACAAATAGTTGATCAAGCGTTAGCTGACCTGCGTCCGGAAACTTATGACAAAGCGGTGCAGTTGGCGGAACTCCCAGACATGATTCGCGGCTACGAAACTGTCAAGGAAGCAAACGTTGAGAAGTTCCGTCAGCTAGCGAAGGACATCTTGGGTTGACCAGTCACTAAGAAGACTGATTCTTGTAGACCCTAATAGGCAGATAGTTGCAACCGAAAAGCCATGCTGCGGTAGCTCGTCGCAGTTCAACATATGTTGATTAGCTGTGTGAACCTAGCCCAAAACGAGCAAACTAGAGGCATGGACATGCGGGACCTAGACATCGCCGACTCAGTGCTTGATTTGATTGGTGAGACACCGCTGGTCAGGCTGCCGAGAATCGGAGCTGAAGTTCCGTGCCCAATAGTCGCGAAGCTAGAGACAACTAACCCGGGTGGCAGTTCGAAAGACCGACCGGCACTCACAATGATTAACGAAGCAGAAAAGGCGGGCCTCCTCAAACCAGGTGGAACCATCATTGAGCCGACATCTGGAAATACTGGAGTAGGTCTGGCTATCGTGGCTGCTCAACGGGGCTACGACTGTATTTTTGTTATGACAGACAAAGTCAGTAGTGAGAAAGTAACGCTATTAGAGGCCTATGGCGCAGAGGTAGTTGTCTGCCCGGTGGCGGTCGCTCCAGACGACCCCCGTTCCTATTACTCCACTGCCGAAAGACTAGTCAAAGAGATTCCCAACGCCTATCGACCGAACCAGTACCACAACCAAGCAAATCCAAAAGCTCACTATGAGTCAACCGGCCCCGAAATTTGGGAACAGACTAAAGGTCGAATAACCCATTTCGTGGCAGGAGCGGGTACCGGAGGAACGATCAGCGGTGTGGGCAAGTTTTTGAAAGAGCAAAATCCGGACGTAAAAATAATTGCAGCTGATCCAACTAATTCCGTTTATTCAGGAGGTAACGGGCGCCCATATCTGGTCGAAGGAGTTGGGGAAGATTTCTGGCCGGACACCTACGACCCCGAGGTAATTGATTCGACCATCCCAATTAGCGATGCGGAGTCTTTTTCGATGGCGCATCGAGTTACCGTTGAAGAAGGGATTCTTATTGGCGGCTCCGGGGGAACAGCGGTTGCAGCAGCACTATCAGCAGCAGGCAACCTGACAGCGGACGACCTTGTAATTGTTCTCATCCCGGACAGCGGACGCGGGTATCTGAGCAAAGTGTTCGATAAGACCTGGATGGCAAATATGGGTTTCTCGGAATGCGAGGGACTCAGCGTTGCTGATTTGTTGGGACCTACGTCGAACGAATCAGAGTTGGTATATGTGTCACCTGAAATCAAGGTGCGGGAGGCAATCGAAACTATGCGGCACCACCAGTTATCTCACATTCCGGTGGCGAAAGGCGAGATGCCCATAGCAGCCGCAGAAGTGATGGGGTCGTTGTCGGAAGAGTCCCTTATGCAAAAATCATTTCAAATAGATGAGATCCTTGACCGATCAGCCGAGGAGTTGATGGACCCAGCTTTGCCGGTTGTCGGACTAGGAGAGTCAGCGATGATGGCGTTAAATAAGCTTGAAGCTTCTCCGGTGTTGCTAGTGCATGACGCCGGACAGCCGCGGACCTTGCTTACTCAATCGCAAGCGATGAACTCTGAGGTCATCAAAGAACATTTGGAGGTAGACGCGAAATGATGGGTGGCGACCCTCTTCTCTCGGGCTTCGAAGACCCGGACGAATTCGGCTTTGAAACACGAGCCATTCGAGCCGGACAACCTCACGACCAAAGAACCGGCGGAGTAGTCACGCCCATATCGATGTCGACGACCTTTGCCCAAGACTCACCCGGCGCCCCAAAGAATGGATATGAATATTCGAGAACCGGAAACCCTACCCGCCACGCCTATGAAGCATGCGTAGCCTCATTGGAAGGCGCCCAATTTGGTTTTGCCTTTGCTAGCGGGCTATCTGCTGAAGATGCCCTATTTCGACAACTGCCGCCCGGATCTCAGATTTTGCTGGGGAATGACGCATACGGTGGAACCTTTCGGTTGATTGACAGCGTCCACGGCAAAAAATCCGGCCTGGCTAATGCTGCAGTGGATCTCACGAAACCAGAACAAATAAAGGAAGCTTGGACGCCAGACTCCAAAATGGTGTGGCTAGAGACACCTACAAACCCGATGCTTTCAGTCTTTGATATTCAAACAATTTCTGATGTCGTGCATGAGTTAGGGGGAATGGTCGTGGTTGATAACACGTTCGCTACCCCATACCTGCAACAACCATTAGCACTGGGAGCAGATGTCGTAGTCCACTCAGCAACCAAGTACATCGGTGGCCACAGCGATGTTGTCGGCGGCTTCGTAGCGACCAACAATGAATCATTAGCTGAGGATTTGGTATATATCCAGAATGCGGTTGGCGCCATCCCTAGTCCATTTGATTGTTACCTTGCTTTGAGAGGGCTTAAAACGCTTCCGGTTCGCATGGATCGACACTGTCAAAATGCGCAACAAATTGTCTCCGTGCTCAACGAACACGATGCTGTTAGCCAAGTGCTATATCCCGGGATGAAAAATCATCCAGGTCATGAGGTTGCGGTCAAGCAGATGAAGAACTTTGGGGGGATGGTCAGCTTCCGATTAGCAGGAGGGCAAGCTGCGGCTGAACGCCTTGTCACCAGAACTAAGGTTTTCACTCTTGCGGAATCCCTGGGTGCCGTCGAATCACTTATAGAACATCCAGGGGTTATGACGCATCTTTCAGTGGCGGGATCGGCCCTAGAAGTTCCGGATGACCTTGTCCGCATCTCCGTGGGAATCGAATCGGTAGACGACTTAGTCGCCGACCTTATTCAGGCGCTGGACCACGCCGTTTAGACATTCAAACGCCTGAGTAAAATTTACTGTGCCGTAACACAAACGAAACTGTGTGATGACCTGTTCTTCCTAACTTCTATTGAAGCGGAGCTGACTCCGCGTGGAAGGAAGATCGGATGGAAGGCAATATTGCCTGGGTTCTGACCTCTGCTGCTCTGGTGCTTTTTATGGTGCCGGGTTTAGCGCTGTTTTACGGAGGAATGGTCAGAGCAAAGAACGCGCTGAACATGTTGAACATGAACATGTGGTGTCTAGGAATTGTGCCCGTGGTTTGGGTACTGGTCGGGTTTAGTTTGGCGTCGGGTGATAGTGGCCGAAGCTGGCTTGGTGACCTCAGTGTTGTAGGAATGAAGGGCATTCATGATGCCGAGGGACTAGCGACCTTCGCGTTTTTGATGACGTTCGCTTGTATTACTCCAGCTTTGATCTCTGGAGCTGTCGCGGACAGGATGAAATTCTCAGCATGGATGATCTTCGTACCAATTTGGACTTTGGTGGTTTATGCGCCTGTTGTTTATTGGGTATACGGGTCGGACGGCTGGATTTTCAATCTTCCTGCCTATGACTTCGCAGGGGGCACGGCCATTCATGTTAACGCTGGTGCTGCGGCGCTGGCTTTGGTCATCGTGCTTGGAAAACGAACAGGCTGGCCCCAAAATCGTTCTGCTCCGCACAACGTTCCCTTTGTCATGTTGGGCGCTGGAATTCTTTGGTTTGGTTGGTTTGGATTTAACGCTGGTTCAGCACTTGCGGCCAACGGGGCAGCAACCCAGGCCTTTGTTAATACGTTTATCGCAGGTGCCGCAGGAATGGTTGCATGGATGATCATCGAAATGGTGAAGACAGGAAAGGTCAGCACCATCGGCATGGCATCAGG
>PBMG01000018.1 GCA_002722565.1 Acidimicrobiaceae bacterium
CAGGCTCCTCTACCTCAGCCTCTTCAGCAGCAGGCTCCTCTACCTCAGCCTCTTCAGCAGCAGGCTCCTCTACCTCAGCCTCTTCAGCAGCAGGGGCGTCTCCCTTGTCCGCTAACGCCTGGAGCAAACTAGCCATCTCAGAGAGAAGGTTGTTCATCATCGATGCGATTTGCTGGAGCGGAGCAGCCAGTCCGCCAGCAATTGAAGACAAGAGTTCATCGCGGGATGGGAGATCAGCAAGTTCTCGGACCTGCGCTTCATCCAGAAGCTCACCGTTTAGGAGGCCTCCTTTGATAATCAAGGCTTCGTTAGCAGCGGAAAACTGTTTTAGAGCTTTGGCCGCGGCACCAGGGTCTTTTTCTACGAATGCCAGAGCCGTCGGGCCAACAAGCATGTCGACTAAACCTTCAGGTGTGCCTTCATCAAGCGCTCTACGTACCAATGTGTTTTTGTAAATCTTGTAAACAGTTTCAGCTTCACGCAAAGCACCACGCAGGTCAGCCATCTGACCTACATCAAGACCTCGATACTCAGTAATTAAGACCGCCTCAGCTTCATCGAATCGCTCACGTACATCTTCAATTACGGCGGATTTTTCTACTCGCTTTTCTTCACTCATGTCTCACCCCCTTCGGGTAGTCGGCGCTCGCAAGGCGAACACCGAAACCGTGGTCGAAAAGTCAGACGGGGGGATTCAGGATTCACCTATTCGGGCTTGTAACGGTTTCCCATCACAATTTCAGGCCTAGGGCCACCAGAGGTCTACGGCGAGCAGAATTTGATTGTCAGATCAGGCTAGAGGCGGGATAGACGATTGCAAACTGGCCAGTACTGATGATTTAAATTTCTTTAGTCACCAAGTCTGCTTGGGTCAACCTTGATACCAGGCCCCATCGTTGATGAAACAGTGATCTTTTTGATATATCGACCCTTAGTTGATGCTGGGCGAGCTCGTTCAATCTCGTCCATAACAGCAGTGAAATTAGCGACGAGGTCAGATGACTCAAAACTTGTTTTGCCAATGGCAAGTTGCACATTGCCGTATTTGTCAGTCCGGTATTCGACTTTCCCGCCTTTGAATTCACCTACCGCTTTGGCAATCTCAGTTGTTACTGTGCCGGACTTCGGGTTGGGCATAAGGCCGCGTGGCCCGAGAACACGGCCAAGCTTGCCAACTAACGGCATCATGTCGGGTGTAGCTATCGCAAGATCGAATTCAGTAAATCCGCCTTCAATACGTTCTGCTAAATCCTCAGCGCCTACAACATCAGCTCCGGCTTCAGTAGCTTCGGACGCCAAATCTCCTTGGGCGAAAACTGCGACTCGAACATCGCCACCAGTTCCTGAAGGTAAAGCGACTGTACCTCGAACCATCTGATCTGCTTTACGAGGGTCTACCCCTAATCCAACGGCGATGTCGACTGCTTCGTCAAAATTCGCTGAAGCCAATTCTTTAACTAAGCCAACCGCTTCAACAGGTTCATGAAACTTTTGTCGGTCAAAGCGTTCGCTTGCATCAGAATATTTTTTGCCACTCATTGGTGTCGCCTTCCAGCTCCCTCTTCGTACGCGATCATTGGGCGAGGTCCTCCCAACGGGCGTTTATAACTTATGAACCTTGAACTTCGATTCCCATTGAACGAGCTGTACCCGCAACTTGAAGTTTGGCCGCTTCAATATCATTGGCATTCAAGTCAGGCATCTTGATATTGGCTATTTCTTCCAATTGCGATTGAGATATCGATCCGACAGCATCCTCTCGTCCAGGTTCATGAGCTGCTTTATCAAGACGCGCAGCTTCTCGAATCAAGACAGAGGTGGGCGGTGTCTTTGTGATGAATGTGAATGAACGATCTTCAAAGATCGTAATTTCAACAGGAACGATAGAACCCCGTTGGTCTTCAGTTTGAGCGTTATAGGCCTTACAAAAGTCCATAATTTGAACGCCATGAGGACCAAGCGCTGTACCGACTGGCGGCGCGGGGCTTGCTTGTCCAGCTGGGATCTGAATCTTGACCATTGCGGCGACTTTCTTTTTCGCCATTAGCGTTCTCCGTGTTGATGGGGCTCAAGCTTTAGCAAGAGCGAGACATGTCATTGTTTCGGGTTGACTTCAAGAAGACAACCAGCACAGGCTCAAATTTTTGCAACTTGCGCGAAATCTAGTTCTACGGGTGTTTCACGGCCGAAGATATTTACGAGCACCTTTACCTTTAGTTGCTCTTCGTTTATTTCAACTATCTCGCCTTGGAAATCAGCAAACGGGCCTTCTTTAATTCGCACACTCTCGTTAAGTTCATATAACAGTCGAGGCTTGATCTTTCGTTGCGGCTCTTCACCGTCTTTCTTAATCGCTAAGAAGTTGTCTACTTCTTTTCGACGAAGTGGTGATGGTTTCCCACCAGGTCCAGCGAATCCCGTTACGCCAGGGGTATTTCGGATCATGTGGTGCACATCGTCGTTTCGGCGACACCGAATCAACAAATAGCCAGGAAACATCTTTTTCTGCACTACGACTCGCTGGCCGTTGCGAAATTCGGTGACATCTTCCATTGGCACCACGACTTCATAAATCTTGTCTTCCATATCGAAAGACTGGACTCGAGCTTCGAGGTTTTGTTTGACCTTTTTCTCATAGCCAGACTGGGTGTGGACAACGAACCACTTTCCTGGTCTGTCATATGCAGAGACTTCTTTTTTTGTCTCTTCAAGAAGCTCGTCCTCATCAATTATTTCGGTGTCGACTACATCACCGCCAGATTGGTCAGTCTCAATGACGCTGCCATCTGTTTGGGTCGGAGTTTCGGTATCAGTAGAAGTTTCAGTGCCCAACAATCGTCTAGCGGCGGCCATTGGGTCTGTACTTGAAGAATCAGTGTCAGTCATTAGTTCACATCGAAGAGGCGGAGGACCCCTTCGCCGGTTAGGTAATCCAAGCCTGCGATTAATGCAGTCAGGACCACAATGGTGACGAAGACGACTACGGAATAGTTGACAATTTCGTCTTTGGTAGGCCACACCACTTTGCGCAACTCACCTTTTACTTCACTTACGAACTGGCGCGGACCTGCGCGTTCAGTATCCGGAGATGCTCCCGCTGCGGCGGCGCGACGGTCACGATTAGCAATGGGGGCACCGTCGGCGCTCATTTCGCCCTGCTTCTGCAGATGCCTTCGTGTTTGTCGATTCATAGCCATGTGTTTGGTCCGTGGTCGGAGGTGAATAAGTGAACTGTTGAGAGCAACAGCGGAGCAGGGCAGGAGGGACTTGAACCCACAACCTTCGGTTTTGGAGACCGGTGCTCTACCAAATTGAGCTACTGCCCTCAGCGGAAAGAAACTTCCTTACGATGAGGCAGTGAAAAACGATAGCAGCGGGGTTCTAAGTTTCCTTTCCTAATACCTATTGAGCTTCATCTCAGCTTGCCTGGCTAACTCGGCGACGTCCAGGCCTGGAAGTCAATCCAACAGCGAGCGCGACCCCTAAAGCGCATAGGCCAGCGATTTTCGATCGTTGCTTCCGAACAATAAGTGATCCTCTATCCAGAGAGTCAACTGACTCCAGAATACGAGTAGCTAGACCACCTGGGATAGGTAATTCATCGCGTAGGGCCTGGAGTTCTCGCTGTATGCGACGCTCACGAGACATTTCAGCCTGGCATCGCAGACAGCCACGAGCATGCTCTCGAAGTTTTAAAGATCCAATTATCTCTCCTCTGGCCATGGCCCGAATTTGGCGCTGGTGCCGTTCACACCGCATGGCGAGCCTTATACGAAGTTCCAGTTGCAACCATAGGTTCCCTATTTTCGCGACTGGCCTGCACGGAGAGACGCATTCGTTTTCGGCCCCGGTGGAGGCGTACTTTCACCGCAGTCACTGAAATTCCTAATTGGTTAGCTATTTCTGTCTGGGCGAGATCGAAAACGTCTCTGAGCACAACAACAACTCGCAAATTAGTTGGAAGGTCATCTAACGCGCTCCGTATCTCGGAGCTGATCTCTGAGGCATCCAATCGGCGTTCAGGCTGGTACTCGCCGTTTAGGTCAATGACGTCTTGTTGAATCTGGTCACAGCGATAGCGACCCCGACGGGTTAATAAAGTAGTCGCACAATTGACAGTGATTCGATGCATCCAAGTGCTGAATCTCGCTTCGCCACGAAAGTCAATAAGGCCTCGGTATGCCCTTAAGTACGCTTCTTGCACCACATCTAGCGCATCATCATGATTTTGAGTCAAACGCGCAGCCAACGTAAATATCTCGCTATATGTTGCCTCGACAAGACGCTCAAATGCCTCGTCATCGCCCTCTCGGGCAGCTGCGACGTCTGCGCGAATTTGTGGTGTTGGCATATGCCGACGCTACTCGCCATTTGGACGGCTTGTTGGGAAGCCTAAATAGTTATTGAGTAGGAGGCTGGCGCGGTGCATATCACCACTTAACGATTCCGCATTTAGCTCTTTAACCCTGAGTTTGTAGCGGGACCGGGGTTCGAACCCGGGACCTCACGATTATGAGCCGTGCGCTCTGACCAACTGAGCTATCCCGCCATGCTCTTTCGAGCGAGCCACGACCGGGATTCGAACCCGGGACCTCCTCCTTACCATGGAGGCGCTCTACCAACTGAGCTATCGCGGCAACCATGAACGGGCCAAACCCGCGCAGACTTGGAAGCTTACGGATCAACACCGATGATCCACAACCCCTTGAACGGTACCGTTGCATATATGAAAGTCCGTTTAGCCAAACTTTCTGATGCTGCAG
Organism: Acidimicrobiaceae bacterium; assembly: GCA_002722565.1. Taxonomy (GTDB): domain Bacteria; phylum Actinomycetota; class Acidimicrobiia; order Acidimicrobiales; family Poriferisodalaceae; genus MedAcidi-G3. The sequence goes on from PBMG01000018.1 coordinate 4,764, forward strand.
ATATTGCAGAGATCTACAACCATGAAGTTCTTTCTAGCGTGGCGACCTTCGATTTGGTTCCGAAATCCCTCGAAGAACAGCGGGAGTGGCTGCGTGATCGGTCGGGTGCTTTACCCTGCATCGTTGCAACTGACCACGGTGGTGCCCTTGTCGGCTGGGCGTGTCTGTCGAGATATAGAGATAGACCCGCCTATGGAACAAGCGTCGAAGACTCAATCTATGTCCACCAAAACCACCAGGGCATGGGTGTCGGAGATTTGTTGCTCGCAGAATTAACGCGGCTTGCAGATGAACATGGATTTCATTCCACTTTCGCGCGAATCGCTGGCGAAAACCCCGCTTCAATTGCTCTTCACGCGAAACATGGTTTCGAGCTAGTGGGGGTGGAAAAAGAAGTGGGGCGCAAGTTTGGCCAATGGCTAGACGTAACTCTGATGCAACGACTCACTCCCAGAGGGTGAAGGTTTCCTCCTTAGAAATGCCAAGGAAATTGTGTGAAGTCTTGTTCACGCTTTTCTAGAAACGCATCTCGCCCTTCTGTCGCCTCATCGGTTCCGTATGCCAATCGGGTCGCTTCGCCCGCGAAAACTTGTTGTCCTATTAGGCCGTCGTCAGTCAGGTTGAATGCAAACTTTGCCATACGTTGCGCCGTCGGCGATTTAGAGTTGATTTCTTTGGCCCATTCCAGGGCCACGTTTTCTAATTCGGCGTGTTCAACGACCGCGTTTACATCACCCATAACAAATCGTTCCTCGGCATCATAAGTACGACCGAGGAAAAAGATTTCACGAGCTTTTTTCTGTCCAACTTGTTTCGCGAGATACGCCGACCCAAATCCACCATCAAAACTCGCTACATCTGTATCTGTTTGTTTGAAACGAGCGTGCTCCCGACTAGCAAGAGTCAAGTCAGCTGTCACATGGAGGCTGTGGCCGCCACCCGCCGCCCAACCAGGGACAACACACATCACTACCTTCGGCATCATTCTGATCAGGCGTTGGCACTCAAGGATATGGAGTCTTCCTACTTGCGCTGGGTCGATAGTTTCACTCGTCTCTCCCTCGGCGTACTTATATCCATCTTTGCCTCGAATTCGTTGATCACCTCCGGAGCAAAAAGACCAGCCGCCATCTTTGGTTGATGGGCCATTTCCTGTAAGCAGAACAACGCCTACATCAGTACTCATGCGGGCATGATCGAGGGCGGTGTAAAGCTCATCCACTGTGTTTGGCCTAAAAGCGTTCCGAATGTCAGGACGATCAAACGCAATCCGAACAGTTCCTTGGTCTATTGCTCGGTGATATGTGATGTCTTTGAATTCGAATCTTTCCAGTTCGCGCCACCGCGAAGCGTCAAAGATGTCTGAGACATTCGGCAAGTAAGACATTGGACTCCTGAACATTCAAGGCTTGTAGTCGTAGATTAGAAGGGTACGTCGAGGGGGACATCATGAAGTTTGGTCTTAGATATTGCAATACCGATAAATACGCAGCGGACACAGCGCTTGCCGTTGAGCTTGTACAAGCTGGTGAAGAAGCTGGATTCGAGTCTGCCTGGACTGTTGAACACACTGTTATTCCTTCTGGCTACGAGTCTGTTTACCCTTACAGCGATTCCGGCAAAATTGCTGGGGGTGCTGAGGATCTGATGCTGCCAGATCCACTTATTTGGATGGCACACATGGCGGGGGCCACAAAAAAAATTAAGTTCGGCACAGCTATTTTGATTCTGCCCCAACATTCCCCTGTGGTTTGCGCAGCTCAGGTGGCGACACTGGATTTTATGTCTGGCGGAAGGGTGCTTCTGGGCATAGGTGTTGGCTGGCTCAAAGAGGAATTTGATGCAATTGGTGCTCCATTCGAAAGACGGGGACCCAGAACAGACGAATACGTCGCTGCGATGCGGGAACTGTGGGCGAATGACTGCGCCTCCTTCAACGGAGAATTCGTTCAGTTTGCTGACACTTACTGCCTACCGAGACCCATAGCCGGTTCAGTTCCAATAATTGTGGGCGGGGATACCGATTATGCAGCTCGTCGGGCTGGTCGACTTGGTGATGGCTACTTCCCGGCTCGCGACACCCCTCAAGAGCGGATCGATCTCGCGCGCAGAACCGCTGAGGAATGCGGAAGAGATCCTGAGGCTCTAGAAATCACCATGCCCATGCCAGAAGACCCTGAGGACATTCCAAAAATGAAAGCCCGAGGTGTTGATCGGCTAGTAGTGCCGGTAACCGCTATGGCGGGAATGCCCACGCTCATCGATTCACCTGAGGACGCACTCCGCTTTGGCGACATAATCGCGAAATATTCAGATCTCTAGGTCATCTAAGCCCAACCAGCATCAGTGAATCGTGCTAGCGGGTCCTCGTCATACTGGTCGACTAACGCGACTTCCCAATCCAAATAGTTCTGCATTGCTTCTCGCGCCACATGTGCGTCGCCAGGATCGTATGGCAAAACGACTTGTGGGCTGCTGAACTTCAGTTCACGACTGCCAAACTCGAGTGAATTGTCGTCATCCAACTGATCGTCAAGCACATAAGTGTCCCATCCCATCTCGGTCAGCCAAGAAGCCGTCATGGTCGCTCTTGTGAAGTCATTATCAGCGAGGACTATTCGGGAGCCTCTGGTAATTGCGTATTCATCGGTTGCCTGGACAAGCTGGCCTCCTGGAGCATTTCGGAAACCGGGGAGGTGACCAGCGTTGTATTCAGACGGAGTGCGAACGTCAAATTGGTACAGGGTTCGTGAGTCATCAAATTTCCACTTATCGACAGTGCGTTTATCAATTCGTTTGACATCAAAACGTCTGGCAACTTGGAGAGCGGCCGCAGAAGCCTTTTGTTGTCCTATGCCGCTTGGGGCAGATGCCACATCTTTGCTGCCATGTTCCAGTGCCAAGCCCGCTAGTTCCCAGCCCATAGTGCCGTTCTCTAACGCGACCACAGGGTTAGGAATTCCTGCACGAACCAGAGATTCTGCTCCGAGAATACTTCGCGTTCGACCGGCACAATTAACGACAACCGTCACAGTCGGATCCAACAGATCAAATACTCGGTATACGAGCTCACCCCCAGGACAGGAACGTCCAGTGGGAATACTCATCCGGTTGAATTCGCGTTCGGTCCTTGAATCCAAAATGATTAGTGGGCGTTCTTCAGCGATCCATCCATCTAGTTGCTCCGCTTTGACATGCGGGGTTCCATAGTGACGTTCGACTAGTTCCCCGAACAGTTTCGATGGAACATTCACACCTGAATAAAGTTCGTACCCCGCTCCGATCCAAGATTTAATCCCACCTTCTAAGACCTTTACGTTGGTCCAACCATTTTCTTTGAGAACAGTCTGGAGCGAGCCCGCCTCTTCTGGTTCATCTCCAGCAACAACTATTGGAACTGAGTATCGAGGGAGAAGAACTTTGGCTGCTTCCAAAGCATCTTCACAGCGCAGACTCGCTGCCCACAAAAGGTGTCCTTGACTGTATGTCTCATGGTCTCGGGGGTCTACTATCGCTAACTCTTCGGAACCCTTAATTGCCCCTACAAGGTCAGTAACCGAAATGCTGTTTGTTGTCACGAGCGGGCGTCAATTATTGGATACTGAATTTTCATAGTTCGCCATTCTCCGTCAGATTGACTCCAATAGTTACGTGCCGGGAGATCCAAAAGATCGTGTCCATAACAGTGGAAATTTAGTGAGCCGCCCTCCACATGGATCGAATGAACATCGTCGGGCAGAAATGCAATACCTGTGCCATGTTCCACTACGAACTCATCTAAGACTTTGGGGCACCCTTGTCCGGCTCGCTGTTCATATCGGCGGTTAAGTTCTTTGCCTTCCAAACCCACAATGCAAGCCCAAGTTAAGTGGTCGTGAGGGGGAGCCTGAGTTGTATCAGCGACTGACTGCAAGTACAGCGCGAATCGATGGTCGTCGTCTTGAGACAGTAGATACAGAGTGCTGCCGTCTCTCGAATCATCAGGCGGAAAGTCGCTCCACGAGAACAGTTCTTTTTGTTGGGCCAGTTGTATGAGCCGCTGCCTAATCAACTCAACAGAGTCACGATCAATTCCCGCATGATCGATCTCTCTTATGTCTGACATCGCATCTGCAACTGCGACGGCTCTTTCAGAATTCGTCATTAGTTTGTCTATTTCATCGGTGGGCTTCTAACGCCCCTTCCATTGGGGAGGGCGTTTCTCAGAAAAAGCGACCGGTCCTTCTATGTAATCCTCGCTCTTACCCATCGCCTTGACGGCGTCATACTTACCTTCGTGGGCAGCCCGCACACCAGCTTGGTCTAATCCCTGCATCGCCGCCTGTTTGGTCGCTCGGATCGACATCGGCGAGCATTCAAGGATCATCTCTGCCCAACGGCGAGCCTCATTAAGCGCTTCGCCCTCAGGCGCTACAGCTGTTACGAAACCTAATTCATAGCCTTCCTGCGCCAAGACATGACGACCCGTCAACATCATTCCCATGGCGCGTTTGAGACCAATCTGGCGCGGGAGACGATGAACCCCAGCAGCTAACGCAGCTAGACCAACTTTCGGCTCAGGCAACGCCATGCGAGCATTTTCACTAGCGATGATCATGTCGCAAGCTAAAGCAATTTCAAATCCACCGCCCATGGCCACGCCATTAACAGCTGCGATAACGGGTTTATCTAGATCCCAGCGCGAGGTGAGCCCTCCAAATCCGCTTTCGGGCATAGCGGATCGGTCTCCGCCTTCAGCCTGGTACCGCAAGTCATTCCCGGCACTGAAAGCCCGGTCACCGGCGCCCGTTACGATCGCTACCCACAAATCTGGATCGTTCTGGAATTCATCAAATAGTTCTGCCATTTCAGCGTTGCCCGGTGGATGCAGCGCGTTCATTCGTTCGGGTCGGTTAATTGTGACGGTGAAAATTCGACCATCACGTTCTGCGTAACAAGAATCAGCCATCCTCGGAAGTTAGCTCATCATCGCAATATGTCGCCTGTTCTTCACATTTCGCAATCGGTTGCGTCTCGGTAATGAATCAATCATTTATGCGTGTCATTGGATCTTGGAAGCATCTTGATTGCGTGTCGCTCGCGACGAACGGCGAGCTTTTGCTCGCCGTTCGTGGTGGGCCGGGGAGGATTCGAACCTCCGTAGGTGTGAACCGACGGGTTTACAGCCCGTTCCCTTTGGCCGCTCGGGCACCGACCCAACGGCGGTTACGTTATCGGTTTGGGTGCCGTGCCCCAAAGACGAACCCTCGTTTAGCCGGTTACGGGGTTGCCGACCACTCTGTATATTTCATCTCATGGGTTCTTTTGACGTCGTTTCTCAAATAGATATGCAAGAAGTTCGAAATGCTGTAGACCAGGCAGCGCGTGAGGTTTCCACTCGTTACGATTTCAAGGACAGCGGTTCCCTAATTACTCTGTCCGAGGCTGAGATTTCGTTGTCAAGTAGCAGCGAAGACCGCCTTACTGCCCTTCGGCAGGTACTTGAAGAGAAATTGGTGAGACGAAAAGTCAGCCTAAAAGCAGTTAGTTATGGAGAGGTTGAGGAGGCTTCGGGGGCATCTGTTCGTCAACAAGCGACACTTCAAGCCGGCATTAGCGGAGACAAGGCTAAGGAATTAAATAAATTTATTAAGAGCCTAGGAATTAAAGGTGTTCAATCTCAAACACAGGGTGAACAGGTCCGGGTCATGTCAAAGAAACGTGATGACTTGCAGGCAGTAATTGCAAAAATGAAGGAAGCAGATTTCGAATTACCACTGCAATTCGAGAATTTTCGAGACTGATCTAAATACCCTCGCGCCAACTCCCATCACGAAGTCGCGCGATCCTCTTTTCCATAGGAGGGTGTGTTGTGAAAAGGTTACGGAAAGCCATTTGTCGGCTAGCTAATGGATTCGCTATATACATTTGCGCTTGATTCGCATTCGCCAAGCTAGGGATCGAACGACTGGCCACATCTAACTTCTCTAAGGCAGCTGCGAGGGGTTCACCGTCCCCAATCATCCTTGCTGCTGTTCGATCCGCTTGGAATTCCCGGCTTCGGCTAATCGCCATTTGAATACAGGCAGCAGCTATCGGGGCCACAATGATTAGAAGCAGATCCACCAAGGGGTTGCGGTCCCGATCTCGGTTCCCGCCTCCAAAAATCATGGCGAATTGGGCCATGTTGGCGACAAAACTAATTGCCATCGCTATAGCAGCAGCGACCGATCCGATAAGGATGTCACGATTCTTGATGTGCGCCAGTTCGTGGGCCAACACCCCTCGTATTTGGTCCCACGACAGATGCTGGATGAGTCCTTCCGTAATGCAGACAGCTGCATGACTCGGATTTCGACCGGTAGCGAAGGCGTTGGGCTGCGGATCGGGACTCACGTAGATTCGAGGCATTGGTTGATCAGAGAGTTGACATAGCTCTCTCATGATCGACCAGTATTCGGGTAGCTGGCCTTCTTCTACCTCAACTGCACGAGCAGACCGGATGGCCAATTTATCGCTCATCCAGTAGCTGCCGCCGACCATCGCTAATGCCAAAAGCAGACCAATTGTTAGTCCACCTGATCCCCAGAAACTGGAAATAAACATGATGAGCGCGCCCATGGCGGCGAGCAACATTGTGGTTTTGAGGGTATTTTTCATTCGGATTCCCTCCAAAGTTGGTGCTTATATCTAAACGTATCGTCTTCTAGAGTCAGATTCCCCACACGAAGATCACATTTAATGTGGGTGATACCCGCTGTCTAAAAATATTGTTGGGATGCCTTCGTTTTTATACATCCGAACATTTCGCATATCGTCATCAATAGCCAGCACAGGAACATATCCGCGGTGCCTGAGGCCATCGGTTTCGTCACGCTTGAAACCCGGCGAGGGTTGAAAATCCCCGAGAGGCCGCATGATGAGGAGGTCGTAGCGGATTTCGTGGCGGCTTAACCAGTCAAGAGTCGCCTTTTGAATCCACGTTGGCCTAGATGTCAAAAGGACAATCGTTAACGTCGAATCCATCAGTTCTAAAAGCGTTTTAGTTTCTTCGAAAACACCGTCTCCGCCGCACTCCGCGAAGAACCCATCCCAGTCACGCCAAGGTGGATCTAAATAGTGCTGGCGATGTTCAGCATCCGCTAAGACGCCGTCAATATCAACAATTGCACAGTCACCTGGTTGATTAGCTTTTTGTCTCCAATGCCAATGTCTAGGGATAGCGATCATAATGACATCAGCAGAGGTCAGTCCTCCTGCGGTGCCTGTTCGGCGCGATCTCGGATTTCGTCGACGACAGTCGCATCGGCGAGAGTGGTGGTGTCTCCGAGTTTTCGACCTTCAGCGACATCTCGCAAGAGCCGTCTCATTATTTTACCCGAACGCGTTTTGGGCAGGTCAGGCACCAGCACTACTGCTTTAGGTCGCGCAATAGCTCCAAGTTTTGTCGAAACGTGTTGCCTTATTTCTTCTCGCAATTCGTCGCTCGGATCATTTCCACCTCTCAAGATGCAATATCCGACTATTGCCTGACCAGTCGTGTCATCGGTAGCCCCGACCACTGCCGCTTCGGCCACAGAAGGGTGATCAACTAACGCGGACTCTACTTCGGTCGTCGAAATTCGGTGACCCGATACATTCATCACATCATCGACTCTTCCCAGCAGCCATAGATACCCATCGTCATCAATCTTTGCGCCGTCTCCGGCGAAATATCGACCTGGATATTCAGACCAATAGGTTTCCTTGTAGCGCTCGGGGTCACCCCATATGCCTCGGAGCATGGACGGCCAGGGTTCCGTAATCGTCAGGTACCCACCGCCTTTTTCTACCTTGTTTCCACTGTCATCTACTACTTCGACTACAACACCCGGGATAGCGTGCGTAGCTGAGCCGGGTTTTGTTGTAGTTACGCCTGGCATGGGAGTAATCATGTGGCCACCAGTTTCGGTTTGCCACCAAGTATCAACAATCGGGCAGCGTTCACTACCAATATGTGTGTGATACCACATCCAAGCTTCTGGGTTGATTGGCTCCCCTACGGTTCCTAGGACTCTCAGACTAGATAAATCGTGCGGCTCGACTTCCTGGGCCCCCCACTTCATAAAGGTCCGGATAGCAGTCGGCGCTGTGTATAGCTGCGTCACCCCGTATCGCTCAGCTATGTCCCATAGACGATCTTTTGGCCAATCGCTTCTGTCACCTTCGCGAAATTCAGGACGCGGGGTGTCAGGAGTGCCTTCGTACATCACCGAGGTAGCCCCATTAGCTAAAGGCCCGTAAACGATGTAACTGTGACCTGTGACCCACCCAATGTCGGCAGCACACCAATAAACATCGGAGTCTGCGTGTAGGTCAAAAATATATTTGTGGGTGAATGCGACTTGGGTTAAGTAGCCACCCGTGGTGTGCATAATTCCCTTGGGTTTAGCTGTGGTACCAGAGGTGTAGAGCAGATATAGCAAATCTTCACTATCAAGGTGCTCTGCCGGGCAGTCAGGTGAAGCTGTGTCCATCAACTCGTGGTACCAGTGATCAACCGAGTCGTTCCACGCTACTTCTTGACCCGTGCGCTGGACCACCACAACGTTTTCAATCGTCGAGGTGGCTTCAACAGAGGCATCTGCTGTGTCTTTAAGCGGGAAGGGGTCTCCGCGCCTATAGCCACCATCAGCAGTTATGAGGACTTTCGCACTTGCATCATCAATTCGATCTGACAGCGAATCAGCTGAAAATCCGCCAAAGACAATTGAGTGAGGGGCCCCAATTCGCGCACAAGCCAGCATGGCGACTGGAAGCTCAGGGATCATCGGCATATAAATGCAGACGCGGTCACCTTTTTCGACTCCCATAGATTTTAAGACATTCGCGAATTTTGATACTTCCTCGAGAAGATCGCCATAGGTAATGGTCCTAGTGTCTCCCGGTTCGCCTTCCCAATAGAAGGCAACCTTGTCTGCTAGTCCTGCTTCCACATGCCGGTCAAGACAGTTGTATGAAACATTGAGCTTTCCACCAACAAACCATTTAGCAAACGGAAGGTCCCATTCAAGAACCGTGTCAAAGTCCTCAAACCAAGTAACAAGCTCTCGAGCCTGACGAGCCCAAAAGCCCAACCTGTCAGCGGCTGCTTCCTCATACAGACTTCTATCAGTAACTATGGCTTCGCTTCGAAACGCGTCTGACGGCACGAAGGTCCGATCCTCTATGTAGTAGTCCTCGATAGTTGGTTCAGACATCTTGATCCCCCTTTATGGAAGGCGCCCTAACTTGGGCTCGACAGCTTGCGAGCCTAGCCCCTAGTTCCTTCGCGTTCGGATGAGATCTGATTAATCACCTATTTGCCACTCAGCAACGAGAAATGCTCCAAGACCTGTTCGACTAGTGAGAGAGGCAGCCTCATCTAACACTTGTCGTGCCGCCACTGCTGTTGAATCCGGCGAAGCAGCAGCATCTCGCCACTGCTCGCGCGCCCATTGCGTCATCTCTTCAATACCTCTGGAGGCAAGCCAGTCTGCCTGAAGACTTATACGAGGCGAACCTGGCAACTGGTCAAATGCGACGTCGCAGGTGATATCACGACTCCCGGGTTCGCTATACGGTGCGCCAGCCCTACGGTGCCCTTGATAGGTTCGTAACCATTCGCCTAAAGGTCGATCAAGCAAGGCCTGGGAACTTTCAACCCCATAATCAAAGGTCAAGATCCTGCCCCGCTCGAGAAGCTTCATAGCGCGATTTATCCAAGCCGCTGCTTTGACATGCAACGGAACGACTGCCCCTATTGACGCGTTCGGTACCACAGCAGCCGCCATCGTGGCAGCAGATTCTTCAGCAGCGCGCCAAACTTCATCACCATCTTCTACATGAAGTTCCAACCACCCTTCAGAGGTCTTTCGCACGACGCGCGGTGGAAGATTATCTAGTAGTTCATTAGCTAGCACCACCCCCGTAAATGGTCCGGCTGGAAGGTCCTTTAATGCAGCTAGTGGGGCTTGCTCTAAATCAGCGAAGCAAGTTGCAGTGACCTGAGCAAATGAAATTTCTCGCTGACGATCTGATCGTTCAACCATCACGTAGCGCAACGCATCGTAGGAATCTTGGATGGATAGGAATACATCCCTACAGAGCGATCCGGTTCCCGACCCAGCTTCGATCACCACAAAAGGGTCCGGGCATTCCAATTCATGCCATATCTCATCTAAGTATGAAGCAACGCAGGCGCCAAAGAGTGTGCTTGTTTCGGGAGATGTAATGAAGTCAGCACCGTCAGTTCCAGCTGTCCCATATCGGGTGTAAAAACCCTCGTGCCCGTAAAGTGCTTCCTCCGCATACAAGTCAAACCGCGTCATTGCAGATACCCGTTGAAACGGCGAAATCTAAGGTTCTTATCCACCCAAAGCGGACAGCACTGAAACTTCACCGAAGTGACCGACCAGACCTGGAAGGATTCCAAAAGCCATTGTCGCAATTATGGTCACCGCTAACGCTGCTTTCAGAGCTCCCGGGATTGCGATTGGCCGTTCATCACCGTCAGGAACGGGCTGGAACCACATTTGGACGAGTACGCGCGCGTAATAGGCGAAGGCAATGACTGTGTTGACAGCTACCACAACCCCGAGGCCTGCAGCCCATCCACCGCCTGCATCTAGCAAGGCCCTGAAAAGCCCAAATTTGGCAAACCAACCACCAGCTGGCGGTATTCCTGCTAGCGCCGCTAGGAAAATGGTCATCGCAACAGCGAGACCCGGGGCGTATTGGAAGAGACCCCCATAGCTATCAATTTCGCCTGAACGAGTCTTTCGCGCTACTGCCAAGACGACCGTAAAGGCCCCCAGATTCATGAACGCATAAATCGCCATGTAAATCACAAGAGCTTCGACTGCTCGGGCAGGTGCGTCAGCGGCGACAGCAAATGGAACCAACATAAAGCCGCCTTGGGCGACACCTGAATACGCAAGTAGACGAACAATGTTGTTCTGGCGAAGAGCTATCAAGTTGCCGATCGTCATGGTTAATGCTGCGATCAACCAGAAGAACGGTTGCACCACATCGTCGCGTCCAGGGAAGGCAACGAAAACAAGCTGGATTAAGGCCACCATTCCAGCGGTCTTGGAGGCAACAGCTAGAAATGCTGTAACAGGTGTCGGAGCGCCTTCATAGGTATCAGGCGCCCACGTATGAAAGGGAACAGCCGAAACTTTGAAGGCGAAGCCAATCAAGATGAACAGGATCCCGAGGATCGCAACTGGGTTTGCTTCGCTTGAACCAAGTTCTTGAGCTATTGCTTCGAAAGTGGTCGAGCCCGCGAGCCCGTATATGAGAGACATACCGTAAAGCATGACCGCTGATGCAAAGACTCCCATCAGGTAATACTTGAGGCCTGCTTCGTTTGACCGTGGACCTCCCTTTCTCCATGCTGCCAGCATGTACGCCGGAATCGATAAGAGTTCCAATGCAACAAAAACGCTAATTAGGTCCCTGGAGCTACTCATCATCACCATGCCGAGCAGCGAGGTGAGCATAAGTGTGTAGTACTCATTTTCGTAGTAGTCGCCATCTCGGATGTAGTCGACCGACATAAGGATTACGACATAGCCCGATATGAGGAAGAGGGCCTTCAGGACAAGTGAAAAGTCATCTACGACATATGCGCCGCCAAACATCGATCGTTCAGTCCCGTCAACGGCCAGGGTTAAGATCGGGATCAATGTTGCTAACAGGCCTATCCCAGCCAAGGTGGGCATCGCTCGTTTCGAACGATCATCCCAGATGATGTCAACAACTGTTATCAGCGTCCCGAATGCAAGCAGCGTCAGTTCAGGCGCGAGAGCATGCCAATCAAGCGCAGGCCGCGAGAACGCTAGCAGGACTTCCATCGTCAGCTACCGGCCGCGATCGCCTCGACGCTGGCGGTTATTCCACTCACGACATCGTCAGTTACGTTAAAAATCAAGTTGGGCCAGATACCAAATAACACAATGCCAATTAGGAACGGCACCCAAGCAATCCATTCGTCCCGGTTGACGTCGGCAATTTCGTGTCCGGCAAACTCTTCAGTGGGTTCGCCGAAGGCTGTTCGTTGGAACAACCAGAGTAAATAACCTGCCGCCAAGACGGTTCCGATGGCTGCGATGACCATATAGACACGGAACAATTCTTCGGACAGACCTGCGCCCGGATTATACGCAGACAAAATTGCAGGAAATTCGCCCCAGAAGCCTGCTAGTCCTGGAAGGCCTAGAGACGCCATGGATGCAAACCCTAGAATCCATCCCATTCGCGGTGCTGCTTTGAGAAGACCTCCAAGTCGAGCGATCTCAAGCGTGTGATACCGCTCTTTAACTGATCCAGCGACAAAGAAGAGCATTCCGGTAATTAGGCCATGGGCGATCATGCCGAACACGGCAGCGTTAATTCCGAAGTCGGTGAGCGTAGCAATACCTAGCATTACAAAGCCCATATGAGCTACGGATGAGAAGGCGATAAGCCGCTTCATATCTTTCTGGGCAAGACAGCCCAACGCTCCATAGATGATGCCTATTACAGCGAGAAGTCCTATCCATGGGGCCCATGCAATCGCGCCTTCCGGCAGAAACGGGATGGCTATACGAACGAAACCGTAGGTGCCCAGTTTGAGAAGAACGGCCGCAAGAATTACAGAGCCGACAGTCGGGGCCTGAGTGTGTGCATCAGGAAGCCACGTGTGGAATGGGAACATTGGAACCTTTATGCCAAAGCCCATAAATAGCCCGGCAAATATCCAGACTTGTGTGCTCTTGATGATTCCCACTCCTGCAACGTCAGTAAGGACTCTCATGTCAAAGGTCTGGAGTAATTCGCCTGAAGCATCCTTTGACAAGAAGAACAGCGCCAAGAAGCTAATGATCATCAGGGCTGAGCCGAACAAGGTGTACAGGAAGAATTTGAGTGACGCGTATCGTCGGTCTTCGCCACCCCAAACACCAATGAGGAAGTACATCGGCAGGAGGACCACTTCGAAGAAGACAAAGAAAAGAATCATGTCTTGAGAAACGAATGAGCCGTTCATTCCTGTGGACAAGATAAGTAACAAGACAAAGAAGGCTTTGGGGTTACCGGGATCGGGAATATGGTTCCAGCTGTAGATCAGACATAGCGGAACTACGACAAGTGACAACAACAGCAGAGGAAGCGATAAACCGTCTAATCCGACGATGTATCTGCTGTTAATGACATCAATCCAGCCCTTGTCGACTACAAACTGGAGATCCCCGGCAGCTCCATAGTCAAACTGGATAGCTATGTAAGCACCCACAACAAGCGCTATGAGTGATGAGCCCAAGGCAACCAATTTGAGTTCGGTTTCATAAGCTTTTGGGATCAACATGACGACCAGTGCGCCTACCAAGGGCAGGAACACCGCCAGGCTCAAGACCCAGGTATCAAATCCTGTCACTTCCACTGTGCTGCTCCTATACGACGATCACGAAGACTATGGCCAGAACGGCAGCTGCTCCGAATAGCAACTGTCCGTAGTTCTGAACTTTTCCGGACTGGATAGAGCGAAGACCCTCACCAGAAGAATCTGCGCCGCGGGCGGCAGCATTGACCGAACCGTCAATGGCGCCTTGGTCGATCCACTTATACACCCATCGACCAGCATCTCGAGCTGTTTCTCCAGCAGTGTTGACCGTTCGGTCTAGGACGTTCTGGTTGAAACTGTTGGCCCATTTGGCAATAGGTCGTTTAACTGTTTCAACAACGACGTCATTGTAAAGGTGGTCGAGGTAGTACTTGTTCTCCAAAATTGTGTAGCCGCGTCGGGCATACCGATTGCGTTCAGTTAGACCGTGCAGACCGAGCCCTCGCCAGTAATACAAATACGTAATTAATATCCCAGATAGAGCCAATGCAAGACCTACTAGAGCCATGTTGAGAGATGGGTCCGGGTGTGAGAGACCCAGCCCATTCAAATAAACTGAGGGCTCAGCATAAGTTTGGATGCGATGGGCAAGACCTTCGAGCCCTATCGGCTTCAAAACCGGTCCTGGAAGATTGAAGGCGCCTGCAACTACTGCCATCCCCGCAAGAATCCACAGTGGGACTGTCATAACTTTCGGCGATTCATGCGGGTGGCCATGGCCTCGGTATTCCCCATGGAACGTGTACCAAATGACACGTGTCATGTAGGCAGCCGTCATTAGCGCTACAGCACAACCAAAGATAAGCATCAACGGGTAACCGTTTTCTTGCCCTACCAGCGACCCCAATAAAATTTCATCTTTTGACCAAAAGCCGGCGAACGGAAAGATCCCGGCAAGAGCAAGTGAGGAAATCACGAAGGTTCGATAGGTGTGCGGCATCTCTTTTTTCAATCCGCCCATCTTCCGCATATCGAAAGTGTGGTGTGCGGCGTGGCTTACCGAGCCAGCTCCGAGGAACAAGCACGCCTTAAAGAACGCATGAGTAAAGAGGTGAAATATGGCGGCGGTCCAAGCTCCGACTCCCAGGGCCATAACCATGTAGCCGAGCTGCGACACAGTCGAATAGGCAAGGACCTTCTTAATGTCCCACTGTGCAAATGCAAGCCCAGCTCCGATCAGCGCAGTGAAACCACCTATAAAGGCCATAAGGTTTACTGAACTTGTGCCGATTGAAAACCCTTCGTAAAACACGGGGTACAAACGAGCGATCATGTAAACCCCGGCGACAACCATGGTCGCAGCGTGGATCAACGCGGATACTGGGGTGGGTCCCGCCATTGCATCTGGTAACCACGTGTGCAGTGGGAATTGGCCAGACTTAGATGCAACAGCTGCCATTAGGCAGCACGCTGCAACCAATAAGGCAAAGTGATAGGCGCCCGGGTTGGTTGAAATAAGTGTGTTGATTTCATGTATGTCAAAGGTTTTGAAAGTTCCCCAAAGGACAATCATTCCAACAAGTAGACCTACGTCTCCCACGCGATTCGTGAGGAAGGCCTTTAAGGCCGCGTCGGTATTTGGTTTCTCTTCCCACCAGTGGCCGATCAGAGCGAACGAACAGACACCGACCAGCTCCCATCCAACAATGAGTTGGATGATGTTCTGAGCCATGACGAAGAACAGCATTGCGGCGGTGAAAAGACTTAAGAAGGCGTAATAGTGAACGTATCTACGATCGCCTTTCACATACTCAGTGGAATAAATATGCACTAGAAGAGAGATGGAAGCGACCACCATCAACAGAAGCACCGTTTGGCCATCTACGAAGGTGCCAACGGCGAAGTTGATACCGGCATTCGACCACCAATCAGAGAACGTCGAGATGACTGGTTGGATCAGCGGGCTTGAATGATGACCACCACCGTGGCCATCGCCAGAGTGTCCAGACGCTGCTGCATGGTCATCGCCATGGTCATCGCCATGGTCATCGCCATGGTCATCGCCATGGTCATCGCCATG
>PBMG01000019.1 GCA_002722565.1 Acidimicrobiaceae bacterium
GTGGTCGGGACCGGCGTCGATCCGGTGACCTCACGCTTTTCAGGCGCGCGCTCTGCCAACTGAGCTACCCGACCGCGGTCCCGACGGGATTTGAACCCGCGACCTCCGGCTTGACAGGCCGGCGTGAACTCCAGACTTCACCACGGGACCAACCGTGGTTGCCCTAGATAACCAAGGGCAAGGGATTGAATTCTGGCGTGGCGGATGTCGTATTGCAACCTGATAGGCCTTATTCACGTTTACTTGTTGTTCTGAAATTGTTGGTTTAACTCGTCTGGTTGAGCGGGACGCATCAGTAACTCAAGTGCATTCCACAACGTTCGTGACACTGGATCGAACAGAATCGGGAAGATCAGTCCTATTGGAGCTGCGATTAAAAGCAAAAACGACGTTGAAACATCGGTACCAAACACGACTAGAGCTAAAGACACCACCGTAAGAACTAAAGCCGAGCTGACCACCGTGTTTACTGCGACCGCCCCTAAAGAATGACCCTCCATGCGCTCAAAGTGCAAGCCACAATTTGGGCAATCTTCCACCATGGCAAACATGCCCCAAGTTGTGAATAAGCCGCGGCGACCGCAGACACCACAAGCCAAGGTCAGCCCACGCCAAAGAGTTTTCATATGTTCCGGATGACCTTTTTCATCTGACGAGCCAAATCGCCACGTTGTCCAATCTTCACTGTGTCAAGACCCCGCCAAATTGCCAACATTTGTAGTTCGTCAGCAAGAGCTTCAATAGCTTGTTCGTTCATCCTGTTTGCTTCAGAGTAAACCCCCAGCACGTTCAAAACTCCAGTTTTCATGTCAGCCTTTACATCGACTCTGGCAGATAGTTGGTTGGCGTGAAGAAACGGTAAGACGTAGTAACCATGGACACGTTTGGCTGCGGGTACATAGATCTCCAAACGGTATTTGAAGTCAAATAATCGTTGAGTTCTTGGTCTGAACCACACCAATGGATCGAAGGGGCTGAGAAGCACAGACTTTGACATTTCGTCTGTGATTTTCGCGTTAGCTGGGAGATAAGCAGTGCGATCCCAACCTTCAACTTGAGCTGCTATTAACTCCTGACGCTCTGCTAACTCCATCACACGTTGACGCCCATCAATCTTTGGCAATCTGAAGTAATCGATAAGGTCCTCAGTGCTAGCGATACCAAGGTGATGTGCTGCTCGCCGAATTAACTCGTGATGGGCATCGATTTCGGAAATCGAATTGTCTAAGGCATTTGTACCCAGAACCTTTGATGTCTGGTCGTAAAAGCGTGTGAAATTATTTCTGTGACTTACGGATACTTTGCCGACCCAAAATAACCATTCGAGCGCGACTTTTGATTCCGACCAGGCCCACCAAGTCCCACCTTTCGGTTTGCTTTCGAGTTGCCTGGCACTCACCGGACCGTGTTGCTCTACATAGCTTGCAACCTTCTTAATAAAGTCCGGATTTTCTGCCGCAAACTTTCTAATACCCCCCCAGACTTCGCCTTGTTCGGCCCGACGCATGCGCCAAGTGAATAGAGATAAATCTTTGACCGGTAAATAGCTGGCTTCGTGACACCAATATTCCGTCAATTCGCGGCGATCATAAGCTGCGTCTTGAAGAAGCTTTGAGAGATTGTCGTGACCGCCACCGAGACGCGCTCTAAGTACAAGTAAATGAGAGCGGGCGATCGCATTTACTGCGTCAATTTGCAACACACCGAGCTTGGAGAAAGCCCATCGTAGATGTCTGATATCCAGACGAGTTGAAGAAAACCGGTTGGTGGTTTGTAACCCTTGAGCGGATACCGCTATTGAACGAGCCTGCGCTGATGACAACTCAATATGTTTAACAACCGACATCTCTAGATGAAGGTTTTAGAACAAAACCCTCAGCGCTCTTCTTTAAAGATCACGTGTTCTCGGATTACTGGGTCGTACTTCTTGAGTTCAATCCGCTCGCGACTGTTTGTTTTGTTTTTACGTGTGGAATACGTATAGCCAGTCCCGGCTGTTGATTTGAGTTTGATTACTGGGCGCTTATCGCTTTTCGCCATCAGACTTTCTCCCCACGACGTCGTAGATCAGCTAAGACTGACTCAATCCCGCGTTTGTTGATGATCTTGATGCCTTTCGCGCTCACGGTCAACGTAACATGCCGCTTTTCGTTTGGCACATAGAACTTTTTCTTCTGGATATTCGGTTTAAACCAGCGCTTGTTGCGGCGGTGAGAGTGAGAAACGGTAAAACCAGTTGTAGGTCTGCGACCAGTTACTTGACAGACGTTGCTCATAAGAACTCTCAGCTTAAAGAAGTGTTGGGGTACGTCATCGCTATGACGGCTTTTTAGGTTAACAGCGAGGTGAACCAATCACCATCCCCAACTCGCCAGTCTTCCTGTTTACAGATGAGGAATGATCTCCTGGCCGACCTTCTCAAGCACTTCAAACCTAGGATCGAAGTTTGGGAGAATCATTAGTTGATCAAGCCCCCGTTCGTCGAGTTCGACTAGTCGTTCAATTATTTGGTCTGCCGTTCCAACTATGCACGTAGCGTCGATCAGTTCTGGGGTTACAAATCGTTCTTCCTCAGGGATAACCCAACAGTTGTGTCCCGCATGAATTCGCTGATGGATTCGCTCTGGGTCGTAGTCCTCCAGCATTGAGGTGTACTCGTCCCAGATGCTGTCCAGCCTACTTCCCGGCGCGCGACCGAATTGTCGGAATTGATCGTAAGAATAATGAATTGAAGCCATTGCCATTGCTCCCGCTTCTGCTTTTACCCTTGGACTTTCAATTGTCTCTCCGTCATCGAGTACGACGATTGTTGTAAGAGACACAGTTAGGTAGTCATCTCTGTTTAGCTGTCGCCCTGCTTCCGTAGAACCCCGTTCAATCATCTCCCACATTCGGTCCATTACTTGAGCGTCCGGAGGAATAGACATAACTGCGCCATCACCGTGCTTGCCCGCCAATGCCAGGGACTTTGGACCAAACCCAGAGACATACAGAGGGATCTCGTCATCGAAATTGACGAATCCTTTATCGGGCATGATGTGACGTATCGGGCTTACTTGTCCGTTATAGGAGTGACTTGCCTCCTCACCTTTCAGGAGTGGTTTTAATGTTGTGAGGTATTCGTCAAACTCTGCAATTTTTTGAGGTTTGTGACCCATTATCCGCATAGCCGTATTACCTGTGCCTAAACCAAGAAAAGTTCTTCCGGGTGCTAAGGCGTTGATAGTGGCGATAGATGCTGCGGTGACCGGAGCTGGACGTGTTCCAGATACCGATACGCCGGTCCCGATATTGATCTTTGATGTGCGGTCAGCCACTAAAGCCAGAGCCGCATAGCAGTCGGACCAAAGCATTTGGCTGTCGGCCAGCCAAGCGTGGGAATATCCCAGTTCTTCTGCTCTTACGACATAGTCAATATCGCCAACATGTGACGCAACACAAACTCCAATATCCATGACGGCACCCTAGAACAAATTTCTTAGCGTTCGCCTATGGCGAACAAACCACCTTCACGAGACCCAACATAAATTCGGCCGTCCCAAACTGCTGGCGTTGACTCGATACAACCGCCAATTTCAAGCCGCCAAATTTCAATAGGTTCAATCTTTGGTTGTTGAACACTGTAGGCACGGAGATAACCCCCGCAGTCTCCAACTATTAGAATGTCATCAACAACGACGGGCGAACTCCACAGGGGCCCCTCAAGAAATATTGTCCACAATATTTCTCCAGAAAAACGGTCGACTGACATTAACCGACCAGAGTTTGTGGTCACGTAAAGTACGCCCTTATGTAGAGCTGGGGTACTCCAGATGCCGCCGGGCAAAGTGTCATTTTCGTGTAGAGACCACACCACGGGTGTTTCGGGTTCTCTTGGGTCTAATTTCACCAATTGCCCCACTTCGCGTGACCGCGATGTTGAGCGTTCGTATTCTGCGGCGACATAAAGAAAACCTTCGTCGTCGATGACGATAGTGGCGTCAATGTCGTCACCCATCCACCACCGGAAAGTTCGTACCGGCGTGCCCCCACCCCGTAATGGCGCTAGGTCCCAACCTTGAACGAGCCCACCGGAATTAGCAAACCAGGCCGTGTCACCGGATATCGCTACCGAGTTCTCAATAGAGACGTTGTTGTCGCCCAACGCCCTAAGTAACTCATCATCCCAACCAGGTGTCTGGAAAATTATTTCAGGATCCACAACAACTAGACCTGAATCATCTGTTGAGCGATTCAACCGGATTACGTGCAGCCAACTATTTTCTCCACCAGTGATGAGGTGATCATCAAGTATTAGAGGTGCGGCATCCCAGTCGTCGTTCCACATCATTGGATTGACTTGGCTGCCAGCCAAACTCCAAAGCTCAGTTAGATGATCAGGTCGGTCAAATGCCAAGATTCGCAGCTGACCATCGCGTGAACCGCTGTAGATAAGAGGAAAGCCATCAGGATCCACAGTGAGGGAACCCTTCACGATGTCACCTGTTACGAAGGGCTC
Organism: Acidimicrobiaceae bacterium; assembly: GCA_002722565.1. Lineage (GTDB taxonomy): Bacteria > Actinomycetota > Acidimicrobiia > Acidimicrobiales > Poriferisodalaceae > MedAcidi-G3. The sequence continues at coordinate 4,499 of PBMG01000019.1, forward strand.
GATCACCGGTAAACCCGTAGATGCATCGAGGAGGTGGATACCTCGGTCGTACGCGCCGACAGCAAGCCACGTTTGGGTTCCCACCTTCCAAACTGCTGGTTGTCCTGTCCACCCAATTCCGCACCAATTCGTAGTACGACCTCCAGTCGTGGATAACGAACACAAGTTGCCTTTTTCGGGGAAGCGCCACAACACGTCCGGCATCAATGGAACAGGACCACGTCCGTACCATGACCGTGTTGGTGAGCCGCGAAAAGTGAGAAGCCCCTCGACGGTATCGCCCCAAGCGGTATGGACTTTTTTGGGGTCCCACCACCCTTGATAAGGCTTGCTTGTAGTGGTCACAAGAGGCGCATTGGGAACCGTTGTTGAGCTGTTAAACCAAGTTGTCGAGGTTGTTGTTTGCGGAACGAGAGATGACGAAGTGGTGATCGGCGAGTATGGAAGAGTGGTTCTAGTAGTAACCGGCGCTACTAAACCCTCAGTTGAACATGCACTGGACAGCAAAAATAAGAATATGACTATGTCCCTCCAAAAAGCTTTTAGAGAACCCGAACGGTTTTTGGACTCGGTTCGGAGAGGTCGACAGGTCATTATGGCGGAGAGCCTATGCCGCTGGGTGAGATCAGCCGCGTCGCGCAATTTTCATTTAACGTTCATGTTTAGGGAGTAGATCTATATTTGATGAGTTCATCAGACGCGCCAGCCGTAACTAATGCCGTCATTGGGGTCGCCGACGACGATAAGCGAATTCGTCAGGCATTGGAACGCGCATTGAGATCTGAAAGCTATGAAGTTCTGACTGCATCTGATGGTTTGCAGGCCATTGAAATATCTAGCCAATTGGATCTTATGATTCTCGATCTAACGATGCCTGAACTTGGGGGGATAGAAGTGTGCCGCCGTTTGCGGTCTCAAGGATCGGAATTGCCAATTTTGCTTCTTACGGCGCGTCATGAAACCGAACATCGAGTTAGAGGTCTTGATTCGGGCGCTGACGACTACCTAGCGAAACCGTTTGCTCTTGATGAACTGTTAGCGCGCATAAGAGCGTTGCTAAGACGTAACAGATCTTCTGACTTTGACGTAGCGCATTTGTCTTTTGCAGATCTTTCGCTTAATAGACAAGCACGACAAGCTCATAGGAATGGTGAACTGTTAGATCTGACGAGAACCGAGTATGAGTTACTTGAACTTTTCTTAGAACATCCCAACCAGGTGCTGACCCGAGACCAGATTTACGAAGCAGTCTGGGGATATGACGCGGCATTAGCGTCAAATAGTTTGGAGGTCTACATCGGGTATCTCCGCCGAAAAACGGAGATAGATGGTGGTCATAGGTTGATACGAACAGTCCGTGGTATCGGATACGTCCTTAGGTCCGCATGAGTTTCCGTGCCCGAGTAGCCATTTTGATTGCTTTGGTAGTCGCTATCGCCGTGGCGTGCGTAGCTGGATCTTTTTTGTATTTAGCAAGAGGACAAGCTGTCGACAGTATTGATTCAAAATTGCGGTTGAGAGCCACTGACGTCACCCTGCTGGGTGAAAAATTTGGCCGGCCCCAAGAATTTGATCGTCGGCTTTTTGGTAAGTACTCCCCAGACGATGTGTTGGTTCAAATTTTTGATGTGAAAGGCCGAATTTGGGCGAGCAATGTTGAACCGCTCCCTATTCGGCCCGATGACCTTTCAGTTGCCAGAAGGGAACTTAGGTCGCGAATAACAACCGTTGAGATAGAAGGCTATCGAATGCGGGTCCTAACGTTTCCCCTTCTGCTGCCTGGCCGTGCTGCGATTATTGCCCGACCAATGGATGAAGTTGATGCACAACTTGCAGCTTTGTGGCGGATGAGTATTCAAATCTTTGTTATTGGGGTAGCAGGGTCAGGCCTGATTGGCTTTGCGGTCGCGGGGCGCGTAGTGCGCCCGGTTCGGCGCCTCACCGAAGCTGCCACCAGAGTCGCTGACACACAAGACGTTGATCAACCGATCGATGTTAAAAGAGATGACGAATTTGGGCAGCTAGCTTCAAGCTTCAATGAAATGCTACGGGCCCTAAGCCTTTCCAGAGAACAGCAGCAACGACTGGTGACTGACGCTAGCCACGAACTTCGCACTCCGATTACGAGTCTGCGCACCAACTTGGAATACATGCAACGAAGTTCTTCGATCGGAGATGATGAGCGAAGACAGATTATGGATGACGTGTTGTTCGAACTTGACCAATTAACTGGCTTGGTTACTGAACTAGTTGATTTGGCTACAGATCAACACCACATGGACGAAGCAGAGCGCATAGAACTTGATGAACTAGTTGACGCTGTTGTGCAGCGTCACCAACGGCGAACTTCTTGCAGCATCGGCTACACCGCCACATCGTCACAAATTATGGCAGCGCCCGCATTAATTGAAAGAGCTGTGTCGAACATGATCGATAATGCGCTGAAGTGGAATCCGCCGAACTCATCGATTCAAGTTGAAGTAGAGAATGGATCGATAAGAGTTTCAGACAAGGGTCCGGGCATACCAGTGGAAGAGCACGAGCAGGTTTTTGAACGCTTTTATCGAACAGAGAGCGCGCGGTCATTTCCGGGATCTGGCCTGGGTCTTTCAATTGTCCGCCATGTAGCTGAGAGTTTTGGAGGACAAGCGCGGATTATCAATCATGATCAACCGGGTACAACAATCGAACTTTCCTTCCCACCATCGGTGTAATCGGATGGAGAGAGCTATTTGTTGATAGACAAATTGGCACCCCCAACGGGATTCGAACCCGTGCTGCCGGCGTGAAAGGCCGGTGTCCTAGGCCGCTAGACGATGGGGGCTAGCAGGCCCAGACTAGGGCGCCGAAGTCGGGAAACCACCGATCTACGAAATGGTTGCTCAGTTGTTAGCAACTTCAACTAACTCCCCAAGCAAATGACTCAGATAATGATAGATAGCGCTTTGGTGTTGTTGAGGGTCGTCATCGTCAAGAAAATTTGGTTCATCCTCTTCGCTGACGTCTAAATGCGTGCCGAGCACGAGCCGTAAATCATTGATACTCATGATCCAATAATTCAGAGTTTCCTGGTTAAGTTCAGAATCATTAAGTGTGGTTTCGACCGCATCAAGATGCGAGAGACGTCTTTCTAGAAGCTGGTCTCTCATTGATCTTTGGTATTCCACTTCATGCTGGTCGTCATTAGCGTAGGCAGCTGGGTACAAACGTCTCAGTGAAGGATCTACTGCTCCTTCGGGTGCCGTTGAAAGAACCAACTCGCGTAGTTGCTCGATCAAACTTGATAGCAACTGTCGCTCGTCTTCGGCAATCTTGATCTCTACGTTTCCGTTTCGCTTTAGCCGGAAACGTCGGTCAAAAAACATCTCAGGAGTCTTTCTGCATAGTTGCCCACAAGCCATATTCGTGAAGTCTGAACACATCGAGTTCAGCTTTCTCTCTTGTCCCGTTTGATACAACAGCTCGACCTTTGTTGTGCACATCAAGCATGAGTTGAGTGGCTTTTTCAGTGCTGTACCCAAATAGTTTCTGAAGGACGTGCGTTACGTAGCTCATAAGATTTATTGGGTCGTTCCATACCAAAACAATCCATGGCACGTCTTCGTCTGTTGATGCTGTCGGGTCGTCATCTTCAGTAAGGACTGGTGCGGTCTCCACTTCGGTCTCAGATTGGCTGTGTACTTGGGTCAACGGGATAAGCATCTCAGGCGACCTCAATTTGTTGTCTATCACTAACTAGAAGTAGCCGAATAGTTGTTATCCACAAGAGTGTGGCCCCAGTTATGTGGCAACCCACAAGCAACACGGGCAATTTAGTGAAGTACTGGGTGTAACCAATCGCTGCTTGACCGAGAGTCACGGCCAGGACAATGGAAGCTCGTCGTCTAAACAAACATTTTTCTAGTCGCCGTGTCCTAACGACGAGGAGGAGGTTTAAGAACACGAGGAGCACTACAGCAGAACCATGTATTTTTGCTACGTCCGGAAATGAAAACCCTAAACGAACAACGTTCTCATCTCCGCCGTGAGGACCGCTGGCTGTGACGATTGTGCCTGTCATAATCACAACGACTGTTGCTATGCCAATCGCTAGAGCTTGGTAGTGCAAACTTCTTCGCAACGATGCAGCATTGGAAGCGGCGTTATCAGGTCGAGCAATATCTTCGAGCACCACAGAGTTCCAAACCAAAACCATTGAAAGTAGAAAGTGACCCATAACTATTGGTGGGGATAGATGACTTAAGACTGTGATAGCCCCGAGAATGATTTGAGCAGCGACTCCTGCTACAAGGCCTAAAGACCACTTGGTAAGGCGCGCTGAATTTGGGACCCGTCTCATTGACCCCAAAACCGCAAGAACCACTGCGACTGAAACAAGACCAGTGATGAGTCGGTTACCGAACTCCACCCAAGCGTGGAAATTTGCTTGTGGAATTAGTTGACCCGGTTCACAATTTGGCCAGTCGCTGCACCCGAGACCGCTACCGCTGAGGCGGACAGCAGCTCCAGATACCACTATTAAAGCAAGAAGCCAAAGGGCTATTTGGGTTAGCCGGTGGTATTGGCGAGGGTTCAAATTAACAATTTCCACAGTCTCGAATTTACGACTCAAATAACATTCTGAGCTAATCAGTCTATCTAGTTGGGTCAGAAGGCCTTGGGGGCGTATCGTGGCCCACGATGGAGCACGGTACAACCACCATCAAAAGTGGTGACGGAGGAGTGATGTCGACACTCTCTGCTTTTGTGGTGCTCACAAAGCCACGCATTATTGAGCTTCTCTTGATCACCACTGTTCCCTCAATGATTCTTGCCAAGGGCGGCATGCCAGAAATTTCTTTGGTTATCTTGACTGTCGTTGGCGGAACTCTCGCTGCGGGTGGCGCGAATACATTCAACATGTACATCGACCGAGACATAGATCGGTTAATGGAGCGGACCCAAGGCCGGCCCTTAGTAACTGGTGCCGTGTCTCCCAAGGCGGCTCTGATCTTTGCATTTGTGCTTGAGATTTTGGCGTTTTGCCTGTTTGCAGTCTGGGTGAATTGGCTCTCCGCTGTTCTTGCAGTTGGAGCATGTCTATTTTATGTCTTCGTTTATTCTCTTTGGTTGAAAAGAACTTCAAAACGGAACATTGTCATTGGTGGTGCTGCTGGCGCAGCTCCGGCCCTGATTGGTTGGGTTGCCGTAACAGGTTCTCTGGACCTCAGGGCATTTATCTTGTTTGCCATTATCTTTTTTTGGACACCCCCACACTTCTGGGCCTTAGCTATTAAGTATGCGGATGACTATGAAGCAGCGTCGATCCCGATGCTTCCGGTGGTTAGCAGCATTCGCAGTACCGCCATCCAGATGATTGCGTACACGGTTGTCGTTATGGGTTTGTCACTTTGGTTTCACAGTGTCGCTGGAACTAGTTTCCTTTATTTATCAGTTGCAGTAGCAGGTGGTTTGGCATTCCTGTGGCGTACGATTGAGTTGCTTCGCCGACCTAATTCGGTGCAAGCCATGAAGGTTTTTACATACTCGATCGTCTACCTGGGGGCGCTGTTTATTGCCGTGGCTGTTGATGTGTTGGTATATGGAGTTTCCGCATGAATGTCTCTCAGCAAAATAAGTGCCGAAAAGACTTTGACAGAACAAGCTTTCGAGTTACATGACTGGCAATCTGGTGAGTAAAGTGCACACTCAGCACCTGTGCGGGGTCACCCGCGCATCTGGGCACAGCCAACCGTTAGGTAGGCATCACCCCCTAGTTATCGAGGCAGCAATCAGCAGGACACGATGAGCGAAAACACCACCGCTTCAACATCCCCCGGCGTGCCCGTGGAAGACCCCACCCCCTTTGGCTGGCTAACTACCGCTGACCACAAGCGAACTGGACGACTCTTCATTGTTTGTTCGTTGCTATTTCTGGTCTTAGGAGCTGTTCTTGATTTGTTAGTCAGATTGGATCTAACTTCAGCGACCGAGTTTGTAACTCTTGGTGCCGACGGCTTTGCTCAAGGGTTCGCTTTTTCTCGGGAAGCTCTAACGCTGCTGTTCCTAATTCCGGCTTTCCTTGGTGTGTCGATGTATATGGTTCCCTTGCAGATTGGCGCTTCAAACCTGGCGTTTCCGCGTGCCGCAACGGCCTCCTTTTGGACATGGAAAATCTCGGCGGTTGTGCTAATTGGCGCCTACCTAGGTAATGGAGGTCCCTACGGCGGCTGGGCTAACGGAGTTGATTTGCATCTCCTTGCCCTGAGTGGGCTTGTAGTTGCCTTACTTTTGGGCGCCATCAGTGTTGCCACAACAATCATGACCATGAGGTCACCGGGCCTCTACATGGATGAGACCGCACCTTTTACATGGTCCTCTTTGGTTTCAGCTTCAATGCTGGTTGTCAGCCTCCCGGTTTTGCTTGGACAGATAGCGATCCTTTACGTAGACCATCGATACGGGCGTGTTTTCTTACTTGGTAACTACGGCGTGTGGGAACGCATCGATTGGATTCATCGAACCCCTCAGCTATTCATCTATGTGGTCCCCGTCCTGGGTGTTGCAGCAGAAATAGTTCTTGCTACCGCCCGTCGTAAGGTATTTGAGCCTCTGGCGATGTATTTCACCATTGGGCTTGTTGGTCTTTTTGGGTTCGGGGCATGGGCCAACTTTGGGATAACTGGAGAAGGTGCTGACATCATTGATGGCTTTGAAGGCGTGGTTTTGGTGGCGCTGTACGGAGGTGCCCTTCTCGGGACAGTGGGGCTCCTTGGCCTGTTAGGTCTGGCAATAATCCAAAATCGTAAGTTGCCGAAAATCAGCACGTCGCTGCTGGCCGCTTTTGGCGCCGGAAAATTGGTGCTGGTCGGCGCGTTTGTGGGCCTAATTGGAGCCGCAGTTGACTGGCTCGAGATAGCGGGTCGAGGCAACGACGGCAACCCTCAACTTCGTATGACGACTTGGGTAACAGGTCAACAATCTGTATTGATATACGGGGCCGGGCTACTAGGCCTATTAGCTGCCATTCATTGGTGGGCGCCCAAGATTTGGGGCCGCCAGTTGAATGAACTAGTTGGTCTCTTGAATTTCCTAGTTATCGGCACAGGAGCACTTCTTGCGTTCGCTGGCCCCACCCTTTCGGGACTCTTCACAGAGCAACCAGACTTTGTCTACACAGATCCAGCTACAACTGCTCTATACGCGAACTGGGTTGATGACAGCGGAGCTGAAGGGCTAAGCGCTATCGGAGCTGCAGGAGTCGCGATTCTTATAGCGGGCGCTGGTCTGCTTCTCCTTAACTTGTTTATATCCGTGGGCTTGAAAAAAGGCCTTCGGGCAGATGATGATCCCTGGGGCGCACAATCGCCTGAATGGATGCTGCCATCACCACCACCAATGGGCGAAATAGATGAATTGCCGATGCTCAGCTCAGGGACCCCGTTGCTGGATTCGGCTGAAGCTGAGGAGGTAACTACGTGATGTCTGATACCACCCCAACTCTCGCATCTGGACAACCTCAAAGGCCCAGAACTCAGCTCGTAGCAACTGGGTTCGCCTGCGCGGCGATCTCAATGATGATGGCAGGGGCGCTTGGTTTCTATATGGCTCGGCGGCATGCTTCAGGCCCCCATCCGGGTTCTGATTGGCTTGACGGTTTAGCCGTCCCAAACCCCCAATTTGATTACGCACTTCTAACTCTTGTGGCGTCGATGATCACGGCCCATTGGGCATTGTGGGCAAGTAGGCGTCGAGACACGGCACATGCTTGGACAGCTATCGCTACAACGCTTGTGTTGGGGCTCGGGTTTATAAATATGGTGATGTATAGCCTCAATCGCATGGGAGTAGAGATAGGCGCTGGGGAATATCAGAATCTTGCGTTTGCGACGACAGGTCTTGCTTTGGCTGTCGTTGTTGTAGGACTCCTTTATCTCGGGCTAATGGGACTTCGGTCTCTTGGTGGCAGCGTAGGACAGCAAGGAAGTACGACCTTTGGAGCAGCAGTTTTCTTTTGGGATTTCGCAGCTCTTGTATGGACTGTGACCTGGTACACGGTTTACGTGGTGAAGTAGGGGATTGATGCTCGGAATTGCAAGCAGATACTTTGCTGGACGCATAACACTTGCCACAGCGGCAGCGGTTGTACTTGGGCTCGTTACGGGCATGGATGGCGATGGCCATATCGTCATGTTCGGGACCATAGTGTTAGGCACAGCGGCCGCCGCTTTTGCGCTTCTAGCGGGCTTAGCCTTATCAATTGGCGATGGCGACTCAATAGACAGAGACCGCGCCCACACCCATCCAGCTGTCCCTGCTTGGTGGCCCATCATGGGGGCTATCGGGCTTGGCGTGTTGATGGTTGGATTAGTCGTTGATGGTTTTATCGCGATCCTTGGTATCGCCACGCTGCTGGTTGCAGCAGTCGAGTGGACGTTCAGTTCATGGTCGGAACATTTGTCGACAGATCAAGAAGCTAATGCTGTTGAACGGAAGCGAATTCTTGCTCCGTTTGAAATTCCGCTTTATGGGGCGCTTTCAATCGCCCTTCCTGTCGTCTTAGTCTCCCGAATTCTCTTAACTTCGAGCAAGAACGGAGCCAGTTGGTTTGCAATGATCGCGTCCAGCTTGGTGTTGGCCTTTGCCTTTGTCTTGTACGCAAAGCCCGATCTCCGTAAAGCCGTGGTGGCGTCGGTGCTAGTCCTAGGAGGCTTAGCGCTAATAGTTGGAGGTATTGCGGCTACGGCTCGTGGCGAGCGTGATTTCCACCATCATGGTGGAGGCGGCCACGGCGAAGAAGATCACGGTGAGGAAGATCACGGCGAAGAAGACCATTCGAAGGATGAGCATTCCGCGCCCGGTCAGTACATCCCGGTGGTTATCAAATGAGTGCAAGGATCCATACATCAACCGAGGGCGAAAGCCGAGAAATGCACAAACATCAGTCCGTAATGCGTCGGCTGCTCCGTCTAGTCCCTCTTCTGTTTGGAACAACGTTAATTGCGTCGTGCGCTACGGGACGAATTGATCCAACTGATCCTGTTGGGGAGAACGCCAAACAAATTGACGGAATAATGCGTTTGTCTGGATACATGGCGACTGCTGTTGGCATCTTTGTTGCTGTTGCGGTGGTAATTGTGATCGTCAAGTTCCGTGAACGACCTGGCGATGATCCGAATGAACTGCCGAAGCAAATTCATGGCAACCGAAAGGCCGAGCTGACCTGGACCTTAATCCCGGTATTCATGCTGGTTTTCCTAGCCATCGTAACCATCCCGACCGTTTTTGACCTAAGCGGCAAAAGCGATGGAAGAACCATCAAAGTTGAAGGCCAACAATGGTGGTGGCAGTTCAGTTACGACGTAGATCAAGACGGGACTGACGACATCGTCACTGCTAACGAGATTGTTATTCCGGTCGGCGAAGAAGTGAATCTGGATATCCGCTCAAATGACGTGATTCACTCATTTTGGATACCTCAACTAAACGGCAAAAAAGATGCTGTCCCAGGGCGAGTTCATCACTGGAGGATTAGTTCGCCTGTACCAGGAATCTTCTACGGTGAATGCACAGAATTTTGTGGGTTGAGCCACGCCAATATGCAAATGCGTGCAGTGGTACTCACCGATGAGGATTATGACGAATGGGTCCGAGAGCAATTAACGCCAGCCACCATTCCAGAAGCTGCAGCAGCTAAGAGCGGCTACGACTTGTTCGGTAGACATTGCATTAGCTGTCACGTAATCAATGGTGTCTATGAGTCAGCAGCTGACGGGAACGCCAACTTGACCTCTGGATATGCACCCAATCTCACCCATTTGATGACCAGAACTTCATTTGCTGGAGCAATCTTTGAACTGTACGAAGAAGACGGCTCCGTCAATATTGCTGACCTTAAAGAATGGATTCGTAATGCCCCTGGCCAGAAACCCGCTCGCCCAGAAAATCGCCAAGGAATGATTTCTTTCGCCGAGACACTTTCAGACAATGAGCTCGACGACCTTGTTACCTATCTAATGACCCTCGGTGGACCCCCACCGTTAATGCCAAGTTGACCCGCACGCAGCGGCTTTCAGGAGATCGATCCCTATGGCCATAACCGAGGAACGCCCAGAAATCCTCGAACTTGAATCTGGAGATACCAGCCCCTCGACAGGCGCGTTCGCGCGCCCCACTAACGCCAGTGGATGGCGAGCATGGGTCTTCACAGTCGACCATAAAAAAATCGGCATTATGTATGGTGTCGTCGCCATGTTCTGGTTTCTGTGGGGAGGCGTCGAAGCCCTTCTCATAAGAGCCCAGTTATTTACTCCCGACGGCACGGTCCTTACGGCTGAGCAGTACAACCAAATTTTCACAATGCACGGAACAACCATGGTTTTCCTTGTGATTATGCCACTAGCAGCTGCGTTCGCTAATTACATCGTCCCGTTGCAAATCGGCGCCCGCGATGTTGCTTTCCCGAGGATGAACGCGTTGGGACTTTGGATCTTCGTATTCGCTGGTATTTTCCTGAACCTCAGCTGGTTCCTTGGCGGTGGGCCCGACGGTGGATGGTTCGCCTACGCCCCCAACACTGGGGTTACATATAGTCCAGGCGCTGGTATGGATTTCTATGCGCTTGGACTCCAAATAGCGGGTATAGCTTCGTTGGTAGGGGCAATCAACCTCATCGTCACAGTTCTCAATATGCGAGCTCCTGGGATGACGCTGCTGCGTATGCCTGTCTTCACGTGGATGATCTTTGTGGTTCAGCTGCTTCTTTTGTTTGCTTTGCCTGTCATTACGGTTGCTTTGATCCTGCTGAGCTTTGACCGAACGTTCGACGCGAATTTCTTCAACGTAGCGATGGGTGCCGACCCGCTCCTCTGGCAGCATCTCTTCTGGATTTTCGGCCACCCAGAGGTCTACATCCTCATCTTGCCTTCGTTCGGTATCGTTTCCGAAACCTTGCCAGTCTTTTCTCGGAAGCCACTCTTTGGTTACTCGGTTATCGTCATATCCGGAGCAGCGATTGGGTTTATGGGATGGGGGGTATGGGCCCACCATATGTTTGTGTCGGGGCTTGGGCCCGTGGGCGTGGCGGCGTTCTCGGCCACAACGATGTTTATTGCAGTTCCAACGGGTGTGAAGATCCTGAATTGGATCGCAACGATGTGGGGCGGAAACCTAAAATTCACAGTCCCCATGATGTTTTCAATCTCGTTGGTTTCGATGTTCACTATTGGTGGCCTTTCCGGCGTAATGCATTCCGTAGCACCTGCCGATACCCAACAAACTGACACCTACTTCATCGTCGCCCACTTCCATTACGTCTTGTTTGGTGGCGCATTGATGGGCCTTTTTGCTGGGATGTACTACTGGTGGCCAAAAGCGTTTGGCTACAAACTCAATGAGTCTCTAGGGAAGTGGCATTTCTGGATTTTGCTCGTGGGCTTTAATATGACCTTTGGTCCAATGCATATAGTTGGCCTTCAAGGAATGGCGCGTCGACACAGTCGATACGGACCCGAAGACGGCTTTGACTTTTGGAACGCTGTTGTCACGATCGGCGCTTTTGTGATCCTTATCGGGATGATTGTTTTTGCTGTCAACATCGTCCGAACCTGGCTCGGTTATAAAGCTGGAACAGTTCCACAAGAGCCAGCGGACCCATGGGATGGCCGAACCATCGAGTGGGCGATACCTTGCCCCACCCCAGAACACAATTTCGACTATGTACCAGTCATTACTGACGTTGATGACTTTTGGCATAAAAAGTACCAGCCAGATGAAAACGGCAAACTTCGCAAGGTGGCGGACGGGAATGAGATTGCACAAAAAGGCGATCAAAACCCCCACCTTCCGTCACCCTCTTACTGGCCGATCGTGCTGGCTTCAGCCCTTCCACTAATCGCGCTTGGTTTGATCTATAACCTTTGGATCTCAGGAATAGGCCTCTTGCTTTTGCTTGGAGCAATGTATGGATGGAGCTTAGAACCAGCGACCGATCCCGATGCTGGGCATGGGGACCATGAAGAGCATGGCCCTGACGACGTAGATCCACCAGGTGATGAGGGATCTGAGTTAGCTGAGGAGGAGGCCCCAGTTGTCTGAAATTACTCAAGACTCCTCCCCTCAGATGGCTTATGGCCGAACTGAGTGGGATGACCATCATCATTTGCCCACCAATACAGGGTTGACTAACGAAAAGGTCACGATGTGGGCCTTCTTAGGCTCAGACTGCTTGCTCTTTGGTGCCTTGATTTCGACTTATCTGCTCTTACGGAACCGGGTTGGCCCGTCGACTAGTGGCCCAACTGCGGCTGACCTGTTCGACATTCCCTTTACTTCGGTGAGTTCCTTTGTTCTTTTGATGAGTTCGTTGACCATGGTTCTCGCTGTCACCGCCATACAACGAGCCGAGATGGAGACCTGCAAGTTGTGGCTGTTAACGACAGCTGGTCTTGGCGCTATCTTTATTGCCGGGCAGGTTTACGAATTCACTAGCTTCTATCGGGAAGGGTTGGGGTTCACCACCAATATTTCTTCCTCAGCCTTCTACACTCTCACCGGCTTTCATGGTGTTCACGTATCACTAGGGATTGTGATGCTCGTCACCATGTGGGTGCTCGTATCCGGAGGGCAACTAGGCCCTGAACGGGCAGAAACTATTGAGATAATAGGCTTGTATTGGCACTTTGTTGACATCGTGTGGATTGTTATCTTCGCGGTCGTTTACCTGATCCCATAGGACTAATAGTCACATGAATACAGCTGCCGTTTCCGATGAAGACACCCACGATGAACATCATGATCATGGGTTAAGCGATGTTGGTTATATCAAGATTGCTTTAATCCTTGGTGTACTTACTGCGGTCGAAGTAGCAACTTACTTTTGGGACTTCGGCATCTTGGAAGTTCCGTCACTCTTGATCCTGATGGTCGTCAAATTCCAAATTGTTGTTTCCTATTTCATGCACCTCAAGTTCGATAGCAAGGTTTTTACCTACATATTTGTCACCGGCCTGGTGTTAGCGATGCTGGTTTTCGCAGCCATGGGTACTTCAATGGTCTTTTGGCAGAACCCCTCCGGATGCGACATCAGCACATTTTGTTGAGCGATCTGAAGTTTCTTCGCAATATCGGATTTCTGTAGAGCCTTATACCCGCTACCGTCAACTGATGTGATCGACCTTCGACGTCTAAGAGAAGAAAACGCCTACAGAGCTGGAGCCGAGAAGAAAGGTGTAGAGCCTTCACTTATCGAAGCAACTTTGGACGCCGATGAACGTCGACGAACAGCCATGCATGCCGCTGAAGAAGCTCGCGCTGCTCAGAATCTCGCTTCCAAAGAGATTGGCCGAGCTGATCCAAGCGATCGCGAATCAAAAATTGCTGAGGCCAGCAGACTGAAGGCTGAACTCGAAAAATTAGAAGATGCTGAAGCTGAAGCAGTTAGTGAAGTCGAAGAGTTAGCTCTTCAGATTCCCAACCCGGCTGATGAATCAGTTCCCCATGGGGACGAAAATGACTTCATTACTGAGAAGGAAGTTGGTGAGCAGACAGCGGCTAGGAACTATGACCACGCGGAGTTAGGCGAGTTACTTGGATTGGTTGATGGTGAAAGGGCCGTTAAAAATAGCGGAAGTAGATTCGCGTATCTGATGGGTCCTGCAGTTCGGCTTGAATTCGCGCTTGTCCAATTTGCGTTCGACATTCTTGAAAAACACAACTTTGTTCCGGTCGTCCCCCCAGTGTTGGTCCGCGAAGAGATGATGATCGATGCTGGCTTTTTCCCCACCGACCGACACCAGGTCTATGAGATTGCTGGCGATGACTTATTTCTTATCGGGACCTCCGAAGTAGCTCTAGCTGGGTTGCATAGAGGCGAACACCTTGACCGAGAATCGCTACCTGTTCGTTATGCCGGCTTCTCGTCGTGCTTCCGACGAGAAGCCGGGACTTACGGCAAAGACACCAGAGGTATCTTTCGAGTACATCAGTTCGACAAAGTAGAAATGTTCTCGTTCTGTGACCCAGATGTCAGTTGGGATGAATTGGAAACCCTTCGCTCTCTGCAGGAAGAGATTGTCGCTTCGCTGGAATTGCCGTATCGAGTAATCAACGTGGCTTCAGGAGACCTAGGTGCAGCTGCTGCCAAGAAATATGATCTGGAAGTATGGCTCCCATCAGAAGGCGCATATCGCGAAGTGACTTCCTGCTCGAACTACACCGATTATTCAGCACGAAGAATGAGTAGTCGGTACAGAGATAGCGAAGGGTCAGGCTTGCTCCACACCTTGAATGGAACTGCATGCGCAATTTCTCGAACCCTCGTCTTTCTTATGGAGAATGGACAACAAGATGATGGCTCGGTTGTTATTCCAGATGCCCTTCGTCCATACGTTGGATTTGACTCAATTCCTGGCCCAGATCACTCATAAGCTCCAATGAATACCAACCCAAGCGAAACCAACCCCGGCAACTAAAGTCCCGGCGAGGTAAATAGCACCTCGAGTTTTTGAAAAAGAAGTCAATGCGTGGACTTCTCTTGCCACCCCCGAAACGGTAGTCATAGCTCCTATTCCAGCTGCACCAAGTACCGAAACAATAGGACCATCTAGGCCTGCCATAAGGCCGAGCCCGAGAGCTCCAGCCAGGTTAAGTATTAGCGTGCCTAGCTTTCCCCATCGAGCGTTAGCTTTCCATCGGATGACAGCTCCGATTCCAGCGAATATGGCAAACAAGATCGCCGTCATCGTGTATCTCCGACTGAACGACCTAGGTCGAAGCTAACTCCACAGCTAATGATCGTTGCCGAGCCCCAGAGAAGCACGAAAGCCCAACGTTGTTCTTCGAGACCGGTACCAAGTAACACTGCCAAACCGGCGAAGCTGGTTAATGACCCACACAGGCCAACCGTTAGCCAGGCCTGATCCCAATTGGACTTATACGAACTAGATGCCCAGCCGATGAGAGCGCATCCAATAACATTTGCTGCCAATAAACCGCATGAATCGCCGATTAGCGAGCTGAAGGCCCAGCGAGAAGCGGCTCCCGTGACCGCGGCAGCTATTACTGCAGCCATAGATCGTATTGCCATGGCATAGTGCCTAGTAGAGAAGCGGAGTCCAAACGGTGATGCCAGAATCAAACTCATTGAAACAGATACGAGATCATTTAATGGATCAGGGCCTGTCAGAATCTGAGGTGCCTGAAGACCCTATGGATCTCTTACGTTCATGGCTCGGCTATGCGCAAGAACTTGGCTTCCATAATGCGAACGCGATGACAGTATCAACTGTTAACAAACAAATGGAGCCATCTTCTCGAAACGTCCTTCTACGAGGTGAAATAAATGGTGGCCTGATTTTTTATACGAACTATGAGAGTGCAAAAGGATCAGATTTAGATCACAACAACAAGGCAGCAGCTCTAATTGGGTGGTTGGAATTAGAGCGACAGATACGGGTTAGTGGCCATGTTGAGAAGACCAGTGTCAAAGTAAGCGACCAGTATTTTTCCTCTCGTGAACGCGGTTCTCAAATTTCTGCTGTCATTTCGAAACAAAGCCGTCCAGTCAAAAATCGAGGTGAACTGCAAGAGGCGTGGGATCAACTTGATGCGGAATTAGATAATCGATTGCCGGAACGGCCTGCTTACTGGGGAGGTTATGCACTGTTGGTAGATGCAATTGAATTTTGGCAGGGGCGTCGTCACCGGCTTCACGATCGAGTGCACTATCGAAGAACTGAGAGCGGATGGTCCGTGAGCCGTTTGGCTCCCTAAGACTCAGTTGTTTTCATAACGAATTGACCAGTCGCGAGCGGCGGTCGCTAGTCCATTAATCAATGCCTCGTGATGAGGTACCCGGCCGGGGCCTTTGAACCCCGTCCACAGAGGACTCTTGCCTCGAATACGAGGAGGTAGTTCGACCTGCACCCCGCCCCCCCGAGGAAGGTTGACTGGATTTTTTGGGTGTTGTCCGCGGAGTCCGACAGGCATGGACGAGAGATCGTGAACTATCTCGTAATGAGGTAAATGAGCAATTAGGCGACAGGCAACAAACTCTGCCAGATCCCGATTCTGCCCGCCTAAAAGAACAGAGCGAAGTAAATCTGGTCGCCCGAAACCGTGAATTGCCACAACTACATCGACGTGTTCAATAAACAGTTCAAGGTTTTTTGATTCTTCAGGATTCACCAGACGAGAAGGAATGTGCCACTGATTACTTGGACCTTGTAGCACCCCGTAATAGGAGGCCCCGGACCGATCAGATGCCGTACTAGCAATATCGTCAGTCACCTCTTCTAGCCAACCGCCATGAAAAGCCATAAAGCCAAAACGGGAACCTAAATGCAGCACCTCGCTTACCCCAGGTTGAGAAAGCAGAGCTTCGAAGGGCCGATCTTTTTCCAGGAGTTCGTGATCCCCAAGATGTAATGCCACTAGTCCGCCCTCTCGGGTGTTTCGTCCCGCTGGATCGAGCCTGACTGCAGTAACCACACGAGTAACCCGAGAGCTACGACCACACTTAGCAAGATTCCAGTTCGGACGCCTCCAATGTCGCTGACTGCATTGGTCAAATTCGAACTCCAGTTTTCTACTAATGCCACGAACCAATTAGAGGAACTTCCGGTTCGTTCAATAACCCAAAATATGACTAGATAAGCACCGGCTAAAATCATTAAAACGCCTGAAGCTCGATCCACGTAGCGAACCAAGGATCGAAGCTTTTCAAGGAAAGCGGAACGAGCGAGAGCCAAACTAATTGTCAGAGCTAACAGAGTTACTGACATGCCGCAGGCATAAAAAATAAACGCTGTGAAACCTGACTGGAAGCCAGTGGCCGATGTCGAAACAACGACAATAAAAGTTGGTAGCCCACAAGAAATAGACGCCACAGCGTAAGAAACCCCAAAAACCACGAGACTTCGAAAATTCTTTTCAGTAGTTCCCCCACTAAATCTTGGTAGAGCTATATCTATTCGTCGACCGCTGGATACCAAACAGCCGAGAACGATCAGCGTTATTCCAACGCAGATCGCTACCCAAGGGACAACTTCCCGGATAGCTGTGAAACCCAAGGAAACTAGAAGCCCCGCACATCCAAAGACGAATAGGAAACCCGCTGAAACAACTGACCCGGTAACTAAAGCTCGAGTGATACTTGTGCCAACATTTGGGGTTGATGTGGCTTCTATACCTAAGAAGTAAGAAATGTATGCCGGCAACATCGCGAAGCCGCAGGGATTAATAGTTGCGACTATCCCAGCCGTAAAAGCGAAGGCCAAATTTACGTCACTCATCACCAAACAGCTTTTCTACCCGGCTAACGAGTCCAGAATAGTCAAGTGCCCCACTGTGGCTCTCGAGCCGTTCACCATTTTGTGAAATGAATACGGTAGTCGGCATAGCAAACCCGTCAAGGGTGGCCAAAAGATCGTATTCATCTAGCCCGACGGAATAGGTGACTCCCGTCGATTCCACTATTTCTCTTGCGGGTCGCGCCTCTTCAATAGCGAGCCCCAAGATATTGACCCTGTGACCATGAGTTTTGTGAAGTTTTTCGAAATCGGGCATTTCTTTCACACAGGGGGCACACCATGAAGCGAAGAAATTAACAATAAGAGGCTGGCCAGAGAATTTAGAGAGAGAACGTTCCTCTCCTTCAAAGGTTGAAAACTTAAGAAGATAAAGAGCTGGAACAGCTGTTCCCTCGTCAGAATTGCTTGCGGTTCCTTCAAGGCCTTTTGAGGGGCCTCCTGCGCCGCTAACTAAAAAAATAACCGCGCCAACTAGATACAGACATAAGAAACTGATTGCTGGTCTTCTCCAAGAATTAGCCATATTGCTTTCAAGCGTCGATTTGCGTGATTCGCATGGCTCACGGTACCCCTGAAACGCGTCGGAGCCCCCGAGTAATAAACCCGGAGGCTCCTCGACCGAACCGGTTCTAACGTTGTGCTGGCGGGCGGCCATTTCGGAGGCCCTCAGCGATCACGCGCCGGTGGTCTGCCAAAGGAGAGGGGGACTGAACTCCTTTGTGCGGTTATGCCGGAATCAATTCCGGCGGGATCGGAACTTCGTTGATCTCGACGACTGGACGCGGCCCCTTAGGAGGGCGCCCTCGTCCGCGCTTTCCAACCATGATTCGTCCATTTTCGATCAGTTCACCGCCCCAAATACCCCATAACTCTTTGCGGGTGAGCGCGGCCTCCAAACACTGAGTGGAGACCGAACACTTAGCGCAGATTGCCTTTGCGCGTGCTTGATGATTGGTGCTGTCTGAGAAGAACAAATGAGTCAGTGTTCCGTTGTTGTCATTGCACCGACCGGCAACGTTCCATTCATCTTCGGTTTCAATAAGGAGCTCAAGCATTGGATTCTCCGATTCTCTTTCTGTTGACTGAATAAGGACTGTTTGATGGGATAAAAAGCGATAAGGCCGCCGGTCAACCGGCGGCCTTTCAGTGGATTGCTTTGATGTGCTCTTGCAGCTACACCTGCTCCTCCGAAGACCGCCATGTCTGATGCTTAAATCCGGTGAAATAATTCGCTGGGCGCATCGCAGCAAAGTCTGTAGTGAGTTTTGTTGAAATGCGCGTGCTGGCCCCAGCGCTGCCATTAAGGGCGCGCGCTAGCGTGCTGTGTGCACACGACCAACTTGAGGGTGAATAATTACGCATGATTTTCAAACAACTCTTACGTCAGAGGATTAACTAAACAAAGGTCATCACAAATGTTGGAGCCCGGTCAAACGAATAAAATTGGCCAAGCCTTTGCAATGCAACCTAAGAGGGTAGCTTGCGACCAGAACGCTTCCAATTCCTAGAAATCTTTTGAATTTAAACAACTATTTGAATGAATATTCCAAAACCCCGTCGGAAGCGCGAATTGCATCGCTCTCGCCCACACGCCGCAAGTGTTCAAGATGAGCGAAGGTTTCGGACTCAGCCATCGGTCCCCAGGAGCGTTGCTGGAAAAGTTCCTTCATATATTTCTGCACTGAGGCTTGGCCCAATGTGTCGGAAGCTTCTCTAAGTAGGTCAAGCCGCTCATGATGATGGTGTTTGATGTCCTGAACGCGTTCGGAAAGATTTGTAAATGGTTGACCGTGTGCGGGTAGGCCCAATTTTACCCCGTCGAAACTAGCGACTCGATCAAGGCTCGCAAAAAAGTCTTTCAAAGGATCAGCTGCTGGGCCAAAACCAGAAATGTGAGGTGTGATAGTTGGCAACACGTGATCTCCGCACAACATCAGACCTTCTTCGGGGTCATATAGGCATAAATGATCAGCTGTGTGTCCAGGCGTGTGAACAGCGACAAATTCGCGTCTAGCGAGGTTGATGCGATCGGCGTCTTCGATTCGTTTCGTTGGTTTGGGCGTTGAAAACCAAGCTCCGCCCCAACCCTTTCGCATCATCGCGTAACCAAGTCGCCGATGCCACGGCATCTTGTAACGTTCACCGCCCCAAGGCGTAGGCCCTCTGGGCCCGGTCTCCAACCCGGCGAAAAGGGGGTCATCTCGAAGTTGGGCATTGTCATCGGCTGAGACGACATTGTGGAGCGGTTCATCATCTTCTTCTTCTAAGTTCCACCACATTCTAAAATTCTTGTGTGTGATGATTTCGCACCCGTACCTGTCATGAAAGTGTCCCGCGGCTCCAAAATGGTCTGGGTGGCTGTGGGTAATCACGATTGAATGAATACGTTCTGGCGGTACATCTGCTTCCCGCAAGCCGTTCATTAACGCCTTCCAGTTAGCCGGTCCCGGCAGGCCGGGGTCAACTAGTGCTGCGCCTCGTTCATCGTCAAGGATGTAGCAGTTCACATGCCCTAGCCCAGGCATAGACATTGGTAACTGGATTCGACGAACGTTTGGAGCCAGTTCGGTTACCCCGTCATCAGGCGGGCGCTGCTCCTCACGCATTGGGCGATTCATCGGGGAAATCCTATCCGCTTATCTAATACGAATTCGATTTCTAGCTCAGGTTGAAGAGATGTTCTTTGTAGTGCCGTAACTCAGTGATGCTTTCTCTAATGTCGTCAAGCGCTCTGTGGGAAGTCTCTTTTTGGGGGACCCCTTTTAAGACTGCCGGATTCCAGCGACGTGCTAATTCCTTAGCTGTCGAAACGTCAATAGATCTGTAATGCAGAAAGTTCTCAATTTCAGGCATATAAGCATCTAAGAATCTTCTATCGGTCCCGATCGAATTTCCACATAATGGTACGGATCTGGGTTTTTTGACATGCTCCATAATGAAATCGAGCGTTAGTTGAGTCGCCTCTTCTAAGTGGGTAGAAGACAAACGTATCTGCTCAAGAAGCCCTGATTTAGTGTGCATATCTGTTACGAAATCATCCATTTCTGACAGTTGAACTTCGTCAGCATGGATTACCAAGTCTGGACCTTCGGCCACTATCTCCAACTGATCATCGGTGATGATGGTGGCAATTTCGACGATCACGTGACGTGCAGGCTCGAGGCCAGTCATCTCAAGGTCCATCCAAACAAGCATTCCATCATGCTAGGCGGCTTAAGCCGCCCATAGAGGGTGCCTGCAGTAGGCGCCAACTATGCATAAAGTCATGGTGTGGTAGTAATCCCAGTCCAGCGTGTCAATTCCGATCTGCCGCTGCCGAATTATGCGAAAGCAGATGACGCCGGCGCGGATCTCACAGCCAATGAAGATGTGACTCTTGCCCCTGGAGGAGGGCGCGCTCTTATAGGTACAGGTATCGCGATTGCCATTCCTCGTGGATATGCAGGATTCGTTCAACCGCGCAGTGGATTGGCGTTACGACACGGGATCACATGTTTAAACACTCCGGGTCTGATCGACAGTGGATATCGAGACGAACTCAAAGTCTTGTTGATAAATACCGATCCGAGCGAGCCTTATGAGGTTCATCGAGGAGATCGGATTGCTCAATTAGTTATCCAGAAAGTTGAGCAGGTTACATGGGAAGAAATGGACAAATTAGATGAGTCCGAAAGAGGCTTAGGAGGGTTCGGCCATTCAGGACGTTAAGCCTTGTCGAGGCTGTCCTACCCCTCTGTGAAACTATTGCCATGGAGACGCCGACTTTATTTGAGCAGCAAAGACCAATCGAGAATGAAATCATCAATCTCGGCCGCCTTAAAGTCCAAACTCGCATTCGCGAAATGAATGCTGAACGAATGAGTCGACAAAATCTTCGAGAGACAACAGCCCGACGTCATGCCGCTATTGCGCGGTTGCGCCGGCGTCAGCACGAAGCTGACGAAGTTGATAGCGAATATTGGATAAGGCGTCGTAATAACATTCGTCTTGTTCAGTGACTTGTCGATGGAAAGGTTGAGGTGACATGACACCTGCAATTCGTGTCGCCGAAGCTGCCGGAATTGAAATCGGCGTACACCACTATGAGCACGACCCAACCAACCATCAATACGGCCTTGAAGCAGCTGAATCTTTGGGCGTACCAGTCGATTCTGTTTTCAAGACCCTCATCATTGATCTAGGAGGCTCACCAGGAAGTCGTTCTGCTATTGCGGTCATCCCCGTGTCTAAAACATTAAGCCTTAAGGCCGCTGCAGCGGCTTTAGGCCATAAGACCGCAACTATGACCAACCCAGAGAAAGCTGAACGGATAACCGGGTATGTCCGAGGCGGCATAAGTCCCCTAGGAACCCGTACTGCCCTAGAAACCGTTGTGGATCTATCTACATCGAGTCTCGAAAGGCTCTATTGCAGCGGCGGCAAACGCGGCCTCGATATTTGTATTGGATCGCACGATCTTGTCCGACTAACTAACGCCAAACTGGCGGCGATTGCGAGATAAACGTAGGCCGCCCGGGTCTCGAACCCGGCACCTTGGGATTAAAAGTCCCCTGCTCTACCCGATGAGCTAGCGGCCCACCATCATCGTACCGGTGGTCTCCTACTAGTTCCTGCGCCAATGACGGTCATTTCTCATTTGCGCGCAGATATCTAAATGCAGATTTACATGGGGGCTGACCTATACCAAACGAGAGAAATTGATTGAAACTAAAGGACTCTTTGTCCTTCATTCCCTAGCTCTAGGGATTCGACGGCGGGTCGCTGTGGCATGCCGCTAGCTCGAAGTCTTCCAGGTACATGCCCGAACTCAATTGGATCAACTTTGCACTTTGGACAGAGACAGGGTGGGTGCATCAACGGGTTAGGTGGTGATTCCCATTCATTTTCGAGGGCAGTGCACTCCATCTCATCCACAATCAGTAATTCTACGACAGGACAACGGTTCCGGTCCCGACGCACCAGTTGACCTCTAACTAGCGATACAAAGCCGACTGCCAAGACAAGATAGAAGATACTGATCTGAGTGACCCAACACTAGGGCGATCTAATCTCGAAAAGACCTGACATAGTCGCGCTTTCGAAGTCTCAGGACAGTTATTAATAACCTGCAATATCTCAGGATTATCTCCGTCATTTACTGGCCGAACTTCGCCATGAATCTAAACTGAAGGGGTGGAAAATAATGAGGACATCGTCGTCGAGGCAGACACTCCCTTAAGCGAGTCGAAACTCAACGAATATGAGGTTGAGTTTTCAAAGGTCGAGTCCACCTTGAGCGCGCTTGCTGATGGAATTGATCCCACAGCGGCAGCGTCGTGGATTGACAAAATATAAAAATCCTCTCAACGCGAAGCTTTGTTACTCCAGGCCATGAGCCAATGCTTCTGTAGAAAAATCGGCAGTGTTTTTCGGAACTAGTCCATCGTTGAGCTGGTACCACCTGCCGGAAAGATGATTTGTGATTGATGCTTCTTCGGCATCGTTGAATCGGTCTAGCGCCCTAATTAAACCGGCGTGACCAATTAGCAAAATATTTTTGTAGTCGCCCCTCAGTCGTTCTAAACAGGGCATCACTCTGTGAACTACAGCGTCATCCGATTCATAACCCTCTGGCCAACGCTGGTCAGCAATGGCGTTAGGCCAGGAGGTTTCAATTTCCGAACGTGTTAGTCCTTGCCAAGCCCCAGCATCACGTTCGCGGAATTCCTTATAAACGCTCACATCGCCGCCAATGACTTGAGCGATTATCTCAGCAGTGCGCCGAGCTCGGCGTAGATCACTAGATGTGATTTTATCGAAACCGTGGCCAACGCTTAGAAGCTTTTGCGCGGCTGCTTTTGCTTGTTTTTCCCCAAGTTCGGTTAATGGGGGATCAGCTTGACCCTGCCATTTCCCTTCAGCGTTCCACTCAGATTGACCGTGTCTAAGAATAAGTAAGTCCACCAGGTGTTGATCTCTTTCGTAATTACCTTCAAGAAGGTAGTGGTTTGAACGGCAACGGCCGTGCCAACCGAAGATAGGATCCGAGGATGGCCAAGGTAACGCTCCGACTGTTTGCAGGAGCTCGAGAAATCGCAGGAGCTGGAACAATTAGTTACGAGGCCACTACGGTCCAAGGTCTACTTGCCGAAGCACAAAGCGATCTAGGACCTGAGTTCACCCAGATGTTGTCCATAAGCCGCGTGTGGCTGAATGGAGAGCCAGTAGAAGGAGACTCCGAGATCTCAAATGGAGATGAAGTGGCGGTCCTACCTCCAGTCTCGGGCGGTTGATGCACAACTTGCGGAATAATTTCTTTGCTTCTTATGGCGTAGGAGATCACTTTTTCGTTTACTACTCGGCTGGAGTATGTGCACTAATAATTCTTTTGCAATTAGGTGCTGTCGCCTTTGGAATTGCAATAGGACTGCTTGCTGTTGGGGTTTCGGCCGGCGTTGCCGGGTCCTCAAATTTTGAGCGACTGCCGTCCTCCGCTTTGATTTTAGTTGTTTCCTATGGCGGGCTTTTCAATGACTTCCGTTTATCGGCGCTAGTCGTAGTAGCAGCGATTGGTCTCACACCGCTGATAGCAGTGATAGATCGCGGAGGACCAAGTTCATCACTGCTTCAATCAATGAGAATCATAAAGGTCTGGTTACCCGCTGGTGTCGCCGCATCTAGCCTCACTACTTTGGCTGTCCGCGACGTGGCATCAGTTGGATTGTTTTTAGTTCTCATCTATTTCCATGATCTGGGTTTGAAGCTATTTGTTCATGAAGGATTGCAGCGCCGGTTGGCCCCCTTAGCTGCCCTATGTGGGGCTCTAGCGGTTCTATGGACTTCGGTTCAGATTTCAATATCTCCGATATCTCCCCAGCAGTACTGGCTGTTTGCCTGTCTGTTGGGTATCACTATCCCTCTCGGACGGTCAGCAATGCAGCTATTCATATTTCGAGAGAAACAAAAAGACTTACTTCACGCTTCACATGCTTTAGCCGCCCCGCTCTGGACAGCTGCAGTTGTGGCACTAACTTTATAAATTTGTTTCTATTTAGAATCGAGTGGAGTAGTTGCAGCCAGTGACATACCTTGGTCACTTGTGACAGAAGCCCAATTTCCCCGCATGTCTGACGGACCTATCCGGAGAATAGGTGTTCTGTCGATGCACACGTCTCCCCTTGACCAGCCGGGCACAGGTGACAGCGGTGGTTTGAATGTCTACGTCCGGGAGCTGGCTGCTTCAATGGCGGGCAAAGGTACTGAGTGCGACATCTACGTTCGTCGGACAAATCCAGATGTGCCAGAGATGGTGGAACTCGAGGCAGGGGTTAATGTCATACAAATTGAAGCTGGCCCGTACGGGCTTGAAAAAGGTGATCTCCCAGCCGTTGTCGATTTGTGGACGCAAGGGGTTGCCGAATACTTAGAGAGTCGTCCGGTTGACGCTTTCCACGCTCACTACTGGCTATCAGGTGTCGCAGGGCACCACCTAAAGCACGAATTTGATTTACCGCTTGCAGTTACGTTCCATACCTTGGGTCGGATCAAAAGCATTGCTGGCGATTCGGAACCCGAAGATCGAATACGGGCGGAAGAATTGGTTATTGGCTGCGCAGACGCCGTGTTTGCATCGGGAAATGTTGAAGCTGATCAACTGGCGTCTCTTTATGGTATTCCCAGGAATCGAATTGAAATATTGACTCCCGGTGTGGAGAGTAAAATCTTTAATCCTGGATCTTTGAGTTCTGCTCGAGCAGCAATCGGTCTAGGGGATTACCCGGTGTTGCTCTTCGTGGGACGGATTCAGGCGCTGAAAGGTCTAGACGTAGCAATAGGGGCCCTTGCATTGATTAAGAGTCGAGAAGCGCGCCTAGTTGTTGTTGGAGGTCTTTCCGGGGATGAAGGCACTCAAACCTATAAAGATCTAAAGCGGCGAATTGAAAATGATGGGCTTGATGACCGCGTCATCTTCGTTGAGCCTCAACCTCATCAGGCTCTGCCTACTTATTATCGAGCTGCCGATGTCTGCTTAGTGCCGAGTCGATCTGAATCGTTTGGACTTGTAGCGCTCGAAGCCGCTGCCTGTGGCATAGCGGTGGTGGCTAGCAATGTTGGTGGCCTTAGAGACAATGTTACAGATGGCATTACTGGAATTTTAGTGAACGAACGAAATCCAGCGTTATTCGCCGCAGCGGTAGATCAACTTCTGGATGACCCAGAGATGCGCTGTGAAATGGGACATCAAGGAGCGCTCCGCGCCTCTATGAATAGCTGGGATCTTGGAGCGGCTAACGCGATAGAAGTATTTGGCCGGTTGACATCTAAAGAACTGGTTTCTTGCGCGTGACACGTGATGCCGCAACACCGGAAGAACTATCTGAACTCGAGCAACTAATTGACGACTGGTTTGAGCGCCAAAAAGAAACGCTCCCGATTCTCTTAGATGTAAGCCGAGACGAAGACGTTGAAAGGCGTTGGTACGCGCGACTTGAAGGAGAGGAACGCGATGTCACAACCGTGTGGCTAACCCTCGGTCAACGAACGCTGAAGTACGAAACCTATTTTTTGCCTTATCCAGAAGACAATAAAGAAAAAGTATTTGAATTATTACTTCGGCGGAATTACGACTTGGTTGGCGCACAGTTTGGGATTGGTCCTGAAGAAGCAATTTTTCTCACTGGAGAACTGCCATTCCACGCTGTAGACGAAAACGAGCTAGACAGAATCCTTGGTTCCATGTGGGAGTACGTCGAAAGGTACTGGCATGCGGCACTGAAAATGGGTTTCGGCAACCGCTTAAAAAATGAGAGAGAAAAGAAGGCGGATTAAATGGAGTCGAGTGGCTGGCGGGGCTGACCGCTACCGTGGTCATTATGGTTCAATTACTGATTGTCGGTGGCGGCAAAATGGGAGCGGCCCTGCTTGGTGGGTTACTAAGCAACGGGCACAAACCTGAGAACGTCTTGGTCGTCGAACCATCAGTCACCCGAGGTCAAGAGCTAATCGAAACCTACGGTGTAAGGGTATCTAACGAAATTGAACCATCTCAAGGTTCGATAATTGCTACGAAACCCGATGTTGTTTCGACAGTTGCGTCAGAGGTTGTGGAAGCAGGAACTAAAAGACTCTTATCAGTAGCTGCTGGGGTGACTCTAAGAACTATTGATGAGGCAACCGGAGGCACTGTCCCGGTAATTAGAGCAATGCCCAATACTCCCGCGTTGGTGGGGAAGGGAGCGGCAGCCATTTCTGGCAATGAGAGCGCAGGCATCGAAGACCTAGCTTGGGCAGAAGAAATCTTGGGCGCTGTGGGAATTGTTGTCCGAACTGAAGAAAAACTTCTTGATGCAGTGACTGGCTTATCGGGTTCTGGACCCGCATATATTTTCTTGGTAGCAGAAGCAATGATTGATGCAGGGGTAATGACGGGTCTTAGCCGAACGGTATCAACAGACCTTGCCATTCAAACTCTCGTGGGTGCTTCGACTCTGTTAGCCGAAGGTAAACCACCAGCCGAATTAAGAGCCGACGTCACATCCCCGGGGGGTACCACGGCCGCTGGGCTAAGAGAGCTAGAGAGTCACGGGCTGCGAGCCGCGTTCGCAGCCGCGATTGAAGCAGCCAGCCGGCGCTCTCAGGAACTGGGTCAAAACTGAGATATGTCAGAGTTTGCAACGATTACTTGCGTAACAGATTTAGGTACGGACGACGAAACTGTTGGACTGTTGCACTCCATATTGCATGAACTGAGCCCTTCTTCACGAGTGATAGATCTTTGTCACCACATAGAACCAAACGATATTCGTGCGGGTGCTTTGATGCTGGCAAGAAGCGTTCCTTATTTATCACCAGGGCTCGTATTGGCATCTGTGGGGGAGCTTTCTGGGAGGCCCGCCATCGCGGTGTCGGTTGGGGAAGGCCAATCAATCCTGGTTGGCCCAGACAACGGGCTGCTTGGCGCTGCCGTGGCGGTTGTTGGCGGTGCCAGCCAAGCAGTACAGCTAACAAACGAAGATGTTCATAATGCCTCGCCGGGAGTCGTCCATCCAGCCCGCGACATCATCACTCCTGCAATAGGGCATCTTGCGGCGGGCGGTTCACTTTTGGAATTAGGGCAGCAGATAGAGCCCAGCCTCCTGCTCCCTTCTTTAATAGCCATGCCAAGAACAGAAGACGATGGTTCGATCTCGGCTGAGGTAATTCGGCGCACACGGCAAGGAGCAGCTCAACTCAACATCGACCGAGAGACATTATCTGGGTTAGGAGAAGTAATAATCCTGGAATTTGGTGGTGATCAGCGTGTAGTTCGCCTGCAGCACCCGGCGGATGTTAACCCTGGACAATTAGCGCTTGTCGATGATGAGTATGGTTTGTTGGCAATAGCGACAGGACAGCAAGAAGGAATCGTGCCCAGCGAACTCTTAGTTGGTGCAGAAGTAACTTTGCGAGAAGCCACGTGAGACCTGGGACGACGCTGGTCTTAGGTGGTTTGCTGTTAGTCATTATTGTGGCGGCAACTGTTCAACTCCTGTTCATATCCTTATAACTCAAGGGTGTAAAAATTTCTTAACACCTTCCTTCTGAAGTGGAAACAAATCCGCGACGCTGCGAGAATGCAGCACCGAAGCAAGCCTTCTCCTAAGCAAAAGGTTGTTATCTTGCACACTCGGCCTACAACTCCGTTGACCTGCAAGCGAGGGCTTCATTGATTATCGCGACACGTTCAAGCCCTCTGGCTCGGTGGCAAGCAGAAGCTGTGTCGTCGCGCCTGAAATCTCAGGGAGTTGAAACTGATTTTCTGCTGGTTTCTACAGAAGGCGATAAAGATCGCGCACGACAGATTCAGGACATGGCCGGCGAAGGAGTTTTTGTAAAGGAAGTTCAGATAGCGGTCCTTGAAGGGAAAGCAGATATCGCAGTGCACAGCGCGAAAGACTTGCGATCAAGACCGACTAATGGACTAAACCTCGTTGGCTTTCTGGAGCGAGGTGACCCAAGGGATGCTCTTATAGGTAAATCGCTTGACCAAATACAGGAAGGTGGGGTTGTTGCCAGCGGATCCGCTCGTCGTCGAGTTCAATTGGCCGACTTGCGGCCAGATCTTCAATTTGTTGGTTTGCGCGGGAACATAAAAACACGGATTGAAATAGCTCAAAGCGCGGATGTTGATGCTGTGGTAGTGGCTAAGGCCGCTCTTGATCGACTGGGGATATCAGAATTAGCGGACCACGTCTTTGAATCGGATCAAATGATTCCACAGGTGGGACAGGGAGCTATAGCTATTGAATGCAGAGAAGATGACCTTGACACGACTGGTTTGCTAGGAGAAGTCGTCGACGAGTTAACGGGTACCTGCGTCATGGCAGAACGGTCGTATCTAGCCGAGCTTGGTGGTGGTTGTGAACTGCCAGTGGGCGCTTATGCCTATAAAAGAGGCGATGACCTTTACTTAGAGACGCTTCTAGCTTCTCTTGATGGGGGCACGGTATTGCGGGCGAAGCACCAAGGTAGCGACCCAATTACATTGGGTGCCCAAACGGCGCAGGAATTGCTGGCGAGCGGAGGTTATAACTTGCTTGCAAAGGGTGGAGATAACTCTTGAATACTGATTCCCTTGCAGGGAAATCGGTTGTAGTAACCAGGGCGTCTCACCAAAGTGGAGAGCTCATTACAGCTCTGCGTGCTAACGGTGCGGAAGTTGTCCCGGCTCCTGCGATCGCGGTAGTTCCCCCTTTGGACGGAGGCCAACCTTTAGATGATGCTCTCCTCAGGCTGGAACGATTTTCCTGGATTGCTTTCACCTCCTCGAATGCCGTTTCTGCGCTTATGGCTAGGGCAGCGCGACGCGGTGTTCTAAAGAAATTTGATGGGTTACGGTTAGCGGCAATCGGACCGTCCACTGCCTCCAAAGTGCTGTCCGAACTCAAACGTGAGCCAGATCTCGTGCCGATCAAAAATGATGGTCTTTCATTAGCGGAAGCATTCCCTGCCCCTGCGCCCGATGATCACGTGTTAGTGCCGATGGCCTCGGATGGCCGGCCCGAACTTTCCGACACTCTCGAAAGTAAGGGTTGGAAGGTAAACCGGGTTGCTGCTTATCGAACGGTTTTCCCTTCATTAGCGGATGATGTAGTTAAACGGGCCACCAAAGCAGATGTTGTGACCTTCGCCTCACCCTCGGCGGTGAAAGGCCATATAGAACAAACGGGAGGTCGCACAGCATCCAAAATCGTTGCGATAGGGGAAACGACAGCAGAAGAGTGCCGGGTTCAAGGATTGGAAGTTGCAGGCGTCGCGGAATCCCAGACGACAGAAGGACTAATCCGAGCCGTGATTGGAGTCCTACATTGACCATTGAAGCCCGGGCGCTAATCATGGATTTTGATGGGACAATCGTTGATACCGAGAGTCCTGCCTATGAATCCACAGCACAGATATGGGCTGATAATGGGGTTGAGTTTCCTATGGACTGGTGGCTCGCCGGAATGGGAACCGACCGTAAATCGGCATGGGTAGAAGAACTAGAGAATCGACTCGGACAGCAACTAGACCACGATTTGGTAATGAAGGAACGTCAGCGAATTAAAGATGTACTAACTGAAGAACAGCCGTTATTGCCGGGAGTAATAGAATTACTCGAAGCTGCAGAAAAACGAGGAATCGCAACGGCGGTAGCATCCAGCTCTCCTCATAGTTGGGTTGATCGTCACCTCAAGCGAGTGGGTCTGTTTGAAAGTTTTTCATGTGTCGTGTGTCGAGACGATGTTGATGGAGTTTCCAAACCAGCGCCCGATGTGTTTCTGCGTGCATTGCAGTTACTTGGGGTAACTGCAGGGTCTGCAGTGGTAGTCGAAGATAGCCCCAACGGTTTAAAGGCTGCTTTGGCTGCAGGGCTTCGGACTGTTGTCGTGCCTAATCCCTTGGTCGAAGCCTTAAATTTTTCTGGCGCCTACGCTCGATATAAATCACTCGATGATTTACCGGCTGACCAATTGCTTGATTTGGTCTTTACATGACCCAAATCGACGAAACGGTAGGTAGGCAAACTCGCGTTGAAAGGGCTAAGAACAAGAGCTCCGTGGCAGATTGCTAATCACGATCAGGAATCAGCCGAGCCACAACCTTCCCAATTTCGTAGACAGACTCTGTCCCGCCGGCATCGTTATTAACTAAATTGGTTGAAATTCTCATCACAAGCTCGGTCAGTACCCGGGACTGAATGCCAAGCAGAGTAAATCGCCTCATCAAGCCTGGCTTTCCTAAGGCTTTAGTAACCAATCTCCCTAGCCGGTAATAGTGGTCATAGCTTGAAACAAGCTGTTTTTCATATCGGCGAAGTTCAAGACCATCGCCAGTTCTAATTGCGTCGTTAACCACGGACGCAGCTAATCGGCCGTTACTTAGAGCCGGCTCGACACCGTCACCATTGAACGGATTAACGCTGCCTGCTGCATCACCTACCACAACCCAGTTAGGTCCTGATCTTGGTCGGACAGACGCCCCCATCGGCAATCGCCCACCTTCTGGTTCGCCTTCAATACCGTCGGTATCAACTTCCCAGGCTTCAGGTATCTGGAGCAACCATTTGTCAAATAGTTCACGGATCGATTGGGGATCGTTTCCGTGATGGTGGCTCAATAATCCGACTCCAGTATTCACGGTCCCGTCACCAAGTGGGAATATCCATCCATAACCGGGCAATTGATGGCCCGTGCTATCACGGAGATCGAAGACCGATTCGATGACCTCCTCACTATGTCGAGGACTAGGGAAATAGCCCCGCATAGCAACCCCTTGTGCGTAAGTTCTGGTTCGGGCAGTACCCAGAGACCTACCGAATGGCGATAATGGACCATCTGCAATGATTACAAATCGAGCCCGGACTTCAATTTCTCCCTCGGGACCGCTGCCACAACCTGAACCCATTGCGCGACAACCGCGCAAATGACCATGCTCGATTATTGGCTCTGTTACTTCGACACCTGTCCAAACTTGAGCTCCTGTGTTGTCTGCATGTTCCACTAGAAGTTTGTCGAGGGATCGACGTCGAATTGCTAAACCATGACTTGGATGGTCATGGTCTGTGGGCCACTGGAGTTCGATGCTTTGCCCATGGGCGGTCATACGTAAACCGTGGTGTTGGTGAAAATTCTTGTTATTGACTTCAATGCCCATGTCAGCAAGATGGCCTACTGCCTTCGGTGTTAGCGCGTCGCCGCACACTCGTTCGCGAGGCATTGTCTCTTTCTCGAGCAATACAACCATCCGACCGGATTCAGCAGCCCAATGAGCTGCTGCTGTGCCAGCAGGCCCGGCACCGATGACTAGTACCTCAGTAGAAAGACGCATAGTCATTAGCGCATTCCCTCCGGCTCTAGTTTGACGCTTTCACCCTTATGTTCAGGCTGCTGTTGAATTTCTAGAACTAATGGCCTCCGTGGCCTCCGTGGCCCCCACCTACATCCTTGCCGCCACCGAGTTCTTCCCATTCGGCATCGCGAATTGCGATCTCTTCATCGCTTATTGACTCTCCGCTCAAGACTTCACGGATGTATCGAGCTACTGAATAGATTTTGTACTCAGAAAGCGTTCCACCGAAGCCAGGCATGTTTGCGCCGGTTTCGCCCGAAATGTGGGCTCCGCCAGGTCTATCAGTTGCTCCATAGGGATTCCCGATGCCTATGCCCTCAGAACCAACGGTAAGCCAGAGAATCAGGTCAGCATCGAGTTTCGGGAAGGTCAATAATACTTCGCCGTTGTACAGAGGCCGTCCGACACCTCCGCCCTCGCTTCCAGCTCCGTCACCACCATGACAACTTGCACACTGCGCAGCGTAAGTTGCAGCACCTTCACTTATCGCAGTTACCGGTTCAGGCGGAGGTTCCGTCATTTTGACGTAAACAAATGCCCACAATGGTAGGAAAAACATGACGGGTAGAACCCACATGGGAATTTTCGTTCTGGTGTTAGCCGCAATAACCCATTGTGGGTCAACCTCGGTATCAGTAATTTGCTCAAGTTTGGCGTCAGCTTTGGCGGCAGCAATTACGTCGGCGCTACTGGGTCCGGAACTAACCTGACCGCCGTCCCCGTCTGCTGAGTCAGAAGCGACTGTTGCTCCGCTGCCGTCGTCTTCAAGTAGGCCGAGCGCTATCCGCCTCTGTCTAGAACGCTCAAATAGATACTCGGGAACTTCGGTCACTTTGTCCTCCGCGAGATTCCAACCCGGAATCCCGCACTGCGGATTTTACTGTTACATAAATTAGATGCGTGCGCTCATCAAAGATAGGCGCTGGTGGGGGTCGAGCACCAAGTTTGACAGACGATTTTTACTCAAGTTGTACTCGGAATAAAGTTCTCAAAAAAAATCCGGCTTTGGGTTCGGCATTCGTGGCTCGCGAGTGCCACCATATAGGTCGTTCGTGAGTTGCGAATCCGTCGTGAATGCGTTGTAGAACGTGGGCCGATCCGGGCGTTACTCCGATAGGTTTGAAGTAGATTCACGTTGTGGATTTGCATAGTGTGAGGTTCCTTGGAATCTCACCAAGATTCAGTAAGCACGCACCGACAGTAAACAGTAGATAGGAGGGCCAGTGGTCGCACTTGTGACATCAATATTGATCACCGGTCTTATGGTGTACGGGATCATCGCCTATGGACGGCGCCGGCCTATTGATCGTCCCACCTCGTGGGGCGAAGCCATGCTCGGTGCCGCGTTTATCTTCATGCTCTTTCTAATGGTCTTCGGAGTCGTACCGGATCGGTGGATTCGTCTGACTGATAATGAATGGGGATGGTCCGTTGAGCGGATGCTTTTCACTGAAGGCCAGTTCATAGATGGTGATCCGATCACGTTTCCGCCAATGCGGATGGACCTGAAAAAAGTTTCTGACATCGTCGTAGTAATCGAACACATAGTCGCTTTGGCGGGACTTCCGTTTCTATGGCTTTGGTGGCAGAAACGAGATGAGAAAAAAGCAGTCGCAGAACCAGTATCAGATTTTGGCCGCCCACTGATGAAGGGCAACTGAATATGGCCAAGACTGAAGCCAATCCTCCGATGCCAAGGTTTGTAGACGACTATGTGTTGCAAACAGTTGATGCCGATTATCTCGCTGCGGCGGTAAAGCCAAAACAATTCATCAATATCGACCAATCTGAGTGCATCCAATGTGAAGGTTGCGTCGACATTTGTCCCTGGAAGTGCATCCACTACATAGCGCTTGACGCTATCGATGAAGCTGTTGATGCAGATCTTCCTGGCCTAGATCCAGCAGACAACGCAATTTTTATAATTGATGATGATGTATGTACCCGCTGCGCTCTGTGTGTAGATAGATGCCCTACGGGTGTCATAACACTGGGCAAAGTGGTTGAAAATCCCCCGGCTGAAGGTGACACTCACGGTCGGACTCACACCCATGGCTACGCCTACGGCATGCGACTCTGAGGGATAGGCAGAACTTAAATGGCAAAAAATATGATTGAAAAGCCGAAGCAGTCGCTGCCCGAAAAACTGCAGCAAGGTGCTACAGCCGCAGCGGACTGGATGCAAGACAGCCAATTCTGGACCTCAATCTTTCGACCAGGGTCTATTTTCCGCAAGGGATATACCGATAGCCCGAGAAATAGGTCCTATGTGATCATGAACAGCGTGTTGTATCACCTTCACCCAGTGAAAGTGAAGCGTCATGCTGTAAAAGTTAGTTACACGCTATGTCTAGGTGGACTCAGCTTCTTCTTGTTTATTTTGCTGACGATAACGGGCATATTCCTAATGTTTTTCTATCGCCCGACTGCTGCAGCTGCATGGGCTGATATTGAGTCTTTACACACTCAAGTGAGTTTCGGTCTATTGGTCCGCAATATGCACAGATGGGGCGCCCACTTGATGGTGCTGTCTGTTTTTTTGCATATGGCTCGAGTCTTTTACCACGGCGCATATAAAGCTCCGCGTGAGTTCAACTGGGTTATTGGAGTCATACTGCTGAAGCTCACGCTCCTACTTTCCTTTACCGGTTACCTGTTGCCTTGGGATCAATTGTCGTTGTGGGCTGTCACCGTGGGTACAAACATGATGGGCTTCACGCCGGTCTTCGGTGATCAAGTCCGTTTTGTGCTCCTCGGAGGCAAACAAATCGGTGCTGAAACGCTTCTCCGATGGTACGTATTGCACGTACTGATGCTCCCGTTCGTCCTTGTCATTTTCTTGGCAATTCATTTCTGGAGAGTCCGCAAAGACGGCGGAATCTCTGGGCCGCTATAGATCGGCGGGTGAAAGCAATCTCATGACTGAAATTCCTGAACATCTTCTAAAGAGAAGCCAAGAGGCTAAGGCAAAGGCTGATGGCGGTTCTGCGCCACCGAGTGACGCTCCTGCTGATTCTTCAGATGATGATGGCGAAACAATTCCGCGGTCGTTACTTGAACAGAGTCAACAGGGAGGAACTCCCGCAGCTGCTGGGGGTGGTGTGGCAACCATTGCTCCACCGGCAATGGCGGGACCAAGTGGCAACACTCACAGACTGCTGACAGTAGTTAAGTCTGGATCTATTCAGGATGTAAAAGCTAGCCCTGGAGACAAGGTTCACGTATGGCCGCATCTCTTGGCTGCAGAGTTCACATCGGCGCTGTTTCTTACGGCCTTTGTGCTGGTCTTTTCTTTATTCATTAACGCGCCGTTACTCGAATATGCGAATCACAACGCGACTCCGAACCCTTCTAAAGCGCCTTGGTACTTCTTAGGCTTGCAAGAGTTACTCACCATGTTCGACCCGATGATCGCGGGTGTCACTATCCCCGGCATCGTTTTGGTGCTCTTGGGTTTTGCTCCGTATATCGATCGAAATCCCTCAAATGCTCCTGAAGATCGAAAATTTGCGATCTCCATTCAGACAATTCACCTGATGTTTTGGGCAGTACTAGTCATCATTGGTTCCTTCTTTAGGGGTCAAGGTTTCAACTTCACCTATCCGTGGGACACCGGTCTCCATGGGATCTTTCACCTCTAAGGAGCAGCGCAGTGTCAAGCGGTACAGTCATCGCCATAGCTATCCCTGTGCTTGTTGCTCTTGCAGCGGTGGTGGGCTTTACCTCTTTGCGTAGACGTGATGCTCAAGGGCTAGGCCACTTGTCGCGTGAAACGCGTAAACGAGACGCTGGAGCGCTCGGAGTTGCCCCTATCAGCGACGAAGCCAAGGAATTGGAACGCTCGGTAGCTCTTGCAAGGGTCGGAGGGGAAGTAGCAGTACCGGAACCGACGACTCCCGAAATCTGGAGCCCGCCCGATCCTGAAGAAGTCGGAGTTACTAGGCGCCAATTTTTAAATCGCGCGTCAATCACACTAATGACTATGGGTTTATCCGCCTTCGGAGCTGCCAACATTGCATTCCTCTGGCCACGACCTACAGGGGGTTTCGGATCCAAAGTCAAAATTGGGACCATTTCTTCCGTTAATGACGTGATCGCGTCTTCGTCGCCCGCTGTCAGCTTTTCCTATTTCTCGGAGGCACAGACTTACCTCCAGCCCTATCCAATGGATGACGCGACACAACAAGCAGCCGAAGCTGTTTATTCAGGTTCTGTTCTAGAGGGCATAAAAATGGGTTACGTAGCCCTATGGCAAAAGTGCCCCCACCTCGGATGCAAGGTCCCGTCGTGTGCTACCTCTCAATGGTTCGAATGTCCCTGCCATGGCTCTCAGTACAATCGAGTCGGCGAAAAGAAAGTTGGGCCTGCCCCGAGAGGCATGGACCGCTTTCCGGTCATTATCGATGGGGACAAGGTCATCATCGACACAGGCAGCCCCACGCAAGGTCCGCCGATTGGCACAGACACAACCGGTCAAGGCCTAGAAGGACCTCACTGCGCGTGATAAATATCTTCTCTTCCCCTCTAACTAGCCGCACCGTGGCAGGAGTCAATAAACAGTGATTTATGCCGCGACTACCGAGCGTTCAATCGCGATGGTCCTTTTGGCTGTTGTGGTTGTTGGTTGGGCAATATATGTCTTTGTCAACATTCGACAAAGTAAAGGTGAAGTCGGAAGTGAGATTGAACTTGCCGCGAACCGGGGCTCGTTGCCGGATGACGAAGTTCTTGAAGGAAGTCGACTCGAAAAAGTCCAAGCCTTCGGTGTTTTGATGCTCCTCATAATTGCGTTGGTGCTGCCGATCTATTGGCTTAAAGAAGGAGGCCGACGGTCTGGGGCTGAACGAGGGTTCGGCGAACGAGCTGCCGCAGCAGGCGAACGACTTGCTGAAGAGCTTGAATGCGTGGTTTGTCACGGTGCTGACCTTGGCGGAGCGAACTATGCGCCGGTAGTTCTGGATATCGGCAACCAATTCAGTGATCAAGAAACATATATCGTCAAAACCACATGGCGGGCACCCGCTCTTGACACTGTCTTCGCGCGCTTTGATACTGACGCCGAGAACTTGGATGAAGTAGACGAAGTTCGACAAATTCTGAATTACGGACGGGGCGTTATGCCCGCTTGGGGCCTACCTGGCGGTGGACCTTTAACTCCACAGGAAGTGGACAACCTGATTGCCTGGTTGTGGCGGGAAAGACTGTCGGACGAAGAAGTGAGCGTCCAGGCGCTGCAAGCCAAAGAGCAAGAAATGGCAGCTCACCCTGAGAAGAGTGAAGGTCAGGTTCTTTTTGAACTTCATTGCGCTCGCTGCCACACGCCACGATGGCCAGCACGAGGACCGGCCCAGCTACCAAATAATGGCGGTGTAGTCGAAGTGATCCCCGGACCTCCGGGCTCAGGCCGGTATGGACCCGCCCTTAATGCTGTAAGTCTTGAGCGACTCTTTCCCGATATTGAAGACCAAATGGCGTTTATAACATCCGGTGCCGCCGACAATGTTGCGTATGGCGAATTTGCAAGGCTCGGTAACTATGGGATGCCAGGTTTTGGGCGGATTCTGACCCAAGAAGAGATTCGTGAGATCTCAGAGTATGAGCGC
Organism: Acidimicrobiaceae bacterium; assembly: GCA_002722565.1. Lineage (GTDB taxonomy): Bacteria > Actinomycetota > Acidimicrobiia > Acidimicrobiales > Poriferisodalaceae > MedAcidi-G3. The sequence goes on from PBMG01000019.1 coordinate 41,739, forward strand.
AGTTTGGATCCAGCGGAACAATCAACTGTCCAGTTTGCGGAGCTTCATACATCAAAGGACGAGCAATGACTCTGATGGCTTTAGTGGGATGGGACCCAGTTCTCACCGGATATTTAGCTGTACTGCTCAGCATCATTGTTCTATGCGGGTCAACCTATCTCCTCCTTGCAACCAATCTTGGGGTCAGACTTGGGTTCCTTGTCGCTTGGACTGGCCTGTGGGGATGGAACCTAATAATGGGGATCATCTGGTGGTTCTTTGGGATCGGGTGGGTTGGTCATGGCCCTGCATGGGAAGTGACACATGTGAGCACAAACCCAGAAGCTGTTCCTGTTGAGTTGGTTCAAGAATTGGACAACGACCTATCTAGCGAACCAACTAGCGGTTGGCAGGTTGTAATTGAAGCCGATGCACAAGCGACAGCGGACGCGGCAGTTGTGTGTAGCGATGTTGATCCGCGGCGTCTTGAAGCAGTCAATACCTGTCTGTTTAGTGCAGCCACCGACTATCAAGTTCATAGAGTTATGCGAGTGGGCGGAGAACGCTACCGACCTCTCGGAATCCCGGACAACGCGGTGACCCAGTACTTTATTCCTAGTAGAGGTCGGCCCCACTACGCGGCTGTTCAATTGCAGCCCTACAAGCCCACCGCCGAAATTGACCCGAATAAACTGGGAGCAGACGGCAAAGTTCTGCTCCCCGTCGCGGAACTAGACGAGGCAGCACCGATATATACCGTTGTAATGGTCAGAGACCAAGGCAATCTCAGGCTGCGACCAGCACTTGTAGCTATCTTCTCAGGGTTGCTTTTTGGTTTAGGTTGTTATCACCTGCACCGACGAGATCAAGCCGTATGGGCTGTCCGAGAAGCAGCGGGGAACTGAACTAGGGGAAGGGACAAATTGAGATGGAGCAGTATCTCCCGGTTCTGACCCTAGGAGTACTCGGAGTTCTCTTCGTGCTGCTTAGTATCGTTGCGTCCCGCCTATTAGCACCCGAACGAAGCACTGTTGCAAAGAGGTCTGCGTACGAGTGTGGCGTCACAGAACAAGTAGCCATACCAGAACGATTCCCAGTGAAGTTCTATCTGGTCGCCATGCTGTTCATTATGTTCGATATCGAAATCGTCTTCTTGTATCCGTGGGCAGTCGCTAATGACGAACTAGGTCTTTTCGGTCTAGTGGCCATGACGATCTTCGCCGGGATTTTCTTTCTCTCGTTTGTTTATGAACTAGCTAAAGGTGGTCTTAATTGGGGACCAGGGCGGCGTTTATTGACACCAGTTACTAGTCCTGAACGGACAACGACATCCACAATTCGAAAGGTCGGTCTTGAGGGCCGGATCGAGACTGAGACCGCTGATGATGATTCTGAGGCGGCCTAATGGCAGATCTTTCAGATATCAAACATAAGCTAGGTCTTGGCGACGATGGACTTGCTGGGCTTGGCCACAACATAATTACGGCGCCGATCGAAGAGTTAGTCAAGTGGGCTCGCCGACGAAGCCTGATGCCAGCCACCTTTGGTCTTGCTTGTTGTGCTATTGAAATGATGGCTACTGGAACAGCACACTACGACATGGCTCGCTACGGCATGGAAACATTTCGTGCCTCACCACGACAAGCAGATCTCATGATTGTTGCAGGCCGAGTCAGTCAGAAGATGGCGCCTGTTCTGCGGCAGATATACGACCAGATGATGGAACCCAAATGGGTCATCAGCATGGGTGTGTGTGCCTCGAGCGGCGGAATGTTCAACAACTATGCGATTGTTCAAGGCGTTGATCAAGTAGTACCGGTAGATATCTATGCGCCCGGGTGCCCCCCAGGGCCAGAAACGCTGCTGCATGCCATTCTTGCTTTGCATGAAAAAATTCGAACCGGTGAACTCACCCAAAGACGTGAAGAAACGGGTCGAGGAGCCGAAATTGAACTTGGACAGGAAGCGGCGCTAGACGCTCAACCAGCGCCTGTCATCATCAAAACCGGCGGTCTATATGACTGATTCATCCCCGCCCGTTGATGAAGAAACTGAATCTGATCCAGGAGCGATTCCGGAAGCAGATGTTGAAACACTTCATGGGTCTGCCGTGACCTGTAGCAATGACCAAACTGTCCTTCACCCGAGCAAAGATGGATACCACGATCTCGTTGAGGCTTTGAAAGATGATGGTTACGGCGTATGTATCGACCTCTGCGGCGCCGACTATTTAGGCAATGAAACTCGATCGTTGCCACTAACTATCTTGCCCGAACGTTTCGAACTCGTAACTAATCTGCTTGACGTCCATGATTCCCGGAGGATTCGAATCAGAGTCCAAATTGCTGAGGCTGATCCTTCGGTTACTACCATTACAGATCTTCATCCTGGCGCAGAAGCAATGGAGCGAGAAGCTCAGGATATGTTCGGCTTGGTATTTGAAGGCCACCCAGATCCGAGCCCCATTCTTTTGCCCGATGATTGGCAGGGGCACCCGTTACGTAAAGATTTTTCCATGGGCCGCATCCCAGTTCAATTCAAGGCGGTAGATGGGCGGTGACCACTTTAGACCATCTCCGAAATCGTGATGCCGTCCTCAGAATGTCCGAAAAAGAGGCTGAAGAAAGGGCCTCCGTCGTCGACCCAGATGACGAACGAATGATCATCAATATGGGTCCTCAACACCCGTCAACCCATGGCGTCCTCCGCGTAACCATGGAGTTGCAAGGCGAGACAGTTCTGCGTTCAAAACCGGTAATCGGTTATTTACATACGGGCATGGAAAAAACTGCAGAAGACCTCACCTATCTGCAAGGACCAACGAATGTCACCCGAATGGACTACGCGGCACCTTTGTTTACCGAGCTGACGTTCTCCCTAGCAGTCGAGGCATTGCTCGAAGTTGAAATCCCTGACAGGGCAACGTGGATTCGGATGCTCATGTGTGAGCTGAACCGCATGTCTTCGCATCTTTTGTTCCTCGCTACAAACGGAATGGACCTGGGAGCCGTAGGCATGATGATCTACGGCTGGCGAGAACGCGAAGAAGTACTTCGTTTTTTTGAAAAAGTCACTGGCCTTCGGATGAACCATAACTACATCAGACCCGGTGGCGTAGCGGCAGACCTACCAGATGGGTGGAGAGAAGATATACAAAATATTCTCCAGGTGCTGCCCGAACGGCTCGAACAATTTGATGTGTTGATGACTGGGCAACCCATCTGGCGTGAACGAACTCAGGGTATTGGGGTTATTACGACTGAAGAAGCACTGGCCCTGGGTGCTACTGGTCCGATATTACGGTCGACGGGACTCGCCTGGGATCTCCGTCGCGCAATGCCATATCTGGCCTATGACCAAGTTGACTTTGACATTGTGGTTGGCACATACGGCGACACATTTGATCGTTACGCCATACGACTTAACGAGATTCGAGAGTCAATGCGCATTGTTGAACAATGCATAGAAATGATGCCCGAGGGTCCGTATCGAACTGAGGATCGGAAAGTTACGCCTCCGCCGCGAGCTCGTATTGATGAGTCAATGGAAGCCCTTATCCACCATTTCAAGATTTTTACTGAGGGCTTTAAAGTCCCTCCAGGTGAGGTTTATACAGCCGTCGAATCACCCAGAGGAGAATTAGGCTGTTATTTGATATCTGATGGTGGTCCAAAACCACAGCGTATGCATATCCGCGCGCCATCTTTTGTAAATCTGCAAACCCTCCCACACATGATCCATGGGGGCCTTCTTGCTGACGCCATAGCTGTTATTTCGTCGATTGACCCGATTATGGGAGAGGTCGATAGATGACATTCTTTACTGATGACAATTTGGCTCTAGCGGAAGAAATTATCGGGCGCTACCCCAAACCCCGTTCGGCCATGATCCCCTTGTTGCATTTAGCCCAAGAACAAGAAGGTTGGGTAACCGATGAAGCAATGACACAGATAGGGGAGTTAGTAGGGACTACCAGTGCAGAGGTGTTGGGTACGTGCTCCTTTTACGAGATGTTCAAACGTCACCCGGTCGGGAAATACGTGATCAACATCTGCACCACAATGTCGTGTGCGTTGATGGGTGCGGGTGAATTGATGGAGCATGCTGAGTCTCGCCTTGGCGTGAGAGCTGGCAGTACCACCTCTGATGGATTATTCACTTTGGAAGGTGCTGAATGTCAGGCTGCGTGTACTGAAGCTCCCTGCCTGCAAGTTAACTATCGACACCAATACAGAGTTACTACAGATCAATTTGATGAACTACTTGACGAACTTGCGTCGTCTGACCATGCGGTGCCAGATCATGGCGTCTTGTCACAAATTCGCCAACATATACCGAAAGATCGATCGGTGGGTGCTGTACCCCCAGAAGAAGTGAAAGCCGCTCCAGTTTGGTTAAGCGAAGATGGAGACTCCTAGTGACTGAAATGACTGGGACTCCGATAGCCCACGCCCCAGGGTTCATTGCTAACGAAACCCCGCGGATTGTAAGTGCCCGTTTCGATTACGAAGATTCGCACACTCTCGAGCGGTATGAAGCAACAGACGGCTATCACGCCCTGAAAAAAGCTTTACAGCAGACCCCAGAAGAGGTGCACAACGAAGTTAGGGATGCGACTTTGCTTGGCCGTGGCGGCGCTGGTTTTCCAGCCGGTGTCAAATGGGGATTTTGCCCACCAGGTGTGTGGCCTCGATACCTCGTTGTTAATGGTGATGAGTCCGAGCCCGGAACCTATAAAGACCGTCTGTTGATGGAACTAGACCCCCATCAGCTTATTGAAGGATGTTTGATCGCTTGTTACGCGGTCGGCCTTAGCCAATGCTTTCTATACATCCGAGGTGAAATGGCGGTAGCGCAAGAACGCGTTGCTCAAGCTCTGAATGATGCTTATGAAGCCGGCTATGTCGGAAAGAATATTCTGGGAAGCGAATTCTCCGTTGACATCGTTTTGCATTGGGGTGCAGGAGCCTATGTGGTTGGCGAAGAGACAGCGCTAATCGAAAGCCTCGAAGGAAATCGTGGGATGCCGAGATTAAAGCCACCATATTTTCCAGCTTCAATAGGTTTATATGGGCAACCAACAATCGTTAACAACGTTGAAACTTTGGCCAACCTTCCCTGGATTATTCAACATGGTGCAGCAGCGTTCACAGCTATTGGAACTGAAAGCTCTCCTGGAACCCGAATGGTCGCAGTCAGCGGCCATGTGAAGAGACCAGGTGTGTATGAAATAGTGAACGGCACGACTACATTTCGTGACTTGCTATACGGCAATGACATGTGTGGTGGGATACGAGATGACAACCAACTGAAGGCGTTTGTTCCCGGCGGCGGCTCAGCGCCTTGGTTTACCCCAGACCAACTTGATTTGCCGTTCGAAGCGAGCCAAGTAGGCCCTCAAGGATCGATGTTGGGCTCCGGCGCGATCATGGTGATGGACGAGACCACCGATATTCCCGCTGCAGCGCTCACTTTGACAAAATTTTATGCCCATGAGTCATGTGGTAAATGCGTACCCTGCCGAGAAGGTGGAACCTGGCTTGAACAGATACTTCGCAGAGTTGTCACAGGTCGAGGAACCCAACGAGACCTTGACTTATTGATTGAGGTTGGAGAAACAATTTGCCCTGGTGATTTCCCCCATGCTGCTGTTCCATCGAAAGGTATTGAGGCTGTTCCTTTCCCTTATCGGATGACCACAATCTGTTTCGTTGGCCCATCTGCCTTTGCCCCAGTTCATTCTGCGCTCACTCTTTTCCGAGAAGAATTTGAAGCGAAAGTCGCTGGTAACGAAGCCAGAACGATGATCGAGGTGGCCGTCGATGTCTGAACAAGATGTAAACGAAATCTCCGTCACAGTTAACGGCACCCAAATCGAAGCGCAGCCGGGCGAGATGCTCATCGCAGCGGCTGATCGAGCGGGAGTCCATATTCCTAGATTCTGCTATCACGAGCGGATGTCACCGGTGGGAATGTGCCGCATGTGTCTAGTTGATGTTGATACTGGTCGCGGGCCCATGCTTCAGCCGTCGTGCATGGTCCCCGTGTCTGAGGGGATGATCGTCGATACCGAATCGGATGATACAAAACGAGCGCAAGAAGGAATTCTTGAGTTCCTATTAGTCAATCACCCCTTGGACTGTCCGGTTTGCGACAAAGGCGGTGAATGCCCACTCCAAGATCAGACGCTTGCCTATGGGCCGGGTGAATCACGGTTCATTGAAGAAAAACGTCACTACGAAAAGCCAATCCCAATATCGGATTTAGTCCACTTAGATCGCGAGCGGTGCATTCTCTGCGACCGATGCACACGATTTGCCGATGAGATTGCCGGCGATCCACTGATCCAATTCACGGAACGGGGAAATTCGACCCAAGTACTCACCTTCCCAGATGAGCCCTTTAGTTCTTATTTCTCAGGGAACACTGTGCAAATCTGCCCCGTGGGCGCGTTGACCGCTGCCCCGTATCGATTTAAAGCACGTCCATGGGACCTGGAAGAGAATGAATCAACATGCACGACTTGTTCGATGGGGTGTCGCATTGCAGTTCAATCATCGAGAAACGAACTCGTTCGATATCTTGGCGTCGACGTAGAGTCAGTAAACCACGGTTGGCTATGCGACAAAGGAAGATTCAACTTTGAGGCCGTAAACAGTGATGAACGCCTCACCTCTCCCCTGGTCCGAGACCCAGATAACCAACGGCAACTATTAGGGACTGACTGGGGGTCCGCACTAGCAAGCTCAGCTGAAGCTATTCGTCGCGCCGGCCCTCAACGGATCGGAATCATTGGCGGCTCAAGATTGACGAATGAAGATGCGTATGCCTGGTCAAAATTCGCTCGGTCGGTAGTCGGCACTGACAATATTGATGCACAGTTAGGTGATGGTCTTCCGGCCGAGTTGGTCTTAGGTTTACCACCCGCGACCATCGCAGATGCATGCGAAGCAGACACAGTTCTGATAGTCGGTCCAGATCTTAAAGAAGAGCTGGCAATACTTCATCTTCGACTTCGGGGAGCAGCTACAAAGGGTCGAACCCAAATAGTTGAAATAGGAGCCACCGCAACCGGAAGTGAGCCATATGCTCAGCGTTCAATTCGCTGCGAATCAGGCGAAGCAGCTAAGGCTCTCAGCGAACTACTGAATAGCGATGACCCACTAGCAAAACAACTCCGCGATGGTTCTGTTGTAGTAGTCCTAGGGCGGTCATCGGTTGCTGAATCAGCAGACCCGGCGGTTGCTACAGCGTCATTAATCCAATCGGAACTTCCTCATGCTACTTTCCTGGCCGCACTGCGGAGAGGAAATGTGCGGGGAGCTCTAGATATGGGCCTGACCCCCGGGTTCCTTCCCGGACGTACGAGAATCAGTAATCCCAGTGCGATGCTTGCTCAGAAATGGCAACAGATCCCCGAAGAACAAGGTCTAGACACTTCTGAAATGTTGCAAGCCGCCGCTGCTGGACAAATTGAAACCCTGATCTTGTTGGGAGCAGATCCCCTATCTGATTTCCCTGATCGGAATCTGGCAGCGGAAGCCATTCAAAAAGTAAAAACCGTTATAGCGATTGACAACTTTGTTACTTCTTCTGTAGCGCAAGCTGACATTGTTTTGCCAGCGACGGCGTATGGAGAGCAAAGCGGTACCACAACAAATATTGAGGGGCGCATCAGCAGGGTCACACAAAAAATTACTCCTCCAGGATCGACTCGTGATGATTGGATGATCGCCACAGAACTGGCCTGGCGACTTGGTGGCGACTTGGAGTTAACATCCAAAGAGGATATTTGGCGCGAAATTGAACAAGTCGCACCCAGCCACGCGGGCGTCACTCTAGAAAGAGTGCTAAGTAATGAAACGCTCGAGGGAATTCTGGTTCAGGAAACTTCCATAGACCTGAATTTGCCTGTTCCTAGAGACACGCCAATCGCTGATGGATATGGGTTAAGGCTTATTAGTGGCCGCAAGCTATGGGATGCGGCAACAACGACAACGCACAGCCCATCGCTCCGACACCTAGCAGAATCGCCAAGTCTCAAAGTTCACTCGAACGACCTTGAACGGTTAGGCATACCAACCGGTACTGAAGTTCGGGTCATCTCTACCCGCACCACCGAAAACCTGACAGTGGTAGCTGATGACAACGTCCAACGCGGAACCGCAGTACTGCCATTTAATCAACCAGGCGGAAGCGCAAATCGATTTATAGATGCGACAGCGGTAATCAATGACATAAGGATTGAAACCTTGTGACGGGGGATCCTCTTTTTCTTGATGGGGTTGACCTCGCTGACATTGGCATTATGGCTGCGAAAGTGCTGATCGCTTTTACATTTTTGCTTGTCGCAACCATGTTTATGGTCTGGTTCGAGAGAAAACTGATCTCGGACATGCAGAACCGGATCGGCCCCAACGTGGCAGGCCCGTGGGGTCTATTACAAACCTTTGCCGACGGTGTGAAGTTCTTTTTCAAAGAGGATCTTCGTCCAGAAAATGCTGACCCTCTAGTTTTTCGGCTGGCACCGTACATAGCCGCAGTCACTGCGTTCCTCTCGTTTGCCGTTGTACCTATTGGTGGATCGTTTGACGGCGACTCATCAGGGACTGTCACCATTTTTGGGCGAGAGACATACCTACAAGTAGCTGACCCACCGATTGGCATTTTGCTGTTACTTGCAATGTCGTCAATTGCCGTTTACGGAGTGATGCTCGCTGGCTGGGCATCTGGCTCAAAATATCCTCTTATAGGTTCGGTGCGTGCTTCAGCACAGGCCATCTCCTACGAGGCGGCCCTAGGAATGGCTACGGTCGTAGTTGTAATCCTTGCTGGCACCCTTTCTACCCACGGCATTGTTGCCGCTCAATCAGGGGGTATCACTAGATGGTTCGTTGTTTCTTCGGGAATTGTTCCATTCATCGTGTTCCTCATTGCAGCAACTGCGGAACTTAACCGCCCACCGTTTGACTTAGTTGAAGCGGAACAGGAGCTGGTAGGAGGCTTCCATACGGAGTATTCCTCAATCCGCTTCGCCCTTTTCTTCCTAGCGGAATTCATGAATGTAATCACTATGTCGGCGATTATGGTCACTCTGTTCTTTGGAGGCCCAGCCGGACCGATTTTGTTCGGTATGACCTGGTTCTGGCCAACTATTTGGTTCCTCCTCAAGGTTCTCGCGTTCTTGTTTGTATTTGTCTGGTTCCGAGCGACCCTTCCCAGACTTCGTTACGACCAACTAATGCACCTTGGTTGGAAACTCCTTATCCCATTAATTCTGTTCTGGCTAATGTTCATCAGCCTCAAAGAACTTCGAGCCGCTCATGACTGGAACTGGTTCGCAACATATGGTGCTGCCTTCGTTGCATTGGCTATTGGAACTTCTCTTCTCTTAGCGGGACTTCGCGCCGGAGACCGCGCCTTCCAAGATGAATTAGAGGAGGCGTAGTGGGGTACCTCGACGGCTTCAAAGTCACTTTCATGAAGCTCTTTGAAGAGAGAGTTACAACTGAGTATCCAAAAGAGAAACGTCCTAAGCCTCCGCGTTTCCACGGCCGACATGTTCTCAATCGGTACGAAGATGGCATGGAAAAATGTATTGGTTGCGAACTGTGTGCCGGTGTATGCCCTGCAAGGTGCATATATGTGAGAGGCGCCGATAACTCTGAGTCGGACCCGGTATCTCCAGGAGAACGGTATGGATACGTATACGAGATTAATTACCTGCGGTGTATCCACTGTGACCTGTGTGTCGAAGCTTGCCCAACCGAAGCCATTACCGAGTCAAAGCTATTTGAATTCAGTTTTGCCAACAGATCAGATGCGATCTATACAAAAAATGAGCTAGTCGTAGGAGACGACGGTCTACCTCAACGTCAGCCCTGGGAACTTTGGCACGAAGGCGATGATCTCACCACATCTGGTTGGATGCGCGCTACTGCGTCGGCTGGGAACCCTGACTATCAAAATCGAGTTGGTTGGAGTGGTGAACTTGGTTATGGCACGAGAAACCCTGAAATCGGTCAGCACGACTTAGCCAAAGATGAAAAATCCGAGATGCCGTCTGAGGAGCACGACCAGTCGGAGGATCTTCATTAATGGTTGACACTGTTGTCTTTATCGTCGCCGCAGCCATATGTCTGACAGGAGCCCTGGGAGTCATTCTTGCGCGCAACCCAGTTCATTCGGCGTTGATGTTGGTGATGACTTTGTTTGGTATAGCGGTTCAGTTCGTAGCTCAAGAAGCCCACTTTCTTGCCGCAGTCCAAGTAATTGTCTACGCGGGAGCGATAGTTGTCCTGTTCCTATTTGTCATTATGTTGTTGGGAGTCGATCGAGCCCAAAATTTAGAGCTATCTGTCCTGCCCGTTCAGAAATGGGCAGCTCTTGTGTTTGCTGGGGGTTCGTGTGCGGTACTTGCACTGCTCGTCATTGTCGTTAAAGAACCTGTTACCGGAGCCGAAGCAATGGGCGGATCGGCGACAGGAGATGAAAATGTAAGACTTTTAGCGCGCTCACTATTTTCTGATTATGTCTACGCATTTGAACTGACTTCCTTGTTATTGGTGATTGCTGTCATAGGAGCCGTTGTCCTCGCGCGAAAACCAAAGAACATGTCAGATGTCGTTACTGAAGAGGGGAGCGAAGCCTGATGGAAATCACCACAGGCTGGTACCTCGTCCTCGGAGCCCTGTTGTTTGTGATTGGAGGGACAGGACTTCTAATTCGTCGCAATCCTCTGGTCATGCTGATGTGCGTTGAATTAATGCTGAACGGCGTGAATCTCAGTTTCGTGGCTTTCGCCCGACAGCTCGATGACATTGGAGGTCAAACTGTCGTTTTCTTCGTGCTTGTGGTCGCAGCAGCTGAAGTGGTTGTCGGATTAGGACTAGTCGTGGCGATCCTACGGCGTCAGCCCGGCACGACAGCAGACGACCTTTCGGCACTGAAGGGGTGATGTCATGGTTGAACTAGTTTGGCTTGTCCCCGCTCTTCCGCTGCTCGGGTTCCTTTTGCTGCTGCTGATTGGACACAGGGTTGGTGAACCTCGATCAGGATGGATTGCCACACTCGCTGCAGGGGCGTCTTTCCTAGCAACCTTTGTGGTTTTCGTGGGTTTGTTGGGGAGAGACGGACACTCCGGCGATCGCTCATATGAGTTCATTCTTTTTGATTGGCTACCCGCCGGGTCTTTGAGGGTGGAAGCTGGATTTCTAGTTGATCCCCTCTCGATCACGATGGCGTTATTTGTCACCGGAGTCGGAGCGTTAATCCACCTGTATTCGATCGGATACATGCACGGAGATCCCAAGTACTCGAAATTCTTCCTATACCTAAACCTCTTCTTGTTCTCGATGCTCATGTTGGTGTTCGGCAACAACTTGGTCGTTACATTTCTTGGTTGGGAAGGAGTTGGAGCATGCTCTTATTTCCTTATTTCCTTCTGGCACCAGCGCGAAAGTGCAGCTACCGCGGGCAAAAAAGCCTTCGTCACAAATCGAGTAGGGGATTGGGGATTTATGATCGCCACATTCGCTATTTGGTCGGCGCTAGGCACCGTTACCTACACAGAAATTTCCAACTCTCCGGCGATGTCCGCAGCAACCGGCACAGCAGTCTCACTCCTTCTATTTGTGGCTGCCGCAGGCAAATCGGCACAGCTACCCCTATACGTCTGGTTACCCGACGCGATGGAAGGGCCAACTCCAGTTTCGGCAATGGTGCACGCCGCAACAATGGTGACCTCAGGGGTCTATCTACTGGTCCGAATGAACAATGTTCTGACTGACGACGCGCTGCTCGTCATCGCCGTCGTGGGCGGCGCAACCGCTCTGTTTGCTGCGCTATGCGCTGTGGCTCAGCACGACATCAAAAAAGTATTGGCATATTCGACTGTTAGCCAACTGGGCTACATGTTCCTTGCAATTGGCTCTGGTGCCTACGTAGCAGCGATCTTTCATGTCATCACCCACGCATTTTTCAAAGCGTTGCTGTTCTTGGGGTCTGGTTCAGTGATTCACGGTATGCACGATGAACAGGACATGCGGAAGATGGGAGCATTGCGCGCAGCCATGCCCATAACAGCAGGCACTTTCATTGTCGGTTGGTTGGCGATAGCAGGAGTTCCGCCGTTTGCTGGATTCTGGTCCAAAGATGAAATCTTGCTTGCTGCCTGGGAACAAAAAAATATTGGACCCTTGTTGTGGTTTGTTGGTTTAGTCACAGCACTGCTCACGGCTTATTACATGAGTCGTCAAGTTATCTTGGTGTTCTTCGGACAACAGAAGTGGGAAGAAGACGTTCATCCGCACGAGTCACCTTGGACCATGACAACTCCGTTGTGTGTGCTTGCTGGCGCAGCTGTAGTTGGCGGAGCTATCAATTTGCCGCTCGTCAAAGATTGGCTCGTACTGGAACATTTTCTGGAACCAATCTTCCATCATCCGCACCACTTCTCCTCAGGAACTGGGACAAAGATCGTTTTGGCCGCGATTTCAGTAGTAGCTGGACTCATCGGAATATCGATAGCAACACTGAGTTGGCTAACGCGACGAATCCCAACAGAACGCCTAGAACCTGAATTCTTAGAAAACGCAATGTATGTAGATGCAACATACGGGCGAATCGTGGGTGGAGCTGGAACTTCGAGTTTCCAAAAGACAGCAGATTTTGATGCGGCAATAGTCGATGGGTCTGTCAATGGCTTCGGTCGGGTGATCATGAAATTCGGTCAACTAATACAGCCGACCCAGTCTGGTTATATGCGTAATTACGCTATTGGAGTGGCGGTCGGCGCCCTAGTAATAGTCGCAGTCTTGGCCTGGGGGCTGCTGCTGTGATCGAACTATTAGCAGCCCAGAATGCGGTTTCGTTCCCGGTCTTGAACGCGTTAATTATCGTTCCCGTGGCAGGGGCTTTGGCAGTGATTTTACTGCCTAACAGTCGACCCGAGTTAATCCGTCCTATCGGGGCTATTTTTGCGTCTATTGCTGGAGCCCTGTCGCTCTATGTCATGACTCAATTCTCAGTTCACGACCCAGGATTCCAATTCCAGTCGATTCAGTCATGGATTCCGAGTCTGGGCATCAACTGGCACGTAGGAGTGGATGGAATTTCACTGTGGCTGGTTGTGCTGACTGGCCTAATCACTCCGATAGTTCTTGTTGCCGTCGACCCGCACCACGACCCTAAGCCTTACACAGCATGGCTGCTTTTGTTGCAGGCCGGATCTTTCGGAGCTTTCTTGGCGCTCGATCTATTCCTGTTCTTTGTGATGTTCGAAATCGTACTGGTGCCCATGTACATGTTGATTGCTGGTTGGGGATACGACGACCGACGCTATGCAGCGACCAAATTCTTTCTTTACACAATGGCTGGTTCAGCGCTGATGCTTGTCGCGATCGTCAGTGTCGCGACCTTGAGTTCAGGTAGCCAAGACATCACATTCAATGTCATCGAATTGGCGCAACGTCAAGCCTTGTCTACCAACACAGCCCGCCTCTGCTTCCTAGCCTTTGTGCTTGCGTTCGTGATCAAAGTGCCAGTCGTTCCAGTTCACACATGGTTACCTGACGCGCATACTCAAGCGCCCACAGCCGGTTCAGTGGTGCTGGCAGCAGTCATGCTCAAATTGGGGACTTACGGGTTGCTCCGTTTTGGCCTTTATCTATTCCCTGAAGCGTCTGTCTGGGCGGCTCCAACGCTGGCTACCTTGGGCGTTATAGGAGTGGTCTACGGCGCAATCGTAGCCACGATGCAAAAGGACTTGAAACGACTCGTTGCGTACTCCTCAGTTGCCCACATGGGCTTCATAGTGCTGGGCATTTTTGCATTTACTACGCAAAGCCTGGAAGGAGGGGTGCTGCAGATGATCAACCATGGTTTATCCACAGGAGCACTGTTCCTTTTGGTTGGCATGCTCTATGAAAGAAGGAAAACTAGAGCGATAGCGGAACTCAGCGGCATCCAATCTGCAGCTCCAATTTTTGCCGGTTTTTTCACTGTTGCGATGTTGTCGTCAATAGGTGTACCCGGATTGAACGGTTTCGTAGGTGAGTTCCTTGTGTTAATCGGTTCCTATGAAACCCGTCGGTGGTGGACTGTTATAGCGGCCACGGGCGTCATCCTCGCAGCCCTCTATCTTCTTTGGGCCTATCAGAGGGTCTTTCATGGCGAACCAACCGCAGATGATGAGAAAACTGCAGACCTCAGCCTTAAAGAAGGATTGGTCTTAGCTCCGTTCTTAGCAGGAATCGTTTTTTTAGGTATCTACCCCAAACCCCTATTAGAGCGAATAGAACCAGCTGTTAACAACCTTATTTCACACCTTGAACACCATTCTGATTATGTCCAACCAGACCTTGGAGATCCCGTAGTTGTAGAGGGCGACCATGGAAGTAAGGACGACCACTAATGGGAGACCTACAACTCGTTGGTTTCGTTGGACCGTCGGTTAATTGGTGGGCTTTGATGCCGCAAATCATTCTGCTAGGAGCAGCTCTGGTGGTTCTCCTTGTCAGCGCACTTGCCCCGCAACGAGCATCAACTGTTTTCACAACTGTCGCCACGCTGTGCGCAGCCTCCACCTCGTTTGTAGTAGCGCTAGGTCTTTGGAACGATGTCAAGACCGACGGCCCTTCGTCATCGATTGCTTCTGCTTTTGGAGTTGATGGATTCAGCATCTTCTTTACAGTGCTGATTTTGATCGGTTTGGCAACTACCGCATTGCTTTCACATGGGTATTTAGACCGTGAAGGGATCGACCCACCAGAGTTCCATGCGTTGCTCTTGTGCTCGGCAGCTGGTGCCATCGTCATGGCCTCAGCTAATGACTTAATAGTGATGTTTCTGGGTCTCGAAGCCTTATCTATCGGTATCTACGTGATGATTGCAATGCATCATCGAAGATCCGAAGCTCGCGAATCAGCGATCAAGTATTTTGTGCTCGGAGCCTTCAGTTCCGCCTTCTTGTTATATGGGATAGCACTTACATACGGAGCTACAGGATCTACGAATCTAGTGCACGTCCGTAATTATCTCGATGTTGTCGTATTCCGAGATCAGCATCTATTAATGGCAGCAATGGCACTGTTGCTCGTAGGCCTTTCTTTCAAAGTCGCGGCGGCTCCATTCCATTTTTGGGCACCAGACGTCTACCAGGGTGCCCCGAGCCCCGTTACTGGCTGGATGGCCTCGATAGCGAAAGCAGCAGGTTTCGCTGCGCTCCTAAGAATCTTCTTCGCTGCCTTCGCGAGCCACGATGTGGATTGGGCTCCGATAGTCGGCGCGTTGGCCGTGATCACCTTGGTTGTGGGCGCGGTAATGGCGATACTGCAGACTGACGTCAAACGAATGCTTGCGTTCTCGTCGGTCAGCCACGCCGGGTACGTCCTCGTTGCTGTTCATTCGGCCAGCGCGGCAGGAACTTCGGCGGCTCTCTTTTATTTGTTTACCTACACGCTTATGGTTTTAGGATCCTTTGCAGTTGTAGGGGCGATGGGAAGCGATGATGAGCATCCACTTAGCCGCTACTCAGGCCTTGGACGCAGTCGACCGGTAATCGCCATTGGGTTCACTGTGCTTTTGTTAGCTCAAGCAGGAATTCCGACGACCTCTGGGTTCATCGCCAAATTTCAAGTCATAGCAGCGGCAGTGGATAACAAGAGCTACTTCATCGCGGCAGTATCAATGTTTACTGCTGTTATCGGCGCCTACATGTACCTACGCATCGTGATGGCTATGTACGTAGCAGATGAAGGAGAAGAAGGGCCGTCACCGGTGTGGCACTGGACTACTTCAGTTGTGGTAATTGCCGCAGTTAGCTTCACAGTTATTGTTGGCCTAGTGCCACAATTTCTTATTGATTTCGCAGAAGATGCAGTCCCAATTCTGATTCGAGGGTGAGGTCCAAATAGGTGTTAAATCAGCAATACAAACTTCGTGACACAAGAAACAAGAATCGTGGGCAACAATCACGTCTTTTCTCCTCTGGGCACGATAACTTTCACTACGTCCGAAGCCCGCGGAACGAGGCGCCGCGCTGGGTTTTGGAAAGCCCCGAAACCCCTAGCTAGTCTCAAGAATCGTGTCGGAATTACTGCGGAGCTACCTGACTGTCGGCATCTTTGGTGTTGCAGCTATTGCCATGGCTGGCGCCATGCTGACTATCGCGCGAATTCTCCGTCCTAGTCGCCCCACAGTTCAAAAGTTGATTGCTTATGAAAGCGGAGTCGATCCGGTAGGCGGGGACTGGGCACAGAGCCAAATTCGTTACTACGTCTTCGCAGTTTTGTTCGTCCTCTTCGATGTCGAAGCAGTTTTCATTTTCCCATGGGCCACCCGATTGGAAATCTACGGAACCTTCGGGTTGGTTGAGATGGCGATTTTCATTTTCATTCTCGTACTTGGCTTGTTCTATGCCTGGCGTAAGGGTGTTTTGAGATGGGTATGAGGAAGGCTGGATAGATGGGACTAATTGATAAAGGCAAGATGCCAAAACCTCTTAGTTGGCTTCTCAACTTTGGGCGTGCCCGGTCTCTTTGGGTATATCAGTGGGGCCTTGCCTGCTGCGCAATCGAAATGGGGGCAGCTTTTGGGTCGCCCCGCTATGACGTTATGAGGCTGGGCGTAATTCCTTTCCCGGCTAGCCCCAGACAGGCGGACCTAGTAGTTATTTCGGGAACTGTCACTGACAAAATGTCGCCAGTTATTCTTCGGTTGTACGAGCAGATGCCTGAACCTAAATACGTTATTTCCATGGGATCGTGTGCAAACTGCGGCGGCCCCTATTGGGATAGTTATTCGGTTACTAAAGGCGTTGATCAGCTGATACCCGTTGACGTGTACGTGCCCGGATGTCCACCACGGCCGGAAGCATTACTCGAAGGCATCGTTTTGTTGCAAGAGCGGATCCAAGCTGAAGACATAACTGAAAAATGGCGGGGTCAACCCATAGTGGTGGAGGGATGATCTGATGACTGACGAAACCCCTCCCGAAGATAACGCCGTTGTTGATGAGAAAAGAGAAGCTCTGCTAGCTGGCCTTTCCGAAAGCCTCGGCGAAGATCTTGTGGAGTCCTACCTTCGCCCCCACGAAGACTTATGGTTACGGGTGAGGAGCGAGAGTTGGCAAGACTCAATTCGGACTGCGAAATCCGCAGGGTTTGAATACTTCGGTTTCCTATCTGCCATTGACTGGGAAATAGCTCCCGAAGGACGTTACGAAGATACTGAGTTTGATGGGGGCCTTGAAGAAGAAGATGAGGAGCCAGTCGAAATCGATAGCTCCACAGGTTATGGAGGCGGGGGAAGCCGTTTCCAGCTGTTGGTTCAGCTTTATTCACTTAGCCAACAAATCGGGCTGATACTAAAAACTGATGTTGGCGAAGATATGACAATCGACACCATAAGGGACATTTTTGCTGGTGCTGACTGGCATGAACGCGAGACCCATGAAATGTTCGGCGTTTTCTTTCGGGGTCACCCAACGTTGCAGCCTTTATACCTGCCAACCGAATTCGAAGGGCATCCTCTTAGAAAAGACTTTCCTTTGCTTGCTCGACAGGTAAAACCTTGGCCTGGGGTTGTAGACATTGAAGAGATTCCTGAACATCTTGAAGCTCAACTCGAAGCTGAAGTGATGGCAGCTTTTGAGGCGAATGGAGGCGCGTCATGACTGCTACCTCAGATCGTGAGCAGATGGCGTACATAAGTTCTCAGGCTGCTGATGCTCGGGTAAATGTTGAACTTGATACCGGGGACATGACCTTAAATATTGGGCCTCAGCACCCGGCCACGCATGGAACTTTACGTATTGCCTGTCAACTTGATGGTGAACAGGTGGTGGTCGCTGAACCGATCATGGGTTACATGCATCGTGGATACGAAAAACTCTGTGAAGTTCGCACCTATCCCCAATGCACAACTCTGATTAACCGCATTGACTGGCTAGGGAGTTTCGCCAACGAAGTGCCCTTTATTCTCGCTGCGGAACGATTGATGGAAGTAGAAGCACCGCCACGTGCCCAGTGGATAAGAACAATTCTTTTCGAACTCAGTCGAGTAGCGAACTTAGCTTTGTTTCTTGGTGATATGGGTGTCCAAATCGGTGCTCTAACGCCAGTATTTTTTGCATTCCGAGACCGCGAGCGAGTTCTAAACCAGATTGAAGAGGTCACAGGTGGACGCTTCCATCCGAACTTTGACCGTATTGGAGGACTCAAAGACGACATTCCCAAAGGCTGGATAGAAGAAACCCATTCGGTAATGGTCAAGATGCGTACTTTTTGCGATGAGATGGAAGACCTTCTTGTAGGGAATGAAATTTTCCAAGCGCGCTGTCGCGGTGTGGGCGTTATACCTCCTGAAGTAGCGCTTAGTTACGGACTGTCCGGGGCGAATCTCCGCGCGAGTGGCGTCGATTGGGATTTGCGGCGGGATGCCAACCCTGGTTTGGCTTGGGATCAAGTCGATTGGCGTGTCTGGACACACCCTGATGGAGATTCTTTTGCTCGATATTGGGTGCGGCTCCAAGAAACTCGAGAAGCTACCCGAATAGTTGATCAGCTTTTAGATGGAATTCCGAGCGGGCCGATCATGGCAAAAGTTCCAAGAATAATTAAGGTTCCTGCCGGCGAAGCGTATCTGTCAACAGAAAACCCTCTTGGTGAGATGGGTTACTACATCGTCAGTAAAGGTGATTTAGGACCATTTCGGGTGAAAATCCGGACACCCAGTTTCAACAACATTTCAATAGTTCCATGGGTGATGAAGGGCGTATATGTTCCAGACGTCATCACTATTTTGGGCTCCCTATATTTCATCTTGGGAGATATTGACCGGTGACGACACTTCTTGCTCTTCCTTATTGGCAAGAAACCGGGATCAAACTCGGTTTGGCACTAGCCATAATCCCGACCACGTCGTTGATCTTGGTTTATCTCTTCCTGTTCAAAATGATGGCTTTTATGCAAAGTCGTCTAGGTCCTAACGACACAGGCCCGTATGGAACGCTCCAGCTGATAGCGGAAGCAATCAAGTTTTTGCAGAAAGAAGACATTCATCCAGCTCAGGCCGATCGCCGAGTATTTCGCATGGCGCCGGTGGTAGTGCTTGCCTCAACATTTCTTCTTTATGTGGTTCTGCCGGCCGGACCTGATGCGGTTGTCCAAAATCTTGACACCGGGGTCTTCTACGCGATGGCTGTGTCATCGATATCAGTTCTTGGAATTTTGATGGCAGGCTGGTCATCGGCCAACAAATACGCCCTTCTAGGTGGTTTAAGAGCTGCAGGTCAATTAATCGCCTATGAGCTTCCGCTGATTCTCGCCGTGATGGGTGTTGTAATCCAAGCTGAGACGCTCAATTTGCAAGGAATAGTTGAAGCGCAAGCGACTGGGGAGATTTTTGGATTTGGTGGAATTGGTAATCCATTTATTCTCACTCAATTCCTAGCTTTTCTCATCTTTATGATCGCCGCTCAGGCTGAACTAACTCAAACACCCTTTGATATGCCAGTCGCGGAAACTGAACTTGTTGGTGGTTTCCATATTGAATATACGGGATTCCGATTTTTGCTCTTCTTTATGGCGGAGTTTGGCACCGCCTTCGCATTTGCGGCGCTGGCCTCAGTCATGTTCCTAGGAGGTTGGTGGATTCCCGGGTTTGATGTTGATGACAACATCCTGAATGTGCTGGGCCCAGGTGTGATGTTGGGCAAGATCCTTTTAATCGCATTCTTCATTTTCTGGGTTCGGTTCACTTACCCGAGACTTCGCGAAGACCAATTGCAGAAGTTTGCGTGGAAGGTACTAATTCCTTTAGCTCTAGTGAACATTGTCCTAACCGGAATCTTTAAGGTGGTCTTCTGATGCCGCAACTACCTGGTTTGATTAAAGGCCTTGGTGTAACGGCTAAAACCGCTGGGCGCACACTGTTCCCGAAGCGTGGATGGAAAACGCTGATCCCAGCTCCACAAAAGGGCGCTGTTACGGTTCAGTACCCACATGAGAAGGAAGCACCACCTGAGCGAGCTCGTGGAGTCATAGCTCTACATGAGGAGAACTGCACTGCCTGCATGCTCTGCTCTCGGTCCTGCCCTGATTGGTGTATTTACATCGAGGGACACAAAGTAAAGGCGCCGCCTCGAAGAGAAGGCGGTAAACCTCGCACGGTCAACATGCTGGACCGGTTTGATATCGATTATGCGCTTTGTATGTATTGCGGCATATGTGTTGAGGTTTGTCCGTTTGATGCTCTTTTCTGGACACCAGAGTATGAATACAGCGAACCCCGGATTGCAGATCTACTCCACGACAAAGATCGATTAGGTGAGTGGATGGACACAGTTCCCGACTTCCTTGACTATGAACCAGGCTCTGAACAAAAGGTCAGAAAGGTTCCGAGGTAAGGCTTGATGGTCGCTCAAAACATTTTCTTCGGGATTCTGTCAGCCATCGTTGTTATTTCTGCAGTGCGTATGGTCACGACACGCAACATCGTGCATGCTGCCCTGTATCTTGTCGCGGTTCTGGCCGGCCTCGGTGCTTTGTACGTTCTTTTAACAGCGGAATTTGTAGCCACCACCCAAGTTCTCGTCTACATAGGCGCTGTGATGGTTCTCTTCTTGTTCGGCATCATGCTGACTAAGGCCCCGCTTGGAAATGTAATGGAAATGACCGGCAAGCAGTGGCCGATAGCTGCTGTGGTCGCTGTCCTCATGGGTGGGGTTACGATTTATTCTTTACTGAACCATTTTGGTTCTGAGCGTCTCGTTACTGATGGCCCGATTTATCGAACCGCTGATGTCTCGGATGAAGTCTTTTCTACTTATATCGTTCCGTTTGAAGCTATATCGGTGCTTCTGCTCGCCGCGTTGATAGGGGCGATCGTGTTAGCGAGAAAGGACTGATGTGCTACTAAACCAGTTCTTGATGCTCGGAGCAGTGCTGTTTGCTGTCGGTGTTTACGGAGTTCTTGCCAGACGAAATGGTGTGATGGTCTTGATGTCCATCGAATTGATGTTGAATGCGGTCAATATCAATTTGGTTGTATTTGGCGTTCAGCATGGCGTTGTTTCTGGTCAAGTCTTCGCGCTGTTTGTTATAGCGGTCGCTGCTGCTGAAGTCGGCGTAGGCCTTGCCATTGTTCTTCTTCTGTACCGCAATCGGACGAGTATCGATGTCGAAGACTTCGATTTGATGCGGGGATAGGGCAGAACCATGTGGATGTTAGAGAACGCCTTCATCATTCCCCTGATCCCGGCTATTTCCTTTATTGTCATACTCTTTTTTGGAAAGCGTTATATCGGTGCCGATCGAGTACATGTCATTGGCATAACAGCTCTGGGGCTCGTTTGGGTTCTATCAGCTGTAGCAGCATTCCAGTGGACGCAGCGCGTCGAAAACCCTTCACCGGATGCAATTGTCCAAGTAGAACACCATGGCGATGACCATGGCGATGACCATGGCGATGACCATGGCGATGACCATGGCGATGACCA
>PBMG01000020.1 GCA_002722565.1 Acidimicrobiaceae bacterium
GCCGCCTCGTGAGACGATGATCGGGAGAGTTGCCAGAGCGGACGAATGGGCTCGCTTGGAAAGCGTGTGAGGTCTAACCGGCCTCCGTGGGTTCGAATCCCACACTCTCCGCCATGAATGACGATGAACTTATGCGTCTCGCCCTCCTCGAAGCAGAGAACGCAGTCAAACACGAAGATGTGCCCGTGGGTGCACTAGTCATACTTGACGAGGTTGTGATCGCTTCTCGCCACAACGAACGTCAATTGACCGGTGACCCAACCGCACATGCGGAAATTCTCGCCCTACGAGACGCCGCATCTCACTTAGGAACCTGGCATCTCGATAACGCGACACTCGTCACAACTTTAGAACCGTGCCCAATGTGTGCAGGAGCGGCCCTCAACGCTCGCATTTCTCAAGTCATCTTTGGTGCGCATGATCCAAAAGCTGGCGCTACTGAAACCCTGTACAACTTGTTGGACGACCCTCGATTAAACCACCAAGCAAAAATAACTAGTGGGATCTTGGCTGCAGAGTGCGGTCAAATTCTCACCCGCTTTTTCGCCGATCGGCGTTGAGCTTTAACACCCCAAAGTCTCTGTCACAATCGGCATGGCGGAAGGTGTGGGATTCGAACCCACGGTGACCCGGAGGCCACAACGGCTTTCGAGGCCGCCCCATTCGTCCGCTCTGGCAACCTTCCATTTCCGATCCTACCCTTCGCTAATGCCACCACCATCAATATCCACAGCCATATGTGGCCCCTATCAATAGCTGCATTGCTCTTCCGGCCTAATGTCATCTAGCAATGCCACTACTCAAGATTTTGTTTAACTATTTTCAGTGACTGTCTGAGTGGCTATTAGAGCGATTATTACTAAAACCTGCTTCGCGATTGAAGGATGAACCAAGGTGGCGGAAACACATACATGGTCTGTCGGGGATCTCTGTGAAGCCATTAGAGATACTTTCACCGCCGTATTCCCTGAGGAGATTTGGATCGAAGGAGAAATCAGCAGTCTGAAGTTCCATTCTTCAGGCCACGTGTACTTCGATTTGATTGAACCAGATAACAGTGGAAACCACGTTGACAAAATGTCGGTCGCTTTGTGGAAAGGAAGACGAAACAGCGTGGAATCAGTATTAAGTCGCGCTGACGCTGGTCCTTTGACCGAGGGGATAAAGATACGTATAAGAGGCGAATTATCTTTTTATGCACCTCAAGGCCGCGTGCAATTACTGATGACGGCAATTGACCCGCACCACACTCTCGGCCAGTTATCGATCGACAGAGAACGGGTCTTACAGTCACTGTCTAAAGATGGTCTTTTGGAAACCAATCGCTCTCTTCGTCTCTCTCCTGTTCCCCTCCATGTTGGGCTAGTCACATCAGATGGGAGTGCCGCATACAACGACTTCGTAGACGAGATTTCTTCGAGTCGTTACCCATTCAAGATTTCCCTCGCACATTCCTCCGTTCAGGGAACCGATGCAGAAGCCAGCTTGATAACAGCGATACAGGCATTGGCAAACACAGATGCAGACGTAATTGCAGTAGTTAGAGGCGGAGGCGCTCGAACCGATCTACTGGCGTTCGATCTCGAAAATGTTGCTAGAGCAGTAGCCCTCGCTGGGACCCCAGTCTTCTCCGGCATAGGGCACGAAATCGATCGATCAGTAGTCGACGAAGTAGCCCACACAGCGTTCAAAACTCCAACGGCTTGCGCTGCGGCATTAGTACAAACTGTGGCTGCATTCGACCAAGCATTAGGTGACTCCGCACGAAGAATTGCCAATCTCGCAAACAGTTGCCATGACCGTGCTGCAGCATTGATTTCTTCTTCAGCTAGATCTATTAACGATCGAGCCCGTCGGACCCTTGATGTAAAAAACGGGCAACTAAATGCTGCCAGTAATCGCCTACGAGACCTTTCTCTGATGGCGATCGATCGGAACCTCGAGCGGTGCAATCGAAACTTCGATCTACTCCAGGCTCTTGATCCGAGCCGGACATTGGCACGAGGATTTTCGATCACACGAGATGAACACGGAAAAGTGATTCGCGATGTGGCCCCCTCCGGCGTCCCCATAATTACCGAAACAGCTACTTCCTTTATCACCAGCACAGTTACCGATTCAGCATCGCGCGATGCTAAGGAGAACAGATGACCGACCCAGATCTCAGCTTCCAAACAGCTACGGAGGAACTAGAGAAAATTCTAAAGAAGCTCGATGGTGACGACGTAAATATTGATTCTTTGACTATCGATCTCGAACGCGCTTCAGAATTAATCGAATGGTGTAGAGAACGCCTCGAAGCCACCCGACATGAGGTTAACCGAATCGTTACTGACCTCGACAAAGATTGAAGCTCACCAAAAAATGTGAACCGAGGGAGTCGGTGGGTACTCCCCCGGTTCACGGAACGCTCGCGGATTGGTGGGAAACCCGGAGCGAAACCCGCGCGACACCAATTTGGTTGACGCAATTTTATTTTCAATCGAACATCCGAAAAATTTCTAGATGTCCAAGTCCCAAATTCTTCAGTTCCAGATCATAGCCAAAGAGCTAGCTTTATCCAGATCATTTCCAAAGCATTATTGAGGTTAACTTGAAACAAGATCGACCGTATGGCAGTTGGGTATCAGAACTCAGTTCCCAAGAACTCGCGACCGGCGCAAAGCGTCTCTCCGAGCCACGTGTTTTTAATGATGAAGTGCTCTGGTTGGAAAGCCGACCAGAAGAATCAGGGCGCACCGTAATAGTTAAATTTGATGGTGCTGATACTGCCACCTTGGGGCCAGATGAACTCAACGTGCGCACATTGGTTCACGAATACGGAGGTGGTTCTTGGCTTCCAACAAAGCACGGGATTTTACTTTCAAGTTTCAACGACCAGCGGCTTTGGCTACTCAACGACGACTTCCATCCAGTAACTCCAGAACCATCTAGCCCTAAAGGCTTACGGTATTCAGATGGGGTCATCGACCCAGACAGCGATGACACCATATGGGTTGTTGAACGGCACCACGAAAATCATGTTCACCCTGAAAATCTTTTGGCGTCAGTGAGCATCGCCGGCGAGATCATCGAAGTGGCCTCCGGCGCGGATTTTTATTCTTCACCAACAATTTCTCCTGACGGAAAATTGCTTGCGTATCTGTCCTGGGATCATCCATCGATGCCAT
Organism: Acidimicrobiaceae bacterium; assembly: GCA_002722565.1. Lineage (GTDB taxonomy): Bacteria > Actinomycetota > Acidimicrobiia > Acidimicrobiales > Poriferisodalaceae > MedAcidi-G3. Next base: position 3,171 of record PBMG01000020.1, read on the forward strand.
GGGACCACGTGCGGCTACATGTCGCGCAACGAGGTAATGGCAGGTGGACCGAGCATCGAGTAGTACTCGACGGTCCTGCGTTACAGCAACCTCAATTTTCACCTGATGGACGGCTTCACATCATTAGTGATGCGACAGGGTGGTGGAATATTCACGAGGTTGACTTGAGCACCAACTCATCTGAACCAGTTGTGCAAGCTGCGGTCGAGTTTGGTATCCCCGGATGGGTTTTCGGTCAAAAAAGCTACACCTGGGCTAAAGATGAAATCTGGTGCAGTTGGGTTGATCAGGGGACGGGGCATCTAGGGCAAATCACCAATTCACTCCTAACCGAAACTGATTGTGCTTTAACCGAATTCAACGGCTTAGACACCATGGATGACGGACGGGTAGTGACGATTGCAGCTAGTTGGGAGGCAACGCCGGCCGTTGTTGCGATAGACACCGACGGCAGATGTGAGCAACTGAGTAACTCGCATTCCTTGCCTCTAGCCAGGGACGAAATTTCAATCCCCGAAGCAATTGAGGTCCCCAGTTCATCAGGCCATATCACTCACGCCTTCCATTTCACTCCGAAAAACTCGGCTTACAAATGTTCTTCAGAATTACCGCCTCTTATTGTTCTCAGCCACGGCGGCCCAACCGGAGCTGCAAGATCATCATTTGATCCCGCTATTCAGTATTGGACCAACCGGGGTATAGCCGTAGTGGACGTCAACTACAGAGGCAGCACTGGTTTCGGCACAACGTACAGAAACCTGTTGCGGGGACAATGGGGAGTTGCCGATACTGAGGACTGCATCGCCACCGCTCAGCATCTAGCTAACAACGGATTGGTTGACGCCGAGAGGCTGACAATAAAGGGAGGGTCAGCTGGCGGGTTCACGACGTTGTGCGCTTTGACAATGAGCAATCTTTTCGCAGCAGGTATTTCTCGATATGGGGTGGCTGACCTCGCTACTTTGGCTCGAGATACTCACAAATTTGAAGCTCGATATCTTGATTCGTTAGTTGGAGAATGGCCCAAAGAAAAAGCCATCTATCAGGAACGTTCTCCGATTCATCACACACACCGATTGTCGACACCCATGATTGTGTTGCAAGGTTCAGAGGATCCAGTTGTCCCTCCATCTCAAGCTGAACAACTCGTCGAAGCTCTGACAAGAGCCAAGATTCCACATTCATATGTTCTGTTTGAGGGTGAAAGTCATGGTTTCCGCAAAGCGGACACCATCTCTCGTGCTTTAGATTCGGAGCTTTCCTTCTTGGGGCAAGTTCTGGGATTCGAACCCGCAGATTCAATCGAATCTGTTCAAATTTTGTGAGCTCAACCAGTTGTCGTCGATGGCGTTGCGTCCAAGGCGGGGTCGTCTAATACTTCTGTCGTCGTGGGTGGTTCAGGGTCATGCTGTTCGCATCTTCCCTCAATGACATCGACAATACGGTCGTAACGCTCGCCGCTCGAAATGGGAGTTGCCCCTCCGCGATAATCCAACACATGAGGATGGAAGCGATAACCCTCTATATAGGGGCCATCGAAAGTTATTTCTAAAACACCGGTGTCGCCCGTTATGCCATAACGCGGATGCCAAGCGAAGTTACCGAGTGAGTATGCAATAACGGTGCGATCAAACGTCTCTATAGGTTGCAAGACGTGAGGGTGGTGTCCAAGGATGAGACTTGCTCCCGCTTCGATTAGCTCAGCAGCTAGGTCTCGCTGGTCTCGGTTCGGGCAGGTTTCACGTTCAATTCCCCAATGCACGCTGACAACAACTACGTCATTGCTCGCCGCTGCTGCACGCACAGCAGCTAGAACCCGCGGAATCGCCCATTTTGCATCAGCAACCCCGGGTCGCTCAGCTGTTGCGGCAAAGCCCCCTGGGACAACCGCCGTCGCAGCCACAAACGCTATGCGCACCCCATTGCCTAACGTCATAACTCGGGGTGCGTAAGCCTGAGCGTTATTAGAGCCTGCCCCAGGTCGCAGAATCCCAACCTCGTCAAGAACTGAAATGGTGTCGGAGAGACCCTCGGGACCGTAATCAAGGATGTGATTGTTAGCTATAGAAACCACATCTATGCCAGCTCCCGCAAGGGTTAATGCCGCTGATCCAGGCGCTCGAAAAACAAATTCTTTGTCATAAGGTTCCCCACGTTCTGTAATCGCCATTTCGAGGTTCACGATTGCCACTTCTGCCGAGTCGAGCCCAGGTTCAACTTTGTCAAACGGATCAATACCTTCGGGCTCAGTGCGGTCAAGGAGGACATCGCCTCCTGCAAGGAGGGTCCATGGTCGTGTTTCAAATGTTGTCGTTGTAATACTGGGAGTTGCGGCTTCGGTAGTGGGCGCTGTGTCGGTTTCCTGATCGGCATTTTGATCAGATGGTTTCGGTTCACTCGTCGTAGATGTGTCGAACTGCCCATCTGATTGTTGAGCTTTGGTGGGAATGGTTTCACGGGCCACGAAGATCGCCTTCTCAGCTTCAGGACCCGCACAAGCGACAGGTAGAGCCAATAACAAAGCGATGCTGGCCACGGAAATGTAACGTCGGTACACGGCGGCTGAGTCTACGTTGCCGACTAGCGTGCAACCGATGTACAGCTTCCTTCGCGAACCTAAATGGATAGCGGGTCACATTCTGACATTGCTGCTGCTCACCGCTTTCATGTGCGCAGGTATCTGGCAGTTCGGGAGGCACCAGGCACGAAGCGAACGCAATGACGCCGTATTAGATCGATCTAAAGATGAGGTTCTAACCGAGGATGATCTTTTCGGAGCCAACATCGATATTGAGTTTCGGTTGGTGCAGCTGAAGGGTTTTTGGTCTAGCGAGGATGCGGTATTGATACGCAACAGAACCCAAAAAGAAGTGGCCGGTTGCCATTTAGCGATCCCGTTGGTTGGAGATGTTTCGCGTGCGACTCTTGTGACTGTTGGGTGGCTTCCTCAAAGTTCGTGTGACGGATACAAATTTGAGCCTCCAGCGGAACCCGTTTCACTCACTGGTCGCGTCCGACTGAGTCAGGAAAGAGGCGCTATTGGCTCCCGTGACGCTTCGACTGGGGTGCTTACCTCCTTAGCTCGAACCGATGTCGGTCGGATAGACCAACAGGTCCCATATCCCCTAGCAAGCGTTTACGTTGAGTTGATTACTAGCGAACCTGAAGTAGTTGATGCCTTGCCGCTAGAGCCTCCCCCAACCGATGTCGGACCTCATTTGGGCTACGCGGTGCAATGGTTCCTATTTTTCGCTGTAGGGATAGTCGGCTATCCACTCGTTTTGCGTCGACACGCACACAAGGGAGAAGCTGAAAACTTGGGACCTGTCGAGGATTAAACAGCAGAGGCCATTCGTTCGACGATCATGGTAAGCATTTCCGGAGAGGTCGCAAAATTCAGCCGAACATGGCCTGTTCCCTCAATTCCAAAGTCCAGTCCAGAGTTGAGGGCGACTTTGCCTCGTGACATAAAAGTCTCTGCCGGGTCGTCTCCAAGGTCTAACTCACGGCAGTCCAACCAAGAGAGATAAGTAGCTTGTGGAGGGCGATACCGAATCTCGGGAAGGTGCTCTTTCAACAACTCAGCTAGCAAATGGCGATTGTGGTCAAGCCCCGCAACAAGTTCAGCTATCCAAGCATCTCCCTTTTCCCAACCAGCGACAGTAGCGACTTGTCCTAGCCCATTGATACCGCCGATCATTCGTGGACGAATTTCCTTCAGTTGGGGCGAATACTGCCGCGATGAGCTGTGTATGAATGCCATTCTCAAGCCAGCCATATTGAATGTTTTTGTGGCGGCCACCAAGGTGACGGTTCGTTGCGCCGCAAGTTCGCTTATCGATGCCGTTGGGACATGTCGGTGAGGGGAATACACCAAGTCACAGTGAATTTCATCAGAGATAACTAGGAGGTCATTGGCATCAGCTATCTCGATGATTTGGGCTAAGTCTGCTGGAGTCATGACATACCCGCACGGATTATGGGGATGGCACAGTAATAAAGCTGAGACGTTGTCTCCCTTTGCTACCTCAGCCAGATGGTCGAAATCCAACGCCCATCCTTTTTCACTTTCCAACAGGGGATTTGCTACCCACTTCCGGCCAATGCCTTCAACGCTGGAATAGAAAGGCGGGTAGACCGGTGTTTGCACCACAATCTCTGATCCTGGTGGCGTCAAGGTATGCAGAACCCATTCCAGTCCCTGTATTACGTCGTGGACTCTCATCACGTCTTCAGTTTCGACGTTCCAACCAAAGGCAGTGTTCATTCGTGATTTGAACGCTTCTAACACCGGGATCGGCTCGTCGTAAAAGCCGTAGCCAAGTCCACCTACCTCGATTCTTTCTATAACGGCCTGTTTAATGAAATCCGGAACTTCAACATCCATATCTGCAACCCATGCAGACAGGACGTCGTTGCCGTGTCGTTCCCATTTAATACCAGGCCGATTACGGACTCGATCAAGGTTCAGATCAAAGATCACGGATAAAGGCTACGTCGTAGCGATCAATAAAGTCCGATCATTCGACCAGCGAGAGCTGCAACGGCCGCCACGAGCACCGGTCGAATAATTTTTTCTCCTCCTCGTACTGCGATCCGCGCGCCTATCCAACCACCTATTGCAAAGCCAACAGCTAGGACCACAGCAAATCCCCAGTCAACCTGACCTCTCACAATGAAGACAGGCAGGGCTATCGCCGTGAGGATAAAGATCACAACGACTTTGACTGCGTTTGCATTAACTAAATCCAAGCCAGCCTTTGATAAAGCAACAACGACAAGCAGGCCAACGCCAGCCTGGAAGGCGCCCCCGTATAGTCCGATCGCGAAAAAGATGACGGTCGTTAAGGCAGGGTGCCAGTTAATTTGAGAGCCAGAACTCTTAGGGGGTCGCAAGCTCACGAACAACAGCGGAACCATCAGAATGCCGAAGATTCGTTCGAAGGTTTCATCTGTGATACTTGAAACAAGTAACGACCCGATGAACGATCCAATAGTCACCGGAAAAATGACAGCTATAGCTCTTCTGAAGCCGCGCACACCTTCTTTGCGGTAACTAACGACCGACGAAGCATTTTGTACAAGTACGCCGAATCTGTTCGTGCCGTTAGCAACCAGTCCGGGCAGACCAACAAAGACGTTGAGGAGCCCGACAGTTAGAAGAGACCCCCCACCTGCCATCGCATTAACTACTCCTGCGACCACTCCCGCACCTGCTACAAGCATCGCGTCTATAAGTTCCATCCCTGCAATCATTCCCTAGATTCACTCTGTAAATAGCACTACTTCAATAATCTCTTCGTGAGTTAGGCCTCGCGACCTCTACTCTCAGTGGTATGGCCGGTAACACCTTTGGTGAACAATTCCGTATTACTACTTTCGGCGAGTCCCATGGGGGAGGTGTCGGAGTCGTGATAGACGGGTGCCCTCCCCGTCTTGAACTCGACGCGAGCGATATCCAGGTCGAACTTGATCGTCGGCGTCCGGGTCAGAGTCGTCTCGTGACTCAACGTAACGAGGATGATCAGGTCGAAATCTTTAGCGGTTTGTTCGAAGGCCGTACGTTGGGATCTTCTATAGGGATGCTCGTACGAAATCAGGATGCCCGCTCTGGCGCTTACGAAGAAATGAAAGATACCTACAGACCAAGTCACGCCGATTGGACAACTGAAGCAAAGTACGGAATTAGAAATTGGCAAGGTGGTGGTAGAGCATCGGCCCGCGAAACTATTGGTCGTGTCGCGGGTGGCGCAGTAGCACGGAAAGTAATCCAATTAGTTGCCGGAATCGAAGTCATTGGTTGGGTGAGCTCGGTGCAAAACATTGAGGCTCAAATCGACGGTGGAGCTGTTTGTCGTGAAGATGTTGAAGCCGACGCTACGAGATGCCCTGATCCAGATGCGGCTTCGTTGATAACTAAAGCAATAGAGGCAGCACGAAAGGACGGCAACTCGCTAGGAGGGGTCGTGACCTGTGTAGCGAGAAACATGGCGGTTGGTTTGGGTGAACCAGTTTTCGACAAGCTCGATGCTGAATTAGCTAAGGCTCTGATGTCTCTTCCCGCTGCAAAAGGCTTTGAAATGGGTAGCGGCTTCGCAGGGACGTTGATGACTGGCCGCGAGCACAACGATCCCTTCATACCAGGATCGGGAGGCCGTCCTGCCACATCGACCAACAACAGCGGCGGGGTACAAGGCGGTATCAGCAACGGGGAAGATCTTGTACTTAGAGTTGCCTTCAAGCCGACGGCGACAATTGCATCGCCCCAGGAGACTGTGAATCAAGACAATGAGCCTGTGACTCTGGCAGCCAAGGGAAGACATGACCCATGTGTTCTTCCTCGCGCTGTGCCAATGGTAGAAGCCATGGTTTGTTTGGTATTGGCTGACCAACTATTGCGTCAACAAGTCAACGAAATAACCTGACTTAGGCTTGTGCTTATTCGTCTCGTTCTTCGCGCAAGAATTTTTGGAATTCGGCGGCAAGGTCATCGCCCGATGGCAGGTCAGTTTCGTCGCTTCGGTCAGCTTCTTCTTCTAGCTGTCTGACATACCCGATAATTTCAGAGTCCTGTTCGACAGCGTCACTCACCCGTTGTTCCCATTCCAGGACACTGGCATCTAAATCGGTGTACCCGGTCGGCACGCCCGTTACTTTTTCGAATTCGGCGAGAAGGGCTCTTGTCCCCTTCGGATTGGGGGGACCTGCTACGTAATGAGGGACCCCTACCCGGAGGGAAATGACTGGAAGATCTGCTCGATCTAATGCGTCGTGCAATGTGCCGATGATGCCGGTTGGACCTTGGTAGCTCGGCCTGTCAAGCCCAAGTCTCAGTGCTAGCTCAGCGCTAGCCGCGCTGCCTTTAACCGCTGAAGGTCGTGAATGCGGTATCCCCGCAACCATCGCTCCGAGGGTGACGACCATTTCACATCGTGTGTCTTGCGCTATTTCAACGACTGAGTCACAGAAGGTTCGCCAGCGCATGCGAGGTTCAAGCCCTGAAAGAAGCACTAGGTCATGAGGGAAATCATTTTCGATCACGTGTGCGTCTAGGGATGGCCATTTGATCCGTCGCTCTCCATCGTCAGCAATTTCGACGTGTGGCCGATTTTCCTGAAAATCGAAGAACTCCTCTGGGTCTATTCGCGCGACCCTTCGAGCGTCATAGTGATCAACTATCCACTGAATAGCTCCGGTCGCGCATTCACCAGCGTCGAACCAACCTTCGAAAGCGACGACTAGTAGTGGGCTTTGCAGACTGGGTGACTCGTCCCATATGACTTCGCTCATGACACCACTATTGCGCACGCGGGCACTGAATGGATAGCTAAGTGCGCTTGAGTCATCGATTTGTTTTTCGACGCGCACATGACGCAACTATGGACGTAACTCAGAAGGGTAGGAAAGACAGTGGTTTCATGCTCTTGAGGTCACTACTTAGGAGGCCGAGCGAGGAGAGAGTGTGGATCTGATCATCAATGATTAGTGACCTTTGAATGGTGCCTCGCCAGTCAAAGTCAGGCCAACAGTGCTGCCTTTCAACTTCCGTTTCATTGTCGCGTTCTTCAATCCATCTTTGACATGTAAGTTTCGGGTGTGATTTTAAGTGAGTGATGCGGCCACGTTCATCCAATGATTGTCCATTGAGTTCCAACGCCACCGCTCCAGCGAATGCATCGTCGTCCGGGGTTGCTATCTGATGAGTTACAACTGGTAGCACGAAGAGATTTTCAGGTAACCAATGCAAAAACGCCCGCGCGTTGAATTCGGTTTCGCTACTCCCACCCGGCAGTCGCCATTGGTCAATTCGGGTCGGTTTTGAAAGGTCGCTGATATCAAATAGAGAGACCTGAGTCCCTAAAGTTCGCCCAGTCTCCAGCGCATCTTGCCCAACCCCCAAGAGGAGTTTGTCTGTTATGGGGTGAAGATACGCCGAGTAGCCCATGATCTTGAGCTCCCCGAAAACTTTCGGAGACTCCGGCTGTGAGAGATCAATGGTGTAAAGCGGATCGGTTTGTCGAAAAGTTACAACCGCTGCTAGATCGCCGAGAAATCTGACCGCATAGATTCTTTCTCCTTTGCCGAGGTTGCCCACTTGCCCTATTTCGACGAGTCCATCATCGGTTTCTTTGAGAATGGTCACATAACTTTCGCTAACGGCGTCTTGTCGCGACGTCCACCACCCATGGTCAGTAGTCGCTACACGTAGATGGCCGTCGAATTCCGACATTGAATATTGGTTGAGAACGGTTCCAGGTACCTGACCAGAACTCCGGTACACCGTCCGGGCAGGATCACTGATGTCGAACTTGTGAATTCGGGTACTCACTTTCGGGCGTTCGGAGTTTGTTTGTGGGTCTATTGACAGTGTTCGCTCGTCAAACCATTCAGTGGTAGCTACGTACAGATTCTGTTTTGACGAGTAAACCGTTTGGCCGTCAGCAAGAACTGAGGTGCTGGTGACTCGCTCTTCAAATAGTTCTTCGTCAAGGTCAACAGTGACGATATTTAACATTTGTAGCCCACTGTTTGAAGAGGGGTGGTAGACGCGGTCACACGAAGTGAGGGTTCCTTCTTGAAGGAGTGCCCCGTTGTTCGCCTCCAAAGCAAACCACGGCACCCAGTTGTCAATTCTTGAGTCTCTTATTAGTTGACGATTTTTTTCTTCAGCTTCTCTCTCGGCTCTTAAGCCTGATCCTTTTGGGTAGAACCATTCGAAGCCTGTCGGACTGCTTTGGATAACAATTCGCGCAGAGTTGTCTACCAATCGACTGCTTACATATCTCCCGTCGATATGAAGACGTCTAGTGATCTGAGGGGTGGAGTTTCCTATGTCAACGCTGATCAGGGTGGTGATCGGACTATGCCAACCCGGTCTGTGGTTCGTCGAACGTAGAAGCGGATTTGTTGTTTCGTTCATTTGACCAAATACAACAACCCGATCACCTGATAGGAACATGTCGTGTGCCCAAAAGTTGTCAAACTGCAGTTCGCCTGATTGGCGGAGTTGTTCACCGGTGGCGTCGAGGACATGAAGCCTGTTCTCAACCAAGGCAACGATCCGTTGACCGTCAGTTTTTATAATATCTGGTTCATCAACACCAGCTTCTTGAATGTTGGTGGTGCTGTATTGAGTTTCCGAAACTGACGTTGAATCCATAACCGCAACTTCAGGTGAATCCCGCAAAATTTCAGATTCCATTACTACTGGGAAGTACCCCCCTTCAACACCCCAGGGCCCGACCATGTCAAGAGCATTGGCTTTGACATGGCGAAGGAAAGGGTCACATGATTCGAATGACGTCAAGGCAGAAGCCAGTTGGATCTGCGACGGAGACAGTGCGACTGATTGGTCCGGGCCTAACGCGTTATCTCGATTATCTACACCGCATGCATTTAGCAATAACGAACATGTCAACGCAGTAATAATTTTTCGCACAGAAACTCCCATGCCGTAGTCATTTCTCATACAACGAACGGCAGCGTCGTTTAGTTCCCTTTTAGAAGTTACGAAACAGTGACAAGTGGCAAGGTTCGCTTCCCAACGCTGCTTCCATTGACCAATCAATCCACCTATTCACGAGAGAGAACCCGGCTTGGCGCGCTGATTCGTCAAGAATGTCAATGGCGATTGGTTGGACACTGATGGTCCGGGTTTCGCGTTCGATGAATTCTATTCGGCGGTATTCATTGCCGTCGGCAGTAAGAATGACCGCTCTGTCAGTTTCTACCGCAAGTGCGTGCACCCCTCGCTCTACCGGCAGGCACCCTTCGATCAGCAGTTCACATGAAGTTGAGCAGTAAGGCCACGGCGCTGAACTTCCTATTTCGTCGTCTAACCACATAACGAGGTCCGATGGCTCTTCTGTGATCTCAAGACCGACGTTTGTGAGGGCGTCGCGAAGATGTGGACGTCGGCTCCGCACAACTATGTCTGTGTGCCCCTTCTCTAGACACCACTGAGCGATATCTGAAACATCGGACATGTTCACCAAGTTAGCCAGAACAAGGAGACCACGGGCTGGCATCATTTATGCGTGCGGCAAATACCTGATGGCACTTCATTACGTATAGGCGAAGCTTGGGCTATCGCGTTCACATACTTCACCGTTGCGATCACGGTGTCGTTGGTCCACAGCACCGCTGGCACTCCCACATGGGTCATCATCGCTGCAACTCTGCTTGTGAACTCGGCGACCGCAACTTTGGCCTACGCCGCAGTGACCGCTGCTGGAGGAAGTGTTGCCGCTGGTATTGCTGGAGGTTGGTTGACATCAACAAGGTTTGGAGTGCTTGCAGCTGCATTAGCTCCACGTTTGTGGCCACAGCGGTGGAAGCGAGGGATAGCAGCATTTTCAGCATTCGATCCAAACATCGCTTTGGCGAACCGAGAAGAAGAGGATGAAAATGTTCGCAGAGTTTATGTAGCCATGTCGCTTTGGCTGGTTTTGCCTTGGTGGCTAGGAGCTTCGATCGGCGCAGTCTTAGGAGATCTAGTCTCAGATCCGAAAGCGTTGGGTATGGATGCCATGTTCCCCGCCTTGTTCATTGCGATTATCCGGCCTCAATTAACGACTCAACGTGCGCGACTCATAGCGTTTTCAGGTGCAGGCATCGCGTTAGGACTAGTTCAGGTCTTGCCAGGCGGATTACCGTTTCTCGTTGCGGCATTACCAGCATTGCTTGCCCTAAAGAGCAGCGAAAGTGAGAGCAGCTAATGCTGACTTGGGGAGTTGTAGTTGTCTTAGCTGTTGGTGTTTACGGGCAACGGGCTCTAGGTATGGCACTTATCGATCCAAATCGGATCAGCGACCGGAGCCGTCAAGTACTGGCAATGGTGCCATTGTCTATTCTGTGTGCTGTAACCGCGTTGCAAACACTGAGCAGCCAAGGTGAACTAGTTCTTGATGCCCGGGTAGCAGGGATTGTTGCAGCAGCGGCTTTGAGTTGGAAACGGGCGCCAATGTTTCTAGTGGTCATCGTGGCCGCGGCAGTTACCGCTGCTGTTCGGCTCGTTTAATGACTACGTTTTACGACTTGAAGGCCTTATGACTACCGAAGCTCGTCATCCTCATTTACTGAAACTGGTTGACCCACCAATCATCGTGGGGCATAGGTGTATTAGTTGTGAACGAATCGCTTTCCCCCCAGATCCATATGGCTGCGAAAAGTGCGGGTCTCCCTCCGACAATTTCGAGAACTGGGATTTAGAGGCTCGCGGATCAGTTCGGGCAGTCGCTACGGTGCACCGCCATCATCGACCCGCGCCGATAACACCTTTCACAGTCGCCGTTATCGAGTTAGTTGGCGGTCCGGTAGTGAAAGCGATAGTGGAAGGTGATGACGTTGTTGTCGGGAGCTCAGTCGAAGGGTTCTTGGCACCAGAGGATAAAGACGATGCTGGCAAAGTAATCGTCGATTTACGTTTTCGGATTACCCAATGACTGCGCCCAGTTTTCTGTCTACGAGACCAGTTTTTATCGTTGGAATTGGTTTACACCGGTACCAGCGGCGCAGCGATCAAACCTATGTTTCATTAGGTTTGACTGCGGTTCGCGAAGCTTTAACTGACGCTGGGGTGAACTGGACTGACGTTGATGCCGCATACACAGGGACTGCTTTGCTGGGCATGGGCGCAAGCAGGATAATGCTGAGCAGACTCGGCGCTACGGGCATTCCTATGACTCAGGTCGAAAACGCGTCAGCATCTGGCTCCTCTTCGGTAGCTCAGGCATGTTTGGAAGTAGCTTCAGGCCGGTCTGATGTCGTAGTCGCTTTGGGTGTCGATAAACCTCGCGGAGGTCTAGGAGCAGCTCCTGGCGAAGCTGGCATACCAAATCTTGAAGCTGGCTCGATTGTGCCGTTCACTCACTTCGCTTTGCTTGCTTCGGAATACATGAACTTGCATGCGGTAACCGACGAGCAGGTCGCCAAAGTCGCAGTAAAGAACCACAGGAACGGTTCCCAAAACCCTTTCGCCCAAAGACAAAAAGTTCGAACTCTTGACGAGGTACTAGCTGAGCCGATCTCGGGATCATTGACGAGGTTGCAATGTTGTCCAGTGGGTGAGGGGGCAGCTGCTGTCATCATCGCTTCAGAAGACGGGATTGACCGGTTAGGAATTGATCGCTCTCGAGCCATGCAGGTTGTGGCCTCGGCAACAAAAACCGAAGCACTTTACGCCGAGGGCGTTGGTATCGATGCTGCGCTGACAGCTGAGACCGGGACAGCTGCATTCGAAGAAGCAGGTCTTGAACCGTCAGACCTCGATGTCCTTGAGGTGCATGATGCCTTCGCCATCGAAGAGTTGTTGTATGCCGAAGCTTTGGGACTTTGTAAACCCGGCGAAGCAGCCACACGCGTCGAATCAGGCGATTTTGATATTGGTGGTAGCTGCGCCTTTAGCCCTTCAGGAGGGCTATTAGCTATGGGACATCCGATTGGCCCGACTGGAGTGGGTCAAATCGCGGAGGTAGTGCGACAGTTACGCGGCGAAGCTGGTCCTCGACAACAGCCGAACGCCCGAGTTGGGATGGCCCATATGGTCGGAATCGGTGCAGTGTGCGTGGTCCATATACTTCGCAAGCCGTAGCTGAATTCTCAACTATTTTGGGGAAACCCTAGGTCTATTTGGCTTGACGCTGGGTCAGGCCATCGCGCTGTGATTGCCTTCGCCCGAGTGTAGAAACGCACCCCTTCCGGTCCATACATATGGGTATCTCCAAAGAGAGACGCTTTCCACCCTCCAAATGAGTGGTAAGCAACGGGAACGGGTATTGGGACATTAATCCCGACCATCCCTACTTGGACTTCATGTTGGAACTGGCGCGCCGCTCCCCCGTCTCGCGTGAAAATAGCAGTCCCATTTCCGAAAGGATTCGCGTTGATGAGATCCATTGCTTCTTGGAAAGTTTCAACTCGTAGAACGCTAAGAACAGGACCAAAAATTTCATCCTGGTAGCACTCCATGTCTGCGGTTACTTCATCTAGGAGCGTAGGCCCGTAGAAAAAGCCGTCCGTCGGGAGGTCTGCGTTACCTCCATCAACAACCGCAACTGCGCCTGCTTGCTGAGCCCTCTCGACATACCCAGCGACACGGTCTCGGTGTTCTGCTGTGATGAGCGGTCCCATTTCTGCACCAGCTTCAGTTCCTACTCCGACCTTGACATCTGGGATCCGTTGCGAGATCGCCTCTACTAATTCGTCAGCAGCTGATCCCACAGCTACTAGGGCACTCACAGCCATGCATCGTTCGCCGGCAGATCCATATGCGGCGCTAACGGCTGCATCTGCAGCCATCTCAATATCAGCATCAGGTAGAACCAACATATGGTTCTTCGCTCCACCGAGGGCCTGCACTCTCTTCCCAGCAGATGTTGCACGCTCATACACGTAGCTGGCTATTGGAGTTGATCCCACGAAACTGATAGCAGCAACGTCCTCATGGTCAATTAAGGCGTCAACAGCCTCCTTATCGCCGTTGACTACAGAAAACACACCAGGGGGGAGACCTGCTTCAATGAACCATTCAGCAATAAGCATTGATGCTGAAGGGTCTCTCTCTGATGGTTTGCAGATGAAAGCATTTCCGCAGGCAATAGCAGTCGCAAACATCCAAGCTGGGACCATGGCCGGAAAGTTGAAAGGCGTGATACCAGCAACAACACCGAGTGGTTGGCGGAGGCTATATACCTCGATCCCAGCTGATACTTGCTCGTTAATTTCACCTTTAAGATGATGCGCTATTCCGCAGGCAAACTCGACGTTCTCAAGGCCGCGGGCTACTTCACCTGCAGCATCTGACACGACTTTTCCATGTTCACTGCTAATGACTCTTGCAAGTTCATCAGTCCGGTCGGAAAGCAACTCGCGAAAACGGAACATGATTTGGGTTCGTTGTGTGAGGGAACTTTCCGACCATTCTTCTGATGCTTTATGAGCGGCTGAGACAGCTCCGTGGACCTCGGCAACTGAGGCTAGGTCGACTTGAGCTTGTATTTGTCCTGTTGCTGGGTCATAAACGTCGCTGGATCTTCCGCTAGTTCCGGCTTGATGTTGACCGTCAATGAAATGTTGGATACGTCGCACCACGTCACTTTAATCCCCAGCCGATAGCACCTCTACAGCGATAGGGGGTTACTTGTCGTTATATAGGTCGTAACGGCCTAGACGGTCTAGGCAAACCTCTACGCTCCATGGCAGCATCGTCGCGCCACATCGGGCGTCGCGGTAGTGCTGTTCGAGTTTGTTGGGTCGAAGCATGGATCGCCCGCCGCATACTCGTATAGCAAGAGAAGCCATTTCAGGCGCGCCTTCCATGACAGCGACCATGGTGCTCCAGGCACGTCGCAAAGCAGGTTTAGTTGGGTCGACCGAGGCTTCACTCAGCACTCGGTACATCAAAGATTGGGCTTTGTCGTAGATCATCTGCATTTCTGCCCATCCGGCTTGTTTGACATGGTTGTCTCGCCGTGACGCCACTCCATGTTCCCCCCTCAGATATTCGCCTGTGAGATCCAGAATCGCTCGCATCAATCCGAGGTAGGTGAAGCTCAACGTCATATAGAAGTACGGGAATCGGGAAACCATGGCATCGAAAACGCCTGGGGGTAGAACCTCGTTGTCTTCAGGGACAAAAGCATCGACAAGAACTAAATCTCGGGAGTCGGTTCCGCGCATCCCGAGAGGGTCCCATTCGCCTTGAATTTCGACGCCGTCACTGTCTGCAGGAACTCCTAGCAAACGAACTCGAGGATCGCCTTCCACGAGAGCTACCACATTGTGGACGTCAGCTATACCGCTGAGTGATGCGAAAATCTTTTTGCCAGTGACTCTGTATCCGCCATCTACGGGGACAGCAGTAGTACCGATTGGTTGGCCACTTCCTGGAGTTCGCCCTTCAGAAAAAGGTTGGCTATGAATCGTGTGCTGGTGGCACATACCAGCCCATAGTTGCGGTCGGACACGGTCGAGATGAGCTTGTTGTTCCTCATCCATGCCCAGTTGGTCTGCTATCCATCCCGCTAGTAACGCAGTGGCTGTATGCATATTGAAAGTAAGAGCTGTGGTCGGGCAGTGTCGCCCAAGCTCCTCGCTTACAAGGGCATATGCAACGAAGTCGCCACCAAGACCGCCAGCCTCAACGGGCGCACAAAGCCCAAGGAAGCCACTGTTTGCGAGTTCTTTCCAATTCTCTTTTGGGAAGCTGGCTTCATGGTCGTATTGGGCTGCTCGTTGCGAAAATCGCGGTGCGATCACCGCAATTTGTTCGACGAGTTCCATTCGTGCCGTCGTTTGAATTGGGTCTACCACGGGGATTCCTTATTCATGGGATACCGGCCAGAGTACGGGGAATAAATCAGGACGCATCATGTCACCTGATTGAAGCCCTAAGTCGTTGAGCGGTGGCGACGTTTCACCTTGGCGTTCAAGGTAGCGGACATCGTCGCCTAACCATCGTGTTGAGAATGCGCGACGTCGTTTTTCTATTGGGGCTGAAGTTGTCCCGTGAAGAGTTCGGAAGTCGAAACAAAGCGCGTCGCCGGGCTCTACTGCTTCTATAAAAATATTTTTTGAGTAGTCGTCTATATCGGGAACTGAGACAAGCGAATTATCGGCATTCTCATATTCGGCACCTGACGCGAAATCTCGAGGTCGATAGGTCTCACCGTCGCGATGCGAACCCTTTAAAAATCTGACTCCAGTTTCGATTGGGGTACGGTCGAGCGCCACGTATATGGAGACTGTCTGGGTTCCTGCAACGCAGTAATACGGTAAATCGTGATGCCACGGCGTGGCCTTAGAAGTTCCCTGTTCCTTAGAGAATGCGTGATCGTGGAACAGTTGGGCTGTGTCGCTCATCATAAGTTGCGCTGCTATTGCGGCTGCTGGTGAAGTGAGGACAAATCGGAGATACTCGGGGATTAACTGCCAGTTGCAGTAGCTGTCAAAAAACCTGCCGGATTCATCTTCGCTGATGCTTTCGCACGGAAATGCGAATGCTTGAGGGTTTTCGAGATTTCGATCGAGCCCAACACTTAGGGGCTCAACCCATTCTGTGAATGCTTGTCGCAATACCACCACACCATCGTTTTGGAATTTTTGGACAGTCTCGGTTGGTAACTCAGTCCAGGGACGAACCGTTGAGGCTACGAGTTCCTCCAGATTTTGTATTGAGCGCCATTGTGCCGCCGGGTTGTTACCTACCGCCATCTATACATTGTCGCCGCTGTGAATGGTCAATCGTTACAGTCTTTTCCGATGAAGGTGCAATTGAACGAACGAAACGGCTCGGTCGTCGTGTTTTTGACGGGCACTTTGTTCAGCTTTAGCCCGTTGTTGTTTCGTTGGACTTCGGGTGAAGGTTCGGAATGGTTATTTCTTTTGTGGCGTTCAATTGGAATTCTTATTGCGGCTGTAGTCGCATTATCTATACGTTCGGGCGTGCGGGTCATGACTGCGCTCACGAACGGCTTGGCTAAGAATTTGCTTGCTGGCGCCTTGATGGCTGGTATGTCGACTTCATTCATTATTTCTATTGCTCGAATTGATGCTGCGACCACTTTGTTGTTGCAAAGTTTGGCGCCGTTTTCGGCCGCTTTGCTGGGTTGGTTGTTGTTACGAGAAAAAGTCGATGGCCACACATGGGCAGCAATGGCTACTGCTGTTGTTGGGGTCGCAATTATGGGTTCGACATGGGATAGCAGCAGCGTGGTGGGCATTTCAGCCGCTTGTTGTATTCCTCTGATGCTTGGTGTTTACACAGTTTTGTTAAGAGATTCTCAGCAGCGTGATCCACGAGCACAGGTTTTCTTTACAGGCGTGATCGGGATCGTGGTCGGTCTCGTCGCCAGCGCTGCAACCGGAGGTTTTGCTCTGCCGCTTCGTGACGTTTGTCTTGGTTTAGTCAGCGGCAGCGTCCTATTAGGTGTGGGCCTTCCCATTTTTAATGCCGCTGGACGTCATGTTCCTGCCGCTCGTACAAGTTTGTTATTGCTCAGCGAGATCGTGTTGGCTCCGATTTGGGTGTGGTTAGTAGTAAGTGAGGTCCCTAAGGGAAGAACCGTTGCTGGCGGGGCAGTGATTCTTTTAGCGCTGGTATGGGTTACAACTCACCCGAGAGTTCACTCTGTCTAACAGACACTTCGATTTATAAGAGAGCGATGGGGTTAGCGGGTGAACCTGTCCCTCCTTCAACTCGGAGAGGCGCGACGGTGAACAGGAAGCTCCACTTGGAATGTTCGACACATGAAGCAGCTAGTCGGTCTAAACGCAGATTGTCTAGAAGGTGCACGCCCATAGCGACAATGACTGTTTGGTGGATTGGCATAATCCAGTCATTTGGATGGTTGCCTGGCAAAACGTCACTGACACCATCACAACCAAGAACTGAAATATCTCGTTCGTGAAACCATTCGATGCAGTCTGGGTGAAGTCCTGCCATGCCCACCTGAAACGGGTGCCAAGGCCCCAATTCGGCTCGGCGTTCGTCTCGTCCGGTCCCAACTAGCAAGATGTCACCTTGGCCTACGCGCACATTCTCGGCTTTTTCGCAGGCTTCCAGTTCTTCAGCGGTAACCGCATCACCGGGTTCGAGCCATTTGACTCCCCGTAGGCGAGGAATATCGAGAAAAACGCCGCGACCAACAACGCCCTCAGCGGCGACCATGATACTGCAGCGCGTCGCGCCAGTACTTTTGACAGTTTCAGCGGCGTAACCGTTGTACATCTGCTTGTTAACAAAAACGTGGCATAGAGCGTCAATGTGGGATGTTGCCATCCCGTGGAACGCCACTCCGACAAAATCTCCGGTCGATTCCATGTTTATGTTTGGAGACACACAGTCATCGCCACCTCTGACCATCATGTGGAGCGCTGGGTGCCGGTTCTCTGCGTTTGGTTCGACTGGAAGTTCTCTCGCGCAGCTGACGGCTTCACCGTGAAGCACTTCTGTCGCGGCTGTGGCTCGCAATTCTGGTGTGATCAGATTCAGAGCGCCTGCTTCATCATCGGTTCCCCAGCGGTCCCAGTTCTTGACTCGTTCGAAAAGTTCTTGGTGTTGTTCAGATGTCATCCATGGTTTATTGGTCACAGCAGTTCCCCCGCTTAGTTATTGGTGGCACCTACTTCCTAATTCAATCTTCTCTATGGTGTGTCCCATGGCTGCTTATCTCGTTGGAATTCAGACGATTGTTAATAACAATGCTTTGAATCGCTATATCAAAGCTGCTCTTCCTTCTATGACGGAGTTTGGTGCCAAACCGCTTGCGGTTGATCTGGAGGCAGAGGTCTTGGAGGGAACCCAGAAACCCCCTGGTTCTAGGTTGGTTATTGTCGAATTCGAGTCCAAAGAGAAGTTATTGGATTGGTATAACAGCGATGGCTATCAGACTGCTATGCGAGAACGAGTTGGCGCATTGGATGGTTTTGCTCTCATCGCCGAAGGTTTACCGAGCTAGCGGTTAGTTCCGTTCAGGTGCGCCGAATCCTCCACCACCTGGGGTTTCAATCTCAAAACAGTCAGCTCGCTGGACTTCTACTCGAGTGCTGCCCGGTAGCTCTTTGGTTGTGCCGTCGGCTCTCAATAGGCGATTGACTCCTACGAGGCCGTCTTGTCCTCCGTCGACGCCGTATGGAGCAACTTTTCGGCGTGATGACAGAACGTTAACGGTCATAGGTTCTAGGAATTGGAGTCGCCGAACAACACCGTCTCCTCCTCGTTGTGCCCCATATCCGCCAGAATTTCGCCGAACTTTGAAGTGTTGAACTCTTACCGGGTGACGCCATTCCAAAACTTCGGGGTCTGTTAAGCGAGTATTTGTCATATGTGTGTGCACAGCACTTGCCCCGTCCGCGGAAGAGGTTGCACCGGCTCCTCCACAAATTGTTTCGTAGTACTGGTGTTGGTCATTACCCCAGATGAAGTTGTTCATTGTTCCTTGGGAGCCTGCTATGACTCCTAGAGCTCCAAAGAGGGTGTCGACCAGCAGCTGGCTGGTTTCGACATTGCCTGCAATGACTGCGGCCGGTGGGTGGGGGCTAATCATCGAGGGGTCGGGAATCCGAATATCTAATGGGACCAGGCAACCTGCGTTGAGTGGAATCGCGTCGTTGACCATGCATCGGAAGACGTAGAGGACGGCAGACCGACAGACAGCCTTGGGCGCGTTGAAGTTGCCGGGGTGTTGATCACTTGTCCCTGTGAAGTCAATGACTGCTGATCTCTCAGCCAGATCGACCTTGATCGACACCGCTATTTTGTTTCCGTCGTCCATTTCTCCGACGAATTCGCAGTCACTGAGTGCAGCTATTACGCGTCTCACTGATTCTTCGGCGTTTTCCATCACATGCCCCATGTATGCGTGAACTACGTCTAGGCCATAGTGGTTGATGACATGGTGTAATTCCGTTGCACCTCTCTCGCATGCTGCGACCTGTGCCTTAAGGTCGGCAATATTTTGGTCGGGGTTTCTGGCAGGCCATGGCCCTGCGGTAAGTAGGTTTCTGATTTCTTGTTCTAAAAATCGGCCGCCTTGTACCAGCAAAACGTTGTCAAGAACTAAGCCTTCTTCATCAATCGTTGTCGAGTCGGCTGGGGCTGACCCCGGGACGATGCCGCCTATGTCGGAGTGATGTCCGCGTGAAGCAACATAAAAGATTCGTTCTCCGGTCGTTTCGTCGAAAATCGGCTTGACGACAGTGATATCTGGAAGGTGGGTACCTCCGTTGTAGGGGGCATTGAGTACGTAGGCGTCACCTGGCTCCATTTCAGGGTTGTGCGCGATCACTGACTTGATCGCTTCACTCATCGACCCGAGATGAATTGGTAGGTGGGGGGCGTTGGCAATAAGTTCCCCATCGGGATCGAAGATGGCACAGCTGAAATCAAGGCGTTCTTTAATGTTTACTGAGACTGCTGTGTTTTCTAGAACAACTCCCATTTGTTCGGCGATGTTCATGAACAGATTGTTGAAGATCTCAAGCTGAACCGGGTTGACGTTCGTGCCAACTGCAGGTCGCTGGTTTTGGGGCGCGATGCGTTCAATAAACAAGTCACCGTCCGCATTTACACGGCCTTGCCAGTTCGGCTCTATGACTGTTGTCGCATTAGGTTCCACAAGGACTGCCGGACCGGTTATCGGCGCACCAGGCACCATGTTCCGTCTATCTAGAAATGGAGTGTTGATAGTTTTGTCACCCATTGTTGTTGGGAAAATGCCCAAAATCGGATCTTCATTTTGGGAGTTCTTTTCGCTGACTGACAGTGGTTCTGCGATCCCAACTGCCTCTAGCTGCAACGATTCAATGATGATTGGTGTTTGTGGTGAGGTAAACCCGAATCGCGCAGTGTGGTGAGTTTCGAATGCTGTTTTGACGTCATCAAATGTGAGTGCCGGTACGAGTAACGCCGTGTCCGAACCTTGATATCGAAGTGAAAGGCGTCGACGAAGTTCCTGTGCGCTGCTTTCTATTCCTTGGGCTTGTAAATATTCAGTTCCCTTGAGTTCTAGTTCTCGCCATCGCGGGTCTAATTGTTGGAGATTCTCATGGTCCAAGATTTTTTCGACTGTTTCGTCGCGGATTTGGCGCACGTCAGCAAGTCCGATTCCTACAGCAGAAAGAACTCCTGCATGAGGGTGAACATAGATATTTTCTATTCCCAGACGGTCAGCGACCATGCATGCGTGTTGGCCGCCAGCTCCTCCAAAACAGACCAGCGAGTAGTCGGTAACGTCGTGGCCTCGTTCGATGCTGATTTTCTTGATCGCGTTGGCCATATTGTCAGCTGCAATATCTAAATAGCCTTGTGCGACGCTGGTTTCAGTTTGTTCTATCCCGGTGGCTTCGGTGATTTGTTGCGCTAGTTCGGTGAATGCTTTGCTTGTACCTGTGACATCAAGCGGCTGATGACCGTCAGAACCGAAAACAGCTGGAAAGAATTCTGGACGGAGTTTGCCAAGCACAACGTTGCAGTCAGTGATAGCAAGAGGTCCGTTGTTCCCGTAACACGTTGGACCGGGGTCAGCTCCCGCTGAGTCTGGACCGACTCGCAGTCGGCTTCCGTCGAAATGGAGAATGGATCCTCCCCCGGCGGCCACGGTATTGATATCCATCATTGGTGATCGGACTCGGATCCCAGCTACTTCAGTTTCGTATGCCCGTTCGAATTCGCCGGCGTAGTGGCTGACATCAGTTGAGGTTCCGCCCATGTCGAAACCGATGAGTTTGTGAAGGTTGGCGTTTTCTGCTGTCCGTACCATCCCAACGACACCACCAGCTGGTCCTGAAAGCAGCGCGTCTTTCCCTTGGAATGCGTATGCGTCGGTGAGACCTCCGTTTGATTGCATAAACATCAGCCTTGGACTGCGTTGGTTGTGGCGGAGTTGTTCATCTACCTGAGCGACGTACTGCCTCAAGACCGGTGACAGATAAGCGTCTACGACGGTGGTGTCACCTCTGGGCACGAGTTTCATGAGGGCACTCACCTCATGGCTCACAGAAATCTGTTCAAACCCAAGTTCACGCGCAATCGATGCAAGACGGGCTTCATGGGTTGTATAGCGGTACCCGTGGAGGAGAACGATTGCAACTGCTTTGAGTCCTCGTGAGCGGGCTTGTTGAAGCCCTGCTCGAGCTGCCTTTTCGTCAAGTTGGATAAGTGTTTCCCCGTTGGCACTCATACGTTCTTCGACTTCGAGCACCTCGGTGTAAAGCATTTCAGGGAGTTCGATGTCGAGAGCGAATAGGTCTGGACGTGTTTGATAGCCGATTCGAAGAATGTCGGCGAAACCTTCGGTGGTGACAAGCAAGGTGGGTTCGCCTTGACGTTCAAGTAGAGCGTTGGTGGCGACGGTTGTCCCCATTTTGACTGTTTCGATTTTGTCGAGCGGTATTACTTCGTCTGCGTCGAGTTCCAACAGGTCTCGTATGCCTTGGACTGCTGCGTCGGTATATCGGCGTGGATTATCGGAAAGCAATTTGTGGGTAGTTAAATTCCCGTCGGGAGCGCGGCCGACTATGTCGGTGAACGTGCCGCCTCTATCAATCCAAAAATTCCAGCGGTCAGTCATGTTGTTGTTTGGCACCGTATGTTTCTAATCATCCGATTTTATCCACGGGCAATCAATCCGATTCCTGTTACCACAAAGCCGATTCCGAGAATTTGCCACCACCGTAGTGAGTCATTGTCGAACGCGGCTGAAAGTACAGCGGTAGGTATCGGAAACACAGATGCAGCGACAGCAACGGCCGTTACAGATCCCCGCTGAAAGCCGGCGGTGTAACACAACACACCAATAGACCCGAGGATGCCCGCGGCGGCTGAAAAGCGGAGTGCATGTCCTCGAACTAGCCGGGGCAAACCTCGAAGAGTGCAGAACCCAATGAGAATGATGAAAGCTGTTGATCGTTGTCCGACTACTGGCCACAATCCCCCTTCGACTGTGGTTTGAGCCATGAAGACAAGGCCAATACCGAAGCACAGGCCTGATGCAAAACCAAGGATGACTCCTTGCTTAATACGGTCACCTAATGCTGGATCAAAAGTGGTTACCAATAATCCAAATAATGCGACAGCAACGCCGCTGAGAACACCAGCAGTTAGTGGTGTGCCGGTGATGACTTCCCAAAACATTGGGATCGCTCCGAGCAGAACTGCAACTATCGGTGACACCACTGCAACCGATGACACCGCTAGACCTCTATATAGAAGCCCCAGTGCACATCCGCTTGCCACTCCTGATGCGCACCCATAAACGTAGTCGGCTGCCAAAAATCTTCCCGGCCCGAAGCTTGCTACGAGAACAGCGGCTGAAGTTGCGAATATGAGCCCTGTTGCCGCGGTGGTCGCGGCGTGATTTCGGCGAGCGACGTACCTAGCAAAGAAGTCCGAGGTGCCGATTACTAGCGAACCTAGTAACCCCAGGAAGATCGGCATAATGGCCTCCGTCGGTGCACCGAACCGTCAACGCTACCGCTGTTGGCTACTCTCAGCGCAGTGACAAGTGATCTTCAGATTGGCCAACTTAGGGTTTCGGGTATCGATGTAGAGGTCGCGGGGGAAGTCGGCGACCTCTATTTTGAGCAGTGCGCGGAGCAAGGAACAATTTTTGAACCCGCCGTTCGGGTTGCTGATCTGCTACTCGGAGAAAGTCCGGTCCTCTTCGATATTGGTGCTTCCATCGGTGCGGTCACAGCGGCATTGGCCCGACGTTTCCCAGCGGGTCGTGTCGTCGCGTTCGAAGCTGCTCCTTCTGTTCATCGTTCATTGCGTGAAACGATTCGTCGCAGCACTGGAGCGGCAGTTTCTCTTCAGGAAAGTGGTGTAGGGGATCAACTGGGAACCATGCGGTTTCATGAAGATGGCAATGGCAGTGGTTGGGGCTTTTTGTCCGAAGAACTGGGGGGTATCGATGTTCCGGTGACCACTGTTGATGAAACGGTTAACTCCTTGGAGCTCGACGAAGTGGATTTCATCAAAATCGACGTCGAAGGCGGCGAACTGGGAGTTTTGCAGGGTGCCACCAACACGCTTGAGCGTCATCGTCCGTTGTTGGTGTTCGAAGTGAACGTCTTTTGTCTGTGGCGTTACGGGCGAACGCTGCCTCAGGATTTGTTTGCGTGGGTTCGGGAACGCTACCCGTACACCGCTGTTATCGACAGCAACGCTGAGATAACTCACATCGAAGGCGACGCAACCGTGAATCACGTACTAAATCTTTTGGGAGCAGGTGGCAGCGTTATCGATGTGGTGGCTAGTCACGAACCGATTGATGTCACCACCGACGATCTCCAGTCAGCACTGTAAAACCTGAGGACCACAACTTTTGATCACGAAGCGTACGCCGAACGAGGACTAGCTTTAGCTCAAATAAAGGGGACGATATGACAGCTGAACTGTTAGCGATGAACGCAAAGGTCATTGAGGAATTTCGGGCCAACGACGGCAAGTGCGGGCCTCCTTTCGATCAGATTCCTATGGCGTTGGTGACGATGGTTGGCGCGAAATCCGGGCGTGAGCTTTGTTCACCGTTGGCCTACTCGACAGACGGAGACGATGTTGTCGTGATTGCCTCAGCTGCTGGCCGGCCGTCACATCCAAGCTGGTATCACAATTTGGTCGCTAACCCAGATGTTCTGTTGGAAGTCGGCTCCGAGCAATACGAAGCGACTGCGGTGCTAACCGAAGGCGAAGAACGTGAACGGTTATATGCCGCTCAGGCCGAGGAACTTTCGGTGTTCAATGAATACGCCGAAAAGGCGGCCCCAAGAGTGATCCCGGTATTTCGGCTCGTAAGAGTGAACGAATAGAAGCCTTTTATGAAATTTGGGGTAACTGTCAGCCGGTTCGATGAAATCGATTTAGCGGTCGAAGCTGAACGTTCTGGTTACGATTTTTGTTGGGTGTGGGATAGTCCGCTGTTGCGTTCAAATCTTTGGGTGATGATGGCTCTGGTCGCAGAACGAACGCAGCGAATCAGCGTTGGTTCAGGAGTCGCGATCCCTGCTCTCCGAATGGCTCCTGTTACCGCTAACGCGATCGCAACGATAAATCGCATCGCCCCCGGTCGAACATTTCTCGGTGTGGGCACTGGCAACACCGCTATGAGGAACATGGGTCAATTACCTATGAAGGTGGCCGACTACGCGGAGGATCTGCGGGTTATTCGAGCACTGCTGAACGGTGAGACGGTTGATTACATAGCGAACGGCCGGACACACCCGGTGAATTTCCAAAGTTTGGAACTTGACTACATCGACATCGAGAATCCCATTCCAATCCACGTAGGAGGTTTCGGGCCACGGTCACAAAGCCTTGCCGGCGAATTAGGTGACGGACTGATAACGGGCATTCCACGAGGGGGAAGCATTCCTGACGCTCTATCAAACGTCCAACAAGGAGCTAGCCAAGCGGGACGAAACCTTGATGGTTTCGAGACCACAGCTCTGGTCAACATGTTGATGTTGAATTCTGATGAGAGTTTGTCGTCGCCTCGAGTATTGGAAGAGGTCGGATCGTCAGTGATGGTCAACGTTCATTATCTCTACGATCGTTTTCTTGAAGTCGACGCTGAGCCGCCACAATTCGTTGAATCAATTTGGGACCAGTACGTAGCGTTTCGCCAAGAACGAGACGCCAACAGATCTCTTTCTGACATTCATTCTTCTCATTACGGACATCTCGACGAGGAAGAAGCTCGATTCGTTACTCCTGAACTCATTCGTGAATGTGCGATCGTTGGACAACCAGGAGACATCGTCGAACAACTCACCGAGCTTGAACGCCAGGGCCTCGACGGCATTAATTTCATTCCCCCAGTTGATCAGCAATACGAAATTTATTCCAAATTCGCGTCCGAGGTAATCCAACGAATGTGAGATCTGAACTGTCCGATTGGATCACTTAACCAATCGCGAGGAATACTTCTCTAGGTCTTTACACCGCAGAGGGGGCGCGTAAATCTATGACCATGCTTGGGGACTATCGGGTAATTGAGTTAGCAGACGAACGCGGACAACTTGCTGGAAGCGTGTTGGCGTCGCTGGGTGCTGAGGTTATTACGGTTGAACCTCCCGGTGGTTCCCACTCGCGGTCAGTTGGACCATTCGCAGGAGACATCGTGTCGCCGGACACTTCGCTGTGGCATTGGTCATATAACAGAGGCAAGAAATCAGTAGTTCTTGATCTCGAAACATCTGAAGGCCGTGACGAATTACTTCGTTTAACCGATGGCGCCGACATTGTTATTGAAGCCTTCGGACCTGGGGTATTGGATGAGTTAGGGATCGGTTACACCGTGATGGCCGACAGAAACCCTGCATTGATTCATTTGTCCATCTCTGCGTTCGGCGGCACCGGTCCCAAGGCCAAATGGCCAGCAACTGATCTGACGATCATGGCGTCAGGCGGGCAGATGGTGTTAACCGGGGACTCAGATCGTTCTCCGATTCGAATCCCACTACCCCAGGCATATGCTCACGCAGCAGCCGAATGTTCTAGCGCCGCGTTGATCGCCTTGTATGAACGAGAAAACAACTCAGGGTTAGGTCAACACATTGACCTTTCAGCTCAAGCATCAACATTGCAGGCAAGCCAGACCTACATGGTCGCCCTAGCCATCAACGCACCAGAATCCAATCGAGAAGCTGGCGGGGTGACCGTCGCAGGAATCTATATACAACTGATGTGGCCATGCGCCGATGGTCACGCATCAGTCACAGTTCTATTTGGAACAGCGTTAGGTCCATACACCCGGCGACTCATGGAATGGATCCACGAAGAAGGTTTTTGTGATGAGGAGACTCTGAACAAAGACTGGTTGAACTATGCCGACTTACTGTTTTCTGGCAGCGAGCCGGTCGAAGAGTACGACAGAGTCAAGCAATGCGTTACCGACTTTTGCATGACAAAAACAAAGCAAGAGTTATTCGATGCCGCTTTCGAACGGCGGCTACTTATAGCTCCAGTTACAACTGCTGAAGATGTGTACAACAACCCTCACCTACAGGCACGCGACCTATGGGAGGACTTGGTGGTTGAGGGCCGAGAAGTCAAATTCCCCGGCAGGATGGCCATTTTCTCCGAGACGCCGCAGGTTCCGCTTCCACCTCCACCATCAATCGGTGAACACACAACACAAGTTCTTTCCGAACCGCCAAGAAAGCCAAGTGTTTCGATTCCGGCAATCCCAGATCGTCAAGGGAAAGCCCTCGAAGGTTTGAAGGTGCTTGATTTCATGTGGGTCATGGCTGGTCCCGCAGGAAGTCGGGTATTAGCTGACTACGGGGCGAACATCGTCCGAATAGATTCCGAAGCTCGAATGGACACCGCTAGAACCTTGTTCCCATTTCATGATGATGAAGGGCTGCCAGATAACTCGGCGCTCTACAGCAATATGAATGCGAATAAACGCGGACTGTCGCTTGATCTGAATAAACCCGAAGCAATCGAAGTAGTCCACGATTTAGTGCAATGGGCTGACGTTGTTCTCGAATCTTTTTCACCGAAAGGTATGCGTGGCTTCGGTCTTGGCTACGAGTCTTTGCGCAAAATCAAACCTGATCTAGTGATGGCTTCTAGCTGCATCATGGGACAAACGGGCCCTTACACAGAGCTAGCTGGTTACGGAACAATGGCTGCTGCTATTTCAGGGTTCTTCGAACCGACGGGGTGGCCCGATCGTGGTCCATCAGGGCCTTTTGGTGCTTACACCGACTACATATCAAGCCGTTACTTGGTGGCATGTGTCATGGCGGCTGTCGAGCATCATCGAGCAACCGGTCAAGGTCAGTATCTCGATTTCAGTCAAGGAGAAGCGTCGATGCAGCAACTCGCACCGTTGCTTCTTGATTGGTCAGTGAATAGCCGCATGTGGGAACGGCGTGGGAACAGAGATGACGTTTTCGCTCCCCATGGGGTGTTCCCATCGACTGGTGATGACGAATGGGTAGCGATCGCTGTCTGCGATGACGATCAGTGGCAGGCATTGTGTCACCTGATGGGCACTTCAGGCGTGAGTGGCCTGACCGTGGAGGAGCGACAAACCCGTCAAGACGAACTCGAAGAGCTCATTAGTGACTGGACGTCTTCACGCTCAAATGGCGAGGTCATGGAACTGTGCGTGGCTGCTGGTATTCCCGCTCATCAGGTTCAAAACAGTCGGCACACTCTCGTCGACCCGCAGTTAAAACACCGGAACCATTTCATCGAAGTGGGCCATCCAACTCAGGGCACAACAACGATCGAGAATTCTCGGTTTGTAATGTCGCGCACTCCTGCTGTGGTTACCTACGGCGGTCCCAGCTGGGGAGAACACAATTGGGAAATTTTGAGTGAAGAACTTGGATATGAACCTGATCGGATCGCCGATCTGGCGATCGCTGAAGTTCTCGGGTAGCGCTTATTTCTGATTAAACGAGGCGTCCAACTGTTGTTCACCGAATCCTGCGGGGGTCTGGCCTGTCGTCACATACAAGTACAGGGCGGTTTGGAAGATGCCGTTCAATGCGGCTGCCACGACCATTGCGAACATCACCGCCAGCACCCCGATAGCTATCAACGCGAAAAAGCCGGTTGAAGATCCAAGCGCAATAAGAATAATTCCCGGTATGGCCATGGCGACTGTGAGTAATCCGAAGCCGACTTGGGCCGTGAGATTTTCACCCCAGGATGTTCTGAGGAGCTGTCCGGATCTTTTGAGTCCTGCGATTGGTCCAAGATCATCGAACATGACGACGGGAACGATCAGGAATGTGATGACGCCCCACGCCATGTCGAACAAGCCCCGAGCTATACGCCCCATCTGACCGCCTTGCCGTTCGACTATCGACATGATGATGCCGACCGTTGTCGCCATCAGGGCCCACGGCAGCAACCGGTGAAGGCGACTCGCGGCTCCAGATATCGATGAACCAATTGTGGGGTCACCACCGGTGAAGCGTTCATGAGCTCCCGATACCAGTGCTCCTTTGAAGAATGTGTTGATGACATTCATCCCGAGAAGTCCCAAGACTGCTATGGCAATCACGCCTCCTCCGCCATTATCGGAGTTGCCCGAGAAGTCGGCCCCGAGCCCTGAAGCAACAATCCACAACAGCAACCCAAAAACAACTGCGGCGACTGCATTCAAGACCGGGAGTACAAGTAATTCTCGGTCGAGTCGGATTACCGTCATTGATGATTTTGCTAAACCCCATGTCCGTTTAAACACGACATTCCTCTCGGTTACAAGCCAGCGGTAGTCAAGACTAGATTGTGTAGACCACAACAGCCACTACAACATGGGCAATGTGGTGACTTCCGGGGGTAGGGGTGAGAGAAGAAAAGATTCCGGCGTTTCGACTTCATCACCATGCCTATGTGGTTGATGACCAAGAGGCGACGCGTGTCTTCTACGAAGATCTTTTGGGCTTTCCTCTTGTCGCTACTTGGTGTGAGATAGAGACCGTTCGAGGGAAAGAACGGACGTATTGTCATACGTTTTTCGAACTTGAAGATGGCTCAGCTTTAGCATTCTTCCAATTCTTAGATCCCGATGATCAAGCCGAGATGAAGCTTGATTCTCGTAGCTCACTCAACCATGTCGCACTGTCGAGCACATTGGAAGATCAGGAACGGCTGCGAGGCGCTCTTGATTCGGCAGGATTGGCTCATAGAACAACTGACCATGGTTACTGCGTCTCTCTGTACGTGACTGACCCGGACGGGTTAACCGTCGAATTCACAACAGACCCCGAAAATGTTGCTGACATTAACGCCTGGCAGCGATCAAATGCCCACAGCGAACTTGAACGTTGGCTGTCCGGTGACCACTCTCCTAACAACAAACTCCGAAGCACCACACAGCCTCATTAATTATCTAATTAATAAATATTATTATATATACATATTATTAATTTGATATTTAATAGTATCTTTTTGAGATATGGAGCTCAATAATGTCTCTGAAACCCACGAAGAACAACAGAATCTAGGCCTACCTGTTGTTACGTGCCATAGCGCGATCTTCTCAATCGCTGACAACCAACTCGTGTTGTTACTCGCGGAGCGCAACGAAGGTCCGTTTCGTTTCCAATGGGAACTCCCAGGGACCACCCCAGCACTCACTGAAGAATTATCAGCCTCAGCGATCCGAGCATCCACTCCTCCATTAGCTCCATCAGTAATCGACGATCTACAACAACTTGGTGTCTACGGCGAACCGACTCGAGATCCCCGGCATAGGTCAATTGCCCTCGTTTACTGGGGAGTCACCCGCCACTCAAACATCGACACTGCCTCTTCCGAACTTGAACTGATTCCCGTAAGTGATTGGCGAAGTGATGATTTCCGATTCGCATTTGATCACCTTCAAATAGCGACCGACGCATTAAAAGCACTCCGCAGATCCTTGAACTCAACCTCCCTCGCTACGCGACTGTGTGCATCTACTTTCACTATTAGCGAGCTGCAACAGGTCTATGAGCTCACATTTGATACCGAAGTCCTTGCCGGGAACTTTCACCGAAAGGTCCAATCCACACCAGGCTTCGTGACATCAGCTCACGATCAAACCCAAGAGCCGAAAAGAAAAGGGCGCCCTGCTCAACGCTTCGAATCCTCCACCATCGTTGAGGTTTCGCCACCCTTTCAATTCCAAGCGGAACCAACACATCGTCGAACTAACTAAGTTCGAAAGGCTTTTAGGCGAATAAAGCCTCAGGTAGCTTCTCTCACATAGGCCAAACGAAAGAGAACTCGTGGAACAGAAACTTCACCGCTACGGACCCCTCGGCGCCATCGCCGGCATCATTTTGGTACTGGTCTCCTTCGGCGTGCATGGCAGGTGGGCGTCAACCAAAGAAAGCGCACAAGAAATCGCGGACCTCTACGTCCAAAACCAAGACCGAGTGTTCATGGGTTCCTGGGTCGCCATCCTCGGAGCACTTTGCATGCTTGTGTTCGGAATGTGCATGTCGCAACGAGTTCGCGACACAGGCCAACAACTACTTGGCATGTTGGTCGCCGGTGCCACTCTCATCGCCGTCGCCGGTATGGCAGTCGACTCAACTCTGCGAGCTGGCCTATCGATTCAAGCAGAGAACATGTCCCCCGAAGCAATGAAAACCATGCATGCAATATGGGATGCCTTCTTCTGGCCGATGCACGCCGGTATGGCGACCCTCGTTTTAGCGATTGGGCTTGCAGCGCTAAGCAGTGGGTTCCTGCCGAAGTGGTTGGGTTGGATCGGTGTCGTCGCCTTCGTCGTAGCAATGATCCCCGCGCCAACGATGTTCGCCGGAATCATCCTCTCCTTACTCTTCATGGTCATTACAGCACTCATGATGACCTTCGGTAAAAACACAACTACTGCGACTAGTTAGCAACCTGGCTGTTTAGTAGATTTTTTACCAGGGTCATCCCGGGAAAAATACAGAATTGTATGGCGCGCCCCGAGGGATTCGAACCCCCGACCTTCTGGTCCGTAGCCAGACGCTCTATCCAACTGAGCTAGAGGCGCATTCGAGGACCGCAGTGTACGCAGTCCCACCCGATTGTGAAAACCTAATATTCGGGCTTTGCGGAGAGGGTGGGATTTGAACCCACGGACCGCGTGAGCAGTCACTTCCTTAGCAGGGAAGCACATTCGACCAGACTCTGTCACCTCTCCTGGACGGCGAACCGCCACTGGCCCACCCCTACACCTAAAAAGGCACCTGAGTGAACGGACATATCCTACGGCTTAGAAGAGTGGATCGGCCACGTCAGCCCGGTACTGTCTTTTGCGGAGGGCTGGCAGAGCGGACGATTGCAACGGTCTTGAAAACCGTCGAGGTGAAAGCCTCCGGGGGTTCGAATCCCCCGCCCTCCGCCATTTCTTACTTGGCGATATGGCCCCGGAGTTCTTCTACCCAATCGGCTGCATCTCGCCAGTTGGCGTTGCTATCGCGTCGAACTTGTTCACCATCATGGCCTGCAGCAGGGTATGAACCTAAGAATTTGATATCACCTTGTTTCATTTTCAGATCCCGTAAACAATCGGCCACAACTTCATCACCAATGTGCCCTTCAAAGTCAAGCAAAAAGCAATAGTCGCCCAGCACTCGACGTGTCGGTCTCGATTCGAGACGTGTTAGGTCTATGTTTCGGGCAGCGAACTCATGCAAAATCGCTAGCAAGCTCCCAGGTTCATTCGCTCGTTGGAACACGACAACACTCGTCTTGTCGTGACCGGTAGCTACCGGAACACCTTCGCGAGCCAACAATAAAAATCGGGTTTGATTGCCGGTGTGATCTTCAACAGCTTCAGCAACCGCTTCAAGACCATAAAGTTCTGCTGCTAAAGGGTTGGAGATGGTAGCGACGCCTTCGAGGCGTTGTTCCCCTACTTGGCGGGCA
Source organism: Acidimicrobiaceae bacterium (assembly GCA_002722565.1). Taxonomy (GTDB): domain Bacteria; phylum Actinomycetota; class Acidimicrobiia; order Acidimicrobiales; family Poriferisodalaceae; genus MedAcidi-G3. The sequence continues at coordinate 35,047 of PBMG01000020.1, forward strand.
GCTTCCGCGGTTGAGGTTGCGGCTTGTATTTCTGCCTCGGGCAGCTCTTCACGCAAAAAGTTACGACATTGGGCCACTGCTACCGGAAACGAAACAACGGTGTGAATGTCGTTCAATTGTGTTCCAGGTAAGGCCAACAAATTAAGTTGCACGTCGAGGATGACTTCACGTTGGATGCGTAGATCTAAATCAAATGCCAAAGCGTCCTGGGTGACATTTACTGCTCCTTCTATAGCGTTTTCTATCGGCACAAAACCTAGATCGACGTCACTGGTGATCAATCCGTTTAGTACGTCTGGAATTGAGTCAAAGGGCTTTGTGTCTGCTGCAGCAAGGTCTTGTTGGCTTAAAAGAGCTTGTTCGGTAAAGGTGCCGTGGGGACCCATGAAGCCAACCCGCGTCGCGGGTGGCACAACTTGAATGTTCATGATCGGCTCATTAATACTCACTTCGTGGCAGGATACGCCTGAAGAACCAAAGATTATGAACGAATTAGAGCTTCTAGAACTTCTCGAACAAGTAAAGGCCGGAACTATCGGCCCTGACGACGCACTGAATTCTTTGCGGCGCCTCCCATTTGCTGACCTCGGGCACGCAAAAATTGATCATCACCGTAATCTTCGCACCGGCGCCCCAGAAGCCATTTATGGTCCCAACAAATCGCCTGAACAGTGTGTCTCTATTGTTGGGGAGCTACTTGAGAACGGTTCGGGTCCTGTGCTGTTGACTCGTGCCACTATCGAACAAATGGGAGCTGTCGCAGACGCACACCCAGGTGGCCTAGTTGTCGACTCAACTGTTGTGTGGCGACCAGCTCATAAGCGTTCCAACAAGATTGTGGTTGCTTCAGCAGGAACAGCTGATCTTCCTGTGGCAGAAGAGGCTTGCGCTGTGCTTCATGCACACGGAGTTACTGCGACCCGTGTCACCGATGTTGGCGTCGCCGGACTCCATCGCCTCCTCGCAAGCCTCGACGAACTGCTTGACGCCGAGGTGATCATCACTATCGCAGGAATGGAAGGCGCATTAGCTACCGCGATCGGAGGGTTAGCGTCAGCCCCAGTGATAGCAGTCCCAACCAGCGTCGGGTACGGCGCCGCTCTCGAAGGAGTCACTGCGCTGCTAGCTATGCACGCAGCATGCGCCGCTGGAATTACCGTTGTTGGCATCGACAACGGCTTTGGAGCAGCGATGGCAGCAATGCGCATCATCGACAACAGGAACAGTTCATGACTCACCAAGTCGCCTGGTTCCACCCCTTCTCTGGGATAGCTGGCGACATGACACTTGGAGCATTACTTGATGCCGGAGCTGACCTCGACTTCGTCGTAACGACACTCAACGGCCTCAACATTGACGGCTGGGCATTGTCGACCGAACTAGTAGACCGCAAGGGGATCCATGCCACGCGAGCAATTGTTGATGCACCTGAACAACATCACCACCGCCACTGGACAGACATTCGGACTCTACTTGAGCAAGCCGACATCCCTGAACGAGTAAGAACTCGAAGTCTCACCGTGTTCGAAGTCTTAGCCATAGCCGAAGGCAAAGTTCATGGCGTTTCTCCTGAACAGGTCCATTTTCATGAAGTTGGGGCACTTGACGCCATTGTCGACATTGTTGGTTCTTGTGCAGCGTTGGAGTCACTTGGCATCGATCAAATTGCGTCCGCGCCAGTAGCTGTTGGGATTGGCACAATTTCTGCCGCCCACGGGACACTCCCCAACCCTCCACCAGCAGTAGTGAATCTCTTAGAAGGCGTTCCGACAACCGGTGTTGACGTGAACTTGGAGCTCACAACACCAACAGGTGCCGCTCTAATCAAGGGCCTCGCCGAAGCGATCGGACCGCTCCCAGACATGACCATCACCAGATCTGGATATGGAGCCGGGACTCGGGATTTACCGGACAGAGCCAACGTCACACAAGTCATTGTCGGCACAACAACTCCGACAAGCTCTACCTCAGATGATCCAACAGAAACAGTTATCGAGCTAGCCACGAATCTTGATGACATAACGGGCGAACAGTTGGGTCATTCGATAACCGAACTCATGGAAGCCGGCGCACTCGATGCGTGGGTCACACCAATTGTTATGAAGAAAAACCGGCCGGCTCACACCCTGTCTGTACTTAGTGCTCCTTCTCACGCAGCTGAATTAGTTGTGTTGGTGATGTCATTGACCGGGAGTTTGGGTGTTCGTACACGTCAGCTTGAACGTGTTGTGGTGCAACGACGCACTGTGACAGTTGATGTTGAAGGTCACGACATCGACGTGAAAATCAGCGACGTCAGAGTCAAAGCAGAATTTGATCAGGTCGCAGTCGTAGCGAAAGCGCTGGGCCTCCCTACGCAAGAAGTTGCGGCTAGAGCTGAAGCGCTCGCACAAAACCTTTAAACGAACTTATTTTCTGATGCTCGGCTCTACTGGCGTGCCTTTAGCTGGGCCAGCAGAAGTGAAGGCGGTGCCGTCGGGGTCCGTTGCCCATGGCGCCTCTTGTTCCCATTGGTCTTCGTACACGATTTCTTGAATCGGCCGGCGGCGGACAGGACCATGGCGACCAGCAGGCTTACCCATCGGGATCGTCGCATGAATGGCTACTTCATCTGGAATGTTCAATATTTCACGAAGTTCCGGTTCGACATTGGTGTGCCAGCCAGTAATCACACCTCCATACCCCAAGGCTCGTGCCGCAAGCATCAGGTTTTGCACAGCTGGAAAAACTGATGACCCTTCGGCATAGTTTTCGGGTCGGTAACGAATGAGACATGCCAAAACAACGACGGGGGTGGCTTCAAAGTTGTCAACGAAATGTTGCATGGTGCTAGCCATACGTGCTTTCGGAGAATCCCCTGCTTCACCAGACCCTTCGTCGTAGCCATCGTTCGAACGCTTCTCGCTCCACCCAGCTCGAAATGATTCACCAAGTAGCGATTTAGCGGCTTGAGCTTGGGGCCCGTCGCGAAGCACGAGGAACCTAAATTTTTGGCGGTTAGATCCCGAAGGGGCGCGTCCGGCATGCCAAAGGATCGTGTTCAGGTCTTCTTCAGGAATGGGTTCGGGTAGATAACGCCGAATAGCTCGAGTCGTAGCCAACCCCTCTAGCAGGCCTAGTTCTTCGCGTTCCGGCACACTCAACCCCCTTGTGTTTCGTCAAGCAGTTCAACGACATTAACAATGCTTTGGTCGGTCACGACCCCAACCACTCGTCCCGCTGTATCGACGACTGGGTAAATATCTGTTCCGGCTTCTTCCATTAATGCGCTGACTTCGCGAACAGTCCACGACAATCTGGCTGGCGACAATTCTTGAATCATGATGTCGCTGCATCTCGTCGTCGACCACTGGTCTTGGTCGACATCTCCCGCGTCGCTGACTTTCACAATTCCTTGAAATTGGCCGTCGTCGTCGGTAACTACGGCTTCTAGTTGTTTTCGGGGAAACGCGAACTGCCACACAAAATCCGCAATCGAATCGGTTCCCGCAACTGTTCGGAATTCTCGTTTCATCGCAGAGGTGATTGGCATTTGGAAACGGCGTTCTAAATGTCCGACTCGCGTATCGCGCTGATAATCCGACACAGATGAGCCACCTACAACGACTTGACTGACAGCTACGGCTATAAGGCCAGGTACTACGAAGGCTGGTGCACCTGTGGACTCAGCGACAAACATCACCGCGGCCAGTGGGGTTCGATATCCAGCAGCAAGGAACGCTGCCACTCCAATAAATGGGAAGAAAGCCATCGATTCAAGGCCAACATCGATCCATCCGCCGACAATGCGGCCGATGATCAAACCTAAGACTGCGAGAGGAATAAACACCCCTCCTACCCCTCCGCTGGCTATCACTGTTGATGTCGCTACCAATCTGATTGCCAAAAGCATTCCGAGCATCGGTAACGCTTCATCTGGGTTCAACACCCACCGAAGAACTTGGCCTTCAGCTGTCGGACCCATCGACAGTGGGGCATCAAACAAGACGTCACTTAAAATCACTAATCCGCCTGCGATCAAGCTGCCGGCAGTTGCCATCATCCACCATGGCTTCGATTTTTGGAGTTGTTTCGCGCCTTTGATGGCCCGGCTGAACACCATTGCCGCAAGGCCACACAAAGCACCAACTATCGCTGCGCCCAACAGCTCACGCTGCCCGAACCCGACTCGCACGAGATCGGTTCGTACTTCAAATGGAAGATCGTCATCCAAACCGCTGACAAGCACAAAGGTCACATAGCTCGACGCGCTTGATAACAAAGCTGGCAGCAATGCTCGACGGCCTAAATCACCTTTGTATGGAGACTCCAACGCAAACAACACACCGGTAGCAGGAGCTTGGAACACCGCGCTTACGCCCGCAGCTGCGCCCGCGACAAGAAGTGCTTGGCCATCTTTGTCTCTAAAAAGCCACGACAGATGACGTTGAATCGCAGACCCTGTAGTTGCACCAGCGTAAATAGCTGGACCTTCCAACCCTGCCGCTCCTCCGAGACCAACCGTAGCGACACCAGCAAGTAACCGGAAAGGCAGGTGGAGGACCTTCAATACGTATGACTTGTTGTGATAGCTCCGGATGTATTCCTCAGAAGTGGAGGGTGACAGCGGGTCACCTGAGTCTGACCAGCGCAGCAACAAAACCGCTATCCAAAGACCCAATGCTGGGGCGCACGCCTGCTGTAAGAGACTGCGATGTAGCACTGCATCGAGTAAAACTTTTTCTGCGACTACCACGACGCCTGCGACAATCAGCCCAGTGATAACGCCTACCGCTGAGTAGGTGAGGAAACGAAGGATTCGGTTTCTCATCGCAAGTTGATTATCTGAAAGTTCATTATCACCATGATGCCGCGCGTTAGAAACAAAAATGGTTCGGCAGCCATTGAATCAGCCAGGTTTTCGACGTATCGCTACCCTTAGCTGTATGACCAGTAACCGGTTCTATTTTCGTCAACTGCTTTCAGGTCGCGATTTTGCGACAGAGGACCCTATGGCTTCGCAAATGGCAAATTTTGTTTACCTCATAGGGGATCGAGAAACTCGTGACGCGATAGTTGTAGATCCCGCGTACAACGTAAGTGACATATTAGGAATTCTTGATCAAGACGAGATGAACCTTTCCGGCGTACTGGCCAGTCACTATCACCCTGATCATGTCGGCGGATCCATGATGGGACACACCATCGAAGGGGTTCGAGAGTTACTGGACATCAAAGGCACAAAGATCCATGTTCAGGCCGAAGAAGCCGACCTCGTGAAGAAGGTGACCGAGATCGGCGACGGAGACCTCGAAGTGCACGGACCTGGTGACCACATTCTCGTAGGAGATATCCGAATCGACATGCTGCACACCCCAGGGCACACACCGGGCAGCCAATGCTTTCTCGTAGAAGGAACATTGGTAGCGGGAGACACCCTCTTCTTGGAAGGCTGCGGACGCACAGATTTACCCGGGAGTGATGCGGCGGCGATGTATCACTCTATTCATCACACCTTGGCCAAGGTCCCAGACGACACTGTCCTCTTCCCTGGCCACCGCTACTCGTTTCATTCGTCAGCAACTATGGGAATGACTAGAGAAATGAACTACGTGTTTAAACCAGATTCTCAAGAACAATGGATGATGATGTTCGGCCAATGAACAACCAATCTCTCCCTCCGATCGTCTCTGCAGAACAACTAACCCACCGTCAGGACGTCGTCTTTTGCGATGTTCGTTGGTATCTCGACCGCACGCCCGGCCGCCAAAAATACAATGAAGGTCATATTCCCGGAGCAATCTTCGTCGATCTAGATGAACATTTAGCGACGCTCCCAAGGAAGTCAGCAGGACGTCATCCGATGCCAGCTGCAGCGTCGTTCGCGGCAAGCATGGGGTCGCTTGGGATCAGCCACCAAACTCCCGTTGTGGCCTATGACGACAGTGGAGGCATGTCTGCTGGCCGTTTTGTGTGGATGTTGCGAAGCGTCGGTCACGAAGCGGCGTTACTTGACGGCGGACTGCAATCTTGGACTGGAGAATTAGAAACACTTCCAGTCGTTAGAGAATCAGTTGATCATCCAATTCGTGAATGGCCTCCAGACCTGTTTGCAGACGCTGACGCCGCCGGATTGGCAGGCCAAAATACAGAGGAAACCTTGATCGACTCCCGAAGTTCAGATCGCTTTTCGGGCGAATATGAGCCCGTCGATCCTCAAGCAGGTCACATTCCAGGGGCAACAAATCTTCCATTCGCTGGCAACCTGACAAATAACGGGTACTTCCAATCTCCCGACGAACTGCGCGAACGATTCGAAAGCGCTGGTTGCAGCAGCGGACAATCAACAGTCATGTACTGCGGATCGGGGGTCAGCGCGTGCCACAACTTGTTGGCCTTTGAACACGCCGGATTGGGTAAAGCTCGTTTATATGCCGGCTCTTGGTCACAATGGAGCAACAGCGACGACCGACCAATAGAGACGAATTAAAAAAGTCTCGCAACGAAATAGCCGCATAGCCCGATCTGCGGACATACTGGCCTATATGGCAGACCTTTCTGATTTCTATGGCCTCGACGTCCTCTTGAATGATGACGAGCAAATGATTCGCGACACAGTTAAAAAGTTTGTGGACAGCGAATTCAAACCAATCGTCGGTGAACACTTCGAAGCAGGGACATTCCCCATGGAATTGGTTCCAACTATCGCAGACATGGGTTTGTTGGGAATGCACCTTGACGGATACGGCTGCGCCGGAGCGTCAGCGATGGCATACGGCGTTGCGTGCAGGGAACTCGAAGCTGGCGACAGCGGCCTGAGAAGTTTCGTGTCAGTTCAGGGTTCTTTATGCATGTTCCCAATTTGGAAATACGGATCAGAAGAACAAAAAGAGCAGTGGCTGCCAGGAATGGCAGCAGGCGAGATCATTGGTTGTTTCGGCCTCACTGAACCCGACCACGGATCGGATCCTTCTTCTATGGCAACTCGCGCCAAAAGGGACGGCGATCATTGGATACTCAACGGTTCCAAAAGGTGGATCACCAACGCAGGAATAGCTGATATCGCGATCGTTTGGGCCAACACCGACGAAGGATTTCGCGGATTCTTAGTTCCAACCGATTCTGAAGGGTTTGAAGCACGAAAGATCCAAAACAAGCTGTCGCTTCGAGCTTCAGTGACCGGCGAGTTTTACATGGACGACGTCCAAGTTCCTGAATCCATGAGACTTCCTGATGCGGTCAGCATCGGTGCACCATTGAGCTGCTTGAGCGAAGCCAGATACGGCATAGCATTCGGGGCAGTTGGCGTGGCCCGCGACTGCTATGACGCTGCGCTTGACTATCAGCAAGAACGTCCTCAATTCGGCAAATCGTTATCAAGTTTTCAGATCAACCAAATCAAATTTGCCGACATGTTGACCGAGATGACAAATGCGAATCTTCAAGCCATGAGTCTTGGCCGCCTCAAAGAAGATCACAGCATCCGTCCGTACCACATTTCGATGGCGAAACGACATAACTGTCGGGTCGCTATCGATGCAGCGCGAACTGCTAGAGCAATGATGGGTGCAAATGGGGTCAGCACGGAATACAGCCCCATGCGCCATGCCAACAATATGGAGTCAGTCATGACCTATGAAGGCACCGAAGAAATCCACGGTTTAATCCTTGGACAAGAAATCACAGGGATACCGTCGTTTCGATGACCGACTTTGATCTAAGCGAAGTAGACCGCCTACTTACAACAACCAAACAGGTTCGCAAAAGACTCGACTTGGATCGGGACGTACCGATGGAACTGCTCTTAGATTGCATTGAAGTAGCAGGACACGCCCCGGTTGGAGGAAACCTTGAACGGAACCGGTGGATCATTGTCACCGACCCTGAACTGAAAGCAGAAATAGCTCATTATTACGCTGAAGTGGGGCGTCCCTATCTGTCAGCTAGTACAGGTGTTGACGCCGATGACCGCACAAATCGGGTTATAGATTCATCAATCCATCTAATTGACCATTTACATGAAGTGCCAGCATTAGTCATCCCATTACGGCTTGACCGACCACCAGCCGGTGAAAATAATGAGGGTTCGGCCGGAGGTTGGTGGGGTTCAGTTCTTCCAGGGGTTTGGAGCTTCCAGTTAGCAGCAAGAGCCCGTGGGCTTGGCTCTACATGGACGACCTTTCATCTCGCTCATGAGGCAAAGATCGCCGAACTTCTAGGTATCCCTGAAACAGTGAGCCAATGCGCGTTATTGCCTGTGGCTTTTTACACGGGTGACTCTTTTCACCCAGCACCCCGAAGATCGGTAGATGAAGTGACTTACCTCAACGGTTGGAGACAACCTGTTCGCTAACTCGGAAACCGGGCAAGAATTGTTAGTGGAATATGTCCGCCCGTATTCGTTTCAGCAGGTCCTCGACCATCTTCGACCGCGAATAACACCGAACATCGAACACATTGAAGGCAATGTCTATTCGCGGGTCACCGTTGAGGATGGGCGCGCAAAGTTTTTCCGTGTCGAGGACGCCAACGATGGTCAGCATCTGCGCGTTACGGTGGCTTCGGATATCACCGACAACCTCGCTACGGAAGTAACTCGTCTTCGGTATCTATTCGCTGTCGACGAAGACCCGGCACCAGCAGTCGCACATCTTTCACAAGATTCGCTCATCGGCGACTTAGTAGTTGAACGGCCTTGGATTCGGGTTCCGAGGTGCTGGGACCCGTTCGAAACATCAGTTCGGATCATCATTGGTCAGCAAATTTCCGTAGCGGCGGCTTCAACAATATGCGGACGTTTGACATCGAGGCTGGGCTTGCGGGCGTCTGACGTGTCAGGTTTAAACCGAACCTTCCCTTCAGCTGAGGTCCTTTCTCAGGCCGATCTAGATGGAATTGGGCTCACCGAGCGCAGGAAGGTGACGATACAAACTTTCAGTCGGGCTGTAGCCGAGGGAATTATTGATTTCCAACCATCAGAGAATCTCGATGAAATAGAGAAGAAATGGTGTGCTCTACCGGGTATCGGTCCATGGACAGCTCAAGTATCAGCTATGCGCGTCCTTGGACATGATGACGCTATGCCATCATCTGACCTTGGGATACTTCGGTCTATTAATCGGCTTACAAATAACAACTTCAGCGCAAAGGAGCTGGCAAGCCGATCTACGATTTGGAAACCATTTAGATCATGGGTTGCGCAGCATCTATGGCAGGCATCTGAAGTTCTTAGGAGTACCTCGTGAGCGAGCTTCATCTATTTCAGAAGTTGCGAACTCCAATAGGAGATCTCACTCTTATCGCTAACGAGATCGGCCTTCGTGCTGTCTTATGGCCTGACGATAAGGACCGAATATCTCTTCCAACGCAGCTAATTGCTTCGGAAACTGATGCTGTACTCACCGAAGCTGCATTCCAAATAGAGCAGTACTTTGCTGGGGAGAGAACCGCTTTTGATGTACCTCTTGACTTACATGGGACAGATTTCCAGAAGGCTGCTTGGATATCGCTTGCAAACATTCCTTACGGTGACACGTGGACCTATAAGCAGCAATCAGAGCATCTCGGGCGGCCCAAAGCAATGCGAGCCGTAGGAGCCGCAAACGGTAAAAACCCTGTTTCGATAGTGCTTCCTTGTCACCGAGTAATCGGCGCAAACGGTTCGCTCACCGGTTTTGCTGGAGGTTTAGAAGCAAAGAAGCATTTACTATTACTCGAAGGAGCTATACCAAACTAGGGCAGTCACGCCGTTTCTTGATCGTTTGCCTCATCTTCTTGAGCCCGATCTTCCGACGACTCTTCGCTTAGCTCAATTTCAGTATCTACCATTTCAACCGTCTGCCCACCATCTATCTCGGGGGCATTCGTATTCGGATTCGTGAGACGAGTCCAGTCCTCTACCGCCATTCGATATTCCTCTTCAAGGATTGCTCGATCCGCCTCCTCAGCGTCGCTCTCCATCAACTCTTTGAGTTTCTGAGCGGCCATATCACGTCGCTTTTCGGCTTTATTAATAGCTTTCGATTGTTTATCCAACTCACGGCTCGTAGTAACACCGTTGTTGAATTGCGCCAGCACCGAAGCCAAATCGTCATTGGTTGCAGTTTGAGGATGCTTCCCGTTCATAAAGTGCGAGCCTTCTACATTGTTGAGGGACGGCGGGGCTTCTAGCCCGCAGTTATAGGTTCGGTGCGCGAGGAGGGACTTGAACCCTCACACCCTTGCGGGCACAGGCACCTGAAGCCTGCGCGTCTGCCAGTTCCGCCACTCGCGCTGGATAGAGAGACCAAGGCTAGCTGCACAACAAGTTTCTTCCGCAGAGTCCGCTTTACAACCAATGTGAATAAAGTGACCGGCGTGGATCATCAGCTCTCAGAGAAGCAAATACAAACAATCTCCGATTTCGTAGATACCTCCAGTTTCGGTGTACGTCGACGCCTTCCTGAAGATCAAATCCAGCGCATTTCCCAATATCTCAACATCAGCCAAGACGAGGTCCGCTCATTGTTAGCTGGCAGCAACGGTGTCGAGCAAGACTGGGCCAGCCATGAAGCTGACCTCAGAGAAATCGAAACGAGAATTGGGGCAATCACCGACCGCCTTGACCTTCTTTCTAAAGCTTTCCCGGAATAGATTTCGTCAGCCTCGTCTCATCCCAGCCAACTCATAGCTCACAGACGATTAGGCTGGTCAACCCATTTCTTCCACCGCGCTAACTTTCACGTTAAGGCAGGGCGACCACTCCACCAAGACACGCGGTCGTACACTCGTACCACAATGGATTTTCCAGGTGCGTCCAACAAAATAGTCGCTGCTTCTTCGCGCATTTTTCGCACTGCGGTTAGCCCAATGACAGTTGCGCGAAAAATCAACCGTCTTCTCCAAAAGGAACAAACAAACGACACCCACGGCCATCCAATCGTCCCTAATCATTTAATTGTTGCTTTCTCGCCAAAAGACCGACAGCGGTATGGCGGCGCCGAAGAAACTTTACGGCGTCAACTTGTCGAGGTTGCTCATAACTATGCCCGAACAAAAGGCTACGGATTCACCGGCCCCCTATCCATCGACTTTGCTACCAACCCGAGCTTCCGCAATGGACGGTGCGACATTTCCGGCGAATTCCGTGACGCTCCAATCGGTGATGAAGCTGTTCTAGTTACGTCCGACGGACTAAGAATTTCTATTACAACACCCCAACTTCTTGGACGAAACGACGACTGCGGCGTCGTACTAGCGGGTTCAAACGTAAGTCGTCATCACGCCGAAATTCGAGCAGACCAACATGGACTCTTTATCGTCGACCTTGGTTCGACGAACGGCACGATGGTCAACGGTATCGCTATCGACAACCACCGACTATTGCACGCTGACATCGTGACTATTGGGGATCACGAGTTGCGAGTTGAGGTTATTTAAATGTCACCTCAACTTGTACGACTACTAACAATTCTTCTGCTTGTTCTCATACATCTGTTTCTGTTCAGAGTCATTCGAGCTATTTGGGTGGGCATAAAACCAGCACGAGAAGCTCGGACCCGCGGAAACCGTTTCATTAGGAACAACCGACAAGCAAGCGTTCTCATAGTCAGAACTCCTGAAACGTTAAGTGGACAACGGCACGAACTAAATCTCGAGATAACTATCGGGCGAGCAGCGACCTGCGATGTAACCATTGATGACACCTACGCCAGCCAAATCCATGCCCGAATTTTTCGACGAGAAGGTAACCACGTCTTAGAGGATTTAGGTTCGACCAACGGCACATATCTAAACCGTCAGAAAGTTTCTTCAGCAACCACCCTACGCACAGGCGATCATCTACAAGTTGGCTCAACAGTCTTCGAGGTGATGTCATGAATTCGTCACCGATGCGAAGATTGCGTCTGACATGGGGAGGCGCGACAGATCAAGGCAGAATTCGTGCAAATAACCAAGACGCTATGTACGCCGATCCGGGATTATTCGTTGTAGCTGATGGGATGGGTGGTCATCAAGGCGGAGAGGTCGCCGCGAATCTCGCAGTTCGTACCATCGCGAACGCCGAGCGTTCAGATCGAGAACAACTTCGCGAGGCAATAACCGAGGCGAATCGTGTAGTCCATCAAACTGCTCTTGAGGAACCAGAACTTCACGGTATGGGCACAACACTGACCACATTGGCAGTGAGCCAAGAGGTCGACAGCCATCAATTCGTCATACTCAATGTCGGTGATTCAAGGGTCTATCGGCATCGAGATGGTGAGCTTGAACAACTTACTGAAGACCACAGTTATGTCGCAGAACTCGTGCGTCGCGGTGAACTTGACGACCAAGCCGCTGAGGTTCACCCGTACCGAAACATGTTGACTCGCGCCATCGGAGTTCATGCCGAAGTCGAAATAGACGAGTGGCTACTCGAACCAGTCGCCGGGGACCGCTTCATGCTCTGCAGTGATGGTCTTACCAACGAGGTCGCAGACCTCGAAATAGCGGAACAACTGGGATTAGGTCAGGACCCGGGCACTACCGCTAAAGCGCTAGTTGGTTTAGCCAACAAACGCGGAGGAAGGGATAACTCAACAGTCCTGATAGTTGATGTTCAGGTAGAGCTGATCGATTCCGATGAAACAAATCAGTCACCGGAAACTGAAGAGTTTCAAGATCCAATTAGCTCTCCCCCTCATGAAGCCAACATCTCACTAGGCGGCTTAGAGGATCTTTCGGATCGATCAGAGCAGACATCGAACATGAAAGAGCGAAGTTGGCTATATGACCGTGTCCACATCAAGCTAGGCGCTGTCATTATTTCTTTAGTGCTCTTACTTACAAGCGCAGCAATGGTCACAACTATCGGTTGGTATGCCCGCTCGAGCTATCACGTAGGCATTGTCGCGAATCATGTTGTCATTCAGAAGGGGGTTATAGGTGGTCTTCTTTGGTTTGAACCGACACTTGAACAGTGGACAGATATTCAAACTACCCATCTAACAGAAGAGGACCGACAGCGGTTAGTGGATGGCGAGCAGATGACTGATCTCGACAACGCAAAAACTTTTGTGGCAAACCTCAGAACCCGGCTTGTCAAAGGTGTGGACGGTAGCTGAAGTGAATCATCAGCGGATCGTTGAACTCACTCTTCTATTACTTGCAGCTTTCATCACATTGACAACAGTCGCCGTTGCAGCTGTCGCCGAAACTACAGACATCGATTGGGTGGCTATCCCCTACTTGGCTGTCTTACTCCTGTTATGGACGGTCAGTCATCTATCTCTAAGAAAATGGGCCCCAACAGCTAACGGTTTACTCTTCCCAATCTCGGCATTATTGCAGGGCATCGGGGTCGCGTTCGTCCTCAGAATTAATCCAGAACTCCTAACGGGTCACTTAATCTGGAGTGCCTTCGCGACCTGCGGCTTTATCACAGTAATAGCTGGCATAAGCGACTTAAATCGCCTACAGAAGTTTCAAAAGTCACTTGGGTTAGCCGGTTTAGTACTCATTTCGATTCCCGTGGTAATGAAACTCATTGACGGGGGAATCGGTTCATACAGATCACTTCGAATCGGGTCCGTGGCCACTCATCCAGGTCAACTAGGCACCCTATGTTTAATCATTTTTTTTGCAGGTTGGCTCGCCACTTACCGTTCACGCAACACTGCAGAACATTTGGGTCAAACCGAGCCACTAGAAGGCGACCCGTCTCGTTTCATCTCGCTGATCGGCGCTTGGTTACTTACTTCAATCACCGTCATCTTTCAAAGCGACGTAAGTTCAGCATTCGTTCTCGTCGCCATATTCCTTTCAATGTGGTGGGTCGCTGTTGGCCGACCACTCGATTTAGCAATCTTTTTGGCAGCCACTATTGGATCAGTGCTTCTAGCTCTGACTAGCGTGCCCGAGCTACAAGACCGTTTCGCTGCCTGGACAGACCCCTGGTCCAATCCACAATTCGGCGAAGTTATTAACCGCTCCACATTTGCTCTCGCCGGAGGTGGTCTGACCGGAACAGGTCCAGGAGAAGGTTCTGCTGATTGGGTTGTCGGGGCAACCGATCAATTTGCGTTCATTCCTATTGCCGAAGAACTCGGCTTCATAGGTGCCTCGGCCATTTTATCGAGCTTCTTACTGCTTACAGGTGTCGCATTGCGCTTATCGACTATCGCTCGACGAGAATTCGAAGGCCTATCAGCTATCGGAATCGCAATCTTTTTCGCCAGCCAAGCATGGGCACCTATCGCTGTAGCGCTTCGGCTTCTTCCCCCCAACGACATCTCTTTACCCTTCATTTCCTCTAATGGCTCAGCGCTATTTACTTGCAGTGTTGCCTTAGCTCTCCTACTAAAGATTTCCGAAACCGTTTCACCCAAAGCAGACCCGACTGAAATTCTTCCTCGCGTGACATCTGAGTCTGAGGGCACACCGTGAGTCGCCGTTTAGTTCACGTAGGAATAGCTTTTCTCGTCATATACGGCCTCTTGTTTTTTCGGTTAGAGATGGTTCAGGTCGTCAATGCAAAAAATTTGAGAAACCATCCTCAAAACACGCGTGAGATCATGTTGGACTTTGATGCTCCGAGAGGTTTAATTCAAACTGCTGACGGGGAGATCGTCGCCCAAACCGTGGCTATAAGCGGCCCACGTAATCGTTTACGCCAATACCCTTACGGCTCGCTGTACTCGCAGGTGGTTGGGTTTATTTCAGCTGAACACGGAGGTAGCGGGATAGAGAGAAGTCATAACGGCTTCTTGGCTGGAAGCGACTTATCCGTCCGTATACAAGACAGTCGCGATTTGTTTGTTGATCAAGCACGCACAGGGCAAGTCGAGTTATCACTCAGGCACGACGTCCAATTGGTTACCCGAGCCGCTATGGCCGGCCACCGCGGAACGGTGGTGGTGGTCGAACCCAACAGTGGCTCTGTTTGGGGGATGTGGAGCAACCCAAATTTTGACCCCAACCATCTGTCGTCTCATGATCTGAGTGCGGCAGCAATTGACTTCAACGCGTTGAACACTGATGTTGCTCAGCCGTTAACAAATCGAGCTGAGTACCAAAGCGTCGAGATCGGTTCGCTATTCACCATTGTTACCGCCGCTGCGGCCATCGAAAATAACCTCAGTGACTTCAATGTTCCAGCGACTTCGTCATTTCCGGCCAGGTCGAACTTCCCCATTATTACTAACTCGGACGAAAATGAATGCGGTGGAACTATTAAATCTCTCATGATTAGTAGCTGTCGATCGGGGTGGGCAACTATTGGTGCAGAAATTGGTCATGGACCACTAGAAGCTGTAACCAAACGTTTTGGCCTACTTGGTGATGACCCAGTCCGATCCGAAAATGCTCTACCGGGGACAGTTAGAGCAACAGGCTTGGTTTCGTCTGTTCCCCACGCGGCCGTTGGAACCTCAATGAAGCTAACACCGCTTCAAGTTGCGAATCTTTTTGCCACTATCAGCAATGGCGGAAGCCAAATGCAACCTCGATTGGTGAATCGAGTCCGGGCTCATGATGGTTCCGTTATTCACAATTTTGGGCCACGAGTAGTAAACCAGTCTGTTTCGAAAGAAACTGCCGCGGAGCTACTCGGGTTGCTGTCTGAAAACGTTAAAAACGGTAACGCTGCAGGCCTGGAATTAAGTGACGTTTCGATGGGGGGCTTGCTGGCTTCATCATTTTCGGAAAGTAATCATCTCTGGATGGTTGCATTAGCGCCGGTGACACGTCCAGAGGTCATTGTTGCGGTACTTCTGGAGGGTGATGACTTTGACGATCGGCAGGCAGCCGAAGCCAGCATTACAGGAATTTCCAGGAGAATCACTGAGGCTGTTCTGCGCCTCCCAAGCCCTACCCTAGGGGGGTCCTAGTGGCACCCCCAGAAACACCTATGTCTGACAACGACCGACCAATTTTTAGTGGACGATACGAGTTATACCGTCGTATTGCGCGCGGCGGCATGGCAGAAGTCTTTTTAGGAAGAGACAAGCTTTTGGACAGACCTGTAGCGGTCAAGGTTTTGTTCCCTGAGTACGCGACGGATCCTTCTTTCGTTGAGCGTTTTCGTCGAGAAGCACAAGCTGCGGCCAATCTAAATCAACCCAACGTTGTGGGTGTTTACGACTGGGGCCAAGAAGCAGGGACCTACTACATCGTCATGGAGTATGTCGAAGGTCGAAGCTTGGCCGAGATAATTAGAGCAGAGGGTCCTCTCCACCCAGACCGCGCTGCTGACATAGCCATCGACATAGCAGCAGCATTAGCGTTCGCTCACCGCAACGGGGTTGTTCATCGTGATGTAAAACCAGGCAACGTTCTGGTTACTACGGGCGGCCAGGTGAAAGTAACTGACTTTGGTATAGCTCGAGCATTGACAGGGAACACGTCGGACAATCTGACTCAAACGGGATCGGTGATGGGCACAGCTACCTACCTGTCGCCTGAGCAAGCACAAGGCCAGCCGGCTGATCCTAGAAGCGATGTCTATTCGCTCTCGGTAGTTCTCTACGAGATGCTTACAGCTGGGCCACCTTTTACCGGCGACACTCCAGTGTCCATTGCCTACAAACATGTGCAAGAAGCACCCAATCCCCCTTCTCAGTTCAATGCTGATGTCCCTCCGACGCTTGAAGCGATATGTCTTATGGGATTGACGAAAGACCCTGAGGACCGTTACGCGTCCGCGGATGATTTGCGGGGCGATCTCCGCCGCTTCCGAACCGGTCAACAAGTTCTCGCTACTCATAGCGGGGGCAAAATCTCGGCGACAACAGTGCAAACCCGTGTTACTCCGTCGCCTGGGACGCGTCCTGTGCCACAGACACCAGCTCAAGGATCAGAATCCCCTGATCCAAAGCTGGCGCCGAGAGATGGCTCTCCAGTTAAATCAGCTTCAGACAAAACTCGTGTCTGGGCAACTTTATTAGTTGTCTTACTGATCGTGGTAGCAGGGCTGGTGTACTTACTCGTTAATGGCTTCGATCCGAGCAGTGGGAACAATGATTCTGAACAAGCCAGCCAAATAGATAGCCGGCTCCGAGTACCGTCGGTCATTGGTCTCAACTGGCAAGAAGCAGAAGGTCAGTTACGAGAACGAGGATTCGAACAAATCACTATCGAATTCCAAGAACGCCTGGACATCGACGCCAACCAAATCTTTCAGCAGGACCCGCGTGCCGGCTTATTACTCGCTGAACCAAACGATCCTGATAATCCAATACGCCTCTTCGCTTCCAAGGGACTAACTGTTGTAAGGATCCCATCCGTTCAACGCTTAGATTTCCTTGAAGCTGAAGAAATCCTCTTGGCCGCTGGTTTCACGGTTGAGCGAATTGAACAGCAAAGTGATGATTACGCTCGGAACGTGGTAATCGACCAAAGTGTTCCGAGCACTGAGGAGCGGCCCCAGGGAACTGTTATTACCTTGACAGTGTCCATAGGTCGAGGTGAGGTGGATGTCCCATCGGTTGAAGGCCAATCTCTTTCCGATGCCCGGGTCACACTCGCTCGAGAGGGATTACTTGAAGAAGTAGTCATGGAAAATTCGCTCGAATTTCCCATCAACACAGTGATCCGTTCTGAGCCAGGTTTTGGTGGTGTAGCCGAGCGCGGAAGCGTGGTGCGGTTAGTTGTCTCGCTAGGTCCTGCCACGGGTCAGGTGCCATCACTAGAGATCATTGGCACCACCGACGCCGTTCAAGTTGAGATTGCTCTCAAAAACTTGGGTTATGAAGTCAAACGAGTTGAGCGCACCTTAGGGGTCGGAGATCCGCTGATTGGACAAGTAATGGGTATGGATCCGTCCCCGGGAACGGATCTGTTATTGGGTTCAGAAGTAATACTCATTGTCGGTATCGGCCAAAGCGGCGCGGAATCTAACCCCAGCCCTGGGAGCAGTTTCGTAACTGTGGAGCCCAGCAACTAGAACTTGCTCTTGGTGGCAACAATTACAACCAAATCATGTCGGTGATCAGTGGCCAGTAGCGTTTCTGCCTCTATCCTCGTTGCTCATGGCAAGGCCAAAGAAGACAAGTCGTTTAACTCCTAAAGGCACTCGTCCGGAAGGGGTCGTTCCTGAAGAAACACTTACGGGTGATCTTCCGCCAAGTCCTGCTTGGTTTGGGTGGCTGATTTTGGCGTTTTTGCTAGTTGGGGTCGCAGTCATCTTTTCGAACTACATGAGTTGGTTACCTGGGAGTCCTTCTAGTTCTTGGATTCTTGGAGGACTTGGCTTTGTCCTTATAGGTATTTTGACTGCTACCCGATGGCGTTAACGCGTTAAGAATCTACGTTAAATTACAGGTATGTGGTTTGTCCCCAGACTGTGGACAACCTGTGGATGATATCGGCTGTGTCAGTCATTATCATGGTCACGGATTAACTCCATCTCCTCCATACAGCACTTAGGGCCTTCAGGAACAGTATTTGGTGATCGAGTCATCCGAACTTCTGTCCCACAGAGCGTACACATATAGGTCAGACGAACTTTTCTTAGTTCTCCAGGAGGCGGCGGCGCTGGCACAGGGCGCGAAAACCCGAGCATAAGTTTCAAGCCGATCCTGTACACAACATAGATAAACAGCAACGAACTCATGATTGGAACAACTAAATCCACACGAACTACAGTACCGCTCACCAAGAATGGTGCCACTACGTGTCGTTGGGTAGAACGGATCTACGGGTCTACAAATAAGATTATTCATGTCGCTCAGAAAGGGTCGTGGTGACTGAGATTACGTCCCATCACATATACCGCCACAATGGTGGTCTTCTTTTCAAACCCAGCTCTTCACTAGCTGTATCCAGACTCGACTTACTGGGAACGTCATGAGACCTTCAGGTACTGAACCTGGTGACTTCGTAGAATTTGACTACGACTTGGTTCAAGCTGAGAGACGACAGCACATCCGTGATGTTTTGAACGAAGTTCGCCCAAAGTTAGAAAAAGAAACAGGCGTAAAGCTGAAAGTTACCAGCGATGGCAATGACCTCGTTCTCAGCGCGGACGGCGAAGTGCGATTTAGGGCAGCACTATCTTCAGATGGTCGACTAGTCATTACCGATCTCAAATCAACCAACCGTCTTTGAGCTAGAACCTACGAAATCCTATTAATTAGCCCAACAATGTGGCCGTTTGCGTCTCATCTAGAGGCTCAGTTCGATTATGAGTTCGTCCTGCGCTTCTAGCGTCTTCAAGCAACGTAACTGGCGCAATCTTTTCGCGAGTCGAATCTTCGATTTCAAAAAGTTGGAGTTCCTCGACTTCCAAGATTCGACCACTTTGTGCTCGCTGGCGGCGGACGCGGTTGCGTTTACGAGCTGGCTGAACCACTTCACCAGGGGTGACTGTCCAAAGTCGCGGTGTCCCATCTCGTTCATCGAAAACCGTCCACCCTTCAGGTGCACGAAGATTTTGGACATGATGCTGGCAAAGCGACATTGTATGGCCAGCGTCTGCGTGAAGATCAATTACCCATACCGATAAGGAAGCATTGTTGTAGGAAAGCCCGGCTACTGCCGGAGCTCCACAAGTTCCTCGGGAGCAAGATGTCACGAACATGGAACGTAGCGTGAGGTTCAACGCCTGTCGTGGATACTGATGAACTGAATCTTGGGACTAGATGCTCCGCCCACCATCTCGGCGAAATCTCTCACCCGGTTCCCATCTTTTCAATTCGAGAATGCTTAATGCTTCGAAGATAGCTAGGGTTCAGTGTTACCGATGTGGCAGAGTCAAACTGTCCGCTTTAAAGCAAAATATGAAAGGGGCACCCCGTGGTTGGTGGCGCACTGAAGTCAGCAAGCATGGATGACCTTGATCTGAGAATGTCAGAGAAGGTTCGTCCGCTGTACGAAGCTGTAAAAGTTTTCATTCGCGAGGAAGTCGATCCGATTACCGAGGAGTATCACCGCCTCGGAGAGAACCGGGCAGAAAGATGGGGTTACGGCGAAGGTCAATTAGAGCTGCTCGAAGGCGCCAAAGAAAAAGCTCGTGCCCAGGGCCTGTGGAACTTCTTTCTCCCTGATGCCGAAACTGGCGAGGGGTTAACCAACCTTGACTATGCCTATATCGCCAATGAACTCGGAAAGAATCGCTTGGCATCGGAATGTTTGAACTGTTCCGCTCCAGACACAGGCAACATGGAAGTGCTAGAGCGAACTGGCACAGCCGAACAAAAGGCGCAGTGGCTTGAGCCATTGCTAAACGGACAAATTCGATCCGCCTACTGCATGACCGAACCCCGAGTTATGAGTTCAGACGCGAAACAGATCGAAACTGAGGCAGTACTCGACGGTGATGAGTGGGTAATCAACGGAGAAAAATTTTATATATCAGGTGCGGGTGACCCTCGTTGCAAGGTAATGATCACGATGGTTCGCACCAACCCAGACGCTGATACTTATAAGCAACAGTCTCAGATTCTCGTTCCTCTTGACACTAAAGGCGTCAACATTATCGGTCCCATGCACGTATTTGGTAACGACGATGCACCACACGGCCACATGCATCTCAAACTTGAGGATGTGCGGGTCCCTCGAGAAAACGTCTTGCTGGGAGAAGGTCGAGGCTTCGAGATCAGTCAACTTCGTCTCGGTCCAGGACGCATCCATCACTGCATGCGTTCGATTGGTTCCGCAGAAAAAGCAATCGAGATGATGGTTGATCGAGGCGTAACTCGTGAAGCTTTCGGCAAAAAACTTGTCAACCTCGGCAAGAACATGGAAGTCATTTCTCGTGCACGCATTGAAGTAGAGGCCATGCGCTTGATGGTCTTACGCGCAGCCCAAGCAATGGACAAGCTCGGCAACGCCGAAGCTCGCGTATGGGTGAGCGCCGTCAAGGCAATGGTTCCTGAAAAGTGCTGCGACATCATTAACGAGGCAATCCAAATGCACGGTGCCGCTGGTGTTTCCCAGTGGTTCCCACTCACTGAGATGTGGCACAGCCAACGAACCCTTCGACTCGCAGACGGGCCAGACGAAGTTCATCACAATGTTGTTGCCCGAGCGGAAGTTCGAAATCGAGAAGCTGAACGTTCCTCAGGCGAAGCCACCTCATATACGTTGGGTGGACCAACCTTTACAGGGGCGTAAAACAATAACAATTGAATTTAAAGGGCCTCCTTTATGGAGGCTCTTTAAATTTTTGTTAAGGCCCACTCCCTAAGTTCTACTTTCCTTATCTTCCCTGAAGGAGTTACAGGCATCTCATCTATGAAGATGACGTGCTTTGGTATTTTGAAACTGGCGATTTTCCCACGGCACCGCTCAATTAAATCCTCAGCTGTTACATCGTTAGATCTAACCACGAACGCCACAGGTACCTCTACTAGTCGTTTATCTGGGTACCCAACAACGGCTATTTCCTGGACTCCATCTACCTCAAGGAGATACCCCTCAACTTCAGCAGGTGAAACATTTTCTCCACCCACTTTCAACATGTCTTTGTGGCGTCCGACAAACACAACATGGCCGTCCGGTCGCAACAACGCAACATCGCCCGTATCAAGCCAACCGTCGTCATCCAATACTTCAGCAGTCGCTTCGGGTTTATCCCAATAGCCACTGGTCACGGTATAGCCCCTTACATGCAGCGCTCCTGTCTGGTTGGCCGTTAATACCTGTCCAGTGTCAAGGTCACGTATTTCGAATTCGATGCCATACATGGGATAGCCGGAAGCTTCAGTTCGTTGTTCTAAAGAGTCGGTGATATGACTAGAAGCGATAAAAGCCCAAGATTCGCTCATTCCGAAGCCACTCGTCGTCGGGCAGAAGACATCTTGGGCTTGGCGAGCTATCGGGATCGTGGATTCCATTCCAGCCGGCAACGTTCCCACACGTAGCGAAGAGACATCTCGTTCATTTTGTTGTTGGGAGCGAATGAGGTCAGCCCAATGACTATCAAATCCATGGAGAACGGTCCCACCTTCAACTTCTACTGCTTCTAGGACCTCATCAGCTTCAAAAACGTCAAACAAGACCTGACTACCACCTGTTAAACCCGCCATCATTGCAACTTCGCTGAAGCCATAGGCATGAAATAGCGGCAAATAACTCATGTGAACATCGTTGCGGTTGTGTCCAAGCAACATGGCTCTTTCATAGGTATTGCGGACAGGTTTGTGGCAGTGGACTACACCTTTAGGGTGTCCTGTGGTGCCGGACGTATAGGCAAGCATCATTCGATCTTCCACATTTACTTTCGAAGACCGTGCTTCTAATTCATCGTCGCTGACCGTTGCACCTTGCTCAAGCATGGCGCTCCAATTGATACTGTCCGGTATTTGTTCTCCAAGCATGACGATGGTTTGGAGGTATCCGCCCTCGGTCAACTGTCCACCAGCTTCGATAAGCATTTCGCCGTAGTTGATTGGACCGGATTGATCGAGCGCGATGAGAAACTTGCTCTGAGATTGCACGACGGTATATGCGACGTCATCGGTTCGGTATCGCGTGTTTAACGGGACAATGCATCCTCCGACTTGAGGAACCGCATACATGAGATGCAACCATTCGGGCCGATTAGTCATCCAAACCGCAACATGGTCACCATGCCCAACTCCGAGAGCTATCAGACCTTTTGCTACCTCTTTGACGTTGGCTGCGAACTCTCCATGAGTCCAACGTTGGTCCTTAAAAACCAGCGCAAGATCGTCTTTCCACAAACGCGCAGCTCGTTCCGGGACCTCTCCCATCAATAACCAATCATCACTCATAACCTGCAACCTTAGAGGCGATCCAGTTGCATTGGCCGAGCGACGAGATTTCGGCTCAAATAGGGGTCAGGAAAGAGGTAATGACGTGGAATTCGATTTGATGACAGGTTCATCGACTTGGGCAAGCGCGGGAGATCTAGCTCGCCGTGTCGAAGATCAGGGATTTTCAGGAATGTTGTACACCGAGACCGGGCAAGTGCCCTGGATGCAAATTGCTGCGGCGGCGATGGCTGCACCATCGTTGACGTTTACAACTGGGATTGCAGTTGCTTTCCCAAGAAGCCCCATGGTTTCAGCACAAGTTGCATGGGAATTAGCTGGCGAAACCAACGGCAAGTTTCGTTTAGGTTTGGGTAGCCAAGTTAAGGGACACGTTGTTCGTCGCTATTCGTCGGATTTTGACCGCCCGGCCCGCCGCTTGCTGGACTACGTCATGGCCGTTAAGGCTTGTTTGCGAGCCTTTCGCGGCGAAGAACGGCTAAGCCACGAGGGTGAATTTTATAATCTCTCGCTTTTGCCAGATAGCTGGAAACCTCGAAGTCACGACTTCGGCGACATCAAAGTCGATATTTCCTCAGTCGGTCCCCTAATGAATAACGTTGCAGGACAAATTGCTGATGGAGTTCACGTGCATCCAATGCATTCCATGCATTACATCGAAAATCGCTTGCTCCCCGAGGTCGCACAAGGCGCCGAAACTGCTCAGCGTAAAGCTTCTGATATTGATTTGATTGTTCCAGTATTTGCAGTCGCCGGTGACACTGCCGAAGAGCGGGCGCCTTGGGTACATCGAGCAAAAACCCAAATCGCTTTTTATGGCACCACACCCAACTACGCATTTCAGTTTGAGGACTTAGGGTTTGAAGGAGTCACAAAAGCTTTAGGCGACAAGATGAAAGCCGGTGATATGCAGGGCATGGCGGACACCATCTCTGACGAAATGCTCGATCACTTTGCCTTGGTGTCAACGTGGGACGAAATGGCTGATCGTTTAAAGGATCGCTACGAGGGAACCGCCGCTCGGGTTGTCATGTATCTGACAGAGGAGCACATGCGCAAAGACCCTGATTCGATAGATAAATGGGGCGAAGTGGCCCGAGCAACGAGGAGCTGAAAATGAGCGGACGTGTGGCACTTGTGACAGGAGGCGGCAGCGGGATTGGGAGAGAAATCTGCGTCGGTTTGGCGGCCGCAGGGCGCCGAGTAGCAGTTGCGGATCTCAACTTGGAGGGCGCTCAGGACACCACTTCAATGATTTCTGAGTCCGGCGGTCACGCAGTGGCTGTAGGCATGGACGTCGCAGACACTGATGCGGTTCAAGCTGGCATTTTCGAGGCAGTCGACGAACTCGGTCCAGTCGAAATTTTAGTTAATTGTGCGGGTTGGGATGAATTGATGCCATTTCTTTCAACTGACGAAAACTTTTGGGATCGTGTGATCGAAATCAATTACAAGGGAGTTCTGCGAACTGTTCACGCGTGTCTCCCATCCATGCTTGAGGCTGGGTGGGGTCGAATAATCAACATCGCTTCTGACGCGGGACGAGTTGGTTCGTCCTTCGAAGCGGTCTATTCGGGCGCTAAGGGCGGAATTATCGCGTTTACGAAGACAATTGCTAGAGAAGCAGCTAGGAGAGGCGTAACCGCAAATGTTGTGTGCCCCGGCCCTACTGACACCCCATTACTTGATGGGATTGTGGCTGCTAGTGACGATGGCGACAAAATTATCGGGGCTATGGCTAGAGCTGTCCCGATGAAGCGGGTGGGAACCCCAACTGAGGTGGCGTCCGCAGTGGTGTATTTCAATTCTGACGAGGCTGCTTTTGTAACCGGTCAAACCTTGTCGGTATCTGGTGGTTTAACCATGAGCTGAGTTGGTTGCTTTCGCTGAGGCAGCTCAGAACTGTGATCTACGCCACGCATACACGATAGAAATAGGTGATCGAAACGAATTCAAACTACGACCGTCGGAGTAGTCGCATAGTCACGTCGGCGGCTTTCGTGGCTAACTTCGTCAACTTCGGGGTTCTTTTTTCGTTCGGTATTTTCTTAACACCTATAGCGGAAACTTTTGATACATCAACGGGCCCAGTCGCGCCGATTTTCTCGACAGCAGTCTGCTTTTATTATTTGGCAGGCGCTATTGGCGGAAAAATTGGGGACACCCTCGGTGTGCGGCCCGTTATAGCTGTCGGATCTATCTTTATGACCGTCGGCCTGATTATCAGCAGCCAAGCATCAGAACTATGGCATCTATATTTCTTTTATGCGCCGCTTGTGGGCAGCGCCGTTGGGTGCTGTTACCCGTCAATGATCGGCACTGTCGGTCGCTGGTTTAAACATCGCCAGGCTTCAGCTATAAGTCTCGTCTTAGCAGGCGTCGGCATGGGCACCTTTATCGGCCCAATTGTTTCCCGGGTCTTGATAGACGCGCTCGGGTGGCGTTCGACTTTGGGTGTTTACGCCATTGTTAGTGGGGTTCTACTAACTAGTTGCACCTTCGCCGCTGTTGATTCGCCTGAGACTCAGCGCACACGCAGTCTCGGTTTGCGAACAATTCTCAGGTCAAAAAAATTCGTAGTCCTATATGGGGCGCTCACGGTAGGGGGGCCCGGGTTCTACGCACCCTTAGCCTTCTACAACGACCATGCGATATCTGAAGGGATTCGCGGAACAGCTGCGGCCAGCCTTGTGGGAGTAATCGGAGCGTCTTCAGTTATCGCTCGACTAGTGATCAGCGCCTTGAACGACCGTTTCGTTCCCATACACCAATATCGATTTGGTCAGGTTCTCCTTATCTGCTGTCTGATGGTGTGGTTCCTGTCGGGCGACTCGTACGTCCTGTTTCTATTTAGTGCAATACTGCACGGCGTGAGTTGGGCAGTGTGGTTCACGGCCGCTCCAAACGTTCTCGCAACATGGTTCGGAGTCGCTGATCTCGGAGGGACAATCGGGATTTTGTACACGGCCCTAGGATTCGGCGCGCTAGCCGGGCCAGCCGTTCTCGGCTTCGTCATAGACAGCTTTGGTTACGAACTCGCTATAGGGATGGTTATCTTCACTTCAGTACTTGCGTGGCTACTCTGCTTTATCCCCGATCGACTCGAGGAACCACAAACGAGCTAATTGAAGAAACTCATCGGTTTTCTTTCGCAAGTAAATCCTTATTAGCCACCTTGAAAAATATCTAGGAAGTGAACTTCTGAATCACTATCTACGGGTTCATATTCAGCATCAGTAAAAATCTCACCGTTAATCGCCACTGAGGATGCGTCTGATAGGCGTTCTCCTATCCCGGGGAACTTCTCCTCAAGCGCGGCCACCAAGCGTCGAACAGTCGTAGCTTCGATCTCGACTTGAGCTAACCCTCCGGTTAGATCACGAAGACCCGCCGAAAAATGAACTTGCGCCATTCGATTTATTTAGTCGCTCTGCTCGGTGAGCGCTTCAAGAATTCTGACCGGTGACATTGGCAGATCTGTCATCCGCACATCAATAGCGTCATTTATCGCATTGCCTACTGCCGCCATAGGTGGGACGATACCCACCTCTCCGACACCCCTCACTCCGTATGGATGCGCGGGGTTTGGAACTTCGACAATGGCGCAATCAATCATTGGAAGATCGGAAGCTACAGGTATCCGATAATCAAGGAAGCTCGGGTTTTCCATCACACCGTCTTGGTCATGAATGTATTCCTCGTTCAAAGCCCAGCCGATTCCTTGAACAACTCCACCTTGCATTTGCCCTTCCACGTAGTCAGGGCTAATCGCTCGACCAGCGTCTTGTGCTGTTAAGTAACGAACAACTCTCGTCACCCCAGTTTCCGGATCAACCTCTACATCGCAGAGTTGAGTAGAGAAACCGGCTCCAACTCCACGTGAGTTAAGCGATGCGTTAGCTGATATCGGACCTCCTGTGCGACCAGACTTCGCTGCCAGATCACTAAGAGATAGTGGGGGTTGGCTGCCGTCAACATGTTGAGCTTGGCCATCGACCCACTCAACTTGATCAACTTCTACATCCCATGTTTTTGCTGCTCGGGCTCGAAGATCTTCCACGATCAGCCGACAGGCATCTACCACCGCTGCACCAGTAGCCAAGGTAACCCGGCTACCGCCAGTTACGTCGTTGAAACCGACTGTTTCAGTGTCAGCAACTACGGCCTTGATTGATTCATACGGAATACCCAGCTCTTCGGCAGCCATGAGTGCCATTGATTGACGACTTCCGCCGATGTCAGGCGAACCTGTTACTACAGTCGCTGTTCCATTTTCATTGATGTGGACAGTCGCACTCGACATCATGCCTGCGTTAAACCAGAAACCAGCAGCAACACCTCGGCCTTGGTTAGGTCCGAGGTCTGCTGTGTAATTCGGGTGATCTTTGATTGCTTCCAAGGTTTCAACAAAGCCGATCCGAGGAAACTTCGGCCCATAAGAAGCCTGGGTTCCTTCAACGGCAGCGTTAGCTAGCCGAATATCAATCGGGTCCATCCCTATGTCTCTCGCTAGGTCATCAAGAACTGATTCCACGGCAAACGCTGCCATGGGTGCGCCGGGAGCTCTATATGCAGCAACTCTTGGTTTGTTGCAAACAACGTCATAACCCTCGACAACGAAGTTTGGAATGTCGTAGCAGGCGATAGCCGTCATACCTGCGGCACCCACTGGCGACCCTGAATAGGCACCGGCTTCGTATGCCATCCATACTTCGGCAGCGGTTATCTTCCCATCCTGGGACACTCCCATTTTCACTCGTATGCGAGTACCAGATGTTGGTCCAGTCGCGCGAAAAACTTCGTCACGGTCCATTACTAACTTGACCGGCCGACCAGCTCGTTGAGAGAGCCTGACTGCAAGTGGCTCGAGGTAGATCACTGTCTTACCCCCGAAGCCACCGCCGATTTCGGCGGCCGTTACTTTCAAAGTTCCAGGGGATACGCCAAGCACAGTGGCCGAATACGCCCTCATTTGGAAGTGACCTTGGGATGAGCACCATATATGGGCTCTTCCGTCACTATTGGCATCAGCCACAGCAGCGTGGGGCTCTATATAACCTTGGTGAACTGGTTTGGTCGTGAACTCCCGTTCGACAACAACATCTGCCTCACCGAAACCTTGGTCAAGATCACCGCGTTCGTGGAGAATCTTGCTAGCAACATTCGATGGTTCTTCCGGCGCGGGATCAACCCCTTTGGTAATCATCCCTTCATGCAGCAGCGGAGCGCCCTCTGCCATCGCTTCATCCACCGTCAGTACGTGGGGCAAGATTTCGTAGGTCACTTCGACTGCTTTGGCGGCAGCTTCGGCTTGGTCTCGAGTGGTAGCTGCTACGGCTGCAACTACATGTCCTTCGTATAGGACTTTCTCTCGAGCGATCGCATTATTGGCTACATCAATGTCACTGGCGTGAGCTCCGTTAGCCGCTAGATCAGGAAAATCGCTACCTGTGATCACTGCCTTTACCCCAACCATTGCTTCCGCAGCGGTGGTATCGATCGACACTATTCGAGCATGAGCGTGGGGTGAGCGAACCACCTTGCCGAACAACATGCCCGGCAACATTAAATCGGCACCAAATTGTGCTTTCCCTGTGACTTTTTCCAGTCCATCAGGCCGGATGGGTCGGGTGCCAACCCACTTGTATCCAGGGTTCTCTTCGGTTATCGCCATTACTGACCCCTCATCTCTCGAGCTGCTTCTTGCACAGCACGAACAATTTTGTCATACCCAGTACACCGACAAAGGTTGCCGGCTAATGCATATCGGATTTCTGTTTCTGTCGGATCCGGATTTTTATCTAATAAAGCTTTGGCGGCTATCAGGAAACCTGGTGTGCAAATTCCACACTGCAAGGCCGCTCCTTCTAAGAAGCACTGTTGTAAAGGATGTAACTCTCCCGAATCAGCGAGTCCTTCCACAGTTAGGATTGTTGCCCCCTGAACCTCGGGAGCAAACACAAGACAAGAAGTAGTGACTTTTTCATCGATCATGACTGAACAGGCGCCGCAGTCTCCCGTACCGCAACCTTCTTTCGCTCCAGTCAAACCAACTTCATCTCTAAGGGCATTTAGTAGAGACGTCCCATCTTCTGCCAAGAATTCGGTTTCGTCTCCGTTGACAACCGCTGTGATATGAGTTCGTGCCATTACTTGCTTCCGTTTCTTTGCTCAGCGCGTTCAATTGCTATGAGTACCGCTCGTTTCGCCAATACTCCCGCTACTTGTTTCCGATATGCGACCGTTCCCCGCTTGTCGTCGATCGGATTGCATACTCCACTCGCTGCTTCCGCTACAGCGGAGAGCGTTTCGTCGTCAGCGGTGCCGCCAACTAAAGCAGCTTCAGCATCTGGAACTCTGACGACTGTCGGGGCAACAGCTCCCAAGGCCACCACTGCCTCTTCGATACTTCCATCTTCTGCGAGTGTGACCCGAGCCCCAGCTCCTACTACAGCTATATCCATTTCAGTTCTGGGGATCATCCTTAGATAGGCATCTCCAGATCGTGCTGGCATTCTGTCAAGTTCAAATTCGACGATAAATTCGTCAGCCTCAAGTGACGTTTGTCCAGGGCCAGTAACTACTTCAGCTACATCAAGCACACGGGTTCCATTCGGACCAGCGATCACAGCGCGAGCCCCATTTACGACCATCGCTGGGACTGAGTCAGCTGCGGGTGAACCGTTGCATAGATTCCCTCCAAGGCTGGACCTATTCTGAATCTGGTCAGAGCCGATAAGACCGGCGGCCTCGGATAGACCTGGAAACTCTCCGCTAAATGCTTCGTCTTCAGTGAGGTTGGCCGTGGGAGCCGCAGCCCCTACTGTCCATTTGTCGTCATCCTTAGCTATTGCTACAAGTTCTTCTATCTTCTTTAGGTCAACCAGTAATTCTGGCGCCGAGCGACCCGCTCGTAGTTGAGGAACAACGTCTGTTGCGCCCGCAAACACCTGCGCTGACGGTGAGGTTGACAACAATGATGTCGCTTCCTCAACCGAAGATGGTGCTATGTATTTCACTCATTCCCCCTAATTGGACGGTTAACAATTATCCGACGTCGTGCGTGCATCGAAAAGTAGTCGCTGATTGCTTCATTGTCTTCTTCAACAACCTTAGGGATAGTTTAGGGCCATGATCTCACCGGATAACCAACCAGGGCCACTCCCTTCTTACAACTTGTTTACTTCTGATCCAGTTCTTCCTGAAGCAGTGCGCCGCGAGGGCGGAAATCTGAAGCTTTTAGAAAGTTTTGGTGAGCAAGTGGGCAGCTTGGAAACGCGAGAGTGGGGACGTTTAGCAAACAAGAACGTTCCGATTCTTCATACTCATGATGCTTCAGGCAACAGAATCGATGAGATCGAATACCACCCCGCGTATCACTCACTTCTGAATCTTGCTGTGGAAAGTGGGATTCATTGCATGCGTTATGAAAAACCTCCGGGTGACGGAGCCTATGTAACACGTAATGCCTTAATGGGTTTGATCACGCAGATCGAAATGGGTCATGGTTGCCCAACCTCAATGACCTCTGGCTCATTAATGGCGTTGCGGCATCAACCTGAGTTAGCAGAAATTTGGGAACCATTAACAATCAGCAGAAGTTACGACCGACAACTCAAAGCTCCGGGCGCAAAGTCGGGTGTTCTTTTGGGCATGGGTATGACAGAGAAACAGGGTGGATCTGACGTTAGAGCAAACACAAGTACCGCTAGTCCCGTATCGGCGGGAGGCCCTGGAGGCGAGTACCGGATTGAAGGCCATAAATGGTTCACCTCAGCTCCTATGTGTGATGCATTCCTAATCTTGGCTTATGCACCGAAAGGCATGTCCTGTTTCATCGTTCCTCGGGTGCTACCGGATGAAACACGAAATTCATTGCGTCTGATGCGGCTCAAAGACAAACTCGGCAATCGTTCTAATGCTTCTGCGGAATTGGAATTCGACAACACAGCAGCCTGGATGGTTGGGGAAGAAGGACGAGGGATCCCAACAATTATCGAAATGGTTCATGCCACCCGACTTGACGTAGCAAATTGGGGCGTTTCTCTCATGCGCCAAGCGGTTAGCCAAGCAGCGTGGCACGTCGCTAATCGCGAAGCCTTCGGTGCGACTTTGATCGATAAACCCTTGATGCAAAATGTCTTGGCTGACTTAGAAATTGAGGTTGAGGCGGCAACCTTGATGATCACTCGCCTTTCGGGGGCGCATGAACGAATGGAGATTGACGAGCGGGAACAAGCTTTTGCCCGCCTGGCGACTCCTATCGCTAAGTATTGGCTGACCAAGCAATCCACTCCTGTTGTTAGGGAGGCGCTGGAATGTGTTGGCGGCAACGGATATGTAGAAGATTCAATGATGCCGCGCCTCTATCGAGAGGCACCGTTGAATGCCATATGGGAAGGCGCTGGAAATGTTATTGCTCTTGATATTGGTAGGGCGGCGTCTAGAAATCCTGAAAGTGTTGAAGTTTTTCTAGATGAATTAGACCAATCCCGGGGCCAAGAATCAGGTGTCGACAATCTTTTGGATTCGCTACGAACCGATCTTTCTAACCCACCACCTGAGGCGGAAGCACGCCGACTTGTAGAGAGACTTGCTATTGCATGGGCTGCGACCCTTATGGTCAAGCATGGTCAACCTTCAGTGAGTGAGGCTTACCTGATGTCAAGAATCGGCGGGGATCACGGATCGCTGTTTGGTACTTTGCCAACATCTTGTGATTTGGATCAGATTGCGAGGCGGGCAGTTCCCGCTTAAAAGTGTTGGCGGGTCAGCCTGTGAATGCTGGGCCATCTGCACGGTCAACCGTGGTAAATTCTTCGACTTTCTTGCGAGACAACTTGGTCAATTGTTTTTTGGGCTTCCCGATGGTGAGCAGAGCGGCCACCGCCACGTTCGGTTCAAGACCCAGCAATTGTTGCGCCTTTGATTCCTGAGCAGCGAGAAGCGTGGTGAGGGTGCCGCCAAATCCTTCGTTACGCGCGCCGAGCAAAATATTCCATGCCATTGGATATATAGATCCTCCGCTAATAATGCCAACCCGATCGAGATCCTTATCCATCGATGCGACCACGCTCAGGTCAACAGCAACGACAAGGACCGTAGGTGTATGAGAAAGATCTTCAAACATCGGGATTACTGCAGGTATGGACTCGTCATTCCAAACTTTTTCAACATTAACGCTGGTTGGTTGAACGCTTTGCCAAGGGTTTTCTCCGCCTCGCCGTTGCTCGCCATACACCCTCAGTTGCGGAAGACATAGACGCCCAAGAGCGGTCTTTGTGTCCGGGTCCTTAACAACTATTACCCGTCCTCCTTGTCGGTTACCCCCGCTGGGAGCGAAGCGCGCGTTGTCGAGAACCCGGTAGAGCGTCTCGTCAGGCATTTCGTCGTCGGTGAAATCTCGTGCGGCGAATGTGGTTCGCATAACGTCATACAGTTCCATTTGCTCATCATTCCATGACAGACATGGTGCATGTCGTTCTATTTGTTCAAATAGCGCCATCAAAAAACTTAGTGAACCCGTACTTCGGGTATGGCCCGACAACTAATTGTTCGAGAACACCTATCCCTTCTGAAACGCCATCGTGCACTCGCACAACTTCTTGAATATGGATGTTTTCAGGGGCCAAAGGATCAATTTCATTCAGATCCCACGATTCTCCAAATACCGCGAGTTCTCCTTTCCATTGCCCATGTCCCCATTGAGGGTGTCCATAGCCCATCCCCTTCATAAGGACTGATCCGATTGGTTCTATTTCGATTTCAATTGGGTCAGAGTCTTGCAATTGAATCCTGATTTGGCCCCCTGAGACTCGACGTGTTTCAGGAAGCCATGTGAAGTTGTGACTGACTGAAACCAGACGCTCAATTTGGGGGTCTTCGATGCCTGGTATTTGATCGCTTTCGGCATATGCCGGTAATCGAAACCCATCCCAATGCCATACTTCGCCTCTGTCTCCTTCGAAAAGGCCGACATGAGTTACATGGTCTGACCAGTGGAGCGGCGCCCAAAAAAATTTCAATCCCTTAGGCGGGAGCGGCGCTCCCATAGCCACTGAATCTCCTACTGGTCGGACCCCCCAAGACCGGTCTTTGGTCCCGTAGGTGTGTCCAGCATCGAGGGTAATGGTTTCGTCGGGAAGGCGAAGTTCGCCTGTCCAGAATCCAAACTGGTTCATACGAGTGGCGATCATCCAACGGCCTATTTGTTCGGGAGTAAGTCTTTGGTGATCTTCCGCAAAGTGTGCGGAACGTGGGATCCATTCCAGGTCTGCCCCAATTCCCGTTTCGTTGTCTTCCACAACGACGCGAATATTTTTCATCGGCTGACCGATTTCAATCCGAAATGGGCCAGTTGTCATGTCAATCGGATCTTGCGGGGCGCGACGCGATGCATGAAAAGAGTGCTGTTGGCCACCTCTAACAATCGTTAAGGCACAGTCCTGTATATGTAAGTTCGGATACCGGGCGGAACTGATTCCGAAGTACAAGCTGCCGTCATCTGTGTATCCGTTAAAGAAGGATCGGTCATAGGCATTTCGATCAGTTGTCGCTGGGGTTGTTATGGGATGCGATGTCTGGTGAATATAGAAATCGTCAAATGAGCTAAGCAACTTTTTCCCCAATCGCTGCGTTTTAGGACTGATCTGCTGGCTCCAACCTAGGCCTGACTTTGTATAAGACAGCAATCGAATGCGGTCAGAAGTGCTGTTTATCTGTTCGGGGCAAAGTCATAGAACCAAAAAGCTAACTATCTTCTTTAATTGCACATGAAAATGCCATTGTGCACGATTCGGGGGTTTTGATGTCTGGGGTTTTAGATGGAATTCGGGTTCTAGATTTTGGGCGCTTTATCGCTGGCCCTTTCGCAGCGACAATTTTGGGAGATCTCGGAGCTGATGTTATTCGGATCGAACGAATTGACGGTGGTGAGGATCGCTGGACTACACCGGTGACCCCTGATGGACAAGGTGCTTTGTTCTTACAAGTCGGTCGCAACAAAAAGAGCATGACTCTAAATCCCATGAAGGAAGACGGGCGAAAGATCATGAATGCCCTAATAGCCACAGCCGATGTAGTGGTTGCCAATCTGCCTCCAGATACTCGTCGGCAGATGGGCCTTGACTATGAGTCGCTGAAAAAAGTGAAGGAAGACATCATCGTCTCGACTGTGACCTGCTTTGGTTCGGGCGGTCCTTTCAGCGACCGAGTGGGCTTTGATGGCTTGGCTCAAGCTATGTCTGGTGCGATGCATATGACGGGGCCGGAGGGACAACCGACACGTAATTCCACTCCCTATGTTGATTTTTGTACTGGATCTCTGCTGGCGATGGCAACGCTGGCGGCGTTACGCCATCGCGACCTAACAGGGGAAGGTCAAGAACTTGAGGGGGCTTTGTTGAAGACGGCAATGACGATTGCGAATGCAACGCTTATAGAACAGGACCAACTTGGTATCAATCGTGAAGCTTCACATAACCAGGGTCAGACAGCTTCTCCATCAGACACATTTGTGACTAGTGATGGATTAGTTCTTGTGTCAGTCATCGGGAATTATCAGTTCGCTAGGTGGGCGAAGCTCGTTGGCCGACCTGAGTTGGCTGACGATCCAAGATTCCAAAGTGATGAAGGGCGCGGAAACCATCGAAACGAAATCTGCGGCGTCATGTCGGATTGGTGTGCCAACAAGACGACTGATGAGGTTCTTTTGGCTTTGGCTGACTTAAAAATTCCAGGTGCTCCAGTGCTCAAGCCTCAGCAAACGTTGGATCACCCTCACGTTAACGCTTTAGGGTTTTTAGAGCGTTGGGCATATCCATCGGCTTCGAAGGACGTGCCAATAAGCCAATTCCCAGTTGCAATGTCAGCTTCGCCTGGGGAGATTCGCCATAGGGCCCCAGAGTTGGGTGAGCATACAAACGAAGTTCTCTCGGAGCTGGGATTTAGTTCCGCAGAAATCAATGAACTGCGCGTAGACCGGATTGTTTGAGGTTGGAAGATGGATTTTGTTGATGTAGCCAAGACCACATTTGCGGCTCGTGAGTTCACTGATGAGCCAGTACCGGACGACGTCTTGTATCGGATTTTCGATACGGCGCGCTTCGCTCCAAACGGAGGAAACCGTCAGGGCTGGAAGGTGGTAGCTGTTCGTGATCGTGAAACCAAAAAGGCTCTCGGCGAGTTGTGTTTGGGGCCGATGCGAGTAGCGGCTGCCCAAACTCGTGCGGGAGAGGTTTACTGGCAATCAGTAACTCCTTCATCGATCGATATCGCTGAAGCTGCTCTAGACGAATCGTTGCCGATTGCTATACCAATGTTCGAGCATCTGGAGGATGTCCCAGTTGTTTGCATTATTGCTGTTGATTTGAAAGTTGTTGCTTCGATGGACCAGTTCTTAGATCGTGTCGGAGTGGTTAGTGGGGCTTCGATTTATCCGATGGCTTGGAGTGCATTGATGGCAGCTCGAAACGAAGGGTTCGGTGGGACGTTAACTACGTTGCTTGCGGCTCAAGAACCAGCGGTGCAACAATTATTGGGACTTGAATCGCATGAAGCCGTTTCGGCCATGTTGACGATTGGTCGTCCACCTAAACAGCTAACGAAGCTTTCGAGAAAGCCAGTTGAAGAATTTGTTTTCATCGACCATGCAAAGGGAAAACCGCTTACTTCTTAAGATTTTCCGGACCCACAAATATGGGGCAGTGCGCAACATCTGCTCGAAGTTCCTGGTCCGTTAATCGGCGGCTTTATCCGCCAACGGTGGTTTCGATTAACCGGCTATCCACGATTGATGCGTTCCGTTTTGGGAGATGGTTGACGCGGTAGTCCTCGTAGTCAGTGAACATTGAGAGCATTCTTGAACGACTTAGGTAGTGATATATCAGCGCTTCATCCCATAGTTCGTCAGAAGGCCCGATGAGGGTAGCTACGGGAAAGGCGCGCCAGGTGATTTTAACGCCGGCCCGTTCTGCATATAGGTCCGTCACTCCTTTTCTGTATTCCTCGTAGCCCTGTGCTCCTGACATGTTGTCAACTCCGCCGTTTGGTTTTGTGGTGCCGGCTAGGCGAACCAGATTCAGCATGTCGGTTGGTTGTTCTGCGTCACGGTTGTTGATTTCGTTGACTCGCGGGTCTTTGAATAAGCCGGGTTGTTCAATTATTGGGTCCGCTGGTAGGGACGCGTTGAGGTGCAGCGGATATCCCTCTGGTTTTTCGTTGACGCATTCAATTAATCGGCTATTTACGAGTGCTCCAGACCGATATTTCAAAAGTTCTTGATAGTCGGAGTCAGTGATCATTTCGATAAAAGACCGTCGGGATCGATACTGAGGGACCAATAGGTAGTCCCAGTCTTCGCCTGTCGAGGCGAAGAAACATGAGTTGACGTCGTTGAGATAGAGGGGAGAGTGTCCGGTCTCGAGGCGGTTCGCTATGGGTGGTACTCCTGCGATGTAGTGACCGAAGTAACAGTCGCGTCCGCTGGTCGTTTCTAAGCCTAGGTTCGGGTCGGCTACGTCACGAAACTTAAGCAAGTTGATCATCGCGACTGGCTCGTCGGGATCCCGGTCACGCATTGATTCAACAGCTTGGTCTGTTAATTCGACGTAGTTCATCTTCGGTTTCTTTCATGAAGTTTTTGACCCATTTTCTTTAGGTCAGTTCAGGGTTCATTGTCTAGGAACAAATATGTTTGGTCTTAAAGTAGCTGCCAAAGTTGCTTCCTGAATTTTCTATAAGAATTGCTCCCACTGGCCATCTTTTTGCGTCGAACAGGAAATAGTGCTGCATGGCTTCTTTTCGGATTAATGAATTACAGTTGACGATCGCTGTTCTATTGGCAGTTTGTGTTGTCGCCAGTGCATGTTCGAGCCAAGAGGCAGTTAGCACGCCGACTATTCAAACAACAGCCGCCCACACCAACACAGAAGACACAACCACCCCGCCGACCACCCAAACAACAGCCGCCCACACCCACACAGAAGACACAACCACCCCGCCGACCACCCAAACAACAGCCGCCCACACCCACATAGATCTTCAGGCAGGGTCTTATTTAGGCAATTATTCAATTTCTAATGTCGTATTTGGTACTCAGACAACAGTGACGGTGTCGGGCAACACGCGAACAATCGTCACGAACGCTTTGCCAAATCATGAAACTGGGTTGTTCCCAAACTCAGGCAACCCGAATACCATCTCGGCTCAATCAAATAGGTATGAGTACCCCACGAACCCCGCCTATAGGGGTGCTGCGGCTGAGGTGCATGTGCCAGGTGTAGCAGTAAACGGCGTCAAGTTTGAGCCGGGAACCGCAGAAACCGTGACTTGTGTGACCGGTGAGACATACCGGGTTGAAGGACTACAAGACACCTTCAATCTTGGTATGGACTTCAATAACGCACACGTGCAGCCAACTGGTGCGTACCACTATCACGGGTTATCTGAATTGCTCGCTGAGGTACACGGTCACTCCGGAGGAGAACTGGTCCATGTCGGCTTCGCGGCGGACGGTTACTTGATCTACATATCAACTACTGACACTTATAAGCCGAGCTACCGACTTACGGCCTCTTTAAGAACGGGCAGCGATTGTCGGGTAAGCCTCGGCGGCCGACAGGGCTCAAATGTAGTTGTGGGAGGCACAACCCCCGATGGTACTTATACGTCTGATTGGGAATACATCTCGGGGCATGGCGAGCTAGATGAATGCAATGGAACGTTCATTGAAGATCAATACATTTATGTCATTACCATCGAGTTCCCCTTCATCAGCCGTTGCTTAAACGGCGAATTCAGCGAGGCTCGGCCTTCAGGACCCAATTCCCAGCGACCGCTAAGAGGCAGTTCAGAATCAACGTTAGGTCAACCGAATTTAGCTTTGGCTGCGACGCAACTCGGCGTGACCGAAGAGCAGCTTCGAGTAGCGTTGGGTCCCCCTCCCCCAGATATCGAAGCTGCAGCTTCTTTACTTGGGGTCAGCCCGGGTGCCCTACGAGCTGCTTTAGATGGCAGTCGCTAATTCCTTAGTTACCGAATGATGTCGTTTGTTTGTTGCGGCGGTTCTGGTTCGGTGTCACTGCTGGCTGTCGTGATTCCACCTTGCGTGCCTAGATCTCCCCATTCGTTTGTTTCTACAGAACTGGGCTGAACAAGCCAATACAGCAGAACCAAATTACCGAAGGGGACAAGACCAAGTAGGAGCCATGTTCCTTTTCGACCCATGTCATGCAGGCGACGCACTCCTAATGCGATCGACAACCACACGTAGGCAATGAAATAAACAATCTCCGGTCCAATCTGATCGGTATCAAGCTCCAAAATGGCAGCAAAGATACCCCCAAGAACAAAGAACACCAGCGGGTGGAGAAGAAATGGCCACCAATAGGCGGGTCGCGACGAGCGGCCCCGAAAATCTCCGAAACGTCGCCAAGATTCGACGTAATAATTTAAAACTTTCATTTCAAACCTCAAGAATCAGTTGATCAGACCTTAGGCCAACAGGTCAGAGAAAATTTGACCCCGTGTCACTGAATAGTTTTGACCTCAAGTACTCGGGGCCAAATCTTTACTCTCCAATTTCAGAGCTATAACGCCATCAACATTGTGACCGTAATAGCGATAGTCATAACGGCGCCGATAACACGGAACGCACCAAGAGGTGCTTTCGACCAATCTTGTCCTGTTGCTGAGTCTGCGAGTTCGGATGGCATGTCTTTTCTTAGTGCTTGGAACTGTGCCATTTGACTATCCGTGCTGAGAAGTAGCAGAAGGTTCACACCGAGAATGGCGAAAACCATCATCGGGCGCTTGCCATCAAGATGATCGGCGCCAAAAACAATTGTGGCCACTAGCGCGCTTGAACTTAGAGAATAGTTTCGCCAGCTCGATCGCAGATTTGCTGCATTGCTTTCCACCATTGCATTGAAGTCAGAAAAATTCACGGTTCTCCTTAGGAATGTGTTGTAGAAAAACTAGACGACAGTTACCTGCCATCCGACCATCCTTGAAAGTTCAACTCCGAAACAACTCGCAGCCGCTTTGTTTTGCCCACCTGATCTAGGCTCGCCAAGGAATTAGGAGTTGAATTTCACAAGGAACTCCTCGTTGCCTACCCACCAGCGAATCATTGTTTGCTGGGTTGACATTAGTGAAGGTGCAAAATGACAGTTCGTATCGAAAAGTCAGGGTCGGTCTGGACTGTCATTCATTCCCGCCCGGAAGCACGCAACGCTATGGACAGCGACAGTGCAGAAGCGCTCTACCAGGCATTCCTTGAATTCGAGAATGATGAGGATGCGAACGTCGCAGTTTTTTGGGGTGAGGGCGGCGCATTTTGTGCGGGTTGGGATCTGAAGCAGGCGGCTTCGTTAGAAGAACCAAATCCTTTGTCTGATTTAGCAATTCCCGCGGACGGAGGAGATAACGGTGATGGAAGTGACATTCCGATGGGTGCCATGGGACCAAGCCGTCTCGAACTCAATAAGCCAGTAATAGCTGCAGTCGCTGGTCCCGCGGTGGCCGGCGGAATGGAATTAGCGCTTTGGTGTGATTTCCGAGTTATGGAGGAATCTGCTTATCTCGGTGTGTATTGCCGTCGTTGGGGAATCCCACTCATCGATGGCGGGACGGTGCGTCTACCCCGTCTAGTTGGTGAGGGAAGAGCTTTGGAACTCATATTGACGGGGCGGCAGGTGATGGCTGAGGAGTGCGAGCGTCTCGGCTTGTGTGAATACGTGGTGGCTGACGGCCAAAGCCGAGACAAAGCTGAGGAGTTAGGTCATCAAATTGCGGCATTCCCGCAACTATGTGTTCAGGCTGATCGAAGATCAGTTAGAAAGCAACATGGGCTGTCCGTTAGAGATGCGCTGACCCAAGAGTGGTACAACAGTCGCTCAGTGCTTGAAGCCGAAGGTATTGCCGGCGCAAACCGTTTCTCGTCAGGTGAAGGACGTCACGGAGAGTTCGACCAATAATGAGGGCTGCTACAACTTCGGCCGGTCTTCGACTAGTGGGTACCCTTTGACTGAACAATCAGGTCGTGTCGAACGAATCGACGCCATAACTTTGGCGACCGCCAACATGCCAGCTTCACTGACATTTTATGAGGCCTTGGGT
Source organism: Acidimicrobiaceae bacterium (assembly GCA_002722565.1). Classification (GTDB taxonomy): domain Bacteria; phylum Actinomycetota; class Acidimicrobiia; order Acidimicrobiales; family Poriferisodalaceae; genus MedAcidi-G3. The sequence continues at coordinate 74,838 of PBMG01000020.1, forward strand.
TTTGTCATCTCATTCGGAGACAGTTCTTCTTCGTTCATTACTTTGGAGTCAGGAAGCTGTTTTGTAAATCTTTGGGAGGTAGAAGTTTCCGCTCTGCCAACGCGTTGGTGGGGTCGCACAATTTTTCATGTCGACAATGTGGATCTCGTATATCAGCGTGCAATAGCGGCTGGACTTTCCCCCGAAGATGAACCTAGAGATGCTCCTTGGGGAGAACGATTCTTCGCGATTCAGGATCCATCAGGTCACGATCTAAGTTTCGCTAAGAAAATCAGAAATTAGAATATTGAGGAAGTAAGTGGCGAACGAAGAATCAACAGATTCCGATCCTTTCAAAGATCCACGCTATGCAGGGTTTCCGTCTGGCTTCTTTGACAGAGTCGATCAATCACCTGATCAAACTTTTTACTCAGAACCAAGGATTGTCACTCATATTGACCCCGGCGCAATCGCTGCCGTCGGTGCGTTCTACCAAGAACTCAATCTAGGAGGGAGTGTTTTAGACATTATGAGTTCTTGGGTAAGTCACTTCGTCAACGCTCCGAACAACTTGGTCGCACTCGGAATGAACGCAACTGAACTAGCGGAGAATAAACAAGCGACTTCTTGGGTCCAACATGATTTAAACCTCGATCCGAAGCTCCCTTTCGAAAACGAAAGTTTTGACAGTGTTGTCTGTTGTGTATCCATTGATTACTTGGTTCGCCCCCTTGAAGTTTTTGATGAAATCCATCGTTGCTTGAAGAGCGGCGGAGTTTTCGCAAACACTTTTTCTAATCGGTGCTTCCCAACCAAAGCAATACGAGGCTGGAGTCAGACTGACGATCGCGGTCATGTGTCCATTGTTGGGGAGTACTACCGGCTGACCGGGCCGTGGAACAACGTTCGCGCCGAGCTTCGAACTTCGCCTTCTGTTCCGGGGGATCCGTTATTCGCCGTTTGGGGTTTCAAAAACTAGGGCGTACGGGCCGAAAAGTTGATGCACATCTCTTACCTAAGAAGGTCAAACGGTGGGTCAGCATGCACAGCTATCGTTAGTCCACCAGAAATAGGGGGTGACTTTGTCCGGAGAAGAAGCGAAGGAGTTAGTTCGGCACATCATGGAAGATGGCTTCAACAAGCAGGACTTGTCAGTCGTCGAAGCCTCATTCACAAATGACTATGTGCGTCACGGGTACGGCGGCCCATCGGCTGGTTCTCTCGCCGAACACATCGAATCGCTTAAGGCATACCACTCGTCATTAACAGATGCCCGATTCGAAATTCAACAAATGGTTAGTGATGGATCGTCGGTAGCGGTGAGATACATATTGAGGGGTACCCACACCGGAACGTTCATGGGAGTACCTGCCTCAGGCAATGAAGTTGAGCGCCACGCAGTGGCAATCTTCACCATCGTTGAAGGGAAAGTGACCGAAGGACACATAGTGAGTGATAGTGGCGGTTTATTAGAACAACTGTCTAAATAGCTCGTCGTTTATCCGAGCAATAACTTTTCGATTTGCGCACCTTGTTCTTCTGCTTCTTGAGGGTCGATTGCCCACATAGGCGGTTTCACGCACATTGAACTTGCATGTTGAGCAATGTTCTCAATTTCTTCACCGACCTCATCTCGAGTTCCGCAAACTGCAAATGTTTTTGCGGCCTCCAAAGGGACCATGTCAAGACAGCTTTCTAAGGGCAGCGATCGACGCGCTTCAACCAAGGTGTCGAATAAGGCTCCGAAGCCGTGAGCTTCAAAATAGGATCGATAGCTAGGGATTGACGCATAGAACGCGACATTGCCTCGAGCTCGTCGAGCTGCAACTAGCGGATCTGAGTCAATCGAAGCTGTCAACCACAGTTGTATTTGTAGTTCGTTTGGATCGCGTCCAGATTTAGCTGCACCGCGTCGAAGTGCAGGCAATGCTCGTTCCTCTAACCACCATCGCGACCATATTGAATGCCCTATGAAACCATCTGCTGTTTCGCCCGCTAGTTCACACAATTTTTCACGGAGCGAAGCAACCCATATAGGTATTGGTCGCACGTTGGAACCAAAATTGGGATGCAGGCCCTCAAACGACAATTGGTAGTGCTCGCCTTCATAATCGGGAATTGATGGAGCTTCGTTTACGGCTGCGTCGAAAACAAGCCGAAGAATTTCGATTACCTCACGGGTTCGGCCAATCGGGGGACCAAAATCTTGACCAAAATAATCCTCGGTCCACGTCTGCGGTGCCGTACCTAACCCAAGGGTGAATCTTCCGTTGCTAATTTGATCAAGCTCGAGGGCAGCACAAGCTGTTTCGAAGGGTGAACGAACAAATGCCATTGCTATGCCAGTTTCTAATTCCAGCGACGTGGTGGAGGCCGCCGCCACTGCCAAACTGGCCCACGGAGGTCCATACACCTGGTTACCAATAACCCCCGTATAGCCGCGTTGTTCTAGGTCTCTACTTCGAGAAGCGATCGTAGAGGCGTCACCTCGGCCGATTGGGGCCCAGCAATTCAACATGAATTGGGTTCTTTAATCACGAAACAACATTGGGTCTAGTGAATGGCTATTTGCAAATTGGGTTCACCGACGTCCACGAATTAGGCGACCCGGACGCGCTCCTGTGAATTCGTCGTCTTTTCTAACGATTTCACCAGCAACAATGGTTGCTTTATACCCAGTTGACTCCTGTAAGAGTCGCGGCGCACCGGTAGGAAGGTCATACGCCATTTCCGGAGCAAACAGTGCCAGATTGTCATAGTCGATGACGTTTATGTCAGCCCGTTTTCCGACTTCAAGAGTGCCGCGATCCCCCAACAAGCCGTAAATCTCCGCTGTGTCATGCGTCATTAATTTCACCGCATCTTCAATTTTCATCTTGGGGCCATTGGTTCGATCACGAGTCCAATGGCTCAACATAAAGGTAGATGTGGATGCGTCGCAGATGAGGCGGCAATGTGCACCGCCGTCAGAGAGACTCCAGAAAGCTCCATGGTGGTTCAGGCGTTCATAAGTTGGATCGAGAGTATGTTCAGCAAAGTCTGCAAGAGGGAAGAAAATTAATCCTCTTCCATCATTAGCTAGGAGAACGTCGTATGCGTATTCATATGGGTCCCTATTCTCTTTCTCGGCGCGGGCTCCGATCGAATCTTCGGGCTTAGGCTCATAATCGGGATTACCCAACAACGGATACATCTTGTGAAAACCGTGGGCCACATCGTGGTTGAAACGCCCGGTGTACCCAGTCGTCTCGCTCAAGATCTGTTGTTTCACAGCTTCTTTGGAGAGTTCCTTCACGAGTTGCGCATGTTGATGCGTCGCTGCTAATTCCAAATACGTGGGATGCATCTTGAACGGGTGTAATGATGTTTCAAGTCCAAACAGCAGTCCCGCCGGACGGCCAGCTACTTGCGCTATTACCTTGCCATTACCTTCGATGGGAGCTGATGAGAGTTCAAGAAGATCACGCCATTGTTGCGGGTGGTTGTCTGCTTGATTGAGGGCATAAGTGACAGTTAGCCCGTATTCGCTAGCTAATTCACGCATCCAGTCGATATCGGAACCGAAGTTGCCTTCAAGACCTCCGAGCCCGATATCTGACGCGACCTCTACAACTCCTCCACCGGCTTCGGCTACGGCTTGGCCCATTGCTATGAGTTCATCAGCTCCAGCAAAGGTCCCGGGTACAGGCTCACCATCAAGGGCTCGATGCAGCATTGTTCGAGAGGAGGTGAATCCGAGCGCTCCAGCTTCAATTCCCTCTTGGACAATCTTTGCCATAGCTACTAAATCGTCTGGCGTTGGGTCCTCATTTCGAGCGCCTCTTTCACCCATGACATATGCCCGCACCGACCCGTGAGGCACTTGCGTCGCGATATCCATGACTCTTGGCATTTCCTCCAAGGCATCTAAATATTCCGGGAATGTTTCCCAGCTCCAATCGATACCTTCAGACAGCGCAGCTCCTGGAATATCTTCGACGCCTTCCATAAGTTGGATGAGCCAGTCATGACTGTCTGGTCGAGCAGGTGCAAACCCAACACCACAGTTACCAAACACGGTCGTAGTAACTCCGTGGAAAGACGAGGGACTCATATCGGGATCCCAAGTGGCTTGGCCGTCATAGTGAGTGTGCACATCAACAAATCCTGGCGTCACTAAATGATCGCTGGCATCAATTTCCGTTTGACCTTGGCCCACACCAGTTCCTATGGCTGAAATAAGGCCGTTATCGATAGCGATATCAACTTCTTGAGCTTCGTTTCCAGTGCCATCTATGACTTTGCCAGATCTGATTACGATGTCATGCATTGAGTTCCCCTCTCACTCATTCTGGATTCTATTGAATGCAGCCGAAAACTTCTTGGCGACGGGTGCTTACAAGAGATCTAGAGTTATGGCGTGGCCGTCTTAGATGCTTCTTTAATTGAAACGTTTAATCAGAACGGGTTTGTTGTTGTTGAAGACTTCTTCAAAGAGAACGAGCTCGATCTTTTCGGCTCGATTGTCGATGGTGCAGTCAGAGACCGAGTTGGTTCTGACAAACGTCCAATCGCTGAAAAGTCTTTGTATGAACAGAGTTTTCAACAATGCATGAATCTCTGGGAAGATCATGACGATCTCAAACAACTGACCTTTAGCCAGAAGCTCGGGGAGACCGCGGCTTTGTTACTGGGTGCGGAAGCATTACGTATTTGGCATGACCAAGCGCTTTATAAAGAACCCGGGGGCCGGGAAACTGACCCGCACCAAGATTGGCCGCTTTGGCCGATGGCCCCAGCTCGCCAAATAACAGCGTGGATTCCTTTCGATGGTTCAACACTGGAAGCTGGGGCAATGGGTTACTCGCCGGGCTCGCACCGCCTTGGTTTAGCCAAGTTTTCCGACATAACTCGAGAGTTACGCGAAGAGCCATACCCATATTTCGATCATTCAGAAATGAATGATCTTGCTTGGGTGGAGGCGCCGCGTGGATCGGTTGTATTTCATCATTCTTTGACCGTTCATCAAGCAAAGGCCAACACGACGGGGGCAACCCGTCGGGTGTATTGCATTATCTATTTCGAGGATGGCTGCACACGTTCTAGATCTCACTGGCATCAAAGCCTGGACCGGCAAGGGGTTGGGGACGGACAACAGATTGAGGGCCCAGTAACCCCTGTGGCTTGGCCCCGTCCTAATAATGACGTGCCTGATTCCCCTTTGGGAATGGGTGGCCCTCCTGAAACCGGCTTCCGTTACTGACTTTGGTTGGGTCAAGAGCAATTTGTGAACATATGATCGAACCTCATAGAACTGAGGAACATCGCATGTATCTTGAACTCTCGGCTGACGAACTTTTGACAACTACTCGTGCTGTCAGGAAACGGTTGGACCTGAACCGTCCGGTGGAACGATCGTTGCTGATCGAATGCACTGACATTGCCTTTCAGTCGCCAACTGGGTCAAACGCTCAAGGGTGGCACTTTCTGTTTGTCGAAGATGCTGAAAAGAAAAGACAATTAGCAGATCTTTACGGCCAGGGATTCGACCCGTACGTGGATGGTCCACCGCGTGAATACGCACCCGGAGACATCCGGGCAGAACGCGCTGAGTTTGTGAGAGGTTCCGCCAAACATCTGAGGGAAGTCTTTCACGAAGTTCCCGTGCTGTTGATTCCATTGATGATGGGGCGTCCTGAAGGGGAGGATGCTTTCGGTCAAGCCTCAATGTGGGGTTCCATAATTCCAGCCGTTTGGAGTTTCATGCTTGCCGCTCGTGAGCGGGGTCTTGGCAGTGCTTGGACTACCCTCCATCTTCCCTTTGAGAAAGAAGCAGCTCAGGTTTTAGGTGTTGACTACGACGAGTGGACACAGGTTGGTTTGTTCCCAGTTGCTCACACAATCGGCACTGACTTTAAGAAAGCTCCACGTCTAGACACCGCAGAACTTGTAAGTTTCGACACCTTCGGAGAGCGGTAACAGTTCACCCTCGGTAGGTCATATGTTGATTTGGTTTAGGAGATGACTGGCACGTGAGAGACCTTGAGTTACTAACGGGACGCGTTAGTCGTGAAGGCGAAGACATCTACTGGGAACTGGTTCGCGATGCCGAAGAAGGGAAGTCCGACAATCGTCCAGTAGTCGTTTTGTCTCATGGAGCTGGCGGCTCGCACGCTGTCTGGTATCAGCAGGTCCCACAGATCGGCGAGAGATACCGGGTGGTGACATGGGATAGTCGTGGTTTCGGCAACTCAACCAACAACACCGGCCAGCTAGCACCCCAGCGTGCTGCCAATGATCTGGCAGCAATACTGGATGAACTCGAAATTTCCGAAGCACACCTAGTGGGTCAATCCATGGGCGGCTGGCACGTTTCGGCTTTTATCACGCTATTTAGCGACCGGGTCCTATCCGTTACCTATGCCGACACAGTGGGAGGCCTTTGGACCGACGATCTTCGTGGGGCATATAACGAATTTCGCGCAGCGGGCGGGCTGCAAGGAACTCGCGAACTACCACTAGTTGGCGGACATTCTGCGTTATGGACTGCTGGCGCTGGTCGAGACGTCGCACACGCTTTTCTTTACCAGGCTCTCGGTTCATTTCATTCACCACCCCTTGATCGCCTTGCCGAAGTTCTTGAATTCACCATTGATCACTCAGATCTCGACGACCTCAATATTCCGGTTCTTTTTATTGCCGGGGAATACGATCAAATATTTCCTGCGGCCATGCTGCGTGACTCCGCCGATCGCATTAGCGAAGTTAAGTTCGTCGAAATCCCTGACGCTGGACACAGCCCTTATTTTGAGCAGCCCGAGGCTTGGAATCTCGCATTGCTTGAATTTCTTGCTGTGGTTAACTGAGGCTCCCCCCGTGACAGCGAGAGAGTTTCACCTCCACGCGGCTAGGCACTTGCAACCTTTATTAGAGAACTACGACTTTGTCGAAGTGACCGAGAGTTGGTGTGTCACTAACCGTGAATAGAGACCTTCTTCTCTGATCAAGCTGTCATGATCCCCTGTTTGAACCACTTCACCAGCATCCATCACGACAATCTGTGAAGCGTTGCGAACTGTTGAGAGTCGGTGGGCAATAATGAGCGTGGTGCGGCCGTGCATTAGTTGTTGCAACGCGTTGTGAACAGATGCTTCGTTGACTGCGTCCAGATGTGAGGTGGCCTCGTCCAGAACCAGAACTGGAGCGTCTTTTAGAAATGCGCGAGCGATGGAAACACGCTGGCGCTGGCCGCCCGATAAGCGCACGCCACGTTCGCCAACCATCGTTTGAAGACCATCAGGTAGGTTTGCAACAAACTCAGTCAGAGACGCTTGATCTATGGCCGTTCGCACTTCGGTATCTGTGGCGTCAGGGCGTGCCATGAGAATGTTATGAGCCAAGGTGTCGTTGAAGAGATAGGTTTCCTGGCTCACCATGGCTACGTGGGCTCGAAGATCATCTAAATCAAGATTGCGAAGGTTTTCTCCAGATAGCGAAATATTTCCTTCGTCAACATCCCAAAACCGCAAGATCAGTTGCGCTGCCGTTGTTTTCCCAGCTCCTGATGGTCCAACTATGGCGACTGTGCTTCCAGTTTTTATTTTGAATGACACTCCACGGAGAACCTGCGTATCCGTACCTGGATAACTAAACCCAACATTGTTAAACGTGACGGCGTCCTCAGCTTTAGTCGATGCGATCCGAGCAGGGGAAGGCGGTGATTGAACCATTACTGGTTCGTTATGAACTTGGCGCAATCGACGTGAAGCACCGAGCGTGTCCGCGAGTTGCCGTCCTACATGAGCAATTTCTGAGACTGGTAAGAAGCATGCGAGTGCTAGAAGCGTAAGAAGGGGAAGTGTGGTGGGAGTTAGGTTGCCTCCAGATACGAGACCTGCTCCAGTGATAACTACGGCTAGGCCTCCTAAACCAGTTGCTATTTCTAACAGTGCTGTCTGGCGAGACAGATCACTATAAAAGGGCAGACGTGCATCGATATGTCGTTGCACTCGCCGCAGGAAAGATTCCGATCTTCTATCGGCCTGCTGGAACGCCAGAACTTCGCCGAGGCCTTGCACTGTGTCGACGACAAATGCGTTCAAGTCACCAAGAGCTTCTCTGTCTTCTGACCCAAGAATGTCGAGACGTTTTCTCAACAAGAACGGACTTACGATAACGACCATCAAAAATGGGATAAGTGCTATAGCCATTTGCCATCCCAACACGATCAAAGTGATGAGTACGGTCGATGGAACCAGCAATGCCACGAATGCCGGTGCAACCGTGTGGGCAAAGAAATATTCAACCATTTCAACATCATGGGTCGCCATCGCAACCATGTCTCCCGTGCGTCGGCGAACTAGATAAGCGGGAGCGAGTTGATCCAATTTTGCATAGAGGCCAACTCTCATTTCTGCGAGCATTCGAAAGGCCATGTCATGAGCGATCCACGATTCCAACCAATGCAGAATGCCCGCGAGTGGAGCAATAATTACTAATGCGGTAACGAGGCCGCCGAATGATTCTCCGCGTTTTACTGCGGCCACTATTAGAGCGCTAAGCACTCCTACCCCTATGAGCGCAGCTACTCGTGTTACTCCAAATACGAATGTCGCAATCAACTTCGCGCGCCATGGGCGGACTTCGGAGAAAAGCCATTTCACGGCACCAGCCCAGCCAAGACCGCTGGCGGCAACAATCTCGTTATCGGCAGGTTCCATGATTTCTCGATCGAAGCTGTAATGGTCGTCATTAACTTGTGAGTTCTTCGGTGCAGGCCCAGCGGCACGTTCCTCAGATAGCTGTCCAGCCATTAGGTCGTAGTAGCGCTCACCGCGTTCCATCAGTTCAGAGTGAGTTCCTGACTCCACGACATCACCTGTTTCGAGAACCAAGATGCGGTCAGCCCCAATAACACTTGAAAGCCGGTGCGCGAAGATCAGCGTTGTGCGGCCAACCATAAGCCTGTCTAACGCTTCTTGGATCAGGGCTTCGTTTTCGGCATCAACCGAAGACAGCGCTTCATCAAGCACCAGAATCGGCGCGTCTTTCAAAAGGGCTCGTGCTATGGCTATGCGTTGGCGTTGACCTCCCGACAAACGAATACCACGTTCCCCAATGACAGTGTCATAGCCATTGGGCAAATTCATGATGAACGAATGCGCATTGGCATCTACTGCAGCTTGTTGGACGGCTTCCATGTCCGCTTCAGGGTTACCGAAACGGATATTTTCGAGAACTGTGCCATGAAAGAGAAAGGTGTCTTGAGAGACAACAGCAATAGCTCCATAGCGATCTTCCGCCGAAAGATCTTGCAGGTCATATCCGCCCAGCGCTACACAACCGTTGCTTGGGTCATAAAAACGCAACAGGAGTTTGGCAACGGTACTTTTCCCAGCACCACTCGATCCAACCACCCCAACTCTTTCACCCGGCTCAACCGTGATGTTGAGTCCGTTAAGAGTCGCTTCTCGTGCAGATGGGTAATGGAAAGTTACGTTTTGAAACAAGATCCGCGGTTCTAGTTGTTGTTCCAGAACCACAGGTTCAACTGGTTCCTTAACACGTGGCTCGGTATCAAAAACCTTGAATATGCCCTGTGCGGCGGATAGTCCCATCATGCCGTTGTGAAGTAACGCCCGAAGATCACGCTGTGGACGGAACACTTCGATTCCCGCCATCAAGATGATCAGGAGCGTCGTCATTTCCATGTCGTCAGCCCGAACCCGGTAGGCGCCCAGTGTCAGTGCCACTGCCGCACCAAGGGCCAGACCGGTATCGGTGATCCCACGTGTCAGAGAATTCGTCGCCAGCACCCACATTGTGCTCTTAAACACTTGATGCGCGCGTCGTGCAAGTGTCTGTCCTCGGGCTTCGCTTTGACCAAACGCTTTCAGTGTCCCGAGACCTTGAAGTGAATCTAAGAAATCCGCCGCGAAGTGACTGTAGGCCTCTTGCCGTTCCAGACTCCGGGCTGCGTCCCATCGATGAAAAACCGCTGGGGCCATCAAAGTAATGAGCGCAAATCCAGTGAGTACCCCAGCAACCGGAAGGTCGAGAGGCGCCAAGATTCCAAAAATCACCAGGGGCGTAACAGCTGCGACAATAAGTTGCGGCAAGTATTCGCCAAACCACACCTCTAGTTGCTCGACTCCTTCAACTAGGGACAGCAAGATTTCTCCAGTTCGCACATCTCCAAAATGGGCTGGCCCCAATTGGAGAACGTGCTCATGGAGTTGAGCGCGAAGTTTTAGCTGCACCTTTGCCGCTGTGTGGTGAGCAAGCATTTTGCGCCAGTGTTCTAAAAAGCCGCGGACAACCATGACTATCGCGACTAACACGACCGGGACTACCAGTTCACCCAGCAGTTCCCCTCGAAAGACTTTAGCTAAGAGCCAGCCCAACAAACCCAGGCGTGCGATGCCACTTATTGAAGCTAAGACACCAATAACCACAGCTTGGGCGATGGCGACACGTGTTCCCTTAGTAAAGGCCCAAAGTCTTCTATCAAAAAACATGCGAGTGCTGGTTCTGGAACACGTAGCTCCTCATGAGCTCTAAATTAGCTATTTAGCTTGTCTTGTGACGTTAGCTACATCTAAGCCAGTTATGCCTGAGGTTTATGGCGATTTTGCGCGGACCACCCGATGAACAGATAACTCGGGCGGGCGACGGGATGACAGACTAAAGATATGAGTGAACTGCTTGACCGCCATCATCGTGTCATGGGCGACCACGCACCTCTTTTTTATGAGGAGCCGCTGACTTTGTGCAGCGGCGACGGGGTGTGGTTAACAAACTTAAATGGCGATCGTTATCTGGATCTATACAACAACGTTCCCTGCGTTGGCCATGCAAATCCCAGGGTTGTCCAGAACTTGGCAGAACAAGCCGCAACGCTCAATATCCACAGCCGCTATTTACACGAAGGTGTTGTCACTTACGTTGAGCGTTTGGTCGGGTTACACCACGATGGGATCGAGTCAGCAATTTTGGGGTGCAGCGGCACTGAATCGACCGAAATGGCGATCACGCTCGCTCGCACCGTAACGGGCAGACGGGGAATCATTTGTACTGATGCCACCTATCACGGAAATTCTTCCCTTGTTAGCCGACTATCCGGTTTACCTGTGGGAGTGGAGCGAAGCGGGGTGAAATCTATTTCAACACCACAATTATTTCGACCGATTGCTGACGGATTGTCCGAAGCTGAACTTCTACAAAAACATCTAGACCAGTTAGAGGCCACAATTGGTTCATTCGCCGACCAAGGCGGTTTTGCGGGAATGATGTTGTGCTCAATACTCGCGAACGAAGGGCTTCCAACTCCTCCGGCAAGGTGGTTTGCTGAGGCCACAGCAATGGTGAAAGACGCCGGAGGTTTGATAATCGCTGATGAAGTTCAGGCAGGTTTCGCTCGCAGCGGTTCATGGTGGGGTTACGAAGTAAGCGACTTCACTCCTGATGTTGTCTGTATGGGAAAACCCATGGGTAACGGTTTCCCTGTTTCGGCGATGGCTGCTAGTCATGAGATGGTCACTAAATTCAGGGAGACACACCGCTACTTCAACACCTTTGCTTCTTCACCTCTTCAAGCAGCGGCGGGTTCAGCAGTGCTCGACGAAATTATTGATAGGGATTTAGTGCACCAGGTATCAGATGTTGGTTCCCGTTTAATGACCGCTCTCACTGAACTTCAAAGAGACCACCCGCAAATGGGCGACGTTCGAGGTCGCGGATTATTTATCGGAATTGACTGGGTCACCCCCGACACCACTAACCCTGATGTTGTTGGTGCTCAAACAATGGTCGAATCTTTAAAGTCACGATTCGTTCTTCTAGGTAAAGCCGGACAACACGGCAACGTCCTCAAGATTCGTCCTCCGTTGGTGTTCGAAGACAAACATGCAGAACTTTTCCTTGAAGCCTTTAAGGACTGTCTCATTGATTCCTAAAGAGGACGAATTCTTACAAGCTGCAAGAGTCGCTTGCGTTTCTTGGAACCTCATCCCAGCAGAGATAGAGGTTCTGTCCCACACCGAGAATGTGGTGTGTCGAATCAAGTTGAGCCCAACCGAACAAGTGGTCATGCGTCTACATCGGCCTGGGTATAACGACTTAGCAGAATTGAACTCTGAGGTTCAGTGGGTTGAGTCGCTAGCTAATGCTGGGTTGCCGGTGCCGACAGCACTTCCAACGGAGACTGGCGATTATTACTGCTCCGTCAACATTGGTGATGTGGCCAAGAACGAAGAACGTTTTGTCGGTCTAATCGAATGGGTTGACGGTGCGCCATTGGGTACACCGCTGGCAAACACGTCACAGGATGTAGTCCCTCATTTCAAAACAATCGGGGCACTCGCTGCCCGCATCCGGTGTCATTCGAACCAGTGGGACCATCCTGAAGGGTTTAAAAGACGCAGATGGGATATTGACGGACTGCTCGGCGATACCCCTTTATGGGGGCGTTTTTGGGAAGCCGAACCATTGACATACAAACAAAAGATGCTTTTTGGTGACGCTCGAGAAGTATTGCGGGATCGGTTAAGCGTTCTTTCAACCGATAGCGATCGGTTCGGTCTGATTCATGCGGATCTACATCTCGGGAATATCATGCGTCACAACCACGATTTAACAATCATCGACTTCGATGACACTGGGCATGGCTGGTTCGCCCATGAGGCCGCAGTTGCCCTCCACCCCGGCATTGGTGAACCATGGTTTTCTCGCGCACGGGAAGCTTTTCTTGAGGGATATTGCTCAATCTATGAAATGGATAATGAGGAAATAGATTCGATTGATACTTTCCTGGTCGTGCGAAGCTTGATGATCGTTGGATGGTTAGACGCTCGACCAGAACTACCCGCGTACGAGTACTTCCCCACTGTGATCGAGGCCGCAGAACAAGCAGTCGAAAATCTGATCTTGAACTTATGACTTCTATTCGGCCACTTGTTTGTCTGTTTGCTTTCTTACCCCTCACGGCATGCGACGGAAATAACCCGATTGCAACAGATACGACAGATCAAGTCATAGAACAGACGTCGACTACATCTCCGAATGACAAGGCACCAAGGATCGAAATATCTGCTCCTTCATCATCAGTTAAAAACGCAGCGATCACTACCACCTCAGTTTCTGAGCCACAGCTACTCGAATATGAAACGGCAAAAATCTCCGAAAGTTTCGGAGAAGTCACGGCAACGGTAGAAAATTTCGTTTCCAACAAAAACTTGAACGGCGCCGGGCTGATTGTCGTTGATCGTGATCACGGCGTTCGATACCACAACCACTGGGGCGAATTCTCCAGTGACCGAATCTCTCTAATCGCTTCTACAAGCAAAGTGGTCAGTGCAGGGGTTCTGGTGCACCTGCACGAGCGAGGACTACTGGACCTTGAGGCACCGATCAGCGATGTGGTCAATTATGCGGGCCGCCTAGGCAACATCACATCAGCGCAATTACTCTCCGGAAGCTCAGGGATTCCCGGGCTTCGAGCCGACGATGCTCTATATATTTGTATGTTTCTCCCTACTACTTCGCTACAAAAGTGCGCGAGCGACGGACTTTCAATTGCAGCGTCCGATCCAAGAACTGTTTCCCCAGACTCTCAATTCCGGTACGGGGGGATCTCATGGCAGATTGCTGGCGCTGTGGCTGAGATGGCATCAGGTAAGAGTTGGTCTGAACTAATCCACGAAATATACGTTGAGCCATGTGGTCTCAAATCTTTTGGTTATACCAGCCCATGGATTCCGCTTCGCGCGATCAGTGGGGCTTACCCCGACTGGGATGGTGATCTGTCGTTGTTGCCACCAACCGACAATCCACACATTGGCGGCGGTGCTTATGCAACAACGGGTGACTACGGGAAACTTCTCTCTATGCATCTCAATGACGGAAAGTGCAACGGTCAACAAGTTTTATCGGAAGAGGGTGTCGCGGTAATGCAACAAAACCGGTCCGGTGAAATGTATGACTCGTTTATCGGTTATGGGTTGGGATGGTGGACAAAAGAAATTGTTAATTATGGTGGGGCAGCACCGGAAGCTTCTCACGATCCAGGTCCCAGGCGTTTGAGAGATCCTGGTCTTTACGGCTCGACTGCATGGATCCAACCGGACGATGGATTTGGCGTCTATCTAATTGTGGAAAGTACGTCGGATATAGGGAATCAACTCGCCGAACAGTTATATCCACTGATCGAGTCCGCTGTTGTTGCATCCAACGATTGACTCTGCTTGCTATTGGGTGCTGAACCCAGCTCGAAGAAGTCCTTCTCGTTCAGCTGCTCGGACTGCATCACCGGGTTCACTGAGGCGGGTGAGGGTGACCCCGTTAATAGTTGCTGTGCACTCATAATCATGTGGGTAGGGACCTACTGGTGATCCGGCGTCTGTTCCAACGTCGAAGGTTTCTCCACTCATCGAAAACCCTATGGGGACGGTGCGGTCAAGGCGTTCGTGAGCTATAGCCCTGCCGTCGACCGTAAGAACTAATTCCCCTCCTTTGCCAAATCCACCGTCATAATCGAAAATTGCTTCAATGCGGTGTACGCCTGAACCAAGCGCGACTCCGGTCAAGGTAGTGATCTCGTGACCAAAGCAGTTGTAGGTGAAGTTGGGGGTTCCATTGTCAAGCCACATTGACCAGCCCGACATGTTGCCACCCTGGCATGCAATCACTCCCCTGTCTTTATCTCTGGTTTCTATCTCTCCGGTGATGCGCCAGGAGCAATTTTTGAGACGGACGACAACACTTTCTGGCATTCTCACGTGAGCAGTGGTGTACGTCATGCTTCGCGATCCACCGAGAGCGTGGGGTACTCCGAGTTCACCGCCTCTTGTAGACCCCGCGTCTCGCAGTGGGTAGACACCAAATCGCTTCGCTTCGGAATCGAACATGTCTACAAGCTGTTGGAGGAGGTCGGGATGTTCGTCAGCTAAATCAATTGATTGTGAGAAGTCATTCTTAATGTCATAGAGCTCCCACTGTTCTTGTGGGCCATCGAATTCAAACCCTTGCATGCGTATCCATGGGACTCGACCGTGAAAGCAGGACGCGATCCAACCATCGTTGTACATGGCTCGGTTACCCAGGATTTCAAAATATTGAGCAGTTCGGTTACTGGGTCCATCGTTGGCATATGAATATCCCATGGGAATCCCGTCCAAAGGCATTTGAGCTATTCCGTTCACGGTGTCTGGGGTGGTGATGCCTGCCGCTTCAAGAATTGTTGGGGCGATATCGACTACGTGATGAAACTGTGATCGCAGCCCGCCCTTATCGTCTATGTGGCCTGGCCATTCAACGGCAAGGCCGTTTCGTGTGCCCCCAAAATGTGAGGCAACTTGTTTCATCCATTGAAATGGAGAATCAAGCGCCCAGGCCCAGCCAAC
Organism: Acidimicrobiaceae bacterium; assembly: GCA_002722565.1. GTDB lineage: Bacteria > Actinomycetota > Acidimicrobiia > Acidimicrobiales > Poriferisodalaceae > MedAcidi-G3. Next base: position 90,194 of record PBMG01000020.1, read on the forward strand.
GTTGAAATGGTTCTCACATTTTGCAGTTCCGAAGTCATCAATATGTTCAAGAAGCCATTCGGGGTCTTCGTGCACCCCATTTTGAAACGATGGGGCGCTCCACGCTCCGTGGATAGTGCCTTCAGCAGAAGCTCCATTGTCGCCGGAGAGATATATAACAAGAGTGTCTCTCTCTTGGGCTCTGGCCGCGTCGATGACGCGTCCAATGTGGTGGTCGGTGTGGGCGAGAAAACCGGCGAAGCACTCCATCAGCCGAGTAGCGACAGGTCGATAGCGTTCTGGGTATTCATCCCATGCAGGGATTTCGTCTGGACGTGCTGTGAGGTTCGTATTTTCTGGGACGACGCCGAGCTGAAGTTGTCGAGCGAAGATTTCCTCTCTTAAGTCGTCCCATCCAGCATCAAATTTGCCACGGTACTTTTCGATCCAATCGGGCGGCGCGTGGTGGGGAGCATGGACTGCTGGGGTAGAGAAGTAACAGAACCAGGGTCGATCAGGCGCTGAGACCCGATGGCGCTCCATCCAATTGATCGCTTGATCAGCTAGATCTTCAGTGAGGTGGTAGTCGGGTCGGTTGATGTGGGGCGAGATTGGGGTGGTCTGGTCATAGGCAGCTGGTTCCCAATGCGATGCCTCGGCTCCAATGATCCCGTAGAAACGATCAAACCCCATGCCGGTTGGCCAACGGTCGTATGGTCCTGCTGGTCCCTGTTCCCATGATGGAGTTAAGTGCCATTTGCCAAAGCATGAAGTTCCATAGCCTGACATTTGAAGTATTTGGGCCACAGTCGCAGCTTCAGCAGGTATCTGGGAGTCATATCCAGGAAAGGAGTTAGCGATTTCAGTAATCCCTCCCATATGAACACTGTGGTGTTGTCTCCCTGTCAGCAACGCTGCTCGAGTGGGTGAACAAAGAGCTGTTGTGTGAAATTGGTTATACAGAAGACCGTTATTAGCGACGCTTTGAAATCCCGGTGATTCGACTGGTCCACCGAATGATGAAAATGAACCAAAACCGACATCGTCCAACATGACCAGCAAAATGTTCGGTGCCTTTTCTGGCACTGAGGGCGCTTCAAGACGTCTAGCTTCTGAGCCTTCAAGAAGTCGATCAATCCGTCCACTAAAGGGAGGTGTCGCTTTCGGCAAATTGTCTGTCATTGGAACCCTGGGTGGTCGATTGACTGCAAGGCACTTGTTGCTGCGACTCGGTCACCTTCCAGCACCATATCCCCAGAGTTTATGGCTGACTGCAAGTCAGCTGATCCTGTGAGAATCTGGTTCCAGATCGCTCTGCTACCTGATAGGACCGCATCGCCATCTTGCCCATCGGTCGGGCACGCCACGTGATTTCGAAAATAAATACCTGTTCGTTCATCGTCGAGTTCAACTGTGAGATGAACAGCAATTCCGTTTAAACGGTCGGGATCGACTAACACTCTGAGTACGGACACTGCGGTGTCTGTCGGCCACCTCTCAACTTGTCGTCGGCTAAAGCGATGGGTGTTGATCCTGACGCCGTCAACTTCGCCTTCTAGTTCCAGTGCCCGACTTATGCACCAGTTACGAAGATTGGATGATGTTGTCTGTTGGGCCGCAGTACGAAGAGCTCTGGCGAGCAACTTTCGATCAGTTTCTGTGGCCCCTTCGCAGCGAACAAGACGACCTGCTAGCGAAATAGCCCAACGAAGGTCATTTTGAGATCCTTTTAAGGCCTCGATGCACATATCTCGAACCCGATCCGGGCCTCCCATGGCAGAAACCATTCGCTCCGCTTCTTCAGCAGTGTCTAACGGCAGTAATGCAACCGGGTCTCCATCGAAAAACCCAAACAGTCCCGATCGGATCTGTCGAACATGGTGTTCGGCTAAGCCGTAGTGCTGTTTCGTCAACCAGTCCTCGTCATATATGGCCGGGAGTCGAACCTTGTGCGCTAATTCGGGCCCGGTCGCGCCTCTATTGGTCCAACGCACCGTTTGATCCCAGAGAAACTGTATTGAATCTCGGTACGCGGTCACTCTTTGCTGTATTTCCTCAGCCCCCGATAGTGGTGGGCCATGCGTTGCGATGAGATGTTCCAGGTCAAGGGTACGGAGGTGGTCAATGCCTCTTATAAGCAATCGGGGGTCTCTATATTCTTCGCCCCGAATAGCAAAGACATTGAATAGGGCTGGCCAGACGAGATTTTGGACTGCTATCTGAAGCGCCGGGAAATAAAGAGTCACTGAGTCATCGGCGTCCGAAGGCGCTTCTGTAACGATCATTTCTAATCCAGCGATTTCGACAGAACAATCTCCAGAAAAGATGTGGTCGGCTGGAATGTAGCCGGGCGTAGAGGGGGCGTGATGAGCCATTCGATAGGCAAGACCAAGCCCTACATTTACTACTCTGTCAGGCCCATCTTCGGGCATTTGGATTCCAAATTGCTCTATTAGCCCTCGGGTATAAGTGGGCGCTATCTCGGTCGCTGATCGTTCAAGATTGTGACTAATCCGTTCATGGCCCCAGATCTCCTCAATAGCTTCTTTCTCCATCAGAGCAGCCGTCCCATTCACATAATGGAAGTGGGTGTAAACGACAGCTACAACAGGTTCATTGGACACCAATCGCAATTGCTCAAGAGCGCTGCTCATCTCTTCTATCGATTCGCCAGTATCGATTGCGATAATGCCTTCTGGACCCTTAATAAAAGTCTGGTTGGATAGCCCATTGCCGACAACACACCACACCCCAGATGTGACTTCATACATTTGCGGCGCTAGACGTTCAGTGTGTTCATGCAAGGAGCGGTGTGCAATACCACCTCGTGCATCAGCGACCACGGCAGACTTTTCATCAGTAAATGTCTGTGTGTTCCCCATCGCGGGATCCTAGGCCGGCTTAGCCTCTGTTTACGATTCTAAGCATGTCATTAATATTGATCTCCAGTATTTGCGCCTTCGAGCTACCGAGTAAATACCAAGAGAATCATCAGCGCGATAAAGGCCGCGCCGATGATTGTGGATCTGGGTCCCATTAAGGCCCAATTAGACGTTGTTATGTTTTTCCGGGAATTTTTCATAACGGAAGATCAAAAACCCAAAATCTACTTGACACTCACGGTTGAAACCTTTGAGCAGCTGTGCGGTGCCGAGTAAGCATGTCTTCTAGTTGGGAGTTAGACAAAATTCCCTCTTCCACAATTTGGTTTCCGTGCACAAAGACATGCGTAGCTGCGAATGGACCACACCGAAGCCATCCCTCTATTGGATCATCAATCACGCCAGCAATTTGAGGCCCCTGAAGTCGCCAAATGGCTACATCTCCCACTGACCCAACTGATAATTCTCCAATTTCACCTGTTCGGCCGAGGCATGCAGCCCCACCTCGAGTAGCTATTTCCAAAGCAGTTCTTGCGTTCATCTGATCAGCCCCCGATACAAGTTTCCCTTGAAGCATGGCTAGACGCGCCTCCTGCCACAAAGAGCCGGAGTCTGCGGATGATGAACCATCACAACCTAAACCCACATGACAGCCTGCATTTCTCATAGCTACCACGGGGGCAATCCCAGAAGAGAGAATCATGTTCGAGCTCGGACAATGAGCAACTCCAACCCCGGCCGCACCTAAACGAAGGATTTCTTCTTCGTTTGGCCGAACAACGTGAGCTCCCCAGGTTCGATCGGTCAGCCACCCAACATCTTCATAAAGTTCAACAGGGCGGCGACCAAACTGCGCAAGAGCAAACTCATCGTCTTCGGAGTTCTCCGCAAGATGAGTATGAAGCCGAACATCCAACTTTTCCGCAAGTTCTGCTGTTCGACGCATCAAATCTGGAGTGACAGTAAAAGGAGAACATGGGGCAAGCGCAACTCTGGTCATGGCCCCAAACTCCGGATCGTGCCACCGTGCTACCTGTCGTTCACTCTCAGCAAGAATGTCATCTTCATCGCGGACCGCTTCATCTGGTGGTAAGCCACCATCTTTAACCGACAGGCTCATTGACCCGTAGGTCGGGTGAAATCGCATCGACAAATCAATTGCTGCTTGAATTTCGGCACTAAGCAAATCACCAGCTCTTACGGGGTGAAGATAATGGTGGTCCGTGCTAGTAGTGCAACCGGACATTGCTAATTCGGCCAGCCCAACCCATGCGGCCAGATAAACCGCTTCTTCGTCAATCGCTGCTGTCCACAACGGATAAAGCGATTGCAACCAACCAAATAAAGGTGCGGAGGTCATCGGCCCGTATGAGCGCGTCAGATTTTGGAATAAATGGTGGTGGGTATTGATCAAACCTGGAGTTACCAAACAGCCAGATGCATCGATCGAACATTTTGCATCGGGAGCTGGGTCAGACACTTCTCCAACAGCCACGACGTAACCATTGTGAATTGCTAACCAGCCTCCTGCTATCTCCCGCCGCTCAACATCCATTGTGGCAATCAGCCAAGCATCCTTTATAAGCAGATCCACCGAGTCAACCATCGAACACAGTCTGGCATTATTGTCCGCTCTCTGTGCCGACCAATTCGTGACTCATACCTCTATCTTGGAAGCATGCGTCGTTCATTGGCAGTTTTCGATGAGTTTGATCCAACAGGCAAAAAGTCTTTCGCCAATGCTATTAATCGCTTCCGCGAGCGGAATATTGTTCTCCCGAAATTTAGCGAACTGAAAGACCCTTCAACCTTTGAGCCAGACCTCCTCGAGGCCCTGTCCGACGTTGCCCCTGACGACGCTGATCCACTTAATCTGTTTCGAGTTCATTGGTTCAACACACCCAACCAACCGACGCCAACATCTACCCCGGACCACATTGAGTTACCCCCCGAATTGACCGGCACCTCCGCTCGCATAGTTGTTGCTCTTGGAAATCGATTTCCAATGATCAGTGCGCACAAGGTGCTCGCTGCATACTCCTGCCTTGTAGCTCGTCTGGTTACCGGGCGATTTGACCCAACCGTTAACCGGGCGGTTTGGCCATCTACTGGAAACTACGCTCGAGGCGGCGTTGCCATCTCAAAAATAATGGGATGCCGTGGGGTTGCTGTCTTACCTGAAGGCATGAGTCGGGAACGATTTGAATGGTTGGATCGCTGGATTGAGCACCCTGAAGATGTCATCCGCACCCCTGGTACTGAAGCCAACGTCAAAGAAATTTACGATGAGTGCAGTCGCCTTGAAGCTGACAAATCAAACATCATCCTTAACCAATTCAGCGAATTTTCCAACCATCTTGGGCACTACGCAGTTACCGGACCAGCTCTTGAATTAATTTTTCAAAAAGTAACCTCCGACCGGCCAGCTCAACTCGCTGCTTTTGTTTCAGCTTCTGGATCAGCTGGGACCTTAGGAGCCGGTGATTATCTCAAGGACACTCACGACACGCGGATTGTGGCAGTCGAAGCACTTGAGGTTCCCACAATGCTCTATAACGGCTTTGGTGATCACAACATTCAGGGCATCGGCGACAAACACGTCCCCCTCATCCACAATGTCACTAATACTGATCTCATTGTTGGCGTTTCGGATCGAGCTACAGACCAACTAGATGTAGCTTTCAACACGCCAGCAGGTCTTCGCTCGTTGGAACGTCAAGGTGTTAGTCCTGAACTTGGTTCGTGGCTAACAAACTTGGGTTATTCGTCTATATGCAACATATTGGCTGCAATCAAGTCAGCAAAGCATTGGAAGCTAAGCGAAGAAGACGTAGTCGTAACCGTAGCCACCGATGGCTCGGAGCTCTATAACTCAGAACGCGAAAAGGTAATGCGGCGCGACTTTCCAAGCGGGTTTGAAGATGCGGACGCCGAAAATGTACTCACGACTTATTTGAACAATACGTCCACTGAACACATTCTTGATATGGACGAAAGAAATCGCAACCGAGTCTTCAACCTTGGCTACTTCACATGGGTTGAACAGCAAGGAATTTCAATAGAGGACTTTGAGCGCAGAAGAAACCAATCTTGGTGGAATGGCCTGAGACCCCTTATTGAAAAATGGGACAATCGCATTAGCGAATTCAATGCGGCAACTGGGGCAAAGCACCGTAAGTGATGTGACTGAGACAAACCCTTTCGTGATTTATCGGGAACGTCTCGATTCCTACAGCCAAGCGGTCGCGGCTGGTTGGAGCGATCAACAATTTGTAGATCTCGTGTTGAGGTTAGATAGAGAAATAGAAACAATCGATGGAACAGGGTTTTGTACGACTCCAGTTTTCGACGGTACGGACCTCGCGGCGGCTCTGAATCTTGATGTTCAATTGAACGTTAAAGTCGAAATTGATTCGGTTGGTGGTTCTCATAAAGCTAGACATCTTTTCGGTGTCGCTCTGCATCTAGCGTTAGGAACAGCGGCTCAAGATGTTTCATCACGTCCCTTGGCGATTGCTAGTTGCGGTAACGCTGCCATCGCGGCGGCAATTGTCGCCAAGGCAGTAAAACGGCCAATCGAAGTATTTGTACCTATATGGGCAGAAAAAGCAGCCCTGGCTCTACTCCAAGAATTGGGGGCTCAGATTCAGGTCTGTGAACCGGCTGCGAGTGAAAAGGGCGACCCTTGCTATTCTCGCTTCCGTGAGGCCGTTTCTAATGGTTCCCATCCATTTGGTGTTCAGGGAACTGATACCGCAACCGCTTTTGACGGCGGCAGAACTTTAGGCTGGGAGTTAGGGGACCAGGTCCCTAATCTCGAGGCAGCTTTCGTGCAAATAGGCGGTGGCGGTCTGGGAACCGCAACAGCTATGGCTTTACCAAATATCAGTCTCTATCCAGTTCAGGCTGCAGGATGTGCTCCCCTTAAACGAGCTTGGGATCTCTTGGCTCCAGATTTTGACATGGCCAAAGCTAACGAAAACCCAGAGGATTTTATGTGGCCTTGGGATAAACCGACAAGTGTTGCTACGGGGATCCTCGATGACATCACATATGACTGGTTGCCGTTGTTAGAAGCAACGTTGGCGAGTAGCGGGGAGCCCGTAGTCGTTCCTGAAGTTTCTCTTATTGAAACCCACCGCATTGCCACTAGCGTTACTGGCTTAAATGTTTCTCCTACAGGAGTAGCTGGTTTAGCCGGTTTAGTAGAAGCCCCTCCAAGGGCTGGAACGGTTGTTGCGGTTTTATTTACGGGGGTTGACCGCCAAAACGAGGTGTCGGCATGAAAACTTTTCATGAGTTTGAGGTATCCGGGCATGCTGGGACTCTTCACGCACGTCTATGGCAGCCTTCGGGAGTTCCTAAAGCTCTAGTTGTCATTTTTCATGGTTACGCCGAACATGGGGGTAGGTATGAGCATGTTGCCGACAGTTTGATTGCTAACGGTTTTGCGGTGTTGGCGTCTGATCATGTCGGTCACGGTCTTTCCGAAGGTGAGCGCGCGCTCATCACCGACTTCGGTCTCGTAGTGGACGACCTAGATGTCGTAATTACGAGTGCTTTTCGTAATCTTGCTATTGACCTGCCCCTTCTCGTCGCAGGACATTCAATGGGCGGGCTCTTGGCCGCTCGATTTATTCAACGCTGGCCAGAGCGAGCCATCGGGGGCGCTTTCTTTGGTGCAGTTATTGGTGACTGGAAGTGGGCTCGTGAAGTACTCGACCTGCCCGAATTACCTCCAGAAGATTCCGACCCCATGGGAATGTCAAGAGACTTAGAAGTTTGTCGAGCTTATGATGCCGATCCTCTGGTGTATCGCGGCATGTACAAACGGCCTCTACTCGAAGCAGAAGTAATTGCTCTCGACGAATTTCGCGCCGAAATCGACAGAATTCAAATCCCCGTCGGGTTCTTTCACGGCACCGCCGACCCATTTGTACCTTATGAAGATTCTTTGCAAGCGATTCATGACATGCCAAGCCCAGCCAAAGCAATTCACCTTTATAAGAATGCAAAACATGAATTACTAAATGAGATCAACAAAGAGGAAGTCATAGGCGATTTCCACAAATGGATCGATGAAACGCTCACCAGCTATTTGGAAGTTCGGACATGAGCCAGGAGCTAGGGCTTCTGCATGAGTCCCAGCGCTTGAGCAGCCCGATTGGTGACATCTTTCGCCCCAAGAATTGGGCCGAAGCCTTGGAGCTCTATGAGACGCTACCGGAGGCATTACCTCTCGCAGGAGCAACAGATCTTCTGTTGGATCTCTCACGACGCTCCGCAGATAAAGACAACTCAGATGTAAGCCTCATCGATCTTTGGGGGTTACCGGAATGTTCAGAAATCACGCTCGAAAAAAATGATGTGATTATCGGCTGTGGAGTTACACACAACCAACTTATCAAGTCACAAAATTTGGATTCTGCCCTGAAGCTTCTCGGGTCTGCATGTATGGAGATCGGATCTCCGCAGCTCCGTAATCGCGCAACGGTCGTCGGAAATATCGTGACAGCAAGTCCAGCTAACGACACTATTTCCGCCTTGGTAGCTCTCAATGCATCCGTACTCATTGAGTCAGTCCACAGAAAACGTGAAGTCCCAATTAGGGAGTTCTTTACCGGCTTTAGGAAAACAACGTTAAACCAATCAGAGTTAGTTCGATCAATAAGGATTCCCAGGTGGAACCCACAGACTGTTGGTATCTGGTTCAAGGTGGGGAACAGGACCGCACAGGCAATATCTGTGCTTCACGCAGGGGTTGTTCTGGAATTCGACGCACAAAGTTCCTTAGTTACAAGGGCTGATATCGCTCTCGGTAGCGTGTCCGAAACAGTTACCGTGTCAAAGTCCCTAAGCCAATACCTAATTGGCAAGGAACTCAACGCTGAAACATCAGCGACGGCGGCCCTCACTGCAGCAACTGAAATTGAGCCGATTGATGACATCCGCGCTACTGCTTCCTACCGAACAAACGTTACCGAAACCGCGATTCGCCGAGCTCTTGTAGAGCTTTCAAAATTCTCCTCCTCCCAAGCACGAACAATCCCACTGCTGGGATGGACACCGAAACGGCCTGCCCCTCCTCAGGCAAACCTGTCAACAGCATCGGACCTTTCTTGCAATGTCAATGGGTCAACCGTCACCGCACGCATAGCCAATAATGCGACCCTTCTCGAATGGCTGAGAGCCAATGCTTTCACTGGGACCAAGGAAGGTTGCGCTGAAGGTGAATGTGGGGCGTGCACGATCAAGCTCAATGGCGCGGCTGTCAACAGCTGCTTAGTCCCGACAGCTCAAGCTGACGGATCCACAATCGTGACTATTGAAGGACTTGCCAACGGATCAGATTTACATCCAGTGCAACAAGGATTCCTAGACAAATTTGCTGTCCAGTGTGGATTTTGCACCCCTGGTTTCCTTGTAGCCGCCGCTGCTTTACTTGACGAGAATCAAACGCCTTCCACTGAAGACATCCAGACGGGCCTTTCAGGCAATCTCTGCCGATGCACTGGCTATTACTCGATCGTCAAAGCACTGAGCGACTTGTCCACCAACACTGAGGATTCCTAATGACGGTGGGGAAAACACCGCAACGTATTGACGCGATTGACAAAGTCACTGGCTCGGCAACGTATCCGGCAGATCGTGTCCCTGAGAATGCTTTGCATGCCGTGGTGATATTCACTAACCAACCACATGCACGTCTACTCAATCTTGATCTCACTGAAACTCTTAAGTCTCCCGGCGTTACCACCGTGGTCACTGCAGCCGACGTGCCCATCAACGAGTACGGGCTAACTCTGTTTGATCAACCGGTTTTCATTGGTCTCAACGACACTGGACGGAGTTCAGTTCCTTGTGATGTGAGTCGATGGGAAGCTGACCACCTTGCAGTCGTAGTTGCCGAAAGCCTGACCCAAGCGCGCAAAGCTGCAGCTCTAATCAAATCTGAATGGGACGTGTTACCTCTTGCCTCTGATGTCAACGCAGCTCAATCTGACGAGGTTCTAGTTCATCCCAATTCGACGAGTAACACGTACCACGAACTTCGAATTCGCAAAGGAAATATTGCTGAAGGAATGCGATTGGCCGACGTAGTCATAGAAGACACGTACCAACTCCCCCACCAAGAACATGCCTACCTACAAGTGGAAGCCGCTACAGCCTGGATTGATGAGGAACAGCGAGTAACTGTTGAAACTGGAGGTCAATGGATTCACGAAGATCAAGAGCAAATAGCTCATGCACTCGACATCCCCACGGAACAAGTACGGGTTAAATACGCCGCAATTGGCGGCGCTTTCGGGGGCAAAGAAGACATGAGCTTACAAATAGTGATGGCAGTCACAGCCAGAAAACTCAACGAGCTCGGGATTTCGCGCCCCGTCCATTGCAATTGGACTCGAGAAGAATCCATCGTTGGTCACCACAAGCGTCACCGAGCTACTGTCCATGCTCGCTTAGGAGCAACAACAGACGGGACAATCACCGCAGTCGAAGCCGAAGTACTACTTGATGCAGGTGCCTACAACTACACATCCAATAAGGTTCTCGGCAATCTTCACCTGTCAGTCGCCGGGGCATACAACGTTCCAAATGCCCAGATAGATAGCAAAGCGATTTACACCCACAGCGTCCCTGGCGGAGCTTTTAGAGGGTTCGGCGGCCCACAAGGCGCCTTTGTAGCTGAATCACAAATGAACAAGCTGGCCCATGAACTAGGGATAGACCCATTAGAAATTCGCAGAAGAAATGCGCTCACCGATCTATCTGACGGCATTACACAATCAGGTCTTCCTCTCGGCGTCGGCGTTCATCGCGTTCTCGAAACATGTGCTGAGAAAGCACCAGCTTCAGCTCCGTTACCAGAGGCAGCGCCATTCCAACCTGTCGCTTCGTTACCAGCAGAACTAGGCCAGTTACAACGCGGCCGCGGTTACGCCGTGGGGATGAAGAATGTTGGATTTAGTTTCGGATTCCCAGAAGCCTGCGAGGCAGACGTCGTCTTCCACGGTGACCCGGATTCAGAACGCCCTAGCCGGGTTGAACTTTTCCACAGTGCTGCAGAAGTCGGTCAAGGCGTTCATACCGCCCTCATCCAAATGGTGGCCGACGCAGCGGACATCGAGATCAGCAAAGTCGACGCCACCTACAGCGATACCGCCACTAGCGGTGACTCAGGTTCGGCTTCAGCTTCACGGCTGACATTCATGGCAGGCAACTCAGTCTTGGGTGCCGTAGAGGAAGCTGAAAAAGCGTGGGCTGATGGGGCCAGACCCGCTATGGGCCACTTTCGGTATAAACCACCAGCAACGGAACCACTCGATCCAGATACTGGAGTCGGGCAACCCAATTTTTGTTATGGATACATGGCACAGGCTGTTGATCTAACTGTGGATGTCGGTACCGGCCATATAAGGATCGATCGGGTGCTTTCAATCCATGACGTCGGCAGAGCCATCCACCCTGAGATGTTGAAGGGCCAAATTGAAGGTGCGATAGCACAGGCACACGGGTACACCCTTAGCGAAAAGCTCGTCGTTCAAGACGGAAGAGTCCTCAATCCTCGACTTTCCCAATACCTGATTCCGGGAATTGGCGATGTACCAACCAAAGTCGAATGTCTGATTTTAGAAGCAGCAGATCCGCTAGGACCCTGGGGCGCTAGGGGTGTTTCTGAGATGCCATACATAACCTACGCCCCTGCAGTTACAGCAGCTCTCCATGATGCAACCGGCGTTTGGATGAATACTTTTCCTCTGACCCCATCCGTGGTCCTTGAGCATTTAACGGCCACAAAAAATTAGGGCATATCGTCAAGTTTCGTAAACAACCGTTTGGCTTGTTCAGCCGCTTTAACCCTTACTTCCTCAGCATCTACTCGAGTAGCTACTCCGTTGTTTAGAACTATTTCGCCATTAATTTCTACAGACGTCGGTCGGATATTGGTATGAAATGCAAGCCTCCATGGGTCCATCGGCCCTTCGGACCAAATCACTCGGTCTTGTAGAGCTTCTGGGACTAGCTGATATCCACCTTCTAACCATTGCCATGCTGTCTCGGGGGTCGCTGCAATGTCATGTTCTCTTGCTCGCGCGTATGCAACTCGAAACTCATCAAGCATCGCAGCACCAATACCGTCGGTCCCTAAAGCAACCGGCTGGTGGAATCGTTGGGGTGCGGCATAACCAACTGAATTATTCATATTCGACCGCGGGTTATGAATAATTGTTCCTCGTAGTTTGTGATGATCCGGTAATTGAACACCATGAACCAAGAGCCAATTATCTTGGCTTAAATCCTCTAGTCGATGCTCTACGTCAAGATCATCGACGCCTTCTGCGACGTGGATATGAACACCAACTCCAAAATGATCTGCCATCTCGGTTGCAGCCACAAGGGTTTCGTTTTCACAGGTAAAAGCAGCATGTATGCCAACCATCCCCTGTTTGCCACTGGCCAAAAAACGAGCGTTTTCTTCTAGTCCTTTTACTGCTCCTTCTGGGCCATGGCGATCAGTAACTCCGTAAGAACAAACAGAGCGGATCCCTATCTCCGCGCATGCGCTAGCGATCACATCCAGCGATCCTTCGATGGCGTTAGGAGATTCGTGATGGTCGATTATTGCCGTGGTGCCCGACTCGATCGCTTCGAGCGCTCCTAATTTTGCGGACCATTCCAACATTTCCAGATCTAGTGCTTGATCCAACCTCCACCAAACAAGTTCTAAAATCTCACGAAAAGATGAAGGCGTTCGTGGGGGTGCCGGCATTCCACGAGCTAGCGAGCTGTATAAGTGATGGTGAGCACATACAAGCCCCCTTGTCTCGTTTGGACGGAGATCAGTCAAGTCCACGCGTCAGCCCGTTCACGGTTAGCTAAATTCCGTATCGGCAGTTCGGTGGGCCAGGAGTCGTCATACGATCGCACGGCTGCGGCAACAGCCCCCGCCGTTGGGACTAAACCTATTTCACCAACGCCTTTAATCCCATAAGGCGAACCCGGCTGGGGAGACTCGATAATGATGACATCAACCGGCGGCATATCTTTCGGTCGGATGATATCTAGGCTTCGAAATGTCGTATTTGTAGGTCTTCCGGATGAATCAGTTGGAAAGCCTTCAGTAAGTGCGTAGCCGAGACCCATGTGCACTGCTCCTTCAATTTGGCCTTCGCACAACATTGGGTTGACAGCACGACCGACGTCATGAGCTGCAACCACATTCCTGACTTCTCCATCATCCGGGTTAAGGACTACCAGTTGCGATGCATACCCGAAGGTTGAGTGAATAACCGGATTTTCCAATCCTTCACTGAGCGAATTGGTCCAATTAATTCGATAGCTGCCTTCGTAATCGAGACCCACTTGGCAACCGTCAAGTAATGCATTTCTACAAGCGTCTTGAACTGCCCCAGCTCCCATAAGGGTGCCGCGACTTCCCGTCGTTTGCCCCGCACCCAATTCCCGAGTGGAATCAACTATTACCTTTATCTGTTCCGCTGCAACACCGAGTTCTTCAACTGCAACCTGGAGAGCGACGTTATGCACTCCTTGGCCCATTTCAGTCCAACAATGCCGGACTTCTATAGTTCCGTCTGCCTCGAATCTGACCACAGCCTTTGCTATTTCATCAAACCCATTTCCAAGTCCTGAGTTTTTCAGTCCCAAACCAATTCCAACTGGTAACCCATCCTGGATTGCCTGGTCATATGCAGGTTTCACTGCGTCTAAACAAGCACGAGCACCGAGGCACCCGTCATCCATTATCTGGCCAGGGCCCCAAACATCTCCAGGGTTCACGACATTAAGGGATCGAATTTCCCAGCCGTTGATACCGACTTTTTCAGCTAATCGGTCGATTATGCCTTCCATAGCAAACTGAGCTTGGTTGGCACCAAAACCCCTGAAAGCACCGCACACCGAGTTATTAGTTCGAGCTGCAATCGCTTCAACATCTACAGCCTGGAGCACATAAGGACCAGTTGCGTGGCCAGCAGCTCGCTCTAGGACTTTCATACCGACAGACGCGTAGGGACCGGAGTCTCCCAACATTCTCGCTCGAAGGCCTGTCAGCTTCCCATTTTCATCACAACCTGCTTCGTATGTCATTCGAATCGGGTGACGCTTCGGATGCATAAGCAATGATTGCTCTCTAGAAAGAGTGATCTGGACAGGCTTTCCCAGTAGCCACGCAGACAAAGCTGTGTGTACCTGATTCGACATGTCCTCTTTACCGCCGAAGGCCCCACCGTTACTTACAAGTTCAGTAGTAATTAGAGACGGATCAAGGTCTAAAACTCGCGCAATGTCATTTCGATCATCCCAGATTCCTTGACCCCCGGTGTATACGTAAAGGCCTCCGTCGGTAGGTACTGCGAGTGTTGACTCAGGTTCCAGAAATGCGTGTTCCACTCGTTGCGTTTGGAAAGTTTCACTAACAACATGTGCAGACTGTTCCAAGACCGAATCAACATCTCCTCTCTGATATACGGATTTTGAAAGGATGTTTCCTTCTAGACCCCAGACAGCGTCTTCATCACTAGCGACAACTCTTACCGGGTCAGTCATTGGTTGATGAACTCGGTATTCGACCTGCACTAACGCCGCTGCTTCCACAGCTGTCATTCGATCGTCAGCAACCACTACCGCCAATACATCTCCCAGAAATGAAGTGCGGCCGCCTACTGGAATCATTACTGGCCAGTCTTTGTGGATTAATCCAACCCTGATTTCACCAGGTATATCCGCTGCCGTGAAAATCCCGGCTACACCTTCTACCGACAGCGCAGCTTCTACATCAATTGCGATGACATCAGCTCGTGCATGATCAGACAGCCTCAGCGCACCGTGAAGGAGGCCATCTACCTGCATGTCATCAATAAAAGGTCGCACTCCGGCCGCTAACACATCTGCTTCGTATTTAGTTCCTCGGGACCCAACACCTTTGGGCGGCTGCGGCTCTCTGTTAACTCCCGAAGCTATGTCCAGGATGGCATCAAGGATCTTGATGTATCCGGTGCATCTGCATAGATGTGCTCCGAGGTGGCGGGCTGTTTCGTCTCGGGTGAGGGCTTGACCCTTTTTTTCTATGAGTGCTTTTGCTCGAACCAAAATCCCAGGGATACAGAAACCGCATTGCAATGCACCGTGTGCAGCAAAGATATCGCAATACCGTTGAAGCTCTAACTCGTCGAACCCCTCGAGTGTGGTGACGGTTTCACCGTCAGTTCGTTCTAAAGAGGTTTGGCAAGCAACTCTGGCTTTGTCCCCTACTAAAACCGTGCACGCTCCGCACTGACCTGAGGGTGCGCAGCCATCTTTGGCCGAAATCACTCCAAGTTCATCTCGCAGCGCTCCCAATAGATGAGGGTGCGATTCAGAGACGCTCACCGACTGGCCATTCAGTTGGAATGAGGTCATTGGTCTGTTTTCTGTCGTGTTATGAATTCGTACATTTCCGGTCGCCGGTAACGATCGAAATCAAAAAGGGTGTCCTTATAGTGTTTGCACCAGTCAAGATCGCAATCCGCCACCAAAAGCTCATCATCGCTAGTTTTAGCTTGAGCAACGATTTGGCCCGATGGAGCGATGATCACCGATTCAGCTAAAGAGTCAACTCCCTCTTCGACGCCTCCTTTTGCGACCCCAATAACCCAAGTCCCATTTTGATAGGCGCCTGCCTGCATAACTAAGTGGTTATGGAACGACTGCAAAGGATTTTGAGCTGGGTCAGGGGCGTAATGCAGTGGGGTGTTGTACCCGATAAGAATCATCTCAACGTTTTGGAGTCCCATAACTCGATAGGTCTCAGGCCAACGACGATCATTACACAGGGCCATTCCCATAACACCGCCGAAAGCTTCCCAAACGCTAAAGCCATCAGGTCCTTCTTCGAAGTAGCGGCGCTCCAAATGTTGAAACGGCCGTTCTGGTTCATGTTCTTCATGGCCAGGTAAGTGCACTTTGCGATATTTACCTACAAGCGAACCGCTTTCGTCTACAAGAATCGAAGTATTAAAGCGCTGGCCTTCTGCGGTCAGTTCTGCGTATCCAACATAAAAGCCAATGCCAAGTAACTTGGCTTCATCAAAGAGCCTTTGAGTTTCCGGACCAGGCATTTCGGTTTCGTAATACGAGTTCAGTTCCTCAGGAACGTCGTCCAAGTACCACCGAGGGAAAAAGGTTGTCAGAGCTAGCTCGGGGAATACAACTAGTTGACAGCCTTCATCACTTGCATCTTTCATCAATGCAACCAACCGGTCCACCACTTCGTGTCTTGTGGTCTCTCTGGATATTGGCCCCAATTGGGCTGCACCTACTCGTAAAGATCTCACCAGTCGACCTCAGTCAATGCAAGCATCGTGTCACTAAGAAGTTGAGCCCCAGCTATTAGATCTGCCTCATCGGTATGTTCAGCGGGATTATGGCTAACACCATTCAAGCTAGGAACAAAGATCATGCCGGTCGGACAAATTCTCGCCATCATTTGAGCATCATGCCCAGCTCCGGATGGCATACGTTTTGTTGAAAGGCCAGTTTGTTGCGCCAGTTGTTCAATCTGGTCAACGATTCTGGCATCAAATTCGACCGGTTCAAAGCGAGCTAATGACCTCGCTTCAACTGTTATACCTTCATCTTTAGCGAGTGTTTCCACCCTGATGTGAAGCTGCTCTTCGGCTAGTTGGAGCGAGTTCTCATCGGTATTACGAAGGTCGACAGTCATTGTCGCAGTTGCCGGAACAACATTCACCAAGTTGGGATGGAGATGTAACGAGCCAACCGTCGCCACCTGAGTGCCTCCCATTTCTGTCGCTATAGATCTAGCTGCGACCACCACCTCTGCAGCGACACGCATGGGGTCACGACGGAGAGACATGGGTGTTGTGCCCGCATGGTTCGACTGACCAATCAAAGTCAATTCTGTCCACGAGATACCCTGCACCCCTTCAACGACCCCAATTTGTATGTCTTCGTTATCCAACACAGGGCCTTGTTCAATGTGCAACTCAACAAAAGCGTGTGGGGCCACACCTGGACACGGTGCCGCACCTCGATATCCAATCCGTTCAAGCTCTTCACCAACGACAGTGCCATCTGCGCCCTCTACTTCCAGCACCGCTTCAACACTCATACCGCCTGCATAGGCAAGGCTTCCCATCATGTCTGGCGGATAACGTGAACCTTCTTCATTAGAAAAGAACGCAACAGCTAACGGCCGCTTAAGTTCAACATCCGTCGAAATTGTTGCTTCAATAACTTCCAGCCCGGCCAAGACACCAAGATTTCCGTCGTAGCGTCCACCGGTGCCCACCGTGTCGATATGTGATCCAGCCATGACGGCACCTGCAGCGCCATCTTCGTGAGTCGAAGCAATAACGTTTCCTACGGCGTCAATTGTTACTGTCAGACCTAAATCTCGCATCCATGTGACTACCAAATCACGTCCTTCGCGATCAGCATCACTGAACGCCAAACGCGAACATCCTTTAGTGCCTTCGATTTTTCCAATTTCCGCAAGTTCAGCTATACGGTGAAGAAGCCGTTCTCCGTTGATAAGCACTGATGAACCGTTCGGCAAAGCCATATCTTTATTGAACCGATTAACCCGCAAAATAGCTAGTGATTCTTGTTGCGCTCAGATTTCGTTAGTGTTCATTAACTACTACCCGATGGGAGATCTCATGAATCGACCAGCTTTATACCTGCAAGATGCTCACGCGATTAGTGAGGGAATTGAGTTCGCTAAATACGCAGAAAACAGAGGATTTGACGCAATTTGGCAGGCTGATTCTCGGCTAGTTCGAGAGGCATCTATACCAATGGCAGCTTTCGCAGCGACAACAGACCAAATCAAGATTGGTTCAGGGGTAGTAGATGTGTGGACTCGCAACCCAGCACGACTCGCCTCAATGTTCGCGACGCTCGATGATTTAGCTCCCGGAAGAATTTTGTGTGGGTTGGGGGCCTGGTGGGATCCCCTGGCAGCCAAAGTTGGAGTGTCGCGGGATCGACCATTGAAAGCTATGCGCGAAGTAACCACAGCAGTGCGGGCACTTTTAGCAAACGAGACCGTCACTTTCCATGGTGACTTTGTGCAGCTGGACGGCGTTGAATTGGACTACGTCTATCAGGAACGCAAACCAAAAGATGTGCCGATCTACATTGGTGCAACCGGAATGAAAATGATGGAGCTCACAGGCGAAATCGCTGACGGAGTTGTACTCAATTATCTGGTTTCGCCCGATTACAACACTCGAGCAATGGAAGCTTTAGAGCGAGGTGCAACAAAGAGTGGCCGATCAGTTGACGACCTAGACCGCCCCCAGCTCGTTGTGTGTTCCGTTCACGAAGACCGCGGCACGGCTTTAAACATGGCGCGAAACATGGTTGCTCAATATTTAGGACAACAGCCTCACATAATGGAAGCTTCAGGGGTTCCCAGATCACTGCTCGAATCTGTAGGTGAAGTGCTGACTTGGCCAGCAACACATGAGCAGGTCGAGGCCGCAGCAAAGTTAGTGCCTGACGACATCGTACAAATGCTCACAGCTTCAGGGACAGCCGAAGAAGCGCGTGAAGCCGTGCAAAGCTACATGTCAAACGGTTGTACTTCTCCAGTGTTGTATCCGCTGGGCGATGTTTACGCGACCATTGATGCTTTTGCGGGTTGGTCCGGGTCCGATTAAGCAAACTTTTGTGCCACTCCATCATCATTAAAACGCTCATTAGCTGAATGTTTCAGCAGTGGTAACTCTTTTTATAGTGGCGTCACCCCTCTCTCAGAATGTGACAAGATGCGGGGGTTCGAAGACGAAACATAAAATGAGGGCAAGACAATGCGTAAACGAATATTGGCGCTGTTAGCGCTGCTTTTTGCATTTGGGATGCTGGCAACAGCATGTGGAGATAGCGATAGCAGCAGTTCATCGAGCAGCAGTTCATCGAGCAGCAACGAAGACGCTGAAACGGAAGCAGCCTCGGAGACTAAAGCTGCTTTCATAATGGTTGCTCCAATTGGTGACGCTGGATGGAACTACGCACACGATGTAGGAAGAAAGTACGCCGAAGAGGCAACTGGAGTTGCAACTGCTTACGTTGACGCGGTACCTGAAGGAACTGCAGAGTTTGATAACTACGTAAAGGATTTCATTAATCAGGGCTACAACGTCATCGTCGGAACCTCATTCGGCTATATGGACGCCATGTTGGCTTTAGCTGATGAATACCCCGACGTAGTGTTCGAACACGTCTCCGGTTACAAAATGAATGAAACCAATATGGGGAACACTTTCGGGCGTATGTATGAACCTCGTTATCTCTCCGGAATGGTTGCTGGGTCAGCAACAAGTTCAAATCTGATTGGTTATGTAGCTGCTTTCCCAATTCCTGAGGTAATTCGCGGTATCAACGCTTTCACCTTAGGTGTTCAAGCAATCAACCCTGATGCGCAAGTAGAAGTTGTCTGGACAAGCACTTGGTTCGATCCGGTAGTTGAAGGCGACTCCGCCCAAGCCCTACTTGATAAAGGCGCTGACGTAATCGCCATGCACCAAGACTCAACCGCAGCGGGTGAAAAAGCTGAAGCAGCTGGTGCACGCTGGGTGTCCTACAACACTGACATGAGCGAGTTTGCACCAGATGCTTACCTGACAGCACCCGTTTGGAATTGGGGACCCCGGTATGTCGAAATCATCGAAGACGCAAAAGCAGGTAACTATGCACCGAGCGCCTACTGGGGTTCAATGGCTGACGGCATCGTCGATCTCGCCCCAATAGCAAGCGACGTTGACCAATCAGTGGTTGACCAAGTCATGGAAGCAAAAGCAGCCATAATCGCTGGTGATCTCCATCCATTCACTGGCCCAATCATGGACCAAGACGGCAATGAGGTTCTAGGCGCCGGTGAAGTCATGGATGACGGAGCAATGCTTGGAATGAGTTTCTTCGTTCAAGGCGTCATTGGGTCGACTGGCTGAGTTAGTTAGCAATTAACAGCACGAAGCGGCGCCGGCGAGGAAAATCCACGTCGGCGCCGTGATCGCTTTTGTGCAAAGCAGGACTCCCTCTCAATGAACCAACCTTCATCAATCTCCGACAAAGAACCGCTCTCAGTTGAATTGACCGAGGTTTGGAAACGGTTTCCGGGAGTTGTTGCAAACGCCGGAGTTGAACTGGCAGTACAACGCGGCTCAATTCATGCTCTCTTGGGTGAGAACGGAGCAGGTAAATCAACACTCATGAACATCCTTGCCGGGGTCTATCGACCCGATAGTGGCGAATTAAGGATTCACGGACGTTCACACCAATTTCGAAACCCAGCCGATGCTTTGTCTGCTGGAGTCGGGATGGTTCACCAAGAATTTCGTTTAATACCCTCATTTTCAGTGGCAGAAAATATTGTCCTCGGGTCAGCTCCACCAGTAATCAAAACTGGACAACTTGAGAGCGACGTGGCCGAGATGGCGCATAAATTCGGTTTAGAAGTCGACCCAGCACAACCCTTGTGGCAACTTTCTATGGGCGAGCGACAAAAAGTTGAAATATTAAAGGTCTTGTGGCGAGACGCTCAAGTTCTAATTTTGGATGAACCCACTACTGTTTTAACGCCCAGCGAAGTCGACGAGCTAGGCCAAATTTTGCGTCGGATGGCAAACGATGGACGCTCAATAATTTTTATTAGCCACAAATTGCATGAAATTTCCGGTATCTGTGACCAAGCAACTGTTCTCCGACAAGGCAAAACGGTAGCTAATTCATTACCCATGGCGACCACTAGCCAAGATGAACTAGCACGTCTAATGGTCGGCGCGTCTCCCGCTATCCCGAATCGGCAAAAGACAACAACCCCGGGACAGGCCTTATTGGAACTCAAAAACCTAAGTGCTCAAAGCGATCGTGGGGTTAACGCATTCTCGGAAATTAATTTCCAAATTCATTCTGGAGAGATTGTCGGCATTGCTGGTGTAGCAGGCAACGGGCAACGCGAACTAGCAGACACTATTGCTGGCCTGCGGCCTTCAAACAGCGGCACAATAATTATGAACGGTACCGACATAACAACAGAAAGCCCCCATCGCCGATTTCAGTCCGGTCTGGCATATATACCAGAAGATCGCCTCGGGGTAGGTTTAGCACCGCAGCTTTCAATAACGGACAACGCGATTCTTCGCGTATACCGACAACAACGCAGAGGCCCCTTTATTTTGGGCGAACGAGCCCTCTCCTACTGCAAGGACCTCATCACCCGATTTGGAGTCAGGGCAGGAAATCTAAGTGGTCCTATCGCGGCTCTTTCAGGCGGGAACCTTCAACGGCTTCTAGTCGGGCGAGAACTAGACGGACAGCCTTCAGTAGTCGTTGCTTCACAACCAACACGAGGCCTTGATGTCAACGGAGTAAAGGCCATCCAAGACTTACTGATTGAACAGCGAGATTCAGGTGCCGCAGTGATGATGATCTCAGAAGATCTAGACGAGCTACTCGCAATAAGCGATCGACTTCTGGTGATTGAAGGTGGTGTACTTCGGGGCGAATTCGATCCTCGAACTGCCTCACGACAAGAAGTCGGCATGGCAATGCTTTCCGACACAAAGGTTTCTTCAAAGCCATGAAGCTTCCCCGTCTGAACCTGCGAGAACAACCACTTCCAGGCGGACAACCGTTGGCATTCGGCATAGGCCTAGCTATCGCTCTGTTCGTCGGCACATTGCTTCTTCTAGGCGCTGGTCATGATCCCGTAAAGATCTATTCGAGAATGTTCGAAGCCTCTTTAGGAGACCCAGATGCTTGGTCTATCACTTTCAATCGGGCTGTCCCTCTTGGGCTGGCGGGACTAGCAGTAGCCGTCGCCGGTTCCATGGGACTTTGGAATATCGGTGCCGAAGGCCAAATAATGGCGGGCGCAATAGCGGCTGCATGGGTGGCCCGTATTGGGGGCGATTGGCCAGGGCTGATCCTGATCTTGATGATGCTCATCAGTGCAATCGGGGGTGGAGCAATCCTTGCAATAGGTCCAGCGCTCGCTCGCGCCAAACTTGGTGTCAACGAAATCATCACCACCCTGATGCTTAACGAAGTAGCAATCCGTTTGGTCCAATGGCTGATCCACGGACCCTGGAAAGATCCTGATTCGTTTAACTTTCCTTTAGCGCCCATGTTGCCTGATCAAGCTCGGTTACCAACTCTTTTCAGTCGCGCACATTTCGGTCTGCTTATCGCGGCAGCTGTAATCGTTGTCGCCTCGGTCGCAGTCCGTTACACCGCTTGGGGGTACGAACTAAGAATTGCTGGCTCCTCAGAAGCAACAGCCCGCTATAGCGGAATCTCACTTCCTACGAAGGTCTTAACGGTCCTAGTTCTGAGTGGAGCAATTGCCGGGTTAGCAGGAGGTGTCGAACTGGCAGGAACTGCCGATCGGATCACAGAAACAATTTCCAATGGCTTCGGATTTGCAGGAATCATCGTTGCTGCTTTGGCACTTATGCGCCCATCGGGAGTAGCCGCCGTAGCGTTACTTTTCGGTGCAGTTCAGATCGGTGGACAGAGCATTCAGACGCTGGGTGTCTCCTCGTCGGTCTCAACGATTCTGCAAGCTTTTGTTTTATTTGGAGCCATAGGTGCTGGCGTCTTTAGCCGATACACAGTCTCTTTCGGCAACGACTCGCTTCCGGTAAACGAGGAGGCGACATCATGAACGAAGCCTCATTAATCGGCCTACTCTTCGCAACAGTTTCCTTCGGAGCACTTCTCTACCTGGCAGCACTTGGAGAACTGCTAGCCGAAAAAGCTGGGGTCTTGAATCTTGGTGTTGAGGGAATGATGGCTATCGGTGCAGTCACTGCTTTTATAGCTGGAGTTGAGTTTCGAAATCCTTGGCTTGCCTTAGTGATCGCAATGCTCAGTGGCGCTCTACTAGCTTCAGTCCACGGATTCTTTACTGTTGGTCTAGGAGCAGAACAGGTTGTATCCGGCCTATCACTAACAATTTTGGGGCTCGGTCTCGCCGCATATTTAGGGAAGGATTATGTCGGGTTGCCCCCTGGTGCAGAACTGGTCCCCGTTGAGTGGGGATCTTTGTCTGAATTGCCATGGGTCGGCCCAATTTTATTTAGCCACGCGCCAATCGTGTATCTAGCGTTGGCCTTCGGAATCGCGGCGAGCCTGATCCTTTCACGAACCCGTCTCGGGCTCGCTTTACGAGCGGCCGGGGAATCCGCATCCTCCACTGATTCAGCCGGACATTCAGTTTTAGGTCTACGGCTTTCGGCTGTTGCTGTGGGTGGAGCTCTAGCCGGAGCATCTGGAGCCTATTTGACTTTAAGTATCACTCCCCAATGGGCTGAAGGCTTAACGGCTGGTAGGGGATGGATTGCTGTAGCTCTCGTCATTTTTGGTGCCTGGCGTCCAAGTCGAGTTGGTTGGGGAGCTCTGCTGTTCGGCGGAACCTTGGCACTAAAAACCAGGCTGCAAACTTTCGGTGTTGATTTTTCACCGATAATCCTGTCGATGCTTCCTTACGTACTTACTCTTCTCATTCTTCTCATCATCTCAATCCAGGCCCGCAAACGACCATCACCAGCTCCAGCCGCTCTTGGTTTGGCTTATAGACGAGAAGAGCGATAGCACGCTAGCTACAGATAGCTGAACTAAAGAATTGCTCGCGCTGCTGCCCAAATGTATGCAACCAGAATAAAAAGCAGCGCGTACCGCCAGATGCGTTTCCTCACACCTTCAAAACTAAAGGTTATATAAGGACCTTCCATCGAAAATTTGACAGTAAGTGCTAGCTATCTCCGACTTACTAAAATCCGTTAGACACAGGCTTAGCGGGTGAGAGTGCGGCTCTAGTCAGCATTCGGTTAGAGCTACCAAAGGCAACTGCACTCAACAGTGGCTTCTAGAGCCTTCCAGCGAAATGGGGTCGGCTCCGAAGTGGCGTCACAGCCTGTACATCTCAAAACAAAGTTCCCGTCTACTTTGCTCATCGTCACTGGCTGTTCGCCAGTGGACAGCCTCGCTTCTTTTTTGGGGGAAACTTTTTGACGGGTGATCTCTGGCAGTTCTAAGACGTCAAAATCGAGATACAGAGGATCCGGCAACGAGACGGGAGGATTGTCCCAGACTTCTCTATGTTCTTCCGTTTCTTCAGCCCACCCCAAATAGCTCAACCAAGCGTATTTATCTACGGGGTCAAGTTTGTCGGGAATCTCCTTTACCGAAGTCATGGGACCAATCTTCTCTGGGGCGATTAGCTCTTCGGGTCCTGAATAGTTGAGAAATGAAACCAACTGGTCTTGTTCTCCTATCCCGAAAATTCGGGATGTTTCACTGATGGCTTCAATTTCCTCCATAAAGCCATCGCGCTCAGAAGCCGTTGGATCCTCCAATGTGTCACTTGCGTATAAGACAACAAATCGTGCTCCGACACCCAGTTGCTTCAAACGAAGTATCCGTCCCATTCGTTGGATCATTTGTCTTCGTGTTCGACTGGCATTGACGACAACTCCTAAGTTGGCGTCTGGAACATCGATTCCTTCGTCTAGAACTCTGGGAGCTGCGACTGCGTCGAGTTTGCCATCGCGAAGGTCATTCAAGATCGTTTCACGCTCCAATCGAGCGGTATCACCAGTAATAATTTCAATCCCTAATAATGGATCCAAGCGATTAATTGCATGATTGGCCGCCTTCACAGTTTGAGTGAAGATCAGGGCCCCCGAAGCCTCAAGAATCACTGATGCAAAATTCGACAAAACTTCATACTTCGAACGGCTGGTAGCAACTATTTCACGGCGTTTCGAAAACGAATCAAGATAAGTACTGGCAGCTTTACCGTTTGGCCCCGCGTCGTTATCTGCCAAGTAACTAACCGCTGCTAAGAAAGCTCCAAAAGGCTCTTGAGGCATGTCAGGAATCGCGCGCAGTGTCTGCCGAGCAGCCACTAGGTCAGCTTCCATCAGGTCGTATTCATCTCGTTCTTCTTTAGCCAATGGCACTGCTACAAACGCGACCCTCGGTTGAGCACAGACTCCATCGGCAATTGCTTGACCAAAATCGTATCTATAACAAACTCCACCAAAATAGGGGACCAACGTTTTTTCGACAGCGTCATCCGAACGTTCAAGGGTGGCTGTTAGTCCTAGTCGTTCTTCATATTCATGAATAAGCGACTTACGCAAAGTTGCTCCACCAAATCCATGACATTCGTCGGCGATCAAGAGGCCACCAAGATCTCCGGGCGGCAGAGGTTTTTTGGCGCTCGCAGAATGTCGAGTTGTGACCAAGACATCACAATCATCAGCTCGGTCGCTAAAGCTGTCCCCTAGACGTCCAATAACACACTGAGGCAAGGCTTTCTTTAGACTCTCCGACCATTGCTCCATAAGAACACGGCTCGGCACAACTACTAGTACAAAGAGGCCTCGTCTGTGAGCATCAGCTGCTGCCTGAAGAGCAACGTTTGTTTTTCCGGCCCCGGTGACCGCTTCAATAATGCCTCGACGCCCGCACCTCAACCAGCTCGCCAGCGCCAAGAGTTGCCATTTATAGAGGAAATGTTGGGAGTTGTTCATAGAGGGATCTCATGACGTTAAGGTTCAATTTGTTAATTTCCACCTTGTTACGTCACCTTGAATGTGGCGGCCACAAAACAATTCGGCGGAAGTTGCACCAATGATTTTCCGTCACCAGAAAATTCAACACCACTGCGTCTGACGGCATCTGGGTTGTCCCATGTGTTTTGCGCTGTTGGAGTCGGATGGTGCAGCATTTCACTGCTGACAACTTGTAGATGACCTCCTGAAAAGTCAACTTCTAAATCGAGAGGGAGCTCCACTGAACGATTAACGGCATAGACATGTAATTCGTTGTTGTCGCTCAATATGGCAGCGCCATCCACAGCTGCCACGTACCCAAAGTCCGCGGAGTCTACGGTCGGTCCTTCATAACTGAGACGTAGAGAGTTGCCTTCTCGACGATTAACAAACATTGCTAATGCTTCAAAGATCGTTTGGCGCAAAAGCTTGTCACCACTGGTAAGAACCGGCGCTATGACATTCACGACCTGAGCAATGTTTGCAATTTTTACAACATCAGCGTTGCGGATGAAGCTCATCAAAAACTGCGCACATACGAGCGCGTCTTGAAGGTCATAAATCTCTTCAACAAGATGCGCTGGAAATTTTCCGCCAGCCCACATGTTTTCTCTGTTCCGGGTCCGGTACCAAACATTCCATTCATCGAAAGCTATAAACGGACGTCGGCGAGAGCGTCGTCTGCCAGCGACATACCGACAGACGGAATCAATTTCTGCGATTTGCTGATCGACAGCGACACCTGAGCACAAAAACTGGGAAGTGTCGCCTGAATAGTTGTCTAAATACCTGTGGGTAGAAAGATAGTCAGCCAATCCTCCGACAGCTTCTAATGCTTGTCGATCCCATTCCAGATAGGTCGAATTATCTGGTAGCGAGGTGCCAGACACCACAAGTTCGATTGATGGGTCAACTAATTTCATCATGTGCGCTGCCTGACGCGCTTTGATCCCGTAATCAGCTGCTGGCATATGGCCCATCTGCCAAGGCCCGTCCATTTCGTTACCCAAACACCAAAGTGGAACTTTTGAGACGTTGTCTGACTGATCAACCTTTTGTTGTTCAGCGATATCAGTTTCCAATTCACCATTGGTGTACTCAACCCAGTCTGCAGCCTCCTCGGGCAAGCCTGTCCCTAGGTTCACAGCGAACATCGGAGACCAACCAGTTCGCTTGCATAGAGATAAGAACTCGTTTGTGCCGAACGTGTTTGGTTCAATCGTTCCCCACGCTAGATCTCTGCGGGTGGGCCGGTCGTGGATTGGGCCAACTCCATCTCGCCAGTGGTAATTAGAAACGAAGTTGCCCCCTGGATAGCGCATGACGGTGAAGTCAAGTTCATCTAGGGCAGACAGAACGTCTGTGCGACACCCATAATCATCAGCCTGAGCAGATGTTGGGTCATAAATGCCTTCGTAGACAGCACGCCCCATGTGTTCAAGAAACCCACCAAAGATTCTGGGGTCAACGGCGCCGACATGGTGATGAGGGTGGAGATGGAACTTGGCTTTAGACACAATATGAGCGTAGTTGGAACAGGCTTTAGATCTCCTAGTTGATGTTCGGCACCAGCTAGATGATGATTGGTGGCTCCTAGTTATTTTGCTTTGTGTAGTTAGTTTCAGCTAGCCGGTGTGCATCTTGATTGGAAAAATAATTCTCTGAGGTCACCCTCTCTTAAGATGGTTTCGTGAACTTAAACAATCCAGAAGCTGTGAAAATAGATGCAGCGCAATGGTTCGCTGAGCACTGGGATCCTGATATGCCGCTAGGTGTTTGGTGGCAACTTCTCGCAGACGCCGGTTGGGCTTTCCCATCTTGGCCAGATGGATTCGGCGGCCGAGGTCTCTCATCTGGTCCGACTAAAGCTGCGATTCAAGCCCGGCGTGAAGCTGGCGCTTTTGGCCCACCGAATGGTGTTGCAACCTTTTTAGCGGCGCCGACCATCATGCACTACGGAACTCAACAGCAACAGGAAAAGTATCTGCCTCGAATAGTTAATGGCCAGGACATTTGGTGCCAACTTTTTTCAGAACCAGGTGCTGGTTCGGATATGGCTGGTTTGTCTACGAAAGCAGTTCGTGATGGTGAAGAGTGGGTAGTTAATGGCCAAAAAGTTTGGAACTCAGGCGCGCAATGGGCGCAATACGGAATTCTTATAGCTCGAACAGACCCTGAAAAACCTAAGCATCGAGGGATTACTTATTTCCTTATCGATATGGAACAAGAGGGTGTGGATATTCGGCCGCTGCGTGAAATGACCGGAGATGCGGCATTTAATGAAGTTTTCTTGAACGATGCCCGAGTTGCTGAAGACGACCGCCTAGGAGATTTAGGTGATGGTTGGCGCGTTGCTATGACAACGCTGTCCCATGAACGTGATCCTGATAATGCAGGAATGGGAGAAACAGCAGCTTTTGGTGCAATTGATCGAGATATGAGCGTTCGCGATCACAGCACAAGTATTTCGTCTAAGAATGACGGATTTTCTCTTGCCTTAAGCGGTGGAGTATCCAAAGTCCTCGATGATGTGACATCACAATTCGATGCTGCGACTGACCCGGGGACGCGCCAGAGATTGGCAAGAATTCTTGAGATGCGAAGATCTGCTCGATGGTCTGGTATGCGGGCGGCAGCGAAGATCAAGGCCGGTGGTCAGCCCGGTCCTGAGGTTTCCACACTCAAGCTTCTCGGTTCTGACATGGGCCGTGAAATTCGTGATGTAGGGCTAGAAGCAATGGGGCCGTATGGGATGTTGTATGGCGAAGACGCTCCAACTGACGGCCTTTTTCATGCTTACTCAATGTTTACTCCTGCTCAATCTATTGCGGGTGGGAGTGACGAAGTTCAGCGAAATATTGTGGGTGAGAGAGTGCTTGGTTTACCGCGGGAGCCGGGTGAAAAAGAACAACGTGAATTACCGTGGTCAGACCTTCCGCGCAGTTGACGGCTAATAATTAGATTGGCGAAACGATGGGTGCTCCACTCATCGTTGCAAAGACGCTCTTGTACTCGTAACTAAAAACACAGCCCCCTGTCTTGTTAGAGGGTTGTGGTTTAAGCCTGTTTTAAGAGGTTTTGTTTGTGGAGCTGATCGGAATCGAACCGACGACCCCCTGCTTGCAAAGCAGGTGCTCTAGCCAACTGAGCTACAGCCCCAATAACTCTCAGAGGGTACCGAAGTAACGCCCGGAGTACGACTTAAGCAAACAATCGATTTTGCAGGCATGATCAAGGTATTGAAACTCGCTATAAATAAGCGAATCTTCTCAGGAGGAATACCTAATGAATATGCCCGCGATTTCGTTGGCTGCTGTTAATGGTCGACGTCAACAAACACTCGATGTAGCCGCCGAAATTGAGCATCGCGGTTTTTCAGGGATTTACTGCCCCTCCATGGGTGACTGTGTAGCCCTATGTCAAGCAATCGCTTCTGCAACTAACGAAATAACTTTCGGTACTTCAGTCCAGCCTATTTATTTCAGAAACCCGGAGGATCTCGCCGCAACAGCTGCTTTTATTCATGAAATTAGCAACGGTCGATTCCGCTTGGGGATAGGTGTGACTCATGGTCCAGTTCATCAACGTTTAGGAATTACTCCCGGAAAACCGTTAGGCGATATTCGCGACTACGTAGCTGCTATGGAACGCGCAGCCGAACATCACGGCGAACTCCCGCCAATTGTTTTGGCGACGCTGAGACGAAAAATGGTTGAACTTTCAGTTGAAATCAGTGCTGGCGCTGTGTGGGCTAACGCCAGTCGTAATGATTTCAACAATTCAGTTGCTGACATACCTGAAGACGTTCAAGGGAGCGATTTCTTTATTGGCAACATGATTCCGACAGTGATCGACGAGGATCGGAGCGCCGGTGCTGAGAGAAACAGAAAGACTCTCCAGGGGTATGTAGCTCTACCGAACTACCGGAACTACTGGAAACAGGCAGGATATACCGAGGAGATGGAAGGTATAGAAGCTGCTCTTGAAGCGGGTGATCGTGACCGTGTTTTGACATGTATGTCGGATGACTGGCTATCAAATGCGACTCTTTACGGATCTCGAGACGAAGTGCGTCAGGGTGTCGAAGAGTGGTTTGATCAAGGTTGCAAGACCCCAATTCTCGTGCCGTCCAGCACTAGCGGCGGACAAATGCACGCCATACAAGAACTTTTTGATTGCTTTTCATGAAATCTCGGTCCGGAGAGTCGAGTGTCTTCTGACATAGATCTCGAAGCAGCCTCAGCCCGGCTCGCCGGTGTCGTGAGACGAACACCGGTCTTGCGTTCGCGTTTGTTAGATGAGCGTGTCGGTGCAGAGGTCCACTTAAAGGCTGAACATCTACAACGGACTGGTGCGTTTAAATTCCGCGGCGCCTTTAATGCGATTGCAGCGATCCCAGCTTCTGTTCGTCAACAAGGCGTTATCTCTTATTCGTCCGGAAACCATGCGCAGGCTGTAGCTCGCGCTGCTCAACTATTTGAGATTCCAGCAACAATCGTGATGCCCACTGACGCGCCACAATCAAAACGCGATGCAACCGAAAGTTACGGTGCTGAGATCATTAGTTATGACCGTTACACCCAAAACCGAGAGGACATCGCAGCAGAGATAGTGCAGGAAAGAAATTTGAGCTTGGTGCCCCCTTTTGATCATCCTGATGTGATTGCCGGTCAATCCACTTGCGTCCAAGAATTATTCGAAGAGTCCGGACCGTTAGATCAGTTGATTGTCTCAGTTGGGGGTGGTGGACTGATTTCGGGAAGTGCGTTGGCAGCACATCAACAAAACCCAAACTGTCAAATTGTCGGCGTCGAACCAGAATTAGGCAACGACGTTCAGTTGTCCCTTAGGGCAGGGAGAATCATTAAAATCGAAGTGCCCGACACGATTGCCGATGGACAACAAACCACCTCGCCCGGCGTACACACTTTTACTGTCATCCAACAACATGTAGAAGAAGTCGTGACTGTTACCGATGGTCAGATCCTCGATGCAATGGACTATTTATTTCGATACCAAAGACAAATAGTTGAACCCAGCGGCGCCAGCGCTTTGGCGGCTCTTTTATCTGGGGAAGTAAAGCCGGCTGGTGATCGGATTGGGGTCATTTTATCTGGAGGAAATATTTCACCAGAACGCTTCATCGAGCTCATGGCAGACCGATAAAACGGTTGTCCTCGGTTATCCAGCCTGACTCAACACCTCAACCTTGCCGAGGTAACTAACTTCTTTAGCTCGATCGGTATCCACGTCATCAACCCAAGGCTCTAAGAAGGTCCGCCATCGTTGAGCCCAAGTATGGTCAGCGGTTACTCGAGACCATGCGGCTTCTCCGATTTTATTGGTCTCCTGATGATCAGCGAGCAGGAGAGGGATTAGTTGCCCTAAGTCGCTCGCTGATTGGAATGTAATAATTTCCTTCCCCGGTTCTAAGACATGCTCAACAGCAGCCCGGGCTTGGACCAAAGAAGGTGTTCCTACAACCGCCGCTTCGTACACGGCCGTGGAAAGACCTAATTCAAAAGCCGATTTCTTGACTGCTGATTGATGGGCTAACGAGGCCGGTAATTCAACTAACAGATGGGCTCCAGCGAATAGTGTTGCACGTTCCGGCAAAGGCAAAGTATCAACAGCTGACACTTCTAGCGGTAAGTCGATCCAGCCTTCACCCATCACGACGACATCGTCTAGGTGATCAATACTCATGACGGCATCAATATTTTCAGGGTCAGAATTTCCTACTACGACGATCCCTCGTCGTTCAGAGGGAACAAAATTCATGAGCGCAGGTGGATGGACGGCAGGCTCTATTAGTGAAAGCCGAAATGTTCCGAGAGCCTCGTATTCATCAAAGGTCTGAAGATCAGGTACCGCAACCAGGTCGTATTCCCGTAAGTCGTCATCAATAACACTTAGGTCTGTTGTTGCACCTTCTAACAATGGCCCTGTATGTAAACAGACAGCGACCGTTTCTGAGACAGCTGTCAACGCTCGGATTTCATTTCGGTCGGGAATGCCTGCTGCTGGAACAACAACAAGTATTTCCGGAGAATAACGATCTAACCCCCATTTGATAGCTGCACTTGTCGGTGCCACAGCAACAACTTCATGCCCCAGAAATCTCAGTGGCTCAGCTATCTGTGAACGTAAGGGGGATTCGGGGATATCTACTCCGTAACCGGTTACTACTATCCGCATTGTGGGGGCCATCTCTGTAGGTCAAGGTGATTCGGCCACTATGGGGCCTCCCACTTCAGTGTGGAACACTTTCCGACGAATTTCGATGACCATCGGCCGGTTCATTTCGAAGGCCTTTCGCCACAATTCCAATTGCCACGAACAAGACAATGATCGAAGTCCACACATTGATCCGCACTCCAAAGACCTCTGTTGCTTTGTCAGTCCGTAGTAGCTCAATCCACAATCTTCCAAGGGTGTACCCCACTACATAAATTGCCCAGCTATAACCCTTTTTCAAATTCGGAAACAACTTGGGAGTAACGATCGCGACAAACCCTGCGACACCCAAATTCCATAGAGCTTCATATAAAAACGTCGGATGAAAAGTTTCCGACTCGACATACCCAGATGGACGATTTTTGGGATCAATCTGAAGGCCCCATGGCAAATCTGTTGGTCTCCCAAACAGTTCTTGATTAAACCAATTCCCAAGTCGTCCAATGGCCTGCGCAACCGGAATTCCGACCGCAGTGGCATCAAACATTGCAGGTACATCACCTTCTTCTCTGCGTACTATCCACCAACCGGTAAGCGTTGCAGCGGCGACCGCCCCCCATATCCCAAGCCCTCCTTTCCAGACTTTCGGTATCTCTATCCACTGGCCTTGGAATCGACTGAAATCAGTAGCGACGTGATAGAAGCGTCCCCCTAATATTCCTGCTGGAATAGCCCAAGTGGCCATCCGATGCACCACCACCGCGTCGCCGCCAGCAGCCTCATATCTACGACTACTTATCCATACTGCAATCAACGCTCCCACGGCGATCATCAGCCCATAGGCACGCAATTCGAGGGCCCCTATTTGTATGGAGTTTGTCGACGGGCTTGGGATCGCTGCAAACATCAATTACTCCAGTCAAGTCGAGAATATAGGCATTGACTTACTTCAAAGAAACTCAATCCACCGACCAAGGGTGGTCGAACTTCCAATTCACTCCTGAGTAGTTGAAATACCTTCATAGACGGCAGCTGAAATTCCTCGATTCTCAAGTTCTTGAAGCCACGGAAGTGGACTATCGAGCATGCCTAAACTCCAAGACCCTGACGGCAGTAATCCTAATAGCGACCATTCTGCTGCAATAGCCGCAACGGCTGCGGCTGCAGATGACGGATGGTCTATGGCCCCCAAGACTTCTGTCGTCTGAACTGAATCTTGGATACCACGTATTTCAATACGAACTGCTCCTGGCCCTCCATCTTTGTGAGGTCGCCGCAGCATTGGCAGCCAGGCAGTCAGCCGATCGCGTCTAGTAGCCGCAACCTTGGCCGTAATTCGATCAACTTCAGGAAAACTCGCAGATAAAAGAAAAGGGTCTACGAGCGCAGCTCGGTAGCAATCACTCGCGCCAAGCGGGTCAGGAAACCAGACGAGTTCGCGTCCACTCCCACTTGGCCGTTTGACCCAACTCCTATCGCGCCATTCAACCGCTTCTTGAGTTCTGGCACGATGAAGCTGTCGTTGACACGAGGGTCCACCTGTACCCATTCGCGCAACATGTATTTCATCAACCTGATCGAATCGCTCTCCACCATGACGTGCCAGCAAGCAACTCAAACCAGGCGAAAACGCTGCTCCGACAATCACCGAGCGATCTACCTTCATAGCGGTCGCTTCAAGGCCTAGGAGACCCTCTACATCATTTAAGGAGTCCGACAATGAAACCACGTGAGAATCATTTCCAAGTGCCTCTTCAGCAAGTTCCGTGTGTCCTCCAGGCGGCTGAGCCAACACAGTTACATCCGCTGCTGGTAGGGGACCCGGAGCAATAACTTCAATGTCTAGGTCAATCAATTGCCGGACAAAACCATGCATTCGTTGAGGATGTCTAGCTCCAAGAATCAGTCGGTCGACTAGACCCGAGGCAGCTAGCTGGCGCGCGACTCTTCGCCCGACGACACCAGAACCGATAACAGCAGCAGTTGTCACGTCAGCGAAAATCCGGGCCGCTTAGTTGTCTCCACTTACCTTGGCGTGGGGGAACACCACCAGATCCCCTAAGACGCAAGATGGCAGCCACAATTGTTCCTACTCCCATTGCCAAGATTGCCCGGCGTAATACTCGCACAGCTACCTCCGCTCGAAACCTCATCACGAGTTATGTGATTAGCGCTGTTCGGAACGTGGGGCTAGCTGGAGTCGAACCAGCGACCTCACCCTTATCAGGGGTGCGCTCTAACCAACTGAGCTATAGCCCCGAACGAGTGACCGATAGTAGCGGGGCTATAGCCCCGTAACCAACGTGAC
Source organism: Acidimicrobiaceae bacterium (assembly GCA_002722565.1). GTDB lineage: Bacteria > Actinomycetota > Acidimicrobiia > Acidimicrobiales > Poriferisodalaceae > MedAcidi-G3. Next base: position 124,132 of record PBMG01000020.1, read on the forward strand.
TCTAATTTAAGAAGGCGGCTGATCTTCTTCCAAGAGAGTCACCCGGACCCCCCCAACAAGGTCACTAATGAGATTAAAGATAATTGTGAGCAGCACATTGAACGCCACACCCGCTACAAACAGCACTGCTCCAATAACCGTTGCTCGTCGAAAAATTTCATCTCCGTTGATTTCCCACACTTCATAGGAGCCAACTTCAGCGATAAAAGATTCAATATTGGATATGACACCCGATTGCACCGCGGCAGTCCAAAGCAAGTAACCAGCAATTACTGTCGCTCCATATAGGCAGGCATATAGAAGTACTGAAACCTTCAAAACTGACCACGGGTCGATATGTCGGATAGTGCGTCGGGTTCGTCGAACGCGAGCCCGACGTTTCCCGAGCCACCCAAGTTCTTCTTCGGGCAATAAAATTGGCTCTTGAGTTTCTACAGGTACCGGCGAAATTTGTTCAATTAGGCCACTGACTCGAGCCTCAATTGCAGGCGGCGTTACGTCTTCAACTAATGGAACGACACCTGTATCTTCGGGTCCCTTTATTATCCGGCTTTCATCATCATGTTTTTCACGAACGGGCGGGCGTCTCACCACAGGTTTTTCTCGACTCCGCTTTTTCTCTCCCTTAGAGGAGCGGCCTGAGGTCGAACCGGATATTTTCCGCTTACGGGGTACGCGCCGCTCGGTTTCTTCTTGATCTAAACCGACTGCACGCGCGAAGGTTTCATCATCGACGCCGTCTGCAGGAGGGTTACCTGATCCTGGTTGATCGAAATCAGCCACGCGTCGAAGTGTACGGGAGGCTACGCCTTAGCTGGGCGCGGCAACTAGTTTGTTGTTTCGGTTTCAACGATTTCGTCAAGGTCCAACGTAACCGGCGAGAGCGCTGCAACTGTTTCGTCGACACCGATGTTCATAACCTTTACTCCAGTGGCGTCACGTCGCTGTTCCGCTATTTCCGAGACTGCGGTACGAATTAGTACGCCACCCGATGAGACCATTATTATTTCATCATCTAGCTCGACCATTCGAGCGCCGATGACCGCCGCACCACGTGCTTCAGTCAGCTTGATTCCTTTCACTCCCATTGTTCCGCGTCCCTTACGGGGGTAAGCCTCTATGGGAGTGCGCTTCCCATAACCGCCTTCTGTGACCGTCAGTAGGAAACGTTGATCATTTTCTGAAGTAGACGCTGCTGCGACAACAACGTCGTCAGCTCGTAACTTCATTCCTCTGACACCAGCGGCACTTCTACCCATTGGTCGCACTTGGCTACCAGCAAACCTTATTGCCTGGCCAGCGCTACTCACCAAAACAACATCATCGTTTTCTCGAACCTGAATAACACGAACCAACTCATCTTGGTCACGAAGATTTATTGCAATGAGGCCGTTAGTGCGGTTCTTGTCATATTCAGCGAACGCAGTTTTCTTAACGACCCCTTTACGAGTCACAAACAGCAAAAATTCATCCTCCACGAATTCTTGTGCGTCGATGACGGCCTCTACAACTTCGTCGGGTTGCAACTGGAGCAAATTAACGACAGCAGTCCCGCGGGCTGTGCGTTCCATCATCGGAACCTGGTAGGCCTTCAGGCGGTAGACCTTCCCTCGGTTGGTGAAGAATAAAAGATATGAGTGAGCGGTGGTTGTTAACACGCGAACTAAAATGTCATCATCCTTCAGGCGCGCTCCTTGCACTCCCCTTCCACCACGTCCTTGTGTCCGGAAGGTATCTGCAGCAACTGATTTGATATAGCCCCCTTTGCTGAGAGTAATAACAACGGGTTCGTTATCAATTAAGTCTTCAACTTCCATATCTCCTTCATCGAAGACAATTTGGGAACGGCGGGGTGTGTCGTGCTCTTCTCTGACCACAGTTAGTTCTTGTTTTATTACTGCCCGCAGTTGACTCTCATTACTAAGGATCTCTTCTAACTCTTTGATGCGCGCTTGGAGCTCTTCTAATTCTTCTTCAAGACGTGTTCGCCCCAATCTCGTTAAACGACCCAATTGCATGTCGAGAATGTGATTCGCCTGTCTTTCGCTAAACGAAAAAGGTTCAAGCTGAAGTTCGCCAAGAGCCGAAGATCTGTCTTCGCTAGCTCGAATAAGCGTGATTATCTCATCAATCAGGTCCAAAGCTCGGAGCAGGCCTTCAACAATGTGAGCCCGATCCAGCGCTTGGCTCAGTCGATATTGAGATCGTCGTGTTACCACATCGATTTGATGTTCTACATAGGCTGCCAACGCATCTCGGAGATTGATCGTGCGCGGAATTCCATCTATCAACGCCACCATGTTCGCCGCAAAGCTGGTTTGTAGAGGGGTGTGTTTATAAAGATTGTTTAAGACAACACTGGCGGGGGCATCCCGCTTGAGTTCAATAACAAATCTTGTTTTTCCTTTAGCTGATTCATTACGTAACTCTCTGATCCCGTCGATGATTTTTCTATCAACAGCATCAGCAATCTTCTGCTCGATATTTTCAACTGATTGTTGATATGGAATTTCAGTAACAACTATTTGGGTGTTCTTGCCGTCTTCCACAATTTCAGCTTGAGCTCTTATTCGAATGGAGCCACGACCTGTTGTGAGGGCATTGGTCGAACCTGCCCGTCCCATAATCAAACCGCCGGTCGGAAAATCAGGCCCTTGGACAAATTCCATGAGATCAGTAACTGATGCCTCTGGGTTATCGATCAAGTGAAGAGTTGCATCAATAATTTCAGTCAAATTATGCGTCGGGATATTTGTAGCCATTCCGACCGCAATTCCCTGGCTTCCATTAACTAACAGGTTCGGAAACCGAGCTGGCATCACAGCAGGCTCTTCACCTGACCCGTCGAAGGTTGATACTAAATCAACAGTATCTTCGTCGATATTTTCGACCATTCGCATCGCTAGGTCCGTAAGCCGGCACTCGGTGTATCTGTAAGCGGCTGGAGGGTCATTAGGGGACCCGAAGTTGCCATGTGGGTCAATCAAAGTGTTGGCCAAACTAAAAGTTTGGCCCATCCGAACCATGGCTTCGTAGATCGCGTTGTCGCCATGTGGGTGGTAGTTGCCGATTACGTCTCCGACAACAGTCGCACATTTTTTATGCGGTCTATCGGGCCGCATGCCAGTCGAAAACATGGACCACAAAATTCTTCGGTGAACGGGCTTTAAGCCGTCACGGGCATCAGGCAGTGCTCGTGCGGTGATAACCGACATTGCGTATTCAAGAAATGATTGCTCCATTTCTTGTTGGATCTCAATTGGTTCTATCGACAAACGGCTTTCGTCATCTGTGCTGCCGTTATCGGATGGAGGTAAGTCAGTCATGATCTTCAAATATCCAGAAATCGGACGTCATGTGCGTTGTTTTGTATAAACCCTTTTCGGCTTTCAACATGTTCACCCATTAAGACACTAAAGATGTTGTCGGCTATTGAGGCTTCGTCGACAGTGACCTGGAGCAAGGTTCTTGTTTCAGGATTCATTGTTGTTTCCCACAACTCTTCGGCATCCATTTCGCCGAGCCCTTTTAGCCGTTGGAATTCATTCTTATGGTTGGGCTTATCCGAGAGAAAATCTGACTTCGTAGCGTCGTCTTTTAGATACACCGTGTCATTTCCTACTTTGGTGGAATACAACGGCGGCTGAGCAATGTAGATGTGACCACCTAAAACCAAATCTTTCATTTGGCGCCAAAAGAAAGTGAGCAGAAGAGTTCGAATGTGGCTTCCATCTACATCGGCGTCACAAAGTAAAACAACCTTGTGGTAGCGCATTTTTTCAATGTCGAAGTTGCCTTCACCATCTCCAACTCCTGCTCCAATCGCAGAAATTAGAGCCTGTACCTCGGTGTTTTGAAACATTTTTTCAAGTCGTCCACCTAGACGTTCGACATTTAAAATTTTCCCACGAATGGGAAGAATCGCCATAGTTCGAGGGTCTCGAGCGTCTTTGGCAGATCCTCCAGCTGAGTCGCCTTCAACTATGTAAAGCTCGCTTTCAGCAGCGTCGCCCGATGAACAATCGGTCAGTTTCCCGGGAAGACCAGCACCCGCTAGCGCTGACTTTCTTACCGTGTTTTTCGCTTTCTGGGCAGCCAACCGCGCTCGTCGCGCGTCAATTGCTTTATTGATGGTTCTCTTTGCTTCCTTTGGGTGCTCTTCAAGCCAGTCCGTCAATGCGTCGTTCGTTGCCTTTTGGACCAAACTTCGCATTGAAGTATTTCCAAGTTTGGCTTTGGTCTGTCCTTCAAATTGGGGTTCTTGAAGGCGAACACTCACTATTGCTGTAAGTCCTTCACGAATATCATCACCTTGTAGATTGTCTTCCTTTTCTTTAAGAAGATTCTTCGCTCGCGCGTAGCGGTTGACTGTCGAGGTCAACGCAGTTTTAAATCCTTCTTCATGCATGCCACCTTCAATGGTGCTGATGCCATTAGCGAACGAATGGATTCCGTCAAGTTGATACCCCGTATTCCATTGAAAAGCGATTTCAACTTCGTCACCTTCTTCAGCCGCCGATAGATATCCAACATCTTCGAAAAGAGGGTCTTTGGCGTCGTTGAGATGACGAACGAAATCGCGAATTCCTCCGTCGTATTGGAATTCGGCCTCTAGAGGAGAAACTTCTCTTTCATCATGAAAAATGATCCGGAGTCCCGCGTTCAAAAACGCCATCATTTGGAATCGTTCTAAGAGAGTTTGAGCTCGAAATTCAACAGAATCAAAAATTGACGGGTCCGGAGCAAAAGTAACGCTTGTGCCAGTTCGGGACTCAGGAGCTTCACCTATTTCCTCTATAGGACCGATTGGTTGTCCCCCATCATGAAAATCCTGTCTCCAGCGTCGTCCATCACGGTCTATTTCTAATTCGACAGCTGTCGATAACGCATTAACGACTGACACACCGACGCCATGGAGCCCGCCTGAAACTTTGTATCCGCCGCCGCCAAATTTTCCACCAGCATGCAAAACCGTCATAACCACTTCAGCTGCAGATTTATCTGAGTATTTAGGATGTTTCTCTACAGGGATGCCACGCCCATCATCAGTAACGCGGCACCTTCCATCAGGGAGAATGGTCACTTCAATAGTCGTACAGTGACCAGCCATCGCTTCATCAACTGAATTATCTACAACTTCGTAGACCAAATGGTGCAGCCCAGCAGGCCCAGTTGAGCCTATGTACATACCTGGTCTCTTTCGAACTGCTTCCAAACCCTCTAAGACTTGGATACTTTCTGCCTGGTATGTGACGTCGCTCACTGAACCCCTTTTCGTGAGCCAAACACTACCAGCAGTAGGGGTCCCAAAGAGGTAGGGTTTGAACCGTTATATAGCGTCTGGACGCTTCTGAAGGAAATTGCTGACTTGTTAACCTTTAACCTGGACCTTTACGCCAGAAAATCCAAGGCTGGGGTCTATTTGAGTCAATTTAGCTACTAATTCTGTTTCCAAATACCGGATTTCAGTAGCCCAGCCCGGATGATCGACTTCAATTAATAGATAGTCGTCAACTACTCGAAGAGGCTTACAGTGGCTTGCGATCGTCTCGCCCACTGCTTCTATCCAGTGTTGATAGATGAGATACATCGATCCGCCATCGTCAAAGTCACTAATGAGACGATTTAAGACTTCTTTAACTGACCGTGGCTCATGCCATCGATAGGACCCGCTCTCCTCAGCATCCATGGATTCGGCCCTCGATTACTTCTAACGTTTGGCCTGGCTCGATTCCCTCAGGAACAGTCCCTGTAGCGGAAGTTAAAATTATTTGAGCATCCGGAAGACATTCCACTAACCGTCGAGCACGATTCTCGTCCAATTCAGAAAACACATCATCTAACAAGACAACGGATTGATCACCTGTTACCTGTTCAACATATACGTAGCTCGCCAGCCGCAATGCGAGCGCCAAACTTCGTTGCTCACCTTGTGAAGCGTGGGACCTCGAGTTCAGTGATCCTAATAAAATGGTCAGGTCATCACGATGCGGACCGACCAATGTCATACCTCTTCTAACTTCATCGTCGCGGTGTTTAAATAAAGCGGTTGCAAGACCTTCATCTCTCCAGTCAGTATTTAAAAGCAACATGACATCACTACTAACACCAGCTACTCGTTGGTAAAAATCTGCAACGATAGATTGGATCGAAGCAACAAAATTTGCTCTGTGATCTCCTATTGAGTCAGCTGCCTCAATTAATTGGTTATCCCAAATAAGTAGGTTGGATTCCAATTCATCTGTGCGACGGCCGCGTGCTTGTTTGAGTAAATTGTTACGTTGCCTCAAAATTTGGTCGAATTCAGTTCTCACTGCTCTGAACTCGGCGCTACCTATCGCGATCGTTTCGTCTAACAATACTCGTCGTACTGACGGCGGGCCTTTAATAATCTCGAGATCATCTGGACTAAACACAACTATCCGAACAGTGTCACCTAAGTCTCTAAATCTCTTTACTTTCTGTTTATTGACCTGCGCTTTTGAGCGGCCTTGGGACGCCAATTCAATCTCAACGAGCGACGATCTATCATTATGGTCAATCTCCGCACGTAAATAGGCAGACAGTTTTCCATCAGCGACTAGCGCATCGACCTTCGCACCGCGAAATGATCTAGCCCCGCTTAATAGATGAATTCCCTCAATGAGGTTTGTTTTTCCGTGCCCATTTAACCCAACAATCAGGGTTGTTTTTTTGTTGAGTTCAACGTCAGTTGTTAGGTGATTCCGAAAGTCTGTCAACCACAAGCGTTTAATGATCAATATCTCGACACTCAGTTCAAGAAACTCGAACCGGCATTAATAGATATAAAAAGTCGCCGCCTTCAGTCGAACGAAGAACCGCTGGTTTCAAAGCGTCAAGCGTTTCAAGAACCACTTCATCACCTGGAGCGGCTTCCAGACCCTGAATTAGATAATCCGGGTTAAATGCCACGGTTAGCTCATCTCCATTGTATTGAGCATCTACTTCTTCGTGGGCTTGACCCACATCTTGTGTGACAGCCATCAACTCTACAAACCCAGCTTTCTGAGTAATTCTCAATGGAGTGGTGTCTCGAGCCATTAATTTCACTCGCCGGACTGCTTCTAGTAAAGGCTCTCTACCAATTGTTAGTTGGTTGGGGTAGCTGCTTGGAATTAGCTGTCTGTAGTTGGGAAATTCGCCTTCGATAAGACGCGTGGTCACTTGAACTTCCCCATCGTCGACAACTACATCAAAGCTGACTTCGCGTTCGCCTAGTCTCACGGTTACTTCTTCTGAATCGCCCAAAACTCGACCCAGTTCATCAAGAGCTCGCGATGGGACAAGTACTTTTTGCCCTTCGCTTAGAACTGTTGCTTCAGGAAGATCTCGAACTGCCAAGCGATATGAATCAGTAGCCACCAATCGAAGACCTCCATCTTCAGCTGACATCAAAACACCTGTCAGGATCGGTCGGGCATCATCTCCACTTGCAGCTCGAACCACTTGTTTTAGCCCTGCTGCCAAGTCGGAGGTGGCAACTGTTACTTCATCGCCGGTTGGGTCGGAAAGAGATGGAAAATCATCAACTGGGAGTGTGCGGACAGAAAACTGTGAGCGTCCCCCTGAGATTTTTGCCTCCTCACCAGTCACCTCAACTTCGATCGCACCAGAGTCAAGAGACCGAATGATATCTACGGCGATCCGGGATGGTAAGACGGCCTCGCCTGGTTCTGATACAGCGACCGGTACTGACGCTTTGACAGTGATTTCTAAATCACTTCCTGTCATTGTCAGGACATCTTCATTGGCCTTTAAGTGGATGCCAGTGAGAACAGGTAACGCACCGCCGCGGCTGCTTACTGCTCTGCTTGCTGTTCCTAATTGTTCGACCAGTGCGTCGCGTTCACATCGAAATTTCACGTCGCCCTTCTTCTTTCTATTTGTTTTCTAAAATTCAATAGTGGTAATAGGTCTTGTGGATTGTGGACAAACGAACATAATCCCTAGTCAGTGGGTGTTTCTTTATCGACACTACTGTCCACCGCTACCCACAGGAGACCGACCCTCTTGGATTGCTTTCTTAAATTTTGTGGATAACCAACCTTTGTCCACTTCATCTCCACAACATGATCCAGAACTTTATCCACGCATTAATTGGATTTGATGTCTGAAATTAACGCGCTTACTTGATCGTAGACTTGTCGCCTTTCTGCCATTTGATTTCCAACTTTCTCAACAGCATGCATCACTGTGGTGTGATCTCGACCACCAAACTCTCGAGCGATTGCTGGGTAACTAAGATCGGTTAATTCTCGAACTACATACATGCTTATTTGACGAGCCTGCACAAGACTGCGGTGCCGCCTCTTACCTTTAAGTTCGTCTACGTCGTAACCAAACATTTCAGAGGTTGCGTCGAGAATTACACCAGGGGTTATTGGTCTGGATTCATTGTTGTGAACAATGTCTCCAAGAACTCGCTCTGCTAGATCGACAGAAATTGGTTCGTCAGTTAGCGATGCGTAAGCACTGACACGAATTAGAGCACCTTCCAATTCGCGAATGTTGTTTGTTATGAGTTCTGCAATGAATTCCAAGGCTTCGTCTGGAACTTCGCTGCGCGCGACTTCAGTTTTCTTTCGGAGGATTGCGAGGCGGGTCTCAACGTCGGGTGGTTGGATGTCGGTTATAAGTCCCCATTCAAACCTGCTTCGAAGACGGTCCTCTAACGTTGCAATGTTTCTTGGTGGCCGATCTGAGGAAAGGATTACTTGCCTGCCGGCACCATGAAGGGAGTTGAATGTGTGGAAAAATTCTTCCTGGAGACCTTCTTTCCCTTCCATAAATTGAATGTCGTCGATTAGTAAGACGTCGATGTCGCGGTAACGGCGTTTGAATGTGCTGGTTGTTGAAGTACGGATTGCCTCAACGAACTCATTCATAAAGGTTTCGGTGGACACATACCGAGCGGTGTAGTTGGGATAGGTGCTTCGGATGTAGTGAACTATTGCCTGAAGTAGATGAGTCTTACCTAACCCAGCTCCCCCATAGATGAAGAGAGGGTTATAACTCCGCCCTGGGGTTTCAGCAACGGCTAGTGCGGCTGCATGAGCAAATCGGTTGCTTGTACCAGTAACGAAGGATTCAAATGTGTAAAGAGGATGAATAGTGTCGGTGTAGGAATCACCAGTTGAGGTGTTTGAATCTCGAAGATTACTTGCGGCGCTACCAAGCCGATCTTGTAGATCTGGCGCTGGGGCAGCCACTTCTACGCGAGGCTCTTCGTCAATTAAAGGCGAGTTTTCTAGTTCTGGTTGTACTTCGATCTCGAGACTTTCGGTAGTGCACCCAGCGTCAGCTAAAGCTGCTTCGACCATGGGCAAGTATCGATTTAGTACTCGATCACGAATGAGATTACTTGGAGCTACCAGGACCACGTGGTCTGTCGACATAGCCACCATGTGGAGATCACGAAATGAAGTGAGCCAAACCGCCTCCGACACTTGACTTCGAAGTAATCCTCGACAAGTTGTCCAAACAGCGTCAGCATTGAGACCGACATCTTGGTTCTCGTTACTTTTTTCCGTATTACTTAACGTTTCATCAGCCATAAGGCCCCACAAGCCACACCGTGTGGAAAACCTGTGGCTGTTGTGTAAAACCCCAAGTTCCACTCATTCGCGAGTTGTGGAACCTAGCACTCTGTGGCCAAGAAGAGCAAAACAACTACTTTAAGTGGTAACTTTGTAACTATTACGCCACATTTAGCACGTTCCGCGCGAGAATTCTCAAAACCCTCTAAAACTCAGGACTTTCTGCACTGATGTTTCTGTTTCATTGCATTCCCCTCTAGGCTGATTCTGTTCAGATGAAGTCAAATGACTCATCAGACAAGATTTAGGAAATTTTTTATTCACCTGTCCAAACTGTTGTCCTGTAAGGCAATCGTGGACTCTAGGTACAATGGCGATGTAAAGCGCGATCGCGGCCTAGCTCCCTCCCTTCAGTTGCAGCAGCGGACTTATTGAGACCCGAATCGGAGTCCAAAAATATGAAACGCACCTTTCAACCCAACAATCGGCGGCGAGCTCGTCGACATGGGTTCCGTCATCGAATGTCAACTAAAGCTGGACGTTCCATTATCAAAGCACGACGCAACAAGGGCCGACAACGGCTGAGCGCTTGATTGAAAGTTGTAGCCAAAGAGCCGATTTTGTCGCGCTAAAACGATCCAATCGGTTATTTGGACAGCACTTTTGGATGATGTTCTCCCCTGACCTAACTCTCAATAACCCTCGTGTCGCCTATGCAATAGGGCGGAACTTTGGGAATGCTGTCCAACGAAATCGTGTCAGACGGCAATGTAAAGCGATTTTACGTGAAGCAGAAAATCGACTTCCGACCGGACGTTACTTAATAGGAGTCCGCGGACCGTCGCCTGCCCCTCAATTTACATACCTGCGCGATGACCTGAACGATCTCCTTGTGCGAATAGAAGATCAAAAATGAATTTTCCCAAAATGTTGTTGATCAAACTCGTCCGCGTATATCAGGCACTTACTTTCCGGCGGGCCCCTGTTTGTAGGTTTGATCCCACATGTTCTAGTTATGCCATAGAAGCTGTGTCACAACATGGGGCTACTAAAGGTGCCTGGTATGCAGTGCGTCGGATCGCTCGATGCCATCCATGGGGAGGGTGGGGCTATGACCCTGTACCTCTGTCAAATCAAAGGGTTGAGGTCTGATGTTTGACTTAATTGCGCGTGTCTTAGCTTGGTTCTACGACTTCTCGAGTAGCTACGCGATCTCGATAGTCCTGTTGACCTTCTTAATCATGTTGGTCCTGACGCCTTTAACACTCAAAGGCACGCGCTCAATGATGCGCATCCAACAACTGCAACCTGAGTTGAAACGCATCCAGGCGGAACATAAAGGAGATCGTCAAAAAGTTAACGAAGCGACAATGGCTTTGTACCAACAGCATGGTGCGAATCCGTTAGCTGGGTGTCTTCCTACACTGGTTCAGCTCCCTGTATTCATAGTTCTTTACCGGGTTATCAACGGCATGACCAAGATGGGTGCAGATGGAATTCCAAATCCCTCATATTTAAAGAAAGATTCCGATCTTTATCAGGATTTAGTTGCTGATAACGGCGAGATGGTCTCTTTCGGGATTGATTTATCCGAAGCCGCTAAAGACGTAATCCAAGCGAACTTTGTTGATGGGCTTCCCTACCTGGCCCTCGTCGCAATTACTTTCGTCCTATCTTTTCTTCAACAGGCGCAAATGAAGGCCCATCGCGGAGACGCTGCTGCCCAGAATCCGCAGATGGAAATGTTGATGAAGATCATGCCCTACATGCTTCCCATCTTCGCGTTCTTGGTGCAAGCAGCGCTTGGCGTCTACTTCATTGCTTCAAGTCTGTACCGAATAGCTCAGCAATCTTTTATTCATAAAACAATGAAGCCTGTAACTCCGGAATCTACTCCCATCGAGGTAGAGGCAACGCAAACAGAGCCTTCAACTAAGGAAGTAAGTAATCAACGCTCAAAGAAAGCAATCGAGGCTCAGAATGAGCGTCGCCTCGCGCGAGAGGAACGAAGCAAGCAACGCAACTCAAAAGGGAAGCAACCGCCGGCGAAAAATCAATCTTCTCGAAAAACGCAGAAACCTAAAGCCGACGAAGAGCAAAACCCAATTCAATCTAAACGGACTTCTGGTGATGGGCGCACAAAGAAACGGCGCAAATGACCATGGATTGGATAGTTACTGCTGGCTCGACAGTAGAGGAAGCGCTTGATGTTGCCTTAGACGAGCTGTCCGTCACCCAGGACGACATCGAATTTGAAATTGTTAAAGAAGGACGTAACTCGATATTCGGATTTCGCAAAAGTGTGGTGCAAGTAAGGGCACGAGTTCGCCCGATCGAGCCACCAGCCAAACGCGAATGGAAACGACCTCCTAAATCAGAAAAGCGCAAGCGAGCAAAGAAACAAAACACAGCTGCAAAACCAAAGGCTAAGAAAACGACACCGAATAAACAGTCGGCGAATATTAAAACCAACAAAAAGACCGGTCACAGCCAGAAGCAGCAAAAGGCACCCGACTCTTCGAAAGAAAACAGTTCTGACAAGAGCGAGGCTGCAGCCAAGAGTGGAAACACCAGAAAGAGAACAATTAACGGAAGCTCAAAAACATCGAACATACGTTCGATAAATACCACAGCAGCGCCCGTTTCCAATGAACCGTCCACGATTCGGCGCACAAGAAAGATCGACCACTAGGGAGTAATTCCCCTTATTAAAGGCAGGAGACTGCGATGACCACAGAAATGAATGTTGAAGAACAGCAGCAATTGGTTGGAGAATTCCTACAAGGACTCGCCCAATCATTTGGGATTCAAGCAAGTGCTGAAAATGTTGCTTCAGACGAGGACAGCTTCGAAGTAAATTTAGCGGGTGAAGATAAGGAACTTGGCCTGTTGATTGGGCCTAAAGGAAATCACCTAGTAGCGATCCACGAAGTGTCTAAAACCATGTTGCAAAGGCGCTTACCGGGAGTTAACCGTGCCCGAATTCGTGTTGATGTCGGAGGATATCGAAGCCGTCGACGAGAGGCATTGAGTGCTTATGTTCAAGAACTAGCTAAAACAGTTGTTAGTGAGGGAACTGAAAAAGGCTTAGAGCCCATGAATGCTGCAGACCGCAAGGTAGTTCACGACACAGTTAATGAGATTGCTGGTGTCGGCACCATTTCAGTTGGAGATGAGCCGAGACGTCGGGTAGTTCTTGTCGTCGTCGACGACTGAGAGATTGTGTGAGTTCGCCGCAGCTAGTGGCGGTTCTAGAGAGGGCACAGACTCTAGGCCATATAGGGCCCGGCCCCATACAAGAATATGTAGAACATGCTCGAGCTCACCTAACGGTTGCTGATCCAGGATTTAGCACCCGTTGGTGTGACCTTGGTTCGGGAGGTGGGCTGCCTGGGCTTGTTATCGCTGTCGAGAGACCGGACTTGAAATTGACGTTGATGGATCGTTCAGCCTCCCGAACAGCATTCCTTGAAGATGCTCTGACAGTGCTCGAGCTCACTTCTAACGTTGATGTGGTTAATGGAGATGCCACGGAGCTAGCTCATGAATACAGGTTTAGGGGTGTCTTTAACGGAGTTTTTAGTCGCTCGTTCGGACCGCCTGCTGCTACGGCAGAGTGTGCTGTTGGTTTCTTGATGAAGAAGGGACAGCTAGTTGTAAGTGAACCCCCGGCACCAAACCCTGATCGTTGGCCGTTGAGAGAAATTCAATCCTTGGGATATGCGGATATAGAGGTGATTGAAGGACCACCGCGGTTTGCTCAGCTTGTACTAGCTACTCCCCCAGGTCCAGAAATCCCTCGGACCTGGAAACACATAACTAAATACCCTCTTTTTTGAAGTTTCACGTGAAACGGTACTGTTTTGAAATTTGAGTTTCACGTGAAACAACGGCAGAATGCTTGACCCGACAGCTTAAAGGGACTGAGATTGGCCTGTTTGTTGTAGATAATCGGTTAGCTGAAAGAGATGCGCATATGCCACGGATTATTGCGGTAGCTAATCAGAAGGGCGGTGTTGGAAAGACCACCACCGTTGTGAATATCGCTACAAATATCGCTATTTCAGGGAAAAGAACCCTATTAATCGATCTTGATCCTCAGGGTAATGCCACTACTGGGCTAGGCGTGGATTCCAAAAGCGTTGAGAGTTCAAGCTATAACGTTTTGGTCCAGCAGCTTCCCATTAGTGCTGCCCGGGTTAAGACTGTCGTAGAAGGACTAGACCTGGTTCCAGCCACTATGGACTTAGCTGGTTCAGAGGTTGAGTTGGTTCCTATGTTCAGCCGAGAACTTCGACTGCGGTCAGCTATTTCTCTGATTTCTAACGAATACGACTACATCTTTATTGACTGTCCCCCTAGTTTAGGTTTGCTTACAGTGAACAGCTTGGCGGCCGCTACGGAAGTAATCGTTCCTCTCCAGTGTGAATATTATGCCCTAGAAGGTCTTACCCAACTCCTAAACAACGTTGAGTTGATTCAGGAAAATCTGAACGCTGATCTACATGTGTCTTCAATCGTGCTGGTCATGTTTGATGCTCGAACTCGACTAGCACAAGAGGTAGCTCAGGAGGTTCGAGAACATTTTGGAAATTTGGTTCTGGAGACGGTTGTTCCGCGATCAGTTCGGTTATCGGAGGCCCCAAGCTATGGGAAACCAGTTGAACTCTATGATCCAGCTAGTAGCGGTGCTTTGGCCTACCGACAAGTCACTAAAGAAGTTGCTGGTCGTAACCAAACAGGACCACAAGACATGTCTGAAAGGAGCTTATGATGGCCCGTCCAACAGGAGGACTAGGAAGAGGAATAGGAGCGTTAATCCCTCCGTCCGATCCGAGAAATGAAGCCGATAGGGGGGCCAGAACAGCGCCAGGTATAAGCAAAAGAGGCGGGATAGAACCAGGTGGGTATATAGAGATACCTATAGAAGCGATTGCGGTTAATCGTCTTCAGCCAAGGAAAGTATTTGAAGATGAAGCGCTCCAGATACTTGCTGATTCAATAAAGCGGTTTGGAGTTTTGCAACCAGTCGTAGTTAGGTCTCACGATGGTGCTCAGCCATACGAATTGATAGCGGGGGAGCGGAGGTGGAGGGCCTCCAAGTTGGCGGGGAAAGAAACTGTGCCTGCTGTTGTTCGGGATTCTGACGAGGAAGCCAGCTTGGTTGAAGCCCTCGTGGAAAATTTACATCGCCAGGATCTAAATCCTTTAGAAGAAGCAGTCGCTTTCCGACAATTACTGGACGACTTTGAAGTAACTCACGCGGAGCTGGGAGAGCGTCTAGGAAAAGGGCGCGCAACAATTTCGAATGCAATCCGACTGCTCGAATTATCACCTGCTGCCCAAGAGGCGATAATGGAAGGGAGAATTACAGCTGGACATGCCAGGGCTCTGTTGTCTTGTGGTTCTGAGCCCGAACAGATCCAACTTCTAAAGAAAATCTTGGGTGAGGATCTTTCGGTCCGGGAGGCTGAAACACTCGCTAAGGCCAAAGTTCAGAGGCCCTCTGCTAAAGAAAGAGTGAAACAAGCAAATTCATTGCCTGAGGCATCTATCTTGGAAGCACAAAATCGGCTGAGCGACTATCTAAATACCACTGTGAGTGTTCAAAAAAATGCTAAACGTGGTAAAATTGTTATAGAATTCGCGACGATGGAAGATTTGAAGAGAATCTATGATCTGATCGGACCATAGATCACTCGGTGTCTAAGAGACCTCGAAGGCAATAATTCGCCAGTTTGGTGATTATTCAAGTCCCGTTTCAACAAAATCGCGCATCGCGTCCGTTACTACCTGTGACATCGCTAGATGATCCTTCACCAAAATATTGACGTCCCCAATTCGGATTAGAAGCGCTGGCATTCGCGTTTCTCTTAGTAAAGGAAGACGCATTCCTATAGACGGAATTTCAGCGAACAATTGCTGCAAGCCAGTCGCTATAACTGCACCCAACTGCTTACCTGTAGGACTTTCAAAATGATCGCCCAAGAAATGACAGACAGAAGAACCTTCTTGGCGAACTTCGACACCAATACAAAAATCCGCATTGAATGTGTTGGCCTGTTGAGCGTGGTTACTCCAGTCAGGATGATGTGAGGTAAGGACTTCAGCACCCGCTTCCACGAGTGTTCTGCGGAGAGAAGCCACAACTGCGTCGAGGCCGCCGCGTTCGGCAAGCAGGACTTTCAAGCCATTGAGTTCACTGCCGAGATTTGAAAATCTCTGTTTTTCTTGTAAACGGTTTGAGTCCGTAGCTTCACCGAACCGGTTACCAACTCGGTGCAAAAATTCAATCGTTGTAGGCCCACAAACACCATCAGGTACCAACCCCGCGTTGAGTTGAAAATCTACTAATGAATCAGCGGTTTGCTGACCGTGAATCCCGTCGATTTGACCCATAGAGAAACCAAGGGAAGTGAGCAACCTTTGCAAATCCCCAATGTCGTCACCCCTGAGAGGAGGGACTTGAAGATAAAGCAACCGGGAACCCAGTCGGTGGCCAGCTTCGATAAGTTGGCTCCAAGTCTGAGGACCGCAAATGCCATCGACGTCTATAGACCTACTTAATTGGAAGGCCTTTAAGGCTGTTTGGGTTGACTCACCGAAACGCCCATCTATATCGCCAACCTCATGGCCAAGCGACACAAGTCTGGTTTGCAAATCACGAACATGATCCCCTTGAGCCCCAATGCCAAAAGGACGGATACGCGATTGGTCTACAGGAATTCGCCTATCTCCTCGAGCAATGCACCTTTGGGTTTTGCTCCAATAAGTTTTTTAGCTGGCTCGCCATTTTCGAAGACAATAAGAGCTGGGATACTCATAATTTCATAGCGCCTCGCAAGATCGGGGCTGTCATCAACATTCACTTTGGCGATTTTGATGTTCTCTTGCTCAACTGCGATCTCTTCGAGGATTGGTGCGATCATTTTGCATGGGCCACACCACTCTGCCCAAAAATCGACGAGCACTGGGGTATCTGAAGAACCAATCGTTTCATCAAATGAATTCATATCAAGGTCGGTAATTCCCTCGGCCATTTCGGGCTCCTCATGTTGGGTGAAGGCACTCTAGTGCCAATTGCAAAATATATATTGACTTGATTGTCGGAGAGATGAGCTTGTTGTAATTGTTACGAGTTCTGGTCCTCTAACCACCGCTCTGCATCAATCGCTGCCATGCACCCGGACCCAGCAGCAGTTATGGCTTGACGGTAATAGTCATCTTGGACATCACCGCAAGCAAAGACACCGGGCACTTCGGTGTAGCTGGTATTTGGCTGTGTTTCGAGATAGCCATTGTCCTTCAGTCTGAGATGGCCTTTGAACAGATCAGTGTTGGGTCGATGACCGATAGCGATAAATAGTCCATCAATATCAAGTACGCGAGTGTCCTCGGTGACTGTGTCTTGGAGGACGACCCCTGACAGTTTCTCATCCCCTTGAATCTCAACGACTTGACTGTTCCATAAGATTTCGATCTTGGGGTTCTCTAGAGCCCGTTCACACATGATTTTTGAAGCACGAAGCTCATCACGTCTATGTACCAAGTACACCTTGGAAGCAAACCTCGTTAAAAAAGTGGCTTCCTCAACGGCACTGTCTCCGCCGCCGACCACTGCTATTTCTTGGTCGCGGAAGAAAAAACCGTCGCAAGTGGCGCACGTTGAAAGACCATGGCCGATAAGCCTTTCTTCATTGGGAAGCCCGAGCATCAAACTTTGAGCACCGGTAGAAATTATGGCTGTCTTAGCTTGGTAGGAAGTGTCTCCAACGTTAATTGTGAAGGGGCGTTCACTGAAGTCGACGTCCGTTACTTTCGCGGTCACAAACTCGGCTCCAAACCGCGACGCTTGAGCGCGAAAATTGGACATAAGTTCTGGTCCCATAATTCCGTCAGGAAATCCCGGGAAATTTTCAACGTCAGTTGTCAGCATCAATTGACCCCCTGGCTGATCACTTGTCGAAGAGGGCTCTCCTTCGATTACCAGGGGAGACATGTTCGCCCGAGCGGTGTAGATAGCCGCGGTTAGACCAGCTGGGCCGCTGCCGATGATTATCACGTCACGAATATCTTTCACAGGTTCTCCATTAGAGGTGTTTTAAAGTTGGCTCAAGAAACGCGTTTAGACCAAAGAAAAGTGCCGGCTAAAGCGAATACAGCACCCAGCAAAAGATAAGCGGCCCACACATCGCCGGGAAGTAGTTGGTTCACAATTTTCACTAAAGCAATCGTTAATAAGACCATTGCAGCTATAGCAGCGACGCAGATAGCGAAGCTGTAGACGATTAAACGGGCAAGGAAAAGTAAAGGACCAGTCGTCTTTGCTCGCACTGCTTTAACGGCGCGAATGACGTTACTCGTCGCTTGAGCAGCGAGCTTGTTGTTTGACTTTTCTTGTGGGGGAGAAGTCACAAGGAGAGCCTACCTGCCACTTTTCAGCTATTTAAAGCCACTATCAGTTAGCCATGCAGTGGGCGACCAGTAACAGTAAGTCCCGTTATCGTCACGCGGTGTCCTCCGACGGGTAATTCTTTCCCTAAGTCGCTAATCCAGAGCAATAATGTCGCGCCTGATGATCCTTCGAGATTGACAGTGATAGTTCCGCTCACTTTGTTGCGTTCAGCCACGGGTTGTCCCCAGGTTTGTATGGCTCCAAAGGCACTCTTGTCTGATGTAAAGATTTTGAACGACCAGTCAATATTGGGAGAGCTGATTCTCAGTCGATCTATTCTTTGAGGTGGACCGAGGCCGATAATTAAGCCCACCCCTTCTTTGAGCTTCCCGAAATCGCTAGTGGTATATCGCTCCGTATACCAGCCGGTGCTGCTGTCTTCATTATTGATCAAGACGATCTTTTCGGGATGTTCTTTTTGATCATCTCCGGCTGGATCAAAATCTACGAGTCTCACAATCTCAAGTTCAGTAGGTGTCGCGCCGGGGCGGTAAGTAATCGGAGCGGTACCTGAGGTCTGGGTTTCAAAATTTTCTATAAGAATTGCTTCTTCAGGTTCTAAACGAACTACTTCTCGAACATTGTCAACGAGTGATGAACCAATCCGTGTTCTCGTAACAAAAAGACCAACGAAGATGACCAACACCCCTAAAGCAGCAAGAAACGCGGCGGGAGCCAACCACGATCGCTCTGCTTTTAGATAATCAACCTGGTCGAGTTTTGTAACAGCAGAGAGACGATCCAAATCATGAGAAAGCGATCTCAATGCCAGTACAAGTGCGGAAGCACTGGACCATTGAGAGTCACGATCGATTGAACGTCTAATTATTTGCTGAAATGCGTTTGTTATTGAGGGATGAAGTTCGTGACGTCCTTGATAATCAAGTTGGGGTCTAAAACCAACCAATAGTTCATGGATTAGTTCCCCTAATGAGACAACGTCATCTTCTGGACGCGCTGGGATCTTGTTTGCGTCTCCAGTAGGCGGGCCCTCGACGATTACAACTGTCCCATCATTTCGATGACCAACATGTTTTGCCTGTAAGTCTCCGATAGCAAAACCCGCCGCATGGAGTGCTGCTAGAGCTTCACCGAGTTGTATCGCAATTGCCAAGGTTTCTGAAGAGCCAATAGTCCCGTTAACAGCTAAGTGATCTTCAAGGTTTCTTTCCGGTAAAGCTTCTGTGACGAGCCCGAATCGACCCTCTACTTCAATGGTGTCTAAAACGTGCAACAGAGCTGAATGTTCAAGTCGCATCAACGATCTGGCTTGCAGCTGGACTCGTTTTCCAATCTCACTTTCAGGGTCTAAAAATCTTATGGTTACTGGACGATCCAAGGTTCGGTCTAACCCAGACCACGATTCGATTGGGCCAGATCGAAACTGTTTATCTATTTGGTATCTCGTAGACCCATCGACCATTTTGTGCAGACAGGCCGATCAACTAGTCGTCTGAAAGGCGACGCCTATCGTCCCAATCCCGGCGTGGGCCCCGACTACTGGGCCTATTTGACCCACTAATACTTCGACGTTTACAAGAGCTTGAACTTGGTCAACGAATGATTCCACGTCTTCGCAAG
This sequence comes from Acidimicrobiaceae bacterium, assembly GCA_002722565.1. Taxonomy (GTDB): domain Bacteria; phylum Actinomycetota; class Acidimicrobiia; order Acidimicrobiales; family Poriferisodalaceae; genus MedAcidi-G3. The sequence continues at coordinate 143,725 of PBMG01000020.1, forward strand.
CAGCATGACAAACGAAAATTTGTTCAATTTGGTCAGCATTCGCTTTGACTAGCCCAATTAGGTAACTAAGAGCCTTGCTTCTCGTGCGTTGTTTTCCGGCCGGTTCAACTACCCCCTCGCGAACTTCGATTATGGGCTTAATAGAAAGCATCGAGCCGAGCAATGATCCAGCGGCGCCGATGCGGCCATTTTTACGCAGGTTTTCAAGTGTGTCTAAGGCAGCATAAACTTTGGTTCGGTCAACAGGGTCTGTTGCAGTAGCTGAGACTTCTTCGATACTGGCTCCAGATTGAGCTTTAGACGCAGCACCGACCACTATTGAACCAAGACCCAGAGTCACTGTGCGGCTATCGATGACTCTTACTTCGATTTCGTCTTTGACTAATTCCGCTGCTTGTTGGGCGGCTTCGATGGTCGCCGAAAGTTCTCCGCTGAGTGTTATGACTACGACCCCGGTTGCCCCCTCGCGAGCAGCGCGCTGGAACTCTTCAACGAATGCTCCAGGAGCAGGAGCGGCGGTTGACGGCAACTCATCAGAAGTTTGACATTTTTCCCAAAACTGGTCTGTTGTGAGTTCGACGCGATCAACAAACTCAGTGTCGCCGAACCTGATTTTCAGAGGAACAATCTTAATGTTTAGTGCGGCAACCAGATCGTCTGGGAGATCGCATGAACTATCAGTAACAATGTGAACCGAAGTCATAATGATTTTTCATCCTCTTCAGAATTTGATTTTGATCGAGTTATTCGGAAATCAGAAACTAGCTGGGATTGGCTTGGGGTACCGAAGATGCCTGAAATCCCAAAATGAACTATTAGTACGCCAACCCCTATAAGACAAACATGGGCCAGGGGTTGCTCAATCTTAAGTTGTCGAAGAGCTACTGCTGTAACGAATGCAAACAATGTTGGCAAGATGTGTCGCCAGAGAGACGAATTAGTCAGCCGTTTAAGGTTCCAGCTAGAAACAACACGTTTGCGTAGCATCCAAAACTCGAACCACGCGCCAATTGCTGATCCTAAAGCTAAGCCGACAGGCCCGAGTCGCGCCGGGAGATTTGAAGAATGACGGGTCACTTCAGATAGTGGTCCCCAGGCAAGGTTTAAATCTCCGAACCCGACAACGCTTTGTCCAAGAACCAGGATCTGTTCAAATTGAAACATCAAAACAGCACCGGATATCAGAGAAATAAAAACTCTTGTAGTAGCTATTTGAGCAGGTGTTTTTGTGTCGCCGGAGCTGAAACAAACGCTCTGAAGTAGACGCGATGCCATTAGTGCTGGAAGACCTAAAGCATAAGCTGCAAGGGTTAATCCAATGACTGTTAAGTCATCTGGCGTGATCCGTATACGAAAACCGCCCAGGTTAAATAGTGCGTCTGCTATTTGAGGACCAGCAGCGAAATACATCGCCAGAATTGGCCCAACCAACCACAACATCTGTAGTAATCGTCGTGAAAGGCGATTACTCATAGCCGTCACATCATCAGAACGACTTAGCTCGGGTAGTTCCGCTGCGACCACACTTGTCGCGATTAGAGCTACGGGAAGTAAGTACAGCGTCTGAGCTGCGGCCAATGAAGAAGCGGCTCCAAGAGATAAGAGTGAAGCTAGAGCAAGATCAATAAATGAAGAAAGTTGTAAAGCCCCTCTTCCAAGAATCGCCGGGAAGAACCTTTTAAGCACGAGGGCAGTGGATTTGTCCTTCCAAAATAAGTTGAGCCGAATGTGAGGGTTCTGTCGCAATACGCATGGCACCTGAACAAGGACCTGCAAGATTGACCCGGCTACGAGCGCCCAAGCTAATTTTTCTGCCGATGAACTGTCACGAATTTCTGATACAGCGAGAGCTACAAGGACAGCAATTTGTGCCAGATTCCAAACTACAGGAGCTGCATAAGAAAGAAATAAGCGGCCATGACTGTTAAGTACAGCGAGACACCAAGCGCTCATAACTAAGACGCCAGTGCCTAATAAAATAATCCGGACCAGACGCACTGTTAAATCAAAACGTTCTCCTGTAAAGCCCCATGCGACCGCTCTAGTTAATGGTTCCGCAGCGAGGAAACCTATTGCAGTTGAAAAGGCAACAAGACAAATCAAAAATGATGCAACCCCACCAGCTAGTCGGCCTGCCTGATCAGGGTCATCCTCAGATAGTCGGCTGTATTCGGGGACAAAGGCAGCGGATAGAGCTCCTTCCCCAAAAAGATTTTGCAGGATATTCGGGATACGTTGTGCCGCAGCAAATGCGTCACCGACAAGTCCAATTCCAAGAACATTGGTGATGAGAACTGAACGGATGACACCTGAAAATCTGGAAAGCCCAATACCACTAGCGGCTGCCCCTACACCGGAGATTTTCACGGTCTTTGTGACTTTCTTCGTCGAGTGTCGATAAACCACCAGCCAGCTAGGAAGACAGCGGCCCCTACCGTGAGCCCCAGACCGACGCCAGTTGGGGTTGTCGCGCGAAGCGCAGCTTGGGCTTTCCCTACCATTAGTCCGCCGTTGGGGGAGTGAAGTTCAATCGAGATTGGGAAGGAACCCGAGCCAAGTGCTCTTAAGCGGAAGCGATGGGTTGTTACTCCAGGATCAAGAACAATTGTTGTGCTTTCACCGTCGTCAAAGTCTTCAACAGTTAATCGCTCACTAATGATCCGTAGTTCAACTCGCAGAGGAACGCTAGCTCTGTTCTGAAAGCTAAAAGGAACTAACGCTTTTTGTGAAGTCAACTGAATCGATTCGTCGGGCGGTATATCGACAAGACTTGTTTGTAACCGAACCAGATCCACTATGGATTTCCAAAGGTCTCTTTGTTCTAGCTCAGAAACAGCACTGGACAAACTAAGTAATAGCTCGTCAGAGACTTGGTCGTAGTCTCTAGCGTCCTCGTCGCGCACCATTGAACGCAGAGCTTGTAAATGGCGGACAGCGTCGCGGTATTGGCTGAAGTCACGGTTCGTAGAAGCCACACGACTTTGAACGCGAAATTGTTGCGGTTGGCCATTCTCCACCAAGAACGGAGTATTAACAGCTGAACTAGTGGGCAAAGGATCAAGCCATTCCAAATCCGTGACACCAGCCAGAAAGGCATTAGCAAAGTCGGGTCCTTGCCCGTTCCAGCCGAGAGCAACTGTTATTAGTGGTTTCGATTGGTCATTTAAGGCGATAGTTGCGAGATGCGATAAGACCCGGTGCGCAGCGCTTGAGGGAGTGTCGTGAGGTTGAGAAGGGGCCAGATCATCTATTACTAGGCCTCTCATTGTTGAAGAATTAGTTACAAGTTCAACCGTCCCCCGAGGACTTTCTTTCGGGATTGGCGACAAAGAAACAGGATGCACTACTGCTTCCCGTATTCCGCGGGCCCAACGAACCTCAAGTTGTGTTTCGTCAGCACGTTCATGACCAACCCACAAAGTGGTGGGAGCAAGTTCACCGAATTGCTTTAGCTGGTCTGAGCCCAGTTCTAGAAGTGATGAAACTTCGGCCGCCAGACCGGCTCCTAGTAATGAGGCCTCGTTAATTGGAACAATAGGATTTCTGATGATCTCGTAGTTTTGCGAAGCAAACTGCAAAAGCGATGAAGCTAATAAATAACTCTCCGCTGAACCTGCGTGAAAGCTAAGGGACACCGGAACCGAAAGATGAGAATCAAGCATTTCTGCCCAGTCGGTCAACGATGCTGGCTGACCAGTTGAAGAAGTACTAGGAGTGTCGAGATTAGCGATGATCGCTATGCGTAGTTTCTCTAACGGGGTACTTCCTACCCGGATTAAATGTGTTGAAATCTTGCCGATCAGTTCCTGGTTTACAGTCCGCATTTCGATGCTGATGGGATAAATTCCTGGCCTAGCGATGCGGGTTCCAGTCTCTCCAGAATCTGTAATGGGGAGTTTTATCTTTGCGAGGCCCCAAGGATTGGGGTTGAGTTCCACCACATCAAAGCTGATGGAGGTGAGTACGCCGCCCAAATTTTTTCCAACTGTCGAATCAAGAAACTGAAGTTCGTCGGTCACTGGTTCATGGATTGTGACTGTGATCTGATCGCCGTTAGTGACCACCCCTGGGAGTTGAAGATCGAGTTCAAATATTTCCCCGACTCGAGTTGTAGAAGATTGATGAACGATTTGCATTCCACCAGCACCTATTTCAGATGCATCTAAGGCGTTAGCAACACCGATTAAGGCTCCCAGACCAATCAGTAAGGTTGTTAATAACCTGGAGATTTTCATGGGTTGCCGTTCCATCTCAGTACAGCAAGTCCATCACGTTTCTTAATGAATCCCATGGATTCATATAGTGATAGGGCGGCAAAATTATTGACTTGGGTATTGACTAACAATTCCCGTACAAAGCGTTTACGGGACCACTGAAGGGAATCGGCGACTAGAGATCTACCAACGCCCAGTCTTTGGTGACCGGGGTCAACTGCTAGGCGTTGGAGAAAGGCCATCCGGCCTGACCGTCCAGTTATAGCGAAACCCAACGCGGTGTCAGTAGCGTCCATTCGAACTCTGGTTTTCGGAGTAGCAGCGAGGGCTTCAGCGAGAGCCGAAGTATCAAATTGCCAAAAAGTCGAGAAAGCTGCGTTGTCTAGTTCCAGAACAGTTGCCCAATCTGAACGGCGAACCCTGCGGGTAGGACGTGTCGGAAAGTCGATCGGTTTATCAAAGTTATGAGCTAGGAGAGAAAGTTCTTCGTGAAGGTTAAATCCTAGATCCATAAAGAAACGCTGTTCATTAGGACCCAATGCCGACGTAAATATCTCCTGAATTCCATTTGTTCTGAGTATTTTGATTTCACGCAAAACTTGTGTCTTTAAGAGCTTTTGTGAGGGAAACAACGGAGTTATATGCGCGGTTGAGTTATTAGTCTGACTTATGCGGACGCGTAGGCCGTTTGTGCTCCACCGGAGCGGATGGTCTGAGGACACGGACCCCTCCCTGTACCGAAGTTATAGGGGTGAATTGGCCTCAAGTGGTCGCGCGGACCCAATAAGACTTATCCAGCTAGACGAGTCTCTACATGCTCTAATGCCTCGTCCTCAGTCACATCCATACTGATTGAAAGCTCAGAAATCAAAATTTGACGAGATTTGTCAAGCATGGACTTTTCTCCAGCAGACAGACCTTTAGCGGATTCGCGTAACGCGAGGTTTCTAACTACTTCAGCCACCTGGTAAATATCGCCAGATTTTAGTTTTTCTTGATGATTTTTAAAGCGACGACTCCAGTTAGCTGGCTCGCGAATGTCCTTCTTCGCTAAGAGCTCGAACAGGTCTTCAACATCATCTTCATCAATGGGAGGTCTCATGCCAACCGAGTCGGCCATGTCAGCAGGTACTGAAAGAGTCAAATCACCATGAGCTGTTTCAAGCACTAGGTATTCTCGCTCTTCACCGAACGCTTTCCGCTTCTCTCGAGCGGTAATAAGGGCTGCGCCATGATGGGGGTAAATCACTCGGTCGCCGAGGTCAAACTTCATGCCCACTCCGTCAAACTTTGATTCCCGGCCCAAGGTGGAATCCGGGCCTCTTAGGTTGCCAGGACTAGAACCGATCTCCAACCAGTTAGTCGAAGATATCTCTGAGTAATTTTATATCCGATGATAAATACGGCCGGCTTTGTCTCTTGACGAAGCTACGGTTTCTTTTCATGGATGGCATCGCTCAATCCGATCGCGATGACCTAGATCAGCGTGTCGGAAGCCTAAGTGAACTCTATAAGGCTGCTGGCTTTAGTTTTTTTCTTGTCGGTGGTGTTGTAAGAGATCTGTTTTTAGGGACACGCAGCGGCGATATAGACATCACTACTGATGCTCTTCCAGAACAAACAACTCTAATTCTGGACGATTGGGCAGACACGGTCTGGGATCAAGGTGCACGCTTTGGAACCATCGGAGCTCGCCGTGGTGGTCTAGTCGTAGAGGTCACAACACATCGTTCAGAGCAATACGAAGAGGCGTCTCGTAAGCCACGGGTCCAATTCTCAAAGACAATTGAAGACGATCTTGCTCGAAGAGATTTCACCATCAATTCGATCGCAATAGAGCTTCCTTCTTGGCAGATAACTGATCCCTTTAATGGGCGGGAACATCTAAATCAAGGTTTGCTGCGAACACCTTTAAGTCCTGAAATAGCTTTTTCAGAAGATCCTTTAAGAATGTTGCGTGCAGCGCGCTTTATATCTCGCTACCAATTGGCTCCGGATCGAGAAGTCGAAGAGGCAATCATTGAGATAGCGCCGCGTCTGGCAATTGTTTCTAAAGAACGCATCAATGATGAAATGACGAAATTTTTGCTGGTCGATAAACCGGGTGCAGGGATTTCGTTTCTTCAGCGCACCGGCCTGCTCGCGCAAATTTTCTCAATCTCTGTAGATTTTCAAGCCATCCAACCACATGCACTTGATCTGATTTCGTGTGATCTAGGGATGCGTTGGGCAGCGTTGTTATGGCCAATTACGGAGGAAGTGGGGCAGACGCGCGCAGTCTTGAACCAGCTGAAGGTGCCAAAAACAGTCATATCCCAAGTGGTTGGTATTCTGACAGCAACACAACATTTGGCTGATGCTATAGATGTGCAGCCCTCAGCCATTCGGCGGTTATTGCATCAGACTCGTCCAAATACTGTTCAGGCAGCGGCCGTGTTAGAGGCTTATCGACAAACCCCGTCAGATGAACTTTCGTCAGCAATCCGTCAGCTCGAAGCCGAAGAGGGTGGAGAGGATTTTGTTGTTCCTCTCGACGGGTTTGAAGTTGCTGAACTAATAGAGCAGCAAGGGCCTGCGGTCGGAGTAATGCTGAGTCGCTTAATGGAATACCGACTCGACTTTGGTCCTATTTCCAAACAAGAAGCAATCAATCTGGTTTTGAATTGGAAGATTAGGGAAGAGGGATGACTACGCTGCCAGTGTGCAATTTGTGCCGCACCTGGTGAAGTCCGATCTGACAAGAGGATCAGGAGAAGTTGATTACCGGCTTCAACGCCGACGCTTGCTCAGCGATATTGACAGAGGGCTGGTTGACCGGGCCGAAGCCTGTGACATACATCCGGAGCTGCTTCGTGTTGCCCGCAACGCGGCACCCAAAAGCGGCGAGGACTGCCCTTTGTGTCTCAAAGAAGATATTCGTTTAGTTGCCTATGTTTTTGGACCAAGGCTAGGGGCGGGCGGAAAGTGCGTTATTTCTGATGCAGAGCTTCAACGGATAAGTCAACGTCAGGGAAAATTTGTCTCATACGAAGTAGAAGTTTGTGCCAGCTGTGGATGGAATCACCTCCTTCGACGGTATCCACTTGAGTGAGCTTTGGTTAACTGCGGCAGAGTAGAGGGATTCCCATCGGTACTCTCCCTGATTGAGGACTGTCGCCAAGAAATTAATGTTGGAGCACTGTCGGGTAAATGTCGGGTCCAGTTGTCGAAGAGCCAGGGTCAAGCCCCAGATTTAGTTGGTGGATTTGGCTGTACCTATTGTTAGTCACCTTGATCTTTAGTTGTGGCATGTTGGTGCGAACGGTTGGCGCTTCAACAGATCTTTCCAGCCTGAGCTCTGATAACAATGCGGCGGTATACGACCGCCATGGTCTTCAATTAGGTCTTTTCCACCCAGAAACAAACATGGTGCCTGTCACGTTAGAAACGATGGCGCCAATTTTGATTGACGCAGTCTTAGTGAGTCTTGATCCTGATTATCTGGCGGCAGACAGAATTGGAGTCTGGCCTCTGGTGCGGCCCGTACTCACGGGCGACTTTGCTAATGACCCAGCGTCTATAACCCAGCTCTACCTGAGATTAGAAGACAGAACTCCGAACTCAAGAAGGATGGCGCTACAAGAAGCTTCAAAAGTTATTCATCTTGAACGGACATATCCGCGAGAAGCTTTACTTGAGCAATATCTGTCACGAGTGCCCCTAGGCAGAAACGCATTTGGAGTAGAAGCAGCCTCAATTAGTTGGTTTGGTGTCAGTTCCAGAGATCTTGAGATAGGTCAAGCTGCTTATCTAGCTGCCCAAATGGCGAAAACAGATCTGGCTCCGAACCCAGGTAATTCGGCCCTGACAATTCTTACTCGACTTTACGAAGCGGGCATGGTTACCGAAGAGGAGTACCTCCATCATCGTAAAATCTTGAGTGATGGCCTTCGTTTTAGCGACATCCCCGAAACTGATATAAACCCTGCGGTTTCAGGTGTTGGTTTGATGCCAGCTTTAGAACGAATATATGACGAACTATCGGATCATTACGGGAGAGAGCTTGTAATCAAAGGAGATTTTGCAGTCGTTTCCACAGTTGATCTGGAACTTCAATTGAGAATTGCTGAAATTGCGGACGAAGTAGCTGAGTCTTCTTTATCGCGACAAGTAGCCGTTGTCATTTTGGATGATCGAAACCAACTTCGCGCTAGTTACAGCACAGGCGGTTTTTCAGTCGAAGATATTCAGCTGGGGTCTTCACGCGATGTTGGATGGTCATCTGACCTGATAGAGCATGGTCTTTTCAGTGAAACCGCTGAAGTTTCATTGGTCCAGCTAGCAGAACTGCACTCTGTCTTAGCCCGGAAGGGTATTAAATTCCGAACCCACGCAGTGCTTGAGACATTTGACACCTCTGGAGAACAAGTCGATCGCTTTAGCCATGAAGAGATACAAATATTTGATTCTCAAAAAATTTCAGAATTGAGTAAGCAACTGGACGACCTCTCGACCATCGACAAGAAAATAGGTCCTTCAGAAGGTCAGATCAGGGTTCAAGGTAAAAAGGGCTTTGATGTTGAAGAAGGGATGGCTTGGTACGGGGGAACTAGTAGACGTTTCGGCGTCGCGCTATGGGTGAGTGATTCACCAGGACAACCAACCGAAAAATTTGTTGGAGTTGACCGAGTTGCGGGCCGCATCTTTAGCGAATTACATCGTGACGACTGAATATGTAACCAATAATGGTTAGCTTTCTTTGAGGATAGTTTTGGTGGGTTTCGTCGCTTTAACCAATACGGTGTACCGGTTAACGGTGTGCGAATTAGCACTTTATTCCGTTGCAGAAATCTAACAACCCCTGCCCCATGCGGGGCCCCGGGTAACCCGGGTCCGAAGGAGGAAATGGCGTGCGCGCATACGAACTCATGGTTATCCACGATGGAGACCTTGACGATGTTCAAGTTCAGGACGAACTGAAAGATCTACGCAGCCGGATTGAAGAAGTAGGCACCATCGCCGAAGTAGATTTTTGGGGACGTCGCCGTTTTGCCTATGAGATTGATCATAAAACCGAGGGCTACTACTCAGTGATCGAACTAACCGCAGAGGGTGGGGCAATGGACCCAGTAGAACGTGCTCTGCGTATCGCAGACAGCGTTGTTCGACATAAGCTAATCCGTCTGCCGGATGATGAGGCTGCTCGGCGTGGCTTATTAGCTGGGCCTGCACCAGCAAATGACAATCAATAACTCGGGGGAATGAAATGGCTTTCGATAACAATGTTGTGCTCGTAGGAAACGTAACTCGCGATCCTGAACTTCGATTTACTCAAGGTGGAGCTGCTGTATGTAGCTTTGGTCTTGCTTGGAATCAGCGGTCGCAACAAGGTGAAGACAAAGCTCACTTCTTTGATATTTCTTGCTGGAGAGATCTAGCGGAAAATGTGGCGGAGTCTGTGACCCGAGGTATGCGGGTGGTCGTGTACGGCAGACTGGATTACCGAACCTGGGATGGACAAAACGGCGAGAAAAGATCGGCAGTGCAAATCGTCGCTGACGAAGTAAGCCCAAGCATTAAATGGGCAACTGCTCAGGTAAGCAAAAACGAACGCGGGGGAGGCGGCCCTTCGCAATCCCCACAGCCCAATTCACCAAATACCGGCTCTGATTTTGGAGCTGGATACGAAATTCCTGATGAGGAGCCCTTCTAATGGCGGGTAAGAAAAAGCAACCGCGTATGAGCGCGAAAGACATGAGGAAGCCTCGAAAAAAGAAGGTCAGTCCAATTGTCAAGGACAAGATTGAGTACGTCGACTACAAGGACGTGAACCTTCTACGGGCGTTTATCTCTGATCGCGCGAAAATCCGAGGACAACGAGTGTCGGGTAATAATCGCCAACAGCAGCGCGAAGTCGCGAAAGCTATAAAGCTTGCTCGTGAGTTAGCACTGATTCCTTATCACCAGCGAGTTGTTACTCAGCGCAAGGGTGACCGCCGCCGGGGGCGCCCTGATCGAGACGATTCACGTTCGGAGAGCATGAGCGATGAAACGATGCCAGAAATGGAAATCGAAGAGTTTGCTGACTTAACCGAAGATGCAAATACTGAAATGGTTGAAGAGACGATGGAGGAGGTAGTCAGCGAATGAAAGTAATCCTCCGATCAAACGTAGAAGGTGTCGGTAACACCGGCGACCTAGTTGATGTCGCTAGCGGCTACGCGCAGAACTTCCTAGTGCCAAAGGGTCTCGCTATGAGAGCGACTGAAGGCGCAGCCAATCAAGCTGAAGCTATGAGACGTTCGCAAGACCTCCGAGATGTTAAAGAGCGAGAGGGTGCAGAGCAATTAGGACAGCAATTGCTGGCCCAAACAATCTCAATTCAAGCTCGCGTCGGACAAGATGATCAGCTTTATGGTTCGGTTACGACCAGCGAAATAGCTGAGGCAGTGCAGTCGCAAACTGGGATTGAGTTAGATCGTAGAAACATGTCGCTTGAAGAGCCAATTCGAAGCGTCGGCGTCCATCAGGTTGAGATGCGTTTGCATTCAGATGTAAAGATCCAGATAACTGTTGACGTCAGCCCTGTTGATTGAAGTCCTGATAGATAATTAGGTATTGCTTTGGGGGGGGACCATGGCTCTTGACGAAGCTGTTGAGGTCTTGGATCCAAGTTTCTATCGGCTAGTGATTAATAACGCTCACGTCGAAAAGCTTTGGACCGGAGCCCGATGGGCTGAAGGGCCTGTTTATGTCCCTAGTGCGCGACATCTTGTGTTCTCAGATATCCCGAACGACAGGACATTGAGGTATGACGAAAGAACCGGCAATGTTGATGTCTTCGAAGCGCCAGCCTTTAATGCCAATGGGCATTGTCTTGATAATGAAGGGCGCATAGTAACTGCGGAGCATCGAGGCAGGGCCGTTAGCCGGATTGGCCACGATGGAGTGCGACAAGTGTTGGTCGATAATTACGGAGGAAAGAAACTCAATTCTCCTAATGATGTGGTGGTCAAATCAGATGGAAGTATCTGGTTCACAGACCCCACGTACGGAATTGATAGCGACTACGAAGGCGATAGTGCTGAATCGGAAATTGGTGCGTCATATGTATACCGGTACAGCCCGGAAGGTGCTTTGGAGGTTGTAGTTCGGGACATGGTTCAGCCGAACGGGCTCGCGTTTTCTGCAGATGAAAAAACTCTCTACGTAGCGGATACAGGTAGATCTCATTTAGGTGCTAAATGTCCCCCTGACATCAGAGCCTATTCAGTTGCTCCTGATGATATGAGCCTGGGCTCCTACTCGGTTTTTGCTACTTGCGGCGAGGGCGTTTTTGATGGATTTCGTGTCGATTGCGATGGAAACCTCTGGACTTCTGCTGGGGATGGTGTTCACTGCTATTCGTCAAATGGGGAGTTAATAGGGAAAATACGCATTCCGGAGGTAGTCGCCAATGTTGAATTTGGGGGGCTAAAGAGGAATCGTCTTTATATATGCGGAACGACAAGCCTTTATTCAGTGTATTTAAATACTCGAGCTGCTCGATAAGCGGTTAGCGATGAAATTGAACCCATTTCTGCGCGATGCTGTAGTCGGAGAAAGAAACTATGACCACTGTTATCCCTGCACCAGATTCAAATAACGAATGGCGTCTTTCAACCCCGGGATCCTCGGGTTGGGAGCGATCGCCCCGCCCCGATGCGATGAACAAATATTTCATGGTGTCCACTGATGGGCATGCCCAGGAACCGAAAGATTTATGGGCTACCCGAATGGATGCCAAATATCAGGATCGTTTGCCTGGAGTCATCATCGGCATGAAGGGACAGAAATTTCAAAAGACTGAAGGTTTTCGTAACCCACTCAAGTTGAACAATATTCAGTTTGAAGGCCAAGACTTGCTCCGCAACAAAGCTGGCTACACACCAGAAGGTCGGCTGGCTGATCTGGCCGCGGACGGGACTGATGCCGAAGTTATATTCCCGAACAAGGGCTTGACGATGTGGGCCACGTCTGACCCTGAATTTAGTCATGCTATGTGCCATGTCTACAACGATTGGGCATGGGAAGTTTTTGGTCCTCACGGTGATCAACTGCTGCCGATGGCGTGCATAGCACCCGCTGCCCTTGATGAAGCAATAGCTGAAATTCAGCGGTGTGCCGACCTGGGTTTTAAAGGATTGCAATTACCAAGCAAGCCAATATGGGGTGCCCCAGATCATGAAGCTCTTAACTACAATCTGCGGGAGTTCGACCCACTATGGGCAGCTATTTCTGAAGTTGATCTACCAGTCACTTTTCATATCTCCACCGGGAGAGATCCTCGTACCTCTCGTAGTCGAGGAGGCGCAGTAATTAATTACGCCGTTCATTCATTAGCTCAAAACATCGAACCAATAGCTAATCTTTGTGCGTCTGGAGTAGCAGAGCAGTTTCCGAATTTGCGGTTTGGCAGCGTTGAAGCTGGCATTGGTTGGGTTCCATGGGCTTTGCAAGCAATGGACGAGGCTTATCTGAAACACCACTGGGCAGTCAGACCGAAGCTTGATTTGCTGCCAAGCGAATATTTTAAACGGCAAGGATTCGCTACTTTCCAAGAAGACGCAGCGGGTCTTGATCTTGCACTCCGACACGACTTAGTTGGGAATTTCATGTGGGCCAATGATTATCCGCACCACGAAGGTTCCTGGCCGCACTCAGCGGAGGCAATCGAACGAACTATGGGTGAGTTAGATGACGCTAGCCGGGCACGCATTTTGGGATTGAACGCGGCCGAAGTATTCAGAATCCCTATTCCAGATCGTTACCTGGACCATCAAGACGCTCAGGAATGTGCTCGTCGCGTATCTTTATAAACGACCTATAGAGAGAATGTCACTTTTCGCGCGAATTAGGGACCAAATCTGATTTGGACTTCACTAGACGTGGTTTGTTACATGTTTGTCATCTTCTGTGGATAACTAAAGTGGTTATCCACAGAAAAAGGGGCATAAATCCCCAGTGTCTGCCCCTAGTTCTACACATGGAATATCTGAGAAGCTAAGACCAATGAGCAACGATCCCTCTTTCCCCTCGCCGCCATCAGGCTCGAATACCCGCGTACCGCCACATAACGTTGATGCTGAGGCATCGCTTCTAGGCGCAATGCTGCTGTCGCGCGACGCAATCGGACCAGCTGTTGAAACGCTAAGTGGTGACCAGTTCTATGTTCCAGCTCACGGTTACATTTTCGATGCCATTGCATCTTTGTACGGAGCCGGCGAGCCGGCTGACCCAGTTACTGTGGCTGAAGAACTGACCAGAGCAGATCTTCTAGATCAGGTTGGTGGACCTCAGCGGCTATTGGAGTTGCAGATGGCTACACCTGCCTCTTCGAATGCAGCCCGTTACGCAACCATCGTTGAAGAGCATGCATTGCTGCGCCGACTTATTGGTGTGGCGGGAGACATTGTCGAGTTGGGGTATAGCCACCCAGAAGATGTAGTGAAAACCGTTGATGAAGCGGAAGCCATGATGTTTCAGATAGCGGAACGTCGAGTAGTTGATAGCACTAAACCAATCCGTGAGTTACTTGATGCGAACCTTGATCGTCTAGAGGAGTTGTACGAAAAGGGAGATGCCATTACAGGCCTCCCTACCGGATACGTCGATTTTGACGAGCTTCTATCAGGGCTTCAACCAAGCAATTTAGTGATCGTAGGTGCTCGTCCTTCAATGGGTAAGACGGCATTCGGCTTAGGTATGGCGGCTAATGCAGCTTTGGAAGCTCAACGTCCTGTTTTGTTCTTCTCTCTAGAGATGGGACACCTCGAACTCACTCAGCGGATGTTGTGTTCGGATGCCAGAGTCGATTCTCAACGAATGCGTAACGGGAACCTCTCTGAGGATGATTGGCCAAAGATAACAAGAGCAGTTGGAAAATTGGGGGAAGCTCCAATTTGGATTGACGACAATCCAAATTTGACAGTTATGGAAATCAGGGCAAAAGCGAGACGTCTTAAGAGCCGGTTAGGTGATCTCGGATTGATAGTGGTGGACTACCTGCAGTTGATGAGCGGCAGGGGAACTGCCGAAAATCGACAGGTCGAAGTCTCGGAAATGTCCAGAGGACTCAAAATTCTTGCCCGAGAGCTCGAAACTCCCATTGTGGCGCTGTCTCAACTCAGTCGAGCCTTAGAGTCCCGCACAGACAAACGCCCGATGTTGGCCGATCTGCGCGAGTCTGGATCGATAGAGCAAGACGCGGACGTAGTTGCTTTCCTTTACCGCGATGAGGTTTATAACCCAGAATCTCCAGACATAGGTTCAGCTGAAGTTATTGTTGCCAAGCACCGTAATGGTCCAACTGGAACTGTCCGACTTGCGTGGTTGAGCAACTACACAAGATTTGCAAATATGAGCCGATACCAGGACCAGGCGTAGGATCTAGCACTAGATGTTTCTGGGTCCTGATCTTATTCCTTTCTTGATGCTTGCTCTTGGCGCCGCTCTTTTCGTTGGTAATGGGCTAGCTATGTTAAAACCTCGGCCGCAGCCCCGAAGCGAGAATGAACTTCAGAGAGCACCTGTCGGACGCAGTCTGCTGATGGTTGTCGTTGGTTTATTAGCTTCTATATGGGCGTTGGCGACACTTGTGGGGTGAGCCATTGTTCATTTGAAAATGTTGTGTGAAAGTTCGTTCTGTCAGGAAGAGTTGGAGCGGGTGACGGGAATCGAACCCGCGTTCTCAGCTTGGGAAGCTGACGTTCTACCATTGAACTACACCCGCAAATTGTTCAGTGAACCAGGCGAGAAGTGTAACGAGGAACTGGCTCAAGGTGCAGATCTCATGACGAAGCTTGTAATAGAAGTAATTGCTAATCGGAGTCGACGCTAGGCTGCTTTTCTCATGATTCTCTCCGACCGGACAATCCGCGAGTTGTTGGCAGCGGGTCGAATCGTGATTGACCCATTAGACCAGCGAGATATTCAGCCTTCTTCAGTGGATCTCCATCTAGATAACAGATTTAGAGTCTTCTTGAATCACACGAGACGAGTCATCGACGTCAAGCAAGACCAGACTGAGCTGACAGAGGAAGTTGTGGTTGGCGAAGATGACGCGTTTGTGCTTCACCCAGGGGAATTCGCTTTGGGCTCAACTTTGGAACGGGTAGCTATTCCAGACGACCTGGTTGGTCGTATAGAGGGTAAATCTTCATTAGGTCGCCTTGGCTTGCTGATTCACACCACAGCGGGATTTGTCGACGCTGGATGGGATGGCCATCTCACTCTTGAGCTTTCCAACGTAGCGAATCTCCCAATTACCCTTTACCCCGGAATGAAAATTGGGCAAATTAGTTTTATCCAAATGACTACAGCCGCCGACGTTCCCTATGGTGCTTCTTCATTGGGCTCTAAATATCGAGGCCAACGTGGTCCCACTCCGAGCCGATTCCACGAGAATTTTGACTGAAGTATTAATCACTTCCAGCTGACTCTGACTCAGCTGTTTCTAGAGCTTCAATCAGGTGAATTGAAATATCTGCCACTTTGATTTGGTCGTCTTCAAATCCTTGACCCTTAACGCCATCATCAATCATGACGTAACAGAACGGACAAGCCGTGGCTATGCGACTGGCCCCCGTGTTGATGAGTTCCTCAGAACGTTCATCGTTTACCTTTGTCCCGATAGTTTCTTCCATCCACATCCGCGCGCCACCAGCTCCACAACACATTCCCTTATTGCCGTTTCGAGGGGCTTCAACTATCTCAACGCCACTGAGTTTCCCGATGACTTTGCGTGGAGACATGTAAACATCGTTATGTCGACCTAAATAACAGGAGTCGTGATACACGATTCGTTCGTCTAGTCGTGCTTCGCTCAAATCTAGGGCGCCAGACTCAACTAGCTCTTCCAAGAACTGGGTGTGGTGCAGGACCTCCCACTCACCGCCATATTGAGGGTATTCATTCTTCAATGTGTTGAAGCAATGCGGACACTGAGTGACTATTTTCCGGACACCCATCTCATTGAGGTTGTTGATGTTCTCGGTCGCCAACATTTGGAATAGGTATTCATTTCCCGAACGACGGGCGCTGTCTCCTGTGCACATTTCTGATGGTCCAAGAATGGCGAAATCGACTCCAGCGCGGCGAAGTAATTTGGCTGTGGCTTCGGAAACTTTTTGGTTTTTGTCGTCGAAAGAGCCAGCACACCCAACCCAGTAGAGGTACTCATGGTCAAACGGATCTGATGGATCAACTACTTCGACGTCGATGTTCTCAGCCCAATCAGCGCGCTCACCGTTATTCATATTCCAAGGGTTCGCGTTGTTTTCCATTCCTCTGAAGGCGCCCCCCAACTCGCTAGGGAAATCACTTTCCATGAGGGTTAGATAGCGACGCATATCCAAAATTTTGTCCAGAATTTCAATATTGACAGGACAGTTCTCGTCGCAGGCCTTGCAGGTTGTGCAAGCCCAGAGCTCTTCGTTGCTGATTCGTTCGAAAATGTTATTTGCTTCGACTGTAATCTCAGCGTCGGTTCCTATTGGGGGAGAGACCTGCCCGTGTTCCCCGGTTGCCGCCATTACTTCGCCGGTTTTCAGCACTATCTCACGCGGATCAAGAGGCTTTCCGGTGGCATGTGCAGGGCATACAGCGGTGCATCTGCCGCACATCGTGCAGCTATCGGTATCGAGTAGCTGTTTCCAGGTGAAATCCTCGATTACTGATGCCCCGATAGTTTCAATGTCTTCGGCTTCCATAAGGTTCGGCAGAGCTCTCATTGCGCCTTTAGGGCGCTCCCGATCCTTCAGATACATGTTGAGCGGTGAAGTAAACATGTGACGGAGCATCGTCACAGGAAGCATGACCAGGAAAGCCATGAAGCAGAGGACGTGAGCAATCCACATTGCTTGATGCCAGCCAGCTACAGCCCCTGCCTGGTCAATGAAGGCCGATAACGGATACCCGATAAATGACCATTGCTCGTAGGATGGCCGGCCTTCGACGGCTATCCGAAACGCTTCAGCGGCAAAGCCAGTAATCCCAAGTCCCAAGAGGACGCCAAGAATAAGTGCATGTTCAGGACGACTTTTAATCTTAATTCGATAGGGCTTCTGCACATAGCGGCGCACTATCGACCAGATCATTCCGACGGTAAACATCAAGCCCGCTAAGTCACCGACAAAACTAAATCCTTGATAAGTGCCACCATGTAAAAATTTTAAGCGTTCCGGTAGTTGGTGATCGATCTCCAGTGTTGTGGTGACAGCAAGTAAAACTAAGAACCCGTAGTACAACAGTGCGTGCATGACACCTGCCGCAGGGTCACGGAGGAGTGTCTGCATCATGACACCAGAGCGGTAGTCGCGGACACGCTTTTTAGCGTTGCTACTGTTGGTCGCTCTGCGGTCTGGTGCTCCTCGTTCCCAGTTTTTAACTCGCTGGGCAAAGTTCCAAGCCCCAAAAACTATGAGGAGTGGTGTTATTACATAAAAAGCCAGTTTAAGGGCCCCCGGAATATTGCCAAAGACCTCCCGATGAACAGCATTGTGGTTGTGGAATCCAAATACAGTCGCAGCGACTCCGGAAGCTGCAGTCACCGACGCGAACGCAACTCCAACTGCGAGCGCGAGGTGATGCGGTTTTATTCGTGCTTTCACGTAGGTCAAGTTACCGGACGCTTGGGACACAAACGTTAATGACTTAAATTGATTCTGGCGCTGGCCGTAGAAGGACTCACGTGACAAGGTTGTAAGACAGTAAGTGAATGAGGAGTTGCTCGGATGGTTCGTCTGGTGACAGCGGTAATCAAACCTCACCGGTTAGAAGCGGTGGTCGAAGCGTTGCAAGATACCAACGTCCAGGGTCTTACTGCTTCTGAAGTCCGAGGTTTTGGTCGACAAGGTGGTCACACTGAGACCTACCGCGGGACTGAGTATCACGTGGACTTTATTCCCAAGGTCAGAGTTGAAATCTTGGTAGATGCCGCCGACACAGACCGTGTTGTGGATTGTCTAGTCGAAGCGGCTCGAACAGAGAAGATCGGCGATGGCAAAGTTTGGGTTACTGAGGTGGAAAGTGTTACTCGAATACGTACTGGTGAGCGTGGGGTTGATGCTTTATAGCGATCTGAATTGATCGTGAATCTAAGCTAAATATCGTTCGGATATAGGCATTGAGTTGACGGGGCTTAGGTCCGAGTTAAGTTCGTAAACAATGGGTGCCCCGGTGGGAATTTCGAGACCAGTGATCTCGTCTTCTGGTATGTCTTCTAGATGTTTGACCAAAGCTCTTAAGCTATTTCCGTGGGCCGCTATCAGAACGGTCGGGAATTCTTGTAGGTCCGACGCGAGCTCGTTTTGCCAATAAGGGATAAGTCGTTCGATTACGTCGGCCAAGCATTCCGTGGTCGGTAGAAGATCCTTTGGTACAGAGTTGTAGCGACCGTCAGTATTTGGGTTGTAGGGATGATCGGGCACCATCGCAGGTGGCGCTATTGAATAGCTACGACGCCATTCTCGTACCTTCTCATCGCCGTGAAGATCGACGGTTTCTTGTTTATTCAAACCGGTCAGACCCCCATAGTGACGTTCGTTGAGTCGCCAACTCCTGCGAACAGGAATCCAGAGTTGGTCGCAGGCTGAGAGGGCCAAATTCGCAGTCAAAATGGCTCGTGTTTGGAGCGAAGTGTGGACAACATCTGGTTTTATTCCTGATGACAGTAAAAGGGTTCCGGCAGCATTGGCCTCCTCGACCCCTTTTTCGGTTAATCCGACATCGAACCAACCAGTAAATCTATTTTCGAGATTCCACTGACTTTGACCGTGTCGAAGAAGAACCAGGCGAGAAGCCTTTTTGACCATGATTTGAACCTTAGCCGCACCTACATGCCGCATCCAGGCTAAGAATCTTAGTATAAAAGTTGTAAATGAGGCACTTAAGTTTTATGATGGTACATCCTCGAATGAGAAGCTAGCTCTAGTACCGCTAGATCTTGGGCTGTTCGAAGTATTACCTGACCAAAATCCCAGAACCAGGAGACACGGATGTCGAAAGCAGTTGGCATAGACCTCGGAACCACGAACTCAGTCGTTTCAGCAATGGAAGGTGGAGAACCAACCGTCATAGCGAACGCAGAAGGCGATCGGACTACCCCGTCCATTGTCGGGTTTGCCAAAGGAGGGGAAGTGTTAACAGGCGAGGTGGCTAAACGACAAGCTGTTACTAATCCTGACCGGACATTGGCTTCCGTAAAACGACATGTGGGTACCAATTGGACAGTCGATATTGATGAAAAATCCTATACCCCTCAAGAAATTGCGGCGAGAGTGCTGCAAAAACTTAAACGTGATGCTGAACAATATCTAGGAGACGAAGTCACAGAAGCGGTGATTACAGTCCCGGCCTATTTCGATGACGCTCAGCGCACAGCAACTAAAGAAGCGGGACAAATTGCTGGACTTGATGTCCTGAGAATCATCAATGAGCCAACAGCGGCAGCCCTTGCCTACGGCTTAGATAAAGAAACAGATGATCAAACCATATTGGTCTTCGACCTCGGTGGAGGCACCTTCGACGTATCGGTATTGGAAATTGGAGATGGGGTTTTCGAAGTGAAGTCGACGGCCGGTGATACCCGACTGGGTGGAGATGATTGGGACGAACGAGTTATTGATTGGTTGGCTGACTCCTTTAAAGGTGACCATGGCGTTGATTTGAAAGCGGATCCCATGGCACTTCAACGGCTTAAAGAAGCTGCTGAACAAGCTAAGAAAGACTTGTCATCGAAACAGACAACTCAAATTAATTTGCCCTTCATCACGGCTACTGACAGCGGACCTCTTCATTTGGATTATGAGTTAAGTCGAGCCAAGTTCCAAGAAATCACCGTTGATTTAGTTGACCGTTGTCGAGCACCTTTTAAACAGTCGATCGACGACGCGAACTTAACTGCTAATGATATTGATCACGTCATCATGGTTGGTGGTTCGACCCGGATGCCTGCGGTGCAGGAACTGGTTATGGAAATTGCGGGCAAAGAGCCACACAAGGGCGTAAACCCCGACGAAGTTGTTGCAGTGGGTGCTGCTGTTCAGGCCGGGGTCTTGAAAGGCGATGTCAAGGATGTACTCCTGCTTGATGTCACGCCGTTGAGTCTTGGCATTGAAACTAAGGGAGGTGTTATGACCAGACTGATCGAACGTAACACCACAATCCCGACGAAAAGAACAGAAGTATTTACTACGGCTGACGACATGCAACCATCAGTAGAAATTCATGTTCTTCAGGGAGAGCGTGAGATGGCCTCTGGAAATAAAACTTTGGGCAAGTTTCAACTAGTTGATTTACCCCCAGCGCCACGAGGAGTCCCTCAAATTGAAGTGACTTTTGATATTGACGCCAATGGCATTGTAAATGTCTCTGCGAAAGATCGAGCAACCGATAAAGAGCAATCAATAACGATAAGCGGTGAGTCGAATCTAAGTGACGCAGATATTGAAACCATGGTTAAAGATGCTGAATCCCACGCTGAGGAAGATCGGCAACGACGTGAAGCAGCTGAAGTTAGGAATAACGCTGATGCGCTGGTTTATCAGATAGAGAAAATGTTGTCGGACCAAGCTGAGCAAGTAGCTGAAGAAGACAAAACAGAAGTGGAAGCTGCTTTGTCAAGCCTCAAAGAGGCGTTGGCAGACGAGAGCGATGAGACAGAAGCAATCCGCAAAGCGACAGAGAATCTGACAGAGGTCAGCCAATCTTTCAGTCAGAAACTCTATGAATCAGCTGCTCAGCAGGCAGATGATGGGAGTTCCAACTCAGAAGACAATGTCGACGACGTCGTTGACGCTGAAATCATTGACGAGGACCAGTGAGCAGCGAAGAAGACAGCGATTCGGAGCAAGAGGAACTTGAATTAGATGTTGAGCAATTCGAGGGACTGTCGCCAGATTCGACCACCAGCTCTTCAGAGTCTGTTCCAGAAGACCCGCTTTCGGTTGAGCTGATACTTGAGTCATTGGAAGGAGTTACTGCTGAACGCGATGATTTTCGAGACTCCCTACAACGACTCCAAGCCGAGTTTGAAAATTTTCGCCGGAGAAGTGCCCAGGAGTCAGAGCAGCGAATATCCGCTGGTGTTTCAAGGCTTGCAGAAGCTCTATTACCAGTTCTTGATGCTTGTGATGCGGCTGAAGTTCAAGGCTTGAGTGATGTCGAACCGATCCAGACTGCACTTATTGCAGTGCTTAGCAAAGCAGGATTGGCTCGCATGGAGGTTCTCGGAGCTCCATTTGATCCAAACCACCATGAGGCAATGTCCTTTGAAACAGGCGAGGGAAATGAGCAAATCGTAGCCGAGGAGTTGCGTTCGGGTTATTTGTGGGCTGGCGTTGTGTTGCGTCCAGCAATGGTCAAAGTTCGAGAGCAATAAATTGCTCTAGCCGAGATGAGGAGGTGAAAGATGGCTGCTCAGCGTGAATGGTTTGAAAAGGACTATTACGCGGTACTCGATGTGTCATCAACCGCTTCCTCGAAAGAAATTACTAAGGCTTATCGAAAGCTGGCGCGTTCCCATCATCCAGACGCGAATGGTGGAAATGAGGAACGCTTCAAAGAAGTCTCGGCGGCGTACGACGTTTTAGGCGATAGCACCAAACGCGGAGAATATGACGAAGCTCGACGAGTCGGACCTTCAGGAGCGGGCGGATTTGCCTCTGGATCTGATGGCTTTAACGTTCATTTCGAAGATTTTGATGACTTAGGAGGCATGTTTGGCAACTTCTTTGGACGCGGTCAACGAGGCCCTGTCTCAATGCGCGGTGTTGATCAAGAAACGCGCATACACCTTGGCTTTCGTGATGCAATCGATGGAGTTACGACCACCGTCTTGCTTGGAGGTGTCAGCGATGGAGAGCAGCGCCAAGTAAAAGTTCGTATTCCCCCAGGCGTGGATAATGGACAACGTATTCGTTTAGCAGGGAAGGGTGGAGCTGGACGCAATGGGGGTCCGTCTGGAGATCTCTACGTAATAGTCGAAGTCGCACCGGATGCAATGTTTGGCCGTAAAGGACGGCATCTCACTCTGCTTATCCCCGTGACGTTTCCTGAAGCGGCCCTTGGATCAGAAATTAAGATTCCTACATACGATCATTCAACTGTCACACTAAAAATTCCCCCAGGCACCAAGTCAGGTACAACGTTTCGGGTGAAAGGACGAGGTGTAGCCACCCCGAAGACAACCGGTGACCTGTTGGTCACCGTTGAGATTGCCGTTCCGACTGAGCTAAGCCCAAAGGAAAGAAAAGCGCTTGAAGCACTAAGTGAGGTCACCGATTGGTCACCTCGAAACGAACCACAAGAGGAGGGGTAATTGTGGGCCCAATATCAATGACGCCTGACCCAGATAGAGCCGTGTACGTCATTTCCGTCGCAGCAGAACTGGCCGGCGTTCATGCACAAACTCTCCGAATATATGAACGAAAAGGATTGGTTGAACCTGCTCGGACCCCTGGGGGAAGCCGGCGGTACAGCGAAATAGATATAGCTCTACTCCGACGGATCCAAGAACTAACAAACGAAGGATTGAATTTGGCAGGAGTAAAGCGTGTTCTTGCCCTAGAACGACGTTTAACGCAACTTGAAACAGAAATGAAGCAGCTTCGAGCAGCAGCAAACGCGACCGTCATGGAAACGCACCGTCATTATCGACGAGATCTAGTGCCCCTTGAACAGTCTGTTGTTCCTTGGCTAGATCCGCGACGGCGCCGCTGAGACATCGCTGTGCGTTGTTTTTCCTCATAAAACAAAATAAAAGGGTCTTAATTCATCCTAGAAAAGTTAGGTTCCGCAATTAGGATCTGACAACGTCAGCAGATGACGTTTGGAGTGTTCCTTGCCGGGATCAATAGTGGTTGGTACTCAGTGGGGCGATGAAGGCAAGGGCCGAGTCGTCGATATTGTCGCGAAAGAGTGTGCCCACGTGGTGCGCTACCAAGGCGGACACAATGCGGGGCACACACTTGTCGTTGATGGAGAAGTGTTTGCCCTGCAACTTATCCCTAGCGGAGTTTTATATGACCACGTGGTGCCAATCATTGGCAACGGCGTTGTAGTCGACCCCTACGTCCTTCTGGCAGAAATTGATACCTTGACAGCCAAGGGTGTCGATTGCCAGCGTTTGTTGTTGAGCCCCCAAGCCCATTTAGTGCTTCCGTATCATCAGATTCTTGATGAATTAGCAGAAAGCCAGTTGGGCGACAACAAAATTGGTACGACTAAACGTGGGATTGGTCCTGCCTATGCCGACAAGGCATCGAGGGTCGGCATACGTGTCGAAGATTTACTTGATCCCGACCATTTGCGGTCCAGGCTGCGCAGTGCCTTGGCTGAACGGAACGTCATTCTCCGAGATATATACGGTCACGAAGGTGTGGATCCCGACCAACTGGCTGACGAACTAATTAACGAAGTTGCACCCCGTATAGCTCCCTATATAGGAGACACCATTGGTCACCTACATGATGCCCTGCACGCAGGGCAACGAGTTTTGTTCGAAGGGGCACAAGCAACTTTTTTAGATCTCGACCATGGGACGTACCCATTCGTTACTTCATCGAATCCTGTAGCTGGATATGCGCTTGTTGGCGCGGGAATTGGGCCGGGAGCGATTGACCAGGTCATAGGGATCGCCAAGGCTTACTTGACGCGAGTTGGGTCAGGCCCTTTCGTTACCGAACTAGAAGATGAAGTGGGCGACCACCTTGTCGAAGTTGGTAAAGAATTTGGAACCAATACCGGACGTCGGCGACGGACTGGATGGTTTGATGCAGTCATGGCTCGTCAAGCGGTTCGGCTGAACGCCTGCACTGAAATTGCGTTGACCAAATTAGATGTTCTAGACCAGTTAGAAACAATAAAAGTCTGCGTTGCCTATGAAGTAGACGGTCAACGATACGAATACCTCCCCCATCTTCGACGTTTGCACGATAAAGCCACGCCGGTCTATGCGGAATTCCCTGGATGGAAGACTGATCTATCGGGAGCAACAGAGCGGAATGATCTGCCTCGAGAAGCAGTCGAATACATATCGTTCTTGGAACGGCAGATGGGTGTGCCAATTCGATATGTATGTGTAGGACCGGGCAGAGAGCAATACTTACGGTTTGCAGCATGAAAGTTTGCGTGGTCGGTTCTGGTGGTCGGGAACATGCATTTGTAAAGAGTCTCTCCAATGATTCAGAAGTTGTTGCAGCACCGGGATCAGGCGGCATCGAAGGAAGTACCAGCAGCCCTGTTATGGAGATTGACGCTGATCTATACGTAATTGGTCCGGAAGTCCCTCTCGTAAACGGGCTTGCAGACGAGCTTCGATCGGCTGGCTGCAATGTCTTTGGCCCTGGAAAGAGTGGAGCTCGGTTAGAAGCCTCAAAAGCTTGGATGAAAGATCTAGTTCATGCCGCAGGAGTCCCAACTGCACGGTACGCATCTTTTGACCAATACCAAATAGAAGAAGCAATTGAGTTCTTAATAACCTTCGAACCGCCCTATGTCATCAAGACGGATGGGTTAGCCGCGGGTAAAGGTGTTCTCGTCACGAACAGTTATGACGACGCTGTCATGGATATAAAGCAGAAGTTGACTGGGGTGGCTTTCGGGGATGCCGGTCGACGAATTGTTATCGAAGAGGGACTCACTGGACCTGAGTTGTCATTGTTTGCATTGTGTGACGGGGAAAAGGCTGTCTTGATCCCCACTTCTGCGCAGGACCATAAGAGGCTGCTTGATGATGATCGAGGCCCAAATACTGGGGGCATGGGTTGCTATTCACCCGTGCCAAACATGAGTCAAGCTGATCTTGAAGTGTTAATGGATATAGCGGTTCATCCCACAGTCCAAGAACTTAAAAAGCGTGATATTGACTACAGGGGAGTTCTGTTTGCAGGATTCATCATGACCCCGGACGGGCCAAAGTTGTTGGAATACAACGTCCGATTTGGTGACCCTGAAGCTCAAGTTATATTGCCTCGGTTCGAAAATAGTTTGAGCGAAACCTTGCTCCAGGTTGCGCAGGGAAAACTCACAATTCAACCGACGGTTTCGGCTGATGCGATGGTCACTGTTGTTCTCGCGTCAGAGGGCTACCCGTCGTCGCCTAGAACGGGTGACGTGATCCATGGTTTGGATGAAGCGAGAGCGATTGAAGGAGTAACGGTGTTTTGCGCCGGTGTCGAATCGAATGTCGAGGGCGAATTACTCACTAATGGAGGTCGAGTGCTCAACATTTGTGGCCGGGCCGCCACATTGGATGCGGCTCGTGAGCTGGCGTATCAGGCAACGAATTTGATCTTCTGGCCAGGGATGCAACATCGAACTGATATTGGTGCTTCGATTGAGAGGGATAACAACCGGGAGGTAAACAAGTGAAGGTAGCTATTTTGATGGGTTCGCCTCGCGACGGAGACAAGATGGCCGGTGCATCAGAAATGCTTGAACGCTTTGATGTTCCACATGAAGTTCACGTCATGTCAGCTCACCGGACTCCTGAGAAGGTTGCTGAACTTGCTTCCAATGCTCGAGATGATGGTTACGGCGTAATTATTTGTGGAGCAGGTATGGCAGCGCATCTTGCAGGTGCTGTGTCAGCGCACACGACATTGCCTGTCATTGGAGTCCCTTTGTCAGGTGGTGTAAACGGAGGTATTGATGCTTTGCTTTCCACTGTCCAAATGCCACGAGGGATTCCCGTTGCGACCGTAGCTGTCGATGGGTCAGCGAACGCGGCGGTATTAGCGGTTGAGATTTTGTCATTGAGCAACCCAGATTTAGTTGATCGACTCAAATCGTTCAGGGATGAAGGTGCGAGGTGACAGCCACTAAGCCTACGGTGTCCAATGTTTTGGCGACCCGGTATGCATCTCCGGAAATGGTGGTGATTTGGTCAGCCGAAAATAAAGTCGTGTTAGAACGCGAACTTTGGATAGCAGTCCTCGAAGCTCAAAAAGATTTGGGTATCGAAATTGATGATGCTGTGGTTGACGCCTACCGATCAGTCATAACTGAGGTTGACCTCGAGTCGATAGACCGACGAGAACGCGTGACGAAGCATGATGTCAAAGCCCGCATCGAAGAGTTTTCTGCCCTAGCTGGATATGAACACATCCATAAAGGCCTTACTTCGCGGGATCTCACAGAAAATGTTGAGCAATTACAAATCAAACGCTCGCTAATTCTGATTCAAACTCGACTAATTGCTGTTATCTCTCGTCTTGCAGAACTGGCCGTCCAGTACCAAGACACATCCATAACGGGGCGTTCGCACAATGTTCCAGCTCAAATGACCACCTTAGGTAAGCGTTTCGCCAACTTGGGTCAAGAAACTGTCCTTGCATATCAACGTGTAGAAGACCTGTTGAACAAATATCCGTTGCGAGGGCTAAAAGGACCGGTTGGCACCCAACAAGATCTGCTCGATCTTTTCGAAGGAGATGCTAGGAAAGTCGCAGAACTAGAGGAACGAGTTGCCAGCCAATTAGGGTTTAGCGAAACATTGCTAGCGGTGGGACAGGTGTATCCCCGTTCGCTTGACTTAGATGTTGTTAGTGCACTGACACAAGCAGTGAGTCCTTTAGGCAATATCGCCCTGCAGGTTCGTCTTATGGCTGGGTTAGATTTGGCGACCGAAGGTTTTAGTGAAGGCCAAGTGGGTTCATCTGCGATGCCTCACAAGATGAATGCGCGGTCGGCCGAGCGTGTGAACGGCTTTGTGTCAATCCTCCGAGGACATCTGACAATGGCTGCATCCATTGCTGGTGACCAATGGAATGAAGGCGACGTTAGTTGTTCAGTTGTTCGACGCGTGGTGCTTCCTGACGCTTTTTTTGCGATTGACGGAGCCATTGAGACCACATTGACTGTTCTTGACGGTTTTGGGTCTTACCGCAATGTTATTGATCGAGAACTTGAACGATACTTGCCCTTTCTTGCTACAACCCGACTGTTGGTGGCGGCAATTAAAGCGGGAGCTGGTCGTGAAGAGGCTCACGAGATTATAAAAAAACATGCAGTCGCCGCTGCGTTGGAAATTCGCGAAGGTGTTTCTGGCAAAAACGATCTTCTCCAACGGCTGATAGATGATCCGCTTCTCCCGTTGGATAAGGAAACCATGGAAGAAGTGCTGTCTGATCATGGGGCTTTTATTGGCCTTGCTGGCTCCCAAGTGTCAGATTTTGTAGCTACTGCAAGCAAAATTAATTCTGAATATCCTGGGGCAGGGTCCTACCGCCCATCCCCCATTCTCTAGTAGAGAAGAGATGTGAGCGAACTTCAATTACTTCATAGTGGCAAAGTGCGAGAGATGTACATCGTTGATGATGAGCATCTGCTGATGGTGGCGAGCGATCGGATTTCAGCGTTTGACGTCGTCTTCAATGAGCCGATCCCCGACAAAGGAAAGGTTCTTACTGCGATGACGGTGTGGTGGTCTGATTACTTAGATGACGTTGCTCCTACCCATCTCGTTTCAGCTGACCCAAATGATTTCCCTGACGCGGCTAGGCGACCAGAATGGGATGGTCGAGCTCTGCTGGTCCGGAAAGCAGAAATGTTGCCCCTCGAATGCATAGTGCGCGGCTATATAACTGGGTCCGCGTGGAAGGAATATCAGACATCTGGGACGATGCATGGCTCCACTCTGCCCAGCGGTTTGCTAGAAGCACAACAATTGCCAGAGCCGGTGTTTACTCCTTCAACCAAAGCTACGGAAGGCCATGACATCAATATCAGTTATGAAGAAGCTGTAAATATCGTGGGGGCCGACTTGGCTGCCACGGCGCGATCAATCTCTGTTGAGGCGTATAGGCGAGCATCTGAACATGCCGCAGAAAACGGTGTCATCATCGCGGATACCAAGTTCGAGTTGGGCATTGTTGATGGGCAGATGGTGATAGCAGATGAACTGCTGACACCAGACTCGTCAAGATTTTGGCCCGCGGAAAATTGGGACCCGGGTGCAACACCGGTTTCTCTTGACAAGCAACCAGTTCGAGATGCTACTGAGGCCACTGGTTGGGACAAGTCACCGCCACCGCCACCTCTTTCGAGTGAGACTGTAGATGCGACCCGTGATCGCTACGTCACTGCTTATGAACGAATTACGGGCGAATCATTCACACAGTGGATAGGGCAAAGCTGATGCAGTTCGAAGCAAAGATAGAAGTCTCACCGCGTGACGGGATTGCGAATCCTGAAGGATCAACAATTGAACGGTCGTTGCCCGCATTGGGCTTTGAAATGACCCGTAACGTTCGTGTCGGCAAGTTAATTCGCTTCGAAGTAGAAGCGGAATCTGCCGATGCAGCACGATCGCTTGTTGAAGATATGTGTAATCGCTTTCTAACAAACCCTGTGATCGAGGATGCAGCGGTGGAAGTGCTAGAGACATGACCCAGCGCGTGGGCGTCATTCGTTTTCCAGGCACCAACTGCGAATTTGACACTATCGATGCGGTCCGGGCGCTTGGCGGCGAAGCTGAGATCCTTTGGCACAGTGATTCATCGATAAAGAACGTTGATGCGATAGTGATACCAGGAGGGTTCGCACACGGTGACTACTTGCGATGTGGTGCTATCGCAAGGTTCTCCCCAGTTATGGAAGCAGTGTCCGATTTCGCTTTAGCAGGTGGTCCGGTACTAGGTATCTGTAACGGATTTCAAGTGTTAACCGAAGCGGGTCTCTTGCCCGGAGCCTTGCAGAAAAATGCTGGGATGAAGTTTCTTTGTTCCATGCAGCAAATCGAATTCGTATCAACCCAAAATGTTGTAGGAAAGGGCTCCCAGGTAGGAGACTGTTTGCAAATTCCCATAAATCATTTTGAAGGTAATTATGTGTGCTCTCCTGAAATTCTTTCGAGGTTAGAAACTCAAGAACAAATTGTGTTTCGGTACACCGATAACCCAAATGGATCAATCAAAGATATAGCTGGCATATGTAACGAAGCTGGGAACGTTGTTGGCATGATGCCGCATCCTGAAAGAGCTACTTCTGACCTTTTAGGTTCGAATGATGGAGCCGCGCTGATCCAATCTTTTCTGTCGGTTTGATCGGCTCTTTGGACGAAGCTTTTCATGCGCACTACCTGTAATTAGCTAAGACCTAGTAACGAGCGATGCGGTAGGCAATGATCCTTCGAAAGGCATCCATAAGAATTTTGGGACCGCGGCTAGGTTTGGGGCGTGAGCGCCGCCCCAGAAGATGCATCAGTTCATCGGGCACTTGGCCTAAGCGATGAGGAATACGAGCAAATTCACGAGCTCCTTGGCCGACACCCGAATCATCTCGAGTTGGCGATGTACTCAGTCATGTGGTCGGAACATTGTTCTTATAAATCTTCGAAAGTCCACTTGAAAAGACTTCCGACTGAAGCGCCGTGGGTTCTTGTTGGGCCAGGAGAAAATGCTGGAGTAATAGATGTTGGCGATGACATCGCCGTAGCGATTCGAATCGAAAGCCATAATCACCCATCTGCCATTGAGCCGTACCAAGGCGCGGCGACAGGAGTCGGTGGCATTTTGAGAGATATTTTCACCATGGGCGCGAGACCGATAGCTGTCATGGATCCCCTTCGGTTTGGTCCTCTTGATGATCCTCGTAGCCGATGGATCGCTGAAGGGGTGATTAGCGGCGTTTCTGGTTACGGCAATAGTGTCGGTGTTCCGACGGTCGGGGGCGAGATCGTCTTTGACGAAACATACAAAGGCAATCCGCTGGTCAATGTTCTTGCCATGGGTGTGCTCCCATCGGAACGACTTGTACTTGGCCAGGCAAGCGGGGTCGGGAATCTAGCGATTTTGTTGGGAGCCGCTACTGGGAGAGATGGGATAGGAGGCGTTAGCGTCCTTGCTTCAGCGGGTTTCGATGAAAACTCGGAAGGTGCCGATAAGCGCCCAAGTGTCCAAGTGGGCGACCCATTCGAAGAAAAAAGACTTTTAGAAGCATGTCTAGAACTTCTCGACGAAGGACTAGTAAGCGGGATCCAAGACCTAGGTGGTGCTGGCATTACTTGCGCGACGAGTGAAACAGCTTCTCGAGGTGGGGCAGGCATGGATGTTGATGTTTCGGCGATTCATTCCCGCGAAGAAGGTATGGAGCCATTCGAGTTAATGACCTCTGAGTCTCAAGAAAGAATGCTTGCGATCGTTGAACCCGAGCATCTTGAGAAGGTTCTGGAAATCTCAGCTCAATGGGAAATAACAGCCAGCGTGATAGGTCGCGTAACTGGAAACGGACAGTTGCGAATCATGGATGGCTTTGAGGGAGAAGTCTTAGCAGAACTACCTGCATCAACTCTCCATGACGATGCCCCTGAATACAACCGACCTATGTCGCCGCCAGATGATTTGACTGAGCGGAGATTACGCGATGCTTCGCAAGGCCCAGCTAACTGTGTTGAAGATCTATTGGCATTAGTGTGTGACCCCTCTTGGGTTTACAGCCAATATGACCATCAGTTGTTTCTCAACACAGTTGTAGGTCCTGGAAATGACGGGACTCTCCTTCGGCTAAGACACCCCTCGACGGGGGAAGAAACTGGGAGGGGTTTGGCGATGTCTACCGATGGCAACCACCGGTGGTGCTACGTCGATCCGCGCCAAGGCACAAAAATGATTGTTGCTGAAGCCGTTATGAACATTGCTTGCGTAGGAGCGAACCCCCTGGCGGTAGTCAATTGTTTGAATTTTGGCAATCCTGAACATCCAGAAATCATGTGGCAACTTTCAGAATCAGTTGATGGCATGTCGGAAGCCTGCATTGCGTTCAATGCGCCGGTAGTGGGCGGCAACGTCAGCTTGTACAACGAAACAAACGCGGTTGATATCGCCCCAACCCCAGTTGTTGGCGTTCTTGGTGTGCATCCGGATCTCTCAGAACCACCACCAGGTATTGGTTTACCCCCAGATTCTCTATTGCTGGTGCTAGGTCAAGAACCTGAATCAGATGTTTCTATGGGGGGAAGTCGATGGGCATGGGAAGTCGGCTGTTGCAAAGACGGAGTTCTTCCTGAATTTGACCTTGACCATGCTGTTCGGACTGCTGCTTTCGTCGCTGAATCAGTTCAGAAACAGAGACTGAAGGCTGTTCATGACGTTGGAGAAGGTGGTCTTGCAGTAGCACTCGCAGAGATGGCTATTCGATCTGGCATCGGCGCCAAAATAAAGAATCATGACAACCATATTTCGATGTTCAACGAATCAGGAGGACGAGTTCTCGTTGCAATCGAAAATAGAGAATTGGATGATTTCGTAAAGACAGCCGCCGCCAGAGGAGTTACTGCAAAGGTCATCGGAGAAACGGGTGGTTCATCCTTACAGTTCGGGCCCATGGTTGACGTATCTCTCGAGAGTTTGACGGTAGCTTCCGAAAATCAACTACCGGAAGCATTAGGGCAGGGAACTGTCAACGCATGACAGATGAAATCCCAGAAGTAGAAATAAACAAACCACGCGAAGCTTGTGGTGTTTTTGGGGTGCTAGCCCCAGGGCGCCCCGTGGCTCACCAGACGTACCTCGGCCTGTATGCCCTTCAACACCGAGGACAAGAATCAGCTGGGATTGGAGTGAGTGATGGTTCCAGCGTCACAGTCGTTAAAGACATGGGCCTTGTCTCGAGTGCCTTTGATGACCGAATACTTGCAGCTTTAGAAGGAAATATCGCGATTGGTCACACCCGTTATTCAACAACAGGTTCAAGTTCTTGGCGAGCGTCGCAACCTTTTTACCGTGATGTGGGCGAGCTCGAATTCGCTCTGGCCCATAACGGAAATCTCGTAAACACGGCAGAACTTGCGGCCGAAGCCGGGATGCTCGACGGAACTGTCACTAGTGATAGTGATCTAGTTGCTGAATTGGTTGCTGTTGAACTCGCAAGTAGCAAAGCTCCTGCAGGGAATGAACTGCCCTGGGCTTTAGAACGTGTCTTGCCGCGACTCAAAGGTGGGTTTTCCTTCGTAGCTATGGACCGTCATCATCTAGTTGGCGCGCGAGGCCCAGAAGGATTTTGGCCTCTGTGTCTAGGGCGACTAGATAACGGCTGGGTAGTTGCATCTGAAAGTCCAGCGTTAGACACGGTAGGCGCCCATTTTGTGCGTGAGGTTGACCCCGGCGAGATGATTGTTATTGATAGTGCTGGTTGGACTTCCCATCAACCGTTCAGCAATCCTGACCCAAAATTGTGTGTATTTGAATTTGTATATTTTTCTCGCCCAGACACGGTGTTATACGGACGCAACGTGCACTCGGCGAGACAACGAATGGGAGAACAATTAGCTGATCAAGCTCCAGCCCAGGCAGATCTTGTGATGCCAGTACCCGAATCTGGTATCCCGGCGGCTCAGGGATTTGCCAGGGCAAGCGGCATTCCTTATCGAGATGGACTAGTTAAGAATCGCTACATCGGCCGAACCTTCATCGCCCCCTCCCAAGAGATGAGAGCTTTGGGAGTCAAGATGAAACTCAACCCGATTAGGCACAATATTGAAGGCCAGCGACTGGTCGTTGTTGATGACTCGATTGTTCGTGGAACCACCACGCGAGCGATAGTTGAAATGCTCCGCGCAGCAGGAGCTGCAGAGGTGCATTTAAGAATTTCTTCCCCGCCCTATAGGTGGCCATGCTTTTATGGGATGGACACAGGTACGCAGGCAGAACTGTTGGCTGCAAACCTAACAATGGATGAAATCCGCGAATACCTAGGTGTTAACTCCATTGCCTATCTGGAACTTGATCGTTTGATTGACGCTACCGGCGCTGCGGGTGCTGGATTTTGTACGGCATGCCTGAATGGCCAGTACCCCGTAGAAATCCCAGATGATATAGGGAGGGATGTCTTGGGAGAACGACAAGATGACCAAGGATCAGCTTTCATATCGGTCTCACAAATGGAGCTTGGTCAATGAGTCCCGATCTCACTTACTCCGATTCTGGAGTTGATATAGACAAAGCAGATGAAGCCGTACAACGGCTGATCCCGCATGCACGATCAACTTTTCGAAAAGAAGTCTTGAGCGACGTTGGAGGGTTTGGATCAATTGTTGCTATCCCTGATGGATATCAAGAACCCGTATTGGTATCTGGCAATGATGGAGCTGGAACTAAAACTCTTGTAGCGAAGAACCTGGGCAGATACGACACTATTGGTATCGATGTAGTTGCAATGTGTGTCGATGACATCGTCACTTCTGGAGCTGAACCTCTGTTCTTCTTAGATCAGCTAACCGTTGGGAAAGTCGATCCCGAAGTGATCGAACAACTTGTCATTGGCTTTGCCGAAGGCTGTATAGCTGCCGGTTGTGCTTTAACAGGTGGCGAAATTGCTGAACATCCAGATTCAATGGATGACGACGATTTTGACGTAGCAGGCTTTGCTGTTGGTGTAGCAGAACGAGCTGACTTACCAAATGAATCATCAGTTGTTCAAGGCGACTTGCTAGTAGGTCTTGCTTCAACCGGTTTGCGTTGTAATGGATACAGTTTGGCGCGACGGGTCTTGATGCATCACGGTGCTACAGATCAACCTGCATGGCCTGGCGCTGAGTTGTCACTTGGTGACGAATTACTGCGTCCATCAGTTATATATGCGCCAACGGTCCTAAGTGCATTCCGTCAGCACGAAGTACACGCCGCGGCGCATATAACAGGTGGCGGACTTGTGGGGAATCTTAAACGTGTTATCGGAGACCAAGTAGATATAGGCCTAGACGTGAAAACATGGCGTCGGCCGAAAATCTTTGATGAGATCGCTAGCCAAGGTCCAGTGTCTGAGACAGAAATGCGAAACGTTTTCAACCTAGGAATTGGGATGGTTCTTATAGTTCCTAGCGACCAAGTAGATGCGATCATGAGCCTTGCCAACACGAACGGACATGAAGCCTGGACTATTGGGCAAGTTACTGAAGGCCATGGAACAGTGGGGTGGATGGACTAATGAGCGAACTTGACCCGCTACGGGTGAAACTTAAAGAGCATCTGCTTGCTCACGCTGTGAAAACCGGCGATTTTGTTCTGAAATCAGGGCGGAAGAGCAGCTGGTTTATTGATGGTAAACAAACGGTCTGTACGCCCCAAGGCATTCAACTTATTGCGGAAATTATTTTGGGTGAAGTAAACGGCATTGATGCTTTTGGCGGTTTAACCATGGGCGCTGACCCCGTTGCCTATGGTGTCGCAGCGATAGCTGCTGACCGAGGCCAAGAAATTCGAAGCTTCAGTGTTCGAAAAGAATCAAAAGATCACGGTGTTGAGGGTCGGATAGCTGGCGCGCTGCGTAAAGGAGACCGTGTAGCTATTACCGAAGATGTTGTGACTAGGGGAGTATCACCCCTAGAAGCAGCTGAAGCAGTTCGAGCCTTTGGTGCAGAACCTGTGATGATTATTTCGGTTGTGGATCGCGGTGGCACATGTGAGCAGCTCGCTAAAGAGGCTGGAATCAGCTTTCATACACTTTTGACAGCACCTGATTTGGGCTTTGAATATGAGGGTCCATAAAACAAATGCGATAGGAGTGTTTGGACAAGTCCGATCCTCCCGCCACAATAGAGCGCTCGCATCCCGCACCAGGAGAATCGATGTCGCGACCCACAGCTGCTTTCTCGGCCACTTTAGAAGTTGAGCTTGCTCATGAACCAGGCACCCTTGGACGACTGTGTACGGCGATTGGTGACGTCGGTGGAAATATTCGAAGCCTTAGAGGGTTTACCGTAACCGGTGGATCGTTACGTGAAGAAGTAGTTGTTGACGCAGCTAGCGAAGCTCACGTCGAAGACATCTGTGAGGCAGTCGATGGGCTCGAAGGAGTCAAGGTTATTAGCGCAGTTGACAGAACCTTCAAGATCCATGAGGGAGGGAAACTTGAAACCATCAGTCGGATTCCTTTGCGAGACGCTGATGATTTATCGATGGCATACACACCCGGAGTTGCCCGGGTCTGTATGGCGATTCATCATGATGAAGCAGCATCGCATGAATTAACTATCCGAAAAAATACGGTAGCGATCGTCAGCGACGGTACTGCTGTGCTTGGACTGGGTGATATTGGGCCAGCGGCGGCCATGCCGGTGATGGAAGGTAAAGCTCTTCTGTTCAAAGAATTCGCTGACGTGGATGCATTCCCGATTTGTTTGGATGTGGATACACCCGAAGAAATAATTGAAACAGTGATTCGGTTAGCCCCAACCTTTGGGGGTATTAATTTAGAAGATATAGCAGCCCCTGGTGCTTTTGAAGTTGAGGCACGTCTACGTGAAGCCCTTGATATACCGGTCTTTCACGATGATCAACACGGCACAGCAGTTGTCGCGTTAGCTGCATTGGAAAACGCGGTTCGTATTACTGGTAAAGAGTTTAAAGACCTACGTTGCGTGATTTTGGGGGCAGGCGCCGCTGGTGTTGCTTGCGCAAAAATCCTCTTAGGTCGAGGGATCGGCGATGTGGTTGTGTGTGACCGAAAGGGCACCATTTATCCCGGTCGAGAAGATATGAATACCGCCAAAGAATGGATCGCTGAGAATACAAATAGGGATCAGATTTCCGGAACGGTCGCCGAAGCAATGGCTGGAGCCGATGTCTTCATGGGTCTTAGCGGCCCTGGCCTTATCACGCGAGATGACGTCGCAGCGATGGCTGACAAACCCATTGTGTTTGCAATGGCTAATCCTGATCCCGAAATCCTTCCCGAGGAGATAGGCGATATTGCCGCTGTGGTGGCCACGGGTCGTAGTGACTATCCGAACCAGATCAACAACGTTCTCGCATTTCCGGGAATCTTTCGCGGTGCCTTTGACGCATCAGCCGCGGACATTACGGAAGGAATGAAGATTGCGGCGGCCTCAGCTATTGCTGCTGCTGTTTCAAGTGATGACCTTGCACCTGACTTAATTATTCCCACAGCGTTTGACCGTTCCGTAGTGCCAGCAGTTTCCTCTGCGGTCGCTGCGGCAGCAAAAGAAGATGGCGTCACTCGATCCTCGATAAAGAATCCCCTGGGAGGAGCCTAAAATTACTAGAAGTCAGGGGCTTGTACCCCTGACTTCTTAGCGTGGTCGGGACCGGCGTCGATCCGGTGACCTCACGCTTTTCAGGCGCGCGCTCTGCCAACTGAGCTACCCGACCGCGGTCCCGACGGGATTTGAACCCGCGACCTCCGGCTTGACAGGC
>PBMG01000021.1 GCA_002722565.1 Acidimicrobiaceae bacterium
GCTTCTTCTGCAGGTACCGTCATTTTCGTCCCTGCTGAAAGGGGTTTACAACCCGAAGGCATTCATCCCCCACGCGGCGTTGCTGCGTCAGGCTTTCGCCCATTGCGCAAGATTCCCTACTGCTGCCTCCCGTAGGAGTCTGGGCCGTGTCTCAGTCCCAGTGTGGCTGATCGTCCTCTCAGACCAGCTACCCGTCGATGCCTTGGTGAGCCTTTACCTCACCAACTAGCTGATAGGCCGCGAGACCCTCCCGGAGCGCCGGAACCTTTCCTAAGTGCGCCATGCGACGCTCTCAGGGTATTGGGTATTAATCCAGGTTTCCCTGGGCTATTCCCATCTCCGGGACAGGTTTCTCACGTGTTACGCACCCGTTCGCCACTCTCCCATTGGGACCGAAGTCCCGGGATCGTTCGACTTGCATGTATTAAGCACGCCGCCAGCGTTCGTCCTGAGCCAGGATCAAACTCTCCGTCAAGATCTGACCATAACTACCTAAAGGTCTTTATGGCACGATCGAAGAGCCCCTGCTGCACCTTTTATAGGGTGGAAATACCCCAGGTAACAGCAGCTGGCTGGAATTGTTGCAGCATCATCGTCTGGCAAGCCATCCGATAACGCTGCGGTTAAATGGTTGTGTCATGGCCATGAGTGGCCTGACACGATTTCGTTGTGTCATGACCACGAGTGGCCTGACACGATTGTGTGGTTCGATCAGCGGTTACGTGAGTAACAGCCGATCGCCCGCACTGGCGTTTATCGTCCTCTGTTCTGTTGTCAAGGAGCGCTGCGGCCACTTAGAGCGGCAGCATGTGGACACGCGTTTGCCAGCTAATGGCAAGCGGAGGTGTCGAAGCCAGTCAGCGCTGCGCTAACAGCGTTTAAAGGCGAAGGGCCACCCTACAGGCGGTAAAGGTGCCGCGCCAACCTTTGATCCCTGAATAATGGGGAAATATTGGCATTTTCAATTCAACTGACGATTATCAGATGCCAAAGTTTCTTTCCGCGTCTCAACAGCAGATATTTATTGTGCAACAGGTCACTATCTGAAGGCACGAAATCAGCTTCAGTTACACGTTGACCATTCAAGTAAATGCCACCTTCGTTTATTGCCCTCTTGGCATCTTTGCGACTCTGGCAAAGCTCACTTTCGACCAAAAGGTCAATGACTCCATTACCTAGTTCTTGCAGACCGGTAGAAGGAACTTCGCTGCTTATGAACTCCAATGCCGCTTCAGAAACCGCCGCAACATCAACGTCAGGGTCAAACAACACTGCTGAAGCCTCGGCCGCGGAAGCGGCTGCAGTTTTACCATGAACTATTCCAGTAAGTTCACTAGCCAAAGTGCGCTGACCCAGCCGTAGCTGAGGGTTCAATTCGTGTTCCGCCACTAATGCTTCCACATCGTCAACAGGCAAAAAGGTCAACTGAAGAAGGAGCTTTCTAACTTCTGAATCGTCGACGCTAATCCACGCCTGATAGAACCGGTATGGACTCATCTTGTTTGGGCTTAGCCAGATCGTCTCACCACCAGCAGTCTTTCCATATTTGGAACCGTCAGGCTTCGTCAGCAAGGGCCAAGTAAGAGCATGCGCCGATTGTCCAAGCTTTCGCCTAATCAAATCAACACCTAAAACGATGTTTCCCCACTGATCGGAGCCTCCAACTTGGAGCTGACAGTTTTCGTTATCGGCTAACCACAGGTAGTCATATCCTTGCAACATCATGTAACTGAATTCGGTGTAGGAGATCCCATCACCTTCAGCCATTCGACTTTTGACAGAGTCTTTCGCGATCATCTGGTTTACGGTCACGTGCTTACCGATGTCTCGAAGAAAATCTAAGATTCCGATACCGACAGTCCAAGCTCGGTTATCTAATAGCTTCGCTGCTGAATCGCCGTCAAACTCCAAGAACTTCCTGAGCTGGGGCAATATTCCTTCAAGGTTTCTAGCTAGACCCTCGTCATCAAGAAGGTTTCTCTCTGCGTCTCTACCGCTTGGGTCTCCCACCATTCCCGTCGCTCCCCCAGCAAGGCTTATCGGCAAATGCCCAGCCAGCTGGAAGCGTCTAAGAGTCAACAGACCAATCAGGTTCCCGACATGCAAACTATCTGCCGTCGGGTCAAACCCGCAGTAAAGGGTAATAGGCCCTTCTGCTAGTCGACTCGCAAGTGCTTCGCGGTCTGTAGTGTCATGGATGAGGCCTCGAGCCTCAAGGTCGGAAAGAATATCCACAAAGACAGTGTGCCAAGGAGTGCGACTCTATGGGAGCCACTTTTCATTCTTAACGATCTGCCGGCGCTACACCATCAACATTTTCGTAGCGCTCGGGCCAAAGCAGATGCTGTCTTACGGTGCCATAAAAAAGCAAGACGGCAAGCGGACCAAACAGCAACATCATTAAGACCCAGTTGATTTGCCGCCTCCCGTGCTCTTCCCACCTGCTTCTCCCTATAGCAAAAACTGAACCGATTCCCCAGAGCACGATAAGGGCGGCCACAGCTAACGAAACCCAAATAAGAGGACCTGAACGCACGGTTTAAAACCTACCTGGGACGATCAACGAACTACCTCGTAGAGCAGAAATGTCGCTGACGAGACACTAGACGCCATCAGCCCAATACCGAATGCCTGCATGGTGCCGTCAAAAACTAGGCGGCCACCGAGCGCTAATAGCGCTGTCGCTATCGCTGAAGAAACTAGCCAGGCTGGGAAAGAAGCGACCACCAATCGCGGCGAGGCAATTGCCACAATGAACCACCCTGCTATGAAGCCCAAGGCAAGCAAGATCAGGTTCTCCAATTGGATCACCAAGTAGCGCATTGAAAAGAAGCTACAAGAGCTTTACGCAAGAAGGCGTTCAGCAATCGTGAATCCGCGCCGAGCCAGACGTTTCGTGCTCTCATCTAGGGAAAGAGCCGAGTCTTCGAGGTCCCCTTGCCCAATCCACCTGAGGGCCTTCGATTCATGATTACCTCGAAAGAGCGCTCCCTTGGGCGCTTTTACGAGGTACCTAACGTCAAGGTGAAGATGCGCTGGTTCGGACAAGGATCGTTTCTCAATGACGTGGACATCGATATCAATCGGCTCGTCCCACACCTTCAAGCCATTTATTCCTGTTTCCTCGGTTGCCTCCCGCAGAGCAACCATTTGCAGGAACCCGTCACCATCGGCATGACCCCCCGGTTGAAGCCAACGATTTACCTTCGAGTGAAGAAGGATGACACCGCTAGAGGCCCCGTGGTCCACCACCCAACTAGACCCAGTGAAGTGCCCTTCGAGACAGGAGCGATGCAACACGTCCGGGTGATGGGCGGCGAACTCCAGAACTTGTCGCTGCGCCTCAGCCTGAATGTCCTCCACTGGCACGAAGTTTCGAACAATACTGAGCGCTTCAGACAGCTGATCGTCAGCTGAAAGAATGGAATCCTCAGCTTCGCGCCACCGAGGTTCTGCTGTCACCGAAGGTTACCCACACGCGTTCGAAGTGCTTCCAACTGTCCCGCAACAGCTTCAGACCCAGCTCCACCGTGGCTGTTTCGTCGAGAGCCAATGCCCGGAAGGAGTAGCTCACCAGCTTCAGGACCAAGGTCTTCGTGCTCTTCGACCAAAGCCATCAGATCACCGTCGCTCTCTAATGACTCACGCACAAGTCCCGCAACAACTGAGTGCGCCGTTCGAAATGGCATTCCTTTCTCAACGAGAAAGTCAGCTAAATCAGTGGCCGCAGCGTAAGGGGAATCTGCGCTGTCTTTCATTGAGGTCGAATTAAACTTCAAGGTCTCAATCATTCCTGTTAAGGCAAGAGCAGTGAGGCGAACTGTGTCGCAACTATCAAACATAGGTTCTTTGTCTTCTTGTAAGTCCTTGTTGTAGGTCAGCGGCAACCCCTTTTGAGTGGCTAAGAACCCAGTGAGGTTCCCTACAAGACGGCCAGCTTTGCCACGGGCTAACTCAGCTATGTCAGGATTCTTTTTCTGTGGCATCATCGAGGAACCAGTGGAAAAGGCGTCATCTAATTCCACAAAATTGAACTCTGAAGAAGCCCACAAGCAGATCTCCTCTCCCAACCTCGACAAATGAACTCCGACGACACTCAAGGAATAAAGCAAGTCTGCTACGAAATCTCGATCAGACACTGCGTCTAAAGAGTTATTGAAGACCGAGCTGAACCCAAGTTTTTCAGCTACCAAATGTGGGTCAATAGGCAGCGCTGTGCCAGCAAGAGCGCCTGCTCCAAGCACAGAAACATCAGCCCGACTGCGCGCTTCCTGGAGCCTCTCTAGGTCTCGCATCAGCATCCAGCAGTAGGCCGCTAAATGGTGTGCTAGTCCGACAGGTTGAGCTCTTTGTAGGTGTGTATACCCGGGGAGATACCAACCGTTCTCGTGCGCTTCTTCTGCTCTAAGCAGCAGACACTTAATTAAGGCACCAAGCACTTCAGCTAGGGAATCGATCTCACTTAGCGCTACTAGCCGAACGTCATTCGCCACCTGGTCATTACGGCTTCGACCTGTGTGAATCTTCGCTGCTGAAGAAGTTATCTCAGTCGCTCGCCTCTCTACTGCCGTGTGTATGTCTTCATCAGACTGCGCCCACTGGAAGGTTCCTTCTGCTATCTCAGCTTCGACAACTTCAAGAGCTTCAAGAATGTCCCGTAGTTCACTGGCTTCTAGTAACCCGACGTCGCAAAGCATCTCCGCATGAGCGCGCGAGCCTGCAATGTCTTCTCGGTACATCCGCCTATCGAAAGGCAGGGAGTCATTCAACTCGCGCAGAGCTTGGCTGGCGTCGCCTTCGAAACGTCCATGCCAAAGTGTGTTTCCATCAGCCATAAGAAAGTCCTAAGTGAAGTTTGGTAAGTGGGTGGAGATACAAATCTCAAAGTCCTGCTAATTCGCGAAAATGTTCAGCCACTGCCTCGCCGCTTGTATGTGGGGCAGCAACCACCAAGATGGTGTCGTCACCAGCAACTGTGCCTATGACGTCTGAACTGTCACTTCGATCGATTGCCGACGCCACGACGTGAGCAGAACCTGGGGGTGTTGTAAGAACAACTAAATTATGAGAATGTTCAGCGCCCACGACCCAATCACCACAAACCCGTCTCAAGGTCTCTAAAGGCACGGCTCTTTGGGTTGCGATCTCGGGAATGGCATAAACAGTTTGGCCGCCTGCCCGCAGCTTCACCGCTCCAAGTTCATCTAGATCACGGCTCACACTGGCCTGTGAGGCTTCAATCCCATCTGAAGCGAGTAGTTCGACAAGTTCGCTATGGTCTCCAACAGAGCGTTCAGCTAAGAGCCGTTCGATCGCATGTTGGCGTTGAGACTTACTAGTCATGCTGCGCCACCTCGCCGACAATCCATGACAAAAGTCCTCTAGCACTGTGCATCCGATTATGGGCTTGAAGAAACACTTTGCTCTGAGGGCTCTCTATGACCTCATTGGTAACTTCTTGCCCTCGATGCGCAGGAAGGCAATGCATGAAGACACTGCCGGCATTTGCGCCTGCCATCAAATCTGAGTTGACCGTGAAACGACTAAAAGCATCAAGGCGTTGCGACGTCTCCTCTTCTTGGCCCATCGATGTCCACACATCGGTATAGACAACATCGGCCCCTTGGACCGCTTCATCCGGGTCCTCTGTCACTT
The DNA here is from genome assembly GCA_002722565.1 of Acidimicrobiaceae bacterium. Classification (GTDB taxonomy): domain Bacteria; phylum Actinomycetota; class Acidimicrobiia; order Acidimicrobiales; family Poriferisodalaceae; genus MedAcidi-G3. The sequence goes on from PBMG01000021.1 coordinate 5,656, forward strand.
GAATCGAACCGCCAGCCACCTGAACTCGTTCCAGATCACCCAAATTGGGGCCATGTCCTGCGGGCGACGCCACGCTTGTCTGTATGCCTAGCATCGAACAGCCAATGGCCAAGGACCTCCAAACGTTGTTGGCATCACCTACATAAGCGACTTTGCCAACTTTTTTGAGACCAATTACCTGCTCGATAGTCAGTAGATCAGCTAGAGCCTGCATTGGGTGAGCTAGGTCCGAGAGTAAATTCACGACCGGCATGGTGTTCGCCGCCGCCATCCGTTCAAGGCGTCCGTGATCAAAAACTCTGGCGGCCAAGACGGCGTGATAGCCAGCCATGACTCTTACGACATCTTCGGCGGTTTCTCGACTGTCAATCCCGAGTTCTTCGGGTTTGATATACATCGGGTGTCCACCCAGCTGGACAACAGCCATTTCCATTGAATTTCTTGTTCTCCCGGAAGGTTTTTCGAAAATTAGCGCTACGCCTTGGCCGTTGAGTGACTTCGGGAGGTTTGTCGCAGCTGAAAGTTCAAGGACTAGTTCTAATTCTTGAACCGTTAGGTCATCGATTTCGAGGAAGTGTCGCATTAGCTTCCGCCCAAGACTTTCGATAATTTCGTCATCGCTTCGTCAATTTCTTCAGACGACACTGTTAGCGGCGGCGCTAAACGGATTGCGGTAGGACTTATGCCGTTCACTACTAGGCCTTCCTTTAGACAAGCCAGAGCTATTTCCGGACCGGTCATACCCACTGTTTCGGTGTCGATCTCAGCGGCTATCAACAGTCCCAGTCCTCTGGTATCCAAGACGTTAGGAACCGCTAAAAGCTTGCCCATCAGTTCTTCTCCTGCGGAGCGAGCCAGTGCCGGCGCGTCTATCGATTCCATCACACGAAGAACAGCGCGAGCGGCTGAGGTCGCTAGAGGCTGGCCACCATAAGTTGTCGCGTGATCTCCTGGTTGGAACGCTCCTGCTATCTCCCGTTTTGCCCAGATCGCTCCAATGGGGACTCCATTACCTAGGGCTTTGGCCATCGTCACCACATCGGGCCGCACTCGACCCTGAGCATCAAAGTGGTGTTGCCAAGCGAACCACTCCCCAGTTCGAGCAAAGCCAGTTTGGACTTCGTCAAACATCAACAGCATTTGCCGCTCATCGCAAAGCTCGCGGACTTTTTCCAGGTATTCACGGTCGCCTACGTTGACGCCACCTTCACCTTGCACAACCTCTAGTAAGACCGCTGCACATGTCGGGTCAATCGCCTCTTCTAAAGCTTCAAAATCGTTGTAAGGCACATGTCGGAAACCTTCGGGTAGGGGTTGAAAAGTCTCATGTTTTTCAACCTGGCCTGTCGCGTGGAGCGTGGCGAGAGTTCTTCCGTGAAAGGATCTGAGGGCGCTGACTACGACGTATTTACCGTGACCGCCATTTCTTCGAGCCAATTTTATTGCGCCTTCGAGCGATTCAGCGCCGCTGTTACAGAAGAAGACTTGGCCACCGCCTCCTTGGAGACGGTCAATGGTTTCCGCTACTTCTAGACCCGGAACCGTTTCGTAGAGATTCGATACATGGAGAAGAGTGCGCGCCTGCTCAGCTATGGCTTCAGCCACGGCGGGATGGGCATGCCCTAACGAGGTCACTGCTAGCCCGCAAAGAAAATCCAAATAACGGTTGCCGTCTCGATCAAAAAGCTCAGTGCCGGACCCTCTAACGAATTGGACGGGCGGCAGTCCATACGTTGGCATTAGCGGATAAGACTCTGGTTTGTCTGCGGCGACAGTTGAAGTAATCATCGGATCTTCCTTACTAAGTAGCTGTGCTGTATAGGTCTGCTAGTCGCTGACCATTGTCCCGATGCCGGCATCGGTGAAAATTTCTAGCAACGCAACATGTGGGACTCGTCCATCCACCAGGTGCGCACTCGTAACCCCGTTCTTCACAGCTCTCACGCAAGCTTCAGCTTTGGGGATCATCCCATCTGTTATTTCGGCCGTTTGAATCTTGGAATCCAGATCATCGGCGCTGATTTCTCTGATTAACGAGTTTTTGTCGGCCATGTCACCGTAAAGGCCTTCAACATCAGTTAGATACAACACTTTTTCCGCATTCATTGCTTGCGCAACCGCACCTGCGACAGTGTCAGCATTGATGTTGTAAGCCTGCCCGGATGAGTCGGCGCCAATGGTTGACATCACCGGAATAAGGCCCTCTGCAAAAAGCTTTTCTAGCAAGGTTGGGTCGACTGAAGTGACGTCTCCCACAAATCCAAGATCTGGATTACGGGGCGCCGCTGTTATCAAGCCTCCATCTTCGCCACTTACGCCAACCGCTAATGGGCCATGAATGTTGATCGAGCTGACAATTTCGCGGTTCACTTTGCCTACTAAGACCATCCTCGCAATATCGAGAGTCTCAGCATCTGTAACCCTGAGCCCATCCCGGAACTCAGGTTCTTTACCTAGACGTGCCATGAGCTCACCAATTTGAGGGCCTCCGCCATGAACGACTAGCGGCAATATCCCTACCTGGTGCATAAGGACAACATCCTCTGCGAATCGCTGAGCTAGCGACGGGTCTGTCATAGCGTTCCCACCAAATTTTATGACAACCACCTTGCCTCTCCATCGCTGGATATAAGGAAGAATTTCGACCAGTAGTTCGGCTTTGTTCATATGATCGCCCGCAGATTGAGCATCTTCTAGTTCAACAACGGAGGCTTCCTCCGGTCCCACTAGCCGAAGTGGGGGCATCTTTTCATCCATCACAATCTCCTACTAAGGCATAAGTCCGATGGTCGGTAACCCGGCTGTCTCGTCGAGGCCCAACGCAATATTGGCGCACTGAATTGCGCCACCGGACGCCCCTTTAACCAAATTGTCTATGGCGCTGATGACCAGCAGCCATCCAGTCCGTTCATCGACGCGGGCTGTCAGGTGGATCGTGTTGGCCCCCATTGTTGCCTTCGTAGACGGGGAACTTTCATCTACTACAACAAATGGCTCATCGCTGTAGCACTGCCTCAATAAGTCCAAAGCTTCTTCGGTCGTAAAGTTTTCCTCGGTTGGGCGGGCGTAACACGTAGCCAAAATTCCGCGGACCATGGGCGCCAAATGCGGGGTGAACAAAATTTCGCATCCACTTACCTGTTCGATTTCTGGGGTGTGACGGTGCGTCAGTAAACCGTACGCGTTGAAATTCTCATCTACCGAGGAAAAGGTTGTGCTGGCCTTTGCTGCTCTTCCAGCCCCACTGACACCCGAGGCGGCATCAACGATTACACCGGTTTGTTGGATTTTGCCTGCCTCTGCAAAGGGATGTAACGCAAGAGATGCTGCTGTCGGATAGCAACCGGGCACTGCTATGCCTTGAGCACCTTTGAGTTCGCTGCGATATACCTCAGGTAGGCCATAGACGAAGTGCTCAAGAAGCTCAGGCGCAGAGTGTTCAACTCCGTACCATTGCGGATAAAGGCTCGGGTCCTTGAGTCTGAAATCTGAACCTAAATCAAGGATGCATCCGACCTTGTTAAACAGTTCTGACACAATTGGTTGGCTTGCCATATGAGGGAGCCCAAGAAAGACTGCATCAAGCCCCTCCATCTCAGAAGCTGCGTACTCTCTGTAAACAGTCTCTCCGTATTCTGCCGCAAGGCTGGGATATAGGTCCCTTACTTTTGAACCGGCTTGAGTGTCGCCCGTCGCAACCACAAGTTCCATTTCGGGGTGACCGGCTATAAGCCTCATGAGCTCAGAGCCGGTAAAGCCTGAGGCGCCGACGATGCCCACTTGAAGTCTTGCGTTGCTTGACATGAGGTTCAGGGTACATGAATTAAACTGAAATGCATAATTATTCATATATATGAATATTTATGCATCCGTTGGCCTCCCCCTTCGCACCCCTCGCCAACGGACCTATTGTGTCAAGGTGGCCATAGACCCCGCACCCATCAAGAGCTGGACTCCCATCATCTCTCTAGGGGTCATGACATGCACCTGCTACGGTGCAGCTTTTTATGCCTACGGGATCCTCCTAGACCCAATTCACAAAGACTTGGGGTGGTCCCTCACTTTCTTGGGGACCGTTTTCGCCGCTTCTCAGCTAATAAGTGGCTTTGGCGCTTCATTTGCCGGCCGCCTACTCGATCGATGGGGTGGCAGACTGGTTTTCGCCATTCAGGCCGCCGCTTCCCTATCCCTGTTGGCCAGCAGTTGGGCCTCCAACGCTGCGATATTCGCATTCTTGACGGCCACAGGCTTGGGTGTCATGGCGACCACTGGCTTCTATCACATATCAACGGCAATCGCGGGCCGAGTCGGGCCTGCAAATCGCGAGCAACGAATAACTGTTCTGACCGTGATCGGTGCCTTCTGCAGCCCTATATACCTTCCAGTCGGAGCAGTGATCATCAACTCGTGGGGTTGGAGGCCGGCTGTTCGAATCTTCGCTTTGGTGGCTTTTGCAGGAGCGCTTCAAGCCTCACACTTTGCCAGCGAAGGTCGTTCTACAGAGACACAGGGGCCGTCACCTAGCGCCTTTCAGGCTTTACGTACATCGATACATCGACCTCAAGTCAGGAGAATGCTGTTCGCCTACGCGTTTGCGGGCTTCTCCTACAGCACCCTTCTCGTATACCAAGTGCCGATCATGATCGATCAAGGGCTAGCACTTGGAACAGCCGCCGGGATCGCCGGATTTCGCGGCTTTAGCCAACTTTTTGGTCGCGTTGGAGTAATACCCATAGCTGCGAGACACGAAGCCTCTCTTGCACTCAAAATCAGCTATCTATTGGCCGCTTTCGGTTCGCTTTTTATCCTGGGAGGCAACTTATGGCTCGGCCTAATATACGGAGTCCTGGTCGGCAGCAGCCTCGGTGCATCAACTCCATTGCAGGCCCTATACGCACAGGACACTTTCGAACCCGAAGACCTTGGCTTACTTATGGGGCTACAACACTCCGTGTTCGCTGTCGCAGGAGCCGCAGGACCAGTGGTCGCCGGATTCGCCGCCGATACAGCTGAAAGTCAGTCCCCAACCGTATGGATCTCAGTATGCAGTCTATCTGCAGCCGCATTTCTTCTTCGGAAGAAGAAAACGCACACACCAGACTGAATCTTGATCACCTCACAACACAGGTTTGGACTGACCATAGAGTGAGGTAGCCTTTAGTAGAGTTCCACTTGGGCCAACGACGTCCCGAACTAGCGAACATCAACCTTAACGCTCGATCACTCCGGACGTCAGACATGCACGAAACCACCCACAGCACATTCGGGCTGCCCGCGGCCCAGGGTCTCTACGACCCTAAGTTTGAGCATGATGCGTGTGGTGTGGCCTTCGTCGTCGATATGCACGGGCGAGCTACACACGAAATGGTTCAGCGCGGACTTAAGTGCCTCTTTCAACTTGACCACCGCGGAGCTACAGGCGCCGAGGAGAACGTCGGGGACGGCGCAGGCATCCTGATCCAAACACCCGACTCCTTTTTCCGAGCCGTTGTCGACTTTGACCTTCCCCAGTTAGGGCATTACGCAGCAGGCATGGCCTTCCTGCCTTCAGAAAGCCCCGATATAGCCATTGAAGCGATCGAAGCTCTAGCCGAACAAGAAGGCTTGGCGGTAGTTGGTTGGCGAGAAGTTCCTACTGATAGCTCATCTTTAGGATCTTTCGCCACCGACGCTATGCCTACCTTCCGCACCCTGTTTCTCTCAGGCAAAGACGGTTCAGACCTGAAAGACCTAGAACTAGAGCGGGCCGCCTTCGTATTGAGGAAGCGAATTGAACACGAGGTTGAACCGGGTGTTTATTTCCCTTCCCTTTCTTGTCGCACCTTCGTCTACAAAGGCATGCTGACCTGTGAACAGCTATCAGCTTTCTTTCCTGACCTAACAGATCCACGACTGACCAGTGCCTTAGCTCTAGTTCATTCACGATTCAGCACGAACACCTTCCCATCTTGGCCTCTTGCCCACCCATACCGACTTGTTGCCCACAACGGTGAGATCAACACTGTCATGGGTAATCGCAATTGGATGCATGCCCGAGAAAGCAAACTTGCTAATGAGGTCTTCGGTGATGCCTTAGACCGAGCATTACCGATTATGACCAAAGGCGCTTCAGATACAGCGAGCTTCGACGAGGCGCTCGAATTGCTTTATCTTGGCGGCAGAACCCTCCCACACGCCGTCCTCATGATGATTCCTGAAGCCTGGGAAAATCATGAACGGTTACCTCAATGGAAGAGGGATTTCTACGAATTCCATGCTTCTTTAATGGAGCCGTGGGACGGGCCAGCATCAATCGCGTTCACAGATGGAAGCGTGATCGGCGCTGTCCTTGACCGCAATGGTCTTCGTCCATCGAGATTCTGGGTCACAGATGATGGCCTCGTTGTGGTGGCATCAGAAGTCGGTGTACTTGATCTTGACCAGACCAAAGTAATCCAGAAGGGCCGATTGCAACCCGGAAAAATGTTCCTCGTTGACACGACGGAAGGCCGGATCGTTGGCGATGAAGAAATCAAAAGCACGCTCGCTGGAGAACACCCCTACGAAGACTGGCTCCAAGAGGGTCTGGTTCACCTGGACGATCTCCCAGACCGCTTTCTGTTAACCCCGCAACATTCGTCGGTCGTGAAGCGCCAAAGAACATTTGGGTACACAGAAGAAGAACTGAAAATCCTGCTTTCACCAATGGCTCGAACCGGAACCGAACCAATTGGTTCAATGGGCACCGATACCCCGATAGCCGCTTTATCTAAGAGACCGCGAATACTCTTCGACTATTTCGCCCAACTGTTTGCTCAAGTCACCAACCCGCCACTAGATGCAATAAGAGAAGAGCTTGTAACTTCGACCTCTTCATCTATCGGCCCAGAAGGCAACTTACTGAAACCCGGTCCGGATTCTTGTCGCCAAATAGTCTTGCCACGCCCAGTCATCTCTAACGAAGACCTCGCCAAACTTCTCTACCTAAACGAAAAGGGCGATCACCCTCAATTCAAGTCCTTTGCCATCGATGGCTTGTACCCAGTGGCAGAAGGAGGGGCAGGGATACAGAGAGCACTCCAAGAGATCCAGAAAGAGATATCTGAAGCGATAAGTAACGGAGCGAAGATAATTGTCCTGTCAGACAGGTACAGCAACGAGACGCATGCTCCTATCCCGTCTTTGCTACTAACGGGAGCCGTTCATCACCATCTAGTTCGTAATCGAACTCGCACCGAAGTCGGCCTGGTCATTGAGTGTGGCGATGCTCGCGAGGTTCACCACATGGCATTACTACTTGGGTACGGAGCTGGAGCAGTCAACCCCTACCTTGCTATCGAGTCAATCGAAGACCTGATTGAGGAGGGAGCAATAGCTGAAGTCGATAACAAGACAGCCGTGAGGAACTACATAAAGGCCTGCTCTAAAGGCGTGCTGAAGATCATGTCTAAGATGGGCATCTCAACTGTCGCGAGCTATACGGGAGCACAGGTTTTCGAGTGCGTTGGACTTTCTACCGAAGTGATAGACGATTACTTCACCGGGACAACTTCCAAACTAGGCGGAGCAAATCTAGATGTCATCGCTAAAGAAGTAGAGGCCCGTCATCGATTCGCTTATCTAGAAAACCCAGAGGATGTTGCCCACAGAGACCTTTGGGCGGGTGGCGAATACCAATGGCGACGCGAAGGTGAGTACCACTTATTTAATCCTGAGACGGTTTACAAACTTCAGCACTCCACCCGTACAGGTAAATACGAAATATTCAAGGAGTACACCCAGCTCGTAGACGACCAATCTGAGGAGCTGGCGACACTCAGAGGACTCTTCAACCTTGCCCCTTCGGAACGCGGCCCGATACCAATCGAAGAAGTGGAACCTGTTAGTGAAATAGTGAAAAGATTTTCAACGGGCGCTATGAGTTACGGATCCATCTCTGCGGAGGCCCACGAAACGCTAGCCATCGCCATGAACCGTCTCGGAGGTAAATCCAACACCGGAGAAGGGGGCGAGGACCCCAAACGCTTCACACCGGACGCCAACGGCGATTCGCGCCGGTCATCGATCAAACAAGTGGCTTCAGGACGCTTTGGAGTTACCTCTGAGTACTTGGTGAACTCAGATGACATTCAGATCAAAATGGCCCAAGGAGCCAAACCTGGGGAGGGAGGACAATTACCTGGACCCAAGGTTTGGCCGTGGATCGCTGAGACCCGTCATTCGACACCCGGAGTGGGCTTAATTTCACCTCCCCCTCATCACGACATCTACTCAATCGAAGACTTAAAGCAGTTAATCCACGACCTCAAAAACTCAAATCCAGAAGCACGAATACACGTGAAACTCGTAGCTGAAGTTGGCGTTGGAACAGTTGCCGCCGGAGTTTCTAAATCAAAAGCTGATGTTGTATTGATCTCCGGACACGATGGAGGCACTGGTGCCTCACCTCTCACGTCACTAAAGCACGCAGGCGGGCCATGGGAACTTGGACTCGCTGAAACCCAACAAACATTACTCATAAACGGATTGCGCGATCGCATAGTTGTCCAGGCTGATGGCCAGCTGAAAACAGGGCGCGACGTCATCGTTGCCGCCCTGTTAGGAGCTGAAGAATTCGGCTTTGCTACTGCCCCGTTGGTGGTTTCTGGCTGCGTCATGATGCGCGTATGTCATCTCGACACATGCCCTGTTGGAGTTGCTACTCAAAACAAAGAACTACGGTCGCGTTATAGCGGCAAAGCTGAATTTGTAGTCAACTTCTTCGAATACATAGCGCAAGAAGTCCGCGAATACTTAGCCCAACTTGGGTTCAGTTCAATAGAAGAAGCTGTAGGTCGAGTCGACTGTCTCAACGTTGACGAAGCAGTCAATCATTGGAAAGCCGAAGGACTCGACCTAACGCCAATTCTTCACGTCCCTACTTCTCCATGGGAACAAGACCGCTTCTGCTCCAAGAGCCAAGAACATGGTTTAGAGAAAGCCCTAGATCAGGAGCTCATCAAACAAGCCCAACCGGCCCTAAGGGACGGCTCCCCCGTCACGTTCGCGACTCCCGTCTCGAACGTGAATAGAACTGTGGGAACGCTGCTGGGACACCATGTCACTAAAAACTTCGGCGGCCAGGGCTTACCTGACGACACGATCACTATAGAAATGACAGGGTCAGCCGGGAACAGTTTTGGTGCCTTCGTGCCAAAAGGCATCACATTCCAACTATTCGGTGATGCAAATGACTACCTAGGAAAAGGGCTTTCCGGCGGTCGCATCTCCTTACGACCGCCTAACAACTCTGCGCCCGCCTTCATCCCAGAGGACAATGTCATCGCAGGCAATGTCATCCTCTACGGAGCGACCAGCGGCCAAACTTTTATCCGAGGCATTGTCGGGGAAAGATTCTGTGTTCGAAATTCAGGCGCTACTGCTGTAGCAGAAGGTGTAGGAGATCATGCCTGTGAATACATGACCGGAGGCACGGTAGTGATTTTAGGTCCGACCGGAAGAAACTTCGGTGCCGGTATGTCTGGAGGCGTGGCCTTTATATATGACCCTGACGACAACTTTCATCGAAACCTAAACACTGAAATGGTTGATCTTGAAAGTTCCCTCGAAGACGACGACGCCAACTTATTACGTGACCTCATTCGCCTACACCACGAGGAAACAAGTTCTGGAATCGCATCAACAATTCTTGACAATTGGCATCAGCAGGTCCGCAATTTCAAGAAGGTCATGCCGAAAGATTACCGACGCGTACTTGATGCAATTTCAACCGCCGAAGAACAAGGCCAAGACGTCGAGGAGGCTGTCATGGCAGCGGCGAAAGGGTGAATGGGATGTTCAATTCGAACATAACGAAAGCACATGATGCCCAGTTGGGAAACCAGAGCAAGGATCTGATTCGCCGTGGCTGATATCCGTGGGTTCTTAAAACATCAGAGACAAACTCCGACAAGACGGCCGGTACCAGTGCGTCTTCTCGATTGGCACGAGGTCTACGAAGATTTTGACCAAGGAACGTTGAAAGAACAGGCAAGTCGATGCATGGACTGCGGAATCCCCTTCTGCAACAACGGCTGCCCTCTCGGCAACATCATTCCAGACTGGAACGACTTGGTTTACCGTGATCGATGGCGCGAAGCCATCGACCGTCTTCATGCGACCAATAACTTTCCGGAATTTACGGGCCGTCTCTGCCCAGCCCCCTGCGAAGGGGCTTGCGTTCTTGGCATAAACCAAGACCCAGTCACCATAAAACAGGTTGAGGTAAGCATAATCGACCACGCTTTTGAGATGGGCTGGGTCACTCCGGTCCTCCCGTCATCCTTATCAGGCAGATCAGTCGCAGTTGTAGGCAGCGGCCCAGCCGGTTTAGCCGCCGCCCAGCAACTAACACGAGCCGGCCACTCAGTCACTGTCTTCGAACGCGCCGATCGAATCGGAGGCTTACTTAGATACGGAATCCCCGAATTCAAAATGGAGAAGAGACACATCGATCGACGGATTGAGCAGATGAAGCTGGAAGGCACTGAATTCCAGACCGGTGTAGACGTAGGTGCCGACATAACTGGTCAACAACTACAACAACAATTTGACGCCGTAGTCCTAGCCGGAGGAGCAACTCAGTGGCGCGACCTTCCGATCGAAGGGCGAGAACTAAACGGGATTCACCAAGCCATGGAATACCTACCATGGGCAAACCGCGCACAGGAAGGCGATCTCGCTGTAGACGAAGTACCAATTTCTGCTGCTGGGAAAAAAGTCATAATCATCGGAGGGGGTGACACTGGAGCTGATTGTCTAGGCACCGCCCATCGACAAGGAGCGGCTTCCATCCACCAATTCGAGATCATGCCCCGTCCCTCTGAGGAGCGTTCCGCCAGAAACCCCTGGCCGACCTTTCCTATGACATTCAAAGTCACATCAGCCCACGAAGAAGGCGGCGAACGTATCTACTCGGTCAACACTGAAAGATTCCTCGGTGACGGCAACGGAAATTTGCGCGGACTCGCGGCCCATGAAGTTGAGCTAACCGACGGACAATTCGAAAAAGTTACCGGCTCTGAATTTGAGTTAGAGGCAGACCTTGTCTTCTTAGCTATGGGCTTCACCGGTCCTGAAAAAAATGCCTTACTAGAGCAACTTGATGTGGACCTCGACGATCGATCCAATGTGGCCAGAGATAGCCAGTTCGCAACTAACACTGAAGGAACGTGGGTCTGCGGCGACATGGGGCGCGGACAGAGCCTCATAGTGTGGGCCATAGCTGAAGGTAGGTCTTGTGCTGCTGCTGTAGACACCTTCTTGAGCGGCTCTACAGCCTTAATGGCACCCGTAACCCCTGCAGATCGACCGTTACTGTAACGAAGTGGTACTCAGGCGATAACCGACCGCCAGCTAGGGCTGGTTGCTGCGACCCTCCCGCAAATAAGCCTCTAGTTTTGCTAACGCATCTGGTGTCGCAGCAACAATTCGACTCAACAAATCCTCCTGGGTCAGAGTTCTATCGGCGCGTCCTCTAACTCTTCCAAAGCCGTCCAGTCTCGCGTTTATAAGCCACTCTTTGAGGCTGGGTTTAGAATTCCATTTGATCGAATTAACAGTGTTTTGCAGCGTGGTTCTCACCCAATCCAAGGTGTCGTCTGGGTGAGGTACGACTGCACAAACTTCGTTCTTAATCACCTCATCGGACTCAGTCGCCTCGACATGCGCTATCAAAGCTGCACTGAACGCCTGCTGGCAAGTCCGGACCGTTTGTAAAGTTATGCGGTCTCTCTCAAACACCGGTTGCACTGGGCGCTTGGTTAAGCCATCCGAAGTGCAATCAATATGAACTGTTCCAGGCGTTGTCGGTACTTCACCACCTTCAAGTTCAATGCTTTCTGCTCCGATTCGTCTAACCCGACCTAAACGAATCACGTTTTGAATTTGCCGCAACTGATCAAGTTCAGACGTGGTAACAGTGCAACACCGGTACATCGTTGGACGAACAGCCGAATCCAACTGAAGCAATATTTCCCTGTCTCTCAGCTCATCGAACATCTCCTCCACCGAAGTCGAAGATGCAACTATCTCCAGAGTTTCGGCTTGACGAAGCATGACCCGATCCGCAAACTCAGGCCCGGGTTGTATGTAGGCGCGGTCCAACATCCACTGGTCACGTGGCACGATCCACCTAATCAGTTCGGACCCAACGCCGTTATTAATCAGCCACAAGCATGAATCGATAGCCGTCTTACCTCCGCCTACCACTACGTAGCCGTCAGGAGCTTCATCGATAGTTACAAGGCCGTTAGGCGGCATACATATAGCGCCCTCGTCGACTTGATACTTGGGTGGATTAACTGATGGAACGGTCACATTCATGTAAGTAGCATCCACTGTCTTTGATGCCCGGATCTCAGTTTCTAACCCCGAGGTAAGAGACTTAATACAGCCATTGCCCAGATACTCCGACATAGGCCGGTAATCCACTCTTCCACTGGGCAAGAAATACTGATTCATCACTTCTTCGAAATAGGCAACTACCTCCCCACCAGAAGCCAACTCGTACAGGCCCGCATTCCCGCCGACAAGATCTTTTTGGTCACCACCTAGAGATCTTGAATTAACCCCATAGAAGGAGGACGGCTGATGAAGGCGAACAAATGGATAGGCATCATTCCAATGTCCTCCCGGGCGCGCATGACGATCAACGATGGTGACAGTTGCATCAGTTTCTGCGATAAGCACATCAGTAAATGCCATACCCATGGCCCCAGCACCGATAACCAGATAGTCACTAACCGCCTTTTCGTTCACAACTACTACCCCTCAATATCGGGTCCAGCTGCCTCTATCGAGAAGTGAACGATGCAACGTTGAGCATCGGTCATAGCCTGCCGATATTCATCCCAATCAGGGTGTTCTCCGCTTAACGTTCGATAGTAGGAAACCAAGTGGTCCATAGCCTGAGGCAAGCTAACGACCTCTGCTCTGCATTGAAGCTGCACCCACCTTCCAAGCCATTTATCAGGAAATACACACAGCCAAGAGGTTGGTTCTCTGCGCAGATTCCAGGTCTTTACAGCTGTCTCACGTGTGCTCATTACGATTACATCGTCCACCACAGCAAGCGTCACCGGCGACATTTGAGGAGAACCATCGCGGCGGCGAGTTGCCAACACCGCACGTGAATTGTTGCGAACATATTCCAGACCTTTTTCTATTTCCATTTCTCCATCCTGACACGAAGAGGATTGGATCCATAGACCTAATCAACAAAGACTGCCCTAGGGTGGCCAGATGCCCAACTCTCCGGAGATAGACAGCGCTCGAGGATGGGTAGTGGCATTTGCCGGATGCGCAATAAACACTTGGACCTTTGGCGTGTTCTACGCATTCGCTACCGCGCTGGAACAAATGCTCGCTGAATTCGATGCCAATCTCTCAGGTATCGCGGCATTTTTTTCAGTAACCGTTTTTCTTTTCTTTGCCGTTGGAATTGTGGCTGGCCCGTTAGCAGACCGCTATGGAGCAAGACGTTTAGTTGCGATGGGCGCAATATTCATGGGCGGCGGTTTGTGGTTAACCGCCCAAGTCCAGTCTCTTGCTACTGGGATCCTTGTCTACGGACTCGGTGTTGGCCTAGGCATTGGCTCCTACCTCGTCCCATTGAACGCTGCTACAGGTGCCTGGTTCGAAAAGCACAGGACACTTGCTCTTGGCGTCAACACGGTAGGTATTGGTCTGGGTACGTTAATCTTGGTTCCGATTGCTGAGTGGTTAATCCGCACCGCAGGTTGGCGATCAGCTTTCGAAGCTATGGGCATCGGTAGCGTTCTGGTCTATGGACTCGTCGCTTTGGTTTCGTTTAAACCGCCGACGCCGCTTTCCCCTTTGTCGGTAAGTGTTTCAGCAGTAAAGCGCGCTGTTCGTCGATCTGAATTTTGGCGACTTTACGTCGCAGGATTTTTCATGTCTGTTGCCCTATTCGTTCCTTTTGTGTTTGTAGTCCAGTACGCCAAGGAACAAGGTATTTCCTCTGCCAGCGCAGCGTTCCTGATCACTTCATTAGGACTCGGGAGCGTCTTGGGGCGCCTGGGCTTAGGCGTGTTGGGTATTCGAGTCGGAGTATTACCTCTCGTAGTCATGTGCTTCGCCATCCAACCAGTTTCTTATGTGATTTGGCTGATTGCCGGGTCGAATTACCTCCTTTTGCTTCTCTTTGCTGCGTTATTAGGAGTGGGCTATGGCGGGTTTGTGGCGCTGAGCCCGGTGGCGGTGGTTGGAATGTTTGGACTTGAAGGCCTTGGCGGCGTACTCGGCGTGCAATACACATCAGCTGGGTTGGGAGCTCTAATAGGCCCGATCGGCGCCGGTGCAATCATCGACGCGACCGGCTCATACACGGTCGCCATTATTGGGGCTATCTTCATTTCACTGATAGCGACCCTCTCGGTGGTGCCACTCTGGCGCCTCAACAACAGCAGCGATCCAGTCATCCCCCACCGATCATTTCTTAGCGAACCAACTGTATGGCTCGTTTCTCCCCGGATCCGTTAGGGAAGTTGAGTCAGAGAATAAACCTCATAGGTAACCCCGCCCCCTTGGTGCAGTTGGCCTATTCCAACCCCTTGCACATTATTCAACCAGGAGTACTTTTCGTCACCGGTCTCAAATTGCGGCGCTGACCGTGCGACTCCAGCAGCGGGTTCTCCGATGCCTTTGTACTGCATCAAGATCACTGCATCATCGTCGGTAACCAAGGTTAGGCGAACGTCCAGCTGGATATTTCGATCGGCACGCGCTGTAACCCAGTCGCCACCTGGTGACACAACGCGACCATTCAGCCGCTCACCGGCGAAGGTTCCACCCGCCACTTCTGCAATGATTCTGGTGCCATGTGGTCCACCCTTGATTATTTGAGGTCCCTCAGCGACCTGAAGATCCAGGGTGAAGAGGTGTTCGACGTCGAGTTGTTCAATTGCCATGCCTTAAGCCTTGCACATTTCTCTCGGCCTCAGCCCAAATTAAAGAAGTCCGCGAGTTCGGGCGACACGGCGTCGATATCTACTTCGAAAAGCTCCAAAAGGACATCATCTGGAGCCGAACACATCAAATATCGCCAATTGCCGAATTCGCGGATGTCAGACCGAAACTCGACACCATTAGCGGTCATCCGGTCTCTCAGGTCGGCAAGGCCTTCGACTCGTATACCGACGTGGTGATACGCGCCGCTCGAGTTCCCTCTCGGCTGCTGGTCATAGATGTTGATGCGACCCTGTCCAACCTTCATAAAAATGTTCCGCGCTCCGCCAAACTCTCCGTCAAAACTCACCACTGCCTGGAGATTGCGGCGCCACCACTCGACGGTAGCTGATGCATCACTGGCAAAAATATGGACGTGATGGAGATCAAGCACTGGAATCCTTAAAGGGTCGGTTGATCTGTGCGGGCGCCAGCGTAAATGATTTGTCTCATTGCGTCGGCTGCTCGTTTGTGGAACTCGACTGCTGCCGGTTCAAGGTCATACGCGGGTTGTGGGCAGTGCTCAAAATTATGATGTTGATCTTCCCCTCGCACTAGCGCCGCCGTATCCCATTCAGCCAACGTCTGTTTCGTATGAGTTGGCATGTAGTGGAATGAAAGTCCAATACGTCGATCTAAAGTGCTATTGGGTCCAGAACCATGAGCGGTTCGGACGTTATGAAACGAGACCTGTCCAGCCTCAAGCGGCATAGCGACAGTTGATTGTCTGCGGAGGTCGATTTCTAGTTCCTGCCCTCTACTCAAAAGATTATCCTCGGCATACGTTTCATTGTGAGGAATCACATATTTGTGGCTCCCCGGTATGACACTCATACATCCCGCGTCCTCGCTGGCATCACTTAGGGCGATCCAGATAGACACCACTTCGGCGCTGGAAAGCCCCCAGTACTCGAGGTCCTGATGCCAGCCTACGTAACTAGGACTCGAGGCTTCTTTTATCCAGAAGACAGAATTCCAACAGAGAATGTCAGGCCCAATTAGATCCTCAACAGCATCGAGGATGGTTTCGTTTCTCATGAGCTCATCGATCCACGGAAACAAAATGTGTCCGCTGGAACGCTCGTGAGCGGGCAGAGACCCGCCTCGCATCGATTCCCATCGCTCTAGGCGAGTTCGACAGTCGCGAACTTGTTCTGCGGTGAGCACATTTAACGGCGAAACCCATCCGTCGTTTTCGTATTTCTCAATTTGATCGGCGCTAAAGACCTTGCCCATGTCATAAGGCTATGCGGATCCGGAGCGCTGCGGTGAACTGATCGCTTCAGAATAGTTAGCGCAGAAGGCGCAACTGTCCTTCGGCGTTGAATCTATGCTCTTGGAAGATTAAGGGGGGCGGGATGTTAGAACACATCCGGGTCATCGATCTTTGCGATGGAACCAGTCAGTTCGCTGGACACATTTTGGCTCGTCTAGGCGCTGAGGTAATAGCAGTAGAACCGGGCGAAGGAGTCTCCACGCGCCATTCAGGACCCTATGTTGCCGATGACCCTCACCTGGACTTCAGCCTCACCCACTGGGCCTACAACAGAGGTAAAAAATCCGTTGTCTTGGATATCGAATCGGAGCAGGGCCGCAAAAGATTTTTGAGTCTCATTCGAAGCGCTGACATTTTGTTCGAAGATCGCGAACCCGGCTATTTGGATTCTCTGGGTCTCTCTCCCATAGACCTCGCCAATACCAACCCCCAAATAATCCACGCCTCTATTACCCCCTACGGTCTTACCGGTCCGCGGTCGCATTGGCAGGGAACCGACTTAACCACTGTGGCAGGAAGTTCGTTTTTGTACGCAAGCGGTGACGCGGACCGTGCTCCGCTCAGAATAGGAGTTCCTCACAGCTTTCTTCATGGTGCAGCTGATGCCGCTGCTGCGAGTTTGGGCGCTCTTCAAGAGCGGAATCGAAGCGGCATGGGTCAACACATCGACGTCTCGGCTCAGGAGTCTCTGACCATTGGATTTCCTCAGAATGTCGCACCGATGGAGCATGCTTTACCTGCCGATCGAATGGCGGGTGGAATCAGGATCGGCGGAATGGAAATCCCGTTGTTGTTCCCGTGTCTGGATGGCTATGCCATTTGCGTGATCTTGCCCGGTGCAGCTTTCGCACCGTTTTGTCGCCGACTCACAGATTGGTTGGAAGAAGAAGGTGCCAGCGACGAGAATCTTCGATCCATTGACTGGGTCAACATCGGGGTTCAGCTGTTCGCTGGCGAGGTGAGCTTTGATGGGGTCGCTGCTGCGTTCGCAACCTACGGGCGTTTCCTTGCATCAAAATCCAAAGCCGAGCTGTGGGACGCAGCTTTAGAACGCAATCTTCTCATTACGCCATCGATGACGATTGCTGACCTAGTCGATTACGAACATCTTGAAGCTCGGGAGTTTTGGGATATCGAACCTGACGGTCGAGGCGGCGAAGTGAAGTACCCGGGTGAGCTAGTGAAGTTCAAGAACAACAGCACTAGTTTCCCCGGACGACCCCCTACTTTGGGTGAACATAACGACTCAATTGCGTTGGAACGACAAACCCAAATTCAAGTCCGCGAGCCGATAACTGATTCGTTACCTCTTGAAGGGTTGAAAGTTGTTGAATTCTCCTGGGTGATCGCAACTCCATCCGCTGTTCGAATCCTCTGCGATTACGGGGCTGATGTAGTCAAGGTAGAGACCGCCAGTCGCCCGGACACCATGAGAACGGTGAATCCCTTTGTCAACGAAGACCCACATCCTGACAACAGCGTCGGTTACGGCGTGTATAACGCTGGGAAGCGGAGTTTAAGTCTCGACCTCAGCAAACCGGACGCCAAAGATGTGGTCTACGATCTGATCCGTTGGGCTGATATAGCGACAGAGTCTTTTGCGCCTGGCGCTATGAAGCGATTGGGTTTCGGTTACGAGGTGCTCTCAGCGGTCAACCCAGGATTGATCATGCTTTCCAGCTCTTTGCTTGGACAAAGCGGTCCTCATTCGAAGCTAGCCGGCTACGGGTATATGGCCGCAGCGATCGCCGGCTACTACGAATTGACCGGTTGGGTTGATAGGCCGCCGGCTGGACCTTACGGCCCATACACAGATTTTTTGGCTCCGCGAATAGTGGTGTCATCCTTAATGGCTGCTTTAGAGAAACGCAGGGAAACTGGGCTCGGTGAGTACATCGATTTGTCACAAACCGAGTGTGCGTTGCACTACTTGGCGCCTGCAATATTGGACCAAAACGTCAACGGACGAACAATCCAGCGAGCCGGAAATGATGATCCGAACATGTTCCCGCACGGTGTGTTTCCCGCTCAAGGCGATGACTCGTGGCTGGCTATCGCTTGCTCAGATGACAGCTGGCCACGGTTAGCTCACTTGTTGAAGCTCGATGACCTCGCAAATGCCGATCAGATGATTCGTCGCGAACAACGCGCAAAAATTGACGAGCAGATAAATGCATGGTCGTCGGTTCGCAACAGCACCGCTGCTGCCGAAGAACTCCAAGCGTTGGGGGTGGCGGCTTATCCGGTGCACGACGCTGCCGGAACTAACTCAGACCCCCAGCTAGCTCACCGGCAACACCAAGTCCAAGTTCCGCAAAGTCACGCTGGCCAAATGTGGACTCATTCGTGCAGAACAAAAATGTCACGTACACCAGCAGTGCTCGATAAAGGCGGGCCGTGTTTGGGGGAAGATAATTTTGAAGTGCTGAGTGAACTACTGGGGTATTCGTTAGATCAGATCGCCGATTTAGCGGCAGCCGAAGTTCTCGAATAAGACCTCTACCTGTTCAGTTGGAACTCCAAACCAGCGGATACTGATCACTGTCGAGTTCATCGCCGTCATCGTGTACGTCAGACCGAAGGTGGCCTTGAGTGCCCTTCCGGCTGTCATACACAGCATCGTCACCGCAATATCGCACGGTATAGCCGCGGCGACGAACGTCGCTTCGTAAGTTCCCTCCGGCCCCGTGAACAGTCATTGCATGGAATGCGTAGACATCTCCTGGTTCTAAATCCCAGCTAATAATTTCATAACCATCACGCGCTGCTTCTATATCAGGAATATCAACGTAGTCAGGGTTTCTCTCATATTCACCATGCCCTGCAGTTTTCCCGAAGGTTTCTGGCTGGTACCAAACGTCCCATAGATGTGAGCCCTTGATGAATTCAAGCCCACCACTTTCGACACTGACACTGTCTAAAGCGACCCAAAATGACATTATTTGTTGTCCTCGAACCGGCCAATAGGGCAGGTCATTGTGCCAACGAGTCCGGTTTTCGGTTCCTGGTTCCTTGACGAACAACTGGTCATAGAAGAGATTCAATTTCGAAGATTGAAAAAACTGGGTGGCTAACGAGACAAGCGGACCCTGCGTGCAGAATCGAGCCATTTCAGGATCTGTTTCCCAGATACGAATATTTCCGTGAAATTTACCTACCCCATTATCCGGCACATAGCCGTGAACGAATGGGCCTGGAGCACGAATATCTCTTTCAACTCCTGCCTCTAACACACCCAACCATTCATCGCTGACAACCTTCCTCAGCGGCACCGCCCCATCTCTGAAGCATGCTTCTCGTTCTTCTTGAGATACCACGTGGTCCATTTTGTGATCCTATTCTCCCGCGATCAAACAGTCGGCCAATAGCTGAGCGGTCGTTGTTCTGGAGGAGGCACCCGTCTCCCATCAAGTTGCCGTAAGTCTTCGACTAAAATTTTTCTCGTGTCGGCAGGATTGATTACTTCGTCAATACGAAGCGTCCCAGCAGCTTCGTACGGCGAGGTCGCCAAACCGATCTCCGAAACGAGCCTGACGCGTTCAGCTTCCGCTTCTTGTGGCTCCATACCTTCGAGGCGGTTGGCGTAAGCGACGTTCACTCCCACTTCTGGGTCCATGAACCCAATCTCAGCCCCAGGCCATGAATAGAGCCCGGAGGAACCTAAGCCAGAACCATTCATTGCTGGGAAGGCCAACCCGAATCCTTTCCTGAGAGTGACCGTCAAAGTGGGCGTGGACATGTTGCCAAGGGCTTCTACAAAACGGATAGCTAGAGAAAGAATTCGGTCATGTTCAACCGCTTTCCCGACCATGAAACCGGGCACATCCATCAAGAAAATAACGGGCAGATTAAACGCATCACATAGGCACATCAACCGAATAGCTTTTCGACAAGCTTCCGGGTCTAACACCCCAGCGTTGAACATCGGGTTATTCCCGATGACACCAATCGAGAATCCATCAAGCCTACCTAAGCCAGTCGTAAGGTTCCGCGCGTATCCCGGTTGTAACTCCATAAAGGTTCCAGGGTCCAAGAGAGCGGCGCTGAACCGCCTCATGTCATAACCACGTGTCCTTTTGGCGGGGACCATCGCAGCTAGTGACTCATCTGGTGTTAGGTCAGCGCGTGTCTCGCTGCGCGGTGCCTCAGTCCATGCGTTGGGCGGCAGGTAAGACAACCATTTTTGAACAGCTTCGTAGCTCTCCTCAAATGTCTCTACGCCGAGATCGATTTGACCAGTTATTCGTGAATGAACATCAACACCTCCGAGTTCTTCAAAGCCAATGACTTCTCCCGTAGCAACTTCGAAAACTCTTGGAGATGTAACCGCTAGAACTGAACCACGGACCTGAACAACGAAGTCTGAAAAAGCAGACTGGAAAGATGAGCCACCGAAGCTCTGCCCAACAATGACAGTTGCCATTGGGATTTGACGCCTTCGTCGAGCTAACTCTGGATCAGGCGCTATGTCAGAGATCCCCTCGGCTCCAATAAGGTCCGGGATTCGTCCACCACCGGTTTCACCTACATAAACATAGGGCATCCCGCGTTCGATAGCGCGTTCATACAGTCGGTGCAGCCGCCGACTACCTACGATGGCGCTGGATCCTTTTTTGACCGTGATGTCATCACCACCAATTGCAACCGGTCGACCATCGATCAGACCTTCACCTCCTACTTTCCCATCGCCTGGCGTACTGTCGCGGTCCTCTAGCCGCATCGAACGACTGTGGGTTCCTAATTCCCGAAAAGTTCCATGGTCTAACAAGCCATCGATATGTTCACGGATTGTCGGAGTTCCTTCTTCTCGCATTCTGGCAACACGATCAGCGCCACCCATGTCATTACGTATTCGTGTTTGACGTTCTTGGAGATCTGCTACAGGGTCAAACTCAGTTTCGTTATTGTCTTCAGTCATACTTTCCTCAGGGTGAGATAACAGTTCATCACTTTCTGTCGCCCTACGCTAAGTCGAACACTACGATCATCACTTCGCGCGATTGAAGGCAAGAGGGAGCCAATGCTGTCGCACTACCGAATTCTCGACTTAACAGATGATCGAGGTCATTTTGCTGGCTTCCTGTTCGCGCAGTTGGGTGCTGACGTCATTGCAGTCGAACCCCCTGATGGGCAAAGATCCCGTTTCCTCCCTCCTTTTGCAGCAGATACTCACGATGGTGAGTTTTCGCTACAGCACTGGTCATACAACAGGGGTAAACGCTCTGTGATTATTGATGACCAGGAAACACTTGTCGATCTAGCACGAACAGCGGACGTACTGATTGAGTGCGGCGCATTTGATATTGACCTCGAGGAGCTAAGAGAGGTCAACCCATCACTAGTTACCGTTTCGATGAGCAACTTCGGCCAAGATGGACCCAAATCCGAGTGGGTTGGGACTGATCTCACTCTTAGTGCAGCCGCAGGCCCAATGTCACTAAATGGACACAGAGATCGACCTCCAGTTCGTATTTCTGCTCCCCAAGTTTGGGTAAATGCTGCTTCAGAAGCCGCTTGCGCCGCTCTCATTGCCTTGACTGAAAGAAAGATAAGCGGGTTTGGGCAACACGTAGATGTTTCAGCTCAAGAAGCAATGATTTTGACGGCTCAAGGGTGGATGGCTCCATCTCTATGCGACAACCCCCCAGCGCAACGAACAGGTGGAGGTTTCGAGCTGTTGGGAATGGTCGAGTTTCGTTTTGTTTACGAGTGCTCGGATGGCTACGTGACAATCACCTTCCTTCCCGGAGTCCTTGTCGGGTCCTTTACTAATCGTCTACTCGAATGGGTCCGAGATGAAGGCCATCTCGACGAAGATCTCAAGAACATAGACTGGACGGACCTGTTAACTGATCGTCCATTGGAAGAAGTGGCTTCTATCACGGACAGAACCTCTCAGTGCCTAGCGAAGGCACTGCTTCCTTACTCAAAAGATCATTTATTTAGCATGGCGCAGCAAGACAAACTCTTGTTGGTTCCAGTTATCACGCCGTCCGATGTCCTCGAGACGCCTCATTACACCGAACGCAAGTTTTGGGATGAGGTTGAAATGCCTCAGATAAGCAGAAAAGTTAGATTTCCTGGTCCGTGGGCACATGGTGACACTATTGGTCTGAAGCGTCTAGGGAGACCACCAAAACTAGGTGAACATACCGAAGAAGTATTAAGCGAAGTCCCGCAGATCCGAAGTTTCGACGGCGACCTGAAGTCACCTTCACAGCTTCCTTTTGAGGGATTAACTGTATTGGACTTCACATGGGTGTACGCGGGTCCCTTTGCTACGCGCATGCTGGGTTACTACGGCGCCAGAGTTATTCGGGTTGAATCTCAGACACGACCAGACCAAGTCCGTACTTCCGGCTTGTCTCGAGACCCTGAAGACCCAGATGGCCCCGAAAATAGCCAGCAGTGGCACTCCATAAACGCACACAAAGAAAGCTTGCAGCTTAATCTGAAGGCTCCAGAAGCTCGCCAGGTCGTCTTAGATCTCGCAGCTAAGAGCGATATCGTTGTCAATGCCTTCTCAGCAGGAGTGCTAGACCGTGTAGGACTGAGCCCGGCGGAGCTCTTAGAAGTCAATCCGCGCCTAATCATTTGTTCGACAACTCTTTTCGGCCAAACCGGACCGCTATCTCCAATCCCTGGTTTCGGCAACATGGGAGCAGCCACGGGTGGTTACTACGAGTTAACCGGTTGGGCAGACCGCTTGCCCGCAGGACCCTTTCTCGCATATACGGACGCAACGTCTCCCCGACTGACCGCGGCCTTATTAATGGCAGCATTAGACCACCGAGAACGCAGCGGTAAAGGAATGGTTTTAGATTTTTCTCAAGCCGAAGGCGGTATTCATTTTCTAACCGAAGCGATCCTGGACCAAGAGGTGAATGGATACGCTCAAACCAGAATCGGGAACGCTGACCGATGGATGGCTCCACATTCTGTATACCAATGCGCAAATGAGCAAGGTGATCAATGGGTTGCCATCGCTTGCGAAAATGATGACCAGTGGGCATCCCTTGCCTCGATCGTCGGGTGCCTTGATTTAGCTGATTTGGGGCTCACCCAACGACAAGAAAGAGAGGAAGAGCTCGACAGTATTTTGCAAACTTGGTGTTCCTTGAGGAGTCCATCTGAAATTACAGATTTACTCCAAAGTGTTGGAGTTCCAGTTCATCAAGTTCAGAACAGCCCAGAAATAGTGTCCGACGGGCAGTTGCTTCATCGTTCTCACTTTGTCGAAGTGCCCCACGATGTTTACGAATCGACGTGGGTTGAGCAGTACGGCTTCCGTTTATCCAGAAGCGATGGAACCCCTAATCGGAGCGGACCTCTATGGGGCGAACATAATTTCCAAATCCTCAATGACCTTTTAGGTTACGACGGCGATGCGATAGCAGACTTGGTCATAGCCGGCGTTCTCGAATAGCTACCGGTCTAAAAAGCACACAAACCTCAAAATCCCTATTCCTCAACCTTGCGTTGCTAGCCAACATCTAATAACGATGTCTCCGAACTTTGCGGACCCTTTAGGTGTTCCAAGACCAGAGTGCAACAAGCAAGGTCTCGTTTGAGTATCTACTCTGTGTCCAAACATTTGGAGGGTTCTTATGACCGGGCGTATGGCCGACAAAGTAGCAATCGTTACCGGAGGAGCGTCTGGCATAGGAAAATCTTGTTGTCTTCGCTTCGCCAAAGAAGGCGCTCAACTGGTAGTCGCTGACATAAATCTTGAACGGGCGGTGGCGGTAGCTGACGAGATCGAGAAAGCAGGGGGCAGAGCCACTGCAGTGGCAGTGGATACTTCAATCCCTGAAGAAGTGGATGCGATGGCCAATAGTGCGATTGAAGTCTTCGGTCGACTCGATGCATGCGTCGCTGCAGCAGGCATCTCCCATGCCGGGTATGTAAGTCGCGAAGCAGACCAGCAAGCAAGTCAAGACCGCCATGACCGCCAAGACATGCTCCTGATCGAAAAATCTTTGACCAACTGGCAACGCGTTCTCGACGTGAACCTCACCGGCGTGATGCTGACCAATCAATCTGTAGCCAAGCACATGGTTGCGTCAGGTGGTGGGTCCATAGTCAACATTGCCTCGGTGGCAGGGAGAACAGCCCTTATGGGCGCCTCCGATTACTGCGTCTCAAAAGCCGGGGTCTGGATGCTCACCAAATGCGGAGCTATTGAACTAGCTCGGCATGGAATACGGGTAAACGCAGTAGGACCCGGTTACATAAGGACCTCGATGAGTGGAGCTGCCACCAGTAACGAAAAATGGGTCGACGAAAGAATAAAGGAAACGCCTTTACGTCGGCTAGGGGAACCTTCCGACATCGCTAATGCCTGCCTATATCTCTGCAGCGATGAAGCAAGTTTTGTTACAGGAGAGATTATTTTCCCTGACGGCGGCCTGATTGCCGACAGCCGAGCGTAAGTTGAGTGGGTGCTGAACTTCCGTCAACATACTTTTGGCGTCTAGTTTCTTCGCCATGTTACGAGTTGCGGTCGAACCAGAATGTTGGCGTCGCGAGGCCCTAGTCCAAGCGGTCATCGCTGGTGGTGGAGATGTCACGGCTCCTGATATCGCGGAGGCGTTGGTGTGGGCAGAACCTGCTCGGGCCGACCTTTTACCGCCGATGCTTGACGACAATCCCAATATTAATTGGGTACAACTGCCATACGCCGGGATCGAACCCTTTCTAGACATGTTGCGGTGCCGACCCAATCTCACCTGGACTTGTGGCAAAGGGGTGTACGCCGCGCCGGTCGCCGAACACGCGTTGGCGCTTGCCTTGGCAGGTTTACGCGGAGTTGCCTCCTACGCCCAAGCGAACAGTTGGTCAGAACCGCGAGGCAAGAACCTCTTCGATGCCAACGTTACGATTCTCGGTGGCGGAGGAATTACCGAGCATTTAATCCCATTACTGAGACCTTTTGATTGCAAGATTACCGTTGTCCGAAATCAGTTAAGAAAAATGCGGGACGTGACCCAGGTAGTAGCTAGCCGCGATTTACATTCAGTTCTGCCATCAACCGATCTGTTAATTCTGGCCCTAGCTCTTACACCTGAGACTGCTGGGATTATTGGGACGACAGAATTGGCCTTACTGCCCGATGAGGCGTGGGTGGTCAATGTCGCTCGAGGTGGACATATCGTGACTGAAGATCTCGTTGAGGCTCTCCGGGAAAAATCCATCGGAGGGGCTGCCTTGGATGTCACGGATCCTGAGCCACTGCCGGACAGGCATCCACTTTGGTCATTAGACAATTGTCTTATCACGCCCCATATTGGCAACACTCCCGAGATGGGTCTTCCTCTTCTTGCTGAGCGTGTAACTGAGAACGTCCAAAGACGAATATCAGGCAAACAACTGATAGGACCAGTAGACGTCGATCTTGGTTATTAGCAGTTCCTTAAGATCTAAGAGTTGCTTTGTGTGAGGTCTCTACTGCTTCGATGCAACGTTGCCGTATGCCACCTACTTCTTCCTCCCCTAAGGTCCGATCTTTCGCCTGAAGTCTGATCGAAAAGGCGAGAGAACGTGACCCCTGATCAATCTGATCGCTTCGAAACACGTCGAATAGCTGCAAATCTTGGAGCTCATCGCCGGCCGCGTTTCGCAGAGTTAGCTCGATAGCTGATGCCTGCACGCCTTCATCTACTAAAAAGGCTAGGTCGACATCACTTGAGGGGAATGTCGAAACCGGTTCGTATGGGACATCAGAGTCAGCGATAGCCGCCTGAATAATTTGGTCAACTCTTAAGTCAAGCCAAGCACATCTATCGTCGATTTCGTAGCGTTCAAGAACAACAGGGTCGATTTCTCCAACCGATCCAATCTCTACTTCTCCAATACAGATGCGAGCTCCGCGAGTGGGGTGCAGACCCGGAAGATCATCCGTGTTGATCAACCTGAATTCGACCTTGAGCCCATCTCCTAATTCTCGGAGTAAACCAACTGCACTAGCCGCATCGCTATCGGATAGCAGTGCTGCCAATTGTTCATACTCATCGGGCAACGAAGAAGTGGAATCGTTAGAGGCTCCAAAAACAGCGCCTGTCTCAAACAATCTCACCCCCCTATTGCGATGCGAGTAGTTGTACCCAACAGACGTGAGTAATCCAGGAAGAAGTGAAGGCCTCAGGACTGACTCTTCTACTGCCAAAGGGTTTAGTAATTGCACCGGGTTCTCGACCGATAGGCCAGCCTTGGAAACGTCATCAGGGGCGAGAAAGGGATTGGGCATCGCCTCTACTAGGCCGCTTCCAATCATGATCTGCCGTATCGTCCTACGCGTCTTCTGCTCGGCCGTTAAACGCCCAGCATCAGGAGATCGCGGAACGGTGGTTCCAAGCGAGCTGTACCCATAGTGACGCGCTACTTCTTCTGCGATATCGGTTTCGGTTTCGGTATCGGGTCGAAAGGAAGGGACTGTGACGAGTTGAACGTCTTCACTATCCGTAGCTTCAACATCGAATCCAATCGGAACTAACAAGTCTCGAATTTCTGTGGATGTGAAGTCTCGCCCGAGCAACAGGCTCATTCGTGAGTTCCTAACCGAGACCGCTTCATTCTCTGGCAAGGCTCCATGGACATCAAGAACCTCTCCGACTAGCTCAATTCCGTCTGGCGTGATCTCGTTAAGCAAATAACAAAACCGCTGCACTGCGTTTATATTCAATTTCCAATCAGTTCCTCGTTCGAATCGAGCTGATGCTTCTGATCGAAGCCCAAGGCGTTGCGAGGTCCTTGCAATCGATTCAGATTCCCAACTGGCCAACTCAAGCAGCACGGCCTCTGTAGAGGCAGAAATTTCAGTAGTCGCTCCTCCCATCACTCCAGCTATGCCGATTGGTTCACTGTCCTCATTAACGATTAACCCATCCCCACTCAGTAAAGTGCGCTCTTGCCCATCGAGGGTAAGGATGGTTTCTCCGTCGGTTGCTCGCCGCACACCGATGTGTCCGTTAGGCACCAGCGACAGGTCATAAGTGTGGTTAGGAGTTCCGAGTTCAAGCATCACATAGTTGGAGACATCGACTACCGAATTGATCGGACGCATTCCCAAGAGCGTCAATCGCATCTGCATCCACAAAGGAGACTCTCCTACGCTGACACCTCGGATCACTCTTGCAGTAAAGCGCGGACAAAGCTCTCCATCTTCGACGTTAATGCTCGCAAGGTCACCCTCCAGCGGCTCAGAGACCGATTCCGACCAGTCTGGGATCTCGAAAGGCACGTCGAGCCGTGCGGCTAAGTCCCGAGCCACACCCGCTACTGACATTGCATCAGGGCGATTTGGGTTTATTTCCAAATCCCATAGCACATCACCTACAAGCCCTATTTGGTCCATCAAAGGAGCGCCGACAGTTAATCCCTGAGGCAGAATCATTATCCCGTCGTGGTCCGAACCTAAGTTCAGTTCAGCCGCAGAGCAACACATGCCGTTAGATACTTCGCCACGCATTTTTCGTTGCGCGATCTCCATACCATCGGGCATAACTGTGCCAATAGTCGCGAACGGGATCAGATCACCTTCTGACATGTTGAAGGCGCCGCAGCAAACCTGCACCGGGTTATTTGGTTCAACTTCGACATCAACTAACTGAATTCTGTCTGCCTCGGGATGCGGCCTGAGACTTGCGACTCTTGCCACTACGACACCGTTGAGGGGGTCGAGAACCCGAGTCTCTTCGACGGCCATACCTAAATCGCTCATATGGTCAGCTAGCTCATATGGGTCACCCTCGATTGGGGCAAACTCACGTAACCAAGAAAGGAGAACTTTCATTCTGAGTCTCGCTTAGAACTGTTCGAGGAATCGAACATCGTTGGTGTACATATCTCGTAAGTCTTTTATTCCGTGTCGCATTAGGGCTAGTCGGTCTATCCCGAAACCGAAAGCAAATCCGGTCCACTCTTCGCTGTCGATTCCACAGTTAGACAAAACGTTCGGGTGCACCATTCCACAACCGCCAAGTTCAATCCAGCCTGTGCGTTGACAGGTTTGGCAACCTTCGCCCTCACAGATAACACAGGTGATGTCAAACTCGGCGCTCGGCTCCGTAAACGGAAAATAAGAAGGTCTCAGTCGACTTCGAATCGCTCCGCCGAAATATGCTGCCGTGAATTCGTTGAGGGTTCCGGCAAGGTCCGTGAGGCTAATGCCGTGATCAATCACCAGGCCTTCAATTTGATGAAAGACGGGCATGTGGCTGGCGTCGGCTGTGTCCCGACGAAATACACGTCCTGGACAAACTGTGTAGATGGGTGGGGGATTTGACTCCATAACTCGAATTTGGACTGGCGAAGTGTGAGTTCGCAGCAAGATATTTGTCGCTTCCCCACCGTCTCCATCCCCTATCTCTGTTCGTTCACCTAGGTCTAAGTAAAGTGTGTCGAACATCGACCTAGCGGGATGCGCTGCGGGCAGATTCAACGCCTCAAAGTTGTACCAATCGGTTTCCGCTTGAGGCCCTTCTGAGACGGTAAAGCCCATACCTACAAAAACATCTTCAAGACGTTCCATGGTCTGTGTGACTAGGTGGAGGTGACCTCTGTTGCTCCCCCCTAGCGATTCTGTAAGGTCGAGCCGTTCGGTCTCAAGCTGCGCTCGGCGGTTCTCTGCGATGAAGCGCTCTTTTACCGTCGCGTGAGCTTGACGCACATCGGTCTGAGCTTGGTTCAAGGCTTGACCAACATCAGCTTTGTCGGCTGCATCGACTTCACCCATTAGCCGCTTAAGTCCTCCTAGCGTCGATTTCTTTCCGAATAGCATCGGCTCGAGGGCAGTAAGACTCTCCATGTCTCCTGCTTGTTCGATTTCACCGATTGCTGAAGCTCGGGCTTGGGCGATCTGCTCGTAAACGCTCACACAATGAAGGATACGACCAGCGAGGCGATTAGCTGAAGTCAATAAGAGAATGAGTTATCAATCATTGTCTATGGCTTGCATTTGGTACATCACCAGGCCTCCTGCAACGGCGACGTTCAATGATTCAACATGTTGACCCATTGGGATAGTTACCAGAACGCTGGCGTGCTTCATAACGTCCCCTGAAACTCCTTGAGCTTCGCTTCCTAGCACCAGGGTCATATGGTCTGCGGGCTTGAGGGATCTAAAGTCGTTTTCGCCTCTAGAGTCAGCGGCAACCACCAAATGACCCTCCACTAACAGAGCAGCGATAAACGATTCGAGGTTTATATTTCTGGCGAATTGCATGGAAAATAGGTTTCCAGCGCTGGCTCTAATCGACCGAGGGCTTAACAGGTCAGCTGTTCCAGGTGATGTGACAACAGCTTCAAATCCCGCTGCTGCAGCGGTTCGAACGATCGCCCCTACGTTGCCCGGATCTTGGACCGAGTCGATAACCACCACCCGTCGACACTCAGCGATTGATCCCAGTTCAGAGTCATGAACCTCTGCGACGGCCAGCAGGCCTTGAGGTGAACCACTTTCCGCTATTCGGTCAAGCACGTCACTGTCGACTTCATGGATAAGCACGCCGTCCTTAAGGAAGGTTGCAGCGACTTCACTTCGGTCAGGACGGTGAAATATTTCTCTTAGGTCAGCGCCGACATTCAAGGCACTCTGGATAGCCCGCGGGCCCTCGATAACTACTTGGTTTTGGGCATCACGGTAGCGTCGATCGTTAACTAGACGCCTCAACCGGGTCAGCCTTGACGACTGCGAGGAAAGAGTCAGCTTGCTTGCCGGGCTGATTCGGCTTTTTCTACAAGTTTGCTAAACGCCTCGGGATCATTCACCGCCATATCCGACAGGATTTTTCTATCCACTTGAATTCCGGCAGCATTTAAACCGTTGACCAACTTGCTATAGCTGGTTCCGTTTTGACGAGCTGCAGCATTAATACGCTGAATCCAAAGGCGACGAAACTCACCTTTACGAGCTCGACGATCTCGAAAGGCATAGTTGCCACTATGCATTACTTGTTCATTCGCAGCTCGGTACGAACGACTCTTATTGCCGTAATAACCTTTGGCCTGCTCTAAAGTCGCTTTGCGACTCTTTCGGCCAGCGACAGAACGCTTTACTCGTGCCACTTTGACATCTCCTCTAACGAATCGCTTCTATTTACCCAGCATCTTGTTGATGCGCGGGAGGTCGGCTTTACTTATCTCGCCTTCAACAGCGAGTCGACGTTTTCTCTTAGCTGACTTCTTTTCCAAAATGTGGTTTCTGCCCTGCTTCCGCCGGACCAGCTTTCCAGAACCGCTGGTTTTGAACCTTTTCTTGGCTCCACTGTGTGTCTTCATTTTTGGCATGACATTTCCTTATACAGGGATTCGGTAGAGGGAGCCTTAAATTCAAAGGACTCCCCAACCTCTAATCGTTTGGATTTTCCTCAGTGTTCTTACGTCTTTGTTTTGCGGCCTTATCGGGACTCAAGACCATGGTCATATTCCGGCCATCTAACTTGGGGAACTGATCAACTTTTCCTACTGTTTCAACGTTTTCTGCGACTCGTTCAAGAATCTCCCTACCCAACTCCGGGTGAAAGACCTCACGACCTCGAAACATGATCGTGATTTTCACTTTGTGACCGTCCGACAGGAATTTCTCAACTTTTGAAGTCTTGGTGTCAAAATCGCCTTGTCCGATTTTTGGCCGGTACTTCATCTCCTTCAACGAAATAGAACTGGCCTTTTTCCTTGATTCTTTCGCCCTTTGCGATGATTCGTACTTGAACTTGCCATAGTCCATGATTCGACATACTGGAGGATTAGCCTCTGGGGCCACCTCTACTAAATCAAGATCAAGATCTTGCGCAATGTTCAATGCTTCTGGCAAGGGTTTGATTCCGATCTGCTCACCGTCTGGGGCAACCAGTCGAACCTCCCGA
This sequence comes from Acidimicrobiaceae bacterium, assembly GCA_002722565.1. Classification (GTDB taxonomy): domain Bacteria; phylum Actinomycetota; class Acidimicrobiia; order Acidimicrobiales; family Poriferisodalaceae; genus MedAcidi-G3. The sequence continues at coordinate 36,781 of PBMG01000021.1, forward strand.
ACCCGAATCTCTTCATTGATCCGGGCATCGCCTTCATCTGGGCGTGCTATGGCCTTACTCGCTTAACCAAGGACATTCTCCAAGTCCGTTAATGGCACCTTCCGCTCAAAAACAAAAGGCGGACACATTTGGTGCCCGCCTCACATATCGGAGGATCCAGTAACGTTAATTACTTCAACCCGACAGGGACCGAATCGCACCTTCCGGTGGAACGGTGGGGGCGGAACCCCGCTTGTATCTATTGTCAAGGCCGTAGGGTAACAGGGTAAAGAGCAATTCCGAACAAGTAGTGTCTCCAACTAGGACACTTTGGTTTATTGAAAGAGGTCATGTGAGCAGCTTTTGGACTCCCTCGGGAGAGCACGAAGTTCCAGGAGACAACGGGGAAACCGGTGACCGCAATCAGACATTTGCGGAGCCGCAGGACAGCCAGGTCGACCCAGAAACCGCTGCAGCAATGGAGCAACAGCTTCGCGAGGCTCAGGAACAATTACTTTCAGTACCAGCTGGTCAGATAGTCGCTAATCACGTAATCGGACTTTTCGAGCTCGCAGCCCTTCACCTAAGGGTTGACCCTCCGAACCTTGAAGAGGCTCGCTTACCAATTGACGCTATGGGAATTCTCGTTGAACAGCTCGGTGATCAGCTCCCTGAACACCAAACGTTGTCTGCGGCCTTACATCAAATCAGACTGGCATTTGTAGAGGTGCAGAACCAACCGGATGAAGACGACCAGTGAACAGTGTCGCTAGGGAACAATTTTTGAGATAGGAAGTTCGATTACGTCAGTTGCCCCGAGCTCTAGAAGCTGGGGAATCAAGACGTTGATATCACTTTTGTTGACTACCGTTTCGACAGCGAAACCTCCACCGCCCCATAGCTCGTTCACCGTGGGTGCCTTCATGGAAGGGAGGACATTAATTACCTGGTCAAGGTCTGATGCAGAAACATTCAGTTTCATTAGGACACGCCCGCGAGCGTCCAATACACCATCAAGGAGCGTCTTTATCTGCTCCATAGCTTTCCGTTTTTTTGGGTCTTCGTATGATTCGCGATTTGCAAAAATTTCTGTATAGCTCGTCAATATTTCGTCAATGATTTTCAATCCGGCTGCTCTGAGCGCACTACCTGTCTCTGTTAGGTCGACGACGGCGTCAACTATCTCAGGCGCTTTGGCCTCTGTAGCTCCGTAGCTAAGTCGCACATCTGCCTCGACTCCCGCAGCAGCAAAGTGTCTGTTAGTGAGTTCTGGGTATTCACTTGAAACTCGCACTCCTTGTGGGAGATCCGATAGGACTTCATATTGGCTATCGGCCGGGACCGCTACGACTATCTTGACCGGCTTGGCTGTTACTTTCGAATATTTAAGTTCGCCCAAAGACACAACATCACTACTGGTTTCTTCGATCCAATCTCTACCCGCTATTCCGAGGTCAAAAAGACCATCTTCAACATAGGCTGGAATTTCTTGGGGTCGAAGAATCCTTACATCAGCGATTCTCGGGTCGTCGACGGATGCCCTGTAATCGACATCGCTGGTCCGACGAACAGCGAGGTCGGCGTCTTCGAATAACTGGAAGGTGGCTTTTTCGAGAGAACCCTTGGGCAACACGAGTTTCAGCATGATGTTGACGGTACCCGCCTAACACCCTGATTCACTAGTTAATTACGTCATTAGAGCGTTGCCGGTGAGGTTTGGCTCCAAGAACAAATTTTAGTGATTAGTCGGCCGCCAGGTCATCAAGGCCGTCGATGAGGTGGCCCAAGCGCTGTTGTTTGGTTCGCAAATAGGCCAAATTTTCTGGATTGGCGCCGTCAAGGGTGGATACACGCTCGACTATCTCAAGGCCATAGCCCGTGAGCCCACCAATCTTTTTCGGATTGTTGGTTATTAATCGCATCTTTGTCACTCCCAGTTCTACGAGAATTTGGGCGCCAATCCCGTATTCGCGACTATCAACTGGAAGACCTAGCTCGAGATTGGCATCGACTGTGTCATGCCCTTCGTCTTGCAGAGAGTATGCGGCAATTTTGTGGCCTATACCGATTCCCCTACCTTCATGTCCACGCAAGTAGACCAGAACTCCAGCTCCCTCCTTCGCTATGGCTTCGAGAGCCGAATGAAGCTGACTTCCGCAATCACACCGCATCGAGGCAAGAATGTCGCCTGTAAGACATTCGCTATGCACCCGCACCAAGACAGGGTCCGCTCCCATGATGTGACCGAACACAAGAGCGACGTGCTCTTGCCCGTCGAAATCTCTGAACACGTAGCTTGTGAAGTCGCCATAGATGGTAGGCATCCGCGATTGCGCGATGGGATCAACCAGCCGTTCGTTTGCCCGTCTATAGCGAATTAAGTCAGCGATAGAGATCAAAAGGAGATCATGTTCTTCACAGAAATCAATCAGGTCCGGCAATCGAGACATCGTGCCATCATCATTAACGACTTCCGCCAAGACTCCAGCTGGCTCGCAACCAGCAAGTCGAGCCAGATCGACCGCCGCCTCCGTGTGGCCTGCGCGTTTTAGTACCCCCCCTGACCTGTAACGCAGAGGTAGAACGTGACCTGGTCGGACGAAGTCGTGGGGTTCGCTATTTGGAGATGCCAACAGGTTAAGGGTTTTCGAACGATCCGCAGCAGAAATTCCAGTTGTGGTGCCTTCAGCGGCATCGACGGTAACCGTATAGGCAGTTCTCATCGGCTCCGTATTGATCGCCACCATAAGGGGCAGAGCGAGCCCATCGAGACGCTCGCCAGTCATCGGGGCACACAAAACTCCTGAGGTGTACCGAACAAAAAAGGCAATAGTCTCGGGCGTCGCGTGTTCCGCTGCCATGATGAGATCGCCTTCATTTTCTCGATCCTCATCATCGACCACTACGACGATTTCACCGCGCCCTATGGCATCAATCGCATCTTCTACCGCTGCCAAGGGAGAGTCGGCATCTCCTGATCTCTGGTTCCTCGTTTTTGATTTAGGCATCGTTATAGACCTCTGCGAGTTCGGTCACGAATCATCTCCGTTGTGGGGTGCTAGGAGTCGTTCGACATACTTAGCTATTACATCAACTTCAATGTTTACGTTATCGCCCTCTTGGTATGAACCAAGTGTCGTTACCGCGAGGGTATGAGGAATAAGCGCTACTGAAAACGCTCCGTCTCGGACATCGAAACAAGTCAAGCTGACTCCGTCCACAGTTATCGATCCTTTTTCAACCAAATAACGAGTCAGATTTTCTGGTACCCGAACCCTTAAATCGGGTCCTGGGGTGACCACTGTTCCCACTCCGTCTACGTGTCCTTGGACCATGTGTCCACCCAGCCGATCAGAATATCTGACTGCGCGTTCCAAGTTCACCGGGTCGCCCCCTCGTAAATTACCGAGGGATGTCCGTTCGATTGTTTCGCCGACTACGTCGGCTTCCCACCAGCCATCTCCTAATGCCACGACCGTCAGGCAGCATCCGTTGACTGATATGGAGTCATCGATCTCGGTTCCTTGAATTACTTCATCGGCCTGGAACCGATATCGATCTCCATTGTTAGATACGAAAGATCCCAACTCTTCAATCAATCCTGTAAACATCAATCTCCCTCTAAAGGCCGGATCTCGACCCTAAGATCAGAACCAACTTTGCGGACATCTCGCAGATCTCCACGCCATAGGTCTGACATTGTCGCAGAACCCTGACCCATAAACACAGGGTGGCCGTCGTCCCCACCCATTAATGACGGCGCTAGATAGAAGACGTATTCGTTAACGAGACGCTGTTGGTGAATGGCCGCTGCAACGATAGCTCCCCCTTCGACCAGCAAATCCACTACTCCCCTGCTACCTAGTTCAGACAAGACGTCGACGAGATCCCCTTCTAGCTCCCAACAAGGGTGAACTAACGCGTCTTTTGGGGCCTTTCCCAGCACTATTCGTTGTGGGTCTGCACCCGAAACAAAGCGAGTCGTTAAAGACGGGTCATCGGACCTGACAGTCCCAGCGCCAACCATTACCGAATCGCAACGCGCCCGCAAAGCATGAACATCTTCTCGAGCTTCCTGGCTTGTAATCCATTCCGACGATCCGTCAGGAGCCGCTGTTCTCCCATCCATTGTGAAAGCCATCTTGAGCACCACCCATGGTTTACCCGTGACGCGGTGATGTATATATGCCTCAAGTTGTTTTCTTATTTGTTTTTCCTCAATTCCTTCGACCACCTCAATACCAGCAGTCCTCAGAGCTTCGATTCCAGCACCTGAAACTTGAGGGTCTGGATCCGTTATACCGATGACAACCCTCTTTACTCCCGATTCGACAATGCCAGAAACGCACGGAGGCGTTCTTCCTTGGTGACTACACGGCTCAAGTGTCGTGAACAAGGTGGCCCCGCGAGCTTTTGCGCCCGCCGAGCCAATAGCTACACGTTCAGCGTGCGCTCCACCCGGAGACTCTGTTGCACCATCGAAAAGTTCTCCATCGGAACTCAGGATGACCGCCCCAACCCATGGGTTGGGGGCTGTGCTGCCCCGAACCTGCTCCGCGTTTGCAATAGCTCTTTCCATTAGAGAGGCATCAGTGAGAGGATCAGACGTATTCACAATTAATGAAGCCGTTCACCATGGAGTAGCCGTAAGGCATGGGGCACGACATCTGCCACAGCTTCAAAGCACTCGACACACCCCGCAGTAGAGCCCGGTGTATTCAAAATGATGGACTTTCCAGCAATGCCCGCCATCCCCCGCGACAGGCGACCCAATGGGTTCGCCAAACGCATGGCCTCGGCGATTCCAGGCGCATTGCGTTCAACAACTCGAAGGGTCCCCTCGGGAGTCAGGTCTCTTTCAGTAAATCCGGTCCCACCTGTAGTAATGACCAAACCGGCAAAGCCACTAACCATGTCAATCAGGCTTTCAGCGACGCTATCTACCCCGTCGGCGACAGCTCTGTGTTCAACGACTTGAAAGCCCGCAGAACTCAGCGAAGACACCAGCGCTTCACCGCTTTTATCTTCCCTCTCTCCCGCCACAACGCCATCCGATACCGTCAGCACCTTTGCCTGTAACGCGTCGTTGTCACCCGTTCGAGGTCGAGAGTCATGCCTTATTTCGTCATGGTTTTCGCTCTGGGCCATATTCGGAGGTTACCGCCCCGTCTTCTCAAGAATCCTTACAACCAGGTTAAGGACTGCCTTTGTGCCGTATTATCCCCCAAGCACACAACATCCGACCCCAGAGGCAGGGCGAGTGAGAGACATTACTTTCGATAGCGAAACCTTTCGCGTGTCACTGCACGTTCTATCCGTATGCGTTTGGGTCGGAGGACAGATCGTGGTCGGAGCCATAGTTCCCGCCCTTAGACGCAAACACCCTGAAGCGCTTTCAGCGATAGCGAAGGCCTTCGGCCGAATCGGTTGGCCTTTCTTCGGTCTCGCGACTTTCACAGGCATCTGGAATATGGCTTCCTTACCGGGAACTAGCTCAGCCTGGAACGCCGCTCTGGGGATAAAGCTACTTCTGGTTGCACTTTCCGGTGTATGTGCATGGTTACACCAGTCAACCAATCGACCTGCTATCAGAGGCATCACCGCCGGGATCGCCCTGGTGACTTCCGTGGCTGCCTTGGTTGTGGGCGTGATGTTGTCCGCTTAGCAGCTGCGATCAAGCTAGGAGTCGCATCCTCCTCTGCTGGCACCTAATCTCATTATGTGACATATACCTGCTTTAACGTCGAAATAAACGACCACATCGCTCACGTCCGAATGATTCGGCCTGAACGAGCCAACTCCATGATTCCTGAATTCTGGCAGGAGCTACCAGAGATCATTGATCAGCTATCTGAAGGAGATGAAGCTCGGGTCATCGTTCTTTCAGCGGAAGGACGACACTTTTGTTCGGGCATGGACTTAAGTGTCTTTGCCGGAGACAACGACGTAAGCGTTCCCGGAACTTCAAGTCACATAAGTCGCCATCGAGCTAGTTTTCGCACTACGGCCTTAAACCTGCAACGGTCTTTTACGTCTCTTGAAGAAAGCAGACTCCCGGTGCTTTGCGCAATTCAAGGAGCATGCCTTGGTGGCGGTATCGACATGGTTTCCGCTACCGACCTTCGTTACGCAACAACCGACGCATTCTTCTCTATACAAGAAATCAATATCGGTATGACGGCCGACGTTGGAACACTCCAGCGAATGCCGAAGCTTGTTCCAGAGGGGATAGTTCGCGAGTTGGCCTACACAGGCCGCAATATGCCAGCCAGCGAGGCAAAGGAACGTGGCTTCGTCAATGAGATCTACGCTGATCAAGACGAAATGACAGATGCAGTTTTTGTAATTGCGAAAGAAATTGCTTCGAAGAGCCCAATGGCCATCTGGGGCACCAAGCAAACCCTGAATTACGGTCGAGACCATTCAGTGGCTGACGGACTGGAATACATCGCTACCTGGAACGCTGCGATGTTCGATCCAGACGATATGGCCGAAGCCTTCACGGCTCAAAGTGAAAAACGCGACCCTGAATTCCCAGAGCACAAGCGAATTAGGAAAGGTATATAAGAAGAGGTCGACGTGGAAGAACTATGGAAACTAAGCGCCGCCGAGATAACGATCGGCATCAAAGAAGGAACGTTTTCTGCTACTGAGGTTACGCAGTCGGTCCTAAGTCGAATCAATGACAAGAACCCAGAACTGAACGCAATTACCGTTGAGTTTCCCGAGGAGGCACTCACCGCAGCTGCGCAAGCAGACGAAGCGTTAGCAAGCGGCCACCTACTAGGTCCGTTACATGGAGTACCGGTAACCATCAAAGAAAACATTGACGTCGCAGGTCAAGCAACACCGAATGGTGTACCAGCGTTCGCGGACTTGATGGCGCAGGAAGACGCTCCACTAGTGAAGAACTTACGAGACGCGGGGGCGATCGTTGTTGGTCGGACTAATGTCCCAGAGTTCTCAATGCGCGGGACAACCGTAAACCCACTAAGGGGACGCACGTTTAACCCTTGGGATACCGATGCAAGCCCTGGAGGATCTTCGGGCGGTGGGGGCGCCGCAGCAGCAGCTGGGTTTGGTCCATTGCATCACGGCAACGACATCGGCGGCTCCCTTCGATTTCCTGCTCTGGCTAATGGCATCACCACAGTAAAGCCAACAAATAACCGAATCCCAGTATTCAACTCATCAGCGCAGGCCGAGCGTGGACCGCTATCTCAAATCATGTCAGTCCAAGGCATCATGGCCCGCGATGCCAGCGACCTGTCTTTAGCGACAGAGGTTATGATTCGGCCTGATCCCCGAGATCCGTTGTCTCCCCCAGTGCCCTGGAAGGGACCCAAAGTAGACCGCCCACTTACTGTTGCCATCACAAAGGAATCTTACGGGTACCCCATTCACGACGATATTTTGAGGCTGATCGACCAAGCAGCTGACGCCTTACAAGATGCGGGGTATCAAGTTCAAGAAGTTCGGACACCATCAATTGACGAACCATTCAGGGACTGGTTTAGGACATTGATAACCGAGATGAACGTCGGACTATTGCCGCAGATACTCGAACACGGCAGCGACGACATTAAAACAACTTTCGATTATTTCTTCCGAATGGGAGAGGTGCTGGAACTTGACACCTTCATCAGTGACTTCGGAGAACGAACAAGAATGATGCGCGACTGGAACCTCTTTTTGGCAGAGTTCCCATTAACGCTGACTCCTATTTACATGGGTCGTCTCTACGACTGGGACTACGATCTCCAAAGTTTTGACGCATGCAAAGATTTTCTCGAAGCTTCTAGTTATTCAATGGCTATCAATTATTTAGGTCTACCAGCTGGAGTTATAGCAACTGGACTCGTAGAAGATCGTCCCGCGGCAGTCCAAATTGTTGGTCAACGCTATAGAGAAGATCTGATCTGCGAAGCTTTGGAGGCGATTCAGCAACGCTGTGGTCGGTTGACTGACCAACTGTGGGCTCGAGAATTCACCTGATCTGCTTTTTCTGCGCCTGGTTAGCGCTGGCGCCTATCTTTCTTGAATGACATCTCTTCGACTTATTCCTCTTGAGTGCGGCTGGCTCTCCACTTCGGCATCTTCTGTAGTCGCTGGACTCGATGGCCAAGTCGAATTACCCATTCCAAGTTGGTTGGTAATCCATCCTTCAGGTCAGACTGCCGTATTCGACACTGGACTCCATCACGAGCTGGTAGATGGAGTCGGAGCTCGATACCCGTTGATGGCGCGTCAATTTGAATCCACCTTTCGTTTGGAGGACCGCGTTTCAACGCGACTAGAAGAAGTTGAAATCGACCCAATGTCGGTTGATCGCATTATTTTCAGTCATCTACATTTCGATCATTGCGGAGGAACCTCGTTAATTCCCAACGCCCGAATCATTGTTCAACAGGCGGAATGGGATTCAGCGCACCACCCAAAGCTCATAGAGCACGAGGTTTACAACCCAGCCGATTTTGATCTGGGGCACGATGTGTTGAAAGTAGATGGAACTCATGACGTTTTCGGTGATGGGTCAGTCCTTTGTGTGCCTACGCCAGGGCACACTGCTGGGCATCAATCTCTTCGAGTGAACTTGGCAAGCGGGCCTGTTGTCTTGACGGGCGATTGCGTTTATTGGGAAGAGGTTCTTGAGGGAATGTTGTTGCCCCCATTTGGTTTCGATCATGACCTCCAGTTGGCGTCGATGCGAAAACTCAAAGGTTTACGAGATGACGAGGGTTGCAGGTTGTTCTACGGCCACGACGCAACCCAGTGGGCAGGGCTTCAAGAGTCCATTGTAGGAATTATCTAGTTTTGAACTTCCTTATATCTGTTCGCCCACAGTTGATCTGACATACGAAACAACGCATGGCGACACAAACTGTCGCTCGAATCAAGATTCGGATGGTTGAAATCTTCCCTTTCTTCGCGTGTCATCCCTAAACGTTGCATCACTGCGAGAGACCGCGAGTTAGACAACGGGGTGGATGACAGAACCTCACTAAGCCGTAAAACCTTGAAGGCATATTCGAGAATCTGTGTTGCTGCCTCTGTCGCATATCCGAAGCCCCAATGTGGTCGAGATAGACGCCATCCGATCTCCATACACGGTGTGAATGCTGCGTCCCATATTGGGACAGAAAGACCAACGAAACCTACGAAAGAACCTTCGTTGCCCTGAGCATCGTCACATATTTGGACCGCCCAAAATCCATAATCCCTCTCCTCTAAACCAAGTTGAATTGCCTCCGCCAACAAGTCACTTTGGTCGGCGCTCAAGGTCGACGATTCATACTCCATAACGCGGGGGTCAGCGTTCATAGAGGCAAAAGGTTCCCTATCCGCTGGGCGCCAATGTCTCAGCAGCAACCGTGGTGACCGAAGTTCCGGTGCCGCCACTAAGGAGTGTTCAGACGATAAAAGCGGCGGGCAGACCCTGAAAACAGATCAACACGCTCCGAGATACTCCAGCCCGCTTCGTCAGCGATGCGTTGGAAAGCATTGAACAAGACGGTGTAAGAACAGCCTTGTTTGTCAACAGGGAAGTTGCTCTCGAACATGCACCTTTCGGGCCCGAATGTTTCCACACAATGTCGTATGTCCTCGCTCCACAAATCAGCTACATGCTCTGACGTTGGGGCAACAGGCAAGCGGTTCAATCCGACGCCATAAAGACTCATACCAATCCCGCCTACCTTGACCATAACCTGTTCGTGCTCGGCTAACGACTCGAGTGCTGGTCGCAAAGCCGAGCGGACCTGGTCTCGTTCACCTGCATACGGACCAATACCCAGAGGGCCTCCTAGATGGTCCAACACAACTGGAGTTTCTGGCACTGCTGCTACTAGGTCAACCAATTCTTCAACCTGAGGGTGAAACATCCACGCGTCAAAACTAAACCCCATCTCACCTAGCTTGGCGAAACCTTCGCGGAAGTCGTCGTGGCCCAGCAATCCCGGTGGGGGTTTAGTATGCGATTCCCGAATTTCGTCGCTCGCATCCCACGCACTTGCGTGTCGGATACCCCTAAATTTCCCACCGCCTTCTGCGTCTTGGGCTGCTAGAACTTCTTCTACCGCATTTCCTCTCGTTAAGTCAGCAAATCCCACGATCCCCGATATTTCTGCACCATCCGCTTCTACCGAAGCTTCAGCTTGCTGCCTGACGAATTCGATCTCTCCGACAGGGCGGAGATATTCAGGCCCGTCGTTTCGATACCCGGCGCCACACTCAACGAAGACTGTCTGTACAACGTTATGTCCCGAACCTGTATCAAGATGCAACTCAGGAAGCAGATAAGTTCCGGTGGGAAAGTCCCATAAATGGTGATGCGGATCAACGATCTCTTCTAGCGGGTCGATTGCTTCTTCGACGGTGCTCAATAACCACTCATTTTTATCCATCGCCTTATCTTTCTTGTAGCGCACTATGAACAACTACGAAGCTAGTCAAGGTTCACCAAGGACGCCCCCAGGTATCCCAGTCAAAGGGTTCAATACCGTCTCCCGTAAGCCTCCAGATCGATGCTTCAGCTATGCCATTTTCGATATCTAGAAAACCAACAGTGCCTAGTTGAACATTTAGATTGTGAGGAAAGGTCGGCGAGCCTGGATTGACGCATAACACGTCATCGATGGTCGTTATGTGCTCAACATGAGTATCTCCATAGACAACAACATCGAGTTCCGAACCGTCAAAATGTCTATCGATAGCATCAAGAACCCCATATGAAGGCAACTCAGGAATTGGCATGTGGTGAGTTAGACCAACCTTCAAACCATCGAAATCGTGAACCCAAGAAGACGACAACAAAGCATGCTCTGGCTGTACCTCTCGTCCGGAGGATCCATCGTCGCCATTGCCTCGCGCTGCCCATGTCGGAGCCACTTGATGAAGCTTCTCTATAACCGAGATTTCATAGATATCACCAGCGTGAAGAATGGCATCGCAGCCTTGAAAAGCCTTGTACGCCTGCGGCCAAAGATCAGGCCCTGCCTCGGGAATGTGAGTGTCGGAGATCAAGCCAATGCGCATAATTCCATCCTTAGCTTTCACGTTTCCACTGAAATATAGCCATGCCATCTGTTCCGAAGTCATGGGGCAAAACCAGACCCCCACCGTGGTGTTTTCGCCAATGCTCTCCCTGTAAGCCCAGCGTTATTATTTCTTGATGTCTGCCAATAAAACTTTCGGCGACATCACTTGTTTCGGCTTGTGTAACAGTACAAACGCTGTACGTCAGAACTCCTTGCGGAGCCAACAGCCGCAATGCCTCTTCTAATAAGGCATCTTGAATGCTGGCAAGTCGGTTAATCGCCTTTTCGGAGATCTGCCAACGTGCATCGCTTCGCCGCCCAAGTGCTCCCAGTCCGCTACATGGAGCGTCAACTAGAACTGCATCTGCGCAACCGTCGCGAAAGGGCGATTTCGTGCCGTCGCCGACCACAACCTGCACTCCTGGTCGGTAACTGTCGACGATCTTCTCCAAAGAGCGGGCTCTAGCAGGGTCTATTTCGTTAGCCCAAACTTTGGACCAAGCTGGTCCCATGGCTGTTGTTTTACCCCCGGGAGCTGCACACAAGTCAACTAATATCCCACCGCCGGGTGAAGCCTGGTCAACAGCCTCGCTAACCCAACGAGACGATTGACCTTGGATATACCCATCCGGTCTAGGTCTCGGCCGCTCCGGCGCATTCATTGAGATCAGCGACTCCCGTCCCTCTGCCCCCCAGGTATTCACAAAAAGGTCCCAAATCCAGTCTGGATAGCTAAATTTCGTTGCCTCGTCCGGCCACTGCGGGTCAACATCCACCATTTTTCGTAATACTGCATTGACTAGGCCACTAGCTCGTCGAGGCGCTGCTTCAACGGTGTCATTAACTGCTGCATGAGCTGGTGTGCCCAGGTGAATTAGTTGATATGTGCCCATACGAAGTGCAGCCAACACATCACTGTCCAAATTCCTCTTGACAAAATGTTCGATCAGATGATCCACAGCGCGTCGCATACGGGTGGTGCCTTGCACCAATTCTGTGACGAAAGCCTTGTCTCTTTGACTTAGGCCCCTGCCTTGGTCTTCCAAGAAAGCTGCCAGCACCACATTGGCTCTTGATCCTCTATCGATTTCGGTTAAAGCCTGGACCGCGACTTGACGGCTGGTAAGGCCCTTCACGTGCCTAACCGCGATTTTGCAACCAAGCGGGCGCCGTTAATCCATGATTGCGCTTCCATGCGTGGCTTTCCTTCTGCTTGCACAATCAACAACTGCAAAAGACCTTTCCCGGTGCCGACTAAATCATGAACTAAAACTCCTACCTCACCCGATCCATCAACAACACGGGTCTCGTGAATTTTCAGCAGCGAAGAGCTATTTGTCGTCCAAGCTCCCCCCACCCTCACGATTCGGTCAAGTTCGACAGCTGACAGTTTCCAATCGAGTTCCAAATCGGATCGATGTATTTTGGCGGCTACAGTTGCCGTTCCGGTCTGAGGCAGAGGTTGATCCAAACCTTCCGTAATCGCGGCGACGAGCTCCTCTGCACCAAGCTCCGCTAGTTCTTCCATCAGGTCTTGAGCCGTTACATCATCGCTGATTTTGATTTCTCGACTTCGATAAATCGGTCCGGTATCGAGTTCCGGCTCAAGAGCCATAACGCATACGCCGGTTTCAGTATCTCCAGCCAAAATGGCACGTTCGACTGGTGCTGCTCCACGCCAACGAGGAAGCAACGAAAAATGAAGGTTGATCATTGGCAACTGGGCCAAGACACTTCGTTCGATAAGTCGGCCGTAGGCAACAACCACGCCGCAGTCTGCTCGGACAGACAAGGAGTCCTTAACTTCTTCTGATACAGGTATGCCTAATTCGATAGCTGCTTGTTTGACCGCTGTAGGTACCGGAGCAGTGCGTCTACCTCGTCGGCGATCGGGCATCGAAACCACCAAAGGAATTTCGAAGCCAGCTTCTACTAGCGCCTGCAAAGGTGGTACCGCAGCAGCTGGGCTACCGAAATAGACCAAAGAACGCGGGTGTTCTGGTGGCAGGGGTAAGCCGTCAGTCACGGCAGCGCTAAGTCACCTGGTGTATTTGAACCACCAGCTATCGCACTTTGAATCTCGCGCCAACGACGAAGCGCTACCTTCCGCTCTTCACGCTCTAAATGATCAAGAAGGAGCACCCCATCTAGGTGGTCGAGCTCATGCTGAAACAGTCGCGCTAGCAATTCATCTGCCTCAATCGAGACTTCATTGCCCTCGAGGTCACGTCCTACCAGGTGAACTTCTTTGGGTCGAATAATCTCAAACGATAAACCTGGGACGGAAAGACACCCTTCTTCAAATGCCCATTCACCGTTGGCTTCAATGATCTCAGGGTTCACCAGTGTCTGAGGACCTTCGCCAATGTCATATACGAAAAGTCGTTTCTGAATTCCTACCTGCGGCGCGGCCAGCCCAATCCCCTCGGCTTGGTACATTGCCGGCACCATGTCATCAACCATCTGAACAATTCGTCCATCAATATCGTCAATTGACTTCGCTTCTTGACGAAGCACAGGGTCGCCCATCACACGTATCTGATAACTCATGGTGCTTCCTAGGTTACCTGTGTCAATCGATCAGGCTCTAAGTGGGTTGATTTCAATACGCAATCTTCCCGTTGGTCGCTCAACATTGCTCAGTAGCTCTAGCATGAGCTGCCGGTCATCGCTTCGAATCCGCCATCGTTTGTTATCCGAATTCATCACTTCGAGTCCCTGGGGGTTACCTAGACGTTCCACGAACTCGGCAGCCGATGAGCCAGAAATCACTGCCCAATGCGCTTCAGGCGGCTGACGCAACTGTCTACGGATCTCTAATTCAGCTCGAGCCACCGAACCGGGGTCGGCATTAATTGCAGCTTGAAGAACTGGGTGTTGGGGCATCCTGGTCTGAATCAGAATACGGCCACCATTTTCTCGTGGACCTACCAGTCGGGCCGCATGGACTATCAGCGACATAGCTTCTTCGGCTGCTCGATAACGCGGAGCTAGAATTTCTTGATCGAAATCCAAAAATGCCACGAGATCGCTGTTGTCGATACGGTGAAAAATAGCCTCTGTACCTACATAGAGATCTGCGTCCGCTGGTACAACTTCAGTTGAAGCATCGACTTCGGCAACAGGTCGCCTAGCAATGTGTTCTAATTCTTCGCTTACCCCCGTCACTCCTAGCTTCACTCTGCGAAATTTCGTAGAGGAACACATAGAGCAAACTGCAGGCCTATCGTCCCCATCAGTGGGGTGAACCAGTCGGTCACCATCAAGACCCAGTGCTTTACCGGTCTCTTCAGATCGAGCTAACTCACCGCAATGATCGCAGTATGCAAACCGGGCTCGACCTTTACGGTTGACAACACATACGGCACGTCGACTGCTTCGAAGTGAACGTGCGAGGTGATCCGAACACCATGAGCCGGCCGTTGGAGCTTCGCTGCGTAGATCCACTAATTCAATAATTGGCCATCCAGCCCGTTCCGTTCTTCGATCGGGGGTCAAAAGCGGGGCACCACATGTCAGTGCTTCAAGCGAGGGTGTCGGAGAGGTTATGACCCATCGAGATCCATCGCGTCTCGCCCGCTCTAAGACAACGTCCCGGGCATGCCAGGTCGGGGCAGATTCTTGTTGATAAGCCTCATCATGTTCGTCTATGACAAGCACCGCATCTAAGGGATCGATAGGAGCCCACGCTGCCGATCGCGTACCAATTGTCACCGAGCCGCCAGCTGAAGCCTGCCAATCCTTCGGGTATAGGGATACGTCTATCCCTGCTCTCTTCATGGCTACTGCTAGCCGTTGAGAACGCGCAAGAGTCGGAACGAGAATTAAGGTTCGACCCTGTGCAGCTGCCGCAATTGCTATGCCCACGTCATCACTCGCTGGCGGAGTTCGCACTACTGCTCCACCTCGACTAAAGGCTTCTTCAGCCAAGTTATTCGTTGTGAACTTTGTGTGTTGAGACACCTTTCCCCGGGGAATGGAACTCACAACGCGATCATGAGTCGCTGTGCGCAAAAAGTGGACTCGACTACCCAACCAATGTCCACTGGCCCAAGTAGCCAGATTAACCAGGGCCTCCGGGGGCCCGTAACTACTGACCTTTTTGATTTCTCTTAGTTTGAGACCCTCTTGCGGCCTCACATCCAATTCAGTTATCCAACCTCGAACTCGTCGGCCGCGTAAATCGATGCGCACAACCGTACCGATCCGGACCTCCGAGCAGTCCGAAGATTCGACAACCTCATCGGTTAACAGGTAGTCAAATTCCCGGTCTACAGCGGGTTCGTCTGGGAGAACTCGAACTACTAGCGACACAGTGCCATTTTGCTTGACGGGTGGGACTTCGGCGGGTCAAGTTAAAGATTTAGAGGCCTAGGGCCGAACGTAAGTCATCTACGCGATCAGTTCGTTCCCAAGTAAACAAGTCCCCGGTGGACTCACGACCGAAATGACCATACGACGCTGTTGATTGGAAAATCGGCCGCCGGAGATCTAGATCTCTAAGAATCGCTGCGGGTCGGAGGTCGAATATTTCGCTAATCGAAGATGCAATCCGGTCGGGATCCACATTCTCGGTACCAAAAGTTTCGACTAGGACCGATACCGGGCGAGCGACACCGATCGCATATGCGACTTGGACTTCGCAACGATCAGCAGCGCCTGCAGCTACAAGGTTCTTGGCTACCCAGCGCGTCGCGTAGGCGGCCGACCGGTCAACCTTGGACGGGTCTTTACCTGAGAAAGCTCCACCACCATGCCGCGCATACCCGCCGTAAGTATCCACGATGATTTTCCTACCTGTAAGCCCACAGTCTCCAACCGGTCCACCAACGACGAAATTACCAGTGGGATTTACGAAGACTTCGAAGTCGTCTTCAGCAAATTCCGCTGGGACAGCAGGTCGGATGACATGTTCAATCAGATCCGGTCGAATCATCCCGTCCCTATCGATACCCGGGTTGTGTTGTGTTGAAACAAGAACGGTCTTTAACCTCACGGGTCGCCCGTCCTCATACTCAAACGACACCTGAGTCTTGCCATCCGGCCTCAGGTATGGAACTTGGCCCGATTTACGGGCTTCGGTCAGCTGTTCAGCCATTCGGTGAGCTACGTGGATTGGCAGAGGCATCAAAACCTCTGTTTCGCGACATGCGTACCCAAACATCATTCCTTGGTCGCCAGCACCTTGGCGATCGAGCGCATCGTCTTCACCCGATTGGCCACTTCTGACCTCTTCAGAATCGTTTACTCCCTGAGCAATGTCAGGTGACTGTTCGTCAAGCGAAACCATTACTCCACATGTACTGCCATTGAAATCGAGTGAATCTCTGTCATACCCGATCTCATTTATTGTTTCTCTCACCACCGACGGTATGTCGACGAACCCAGTTGTGGTGATTTCCCCTGCAACGACAACAAGGCCAGTAGTAACCATTGTCTCGCAGGCAACTCTGCTCGCTGAATCTTGCTCTAGCATCGCGTCAAGAATGGCGTCGGAAATCTGATCCGCCATTTTGTCGGGATGACCTTCAGTCACCGACTCCGAGGTGAAAGTCCATCGACTCACGCCATCTCTCCTGATTGTTCGACCGGCAATGCTAAGGCTAGGCCATAGAGCGCCTTTAGGGGCATTCCAAGCTACCTAGCAAGTATTTGTGCAACTGTATCCAAGACTTCGTCCGCTATCTCTCGTTTTGAACGAAGCGAAACATGTCTTTGGCAGCCATCGGCTTCCAAGATAGTTACTTCGTTTGTTTCATGGGCAAACCCGACCTCTGGTGCCGAGACATCGTTAGCAACGATCACATCGACATTCTTTTTCTCAAGCTTCATCCTCGCATGAGTAATCAACTCGTCAGTTTCAGCGGCAAAGCCCACAATCACTTGTCCAGGTAACTTCGAAGAGCCGAGATTCGACAAAATATCAGCGGTTGCCTCTAGGAGTAACTCTGGCGGTCCGCCATCTTTTTTGATTTTTGAGTCTGACGTATCTACGGGACGAAAGTCAGCTACCGCCGCCGCCATAACGATCACATCTGCATCAGCTCGCTCCAAAACGGCTTCATGCATCTGTGAAGCCGACTCAACAGAGACCAGGTCAACCCCTACCGGAACCTCGAGTTCAACTGTCGAAATCAACGTGACCTCAGCGCCACGAGCGACAGCTGCCTCAGCCATGGCGTATCCCTGCTTGCCGGTTGAACGATTACCAACGTACCTGACCGGATCAATTGCTTCTCTGGTACCTCCGGCTGTAACTACAACCTTTCGCCCACTGAAATCACCGTTGGTTAGTAGTTCTGTTATGACTTCAAAGATTTTTTCTGGGTCCGCTAGGCGTCCTGACCCTGAGTCTCCCCCAGCGAGACGTCCTTCCTCGGGAGCGACTACCGTGACGGCTCGATTTCTCAACGTCTCCAGATTGTCTTGCACCGCCGGGTGTTCCCACATTTCTGTATGCATCGCTGGACAGACGACGACTGGTGCTCGGGTCGCCACCAAAATAGCTGTTAGTAAATCATCCGAGATTCCACTCGCATAACTTCCAATGCTCCGAGCAGTTGCGGGCGCTACAACGACTAGATCCGCAGTTTGTCCCAACGTCGTGTGTGGAATCGGGTCTGAATCATCGAAGATTGAAGTCCTGACCGGTTCCGAAGCCAGCGCATCAAAGGTGGCCTTGCCGACAAATTTCTGCGCACTTTCAGTCATTACAGGGACAACATGAGCCCCGGCATCAACCAACATCCTGCACAGCAGAACTGCCTTGTAAGCAGCTATCCCCCCGGTGACTCCCAGGATGATGCGGCGACCTGCCAGCATCAGTTTCTTCCTACTCTTCGTCAGACACGGCCTCAAGAGCAGCTGCGTCAGCTTCAGCTTGCGCTAGTGCCTCTGCCTCTAGGCGAGCCCGTTCTTCCGGATCGAATCGCTCATAACCGATTTTGTCAGCTTGAATTTCTTCAAAAGCCATCGACAAGGACTTCCGCGCTGTGCTCGTTACTTGCGGAGGTACCTCGCTGCCCCCGCCGTCTCCGAGGCCAAGGTCATATGAGATTAGTTGGCGCGATCTTTTGGCCGCCAAACTTACTAGCGTGAACCTAGAGTCGACCTTTTCTAGCAATGCCTCTAGGCCCGGACTAATCATCGTGTCTTGTTCCTCGGACATTTGCTCTACCTCAATAAGGGTTCGAAGGCTTTAACCGGAATTCAATACTATCAGCGACCTGCTGAACTCGAACGAGTCGAGCGCAACATCAGCCCGTTAGCGTGACAATCTCCGCTGACGAACATCAGCTATGACAGAGCGAACTTCGGAAACCGCCGCATCTAGTTCGCCGTTCAGCACAACAGAATCAGCTAATTCTCGACCAATTTTCTCTTCCATCTCAGCGGCGGACAACCGTTGCTTTATGTGTTCTTCACCATCACCTCGGGCTCTCATACGGCTCTCTTGCTCGAGTCGGTTAGGTGGAACGATCAAGATAACAACCGCATCAGGTTGGCGTTCCCTGACCGCTACAGCTCCCTGCACATCGATCTCTAGTAGTAAGTCTTTCCCAACGGGGACCATCGGGGTTGGGGTTCCATAACGATATTCAAAAAAGTTCGCCCATTCATAAAAGCCCTCAACAGCAATACGCTCGTCGAACTGTTCATCTGTTACGTAAGCGTAAGCGTCTTCAGCTTCGTTGGGCCTTCGCGGTCGCGTGGTCCAAGATTGGCTGAGATGCAAAGTGGCGTCACCCTTCATCAGTTGACCAACGATGGTGCCTTTACCTGCTCCCCCAGCACCACAAATCACAAATACGATGGGATTACTGTTGCTACTCACAGCGGTCGAGTCCGTACCATGCAGCAGCCAACTTCAGGCTGCGAAAAACGCCAAGAGCTGGTTGCGTTGATTTTCTCCCAAACCTTGCAGCCGTCTACTCTCCGCTATGCCGACTTCTCGCATCAATCTGCGAGCTTTGACTTTGCCAATCTTAGGCATCGATTCAAGAGCGGCAAGAGCCTTCATCTTCCCGACTAACTCGTCGTTGTCGGCAAGTTCCAGTAATTCGTCAAACGACACCAACCCCATTTTAAGGCGATCTTTAGTTTCTGCCCTCACACGTCGCGCTGCTGCAGCCTTTTCCAGCGCAGCTTCGCGTTGTTGGGCCGAAAGAATGGGCGGTGTAGGCATCGTTGTGAAGTCTAACGGCGCTGTAGCTAGCGCGAACCCTCTAGCTAAATTGCATCGGCTACCTCGGAGGCGATCCTGCTAGCTGCTTCTTCGGGTTCAGCGGAGGCAGTCACTGCTCTACCGATAACCAGCAGGCCTGCCCCTTGTTCGATAGCGACTCTAGGCGTCGCCGGGCGTCCTTGATCATTAGCCGCCACCCCTTCAGGCCGAATGCCCGGGACGACGCTAAGGAGCTCAGGAGCTACGGAAGAAACCTCGTGTAGGTCACTTGCGGCACAGACAACACCTCCGCAATCAGCGTTAACGGCGTACCCAAGCCTTTCCTGCAGCAACGACTCTGGAGCCTCTAAATCAGAGGTCAAGACAGTCACAGCAAGCACCATCGGCGGAGTCAATCCGGCAGCTGATGCTCCTTCGTTCAGGCCATCGACGGCAGCTGCCAACATGTCAACCCCACCTGACGAATGAACGGTGACATAAGAAACTCCGAGGCTCCCTAACACCTTGGCAGCTTTCCCGACTGTTGTTGGAATGTCGTGCAGTTTGAGGTCAAGAAAAACCTCATAGCCCTGATCCAGAAATGTCCCTACAGCTTCTGGCCCCGAGGCAGAGAACAGTTCTAACCCAACTTTTGCGACCGAAAACCACGGCAGCATCTTGCGACCAAGACGGCCAGCTTCAACTAAGTCGTCAACATCGAGCGCTAAGGCCAGACGGGAACGAGTGTCATTATCGACATCCCTAGGATTCATGGGCCACTCCGGTAATAGAACTCAAGGAACTTACTCCATGTTTTCTGCACCACTTTTGTAGATCGTGCAGGATCCGCTGAGATGCTTTGGGATTCGCAAAGTGCGCCGACCCCACCTGAATAGCGGATGCTCCCGCTGCGAGGAACTCGACCGCATCTTCAGCCTTAGCTATTCCCCCTACACCAAGAATCGGCACTGGACCCAATGACTGGTACACGTCATATACAGCTCTAACAGCGATAGGGCGGATACTGGGCCCCGAAACGCCACCTCCGCCATTACCAAGAACAGGTCGAAGGGTTCGTGGGTCTATCACCATCCCGAACAACGTGTTCGTAAGGGTCAAGGCTTCGGCCCCAGCCTCGATTGCTGCCTTGGCTATGGAAACAATGTCCGTAACGTTCGGGCTCAATTTGGCCCATGTGGGGAAACCAGAAATTAGTGAGGCGTTAATAGCAGCCTCACAGCTGTGGGCATCGTGAGCAAACATGTCGCCCCGACTTTCTAAATTGGGACAACTCACATTCACTTCGACTGCCGTGATTCCTTCAACTCCCGCCAAGCGACTGGCAGCCTCTCTGTACTCGTCAACACTTCGCCCCCAGATGCTGACCACCACTCGAGCCCCATGGCTTAATAAGGCAGGTAGGTCTTCTTTGATCCAACTATCAATACCTGGGTTCTGTAGACCTACTGAGTTGATCATTCCAGATGAAGTCCCGTGAACTCTAGGTGAAGGGTTGCCTGCCCACGGTTGAGCCGACAGGGACTTAACAACCACAGCCCCTAGCTCTCCTAAGTCGCAATATGCAGCGAGTTCCGTGCCATGACCTACTGTCCCAGAAGCGGTCATCACAGGGTTAGGAAAGGTTATCGAGCCAACCTTTACCGATAGCCCTTGGCCTGTCATTCGACCGAGCTTTCGAAGCCCAGAAATTCTTGTAATGGTCGCACGGTCAGCGGGTTGGACATCCATTCTTCTAACCCAACAGCTGCCGCTCGTGCCGCTGCGACAGTCGTCAAACAGGGCACTTTATGGGCGGTTGAAGCAAAACGAATTCGATGACCGTCGCTTCGAGGGCCTCGGCCACGCGGTGTGTTAACCACGAGTTTGACCTGGCCTGCCCCAATTAGCTCAACTGCATCTACGCCAGCACTAATCTCGCGCCCTTCTTCGCTTAGCTTCGCTACCACCGTTTCCACTTGAACTCCGTTGCTACTCAAGAACTCGGCGGTTCCTGAAGTAGCAGCCAACGCAAACCCAAGAGCGACGAATCTCTTAGCAGCTTCAAGGCCCTGCTCCTTATCTCGATCTGCAAGCGAGAAAAAAATTGTTCCTCCGATCGGGAGTCCTTCACCCGCAGCAATTTGGCTCTTAGCGAATGCCAACCCAAATGTCTTGTCGATGCCCATTACTTCACCGGTAGAGCGCATCTCGGGTCCAAGTACTGTGTCGACATCAGGGAACCGTTGGAATGGCAAGACTGCTTCTTTTACTGCAACATGACCTTCCCTGATCGGCTCTGGCAAAGCACCCATTTCTCGCAATTCTTTTAGTGTTTCTCCGGCCATTACTCGCGCCGCGACCTTCGCCAACTGCACGCCCGTCGCCTTAGCGACGAAGGGAACGGTTCGAGATGCCCGGGGATTAGCTTCAATAACGAATACTTGGCCCTGCTTAACCGCAAACTGAACATTCAAAAGACCCACAACCTCGAGCCGTTCTGCGAGTTGTTTCGCGTACTCGACTATGACTTCTTGGGTCTCTAGAGAGAGGTTGGGTGGCGGGATCGCACAGGCACTATCTCCTGAATGCACACCTGCTTCTTCTACATGTTCCAGAATTCCACCGAGAATAAATTCGCCCTCCTGGTCTCTGATGGAGTCCACATCAACTTCGATTGCATCTTCCAGGAACCTGTCGATGAGCACCGGGCGATCAGCCGACAGTCCACCTTCTCTGCCTAAGCCTTCGAAGGCTGCCAATTCTTTCATCGCTTCTTGAAGTTCTTGCAGGTCATACACAATTGTCATAGCCCTACCACCCAACACATAGCTCGGTCGGACCAAGGCAGGAAAACCAATTCGTTCACAGATTTGCGCAGCCTCCTCAAAGGTCACTGCAGTGCCGCCAGGTGGCTGCGGGATCTCCAGTTGTGCGCACAACGAGTTCCAGCGTTCACGGTCTTCGGCCAGATCAATGGAATCCGGAGCTGTCCCGCACACGAGTTCAGCTGGTAACTCCGAGGCCAACTTGAGCGGTGTTTGGCCTCCGAGGCTAACGATAACCCCAGCTGGATCTTCAGCATCAATAACGTTGAGAACATCTTCGAGCGTGAGCGGCTCGAAGTAAAGTCGATCTGACGTGTCGTAGTCGGTGGAGACAGTTTCGGGGTTGCAGTTGACCATGATGGTTTCGTAGCCGGCTTCCTCCAACGCGAAGCTGGCGTGGACACAGCAATAATCGAATTCAATACCCTGACCTATTCGATTAGGCCCCGAGCCAAGAATCATCATCCGCGGTCGAACGCCTGGGCGAATCTCATCTTCGTCCTCGTAGGTGGAGTAGTGATACGGCGTTATTGCGTCGAACTCAGCAGCACAGGTGTCGACGGTCTTGAAGGTCGTAACAACGCCAGCGCTCAATCTGCCTGCTCGCACGTCTCGCTCTTCTTCCTTCAAAAGATAAGCAAGTTGAGCATCGGAAAATCCGAGTTGTTTAGCGCGTCGCCACTCCATACGAGTTAACGAAGACAGAGTTACCTTCTCCAGATGAAGCCGTTCTTCAACAATCATGAGCATCTGGTCTAAGAACCAGTTGTCTATATCGCATGCGAGGTGAATCTGATCGACAGGAACCTCTCGCCTCATCAGTTCTCCTATTTGGAACAGTCTTTCGGGCGTCGGAATAGCTATAGCAGTAAGCAACTCTGCATCATCTTGTTGCATATATTGGACTTCCCCCGGGTCAGCGTTAAGCCCCATCCGCCCTTGTTCAAGCGAGCGAATACCCTTTTGGAGACTCTCAGGAAAAGTCCTTCCTATAGACATCGCTTCGCCCACCGATTGCATCTGAGGGCCCAATACTCCTGATGCCCCGGGTAGCTTCTCAAATGCCCATCGCGGGATCTTGGTTACTACGTAATCGATCGTGGGCTCGAAACTCGCTGGCGTCTTTTGCGTAATGTCATTAGTAATCTCATCAAGGCGGTACCCGACTGCTAAACGTGCCGCGATCTTGGCAATGGGAAATCCTGTCGCCTTAGAAGCGAGAGCTGAGCTCCTACTCACGCGGGGGTTCATCTCAATAACAATTTGCTCACCTGTATCAGGGTGGACCGCAAATTGGACGTTTGACCCTCCTGTTTCGACTCCGACTCGTCGGATGCAGGCAAACGCAGCGTTTCGCATTTCTTGATACTCAACATCGGAGAGTGTTTGAGCTGGAGCAACAGTGATGGAATCGCCTGTATGTACCCCCATCGCATCAACATTCTCAATTGAGCAGATCACCACACAGTTATCAGCGTGATCCCTCATTATCTCTAGCTCGTATTCTTTCCAGCCTTTGATTGATTTCTCGATCAAGATCTCCGAGATTGGGCTCGCATCCAGACCCAATGCTGCGACTCGCTCGAACTCTTCGGCGGTATGAGCAAAGGCCGTGCCTTTGCCACCCAAAATGTAGGCGGGCCGAATAATGACTGGGAGCCCAATTTCTTCAGCGACGCTCAGAGCTTCATCCATTGTGTGAGCAATGCCAGATAGGGCACACTTCAACCCAATCTCTTCCATCGCTTGCCTGAAGAGGTCTCGGTCTTCCGCTGTGGCAATAGCATCGCCACTTGCGCCGATCATTTCCACGTCATATTGATCTAATACGCCGGATTCAACGAGCTCAGTAGCAAGATTTAATGCTGTTTGCCCTCCGAGAGTCGGCAAAATGGCGTCTGGCCGCTCACGTTCAATGATGGCAGTAAGGACATCCGCTTCAAGGGGTTCTATGTATGTGGCGTCCGCAAATTCCGGGTCCGTCATTATCGTTGCGGGGTTGGAGTTGGCGAGAATTATTCGGTAACCCTCTTCTTTCAAAACTCGACATGCTTGTGTACCTGAGTAGTCGAATTCGCAGGCCTGACCGATGACGATCGGCCCAGATCCAATTATCAAAATACTTTCGATGTCATCTCGTCTCGGCATTAGCTCATGCCCCCGTGAAACGAAGCCATCAAATCAGCAAATTCTTGGAACAGGTAACGGGAATCATGTGGACCGGGACTGGCCTCAGGGTGATATTGAACGCTAAACGCTGGTATGTCATTGCAGCGAAGACCCTCAAGTACTCCGTCGTTGAGGCAAACATGGGTTTCGGTTACGCCGGGGACAGAACCTGACTCAATAGCAAAGTTGTGGTTTTGGCTAGTAATTTCGATCCGGCCAGTGTCTAGATTCCGCACGGGTATGTTGCCCCCGTGATGGCCAAATTTCATCTTGTAGGACTTTCCTCCAAGAGCCAAAGAAAGAATCTGATGACCCAGACAAATTCCGAACACTGGCACCTTTCCCAGCAGGGCACTGAGCGCGGTGACAACTTGCCCTGCCATCATCGGGTCGCCGGGTCCATTTGACAGAAAGACACCATGGGGGTCCAACGCCAGGACTTCGTCGCTACTTGTTTGGGCTGGTACTACAAAAACAGTGGCTATCTCTGACAACTGATCCACTATCGATTTTTTTATGCCCAAATCGTAGGCAACAACCCTGAGCTCGCCCTGTCCCACTTCGTAGGTTCGTGGGGTCGTAACGGAACCAACCAGATCTACTCCTTCCGTACCGGGCTCTGACGAGGCAGCTTCAACGAGCAAATCGAGTGAGGCTGAACCAAACGCGGCGGGCATGGCTCCGTTTTCTCGGACATGTCGTGTCAATCGTCGAGTGTCTATGCCTGCAATACCCGGTATGCCTTCTGACCGGAGGTAACTCTCTAGGTCACCCTCGCTTCGCCAGTTGGATTGTCGCCTTGCTAAGTCGCGGACAACGACGCCTCTACAGAAGGGGCGTGTTGCTTCGACATCAGCGGTTGAGACGCCATAATTGCCTATATGTGGATAGGTGAAGTTGATTATTTGTCCCGCATATGAAGGATCTGTTATCACCTCTTGGTACCCGCTTAAGACAGTGTTGAAGACCACTTCACCTGACGTAATCTCAACTTCCTCACCGATCAGTTCTCCTTCGAACGTTGCGCCATCAGACAGCACTAACGCTCCTTCGCGAATTTGGGTCACCTACTCTCCCTGTCATCCATGATCTGTTTCTGATTCACTTTCTTTTCCTTAACAACATCGGCCTCAATCAATCTCAACACCCGAACCCAATAGCCTGAAAAGAACAGCCATCCTCACCGCTACTCCGTTGGTTACTTGTTGGTTAACCAACACATTCACTCGCTTGTCTAAGACTTCGCCAGCTATCTCAATTCCTCGATTCACGGGACCCGGGTGCACAATCACGACGTCATCTCTCATAGTGTTGGCTCTCGCTTCAGTTATTCCGTAGCGGTCGACGTAGTCATCAACCGAACTAATTACAGATTCACCCATACGCTCCGTCTGAATCCGCAGTAAGCCGACTACGTCCAAACTCGGGAGAACTGAATCCAAGTCATCGGTAATTTCAACTGGCCAATTCTCGGTATCGGTGGGCTGAAGGTTATGCGGAGCCACCAGAGTTACTTTGGCTCCGAGACTGCGGTAAGCGATGAAATCGCTTCGGGCTACCCTGCTGTGTTTGATATCGCCGACAATGCCGACATGGATTCCTTCCAAGGAGGCCTCAGTGCCAGCAGATCCGTGAAAGTGCTGACATAGGGTGTAAGCATCCAACAAACCTTGCGTCGGATGCGCGTTCAACCCGTCTCCCGCGTTGATTACTGAGATTGCTTCTCCTACTCCTTCAGCGATCTGGCCGGGAAGACCATCCGAACCATGTCGAATTACCAGAGCATCAACGCCCAACGCCCGGATTGTTTCCACCGTGTCTTGAAGTGATTCCCCTTTAGAAAGGGAAGAGGTGTGGGTTGGAAAATCAATAACATCAGCGGATAGCCGTTTTGCGGCAAGGTCAAAAGACATCCGCGTACGGGTGGAATCTTCAAAGAAAATCATCGCCACGGTCCGCCCGCGCAGTGCTGGCACCTTAGGAATCGGTCTTCCGCTAACTTCAACAAATCGATCCGTTAGGTGCAACAACTCCTGGATAGCGTCACGATCCATATCAGCAAGGTTGATCAGATGGTTCGTCATTTACGCATCTCTCCCAACAACACCCCTTCAGGATTCACGTCTACGACCTCATCTCGGCGGGTGGGCAGGTTTTTGCCTACGAAATCGGGACGAATCGGCAGCTCTCGGTGACCTCGATCAATTACTACGGCCAGTTGGACAGCGCGCGGGCGACCGAAATCTGTGAGCGCATCTAAGGCAGCTCTAATCGTTCGACCGGTAAACAAAACGTCGTCCACTAAGACAACTATCTTGCCGCCGAGGTCAATTTGGATGTCAGTTTCCGCCTCAGGCATAACTGGTCTCAGGCCTATGTCATCGCGATATAAAGCAACATCTAGCGTTCCGGTCGGGACGTCCACTCCATCAATTTCAAAAAGTAACCGAGACAGGAGGCGAGCTATCTCGACTCCACCTGTTTGGAGCGCAACCAACACAACGTCTTCGAGTCCCTGGTTGCGTTCAATAATTTCGTGACTGATTCTCGTAAGAGCTCGGTGAACCTGAGCCGCGTCCAAAACAGTAGTACGAGCAATAAAAACGCCCCCATACGGGGGCGTCATACGGCGCTCGCGGTCGGCCACGATGTTTCCTCCTGTCCGTCTGAGCCTCACAGGACTCGCTTCACGGTCAGGGGTGCAGCCTAGTCCAAATGGAGTTCTTGTCAGGGACCAATTAAGAGTTAACTGAACTAACTGCCTATTTCGCGAGCCGCTGACCCGAGTATCCCATTTATGAATTTCCCGCTTTCTTCGGTAGCGCCAAACAGGTTGCCTAACTCAACTGCCTCGTTAATCACAACAGCAACAGGCAGATCGCCTAAAAGCAATTCGTAGATACCGATACGAAGAATCCATAGGTCGAGCATTCCCAAACGATCTAATGACCAGCCCTCGTGAAGGTACGCGTCAATTTCCGCGTCAATTCGTTCAACGTCGTCAGAGACTCCTGTGACCAGATCTTCAACGAGTTGTGCAGGCGTAACTACTTGACCTTTTAAAACATTGCTGATCGAGACTCCTCGAATTTCTGCTTCATACAGCAATTCAATGGCTCGCTCTCGTGCCTCTCGTTTCTGAGCTGAGGGACCTGGCGCAAAAGGGTCTTCAGTCACCCGTTAGCTCGTTCGATGTAATCACCGCTTCTGGTATCCACTTTAAGTCGTTCGTTCGTTTCTATAAATAAAGGGACTTGCACCACTAGGCCCGTTTCCATGGTCGCGGCTTTGCGGGCACCTGAAACTCGATCTCCTTGGATACCAGGTTCTGTTTCTGCGACCTTCAACACAACTGAAGCTGGTAACTCGATGTCGATTATCTCCCCGCCGTACATCTGCAAGACCGCCCCTTCTCCTTCAACAAGATAATTCGGGGCTGTCCCGAGCTGAGGTCGTCCTACCTGCAGCTGCTCGTAAGTCTCGTTATCCATGAACACCAAATCGCCGCCGTCTGCATAGAGATACTGCATTTCCCGCTTATCGATGACAGCCCGTTCCATTTTTTCACCGGCTCGAAACGTCCGCTCGATAACGGCTCCAGTTCGAACATTGCGCAGCGTGGTCCTAACGAAGGCGCCACCTTTTCCAGGCTTCACATGTTGGAATTCCGTTATTTGGAATAGGCCGTCGTCTAAATCGACGGTCATACCATTTTTGAAGTCTGATGTAGATATGGACATAGGTTCCCTTGGGTTTTGGAGACGTCGATTATCAAATCGACTTAAACAATCGAATCTTTTGGCGCAGAGCTAAGTCGTCGAAATCCTGACGATGTAACCAACACTGTGTCTTCCACGCGCACACCTCCAACACCGGGAAGGTACACGCCTGGCTCCACAGTCACTACTTGATCTTCTTTCAGGATCTCTGAGCTCTTACTGTTGATCCAAGGAGCTTCATGAATTTCTAGCCCGACCCCGTGTCCTGTGCCGTGCACAAAATAATCTGCTAATCCCTTATCAGCTAGATAAGAGCGGCACGCTTCATCAACCTCTGAGGCTTTCACTCCAGGGCGAATCACTTCACATCCTCGTTGTTGAGCTTCGGTGACACTTCGGATGATGTCTTGAGAAGAGTCGTCAGCATCTCCAACCATGTAGGTCCTAGTCATGTCCGAGTGGTATCCATCTATTACCGCACCAAAATCGAGAACTACTAGATCACCGGAGCTTATGACCCGGCTCGAGGGTCTAGCGTGGGGTGCTGCCGCATTTGGTCCGCTGGCACAGATAGTTTCAAACGAAAGAGCTTCTGCCCCTCTATCGAGCATGGCCGAGTCGAGTGTCCGAGCGAATTCAATTTCGGTGGGTCCTTCAGTAAGTTGATGCAGGACCTGAGCTATTGCTTCATCCGCTATTGCCGCCGCTGTTTCGATTCGAGCAACTTCGCCCGGATCTTTTTCCCGCCGTAGGCCCGCGATGAGGTCAGACGAAGGCTTCACCTCAGCGTCTATCTGTCGTTTCAGGGCTTCTACTGCTCCCCACGTGATGCGTTCTGACTCGAGAGTCAAAGTTTTCGAATTTGTGAGCTGGGCAGACAGAAAATGTTTCTGTTCGGCACCATTACCTACAAAGAGTTCGATGTCGGTGCCACTTATTTCTCGTAGAGCTTGCTCTGTATAACGGCCGTCGGTAAGGAGGTAAGCGCATGATGCACCCACTAGCAATTGCCCTGCCGAACCAGTGAACCCACTAACCCACCTAATACTTACGCTGTCAATAGTAAGGAAACGGTCGATTGACTGCTCTTCCATTACCCGGCGGAGTTCCGTGAGCCGATAATCGTGGTTAATTCTCGGGAGGTTACGCATCGCCGTCGTTGCAGGCATTGATGGCAATATCGATAGCTTCCGTATATCCGGCGCCTCCTTTGCCGGATACTGAAGAAAATGCCACCGGTTCGATCACCGATAGATGTCGCCATGGCTCTCGGTTCTTCGGATCGGACAGGTGGAGTTCGATTACTGGACCGTCATATACGGATAGTGCGTCATGCAGGGACCACGAATAATGGGTTAGGGCTCCGGCGTTGATAACGATCGAGGCAACGCGTTTCCGGGCGGCATGAATCGCGTCAACCAAATCACCTTCATGATTGCTCTGGACATGTTCTAAATCAAAACCCTTCTCCTGTGCTCGGTCGCGCGCAGCAGAGACGTGATCCATCAGCGTCTCAGTGCCGTAGATCTCCGGCTCGCGATCTCCCAAGAGATTCAGATTGGGTCCGGAAAGAAGAAGGATTACAGGGCGTGCCACACCACTAGGTTGCCAGAAGTGAGCGCAAATGATGGTCTCACATTTGAGTTAATACGTCTCTCAAGGTGTTTTCCGGTACTCCAGGCACTACCGAAAGGCCTTCAGGCCCATCTAATACGAAAGTTAAACCGGTCATCGCCTTCTTGTCGCGGCCAAACAATTCCATTAGTTGGTCAACGTCGCACCCTTCGGGAAGTGAACGCGGTAAGTCGTAGACATCCAACACACGTTCATGCTCTGACAGTCTTGCTTTATCGATTCTGCCTAGGGCATGCGCCACCAAAGCCGCGTATTGGATACCAATCGCTACTGCTTCACCATGGCGGAGGTCAAAACGGCCTTCGATCTCCAACGCGTGAGCAAGAGTGTGGCCGTAGTTCAAGAGAGCCCGGCTGTCGCCTTCTCGCTCATCGGCCGCCACTATGTCAGCTTTGATCTGTATGCAAGCTGCTACCCGTTCGTCGAGTGGGAGTTCATCCAAACCTTCGCCCCCGAGGAAATGGTATTTCGCTAATTCACCCATCCCCGAGCGGAACTCTCTTTCGGGGAGGGACTTTAAAACGTCGGTGTCACATATGACTCCGCTCGGCTGCCAGAACGCACCAATTAGATTTTTGCCTTCCGGAATATTGACCCCTGTCTTACCGCCGATAGCCGCATCGATCTGACCTAGCAAAGTCGTTGGGGCATGTAACACTTGGATACCTCGATGGTAGACGGAGGCAGCAAAACCGGCCACGTCCGTTACTACGCCACCGCCGATACCCACGACCAAGTCTTTTCGTGTGAGCCCATCACCCGCGAACGCTGAGCAGAGGTCCTCAACGACGCTGAGCTTTTTGGCTTCTTCTCCGTCTGGGAGAAAATGAACGCTCGAAGGAAGTTCTGACTCCAACGATATGCCGATACCTCGTTGAGTGACGAAGGCAATTCTGGACACTCCACTGGGAATTAAAGACTGGAATTCATCTAACGCTGATGCCCCAACTACAACTGGGTAGCTACGAGAGCCAAGGGGTACCTCAAGACGAATCACACACCGAAGAGTACCGACTTATCGGCGCCGCGAGTTTGAAATAAACACTCTTCGTCAACTCCACACGCCGTTGGGGTTTGTCTTCATAGAATCGAAAGGCTCTTTTAGCTTTACACACCCATACCAACGGACTCGGCCATTGCTTTGATTGGGGGTTCTTCCCCGGTCCATAGACGAAACTGCTCTCCAGCTTGGTAGAGAAGCATCCCCAAACCATTCAAGGTCTCCAGCCCTCTGATTTCCGCCTCTTGGAGCAGTGCAGTTTTGTCCGGCTTATAGATCAGGTCAATAACACGCTGACCGTCTTCTAACAGATTTATGTCAAATGGCAATGGGTCATTTGCATTCATTCCAAGTGGTGTCGCGTTAACAATGAGTTCGGCGCCTTTGATCGCTTTTGGGTCGACGACTGAACTTGCGTTACCGACGGTTTCAACAAGTTCGAGCGCCAACGCTTCGGTTCTATTACATATTCCCACGATCGCTCCATTCTCAGCCAGAGTTAGAGCGATTGATCGAGCAGCGCCTCCTGCTCCGAGAATGACTACCCGAAGGCCATCGACTTCTATTCCCATTTGCGACTTCATCGAGTCCAAAAAACCAACTCCATCTGTGTTCTCGCCGATAAGACGCGCACCTTCCACGCGAACGCAGTTGATGACTCCCAATTTTTTGGCGGTGTCGGAAAGGGTGTCGACCGCTAAAGCGGCCTCGGCCTTTAGGGGCATAGTTACGGATAACCCTTTCAGCCCTAAGGTTCTCATGTCCTCTATTGCCTCGGCACCATGACCTTTTGGTACCGGACACGCTACATAAGTCCAGTCAAGTCCAAGAGCAGCAAAGGCCGCATTATGAAGACGGGGGCTTAAAGAGTGACTTACAGGGTCACCAATTACTGCAGCCAGGCTTGTATTTGGACTGCCCGTCTTCTCTGGAAGTACTAACACAGGCCCCGCTCCTGACACTTAGCCTTATCTCGTTCGAACTCATCGCTACTGACGGAGAAGTTATGTCGTCCTTCTGAGTCAGCGAGCACGTAAAACATCCACTGACCAGATACTGGTGCCATAGCCGCTTCTAATGCGGCCTTTCCGGGCGCGGCGATAGGGGTTGGCGGGAGACCTTTTGATAACCGAGTGTTGAAAGCAGACTCTGTTTGCAAATCGCTCACCGTCAATTCATTGTCGCCGGTGAAATAAACAATCGAGGCATCAATTCCTAAGTACCAGTCTGCCGCAAGCCGATTATGGATGACTCTAGAAATTTTCGCTCTTTCGCTGTCCACACGAGCTTCGCGCTCAATCAAACTGGCCAACACGACTGTCTCATATGGAGTAAGTCCTACAGTCTGGGGAGCAGCAGCGTAACCAAGCCTTGTCAAGACTTGGTCGAACCGAGTCACCATTTGGGTCAAGAGATCTTCTGGGGTGGAGTCAGGACCTAAGTAGTAAGTGTCGGGAAAGAGCAGACCTTCATAAGGCTCTATTGATCCCGCAGGCATGGCCGAAGGAGAAGGTGCGTAGTTCGAAACGACGTGCTGCATGCGCATCTCATCTTCGAACTCGGCTCCACTAAAGGGAACTTCCTCAACCTCATCAATGACACTTACTATTTGTCGAACAGTCAGGCCCTCCGGGATTGTGATTCGAATCCGAACATTTTGTTCTAGGTAACGTGGCCCATTTTTGAGGACCTCTAAGACTTCCCAAACTGCTGAATTTGTGTGGAACGTATAGTCGCCAGCTTGAAACAGTGGGGCTCCTTTCAGACGCACATACCACTCGTATGCTCTGGCATCGGGTATTACCCCGTATTGCTCAAGGATTTCAGATATGCCTCCGGTGCTTACTCCAGGGGGCAACGTCAAATTAATTGCTGCTCCTTGTTCACCGGGTGGGTCAAGTTGTTCTCTACCCCATTGAACGGCCTGAAGCGTTATCCATGCAGCTATCAAGAGAAGACCTAAGAGGAACAGAACCGAGAGCGTGGTCCCCTTTCCTTTACGCACAAAGATCGTCTCATAGTCAACGCCTTCTTTTTGTTGAGGTTTAGTTCGTTCTGGGCGCGGCTGACGTGGGGGCGGCGGCCGAAAACCTCGGAAGGGTAGATTGGTTGACGAGGTCATCTCCCTTCCATCCATGCCTGCAAGAGTATGGCTGCTGCAACCTTGTCAACTACTTTGCGTCTCTCAGGGCCTTTGAGCCCCTGTTCCCTTAGTAGTCGCTCAGCTTCAACGGTGGTTAGCCGTTCGTCGTGCATTTCCACAGGCACCGAAATCGCCTGAGCAATAGCTTTGGCTTCTTCCCGGGCACCTTGGGCGGCTTGTCCTTCGCTCCCATCCAAGGACAACGGGAGTCCGATCACGAGAATCTCCGCTTCCACTTCTTCGACGATAGCTCTGATCTGCTGATGTTCTTGGTCGCGATTTCCTGTCCGAAAGACAACATCATATGGCGTTGCTAGGTTGCCACTGCTATCGGAAATCGCCACGCCGATGCGTTTTTCTCCTAGGTCGATTCCGACAGCTCTCATCGGGAAAGTCAGCCTCCCCCTATGCCAGCCACCCGGCGAGCACTATCCAACGCCTCTTCAATTCCTTCGATGTTCTTCCCGCCAGCGACGATTAAAGGGGGGTTGCCCTTACGACCAAACCCGCCTTGGATCGCCTTAGCGGCGTCTTCGATCAGCAAAGCTGCTTCGAACTTTCCTTCTGGGATTACGGCTGAGACCAGTGCTACGCCTCCGCTATCTGGAGCACCTGCAAGTACAACAGCTTCGATGTGAGGTCTATCTCGAATAGCGGCAGCAAGATCGCGCAACTCGTCGCGTTCTAATCCATCGAGTCTTTCGATCACGATGCCGTCTTGGGCATTATCGGCTATTTCACTGGCCCGAGCTCCTGCTGTCGCCTGCTGTAATGCCTTGACTTGACCTCGAAGATCTTTTATCTCTCCCAAACGACGCTGTAAAGCTTCAAGAATTTCTTCAGGTGAGGAATTAAGTAACTCGCCCATTTCAGCAATTAGTTGCTCACTGTCCTGGAGGCGTTCCACAGTAACTAGTCCCGTTACTGCTTCGATCCTACGAATATTCGAACCAACGCTGTTCTCCGAAATAATCCGGAGGTGACCTATGTCTCCGAGAGCGTTGACGTGGGTTCCGCCACATAACTCTAAAGAATGGGCTCCTGCTTCTAGGACTCTCACAGTGTCGCCGTATTTGTCGCCGAAAAATGCAATAGCTCCTACTTCTTGGGCATTTTCCATCGTTGTTTCGTAGTGGTTGCATTCCCCATTGGTGAGTAACTCTGAGTTAACAAGGTCTTCGATCTCAGCTTGTTGTGTCGCTGTGACTGCTTCGAAATGGTTGAAGTCGAAGCGAAGTCGGTCAGGTGCGACCAGAGAACCTGCCTGTTTGACGTGGTCCCCGAGCACTTCTCGTAACGCCCAATGCAGAATGTGAGTAGCCGTGTGGTTTCGACGGATTGCTGAACGCCGTTCATCATCGATTGCAGCGTTAGCACTTGACTGAGAACTAAGGCTTCCTTCGACAACACGACCAAGGTGTCGGTGTAGCCCAGGCAAAGCGAAGGTGCAGTCATCCACGGCGACGACACCGTCGTCGGTTCTTATGGTCCCTATGTCTCCGACTTGACCACCGCTTTCTGCGTAAAAGGGAGTCCTGTCGAGAAAAACTTCAACTTGAGGGCCTTCCAACTCCACAACAGCCAAGACCCGCGCATCGTCGACACTGCTCGCCTCTCGGACGAATTCCGTTAAACCAAACTGATCCAGGATTTCCCTGTAAACCTCGTTAGCTACAACGGGTCCATCATCTCGGGCGGAACGAGCCCGTTCCCGTTGCTCGTCCATTGCTAGGTCGAAAGCTTCTTTATCTAAAGCAAGGTTTCGTTCGTTGAGTATTTCCTCCGTGACTTCGACGGGAAAGCCAAATGTGTCGTGAAGCTGAAACGCGACGTCTCCTGGGAGCGACTCGCCTTCCGCAAGGGAGCTCACGGCTTCTTCGAGGATCTGCGAACCTGTCGCCAAGGTACGTCGAAATTGCTCTTCTTCCCTACCGACTACGTCCTTAATCAGATCTAGGTTTTCACGCAGTTCTGAATAATGGTCACCCATTACGGCGGCTACTACCTCGACTAAGCCAGGCATGACAACGTCTTCGACACCCATGGCCCAAGCGTGTCGGACGGCTCGACGGATAATACGGCGGAGCACATAACCGCGGTCTTCGTTCGAGGGGAAAACTCCATCGCTGATTAACAGCGCTGTAGACCGAGCATGGTCTGCAAAAATTCGCATCGAAACGTCAGTAGACGGATCTTCACCGTAGGTAATGCCAGTAATTCTTTCGGCCTCCGACAACAACGGGGCGAAAAGGTCTATATCCCAGACAGATGGCACGCCTTGGAGTACCGCTAGAAGGCGTTCCATTCCGGCGCCAGTGTCGATACCGGTTTGCGGTAACGGCTGCAATTCGCCAGTTCCATCGTTAGAAAATTGCATGAAAACTAAGTTCCACACCTCTATGAACCGGTCCTGTCCGCCTTCTGCCGGTCCCCCATCCTCTCCGAACTCAGGGCCTAGATCGTAAAAAATTTCGCTACAAGGTCCGCAGGGGCCTGTATCACCAGCTGCCCACCAGTTATCTTTATCTAGCCGTTGTATCCGTTCAGCTGGCAACCCAACAGCGGACGTCCAGATTTCCTCAGCTTCATCGTCGCTGACGTGGACGGTAACCCAAAGGCGTTCTTCTTCTAGGCGCAGAACTTCAGTTACGAACTCCCAAGCCCAAGGGATTGCTTCCGCTTTGAAATAATCCCCGAAGCTAAAGTTGCCCATCATCTCAAAAAACGTGAAGTGTCGATTTGTTCGACCTATGTCGTCAAGGTCATTGTGCTTTCCTCCCGCTCGAACACACTTCTGGATGGTGCATAAGCGAGAGGTTGGCGGCTGCTCCTCACCCAAGAAATACGGCATGAAGGGAACCATCCCCGCCACAGTGAACAGCAACGAGGGTTCGTGCGGAATAAGGCTCGCCGAACTTCGGACCTGGTGGTCCCGTTCAGTCCAGAAGGCTGAGAAGGCTTCGCGCAATTCACCTGCTTGCATGCCTCAAGATGGTACCTAGGAGTCGGTGCAGGAACTCGGTCCTAATCAATAACGGTCGGAAACCTTCATTTGTTCTTCACGCAACTTCGACTCCGTGTCGCGCATTTGTCGTTGGCCATCCGCCCAGGCTTCGCGCAGGTCACGACTTACTCGTCTCGCTGCACCCGCGACTGTGACCGTTCCTCGGACAGGCGCATATCGCGTTGCTAGTTGCCGGAATTGGCGGCGAATCCACAAAGAACTACCGGCACCGAATAGCCCCCCGAGCAGTAGCCATCTAAGTCGTTTAAACACGTCTACAGCCTGCCATGAACTTCGCTAAAACGCGTTCATCTTTATCGGACACTTCAACCACGCTTAATGCGGGTCATCGCAGACTTAAGTCCCGCTGCAGCGGCTTTCGCCTTTATCAAAGGTGCGGACGTTACGCGAGCAGACTTTCGGCCAACTGATCGAAGGTTCTGAGAGATTCCCTCCGCTGTTCCGATTACGCCGTGGAGCCTTTCTAACTCAACATCAGCATGGTCTACGGTCTCTTTTAGGTTATCTACGGCGGGAAGCACGTCTTCAGCAAGCTGGTTGGCTACCGAACGTAGGTCGCGCAACACCGACACAAGTCGGGTTAGTAGTAGCAACAAAATGGCCATCGTTATTATCACGCATACCGTGACTACGACTGCGACCAGATCCCAGACACTCATTAGCTGCCGTCCTCGTTATGAGATTTTTGGCCTGGCGGATTGGTCGAAGTGTTATCTCTCTGTAGCCATTTTCGTTGATGTTCTGCTAGCTGGGCTTCATACCCATTTTGAGTCGGAGAGTAATAGCGTTCATCACTGATGTCGTCCGGAAGATACTGCTGATCTACCCAACCTTCTTCTGTGCCGTGTGGATAGATATAACCATCTCCATGACCCAGGTCGCTGGCACCGCTGTAATGGCCATCACGGAGGTGAACTGGTACTCGTCGACCTATGCCCTTTTGAACATCACTTCTGGCCTGGGTAATGGCGACTAGGGCCGAGTTTGACTTAGGAGCGGTTGACAAATGGAGGACTGCTTGGGCCAAATTTAGTTGAGCTTCGGGTAGTCCTACGAACTCAACGGCTCGCGCTGCTGCGTCTGCCACCAGTAGCGAAGTCGGGTCCGCCATACCAATATCTTCTGATGCAAGGATGACAAGCCTTCTAGCTATGAAGCGGGCATCTTCTCCGGCTTCAAGCATCCGGGCCAACCAGTAGATCCCTGCGTCAGCATCTGAACCTCTAATACTTTTAATAAACGCCGAGATCACGTCATAGTGCTCGTCGTCTCCATAGCGATGTGCTCTCGAGTCAAGCGCTTGTTCAGCGTGATTTAACTCAACCTGCGCACCTTTTCCGCCGGCAAGGACGACCGCTACTTCGAGCGCGGTTAACGCCCGTCTCGCATCTCCATCCGCGCGACTGGCCAGATGCTCTCTTGCCTCGTCGCTTATAGAGGCATCTTCATGACTTGCTCCTCGAAGGACAAGTTCTTCGATCGATTCATCAGTTAATTCGTTTAGTCGAAACAAGTTAGATCTCGATAGAAGCGGGGCGTTCACTTCGAAATACGGATTTTCTGTAGTTGCGCCTATAAGAACCAATAAACCATCTTCTACTGAAGGTAAAAGGGCGTCTTGCTGTGCTTTATTGAAGCGATGCACCTCGTCGAGGAACAGTATTGTCCCGACGTTGCGTTCCCCTAGACGTCGTTGAGCGTCGTTGATCACTACTCGAACATCCTTTACCGAAGCTGAAACAGCGGACAAAGTGATGAATTCTTTCTCTGTATGATTGGCGATCAGGCGGGCCAATGTGGTTTTCCCGCATCCCGGTGGGCCCCAAAGAATGATTGAGGTCAATCGGTCCGCTTCTATGAGGACCCGCAAAGGCGCTTCGGCTCCTAATAGTTTCTCATGCCCGACAAGATCGTCTAAACGCCTGGGGCGAAGTCGCGCGGCGAGAGGGGCTCGACGTTTCATTGTTTCGGCTGCCGCTGACTCGAACAAGTCACTCACAGCAATGAACCTAGTTGCCCCCAGCAGAGAATTGGGTCAAGTGGCGGGAGGTAACACCCTAAGGCCAAGTTCGTCAAGCTGGGTCTGGTCGATAGGCGTTGGCGCATTTGTCAGCGGGTCGGTACCGGACTGACTCTTAGGAAAGGCAATAACTTCGCGGATGTTTTCTTCACCCACCAGCAAGGCCACCAAGCGATCAATGCCGAATGCGAAACCTGCGTGAGGAGGTGCCCCGTATCGAAAAGCATCCATCAAGAAGCCAAATTTCTTCTGTGACTCTTCTTCTCCGATCCCTAGGAGATCGAAAATTTGCTGTT
Organism: Acidimicrobiaceae bacterium; assembly: GCA_002722565.1. GTDB lineage: Bacteria > Actinomycetota > Acidimicrobiia > Acidimicrobiales > Poriferisodalaceae > MedAcidi-G3. The sequence continues at coordinate 74,792 of PBMG01000021.1, forward strand.
GTACCTCTCTCCTATGGATACGCACGCTTCCGGACCCCAATTCCCAACCATTGAGAACGAGGTCATATGCCTGAGACCTAACCTGAAGGAGGTCATCTGGATCTGCGTTACCTTCTAGAAGACCTAGGTCCTCTTCATGCGGCATCGTGAATGGGTGATGCGCTGGTATCGGATTGCCTTCTGCGTCGACATCTTCGAAAAGAGGGAAATCGACCACCCAAAGAAAATGAAATCCACCTTCATTCACGGGTGGTTTTCCTAATTCGAGTCGGAGAAGTCCTAGTACGTGAACCGTTTTGCGCCAGTCGTCGGCCACGAGATAACAGATATCGCCTTCGACGGCTTCCATGGCCGCCAACAGGTCCGAGATCTCTTGCTCGCTCATGAACTTGGCGACCGGAGAGTTGACCTCTCCTGCCTCGCCCACCTTCAACCATACGAGTCCCTTAGCACCCCAACTTTTGGCCTTGTCGGTTAGCTGATCAAGCTGGTTCCGCCCAATCTCGCCACCTCCTGGGACCTTTATCCCCTTAATGCATGATGCTTTGAACGCATTGAAGTCAGTGTTCGCGAAAACATCAGTCAATTCCACTAATTCAAGACCGAACCGAACGTCTGGTTTATCGGAACCGTATCTATTCATCGCTTCATGCCATGAAATCTCAGGTATCGCTGCGGGACGTTGTCCCGTTATACATTCAGTCGCCTCGCTAACGGCTTCTGAAACTACGGCCCTTACTTGGTCCCCATCTGCGAAACTCATTTCCATATCGAGCTGCGTGAATTCGAATTGTCTATCTGCTCTAAGGTCTTCGTCTCTCATGCAGCGCGCTATCTGGTAGTAGCGGTCTATGCCACCAACCATGCACAACTGTTTGAACAGTTGGGGGCTTTGCGGGAGGGCATAAAAATTTCCAGGAGTCAACCGACTCGGCACAACGAAATCTCTTGCACCTTCCGGCGTTGACGCTATGAGCATTGGGGTTTCGACTTCAACGAACTCCTGGGCATCCATAGATCGGCGGATAGCAGAGTTGATCAATGCCCGACTTCGAAGGTTTCTTTGCATCCTTCCGGTTCGTAAATCTAGGTACCGGTGTCGGATTCGAATGGTTTCGTCAACCTCGACCCGTCCACTTACTTGAAAAGGGGGTGGCTCGGCCTTCGATAGGACTTCGACAGTTGCGTCGCCGATCTCTATAGACCCCGTCGGAAGTTCGTTGTTGATCGTCTCAGTTGGCCTTTCTTTGACAACCCCAGTGATAGCCAACACGTACTCGCTGCGAATGTCGTGGGCATGGTCGACTACACATTGGATTAATCCGGTTCGGTCACGAAGATCCACAAAGGCTAGGAACTCTCCATGTTCTCGACGTTTAGACACCCAACCACAAACGGTGACAGTTTTTCCTATGTCTTCGACTGAAAGCCGTCCGCAGTAATTAGTTCTTATTGTCATGATCTGTCTCCAGAGCGATAGCCCATATTCAAGATTCAAGCCCTAGGAGGCGTTGAACCTCCGCTACAGCTGAACTACGAGGAACCACTATTTGTCCTTTTTCCTCGTCGCGAAGCATTCGTATGGCAACGGTATCTTCGTCCACTTCTTGCTCACCAATGATTAAGGCTATTTCGGCTTCCGAACGATTAGCGCTGCGCATTTGACTTCTCATCGAGCGCTGATCGAAAGACCGGTCTGCTGTCACACCGTAATCGCGCAAGGTGTGGGTTAAATCGCGAGCTGATGATCCGTCAGTAACGTCAACCACCCATACCTGAACTCCGGGAGGAGGGGCCGGGAAGGATTCCTCAGCGTCGCATGCTAGGAGCAGCCGTTCGATTCCCATGCCAAATCCAATACCGGGCGTCGCGGGGCCACCAAGCTCTTCAATTAAACCGTTATACCTTCCGCCGCCGCAAACTGTGTTCTGGGCGCTATCGAGAGCCAAGCTTTGGAACTCGAAGGTCGTGTGGGTGTAGTAGTCCAAACCGCGAACAAGTCTCGGCTCGATTGAGAATGGAATCTCCAGAGCCTTCAGTCCATCTTTGACTCTTTCTAAATGTGTCTCGGCGTCTGCGCTTAGAAAGTCATTTATTTGGGGAGCTTCTTTGGTGACGCTTTGCGTAGAAGGTCGTTTGGAATCCAGCACTCTCAAAGGATGGGATTCAACTTTTTTCCGGTCTTCTTCATCGAGGTCGGCCGCGTGGTTTTTGAGGAAGCCACTTAGAGCTTGTTGATAGTTTCTTCTTGTTTCCTGGTCACCCATTGAGTTCACCAGTAACTCAATTTTGTTGATACCTACAGCCCCTAGGACCTTCCACCCCAACGCAATCACTTCAACGTCTATATCAGGGTCATCCGATCCAATACTTTCAATACCGAATTGGTGGAACTGTCTGAAGCGCCCGGCTTGCGGGGCTTCATACCGAAAATAAGGTCCTCGGTAATAAACCTTCCAAGGCACAAGAGGCCTGTGCTGCGCGAATGCCCTACATACCGCTGCTGTCCCTTCTGGTCGTAAAGCCATAGGGCGCTCGCCACGATCCAGGAACTCATACATTTCTTTTCCGACTACGTCTGTTCCTTCCCCTATTCGGGTGAAGACCCCGACGTCTTCAAAAATTGGTGTGTCCACCAAAGAGAAGCCAGCACGGGACGCAACGGTCGAGAAGACCTCAATCACTGCTTCCCATCGCGCAGACTCTTCAGGCAACAGGTCGCGTGTCCCGATTGGAGTTTGGAAGGTATTTGCCTTCTTCGACATTGATAGTCCTCGGGTGGTGGGGAACGGAGGAAGTTGACGCCCGGTGAACTCACCATCGTAGATGCTTGGAACGCAAAGTCCCCGACACTTTTGTGTCTACCGTGAGCTACTTCACGATGGAGGTCGAGCGCTATTGGGCACCACTCGGTGAGCGTCAAACACTCCATCTACCTCTCTGACTGCTCCAAGTAGCTGTTCCAGTAACGTTGGGTCGCCTACCTCGATGTCGAATTGCAAAACAGAGACTTGGTCTTCGCCCGTGAAGGTGTGGGCGCTAGAGATACTCAGATGATGCTCAGATATGACCACGACGACATCTGCTAACAGGTGATCTCGATCCAGTGCCCTCACTTCAACACTCGTACGGAACTGACCCGAGAAGGCAGCGTCCCAATCGACTTCAACTTGGCGCGCTCCAGAGGCTTCCACTAGTTCTGATGCATTAGCGCAGTCACTTCGATGCGCTGAAATGCCTCGTCCTTTGGTTACGAAACCAAGGATCTCATCACCCGGGACCGGGTTACAGCATCCAGCCAATCGTACTAATGAGTCATCAAACCCTTCAACGTGGACGCCGCTGGTTCGACGACGTCGGGAGCCTCGGTGTTGAGCTGGTTTCGCTGGCAAACGTTGGTTACTTGCCTCCCCCCGAAGATTAGCTACTAAGCGTTTTGCTACCGAAGCCGCTTTGAGGTCGCCTTTACCAACCGCTTCGTAGAGAACCGATAGATCGCCGCGATTGAACTGTTCCGCTACATTGCGGAGCTCATCGCTCTCGATCAGCAACTGAGCTCGTAAGCCTTCTTCTCTCATGGCTTCGGTTAGTTGTTCTCTACCCAGTTCGAGCATTTCCTCTCGGTCCGACTTAGCAAACCACTGTTTGATTCCATTTTTAGCTTTGGGTGTTGTGGCTATTTCCAGCCAATCTCGAGCGGGTCCCGCCCCATCGACTTTTGATGTGAACACTTCAATGGTGTCACCTGATTGAAGTTGGCGATCGAGAGGAACTAGCCTTCCATCGATTTTCGCGCCGATCGTCGAGTCCCCAATATCAGTGTGGATCGAGTAGGCGAAGTCGATTGGTGTCGACTGTGTTGCGAGCGTCACAACATCCCCTTTCGGTGTGAACACATAGACCTCATCTTGGTCTAGGTCGACAGCTAGGGTCCGCATAAATTCTTCTGGGTCGTCTGTTTCGGCTTGCCAATCCACGATGGTGTTAAGCCAAGGCATATCAGCGCTGGCACCTTCAGAGGGATCTTTGTATCGCCAGTGCGCCGCTACTCCGTGTTCCGCTCGCTGATGCATGTCTTGGGTCCTGATCTGGACTTCCAAGCTGACACCTTCAGGGCCTATCACTGTTGTGTGGAGCGACTGGTACAGGTTGAACTTCGGCATCGCTATGTAGTCTTTGAACCGACCCGAAACTGGCTTCCAAGTGCTGTGTATAGAACCTAAGGCTCCATAGGCATCTCTGATGGTAGGCACGACCACTCTTATCCCCACGAGGTCAAATATTTCGTCGAATGATCTGCCCTTCACCACCATCTTCTCGTACACAGCCCAGTGGTGCTTTCTTCGGCCAGTGACTGAAGTTTCTCCTGAGCTGTTAGTCAACTGACCCCGAATCGTCTTCAGCACTCCTTCCAAGTACGCCTCTTGCGCCGGAGTTCGCTCAGCAATAAGGCGGTCGATCTCTGCATAGCGTTTCGGGTAAAGCGCGGCAAAAGCTAGATCCTCTAGTTCGTTCCTGACTTCTTGCATTCCCAACCTGTGAGCCAGGGGCGCATAGACGTCTAACGTCTCGCGCGCTATCTGTTCTTGTTTGGTCTGCTGGAGAGCTCCCAGAGTTCTCATATTGTGAAGTCGGTCGGCAAGCTTTATCAATAGGACGCGTAGATCCCGAGCCATCGCGACTAACATTTTCCGCAAGGTGGCAGCCTGCTGCGCTTGCTTGGTCGCGAATCGAACCCGATCTAGTTTCGTGACACCGTCAACCAGAGATGCGACATCGTGACCAAATTGTCTTTGTATGTCGGCTAACTCTGCGCTGGTGTCTTCGACCGCGTCATGCAACAGCGCCGCTGCTATCGACACGTCGTCAAGACCCATTTCCGCTACAACTGACGCAACTGCCACTGGGTGAAGTATGTATGCCTCCCCAGACTTTCGTCTTTGGCCTTCATGGGCTGCGTTAGCGGTTTCGTAAGCCCTCACTAGTAGGTCTGAAGAGCTTCGTGGCCACCGGGCCTTGTAGCGATCAACTACACCTTGGATTTCTGTGTGGACAGGAGTAACCGATCGTCGCCATGGGAGCACTCTGGTAACGGTGGCCATTAGTGAGTCGACCGCTGGTAGATGTTCATCTATCTAATAGTGAATCACGGCAGCAACGTGACGTACACCAAGTTGTTCGCGCCCGCTCAAAAAATCCAACTCAATGAGAACTGTCGCGCCGACTACTTCGGCTCCTGTTGTTGCCACTAGACGCTCTGCGGCCGACAACGTTCCTCCAGTGGCTAGCACATCATCTACGAGCAAAACCTGGTCACCTGGACCTACAGCATCAGCCTGAATCTCTAGGGTGTCGGTCCCGTACTCCAGGTCGTAGGTTTCCGAAACTATCTTTCCTGGCAATTTGCCCTGCTTGCGTATTGGTGAAAATCCACGATCTAGCTGCTGGGCAATTGTCGGACCCAACAAAAATCCTCTGGATTCGATTCCCATTACATGGGTAATCGGCGAAGTGGCGAACTCAGAGGTCATTGCAGTTATCGCTGCTTTTAGGGCTGCGGGTTGTCGCAGCAAAGGGTTTATGTCTCGGAAGATTATTCCTGTGCTTGGAAAGTCCGGCACATCATGTACGAGATTCTTTAGCGATTCAGAGTCGAACTGTTTTTCCATTTGTTGAGTGTCCCGGCTTGTTCAACGCTTTCGCCCTTTCTTGCGAGGTCTGGGCGGAGAACTTCTGTCGTAGCGGTCCGCCGCTAACGCGGTAGCGGCGTTCTCTATGGAGTTTGATTCGCTCAGCACTTCTGCACTTCGGTCTTGCTCGGCCCAATGAGGTTCTCGACGTTTGAGTGAAGAAACAAGAGGCATCGCAACAAACACTGAGCTGTATGAGCCCACTAAAAGGCCGATAAGCAGAGCAATACCAAACTCTTGCAAGGTGGTAGCTCCCATAATCAGCGAGCCGACGACGAGAAGTGACATAACTGGCAACACGGAGGTGATCGTGGTGTTTACTGACCGCATAATGACCTGGTTTAGCGAAACATTGGCAAGGTCTGAATAAGTCATCCGTGTTTTGAGCGAAAGTGATCTTTCGTTGTCTTTCACTCGGTCAAAGACAACAATCGTGTCGTAGAGCGAATAGCCCATGATTGTTAGGAATGCTACGACGGTTGCTGGACTGATCTCGAATTGGAAGAGCGCGTAAATGCCAACGGTGAGAGCGATGTCGTGGGCTACAGCGACAAGAGCTCCCAGCGCCATTTTCCATTCAAATCTGAGGGTCAGATACAAAGCGATGAGGATAAAGAACACCACGAGAGCTCGTCTCGCCTTACCTGCCACTTCGTCTCCGAACGATGGGCTGACGGTCCGGGCACTAACTGCTTCCGAATCGACTTGCGCGGCCGCCGCCAGCTCTGACCCAACCGACTCTGCTGTTTCTCCGCTTGGCAACTCACCTCGAACACGAAAGATGTCATCCCCACCGGTGATTCTTTGGACTCGGGCGTCCGTCATGCCGATATCGGCTGCGGATTCTCGTATGTCATCAGTTGTTATATCTTCAGATGCAGGGGCCTCCCATACTCCGCCCCCTTCGAACTCGATACCTAGATTGAGTCCCTGAACAAATAGGGCGACAACGCAGATTAGGACGGCGATAATCGATCCGGTAAGTACTCGTTTTGAGACTCCTAGGAAGTCCCAGTTGGTGTCGCCGCGATATAGGCGTCTAATAGAAAAACTCATATCGATGCTTCCCCGGTGGTCACGGTTAGCCCAAGTCTCTTTGGCTTTTCTTTTACGAGTCGTCTGGCCACTAGAACCACTAGAGGTCGCATGAAGAAGAATGAGACTGCTAGGTCGATCAGGGTCGTAATCCCTAAGTAAAGAGCAAAGCCCCTAACTGTTCCGGTCGTCAATTGATACAGGACACCTGCCCCAATAAGCGACGCTAGGTCGGCCCAGATAATGGTAGAGAAGGCTGCGCGAAAGCTTCCATCGGCTGCCGACTTGACGGCGCGGCCTCGTCGAACTTCTTCTTTGATTCTTTCGTAGTAAACGATGTTGGAGTCGACCTGGACACCGATCGAAACGATGATGCCTGTAGCTCCAGCGAGCGTTAGAGCTAGCCCTTGACTCTCTCCCAGCCAAGCAATAATGGACCATAAGGTTGCTCCGCTAACGGCCAAGCTACATACAGCCACTAAACCAAGTAACCGGTAATAGAGCAGCATGTACAGGGCCACTAGGCCTAAGCCGACTAGGCCAGCGATGACTCCGGCGCGCAGCGTGCCTTCCCCTAGAGTCGCTGAGACAGTACGCACGTCATCTCTTTCGAATTCGACAGGTAGAGCACCGAACCGAAGCACTAGCGCGAGGTTCTTTGCCTCTTCTTCATCGAAAGAGCCCGATATGACTGCCTGACCATCGAATTCCATAGCGTTAATTGTTGGTGCCGACTCAACAACGCCATCCAAGACAATTGCTACTTGCTTTTGGTAATTAGCAACCGCCATCTGGTCAAACAGGAGCGCCCCTTCGTCATTAAACGAGACGTTGACGATCCATTGTCCTTGAAAAGTGGCTGCCGCTTCATCGATGACTTCACCAGTAAGCGCGGCCGCGGACAACACAAACCCTGTTTGCCCTTCAGATCCCAACAGCACAACTGATGCTGATGCTTCATCTTGGTCGGGTGGTGTTAAGACGTCGGAGAGAGTGGGTAGGGGCTCCGATTCGCTCGAGTCACTTTCTTGAGCGTCGCCCTGCACTAGTTGTTGCACAGCTGCAAGTTGGTTGGGGTCGCTTGAGTCAAAGATACTGACTACGGGCCTAAACGTCAGTTCGGCCGTTTGGCCAATCAGGTCTACTGCCCTTTGCTTATCTTTGACACCTGGCAACTGAATGATTACTTGGTTCCCTTGGCGAGTGATATCGGGTTCCGCCACGCCTATCGCGTCTACTCGGTTTCGAATAATTTCAATTGCGCGTTCAAATTGTTCATCTGACACTTCGTCGGCGGGACGCAGAACCACTTCGACGCCGCCTTGAAGTTGCACGCCAAGAACGGGTGACCAGCCAGCTGACAGAACGCCCGCTAAAGATGCTCCCGCTACAAGCAGAACCATGATGAGAGAGACGATATGAGAACGGCGCACTTATCTAATCCAATTCAAACAACTATTGAGGTTCAGTCTTCGCTGTCAGCGTCGTCGGAGCCATCATCTGCTTCTTCTGCTTTAGTAATGATTTCTCCGATTGAACGTCGCTGCACTCTTAGCTCTACATCAGTGTCAACTTCCAACGCAACGACGTTCTCATCTTCTTCTGCCACGATGGTTCCGATAACCCCGCCAACGGTAGCTACTTCATCCCCTATGCCCGCAGCTCGGACCATCGCCTCGCGTTCTTTCATTCGTTTCTGCTGAGGTCGCAGGATCAAGAAATACATGCCAGCAAAAACAATGATTGGCAGTAGCAGTGCCATGGTGAACGACTCCGGACTCGAAAATTAGAACAACGAAGTGTCAGCGTACTGTGCTCATACCCTGTCTCCATGAATCTTCGACTCTTCAGTGCAAACTTTGGCCTTCTATCTCCATGTCTCGAGTATCTCTAAGCGGAACGACTCATAGGTCCCATCTTCTATCGCTCGTCGGGCCTGTTTCACAAGGTCCATAAGGAACCACAGGTTGTGCAGGGTGGCTATTCGAGCAACCGTGGGTTCCTTAACTTGAGTTAGGTGCCGTAAGTAGGCTCGACTAAAGCTGTTGGACATAGGGTTCAAGGGGTCTAGTGGCTGGTCGTCACGAGCATGTTTTGCGTTACGCAAATTGAGCTTTCCACTCGAGGTTAAGACTGTTCCGTGTCGGGCAAGCCTGGTTGGCAATACACAGTCGAACATGTCGACTCCTAATCCAATGGCATCGACTATGCGTGCCGGGTCGCCGACACCCATGAGGTAGCGGGGTCGATCTTCTGGCAGTTCAACGGTCGTTGCGCTCAGGGCCGGCATCATTTGGTCATGAGTTTCGCCTACTGAAAGCCCTCCGATCCCATATCCAGGCAGATCAAGGGCTGCTAAGTGTTTGGCGCTTTGGGTTCGTAGCGTCGGGTCGATACCTCCTTGGATGATCCCAAAGAGCGATTGGTCAGTTTTATTGTGTGCAGCCTTTGCTCTTGCGGCCCATTCGTGGGTTCGCTCCATCGCTTTGATAACCACGTCTCGCGACGAAGGTAGAGCCGGGCAAACGTCGAGAGCCATTTGTATATCTGCGCCTATTTGCTGCTGCGTGAATACTGCGTCTTCTGGTGTGAAACGAAGCTTAGAACCATCGTAAATTGAGGTAAACGTGACGCCATCATCATCGATCTTCACATTTTCGTTCAACGACATGACCTGGAAACCTCCAGAATCAGTGAGCATGTGACCGTCCCAGGACACAAAGGAATGGAGCCCTCCTAATTCTTCGATGATTGGGGCTCCTGGCCTAAGCATCAAGTGATAGGTGTTCCCAAGTACAACTTCAATTTCAAGCTGTTCGTAATCGCGTTGATCTAAATGAATCACTGCCCCCCGTGTACCAACCGGCATGAAGACCGGGGTCTCGATTGAACCCCTCGAAGTGTAGATTCGACCTCGACGAGCCTGGTTATCTGACGCTAGAAGTTCAAAGGAGAGAGACACAGTTGGTACAGCATGGCAGAGGAGCGTTCAACTCTGGGTCTTGTGCAGAAACATTGCATCACCGAAGGAAAGAAATCTGTAATCGTTTTCTACGGCTTCCCTGTACAAGTCTTTCCAACGTTGCCCGATAAACGCCTCGATCATCATTAGGAGAGTTGACCGTGGCATATGGAAGTTCGTCATCAAAGCATCAACAATTTCAAATGTGGATCCGCGCCGCAGAAAGAGGTCTGTCCGTCCTGATAGTGCTCCGCGTGCCGCGGATTCGAGGGCCCGAACCGTAGTTGTGCCAATAGCTACGACTCTCTGGGCTGATTGGCAAACCTCCCAGGTGCTTTCGTCGACCTTATAGCTTTCGCTATGCATCACATGATCGGCAGGATCGTCAACGGTCACAGGTCGAAAAGTGTCGATGCCGACGACTAAATCTATTTTTTCGATTCGGGCTCCCTTTCCTCTGATTTCTTGAAGTAGTCCTTCAGTAAGATGGAGACCAGCGGTAGGTGCTGCCACTGAGCCCGGCGTCCGCGCGTACACAGTCTGATATCGACCCGGAGAGTGCCCTTTGGACGTTATATATGGCGGGAGTGGCGTTTCGCCGGCTTTGGAGAGTCTTTGAGCGTCGCCTGGGTTCGAAATTATTTCGCCGCCGTGAACGACTACTACTTTTCTTTGACCGTCTTCAGTAATTTCCTCACCCACTATTACTTGAAGGTCAGCATCTCTTTCGCTTCGTAATTCCATTCCACTTTTTACGCGACGTCCTGGTTTTACAAGTGCGGACCAGCCCTCTTCTTTAGGTTCCAACAACAGAACTTCTACGCCACCACCGGTTGCCTTCCGTAGTTGCAACCGTGCAGGGATGACACTCGTTTCGTTCACCACAACTACATCGCCTTCGGCTATCAACGCTGGCAAGTTGGCTACCGCCATATGCTCAAAGGGCTGCCCATTCCCATAGTCGACGAGTAGCTTGGCGCTGTCTCGTGGTTCAGCAGGCTTTTGAGCTATAGCTCCCTCGGGTAGTTCGTAGTCGAATTCCTTCATGTCCTGGGGAGACTGTTGTGCACTCAGATCGTCGCTAATTTAAGTTCTCCAAGTTTGCTAGTTCCAACAGAGTCTCTCTAGTCCAAGCAGAATTTACTCCTTGTGCTCTCATCAATCGATCTAAGTGTTGTTCTAGTTGAGTGGGGGCTGCTTCCAAGAATCCGTTCAGAATGACCGACAAATAGCTTTCCCCGGGCGCATTGGTTTTTACCGATTTAGGACTGGTGAAGGTCATTACCGGTTGCCCGAGATATTCACCTAGATACACAATTCTCGAGTACCAGGTGTCTCCGAAAATAAGCTGCCCCGCATCTTTCACTTCTGCGATGTCAACCTCTATTTCGCCTGGGTCTAGTCCGTTCTCCTGTGCCGCTACGTCCATAAATTGTTGAGCTGTAACGTCCCAGCAGCGGATACACGCTGCTTCGTTAACCTCGGGATCGAGAAAAGCGACACCTCCACCCCACCGTTCTGATGTGTAGCCAAAAGAAAGACGCCACGGACCATGTAGTAAGGGAGATTTTGGGCCGGGGCCTTGTCTGTCGCGGGCTCCAACATGCTCCGGATGGTTGGGGGCGTAACTCCCACCTTCTATGTATCGAAGAAAGCGTTCTTTTAGGATGTTCGAGCCGTATGCGCCATACCAAATTCGGTCGTACTTCATCTACGACGTCTTACTTGTCATCGAAAAGCGATGGGTCTTCATTGAATTGTTTGGGCGGTGATATCTCAAGATGTTCAAAAGCTGCTGCTGTGACGACGCGTCCACGGGGAGTGCGTTGAAGTAATCCCTGCTGAATTAAGAAAGGTTCGTACACATCTTCCAACGTCTCCGGTTGCTCCCCAACGCTTATAGACAAAGTCGATAAACCTACAGGTCCTCCGACATGAGTGACCGCTATGGATTCCAGGATCGATCGATCAACCTTGTCTAAACCGAGTTCGTCTACCCCAAAGAGTGCCAAACCATCGCGAGCAACCGCAACGTTGATAACTCCATCTGCTCGAACTTCAGCGAAGTCTCGAACTCTGCGAAGTAATCGGTTTGCTATGCGCGGTGTTCCTCGGCTCCTACTGGCAATTTCGGATGCACCCTCTGGGTCGACCGCAACTGAGAGGATCCCAGCTGCACGCTCGACTATCGATTGCAATTCACCCGGGTCGTAATAATCAAGTCTTTCGACAAGCCCAAACCGATCGCGAAGTGGGCCCGCGATAAGTCCGGTGCGAGTAGTGGCTCCCACCAGAGTAAATGGTGGTAGATCGAAGCGGATCGATCGAGCGGCAGGACCTTTCCCTAAAATAACGTCTAACTGAAAGTCTTCCATTGCTGGATAGAGCACTTCTTCGACTTGCTTTGGTAGGCGATGGATTTCATCAATAAATAGGACATCGCGATCTGAGAGGTTGGTGAGAATTGCTGCTAAATCCCCTGCTCGTTCAATGGCGGGACCCGACGTGACATGCATGGTCACCCCAAGCTCTGCTGCAACGATCCCGGCCAGGGTAGTTTTCCCTAAACCCGGTGGGCCCGCGAATAACAAGTGGTCAGGTGTTTGCTCTCGCGCACGAGCTGCATCGAGCAAGACTCCCAGATGTTCCTTGAGTTCTGTTTGGCCAACAAATTCATCCAAGCGGCGTGGACGTAACCCTGCTTCGTCATTGTCGTCACTGGCTACGTCAGCGCTCAATATCTCATCGCGGTCTTTGTTCTCACCCCTACGGAAACCTTCTTCTCGACCCCACTCGTTTTCGCTCATCAGCGGCTCATCCGGCGGAGGGCCTCACGCAGCATCGTTGAGGTGTCTTCTCCCTCAAGGCCTTCTACTGCGCGACGTATTTCGTCGGGTCCAAAGCCCATTTGATTGAGAGCTTCGCGAACATCAGTTAGCGCTGTCGGTGCTGCTCCCTCTGAATTAGAGACCAAACCGCTGCCTTCGTCTCCAGCTAGTTCCAGTCGGTTCTTTAGTTCCAGCACCATTCTTTGAGCCGTTTTTTTGCCAACGCCAGGAACAAGGCAAAGCGCATCCACATCATCGGTTGCTACCGCATGGCGCAGTTCATCGGGTGGCAACGTGGCTAAGACCGCCATACCTAATGCAGGACCTACGCCGTGAGCCCCAATAACGGATTCAAAACATTTACGTTCCGCAAGCGTCGCGAAACCATACAGTTGCTGGCTGTCTTCACGGATTTGATGATGAATATGCACGAATGTTTCGCTTCCGACCTCAGAAAGGTCAGCGAGAGTTCGAGGATTCACAAAAACTCGGTACCCGACACCGCTAACTTCGACGACGATCTCGCCATCAGGTTCTTTATCGATGAGCGTGCCTCGAAGTGAACCGATCATGAAAGTTTCGAAGTCTTAGCTAGGTGTCGACTTGACGCGTGAGCCAGATGACATAGAGCTACAGCTGCTGCATCGGCCGCGTCGGGTGGTGATGGTACTTCTGGGAGTCTCAACAAGGATTGAACCATGCGTTGCATCTGCTCTTTGTTAGCACTTCCCCAGCCAGCAACAGCTTCCTTGACTTGATTGGGGGTGTAGTCAACGACTTCAGCGCCGGAGGAGTGACCAATAGCCATCGCGAGTCCGCTTACCTGAGCGACTCCCATAGCTGTTTTGGCATTTACCTGAAAAAATACTCGTTCTATTGCAACCACGTCTGGTGTGTGTTCCTCAATGAGCTTCACGAATTCTTGTTGGATCCACGCAAGCCGTTCAGCTGTAGGAGCCTTAGCAGGCGTTCTTATAACGCCGATCGCAACAGCCTCAGCCTTGTGGCCCGACTGTTCGACAACGCCATATCCGCATCTCGACAGGCCGGGGTCAATACCCAAAACGAACACAGGTTCGATTGTACATGACATGGTCGATCATGCCGATCAGCCTTGGGCTAGTTCTGCCAGTACCTCATCGGGAACATCAAAGTTGGCGTAAACGCCCTGCACATCATCATGATCGTCGAGTGCGTCCATTACTGCCAAGACTTGAGCTGCATCACCGCTAGATGAGAGTTCGACAACGTTTTGTGGCAAGTACGTCAAATCCGTTGACGAAACTTCGATACCGGATCCTTCTAACGCTTCGCGAACCGAGATGGTATCTGAGGGGTCTGTAGTCACTCTCCATACTTCGCCTTCTGCTACAACATCCTCAGCTCCCGCTTCGAGCGCCGCCATCATTACTTGGTCTTCGTCAGCTGTTGCCGGAACCAATACGACTCCTTTTCGATCGAATTGCCATGCGACCGCTCCTGGTTCGGCCAACGACCCACCAGCTCGCGTAAACACGCTTCGGATTTCGGCTCCGGTTCTATTTCTGTTATCGGTGAGCACATCGACAAACATGGCGACCCCGTGAGGTGCATACCCTTCATATGCAACTTGTTCGTAGTTGACACCTTCTAGCTCACCGGTTCCTCGTTTTATAGCTCGTTCAATAGTGTCAAGCGGAACCGAGTTATCGCGTGCCTTCTGATACATAGTGCGCAAATTCGCGTTTGACTCTAAGTCACCGCCGCCTTCACGCGCCGCGACTTCCACCTGGCGGATTAGCTTGGCGAAAAGCTTTCCGCGGGCTTTGTCTGCCGCACCTTTTTTGTGTTTGATGGTCGCCCATTTGGAATGCCCGGACACTTCGATACCTCCGAATCACATTCTGCCACTGTTAACGACTGAATTGAACGTCGCTGGACACTCGGCCAAAACCGGTTGCTGGTTAGAGATGTTCCAAGAAAAACTGGTGAAGGCGCAAGTCGTCGGTCAATTCCGGGTGGAAGCTCGTAACTAGCACGTTTTTTTGTCGGCAAAAAACAGGGGTTTCTTCACCAGAATCTAATTTGAGGCTGGCGAGTACTTCTACTGAAGGTTCGAGTATGTCTGCCCCAGGCGCTCGTATAAATACACCTGGAAAAGGCTGATCTAGGTTTTGGATCTTCAAATCTGTTTCGAAACTTGCTATCTGCCGGCCGAAGGCGTTTCGTCGAACTGCAATACCAATTTGGGCGAAAGATTTTTGGTCCGGTCGACCATCTAACACTTCTTTTGCTAGGAGAATCATCCCAGCACACGTGCCTAAAGCTGGTAGCCCTTGGTTTAATAATTCTGCCAGGGGTTCAAAGGTCTCGCTCGATTCCAAAAGCATCGAGATCGTTGTTGACTCCCCACCGGGAATGACTATGGCATCGAGACCAACGAGATCCTGTGGCAGTCGGACTTGATGGACCGTCGCTCCAAGCTTTTCTAATGCAGCCGTGTGTTCTCTGGAGGCACCTTGCAGCGCTAAGACTCCAACTATTGGTGCCAATTTGGTGTTCTACCAGCCACGCTCGGCGAGCTTGGTTTCAAGTTCGCCTATTTCAAGTCCAGGCATGGCGTCTCCTAGTCCTCGGCTTGCTTTGGCGACCATTGTTGGGTCTTGAAAGTGAGTCGTTGCCTCGACAATGGCTTTCGCTCGGGGAGCGGGGTCTTCACTTTTGAAAATCCCTGAGCCGACGAACACCGCTTCTGCCCCCAATTGCATTACCAGTGACGCGTCAGCGGGTGTAGCGATACCACCAGCACAAAACATTGGCACCGGTAAGCACCCGGTTTCTGCGATCTCTTGAACGAGCCCCAGAGGAGCTTGCAGTTGTTTAGCCCAGTCAAATAGTTCGGCTTGGTCTGCTTGGGTTATCTTTCGGATGTCACCCAATATGGATCTCAGGTGGCGAACAGCCTCAACGATGTTGCCTGTTCCTGCCTCTCCCTTTGAACGAATCATGCACGCACCTTCAGAAATTCTGCGCAGGGCTTCTCCAAGGTTTGTCGCTCCACATACAAAGGGAACGGTGAACGCCCATTTATCAATGTGGTGAGCTTCGTCCGCGGGTGTTAGGACCTCTGATTCATCTACGTAATCGACTCCTAGTGATTCAAGAATCTGGGCTTCTGCGAAGTGCCCGATTCTCGCTTTGGCCATCACCGGAATTGTGACCGCTTCCTGTATGCCTTCGACCATGGCGGGGTCGCTCATTCGCGCTACTCCCCCATCTCGTCGAATGTCTGCTGGTACGCGCTCTAGGGCCATTACGGCTACGGCGCCAGCGTCTTCTGCGATCTTCGCCTCAGCGGGAGTGACTACATCCATGATGACACCGCCGCGAAGCATGTCGGCTAATCCTCGCTTAACCCGCACCGTGCCGACTTGTGAATCTGATCCACTCGTACTCTCTGCCATGCTTCCATTCTAAGCCGATGAGATGCAGAACGAGTCGCTTCGTTTAGTCATCGATATCAATGATTGTCGCTGTATCTCTGGGGGCCAATAAAACCCATGTTGCGCCTGGAGTCATCGGAATAGAATTGCCGGTTTCATCGAGGAACCGGGTGTGCACTGTGATGTTCGGCTTGATCCAGCGCCCCTCTGTGATTGCTCCGTTTTTGAGTATCCAGGCTGTGCCGGACCCTTCTGACAGTTGAGCTAAGGGAATTCGTGCACCGTTGCTGTCGACTTCGTTTGTTAGAACGTATTTTGTGAATTGAATAATCACATTCTCTGCTGTTATTTGAACTTCATCACCCTCGCCGGTCAACGCTAGGTGTTGCTCGCTGTTCTGGAATCTCTTCCATGTCTTCTGGTTGTCGGACCAGCGAAATGACACGTCGGTTGAGCCCCAATCGACCTCGACGCCTGCAACTTTTTGATCTGCGCGTAGCTGTTGCTCTACTGGTTCTTGGAACGGCCAGAGTTGTTCAAAAGAAGATGTTTCGGATTCAACCTCTTCAAGCAATTGAGCTGATCGCGCCCACAAATTACTTGGTGAAGGTCGGTCACCCTTGCGCCAATATTGCGTTGGGTTCTCATAAACGCCGACATCGTTGACAGCCACGGTGTCCAAGAGACGACGAAAGGCCCAATTGGAACCGCTCCATCCAAAGAACGCTCCATCGAAGGGCATCAGCAGCGGTATGTCACTTGAACGTCCGGAGCGAATTGGTCCAACAAATTCGGGCACCTGGGAATGAAAAATGGCGAGGAACCTTGTCAGGCCTCCCTCGACTAGTTCTTCAAAGACGATGTCGGCTTTTTGTAGGCCTTCTTGTGGAATTGCTGTCGGCGCGTTATCAACCTTTAACGCCAGCCGCGGCTGCGACCACACAGTTGGTTCAGCAGGGGTTCCCCTGTAGGGCGCTATGGTTTTTTTACTTGAAGATTTCTCTGGGTCACTTCCCGGACTCGTCGTTGAAGGGGCTTGAAAAGCTTGCGTGTCTTCGGCATCTGAAGAGGCAACTTCTCTTTCGTTGGTTGTTTCCGTCATGTAGGTCGTCGAGCTGGATGCAGCGGCCGTTAGTTCAGGTTGTTTTGTCGAGTGGGCATCTGGTGCATCTGCCGCGCACGCTGCAGCCACCAGTGCACAAATTCCAATAACGAAGGCGCCAATTTTCATTGACATGTCACATCTCGCGAAGCACCGTCGCCCGAGCTTCGATAGATGGCCTATTTGTTTCGGACTTCGATGGGAAAAGCCAAAATGCATCGAGGGTCGGGTTGGTTTCTGGAATCACGGTCTTGTTCTCAGCCATTTCGATGGCCTCTACCATGCCCGGCGGGTATCGAGTTATTACTGTTCCCTCGACATCTCCTGAGAAGTCATGGCTAGGGTCCACCTGCAAGCCTATTTTGCGTTTCAGTTTTGGTGATATCAACGCAAATGGTCGGGTCTGAAATGACGCGGGGCCTATGGCGAGGCCGAAAGTCGCTGCAGCTACGGTTGCCAAAGCGGTCCTGTATGTCACTATCTGGGAAATTCGGTTAGCTAGAACTGCTTCTAATTCAATTCGGGTAGCCGCTTCCAGCAAACCCGTCGTGATAATCAAAGTTGATGCGTTGACCGATGTGCCGAGGGACGCGACGTTGCGCCCTTCTGTTGGGAGAATATGAATGTGGGGTGGGGAGATACCTGTGGAAAGGCAGAGACCTTCGACCAAGTTCGTAATGCGCGGGTGGTCTCCTTCAACTATTCGACGTCCCGGCAAACTATTTAAGATACGTCGTTCGGCCGTCAGACTGGCGCAAAGCATTAACAGCAAGGCCACCAACCCAGCGGAGAAAGCGACTGGCCTGGGAATTGAGACGGCGATTAGGAGCAGAGAGAAGCCCAGCGACAAAATAAGTACACAGAAGCCGAACGAGGCTTTCATGAAACCTATTCTTTGTTGGTTTTTGTCGCTCAGGTCATCCATGGATATTTCGGCTCTCCAGTATTTTTCGGCAACTCTGGGTCGCAGTGTACGGCCCTAAACAGTTAGCGGTCCTCACTTATTACAGAGTCTGGTCGGCTTTACCGGGAAGCTTAAAAGGCCACCCCATTCGACTTAACTCTCCGCGCCAGCCGCCTCGGTCGGGATCTTGTCGTTCAACCTCGATGGCTCGTTCATAAAGGTCAACATAGATTCCCGCAAGGCGGTCCATGGAAAACTCCAACGCGCGATTACGACCGGACTTGGAAAGCCGAGCGGCTAAATCTTTGTCTTCGATGACCCTTAACAAGCCATCTGCTAAAGCGGCAGGGTCTCCGGGAGCTACGAGGTGCGCCTCGTCGCCTGTAGATGCGACGTTCCGATATCCGGGCAAATCACTAGCGACTACCGGTGTTCCTGCAGCCATTGCTTCTAGTAAGACGATCCCGAAGCTTTCACCTCTCAACGAGGGAACACAAAGTACGTCGGCTCCTTTGATTCGTTGTACTTTTTCTTCTTCGCTTACCGATCCAAGCCAATGAAGTCGCTGGTCAGTCTTGTACTTAAGGCGCAGCTCTTCGGTTTGGGGACCATCTGACATAACCCAGAGAGTGACATTTTGAGGTAGCGCCGTCATGGCCTCGAGAAGAACGTCTAGTCCTTTACGTGGTTCATGACGACCAACGTATGCGATTGTTGGCCCATCACTCTTTGTTGCGGCTGACCTACTGAAGTTATTTACTTCAATTCCGTTGAAGACGACTTCGTAGTTTCCTCCGAGAGCTTCGTGAGCCATATCTCTGGCGTCTTGGGATACCGCTGCCCGAATATTCATTCTCGTTGCTAGCCATCTAACTCCTGGTGTGAGATAAGCCTTACTGCCTCCTGCTGCATGCCATGTCCCTACTATCGGGGCGCTTCTCAAGAACAGAGCAGTCTGGCACGGTCCTGGACATATGGGTTCATGGATATGGATCACATCGAATTCTTCGTCGCGGAAAGCTCGGATTGTTCTGAGCGTGCAGGCGAGATCTGGGGCAATTGGGGCGATCGAACCGTTAGCGAACGTAGGAATACTCGCACCCAGGGGGGTCACTCCTGTCTCAGGTGGCGCTCCATCACAGGGGCCCATAACCCGCACCTTATGACCGAGTTTATTTAAAGCTCTTGAAAGCGCGAGAACCTGGCTCTGGACACCTCCAGGGCTGCTGAGGCTATAGGGCGAAATAATTCCGATTCTCACATCAGATAACGCTAGGTGATGATTCGGTCACTCCACGGTGGAATTTGGAACCATTCATGTTTGGTCGACTAGATCGCTTGGCCAATTAGGTTGAAATAGGTGCCACTGTTCAGGGTCCTTACGGATTAAGAATTCCAGCTCTTGGGCAACTAGATTTGTGACTCGGGTTACGTCTTCTTTGATCGTGCCAGTTCTGGCCACATCAATTGGCGGCCTCACGAGGCCAAGGTGATTTCCGTTGGGCCCAAAATAAACCGCAGTGGGTAACAAAGCGGCACCGGTCCGCAAAGCCATGAGAGCGGGGCCGCCGGGAAGGGTTGTGTGTTCATCTAAGAAGGAGACTTCGATTCCTCCTCCTGCGATGTCTCGGTCACAGAGCAAACAAACTATTTCATTATTTTTTAATGCGGTCGCTATTTGGGTTCCAGCTGAGGAACCAAGGGGCACTACCTTCATGCCAAGTTTTGAGCGAAAACTGGCGAACCAATTAAACAATTCCGGAGGTTCGATTGGTTCGACGACGACAGTCATTGGCAGGTTGTTTACGCTGGCCATCCAGAAACCCGCCCATTCCCATCCCCCTAAATGTGGAAGGGCGAGAATGACCCCATTGCCGCGACTCAAGGCTTCTTCGACATAACGGTAGTCAGGGACCTCTATACCTTCAGCAAGCTGTTTGCCGCTGCGGGTTGGGAGCCGAAAGGATTCAATCCAGTAACGCGTATATGAAGCGAATGCCTTTCTGGTCGCGACATTGACTGATTTATCGTCGGTATCGGGAGGCAATGCCCGCCTCATATGCCGTTTGACCATTGAACGTTTACTTCTCAAAGCCCAGCTGAGTGGGAAAGCAGCTACGTGGGGCAAAGCCCTAGCTATAGGGCCAGGCAAAGCTCGGGCCACCAAAGCCCCAAGCCGATAGAGCGCTGTCACACCCTGCCCACTCAATGTCAGCTCTTAGTATTTGAACTGGGCATATCGACAGTTGCTTGCCGCCAGACCTTGAGGAAACGTTGAACAGCTGTGAACGCTGTTAGGACAAGCATGAACCACAGCACTGGTACCAATAGGGCCTGAAAGCAAAGACCGAACCCCAGAACGACCATACGTTCTGCGCGCTCCATCAATCCGCCCTTTGCGTCGTAACCCAATAACTCTGCTTTGGCTCTTTCGTAGCTGATCAGAGAGGAGACGCCCAGTACGGCCATCGGGAGAAGCATGATGGTTCCGCCTTCGCTCTCGGCTAAATGCCATGCAATACCGCAGAGAAGAAGCCCATCAGTGACGCGGTCTGCTGTCGAATCGAAAAAAGCGCCTCTCTTTGACGAGGTGCCAGCAGCCACCGCTACGGCGCCGTCCAAAAGGTCAGGCACCGCGGTCAAGATCAAAAAGGCAAGCCCTAATCGCAGTTGGCCTTTGCCGATTAAAACGCAAGCTGCCACCGACATGATCAGGCCGATGCAGGTTAGGAAGTTCGCGCTGATGCCGAGGCGAACAAGCCCACGCCCTACTGGGCGGACGACGCGGTCAACACCGTTGCGAAAGTTTCCATCAAACATCAGCTACTGCCTTCTATTCCCTTTTCGCGAGTCGAGGTTTCAATCCAATCTTCGGGGTTCTCTTCGACGTAAAAATCTACGATGGTCCCATCTATCGCATCGACTAGGACTAGACCTCTATTTACTGGTGGGTCTTCCGCCGAGTAGACCAACATTTTCCACGTTGGCCTGCTCATCAGACCTCGCCACCCAAGCTGAGCGCTGGCGTGTCCCACGGGAAACCCTACGGCGCGATTGGCCGCCACAAGCGCCGCGCTTTCATCAAGCCCAAAGGCTCGCCCCGCGAAGAGGCTGTATACGCCGAACACTGCCAAGGCTCCACAGCTAAGAATCAAGCCTCCATTAACCAGGACGGGTTCTCCATCAATCCACAAAGACCAGGAACCTACACAGACCGCGACAAGTAGATACAGCCAGCCTGTGGTTCTTCTTCTTTTATTGTCGGGGAATTTGTAGGCGCCGACGAACCCTCGATCGAGATCCTCGGGAAGTTCATCGCGTACTTCTCGGTCGTCCACAATGATCACGCTACCTGCCAATGGTCCTTTGGCAAGGCCTCAATCAAAAGCCTCTCTTAGGCGCCTAAGAGTGGAGTCAAGGTCCTCCGGCAAAACGCGTGCCCCCCCGACCGTGGTCATAAAGTTCGTGTCGCTATCCCAACGGGGCAACACATGCACATGAAGGTGGTCTGGGATCCCAGCTCCCGCTCCTTTCCCCAGGTTCGCTCCCATGTTTATTCCATCGGGGTTGTATGAGCGTTCGACCGCTGCAATTGATCGGGCAACCAGGTCGAAGACTTCTATGCGAGCTTCCTTACCGAGGTGTTCAAAATCGGGTACATGCTCGTATGGCAGGACCATCACATGACCTGTGTTGTATGGGTAGGCATTCAAAATCACTGCTGCTGTCTCACCGCAATGAACCAACTTCTCTGGTTGAGTCTTCCTTAAGTCCAAGACCGAACAGAGCACACAGTCGCCATCGGACGCTGTCGAAATCTCACCAGTCTCACCGCTGACATATTCGCGTCTCCAAGTTGCCCAAATCCTCTCTAACCCATCCATCAATATCTTCTCGTCATATCGAAAAGCTTGTGAATTTGGGAAGTGCCGATGAGCTTGATAGTTCCGGCGCGCGGCTGTCGGGTTGCTTCACTTTTTCTGGGCCGAGAGAACGACACAGCATTTACTCCAGGCCTACTAATTTCAGGGCAACCCTGGTCCTATAGCGGGTATTGAGTTGGAGCAGCACGGCTGTAAAAGCTTCGATAGCAGTCGCATTTGACAGGTTTCCGCAATCGAGAGCCCTAGTCCCTGGAATTTTTCCGACTATTTCAGCCACTAAGTCAGTGGCTTCCTTGTCATCACTACAAATAAGAATGTCGCTATCGAGAGGCTCGTCTAAGTCACCTAGTTCTTGGGCTGGAACGTGTTGGAGTGTGGCTGCGACTTTGGAATCCGGCAGCGAAGCTTGGACAGATGCTGCTACTGAACCGCGAGGCGGGATCAGTGGGACAAACTCGTCGTCGACGCGAGCCAGCGCGTTGGACATTGTCACCACGACTTTGCCTCTCACCTGATCCTCAACGCTTCTCGCTGTAATCGCAGCCGCGTCCCAAGGCGTTGCAATCACTACGAATTCGCACTGCGCTGCTCCTAGGTTGTCTGAGGGCGTGACCGCTAACTCGCGATCGGGCCACCGATCCACAATGCTGTCAACTACTTCCATTGACCGATACTTCGACCGAGAACCCAAAACGACCTCGTAGCCAACATCAG
Source organism: Acidimicrobiaceae bacterium (assembly GCA_002722565.1). GTDB lineage: Bacteria > Actinomycetota > Acidimicrobiia > Acidimicrobiales > Poriferisodalaceae > MedAcidi-G3. The sequence continues at coordinate 97,333 of PBMG01000021.1, forward strand.
CAAGACGCGCGGCCAAAGCCGATCCCGCAGGTCCAGTTCCACCAACAATGCCTATCCGCATGAAGTGCCACGGTACTGTCCAGAGGAGGGATACGGTGACTTCATTCCGCGAGTTACATAATAGGTGCACTATTAGGAGCGCCGATACATCGAACGGAGGACAACCTTCATGGGTCTCATGGATGGGAAAAAGGTATTAATTACAGGGGTTCTTACCGATGCTTCATTAGCATTTGAAGTCGCGAAGCTTGCTCAGCTCGAGGGCGCTGAAGTAGTCCTGACTGGAGCGGGCAGAGCGATGCGTTTGACAGAACGAACTGCTCGCAAGTTGCCTGAACCTTGCGATGTCTTGCCGCTAGACGTAACCGAGCCCAAAGAAATCGAGGCAGTGGCTCAAGAATTAACGACTCGTTGGGGCTACTTAGATAGCGTTCTGCACGCAATCGGTTACGCACCCGAGGCATGCCTTGGAGGCAACTTCCTCAACGCTGAATGGGAAGACGTGAGCGTGGCACTTCACATCTCGGCTTACAGTCTCAAAGCGTTAGCTGGGGGTCTTCAGCCTTTGCTTGCCAAGGCTGAAGGTAACGTCGTAGGGCTGACGTTCGATGCTTCAGTCGCTTGGCCTGTGTACGACTGGATGGGGGTAGCTAAAGCTGCTTTCGAATCCACGGCTCGCTATTTAGCTAAGTCAATGGGTCATGAAGGCATACGAGTCAATCTCGTTTCGGCCGGGCCGATTAGAACAATGGCAGCCAAGTCAATACCGGGATTCTCAGATTTCGAAGAGGCCTGGGAATCTCGAGCACCTATGGGGTGGGATGTCCATGACCAAGATTCGGTAGCCCGAACAACTTTGGCCATGATGTCGGACTGGTTCCCAAAGACGACTGGCGAAATCGTGCATGTAGATGGTGGCTATCACGCGATGGGAGCTTAAGAATCCAGTCTTTATCTGTCATGCAGCAACGGGCCAACTAGCCCTCGCATCACGTCGTCCAATGTCAAAACTCCACAGTTAAGGCCTTCCGAAGTGACAAGCGCGAGGTGTATCTGGGACCGCCTCATAAGTTGAAGCACATCCGGCAAAAGACTGTGCGGATCGACCCGCAACATGGGGCGGATGAGTTCTGGTGCCAAGGATTGATTCTTTTCCCTGATATGCAGAAGGTCTTTGCTGTGCACGAAGCCGCGAACATCGTTCATGTCGCGCCCGTGAACAACCAGCCTGGTATGTCCTGTCTTGACTATCTGTTCCTCAATCTCGACTATCGAACAACTGGCCGAGACAGAGTGAACATGCTCGATTTCTGCCATTACTGATGTAGCGGGAGCCTGACCAAAAGCAATCGCGCTTTCGATCAGCGCGTATTCCTGATTGTCGATGAGTCCTTGATCGTGAGATTCATCGACCATCAACGCGAGCTCAGCACTGGTTGCCGCTTCGTCCAGCTCGGAGGCTGGCTCTACCCGGAACAGCTTGAGTAAACCGTTAACAAGGCCATTAAGTAGGCGAATAATCGGTCCCGATACAACCAGGTAAGCCGACATGGGTCGAGCCAGAATGAGCAAAGTACGTTGTGGTCCTGTTATCGCCAAACTCTTTGGCACCATTTCCCCAAGGACCATATGGGATACGACAACCACACTCAGGGCAACGGCAAATCCAATTGTGTGCAAAACGGTTTCGTCTATTTCAAAGAATCGCTCTATCACCTGCTCGAGCGCCGAAGCTACAGCTGGTTCTGCAAGCCGACCGAGCACGAGCGAACATATGGTTATGCCAAGCTGGGCGCCGCCAAGAGCTGTGAGCACATCCTTCTGGAGGCGTTGGGCCGCTATAGCGGACTTCCTACCCGCAGCTGCTTCAGATTCGATTGCCGACTTCATGGCTCCAAGCAGTCCAAACTCCAGTGCAACAAAAGCCCCGTTGAAAACGATTAAGACCAATCCAACGACGATCGCGATCAATGTCATATCGATCGCCTTTCGTTTACCGAAGAGTCATCGGCATCGCTCAAAGATTCGACAGCCACATCGGCGATTCTCAAATTCTCTTTGCTAAGAACCTCGAATTTCCACCCTTGCCATTCAAACGCGTAGCCAACTTCAGGAATGGCACCTGACTGCTGCAGTATGAAACCAGCTAGCGTCTCGAATGGTCCGGCAGGAAGACGCAAGCCTAAAATTTCTTCGATTTCGTCTCTCGACTTCAAGCCTTCGACAATTAAGCTCCCGTCACTTCTCGAGGCTGTGATGGGGACTGGGTCGTCATATTCGTCCGCTATGTCACCCACCAGTTCCTCGAGAATGTCTTCGCGCGTGATTAAACCGGCGGTCCCGCCGTGCTCATCTACCACGACCGCTAAACGGCTGGATGCCAACTCGAGATCGATGAGCACGCCATCTAGCTCACGATGCTCGGGAACAATTACTACGGGTCGCAATATATGGCTCAACGATTGTCGTTCTCGGTCATCAACATTCAGGGCAAAAACGTCTTTCACTTCGACCATGCCGACAATGTCGTCCAGATCGACACCCATAACGGGGAATCTAGAAAATCCGCTCTTCCTTGCGCTCTCCACCAAATCGGAAGTTGTTCCTGAGCCCCGCAATGCAACCATTGAAGTTCTCGGAGTCAAAGCGTCTGCGGCGTCCTTCCTAGACAACCGCAATGTGCGAGTAATTAGCCTGGCTTCTTCCTCGCCAATCGTTCTATCGCTCGATGCCCGAACCAGATGCTCTAAGTCTTCCAGCGACCTTAAAGATCGCAATTCCTCAGCTGGTTCTATTCCTCCCCAGCGAAGAAGTCGGTTAGCGAGTCCATTAAAGGCCGCCGTTATCGGAGCCGACAGCAATCCATACACCCTAAGAATTGAGCTCAGCCAAAGTCCGGTCCCCAAAGGGCGAGATATAGCTAAATTCTTGGGAGCCAACTCACCGAAAACCATCTGGATAACTGCGGCGATCGCTATCGCTGTAGCGGCCCGGGCCGGTCCGGGACGCAATGAAAGTCCAGGGAGATAGTCCAAAACTGCGCCTATAGCATCTTCGGCAATTAAGCCCAACAACAAAGAAGTGACAGTTATCCCCAGTTGCGCTCCCCCGAGGTGGAAACTCAGCCGACTCAACAATTTGCGCACAACACGGGCGCGTCGGTGCCCCTGCTCAGCCATAACTTCGACGCGTTCGACATCAACGGCCACAAGACTGAACTCGCCCGCGACGAAAATCCCGTTGAGGGCAACAAGGGTCGTCACAGCTATTAAGCCCAAAAGGGGATCGATGGTGAACACCTCCACGAATCATTCTCTATCCGCACTTGTTAAACGCCAAGGTAGCCTCGAGTCAATGCATCAGGACAATGCCACCTTCGAACCGGTGCGCGACTGGTCCAACTATCCCCCTGTCGAGGAGACAATCCGCAGCGACAGTTCATTGGGTTGGTTAAGGCGAATGAGTCCTATTGTCATGACCCACAAGTGGCGAATTATCTGGTCGGTAGCCGCGGCAATAGTTGCGATGACGGCCCAAATCCTTGTTCCTAGGTTTGTGGGGCTGGCTGTGGACCGAGCCCTGATCGAACAAACCAGTTCCTTATCTCTTTTCGTCATCATTCTCTTAATTTTGGGAGTCGCTCGGGCATCAGCGACATTCGGCTACCGCTACGGGCTGTACGGCATGGCCTTCAAAGTCGAATACCAGTTGAGGACACTCCTCTTCCAGCATCTCGGTCGCCTATCGTTCTCCTTTTTCGATCGCGTACAAAGTGGACAGATCATCAGTAGGGCAAATTCTGATATCAGGTCAGTCCAAATGTTTATGGCCTTCGCTCCTATCATGGCGGTTCAGTTCTTTAGCTTCGTCATTGCTATTGGCTTAATGGCAGCAATCAGCATCCCGCTTACAGCTGTAACAATGATTGCCCTGCCCGGAGTTTTCGCGATCGGTCAACGTCTCCGGAAAATTATGTTTCCGCTTTCATGGGTCGTCCAATCACGTCAAGCAGAGATCGCTACTGTCGTAGACGAGTCAGTTAACGGAGTCAGGGTTGTCAAAGCATTTGCTGCTGAACGTCAACAAATTCGCGCTCTCGCTCAAGGCGCAGAACGCCTCCGCTGGGCCAACCTTGTTCAGCACCGAACTCGGGCTTCTCATACTCCTTTGATCGAGAACCTTCCGCGAATTGCTCTTGCCACAGTGCTTTTAGTGGGCGGTCTTCAAACAATTGATGGAGCTTTATCGGTCGGCGATTTGATCTCATTCAACCTGTACATCTTGCTTCTCCAAGCACCCTTTCGATTCATAGGCATGCTGTTGATCTTGGGTCAACGAGCCAAGGCTTCAGCAGAACGCATCTACGAAATTCTCGATGAGCCTCCAGGGGTAGATGATCGCCCAGGAGCTATTGACTTAGTTCCTCCCGAAGGGAGAGTGTCTTTTTCAGAAGTGAGATTCTCCTATGGAACCGAGGTAGTCGGAGGCACGCTGGGGGCTGAACATCCGCCAACCGTGCTGGATGGTTTCAATCTCGAAATTCCAGCAGGCCAGACGATCGCAATAGTTGGGCGCACTGGGTGCGGGAAATCAACTATTTCACGGCTGTTGATGCGTTTTTATGAACTACAGGCAGGTGTCATTGCCTTGGATGGCCAGGACATAGGTGGAGTTACGCAGAGGAGTCTTCGCTCAGCGGTAAGTCTTGTTCCTGATGAGCCCTTTTTGTTTTCGACGAGCATTCACGAAAACATTGCTTACGGGAATCCCAATGCCTCAAGACAAGAAGTTGAGGCGGCAGCTCGGGCGGCTCAGGCTCACAAGTTCATTGTCGACCTTGAGGATGGTTACGAGACCATCGTGGGCGAAAGGGGCTATGACCTTTCCGGCGGTCAACGCCAAAGGATCTCCTTAGCGCGACTTTTCCTTCAGGACCCTAAGGTCATTATTTTAGATGACTCCACAAGTGCCATCGACGTCGAAATCGAGGAACGCATTCATCATGCGTTGCGGGACTTACTTGAGGATCGAACAACAATCGTCATCGCTCACCGGTTGTCCACTATTGCTCTCGCAGACCGGGTGATTCTTATTGAAAACGGTCAAGTAGCAGCTGACGGAACTCACCAAGAGCTACTTGAACGCGAACCTCGTTATGCCGCAACCTTGGCATCCTCTACTGAAACGGGTCAACCATGGTGATGATGGGGGCGCCTGGCGGTGGACCATTCGCTGGCCCAAGTGCTACTCAGTCCAGTGCTAGCGCTGGCTTACCCTTTGCTGGGGTCCCCTCCGAAATGCAAGATGGCGCTTCAGAAATTTTGAAGAAAGAGCCTGTCCACCCTGACCCCGTTTTCTCCTTTCATCGATTAGTTCATCGATCGTCGCGTCTCAATCTCCGATCTCTTTTTGAGAACCGTCGGGCTGCAGCTCTATGGGGCTTGTTTCTTTTAGCCGTTGAGACCATCACAGCTCTACTGGGTCCGGTCCTTACCCAACAAGGGATCGACAATGGGGTAATGCGACAGGATCGAGCATCTCTGTACCGGGCAGTGACCTTGTTCGCAGCAATCATCGTCCTAAACGCAATCACAAGTTTTTTGCGTCAACGTTGGAACGGAACGCTTGGCGAAAACATCATGTATGACGTTCGCTTGGAACTTTTCAGCCACTTTCAACGTATGGGTCTCGACTGGTACACCTCCGAAAAGTCAGGTGTGCTCTTGAGCAGAATGACCTCGGATGTTGAAGCGTTAACCCTTTTAGTGAACGAAGGTTTCGTCAATTTGGTGATTCAGGCTCTGACCGTTTCGATCGTCACCGCAGTCCTGTTTTCCTACAACCCCCTTCTAGCAATCCTTCTGCTCGCTCTTGTTCTTCCTCCTTTAGTCGTGATGACACTTTGGTTCCGCTCAGTTAGCGAGCGCGGCTACTCAGATGTTCGGGATCGGATCGCAGGTGTCCTCGCCGACCTTTCGGAGAATCTGGCAGGGGTTCGGGTCATAGCCGCTCTTAATCGTCGCCGACAAAACGCTGAATCGCATAGAAACGTTGTTGGGGCTTATCTTGACGCGAACCTCTACACCGCCAGAGCTGGGGCTATCTACGGTCCCTCAACCGAGGGGATCGGCATCGCTGCTCAGGCCATCGTTTTGTTAGTAGGTGGCTGGATGGTCGTGGATGGTTCGCTGCAAGTCGGTGAACTAACGGCGTTCGTACTATTCGTAAATACTTTCTTCGCTCCAATCCAACAGATGGTGCAGCTTTATAACACCTACCAACAGGGACAGTCGGGCCTTACAAAGATTGGGGACATACTCGCTACACCGCCGTCGATACTTGAAAGTGAGACCGCGATCCCACTGAGGCCTATTCAGGGTCAAATTGAATTCAAGTCAGTAACTTTTGCCTACGGCGATGGACCCGATGTTCTGCAAGACATCAACCTCTCTATAAATGAGGGAGAGACCTTCGCCTTTGTCGGGCCAACCGGAGCCGGCAAAAGCACTATTGCGAAGTTAATAACTAGATTTTACGATCCAATCTCAGGGTCCGTATCTATAGACGGGCAAGACCTTCGAGACGTTCAGATCGAGTCGCTTCGAACACAACTGGGAGTGGTCCCACAAGAACCATTTCTTTTTCACGGAACGATCCGTGACAACGTTGCCTTCGCAAAAAGCGATGCTAGCGAAGAAGAACTCGAAGAAGCCATTGCCCACGTAGGTCTTAGAGAAACTGTCGACCAACTAACCGACGGAATCAACACCCTCGTCCACGAACGTGGGGTGTCCTTGTCGGCAGGGGAACGTCAATTACTTGCTTTAGCGAGGGCATTTATATCTCGCCCGCGAGTCCTAGTTTTAGATGAGGCGACATCAAGTCTCGATTTACGTTCCGAAGCGCAAATAGAAAATGTGTTGGACGGCTTACTGGAAGGACGAACGGCAATTCTCATCGCCCACCGGTTAGCCACTGCGATGAAAGCGGACCGGATCGCGGTCATAGACAAGGGCCAAATAATCGAACTCGGCTCTCACGACGAGCTAATCGGATTGGGTGGCCGTTATTCAGAAATGTTCGACACTTGGTCCTCTCACTCTGAATCTGGTGGACCCCAGCCAACTGACTCGCAGTCGGATTAGCTGTCGTAATCTGGCAAGCTGGCTACTGATGGTCCGTTCTCCCGTGGTCGAACTTCTCGGCGTTTCAGTCAAGTATGAAGAGAGAACGATTCTTGGTCCTTTGGATCTAGAAATCGCTTCTTCGGACAGGTGGGTCGTCTTAGGGCCAAACGGGAGCGGCAAAACTAGCTTGATTAAGATTCTTTCGCTTTACCGGTACCCGACAACTGGAACTGTCAAAGTGCTCGGCGAAACTTGGGGCGCAACTGACGTCAGGCAGCTAAGACAGCGAATAGGTCTTGCCTCATCTTCTCTAAGAGACCAATTTCGATCAGATATTTTGGGGCTAGACATTGTTATGACAGCGAGGCATGCCGCACTGGAGACTTGGTGGCATGAATACTCTGCAAGCGACCGCGAAGCTGCGATGGATTGCCTGTCGCGAATAGGAGCGGAGGCATTGGCAGCCCGAAAATTTCACACGATGTCTTCTGGGGAGCAACAACGAGTGCAGCTGGCAAGAACCCTTATGGGGGAACCAGGATTGTTATTACTAGATGAACCCACTGCTGGCCTTGACCTAGTGGGAAGAGAGCAACTCGTGTCGAGCTTGGCTTCGGTTGCTTCTGACCCTCAAACCCCTGCGACACTTCTCGTAACCCATCACACTGACGAGATCCCTCCTGGTTTCACTCACGGCCTCCTTCTACGTGAAGGTAAACCGTTGGCATGCGGACCGATCGATCAGGTATTAACGGCTGATTCCTTATCTGAGTGTTTCGGGTTGCGTCTTCAACTAGAGAATCGTGATGGGCGATGGCTGTCTTGGACTACAGGTTGAAGTCATATCAATGACACCTGACCCAGGCCGCCAGCAGTCACAAGTGTTCGGCGAAGTAGCAGAGATTTATCACCTGTACCGGCCCGGATACCCCAAAAGCCTATTTGAATGGATCCTCACCACCTGCGAGCCGTCAACTACTGAATTGGTTGTAGACATAGGTTGCGGCACGGGGAAGGCGTCGGGGCCCCTTTTACGGCATGGGTTCGAGATACTCGGCCTTGAGCCAGACCCAGAAATGGCTCGCATCGCTGCGAGAGAGTTCAAAGAGTTCGACTTGTTTTCAGTTGAAGAATACGCATTCGAGGATTGGCCCAGCATGGACAGGAAGGTGGGGCTACTAATCGCTGGCCAGTCCTGGCATTGGACAAACCCTGAACTTCGCTTTCAGCGGGCAGCCTCAATTCTTCAACCCGAGGGATGGTTATGCGTTTTTTGGAATCGCCCTGATTACGACAAAAAACCGTTTGATGCCGAGGTCGATCGTATTTACGCCGAACTCGTCCCTGAGTTCGACAACAACTTATCCTCGGTCCGACTACCTGGCTCTAAAGCCGCCATCACTGCAGATAGTCCGACCGAAGAAATAAATATGAGTGGCCTATTTGATCCAGTACAAGAACTTCAGATCGGATGGGAAATCGAAATCAGTACCCATCACCACATCCAAAATCTACGCACCCAATCCGATCACCGCATGTTGGAACCCGGACTAAGAGATGAATTATTTCGCCAGATTTCGGAGGCAATCAATGCCTGCGGAGGCATCTACAGACAAACCTTCACCACCCATGCCTATGCAGCGAAGCTGTCTGTCTGAGAACATCTCTTCATGACGACTCATGCAGATCAAATCCGTTCTTACTTTAAGGCTTGCAGTTCAGGCTCTGGCGAGGCGGTAGCAACCCACTTCACCGATGATGCCGTGATTTATGACACCAACCATTCACCTATCGTGAGTTCGACCGCTATTGGAGAATTTTGGTCTCGAATACATGACAAATGGGTGGGGCCGGAATGGATCGTTGAACAAGTCATCGAGACCATTGATGCTGCGGCTATCGAATGGGTGATGAAAGGCGAGGCAGAGGGGCAACCATTTAAGATCCGCGGCAGTGAACACTACGAGTTTAAGGGTCATCTGATAGCCGAGATCCGCCAGTATTGGACCTTTGACCCAGAAAGTCCCGGTGGTGGTTTGATCAAGTACCCCTACGGAGAACCTGATCGTTTGGGCTTCGATGACTGACAGACCCAAGAAAGCTGATGATGGTATCCACATCGTGTACGAAGACCCTCAATTCAACTCGAGAAGCCAAGCCGCTTCAGCGTTACGACGCCTAGGCAATGCCTTTGTCCGTCACCGTGTTAATGACCCTGAGTTAGCTTCATTGGCCGACTGGGCAACATCAGTGGCTGAAAATCTTGAACGTTCAGATCCAGTAGCGCGCCCGTCAGACTATTTCGAGCGGCGTTATAGCGATCCACGGCCATCTGACGGCGTCGAAGTAATTGCCTTTAGTGACCGAACTTTTAGTGGTCCAGCGAATCCGATGGGCGTCGAAGCCGAGGTCCGACGAAAAGGGGACCAAGTTGTTAGCAGAGTGGTTTTTGGGGCTGCCTTTGAAAGCGCCCCGGAAAGGACTCATGGAGGAGCTGTTTCAGCATTAGTTGATGACACTATGGGCTACCTGATGATCGTCCTCGGTGAGGCCGCGTACACAGCCCGCCTCGAGGTGGACTATCGAGATGGGGTTCCCATCAATATTCCCGTTTGGTTCCGTGCTTGGGTCTCAAATCGAGATGGCCGGAAACTGACGGTCGATTTGGTTGTGTCTCCTGACAAAGATGGGCAGCCTGATGAGTCAGCACCGCCCCTAATAACTGCTGAAGGGCTCTTCATCATTCCGAGTGTCGACCCTTCCTAGTTGCCAGTTTGTTCTGACCGCCAACGATCCGATGCTTCCTGAAGGGTCACGAATTTAACGTCTTCGCGTTTTCCGATTTCGTCAAACAAAGCTTCAAACATCAGCATGCGATGACCGCGCCCAATCACTTGTGGGTGCATTGTGTAAGTCAGGAGTCCTCCGGGCTCATGCTCACGCGCCCAGTCAAGATCTCCTAGCCATGTCTCTAGAACCGCCGAGGCAGGAGTCAGATTGCCTCCTTTGGGAGGAATGTACTCAAACCAAGGGAAATCATCGAGATGCCAAGCAATCGGCAGCTCAACAAGATCGACTTTTGTTCCCCATGAAACGCCGACGCCCTTTTCCCACTGATCCCCACTCCTGCACCAATATGGCCGAACGTCATGACCCATTAGCGAAGAGTCGTAGGAAAACCCTTCCTGCACTAAAAGTTCGAAAGTATGTTCGCTCACATACCAACCAGGAGACCTCCACCCGACAGGCCTACTACCGGTCAGTGAGTAAAGAATCGACGTCCCTTCTTGTAGAACTTCTAGTTCTTGTTCTCGGCTGAGCCGGGCAGGGCTCTCATGATGGTTACCGTGGTGCCCAACCTCATGCCCTCCAGCAACTATTTCTTCTATGAGTTCTGGATATGTCGACGCTGTCAAGCCAGGGACAAAGAATGTGCCCTTAGCCGAGCGTCTTTCTAAAAGTTCTAAGATTCGACGGGTTCCTATTACCCCGAACTCACCTCTGCTGAAAGCTGTCCTGTCTTTGTTTCCCATCCACAACGACACAGTGTCGACATCGAAAGTCAGGCTGACTGAGAATTGATCCGTCACAGCAAGATTCTGGCATCTACCAATCGGTCTTGTTCTGCAAAAGTTCCGAGAACGGAGTATCTCTGTCTGGCCCGGGTTCCTTTGGAAGACCTAGAACTCGTTCTCCGATGATATTTCGTTGGACTTCATCGGTTCCTCCGTAGATGGAAGGGGCAGGAGAAAAGACCGCCATCTCTTGAATCACCCCTCCGGTCACAGCTTGCTCTCCCCAAAGGGCCATATCGGGGCCGAGTATTGCTCCTGCAAGTTCGCGTGTCCTGTGAAGCGCTGAGGTCATGAGGAGCTTGGCCAGGTTTCCCTCACCTCCAGTTTGCTGATTCTTGTTACGCGTTCGTTGCGAGTTCAATCTCATCAACTCAAGTTCTGTGTGGAGCTGGGCGAGTTCTTGACGAATACGCGTGTCATCAAGTTTCTCGCGCTCTTCGGACAAATCTCGCAGAAGTTGAAGTGTTCCCGGGCCTACACCTCCTGCTGCTAAAGCGAGCCGTTTTCCTACAAAGGAACCTGCTGATTTCTCAAGGTGGCCAGCGATGCTGCCTGGATGGGCAGCCGCGTAAGCCATTCCGTGACCGCCACCGATTCCGGCGCGTTCGACCATAAGGGTCGTGTTAGCTACACGCCACCCTTCGTTCAGATCACCTATTAAGTCAGCTTGAGAGACTCGGGCCTCGTCTATAAAAACCTCATTGAACAAAGATCGACCTGTCATTTCGCGGAGAGGTCGGATATCAACCCCTTCTTGGTTCATGGGGAAAGCAAACCAGCTAATTCCTCTATGTTTGGATGCGTCAGGGTCCGTTCTTGCTATCAACATCCCATAGTCAGCATGTTGGCCTTCGGAAGTCCAAACCTTTTGACCAGTGATCACCCATTCGTCTCCATCGCGTACTGCTTTAGTTTGCAGCCCTGCGAGGTCGCTGCCGGCTCCCGGTTCTGAAAACAGCTGACACCAAGAATCTGTGCCATCAAGAATTTTTGGGACATATTTTTGTATCTGTGATTCATTTCCATGAGCAAGAATCGTTGGGGCTGCCAGCATCATCCCCAAACCTGCTGGGGAACCTATAGAACCGTTCTCTCTTAACGCAGCAGCGAGAACTCGGGTCTCAGCTCTGCCCCACCCTTTACCAAACGGTTCTGCAAGTCCAGGGTTGCTAAATCCAGCTGAGGAAAGCCGTTGCCACCACTCCCGAACTGGCAGGTCAGGGTCCCAGTTGGCATCTATCCATGCATCGATTTCAGTGCGCAACTCATTACTCATGTGAAAGCTCCGATGGGGGTTGATCGCTGAGCGTCTTGTTATGTTCATCACGCTACCTGCGGGTGAGGTTAGAGAACAGCCCGAGTCCGCGGTAACTTCAGATCTACTATTTGATTCAACGGGGGCAAAGTTGACCGATCAGGCTCGAATAACTATCGATCGAATTACGCATTATCGAGACACCGTCAGGGCCTATCAAGTGAAAATCGATGGCCAGGTGGTGGGGCGAATCAAAGACGGCAAGCAGGCAACCTTTGAAGTCTCACCTGGAACTCATCAAGTCCGGGTTCGACTCATGTGGTTGCAGAGCCCTTCGGTTGAAGTCCATCTAGAGGAAGGCGCCGGAGTGACGTTGCGGACGGGACCCAATGGCGGGATCCTCCAGGCTTGGCGAATTTATTTCGCCCCACACACAGCTATGTTCCTGGAAGAAGGCTCTTAGTCGAGGATCAGTCGCTCAAGCACAACGGCTACTCCGTCTTGGTCGTGACTGGGCGCGATATCACCGGCTATCGACAGGACTTTTGGATGTCCATTCTTCATCGCCACGGAATGTCCAGCCCACAAGAACATCTCTATGTCGTTGAGCCCGTCCCCAAACACCCATGCTTTCGAGGCGTCGATCGAACTCATCGCAGCGATCACATCTAGCCCCGATCCCTTACTGACACCAGACGCGACAATTTCAGGAGTTTCAAGGCCAGAGGGCCTTACTTCAGTGCCGTCAGGCATTTGAGGACTCATGAGTTCAATTGCCTTCATCGGCGCTATCTCTTTGCAATCCAAAAGCCATGTGAGAACGGGGCCATCTAACGCCACAAGAGCGTCCGGGACTCGAACTGGGGTCATCGAAAAATCGGCGGGAAAATCGTGAGTGAAGTGTTCATCCCAGACGTGTCTTCCATCTGCCATGTCTGCGGCTAGTCCGACACCGGGAATTAACCGCCGCGCAAGCTGAGCGCTCGCTCTGGTCTGTGTCTCAGTCATAGAGTTGAACTTCACGGCCTTGCCATCACCTTTGTGTACAGAAGCTCCGTTCAAACAGACGCAGTAATCAACCACCCCCAAACTTTCGAGCGTCTCGGTTACGGCCTTCCATGGACGACCCGTAGCCAACGCGATGATGCACCCCCTATTCTTCATTTCCCTCACCGCTTGTCGGACTCTCGGTGATAGGGAGCCATCTGAGCGCAACAAAGTTCCGTCAATGTCAAAGGCAATTAGCTCCGGTGAAACGCTCACGGTTGAGAACCGTACATCGAATGTGAGGGAGCGAAGATTTATGTGTCGATGCTTCCACCGTCTGCTTTGAAGTCAGCTCCAGTTATGTGCCATGCGGCTTCGCTAGCGAGAAAAGCCACATAGCGTCCTATGTCATGGGGCTCCGGTATGCGGCCCGTAAGGTTGGGGGTCACATTTTCTATTGCCCAACGCTGCACTTCCTCCCACCCTTCAATATTTTGGCGGCTGGCCCTTCTCTCTAACATCTCTCGAACCTCGTCAGTAGCGATGATGCCTGGGCTAACTAGGTTCGCCGTAACACCCGTCCCGCTGAGATCTTTCGCCAGACTTCTTACCGCCACCGGCAGGGCAGCCTTCGACGAGTAATAGTCAGGGTTTTCTTTACCTGGTTTTTCTGTACCCACCGTGCCGAGGAATATGATTCTTCCCCAGCCTCGTGCCTTCATTGACGGCAAGACCCGTTGCGTAAGACGCACACCGGAAACCACATTGGTCTCCCAGGCTTCATGCCAGAGTTCAGCGGGGTCGGCCCAGTTGGTCTTTGCCGGTGCCCCATAGTTGTTGACGAGTACGTCAACCGGCCCGCACTCCTGTTCTACCGCAGAAACTAGGGACTCGACACCATCAGTGGTTAGAAGATTTCCGTGAATCTCTAAGGCCTGCCCTCCGTCGAGACGAATTTCTTCTGCCACAGCGGTTGCTTGACCTTCTTGATGTCCGTGGACGGCGACAATGGCTCCTTCTTGGGCCATAACTTTCGCTGTTCCCGCTCCTGTTCCCCGATACGAACCAGAAATCAGAACCACTTTGCCATTTAAACCAAGATCCATCAGACGCTCCTTTTCATTCAGTCAATCGCTTTCGCTGTGGCTGTCGCGATATCTAGAAGTCGATCATTGTTGCCTACGTCAACGATTCTGATTCTGCTCGTAACCGCGTCATTATCTGCTCTGAGTAGCTCTCCTTCAACTCTGAACGGCCCTGATTTTGCTTGCGACAGATAATGGACTTCTGCAGTTACGCACCGCATCGGCATGCCTGTCGTTATGAAACCAAGGTGAGTTGCCATCGCATCTACCAGAATCGCTACAGCACCGCCTTGAATGGAACCAAAGGAGTTGTGGATACGTTGATGGTGAGGCAATTTAATTAGGGCTTGTTCAGGATCTATCTCGAGTCGCAGGTAGTCGTTAAGCATCGGTCGATTAGTTGACTCTTCCTCGCTTCCGTAATCAACAGTCCGGCCTTTGGCGGTTCCCACAGTGGGATTGTCGCTGCGACCAGGCAACCGAGCGTAAGTACATGTTGAACGCGCCACTTCACCGAAACTGTCGCTGATGTGTGTTTCTGTAACAACATTGTTTCTTCCGATCCTCAGTGGCTGACACTTCGCCACTACTTCGGTGCCTTCTGCGCGTCGACGAACCACAGTTCCCAATTCCAAGGTTGCTACCCAGTCTGGTTCAACCTGCATTACCCCATGGTGCCCTGCGACAGAATCGACGAGGGTGGCGATTGCGCCAAGACGAAGCCATCCGCCCGCGTCTAGCAAGTCAGGCGAAATTGGCATAGTGGCGCTTACATTGCCGTGATCATCGACAAGATGACGCAGCCGCAGATGACGGAGAATATGGTTCTTCGGAGGGTACGACCGAGTCATACTAGGAGTTCTTAGACACCAAGAGCTGCTTTAACTGATCCCATAGTTCAGCGGTCGCATCAGACAAAGCATCGAGGTCCCCTCCGTTGGCTATAAGGAACTGAGCTACCGCTCTTCGTTCTTCATCAGATGCTTGCGACTCTATGCGGGCAAGCGCATCCTTAGGTTCTATACCCCGCTGCTGTTGAAGTCGTTCGAGCCTGTCTGCCATAGGTGCCTCAACGACGACCACAACTTCATACGGGTGTTTCGTGTCATAGCCGAGACGACTTTCGACAAGCACAGCCATGTCGTAAACCACGATCGCGTCGGAAATTCCCAACGAATCGACAGTTTGATCCAGCATCTCGTTGATCGCTGGGTGAGAGATCTCTTCAAGCGCCGTTAGTTGCTCGGCGTTACCGAATACGATTTTCGCCAAAGCTGCGCGGTTTATGCTTCCGTCGCTTTCTGCGACAGTTGGACCGAAACGCTCAACAACAGCAGATACGGCAAGCCCTCCTGGTTCAAGAATCTTGCGCCCGAGGGCATCAACATCGATAACTTCGGCACCAAGGTCTGACAACAAGCCCCCTACAGTGGACTTGCCTACTCCCATGCCGCCTGTAAGGCCAACGACGAGCATCAGATCAGCAACGCCTATCCACCGACGCGCCCTTCAGGTGCATCGGTAGCCGGACCAGCGAACGCCTGGGCTATTTCCATCCACTCAGCAGCCAAGTCCCCCCGAATTTCAAGTTCTGCTTCCCTTGCTCGACGTCTTTGAGTGACAACAAGACAAAACTCATAAGCATCGGCGGTGACTATTTCTTCTGAGTCTTCAGGCCCCCACTCCCAGATAGCTCCACCTGGTGATGTCAATTCAACTCGTACTGGTGTCTCCGGGGGCTGGAGGCCCCTGTTGACATAACTCCATCCGCGAGTGGTGACTCCGATGTGTGCAACGTGCCGAAGTCGTTCTGTCCGAGGGTATTCAGCGCCGAAAGTGTCGGCTATGTCGTGGCTATGCGACCAAGTTTCCATCAGACGGGCAGTAGCGAAAGACAGGGCACTCATATCGGGGCCGAACCACGGAATACGGTCTTTGGGCTCTATAGCTCGAAAGGCCTCCGTCATCCGCAGACGTTCATCAGCGAACCAGCTCCATAAATCAGTTCCGCTCATTTCTCGAACATCCAGACCTCCAAAACTGTGCAGGTCTCCTTCTCCTTGGAGCATCTTTTGTTTAGTTTCCTCAAATCCGACTGGGTCCAAGACAGCGAGGCTGGCCGCTACGTCTGCCATACCTAAATGGATAATGGTTTCATGGGTGTCCCAACCATCAGCCGGTGTCGGCAGTCTCCACTCGTCTTCGGTAAGCCCCGAAACTACTTCTCGCAGCGCTTCTGTCTCTGCATCAAGATCGTCACATATTCCCCTCATGAGGCTGACCCTACACTGCTCGGGCGCTGCGCTCCTGATTGAAGCGATTTGGCGGCTACCGTAACGGAGAGCGACACCCTTTCGGAGGGACAGTGACCGATCCTCTTTGGACTCCAAGTTCGATTCGACGCGAGGCTTCCAACCTCTGGACTTTTGCCGAGTCAGTTGGGGTTCCGTTAGGCGTGAACTCCTATAGCGATCTGCATAAATGGTCGTTAACTGAAAATCCGTCTTTCTGGAGAGCAGTATGGGACTTTGCGTCTGGGGTCGGCGACCTCGGCGAAATCGATATCAGAAAAGACGGGATATCGGATTCAAGCTTTTTCCCAGACGCCAAACTCAACTTGGCCGAAAACTATTTGCGTCGCTCCGGAGATGAGCCCGCCCTTATCTACCGGGGCGAAAACGTCGTAGAGGAATCTTTAACGTTCTCCGAACTAAATTTTGCTGTCGGACGCGTTCAACAAGCTCTCATGACGGAAGGAGTGAAGCCTGGAGACCGCGTGGTGACACTTCTACCAAATAGCCCCGAGGCCGTGATCGTGTTCTTAGCAGCGGCGAGCATCGGTGCAATTTATTCGTCAACCAGTCCCGATTTCGGAACAGCAGGGGTGCTGGACCGTTTCGGACAAATCGAGCCCAAAGTCCTTGTCGCGACCGACAGCTACATGTACTCAGGCGTTCGACACGACGTGATCGAAAAAGTCACTCAGATAGCCAGTCAACTGCCTTCGCTTCAGCGGGTGGTAGTGGTGAGCTACGACAAAACACCCGTCGAAACGTCTATCCCTCTAGCAGTGGGTTACGACGACTGGATAGGAAACACAGAAGACCGTCAACCGGAATTCGTTCCTCTAGATTTCGATCACCCGGTCTATGTTCTCTATTCGTCTGGGACTACCGGGAAACCAAAATGCATCGTTCATCGAGCTGGTGGCGTATTACTCAAACATTGGTCCGAGCATTTGCTTCACTGCGACCTGAAGCCTGGGAACCGCTTGATGTATTTCACGACGACCGGCTGGATGATGTGGAATTGGCTCATTGGCGGGCTAGCGAGCGGCGTTTCCCTCATTTTGTACGACGGATCACCGTTCTTTCCTAGACCATCACGTTTGTTTGACCTTGCTGACGAGTTGCAGCCTCAACTTTTCGGTGTGAGCGCTAAATTCATTGAAGCCGCAATGAAAGAGGGATTGCGGCCTCGCGATACTCATCAACTAGCAAGTGTGGAGACCATCACTTCTACTGGGTCACCCTTAGCTCCTGAAGGTTTCGATTGGGTGTATGAAGCGGTAAAACCGGACGTTCACCTCGCTTCCTTCTCCGGCGGCACCGATATTTGTGGATGTTTCGTGATCGGAGATCCGACCAGCCCCGTCTATCGCGGGGAAATTCAGGCACCTGCACTAGGCATGGATGTCGCTGTTTTCGATGACGATGGAAATCGACTTTCGGAGGGCTCCCAAGGTGAACTCGTTTGTTGTAACCCTTTTCCCTCAATGCCTCTCGAGTTCTGGGACGACCCAACGCGAAGCAAATATCAGGCGGCTTATTTCGAACGTTTCGATGACGTCTGGCATCACGGCGATTTCGCAGAATGGACCCCTCAAAAAGGAATGGTTATTACAGGTCGATCCGACGCGACCCTCAATCCTGGAGGTGTCCGAATCGGGACTGCAGAGATTTATCGTCAGGTCGACCTAATCGACGAAGTGCTCGAAAGCATCGTTGTTGGTCAACAATCTGAATCCGATACGCGTGTCATTTTGTTCGTTCGTCTTCGCGAAGGCCTAACTCTCGATGATGAACTCACCCAGAGAATCAGAAACCAGATACGTGTCGGTGCCTCGCCTCGACACATGCCCGCCGTAGTAGCCCAGGTCCCGTTAATTCCAAGGACTCGAAGTGGGAAACTGGTTGAGTTGGCGGTAAGAGATGCCATTCACGGACGCGAAGTTAAGAATATTGAAGCAATAGATGAACCTGCTGCATTAGATCATTTCCGCAACCATCCGAAACTGGCTGAGCATTAGTGGCTTGTACACGTCAATGCTTGGTACCTCCAAGTGATGCCGTTCAGTGGCATTCTGATGAGGTGAACAATGCCGAACGATGCCGCCTTTGGAAATCAGCCGTTGAGTGACTAGCGAACAAAATGCCCAAAAAAGAGGTGTCCCGGCAGCAGCGATTGCGATGGTCGGTTGGGCCGCCTCAGGGGTTATCGCCAAAGGGATTACTGAGCTAGGCACATTCGCAGTTGTTTTCTGGAGAATGTGGATCTACGCCGTAATAGTGATCCTGTTCCTAAAAGTTCGAGGGACGCCTCTCAGGAAAGAGTCTCTACGAATTTCTTGGAAAGGCGGGGTTTCGTTGGGCGCAGACATCATGCTTTTCTTTTCTGCGTTACGCCTAACCACCGTCGCTAACGCAACAGTTATCGGATCGTGTCAGCCGTTAATCATGTTATTCATTGCTGGTCGAATCTTCGGTGAGAGGCCCAGACGTTACGACTGGGCCTTGGCACTGGTCGCAATTGCTGGTGTGGCAACTGTGATGTTTGGTTCGACTGGTGTTCAAGGCTGGAGTCTGAGCGGAGACCTGTTATCTGTAGCAACTGTTGTCGCCTGGACCTTATATTTCGTCTTCTCAAAATTAAGTAGTCGAAAGATAGAATCGTCGCAATACACAGGCGCGACAGCGCTGATATGCGCTTTGTTCGCCACTCCTTTTGCCCTCGCTTCAGGACAACTGTTTGACATGCCCTCAGCCAATGCTTGGGTCTGGCTATTTATTCTCTCTATCGGGCCCGGTTTCGCCTCACATATGTTGATGAATTGGGCCTTAGCTCACATACCAGTTTGGTTTGGTTCCACTTTGACTCTTGCTATTCCAGTAACAGCAACGGTGATGGCTTGGGTATTTCTTGGCGAAGACGTGGTTGCACTTCAGTTTGTAGGGATGGGGGTAGTTCTATTCGCTCTGGCAGTCATAGTGATCGGACAATCCAATACCGCTCAACGTTGACAAAAACGTTCTTACCGACCTTTCCAGCTAGGCAAACGTTTTTCAGAGAAGGCCCTCGGTCCCTCTCGCGCGTCTTCACTTTCCATCATTGACCTAACGGCTGGATATTCCCCGTAGAAAGCATCTTCTAGCCGGTGGTTTAGTCCGCGGGTCGCAGATTGTTTAGTTGCACGAATAGACAGCGGAGCCCCAAGCAGTATCTCGTCGATCAAATCATCAACTGCTTTGTCCAGATCAGAATAACTAGCCACTTTATTAATGATTCCTATTTCTAGGGCCCGCTTCGCTGTCATCGATTTGCCGGTCAACAAGTACTCCATCGCTAATTTCAATGGCACTTGGCGGGGCAGCCGATGCACACCTCCTCCACCAGCGTAAATACCCCTTCGAGGTTCCGGAAGACCAAATTCAACATGATCAGCTGCAACAACTAGGTCGCATGCCATTGCCACTTCAAACCCACCACCCAACGCCACTCCGTTTACTCGGGCAATGAGTGGTTTCGGATAGTCGAATCGTTCAATAAGTTTCGTTACCGTCTTCATCAACTCAGCGTCAGCTCGCTGATCTTCTTCAGAAGAGTGTTGGATCTGACTCAAATACTTCAAGTCACGACCTGCACAGAAGGCCTTATCTCCGGTTCCGGTTACAACCACGATCCACACTTCATCGTCACTAGCTGCGTGATCCAGAAGGTCGCTCCATTCTTTATGTGCAGGAGTATTGATCGCGTTTCTGACCTCTGGCCTGTTAATCGTTATTCGCGCGACATGTGGTCGGGTCATCTCATAAAGAAAATATTCTGGTGTGAAATCAAGTGGTTGCATAACTTGATCGTAGGCAGAGCAGCATTCGTCCGTCAGACATGCTGGACTACGGGAATGAAGACTGAAGAAACACGAACACTCATTGAGCGGTACTACAGCGCACTAACTAATGGTGATCGCGAAGACCTCCGGGAATGCCTTAGCGTTGACGTTGTTTGGCAACTTCCAGCTACAGCAGGAGCCAATGGCACCGGTGGCTCAGATGCGAATGGAGTAGTGAGAGGGCGCGAGTCTGTCGCAACGGAACTCGGCGGGAGGACGATCAAAGAGACGTTCGATATTTCTCAACCGTTCGGTTTGGAAATTCGGAGCATGATCGTTGACGGCGGATATGCAGCTGTTCAACAGAGACTGACTGCCACGACTAAAGCCAAAGGCCTTCCCTACGACAACCAATACTGCTGGATTTATTCCTGTGAGGAGAACCAGATAACTCGCATGGAGGAGTACACCGACACTCTCTACGCTGCTCAGACAATGGGTTGGGATCTAGGAGACTTGGACTGATGATCGAAGCCCACCTAACCATCGAAACAAACGAAGGTCAGATGTCGACGTTTGTCGTTCGCCCCGAATCAGAAGGACCGTTCCCTGTAATTCTGTTCCTGATGGACGCGCCAGGAAAACGAGAAGAACTTCATGACATGGCGAGGCGAGTCGCAGCGACTGGTTATTACGTTATGTTGCCGAATCTCTATTACCGAGACGTCCCCTCCTTCACAATTCATCGCGAGGACCCAGTCAGCGCTAAGTACATGGCGCAGCTAATGGATAATCTCAGCAACACTATGGTCTCTCGTGACGCTTTAACGCTCCTTGAACACGCTGAATCAGATGCTTCGGCAAACACCGATGTTGTTGGGGTGACCGGATACTGCATGAGCGGGCCGTTCGCCTTATGGCTAGCTGCCGACTATCCCGAGAAGATAAGGGCCGCAGCATCTATACACGGAGTTCGGCTGGCCACCGATGCCGATGATTCACCCCACACAAGAGCGGCTGAAATTAACGGCGAAATTCTGGTTCTTGCCGCTGAGTTCGATGACTGGGTGGACAGACCTCATTATGATCGGCTGACAGAAGCTCTGACAAACGCTGAGGTTTCACACAACGCGGAGTGGATCGAAGGGGTACACCACGGTTTCGTTTTTTCGCAACGACCTAAATATGACAAGGTCGCTTCGGAACGTCACTGGGAACTCCTACATTCTTTATTCGACCGCAACCTAAAGTCTTCGACATGACGGTTTTATCTGCGTCGTGCAGTCGCGTAGCAGTTCCCGACCCTGCTGAGGTTTCGGCTGCTAACCCCATACACGATGAAAGCGCTACAAGTTATGGGTATGCCGGTGGAATTGTGGCCGGAATACACACCTACGGATGGATGGTTCCTGCGATTCTCGATTCTCTTGGTACTAGTTGGCTCTCTCACGGGTGGTGCGAGTTCCGCCTTCCCAGACCCGTATATGCAGGCGATGAACTTCTTACGGAAGTGACACCATCTGCGGATAATTCAGAGGTCGGGTTGATCACACAAAAAGTCCTCTCCGACGGGCGCATCACTATCGAAGGAACTATCGGGTTAGGTGATGCTCCTTGGATAGACGAATTCAAGCTTCCTAGTAACCGGTCGCCGGTTCCCGAGCCGGAGGACAGACCGTTTCTGGGGTTAAATGAGATTCCAACCGATCTCGATTATCCGTCAATGTCTGTTCCTTTAACAGCTGACGATGCCAGAGTTTGGATGGCTGAACGAATCCATGACGATGATCCTGCGTGGAGTTCGGGTGATACTCCAGTCACTCACCCATCGTGGGTTTTGGGACAAATGACGCCGCTAATCAGACACTCCTATCGAATGCCTGCTGGAGTCCATGCCTCCGGACGCGTGCAACATTTAGGGCCTTTTCATGCTGACGGAGATGTAGTGGTGGCTGGGAGATGGGGTGAACTTGAGGTCAGAAAAGGCAAGCCGTGGTCTACAACTGACGCCGTGTTCATCGATGCTCATGGCTCAGAAGTCGCTCTTGTTCGACAAGTCGCTGTGATTCTTCCACCCCTTACCGCTGATTGAGCGAGAACGACAGTGCCTACATGATGTAGAACGGGCATAGAAAAGCATCCGTGAAGAGGTACCAATGCCTGTAGAAAAGCTCCTGATAGCGAACCGTGGCGAAATTGCTATACGAATAGCTCGCGCTGCTGGGGATCTGGGAATCGCGAGCGTTGCCACTTTCAGTTCCGACGATCATTTGTCTCTACATAGGCAGGTTTCCGATGAATCAGTGGGGTTGGAAGGCAGCGGGGTAGCCGCCTACCTGGACATAGATCAGATCGTGGACGTCGCTGTTTCTTCGGGTTGCGACGCCGTTCACCCGGGATACGGTTTTCTAGCTGAAAACGCCGATTTCGCGCGAGCGTTGGAGACCAAAGGGATCACGTTTGTGGGGCCGCTTTCTGAGCAGTTGGCTTTATTCGGCGACAAGCTCTCAGCCAGGAATCTAGCGACGCGGCTTGACGTCCCAGTAGTTGCGGCTACTCCAGGTGCAGCCACCTTAGAAGAGGTCGAAGAATTTCTTGCTGAGCATGGGGCTGTCATGGTTAAAGCTGTGGCGGGAGGTGGCGGCAGAGGGATGCGTGAAGTCCGTCAAGGCCAAGATGTCGCATCAATTTTTGAACGCTGCCAAAGCGAGGCCCAATCTTCCTTCGGTATTGGCGATCTTTACGCAGAAAAACTTATTGAGGCAGCAAGACACATAGAAGTCCAAATCATCGGAGATGGGTCCTCTGTCACTCATCTCGGTGAACGGGAGTGCACCCTACAAAGACAGAACCAGAAGATTATTGAGGTCGCGCCGTCGCCATCAATTAACGCAGAGACCCGTGCCGTGTTGACTGACGCTGCCACCAAGATGGCTGGTGAAGTCGGCTACTTGGGTTTAGGTACATGGGAATTTTTAGTTGATGCAAACGACCCGACAACCGTGGCCTTTATAGAAACCAATGCCCGACTTCAGGTAGAGCACACGGTTACCGAAGAAATCACTGGAGTTGACTTAGTTCGTAGTCAAATCCTTATAGCAGGCGGCGCTTCGCTAGCTGATTTGCGGTTGCAGCAAACCCAGGCGCCTGAGCCAAAGGGGTTTGCCATTCAATGCCGGGTCAACACTGAAACGATGACTGAAGAGGGCTTAGCTCGGCCCGCAGGAGGGACGATCTCAGCATTCGAAACTCCCAGTGGGCCCGGGGTCAGAACAGATTCCTATGGTTATCAGGGGTACCCAACGAATCCGAATTTTGACTCGTTGATTGCAAAGGTAATTGGGTACTCGCCAACTAGTAATTACGAAGACGCAGTGCGACGAGTCAGACGCGCTCTTAGCGAATTCCGTATTGAAGGAGTGTCTACCAACATCACCTATCTACTTGCTTTGCTGGACCGGCCAGAGGTACGAGAAAATACTGTAACTACAGGTTTTATAAACATATTCGCTTCCGAACTCGTTGAGGCAGCCCAGCTAATCTCATTAGATCACTGGTCATCTCTTTCTGCTGATGAAGCGTCAACTGCTCCTCTTGCGGGGGCACAGGTAAGTAGCGATCCCCTAGCCGTTCTTCAACACGGTGATATAGATCAAAGACAGACGGATAATTCTTCAGCTAAATCAGAGAGCTCCTCATCGGCCGGACCCGATGGCACTCAGGCGGTCGAAGCCCCGCTGCAGGGAACGATTATCTCTCTATCCGTAAGTCCGGGAGATGAGGTAGCTATGGGTCAACCTGTAGCTGTTATGGAAGCGATGAAAATGGAACATGTCATCGCGTCCACTATGACCGGCATAGTGCGGTCCTTAGGGGTTAGTCAGGGTGACACTATCTATGAAGGTCATCCGCTTTTGTTTATTGAGGAAGCAGATCTCGATATCGAGAGCGACGAAACCCAAGCAACAGTCGACCTTGACTTCATAAGACCCGATCTGCAGGAAGTCTTTGACCGCCATTACAAGGGAATGGATGAGGCAAAGCCGTCGGCTGTCGAGAAAAGACATGGTCGAGGTCACCGAACAGCCCGCGAGAACTTATCTCGTCTAATCGACGATGGAACATTCGTCGAGTACGGACCGTTGATGGTGGCGGCGCAACGACGACGGAGAAGCCTCGACGACCTCATCGATAACACCCAAGGCGATGGCATGGTCGCAGGAATCGGAAGCGTGAACGGTGCTTTATTTGGTCAAGACGATGCTCAAACAATGGTGATGTCCTATGACTACATGGTTCTAGCTGGAACCCAAGGGCTCCAGAATCATCGGAAAAAGGATCGGCTCTTCGAATTAGCGGAGCAGAACAAACTTCCGACTGTCCTGCTAGCCGAGGGTGGCGGAGGTCGCCCTGGTGACACCGATACAGCTGGCGGAGCTGGGCTTGACTGTTGGGCATTCACTTTCTTCGCAAAGCTGTCTGGTTTAGTTCCACTCGTAGGTGTCACAAATGGCCGCTGCTTCGCAGGCAATGCCGTACTGCTGGGTTGTTGTGACGTGATTATTGCCACCGAAGGGTCGAACATTGGCATAGGCGGCCCAGCGATGATCGAAGGGGGTGGACTTGGGGTCTTTCGCCCGGAAGAAGTCGGGCCAGTTGATGTCCAATACCCGAATGGAGTTATCGACATCCTCGTTAAAGATGAAGATGAAGCGATGGACACGGCTAAGAAATACCTTTCTTATTTCCAAGGGCCAGTCGAAGATTGGGAGGCACCGGATCAGCGATTATTGAGGCATATTGTCCCTGAGAATCGTCTTCGTGCTTATGACGTTCGCGAGGTCATTGAGACTATGTGTGATGTCGACTCAACCCTTGAAATTCGTAAGGGTTGGGGGCCTGGTTGCATCACAACTTTAGCTCGAATCGAGGGCCACCCTGTCGGGATCATCGCTAACAACAACCATCATCTAGGTGGGGCTATAGATGCTGACGTCGGCGATAAGGGCAGCAGGTTCATGCAACTCTGCGATGCTCATGACATACCGCTGATCTTTTTGTGCGACACGCCAGGAATTATGGTGGGACCTCAAGCCGAGTATGAGGCGACCGTTCGTCATGCCAGCCGAATGTTTGTTACTTCAGCCAGCGTAACTGTGCCGTTTATGACCGTTGTATTGCGCAAAGGCTACGGGCTTGGGGCTCAGGCTATGGCTGGAGGCAGTTTCAAAGCTCCGGTGTTCTGTGTGGCTTGGCCTACGGGCGAATTTGGCGGGATGGGGCTCGAAGGCTTCGTCAAACTTGGTTACCGCAAAGAACTTGAATCCATCGAAGACCCAGAAGAGCGAATCGCTTACTACGAAGAGATGGTGGCGAAGCTATACGAGAATGGTAAGGCTGTGAGTACAGCAACATTTTTTGAGTTGGATGATGTGATCGATCCAGCGGAAACTCGCACCTGGGTTTCTATGGCTCTGAAGGCAGCTCCAAAACCATCTCCTAGAGACGGAAAGAAACGTCCCATGGTTGATACTTGGTAGGAGCGCTTTTCACTCAAGAAGTTCTGCTACCGCGAGTTCTGCTATTCGGTCACTGTCGTAACCCAAGTTGTCGGTCAAAACCTCAAAGGTATGTTCTCCAAAAACTGGGCCGGCGTGAGTGACCTCTGCAGGGGTGCGCGATAAGTGGAACCGGGTGCCATCAACAAAGAACGGTTCATGAGTTCCGTGAATGACCTCAGCAAATAACCCTCTGTGTGCCATTTGTGGATCAGTCGATAGTTCGGGGGAATTTTGGACAATGTGAGATGCAACACCGATCTCCTGTAAGGCCTCCATCAACTCAGCTCCACTTCGTTGGAGTGTCCATGCCGAGATAATTTCGTCGAGTTCTTCATGTCTTTCGTGTCGTTCTAGGTTCGAAAGGCCCGATATGTCTTCGCGTCCCATTTCTCTTGCTAAGGAAATCCATTGGGAGTCATCTTTGCAAGAGATTGCGATCCAGTTGTCATCGCCGTTGGTTGGGTAGCCACCCTGGGGCGCAAAGACGTGATCTCGGTTTCCTGCTCGTTCCCATATGTTGCCGTTAACGGAGTACTCCAGAAGAGCCGGCGACATCAGATGCAAGGCGGCTTCAGCCTGTGATAGGTCAATATATTGGCCTTCACCGGTGCGCCTTTTATGTTCTAGAGCCCCCATGACAGATGCCACAAGCCAGCGTGGCGATGTGTAATCGGTATATGCGCTAAACGGTCCGCTGGGAGCGCGGTCAGTCCATCCCACCGGATAAAAGAACCCAGAAATTGCAGCAGCCATGGTACCGAATCCTGCCAGCATCGATAGAGGACCTGTCTGCCCCATAAGACAGCTAGAGGCCATGATCACCCCAGGCTTGCGCTTTGATACTTGGGCATAGTCGAGGCCCCAAGCGGTCATAGCTTTAGGGGAGAACGACTCAAGGACGACATCTGCCCAGTCAATGAGGTCCCAGATCACATCGATGGCTTCTGGCTTCGACAGATCAAGGCTGAGTCCACGTTTTCCAGCATTCATGTTGTGGTAGATGCCCGATTTATCTGGGTCTGCCTCGCCTCCCGGAAAAGGTTCAAGCGTACGAACAGCGTCAATCTTGTTTGCCGATTCAACACGAATAATTTCTGCGCCGTAGTCAGCGAGAACGCGAGAAGCGGCTGGACCGGCCATAGCCCACATCAGATCTAAGATTTTGATTCCTTTAAGTGGCAACTCTTTGGATGGCGACTCGTTTCGGATAGCAACCGATGGAACGCGTGCAGGCTCATTGAGTATTTCATGGGTGTGTTCACCCAGTTTCGGTGCTTGACCTAATTTTTGTAGTGGAGTTAGCTCGAATTTTGCAAACGGACCTGGGTAGTCGACGATGACCCCATCGTCGTGTTCGACAGTCTCCCAATAACTTCGGAAGTCCAACTGTTCACTATTCACGACTTCTTCAGTGGTGGTAATTGGGGTAATTAGCAACCGGCGTTTCATAGCGGCTTCTAACAACTCGGATTTCGTTTTAGTAGCGAAGAACTTGCCGAGAATCTCTTTTACTCGCTCATATTCTTCGGTTGGCTCCCGCCCATCCAGCAGCATCATGGCGTACTCAACCCAGTCTTTGTCGCGTGTTGCTTCATCGCAGAAGCCCTCTTCGTGCACCCAGTTCATGAGGTTCTGGGTGAAATAGGCGAACGCTTGCCCGAATAAGAAACTCACCGAGGCATAGCCATCTGAGCAGGGCCACATCAGTTGGACACGCGTAGTTCCTAGGTACGCTCCACCCGCCACTCGGGTAGGGACCGAACCTCCGAGTGGCGTTGCCAACGACATTGATTGGGTGCATTGATTCATTGAATGTTGAGCGGAGACATCAACATGCTGTCCAAGCCCTGAAGTGGTCTGTCTCTCGAACAGCGCTATCAGAGCAGCTCCTGCTGCTTCTGATGCTGCATTGGCGAAAGCTTGAGGCAGGGTGCCACCTGCGCGCAGCGGCGAACGATCTTCGTCGCCTGTTAACACCATGTTCCCTGCTGAAGCCTGAATTGTTAGGTCGCTGTATTCCCATCCTGCCTTTGGGCCGGAACTGCCAAAAGCCGTAATCGAGACGTTAACCAAGTGGCGGTTCAGTTTTTCTATTTGTTGGGGCCCAAGACCAATGGATTCCATGAAGCCATGATCGAAGGACTCGAACATGATGTCTGCTCCAGAAATCAGGGTCTCCAGTTGACTGATTCCTTCTTTGGTATCTAGATCTAGGACAACGCTCTTCTTGCCTCTGTTGTAGGACCAATGTTGAAGAGAGTGATCACCATCATCAATATTTTGGGCGAAGGGCCCAAGGCTTCTGGCACTCGAGCCAGAGGGTGGTTCGACAGCTATTACCTCAGCTCCCATTTGAGCCAAAATGAAAGCTGCAAGATGGCCTCGTTCGTCTGTCAGGTCTATGACTCTGTAGTTACTGAGCACGAATCCCCCTCTATATCTCCGACTCGTCACTTGGGACCATACTCCCCTTACGCCATCTGTTCTGACTACGGTGCTGGTATGTCCTTACCGCCACATCGAGTTGACTATTTGCCAATGGCAGATCGGCCAACTATCTCATGGCCGAATGATGCCAAAGTTGCGCTGTGGGTCGCTCCCAACGTTGAGCACTACGAATACCTCCCGCCAAGAGATGCGCTTCGAAATCCTTGGCCCAGATCGCCTCACCCTGAGGTGCAAGGCTACTCACACCGCGATTACGGGAATCGGGTCGGTTTCTGGCGGATGTTAGATGTGCTCGATGAACACAATGTGCGTTGCACTGCCTCAACAAATTTGGCCATATTCGAGCACTACCCCGATATCGGGAAGGCGATGGCCGACCGCAACTGGGAGATCATGAGCCATGGCATATATAACACTCGGTATCTATCTTCACTGACCGAACAAGAGGAACGTGAGTTCTACGTCGACTGCGTCGATACGTTGCGTCGACACACAGGTCAGAAGCTTAAGGGCATGCTGGGTCCTGCTGTATCCAACACAATTCGTACGCCTGATCTCATGTCCGAGGCTGGGCTTATTTATCATGCTGATTGGCTTCATGATGACCAGCCAATACCCATAAAGGTTGAGGGCGGGCCTCTTATCTCAGTTCCGTACAGCATCGAACTGAATGACGTTCCGGTCTTCCTTCAGCATCACGACACAAAAGACTTCGTTGAAATGGTCAAAGCTCAATTCGACACTCTGCACGAAGAGGGCAAGACGTCGGGACGCGTAATGGCGTTGGCTCTTCACCCCTATTTGATGGGAATGCCTCATCGCATTGAGGGCTTGGAAGAAATTCTGGATTATTTGTTAGGCCGTGACGACGTTTGGCAAGCGACGGCCTCACAGATCGCAGAACACTTTATTGATCACCATTATGAAGAGTTTGTGGATCATGCTGAAGTTATCAGCGCGGTGCGCGATGCCAGCTGAACGTTCTTCGGGCATGGACCATTCCCATTACTCTTATTCCCCTTTGCCGACTAGGGCTCCACTTGTTTGGCCCGAAAACAAACCTTTGGCTCTGGGAGCCCTTGTTCTCCTTGAACACTACGAATGGGAACCACCAACAGACGCTTACAGTTTGCGCAACGCCAGTGGTGGACTCATCAAGTTGCCAGCGCCGGATTATGTCCAATTAACCCACCGGGAATACGGGCATCGAGTAGGTGTTTTCAGGTTGTTGGACACTCTCGAGCACCACGGCATTCCTGCAACCGTTGCCGTTGACAAGGTCACTGCCATTCACTATCCATGGCTCGTTGACCATCTCATGCAGCGTGGTTGCGAGCTAGTCGGACATGGCGTTGCAGCCAGCCAAATCATCACATCAAAACTTAGCAAGGAAGCTGAAGTTGAGATTATTGGAAATTCTTTAGACACGTTAGAGAAGGTCACTGGTGCGCGGCCTTCGGGCTGGTTTTCACCCGAAGGAGTTGAGTCACAGCGGACTCCCGAACTGTTGGCTGCTGCTGGAGTCAGCTATGTGTGTGATTGGCCCAACGACGAGCAGCCCTACAAGATGACGACACCTCTAGGGGACCTCATTTCTCTCCCTCTTTTTTTAGAGGTGGATGACGAATTTGCTCTTTGGCATCGGCGAGCAAGCCTCGCCAGCTGGGAGAGCATGATCGTGGCTGCTGCTTCGAGACTTCACCTTGACGGCCAAACTTCAGCACGCCATATGATGTTGACCTTGCGACCCTGGCTAACTGGACAGCCGTTTCGTATTCGTTCTCTCGACCGTTCACTATCTCAGATCATGCAACTGGAGGGAATTTGGGCCGCCCAAGGCAATGCTATTGTGCAGGCTTTTCGAGAGTCTCAATTTGGTTAACGGCGCCATGCCCCGGGAACGGGTTGCGTTAGCCCTAGGTTGTCCCTCAGCGTGCTACCAGAGTATTCGGTTCTGAATAATCCTCGTCTTTGTAGCTCTGGTACCACTAAATCCACAAAGTCCTCGAACGCCCCGGGCATATGAGTGCCCGCTATTACAAAGCCATCGCAGGCAGGGGCCGTGAACCATTCTTCGAAGTAGTCAGCAAGCTCAGTTGGACCACCTACCACAGGGTGAGCTAGTCGACCTCGTCCGGAGACTTCCACGAAGTCTTTGACGCTCGGGGTTTGGTTTCCTGTTACTTCGATGACTTGATTACGGATACCTTGAATGCCTGTCATTGCAGCAACGTCTTCTTCTGAAAGCGGCTCTTCGAGCGCCTTCTCAGAGAAGTCGAAATTGAGTCCTTCAGAAAGCAACGAGAGATCGTCAATCAAATTGGGAAGCAAATCATAGGCGGCGCGTCGATCTTCGGCTTCCGACATAGTTCGACCCACGACGGGGAAGGTGAGATTCGCGATTTTTACCTGGTCAGGGTCGCGGCCATTCGCCTCAATTGCTGATTTCACAGCAACATAATTTTCCTTGGCTCGCGAAAGGCTGGGGTTCGACATGAAAAGCAGTTCACCCCAACGGGATGCGAACTCGACTCCTCGGCCACTTTGGCCAGCCTGGATAACTACGGGGTGGCCTTGAGGGGTTCGAGGGACAGTGAACGGGCCTCGTGACCTGTAATGGGGACCTTCATGGTCTAGGCGGTGAACCATATCTCCGCGCGCATATAACCCCGAGGCCCGATCCGCGACGACAGCGTCAGCTTCCCATGTGTCCCAATGTCCATGGACTATCTCCATAAATTCGTCAGCTTGGTCGTATCGAACGTCGTGGGCAGGAGCCTCATCTAGTCCCATATTTTTGGCTTCGTTGTCGTTAACCGATGTGACGACGTTCCATGCCGCTCGGCCGCCACTCATGTGGTCAAGTGTTGCGAAAAGTCGTGCCACATGGAAAGGGGGGAAATAGGTAGTTGAGTACGTCGCACCTAAGCCCAGGTTCTTGGTAACCATTCCCATGGTTGTAAGAACAGTCACTGCATCTAGCTTCACGCATCTGATGCCGTTTTCGACGGTATGTCGGTGGTCCCCTCCGTACATATCTGGCATGGCGAGGCGGTCATCAAAGAACCCGAGGTCAAACAGCCCTCTCTCTAACACTTTCGCTATGTGCTGATAGAAATCGACGCTAGTCACGTCATGCCGAGCTTCGGGGTGACGCCAAGCTGCTGGGATAGTCGTACAGTTCTGAGCTTGGAGGAAGCCGACCAATGCTATTTGGCGTTTTGATGCGCTCACGAGAGGTGTGATTTAACTAGCTCTGCGACTACCCGTCCTTCTGCCTTGCCAGCGACTTCGGCATTAACGGCTTTCATGGCTTGTCCCATATCTGCCATGGTTGAGTAACCACCATCTTTTAAGACACGCTCAACGATCACAGCCACGGCATCCGCGTCTAATTGCTCAGGAAGATACTGCTCAAGAATCGTGAGTTCTGCGCGCTCGTCAGCAGCTTTTTCTGTTCTTCCACCTTGTTCAAAGGCTTCTGCTGCTTCCACTCGACGTTTCGCTTGTGCCGCTATGACTTTCTCTACTTGCTCATCAGCCAAGGTGGTCGCTGAGGTGCCAGCAACTTCTGCTTCTTGTACCGCGGCTACCACTGAACGCAACGTAGCTACTGTCAGTTTGTCTTTGGATTTCATGGCAGCCGTAAGGTCGGCGCGAATTTGATCTAACAGGCCCATGTGCCTGTTGGGTGTCGCTCGACGTCGTCTGATGGAATGGCGTCGGTTTGGTGATTAATTGCCAATTCGGAGGAGGGGTCCCCAGCGATTCTTGTGTGCCACATGCGTCGCGGTTCTTTCATGTTGAAGGGTGTACCTCGGTGTTGTAGTCGTCGATTATCCCAAACAACCGCATCACCTACAGTCCATTGATGATGATAGGTGCGGGGAGGTTGACAAGCCCAATCGTTCAATTCGTCAAGGAGCCTGACTGATTCTTCTCGATCCAACCCAACAATGTCGTGTGCATGTCGCCCGATGAGAAGATTGGGCTGACCGGTAACTGGATGAACCTTGACAAGGGGACGTAGCGAGACCTCCATGTCGTGATAACCGTACAAATTGTACGTGCCATCTTCATTCTGTTTATCGGGTAGGTAGCCAGACCGTTCTTGGCTGTAATAAAGCGAGTGATACGCCTTGAGATTTGTGATGCGTTCTCGGGTCTCGGAGTCGAGCTCTTCATAGGCTGCGCGCATGTCAGCCCATCCAGTGTCGGCACCTGATTCAGGCACAATCTCGGCACTGAAAACTGCCCCTTTGGCTTGTATGGGCATATAGGTGCTGTCGTGATGCCAACCTTCGTTGCCTTTTAACGATTTGACTACTTCGTCTCCCTCTTCGAAGTGAACTTTGCCGTCTTTGCCGATGTTCGAAATAGCAGCGCGGGGGAATTCCAGATCTCCGAATCTTCGAGCAAACTGATCCTGTCCTTCTTCTGTCAGAAAAACACTTGGAAAGACTAGTAACGCCCTATCAATCCAGAGTTCATACAGGTCATTCCATTCGGAATCAGTCATATTTTCGATGTCAAGGTCGGTGACCACTGAACCGAAGGTACTTTCTTCGATATTTTTAACTTTCATATCGTCACGGATCCTTATCGGTAACGCTGCTCTTATCGTAGCGAGCGCACAGTCACTCGTCTTGCGCGCGAGACTCCTGATATGAGCATTGACGTTATTTTTGATTCTTCATTGCGTCGGCGTTTGGTAAATAATTTGCAACGCCACCAAAGGCGCGACCATCTGGATGAAGGTCTCACTCAAGCTTCAGTGTGTGTCATCGTCCTTGATAGTGATGCTTCAGTTCATGGAGATGATCCACTGTTAGAGGGAGAAACCGCCTTTGACCGCAAGCAGCTACTCGCCGATATTCCAGGGGTGCCCGCAGATGAGGAGTTGACGGGAACCGTCGAAGGAACAGCTGGCGGTGCCTCAGTTCTTCTTACTCGTCGCACATCCAAACTCAAGGATCACCCTGGCCAATGGGCCTTACCTGGTGGCCGAGTAGATCCTGGTGAGTCTGCGTTAGAGGCGGCGATGAGGGAGGCTCATGAGGAAGTCGGTTTGCGTCTCACTGCCGATGATTTACTCGGCCGGCTAGATGATTACCCAACGAGGTCTGGCTACGTGATCAGCCCCTTTGTATTTTGGCTAGGCGGGCATCTCGAACCTGTCGCTAACCCGAATGAGGTTGCATCAATTCACCGAATTTCTATCCGGGAACTCACAAGGCCCGACTCGCCTCGTTTCATCAAGATCCCTGAAAGCGAACGTCCAGTTGTTCAGCTACCGATCGGAGGGGACCTCATACATGCTCCGACTGGTGCTGTGATGTACCAGTTCCGGGCTGTGGCGTACGACGGAGACGATGTTCGAGTTGATGAACTAGAGCAGCCTGTTTTTGCTTGGCGTTAGATGTTTATTTAGTTCACTTAGCCGTGGACCGAATAGTCGGAGGCTCTTCAGCCGATGCGAATAGGTTTACCGATATGTCCGCTTAAGACCTCTGGTTCATCATCGGTGATATGGATATCATCTTCGATTCTGATGCCCCCGAATCCTCTGAAAGGGTCAACAGCATCCCAAACAACTTCTTCTGCGAATCTTTCTCGAATCGCTGGGTCTTGAAGAAGCGCATCGATGAAATAAACACCAGGCTCAACGCTTGTGATCATCCCGGCTTCGAGTATTCGATCGGTTCGTAGGTATCGCGACTGGGGGTGTGAGCTAGGTTCTCGTCCTGACGGGTAACCGCCTGCATCGTGAACGGTGAGACCTATGAGATGCCCAAGTCCATGAGGGTAAAAGAGTGCAACAGCGCCCGAGGAAACGAGCTGATCTACTTCGCCTCGTAATAGGCCAAGTTCCACTAAGCCTGAGCCAATGACTCGAGCCGAATCTAGGTGAACTTCACGCCACTCCTGACCCGGTCGACATCGATCTATAGCTAGTTCTTGAGCGCTCAGGACTAAATGCCAAAGGAACGACTGGACATCGGTTGGTTCTGCGCCTACGACCATCGTCCTGGTGACGTCACTCGCATAACCTCCGAATTCACCCCCAGCGTCAATTAGTAGAAGTTCTCCCTCTTGAAGAGTTCGGGTGGACGGATTCAAGCTGTCATCTTGGCCGTAGAAGTAATGGAGGTAAGCACCGTTGGGGCCAGCAGCAACGATGCTTGGATAGGCCGTGCGCACCGCTCCAGCGCGAAAAAATTCGGCTTCCATTCCTATTTGGATCTCGCGCTCTGTCATACCAGCAGAAACGTTTTGGTAGACCCAATCGAAGCCTGCCTCGCTCGACAATGCGGCGGTTCTCAAAGCAGAGAGCTCTAAATCATCTTTGTGGATTCGCTCATCAGCGATACCTGCTTGGATCTTGGGGTCATCCCAAGCTTCTAGAACTGTCTGGGTACTCCTGTCCGCTATCCACCCCTCAAGTTCTTCTATAGGCAGCCCCACGGGCTCAGCGGGTTGATGCCAGACTTGATCTTCTGGTGTTGATCGCGGACCGAACATCTGCCATTCACTCTGTCGAGCGTCAAACGCGAGTACCGCATCGGGGATCCCGCGGCCTGATAAGTAAGCGAAGTCTGGATGCGGTTGAAATGAGTGATCCATATCGCTTCCTGCTTTTGGAAGGACAGGTCCCGAGCGAACTAAAACAATTTCTTCGGTGAGAGCCCATCGGCCCACTACACGGTCGCGACGAAGGGCAAAAGAGGTTTCGCTGTCGCGATTTGTCATAGATGAAATCTACTCTCGGTAGGCACTCTTTGGTGCATCGTGTCATTGTGTTGTTATGAGTACTTTGATTACCGGGGGGACCGGTTTTATTGGGGCCGAGATAGCCCGAATGCTTATAGACAGCGGTGAGGAAGTTCACATCGCACATAGATCGGGAAATTTAGGTCGGGTTGAAGGTATTGCAGAGCAAGTTCACCTTCACCAATTCGACCTTTCCGTTCCTGGTAGTGCTTCGTCTCTTCTTTCTGAGGTAAAGCCGACAAAGTTGTTCCATTTCGGGGCGATTTTGACTGGCCCGGGTGAAGAAGATCCTCAGGCGCTACTTCAAGCAAACGCTGCGGGTTTTATTGAAACCATCGAGGCTGCGCGGCTTGCGGGTACAGAGCAGATGATCTTTGCCAGTTCAATCGGAACTTATGGACGCGACACCGGGGGCGGGGTCATTAATGACCTCACTCTGCAACGACCAAGCTCGGTATACGGAGTGACAAAGGTTTTGGGAGAAAACCTTGGTGCTTACTACCGACAGAAATATGGGTTGGACTTTAGAAGTTTGCGTTATCCGTCAATCGTTGGGCCAGGCGTAACCACTTGGAGTCTTGCTCAGTACACCAGTTGGATAATTGAAAGGCCTGCTTTGGGAGAGCCGTTCGAGGTTTGGGTACCGCCTGAGGCAGTGATCGCGATACTGCACTATCAAGATGCGGCCCGCGCAGCTATTGAACTGGCCGCAGCGCCATCAGAATCAATCGAGTCGATCAACTACTTGGTCGATGGAATTCAACCTACGCCAACCGCTGGTGAGCTGGCTGAGGTCGTAAGGTCTCGGATTTCTGATGCGGACATAACCTTTTCACCTCCTAGCGGGGCAATTGCTGCATCAGTTCGAATTGATGACCGTGCGGCTCGCGAAGAGTGGGGATGGCAACCAAACTTCGACACAGAAGCAATGGTCGACG
This sequence comes from Acidimicrobiaceae bacterium, assembly GCA_002722565.1. GTDB lineage: Bacteria > Actinomycetota > Acidimicrobiia > Acidimicrobiales > Poriferisodalaceae > MedAcidi-G3. The sequence goes on from PBMG01000021.1 coordinate 133,189, forward strand.
CGGTAATAGCTGAAGTGAACGGGTGACCAGATTAGACAGTCGTGAATCCTGTTCTCTTAAACCCGGCTAAGGTCCCAAAACATTAGGCGACAATTTAAGGGGGAAGTCATGACTGTCGAGCGCTCCACTGAGGTGATGGCCACATATCTGGGCGAAGTTCTAGGTAAACGTAGGTTTGAGCTAATTCCTGAATTCGTCGACGACGAGATGCTTGACCACGCGACGGGCATGCGTGGTCCTTCCGCCCTCCATGCACACGCAACCGGATTTTGCGAGAACATTCCGGGGGTAGAGATTGAAGTGGAGAGCATCGTCGCTACAGAAGATGCTGCTTTCGGAATCTGGAATTGGAAAGGCGAACCCATTCAGTCAATGGGCAAGTCAGAGAATGGCAATTCCGTGTTCCCGCAACGCGTTTTAAGCGTTTTCAGGTTGAGTGGCGGCATGCTTATTGACTACGAAGCTTTCGTAGATGCTGGCCAGGTGAGAGCTCAAATATCTGCCCCTTAATGGACTGACGGGCGACGGTTCTGGCTTTTCGTTTGGCTGATTCCATTTCGATGAAAGTCCTACTTGGTTAGGGAGACAGGTCGGTTCGGGTTTACAATTTTGGATTAGCGTTTCTTATCTAAATCTCATAAAGCTCTCAGGCTTTATTCAGGTTCATTGGAGAACTTCGTGTTTGTACACACACATCAGCTAGGAGTTCGACAATGATCCGACATCCAAAAGTAAAATGGGTAGCGCCGATGGTGCTCACCGGAGCGCTACTGGCAGGCGGCTCAGCTGCCATTGCCGCCGATACCTGGAACGACTCAAACCGGGAAAAGGCGGTTGATCTTCCAATAGCTAGAAAGGCTTCCAAGGAAGATATGGAAGCTCGACGAGCTGAGATGCAGGAGCGGTTAGCGGCAAAGGTTGAGTCTGGTGAAATCAGTCAGGCTGAAGCGGACGACATTCGCGCCAAGATGGCTGACCGTAAAGCCAAATTCGAGAGCGGCGACCGTCCCTAATTCTTCAAACAGTACTTAGCTTGTTGTTTCACCACAGTGCGACCTTCAGGGATTTGGCTATCAGATCCTTGAAGGTCTACTGCTCGTTGGCAGTTCGCTCCGTGCCTTAGAAGGATTATGTTTCTGTAGCGTCTTCTGCTTCGGTGTGTTGGTCTTCGATGACTACAACCCAAGTTCCCATGGGCATTAAGTCAACCGACGACAAGTACAAGCTTGCGGGATGTTTCTTTGAACCCACGTCCATGCGGATAAGCAGCCTTTCGGCTAACCGCGCGAACCAACCTGTTTGATTGGTCTCCCTCGGACCAGTTGTTCGACCTGGCCGACTAGGAAGGTCAGGAGTGAAGAACTCCAACATGGTCTTAACTTAGCAAACGTTTAGTAGGTTAATGACCACCCTCTCCTGTCAGCGCATATAGCGATCTACGCTCAGGGAATGGACGATGATTTAAATTCGGCAGCTCGCGTAGCGGGCCATGCCGTTGTTGGCGAAGTGATGGGGTTCGCCTGCGAAGGTCTAACGATTCGGTGGACCGACCAGAAATTAGGTGTCTGCAGATGGCCGCCCATGCCTGAAGCGGTATTCGCGCAGTTGCAATTCGCACGTTACAGGCCCACTGATCCAGAATTTATTGAGATCAAGGACTGGGTGGTCCGCCGAATCAAGGCTTATTTGGGGGGTGCTGTAGCTGAATCTCAAATTACCGGCGTTGTTGATCTTCCTTGGCTGACAACTGATTTGAACATGATTAGTGTCGTGACCCGGAACGTCTTTGGTCAGCCAGGTCCAGACTTTGATGAGCTACTTACGAGCGAAATTTTTTATGACATTGACCTAGGCCTCGAAGTCGAAGATCTCAGCCGAGTGGTTTACCGGGCCAGACAGCTATGGGAACACGAAATTCAGCTAGTTCTAGCTGAGGAGGCGACATGGCTGAGCCGAATCACCGATTTACTGCAGGAAAAGCACACGCTTAGCGGTCACGAGACTCGTTCGTTAAGACCAGTTAGCTAATTCGAATTTTTGAATGTGAATTGCGCTTAAGATCGACCCATGAATAGCTCTTCAAACAAACCCCTACTCGAACTTCCAGAAGTAGAAACTTGGGACCTGGAAAGCAAGGTAGTGCTTATCACCGGAGGCGCATCGGGGATCGGCGCGGCTACTGCTCGCTTAGCGGCATCTGACGGAGCAACAGTGGTGGTCTGCGATGTTGACGAAAATAACGGTCGAGAAATAGCCAGCGAGATTGGTGGTCGCTTTGTCTCTTTGGACGTCACCTCTGCAGAATCATGGGCTCAGGCCACCAGAGAGTTAGATCAACTCGATATTGCGATCCTCAATGCTGGCGTCGAATTTAGAGATCCTGCAGATTTTGAACGAACCCCAGATAGTCCCGGTGAATGGAACCTAGATCTGTATGAAAAAGCGAGAGGCGTAAATGTTGACGGTGTGGCATTGGGCCTCCACGCTCTAGTGCCTGTCTTTGATCGTCTGGGCGGTGGTTCGATCACGGTCACCGCAAGCATCGCTGGACTCATCCCATGGTCCCCTGACCCGATTTACAGCATGACTAAATGGGCGGCTGTTGGTCTAGTCCGTGCATCTGCTACTTCGCTTCGCCGCAAGAACATACTGATAAATGCTGTTTGCCCGGGAGGGGTAGCTACTCCAATGACCCGAGTATTTGATGGCACTGTCCCTCCAGGAATGGCTGATCCGTCGCACATTGCGACCGCTCATCTTGGAATAGCTGTTTCAGGACATTCAGGTCGAGTGATCAAAGCAGTGGCGGGCTTTCCACATTCCGCTCATCAGTTCGCTGAGGTCACGAATACTTTCTGATGTTTCCTTGAGCAGTCAGCTAGATGAACGCTCCTCAGACGACTTTGTCCATTTCCTCCCCCAACGTGCAAGTTCATCTAATACCGGACGGAAGTCACGAGCAGAAGCAGTCGGCACATACTCAAAACGCTCAGGATTGTTGGTGTATCGACTTCGCTCCAGCAAACCGTGTGACACCAATGTATTGAGGCGATTAGCTAACACTGTCGGCGCTATTCCCAACGCTTTCTGGATTTCATCGAATTTTGTTCTTTCGTGTATTAGAACCTCGCGTAAGAGCAGCGGAGTCCACCACTCGCCCACTACTTCAAGGGTTTGAGCTATCGGGCATTCCATTTCGCTGAAACTTTTGCGCTTCATGAACGGTAATTTAGCCTCGGATCTCGGTGACTTAAACCAACAGCTAAAGCCGAAGTGCTGATTGTCGAAAACATCTGAGACGACGGCGCTCTTCTGAACGAATATTCTCTTCGCATGTCTGATCCAGAAACTATTAGCGATGCTGACGCGCATGCCGCGATCACCGAAACCATCTTGAGCTATGCGGAATATGTTGATGCCGGCGAGAGCGAAAAGTGGGCTGAACTGTTTTGTCACAACGCCACTTTCGATGAAGGAAGCGAAGTGCAGGGCCGAGCTCAGATTGAAGCTCTTTTACCAAAACTTCTGCGGCTTTTCTCGGCCACCTCACATCACATCAGCAATATAAGGATCAATCGAACCGCTAATGATCGAGCCTCAGCTACTTCCTATGTTTATGCCTGGCATCGGAAACATGATGGAACAGATTTTGAATTTTGGGGTCGTTACGTGGACCAGTTGCTTTTCGAAGAGGGGGCTTGGCGTTTTAGTTCAAGAAAAGTCGAACAGTTCGGGGCTCGCGGTCTGGACATAAAGGTTGATCACGTCCCGCGACGGAAGTTCGAGCCTCAATAAAACCTGTCCAGAAAATCTAAAAGTTGACAGCGGCTGTCCAGCAGTCAGGGCTGCAGGTCATTGTTTAGGAGATAAGTCAGTGTCGGAATCATCTTCATCGTCGACGACCAATATGCCTTCGGGGTCAATTTCGAGGTGGCGGGCCTGATTGGCCAACAGAGCTGCTATTCGACGACGTTCTTCCAGGTCATCTCTATTCATCAAAATCTCCAAACTCTTTAAGCTTCATCGCTGATACGAGGTGGTTCAATCCATGGCTGGGCGATTTCCATCCATTTATGCGCTAGGGCACCTTGAGTCTCAACGGCAGAATCAGCCACTGGTATTCGTCTTGTTATCACCTTGCAAAACTCATACGCGGTTGCATTGACTTTGTTTGGCGCGTTTTCAGGGCCCCAACTCCATTGTTCGCCAGTTGGGCTTATAAGTTCGACTCGCACTGGTTGCTCAGGTGGAGTTAAGCCTTGGTTTAGGTAGCTGAATGCTCTAGTGACGACTCCAATGTGAGCGATGTGCCGAAGTCGGTCAGTTCGCGGATATTGAAAGGCGAAACTGTCTGCCAAGTCATGAGAATGGGTCCATGTTTCCAGTAGGCGACTGGTGGCCAGAGAGCGCGCCCCGATATCTGGACCTAGCCAGGTGATACGTGCTTTCGGGTCCGTGTCCCGTAATGCATTTACCATCTCGCTGCGGCCCCTGAGGAACCACTCCCACAATTCGCGGCCCTGTAAAGCTCTCACTTCAGGCCCGACTGTCTTATGAACAGATGTTTCTCCCTTGGATAACTGGGTACGGATATCGACGAATGCTTGGGGATTAACTAGCGTCAGCTGACATATCCAATCAGTAGCCGCTAGATGCAAGATCGTCTCGTGGCTATCCCACCCCTCTACAACTGTTGGGGCACGCCACTGATCTTCGGTCAGGTCTTCGACGACAGAACTTAATGCTCTTGTTTCAGCGGCTATGTCGTCGCAAATTTGGTCCACGTCGAGATAGTAGTTGGTTGACCCTTGGTATCGGTCTGCAGATAGAACGTTCTACCGCTTGCGGGCTTGTCGCAGACCGTAAAAAGCGATTGCGGCAGCATTTCCCACGTTGAGAGAGTCGGCAGTTCCAGACATCGGGATTCTGACCAGCCGTGTAGCTATTGACATAGCAGCTTCAGTAAGTCCCGGACCTTCCGATCCCAGCATCACTGCGACCCTGTCGGTGTTCGTATATTCCAAAGTGTCGATATCTGTTGCGTCGCTTCGGGGCGTCATACCTACAACTTCGATCCCTGCCTCTTTTATCGCTCCGACACCCTCGGTCATATCGGTTAGCCAGGCGTATGGGATTGCAAAGCCTTCGCCCATCGACACCCGGCAACACCTGCGAGACAAGGGGTCTATTGAGTCAGGGCTGAGTAGCAGCGCATCGATATCGAGGCCTGCGGCACATCGCATAATTGTTCCTAGGTTCGTCGGGTTATTGATGCCTTCCACGATGACCAACGACCTCATTGAGGTGTCTGCTAATAGGTCCTCAAGGGTGTTGACTTCTTTGCGATAGAAACACGCCAACGCTCCGCGGTAGGAGCGATATCCGGCTATGTGTTCTAGGAGATGCTCTCCTGCCGCGAAGACATCCACGCCATCAAACTCGTTAGGTAACGGCCGTGTTCTCTTTGCATCGACAAGAACTGATCTCAGCTTGTAGCCAGCCGCTATGGCTCGCTCTATGACTATGTCACCCTCGGCAATAAAAATTCCGGCCAGGTCTCCGCCAGGGGCTTCTCGACGTTGGCGCAGCGATTTATCACGTAACCCCAAAAATACATCGATACGGGGATCCGTTATCTCGTTGACCGCTATCAGCACGTGGCTAATCCCATAGAGAAGTGATGAATCTTAGTGGCCGGAGACAAGTACTTCAGCTTCGCGGAGCGCTTGGATCTGCTCTTTCGAATAGCCCAGCACTGATTTCAGGACAGCTTCGTTGTCTGAGCCCATACCCGCGACTCGGCCGTTAGTCCCAATATCGACTCCTGCTGCATTGCGTGCTGGGATCTTTAAGTTCGTGTTCGTCTCAACGAGAAGCTGCCGGTGCTCAGCCCAGTTTGATGAAGCTAGGTCATCGACGGAAACCATCTGAGCCGCCGTAAACGGTGACTTGCTTTCAAGGGCGAACAAAAACTCATCGAAATTTTGGAAACTTGCAGCCCACTCCGTCAACATCCTGATGATCTCGTCTTTGTTTAACTCCCTCTCCTCTGGGTCAGCGAACCGAGAATCTTCAATTAACTCAGGTCGATCCATGGCCTTAGCTAGATCCGCAAACCATGCCACGGGACTTCCTGCTACTCCCCATAGGGCACCATCAGGCATCTCCAATATTGGTGACTCATGACAAAATCCACCGTTTGTCGTGTCCCAACCGCCAGCTAGCTCGGTCGATACCCATTCTTGAACATAAACCAACGACTCAATCATGCATACGTCTAGGTGGCCTCCTAAACCGTGTCGTTCGGCCTGAACTAGTAGTGCATTAATCGCTGCTGCCGCGGACAGTGCTGTTACAGAATCTCCGAGCACTAGAGAGGGTTGGCGTGCCTCGCGATTATTTTTCCGTTTGTCATACTCGACAAGTCCCGATTCTAAGTGCCCGATGGGTGCGTAGGCCCGACGCTTCGCCCAAGGACCAGTTTGCCCAAAACCTGTAATGCTGCAGTAGACAAGTCGAGGGTTTCCCTCGCTAAGTCGCTCATAATCCAGTCCGTATTTTGCCATTACGCCTGGCCTGAAATTTTCAACAATCACATCGCATTCAGCGGCGAGTTCGGCAATCAGGTCCGGGGTTTTGCCTTTCGACAGGTCGAAGGAACAGAAGTGCTTCCCAGCGTTTTGTTGCGCGAAGTACGGCGTTACCTGTTCTGGTCGGAAAGGAGGAAAGGTCCTACTCAGATCACCCTCAGGTGGTTCGACTTTTATAACTTCGGCTCCCTGGTCAGCGAGAATCCGGGTAGCTAACGGGCCAGCTACTACGCGTGTGAAGTCCAGTACTCGTATACCTTCAAGCGGTCCCATGCCAAGAACCTAACCTTTTTATCTTGATGCTTCTTGAGTCAGGGACGAAGGGTATGTGCTCTGGTTTCTTCTGGGGTAGACACCTTCCTTAGAGGATGCTTCGAACCAACCCTGCCCTTCACCTTTTCGGTGATTTGGAGTACCCAATTTCGTCACTCCGGTCAATGGTCCTTCTCGACCCAAGAGCACTCCAATGCGGTCATCTGGTCTGTTAGTTTTTGCGCGCTATCCAAGCTTCCTCAGCGGGCCACTTTCTGGCCCAGTTAAGGTCCACAAAGCCATACTCAGTTTCGATGGCGTCCTCAGATGGATATATCTCGATCAGATCTTCGACCTCGAAACCACTCTGGCGGAGGAGCCTTATTCGATCTCCATGGGAAAGGTGGAACTCCACTCCAGGGTCATCGTCCCATTCCACGCGGTGCATACCGAATTGAGGGCGTTGCAGCTCGGCAGTAGCGGGTCCATCGCCATCAGGAACAGCAAGGATCACTTGTGTCGAGTTTCCGACAAAAACCAGTTGGCCACCGGGACGCAAGACTCTTGCCGCTTCCGGTATCCAGCGGTACGGGTCACACCAAATGGCTGCTCCATATTCTGATATTGCGAAGTCAAATGACTCATCTACAAAGGGCAGGTGTTCAGCGTCTGCGTGAACCAAAGGGAAGTGAAGATCAAAGCGCTGTTGCAATTGTTGCGCGTTGGAAAGCTGCGCTAAAGAATTGTCGACTCCGATCGGCTGACCTCCTAGGCGACTCAGCCAACCTGACACGTAACTGGTTCCGCATCCTAATTCGATGACTTTCCCTTGAGAAAAATCTCGGAGTAAACCAACTTCACTTTCGGGAATCTGGTGGATACCCCAACAAGGTTCATCCATCGCCCATGCTCGTTCCCCACGGTCAAGCCAATCAGGGGCCCATCCGTCCCACATATCTCGATTTCTTTTCGCGTGATCGACCGGTGGGGTATCGGACATGAACTGTTCAGTCTACGTTACGTATTAAACGTTTCTATCTAGCGGGCACCCCTTATCCCTGAGAAAACCGACACTCCCCATTTGCCGTCGCGTTTGTGAAGAATGTAGAAACTATCGATCGATTCGATCACCGAGCCATCTTGCCGATGACGGGTTCCTTCAATTGTCAGGTGGGCGCGATCTTCTTCGAGGTGAACGATTTTCGTTTCCGTCTCTGGATGATGAAATCCCATACTTTCACGCATACGTTCCGGATCGAACGGGTACCGGTCGCGGATTTGTGTTTCGGTCTCTGAGACGTAAATGACTGGTAAGTGAACCAGTGCCTGTAAGTCTTCGCGCGTACCGCTAACAAAGGCCTCGTTGTATAGATCCATAAAGGCTTTGATTTCTAACTGAAGTTCTTCTCGCCGTTGCACCGTCATGCCCATAGAAAGCAATTTAATGTGCTTTGGCTACCAGGGACAGTGACGGCACCCCGTGCCGCAACACCAAACTCTGGTCTTTAAATACTGGGCTGTGAACACCTGGAACCCAGTTTCTGGATCTATATAGCTATCTTCACCGGCAGCCTCTGCCTCATCATGTTTTTGACGTGCTGCCTCAGAAATCACAGGGCTAAAGCATAGATGAGAGAAAGGTGTCTATTGCTAATCAGCGCTGCCTGACTCAGTCACATCGCCGGACTCTGGTTCTTCTTTCTCTACCGGACGCATCGCCTCAGCGATTCCTGTTACTGCGCCCAGAACTCCGCTGAACTCGGTAGGGACAATGATCTTGGTGGCTCGACCGTCTGCAATTTCGGTTAGTGCTTCGAGGTACCGGACTGCCAGAACATCGCTGGTTGGGTCTCCGTCATGGATCGCTTGGAATATTTGACGTGTGGCGTCAGCTTCTCCTGCAGCGACAGTTTGTAAGCGGTAGCTCTCAGCTTCGGCCACGGTTCTCACCGCTTGCGCTTCGCCTTCAGCAGCAAGAATCGCGCTTTGCCGTTGACCTTCTGCTTCCAGAATCCGAGATTGTTTCTCACCCTCAGCTCGTGTGATTTCTGATTCGCGGAAACCTTCTGCTTCCGTTACGGTTGCCCGTCTGGTTCGTTCAGCTTTCATCTGCTCGTGCATGGCAGCCATCACGTCAGGAGGTGGGTCGATACGTTGAATTTCGACGCGGACTACGCGAACCCCCCACTTGTCTGTTGCCTCATCAAGAATTTCTCGGAGAGCCGCATTGATTCTGTCGCGTGAAGTCAAAGCTCCATCTAGTTGCAGATCGCCTACAAGGTTTCTCAAGTTGGTTTGAGCAAGTTTGGTAATGGCAAGAACGAAGTTCGCGATGTTGTAGACGAGACGCTGGGGGTCGGTGGGTTCGTAAAACACGACCGCATCAACGGATACAACAACGTTGTCTGAGGTAATGACTTCTTGAGGTGGGACATCGACTACTTGTTCTCGCATGTCCACGCGTCGAATGGTGTCGATGAAGGGAACAATGATTTGGAGTCCCGATTCTTTGGTTTCCTTATATTTGCCTAGCCGTTCGACAATTCCCCGCTCATAAGGTCGAACAATTTTGACACCGGCAACGAGAAAGAGAATAACGACCAAGCCAACGACAGCTAACAGTACTAATGCAAACATTATTTGGACCCCTCCTCGGGAGTCTGACGAACAACTGCTCGAGTGCCTCGTATTTCGATTATCTCAACCGTGCAGCCAGAGTCGATCGGCCCCTGGTCGGAAATAGCACGCCACTCTTCGCCACCAACTTTCACCATTCCTGAAGAAGCGGGGTCTGTCGGAATGCTCTCTATGGTTCGGCCAAGAGCTCCAATCAAGCGGTCATGGCCTGCTCCGGGCGGCGATTTCATCGCTGCCATTGAGCTCCTGCTTTTTCGCCAAAAAATCGAGAACAGCGCGCCACCAAGGCCAACAAAGACGAGCCAGTCAACTAAAAGTGGCGCACCTAAAAAAGCTAAAACCATTGCAACTGCTGCGCTTAGTCCAAACGGGATCAAGATGAATGTGCCTGCAACGAACATTTCGCCAGTAATCAAAACGGCTGCGATCACCAGCCAGACCCATCGCCAGGTATCAGGGGTTACGTCCATATGATCCTCTGCTCGATCATTAGTCTATTCGCCTTTGTTGGGCAGAGTTAGATCCTTATTCGTTGTTTTCTTTGTGTCGGATTTCTCGATAGTGAGTTAGAGCTTTTTGGTATTGCTCCACTTCAACGGCACCTGAAATCAAGAACCTGTTGTCGACCACAACTGCTGGGACCCCGTTGACGCCGTTGTTGAGGGCTTCGTTGTACTCGTCGAAAACTTGTTTTGTAAAATTTTCTTCATTGGTCGTCCGAACTTCTTCGAATGTGTCTTTATCGATGTTGGATTCCTCGGCAACTTGAAGTAACTCATCTGAGTTTGAGATGTCTCGGTTTTCGATGAAATAAGCCTGTAGTAGTTGGTTGTGGTATCGCTGCCATGTCTCGGGGCCATACGTTGCTGCTGTTTTGCTAGCTATAGCAGCGGGCAGCGAGTGTGACGGCGGTGCGCTTTCGCCTGACCATGGGGTGGAAAAGCCGGCTTTAGGTTCTAGCCCCGCGGGGCGTTCCCAACTCTTGGTGTACTCCGTGAAATCCTGCAGTGTCCTTGATTCGGGTTGGGGCCGCAATAGAAACGACTTCCATTGAATGGTGATCGAGTCACCTTCTCGTTTCGTTAACTCTTCGAGGCGCACCGCCCCGACCCAACACCAAGGTCAGAGGTAGTCGGACCAAACGGTTAGTTGCACTGGCTCAGGAATCATGGTCAAGAGCTTAGGTCCCCGCCAATAGCATGGGCTTGAAGGTCCGACAACGTCGCCCATTCCAAGGTAGCGATATGAGTTGCTGCTAATCGAACTTGAGGCGCAGCTCCTGCTTCTAGAGCTTCTTGCCAGCGAGGGGCACACAAACACCATGAGTCGCCATCTTTTAGGCCGGCGAAGCCCCATTCAGGGTGCGGTGTACTTAGGTCGTTACCGACGCTTTTAGAAAATTCCAAGAATTCATCAGTGACAACGGCGCAAACCGTATGGACTCCCATGTCTCCTTGCCCGGTGTTGCAGCACCCGTCTCTGTAGTAGCCCGTTAGCGGGTCTTTGCTACATTCTTCAAGTTCTGTTCCTAAAACATTCTTTGCCATTGGTTTAGTAATTTCGCCCGGTTTTGTTGAGAGTGACTAGTAGCGAAGGTGTCACATATACACGCCGCCGAGAAAAGTCCATTTCACTCCCAAATGGTCGACCCCAGCCTAGACCTCACTCGTTGCCTACGCTGATTTTGACCTGGATTGAAGGTGTTCCAAATACCCGCGAATAAATAGACGCTTGAAGGAAGAAACTTCCAACCCAGATACCGAGACCGTTCTGGTCAAATTCGGCCTTGTTTTAGTCATCCAGAGAAGGGCGTCTGCGTTGTTGCTTGAGTCGGCCTCGTCGGGCTTTGGCGTCAATCCTTTTTCTTTTCGCAGAGCGACTGGGCCGAGTACCTTTCCTCGAGGTTGGAACTTGCAAACCCTCACGTATTTTCGCGGCCAGACGATCTAGGGCTTCTTGTCGGTTACGGTTCTGGGAGCGATGCTTGTCGACACGTATCGTTATCAGCTCGCCGAACCGCTGGCTGAGCAGCGAGCGTTGCTGAGCCGTTCCGGCCGTTGACGTGATCACGTTCCAACGCACTTCAGCTCGCGTTTGAGCTCGATTAGCGTGCTGTCCACCAGGTCCGCTTGAAGTAGAAAACTGCCAGTCAAGTTCATGGTCTTCGATAACAAAGCCTTCAGTGACTTTGAGATGGGAAAGAGCCATAGAGCCATTCTGACCAAAAAAATAAAGAGACTTCCACTCTTAACGTGGAAGTCTCTCATACGTAATCCCGCTTGAATGTTTTTAGCAGGTATGGCCTTGCGTGGACTTGGTACAGGTCTCTGTTAGCTGCTCATCAGATACATAAGCCTTCACTGTGCCGTCCCAATGGATGGAAGTGAGGCATGAAACGCATCTGTAATTACTGCGATATGACCGAGCCCGACCACTGGCGTGGTGTGGGTATTTCATTTTCATACTTTCTTTTGTTCAAATCTCTGTTGTACCAGCAGCCTTCTTCTTCACCAAAAGATTTTATGGGCGGACAATAAGTACCCCACGACCTCTTACTGGCTAGTTGCGAAGCAACAAGACTGAGGAAATGGCTATTAGCATCAAGCGTTCCCCCACTGCAAAGAGCCTGGGACTTCGATGACATCAGCGAAAACACCAATAATGGGCCCGAACTTATTGCCCTATTATTTGATTGTCTTTGGGATGGCCGCCGGGTTGGCCAGTGTCGTCACGCTGTTGGCCGAGTTTCGCAACAACTTGGGGTTTTCGGAGTTCGCCATAGGAGCCTCGGTAGCTGGCGGTCTTGGAGCGGGATTTATTGCAGCGTTGACGCTGGGTCCCCAAGCGGACCGAGGTCGGGCGCCGTTGATGTTGCGATCGGGTCTTTTGCTGGGTCTTGTGGCGCTTGTTGTTATGGCGATCGCGACAGAGTTTTGGCAGTTCATGTTGGGTCGAATATGTATGGGTTTGGCGTTTGGAGTTGCCCAACCAGCGACTCGACGCACAGTGATCGTCGCAGATCCGCGAAATCTTGGCCGGAACGTGGGGCGTTTAGGAGCGTTCGACGTGGCTGGGTTTGTCGTGGGCCCAGCAGCGGCGGCAGTACTTAACGCTGTCGGGGGTTTTCGCGCTCCATTTTGGGTGATGGCGGTTTTCCTGGCGCTGCTCATTCCAACAGCTTGGAAGGCTCGAAGTGACACAGCTGAAAAGGACGTAACCCGACAAAAGCTCTCTGACCTGCTCAGAAATCGGCAGCTCATCGGAGCTTGTTCGGTTGTGTCGGCTTATTTCGTATTTATTGGGGCGTTCGAGTCGGTGTGGATTCTCGACATGGATCATCGAGGCGCTTCTCAATGGCAGATCGGTGTCACGGTGACGTGTGTAGCGCTACCAATCGCCGTCTTAGCGCCATGGGGTGGCAGCCTCGCTCAACGTTACGGTTCACGCAGATGGGCGCTAGCAATGATCACTGCGTGTTCAATTTTTAATGCTTTGTTCGGCTTGGTGCCGGGCCTTTGGGCATTGGTGTTTCTTACTGTTGGTTGCGGCTTTGCTGAGGGCATCGGATTTCCTTCGGGCACGATGTTGGTCTCAAGTTCGGTGCCTGAAAGTCGTCAAGCTGCTGCGCAAGGGCTCGCCAGCGCTATTGAAGTTGGCACAGCTGCCTTGGCGGCCCTTGGCTTAGCTGTTGTATATACAACAGCCGGTCATACTGTCGCCTATCTCGTCACTTCAGGGGCAATGCTTGTTCTCTTAAGCGTCGGTTGGAAGCTCACTATCGGAATAGGTGGCCCTGAATCGAAGACGACTAAGTCGTCCGCCGAATAGCAGATAGTCGAACTCGAGTTTTGAGAATGCGGAAACGCCAGCAACAATGGGTCCATGTTCGACTCAAGTCACGTAATAACAACCACTGAAGATCTTCGTCGATTAGTTCCACCTCCTCGACCAGCTCAACAAACCAAGGTGTTATCGACACTTGATACCCACTGTCGGAAGTGGATTGAGAGAAGCCCGTTCGTCGTAGTGTCCAGCGTCGACTCAAACGGAAGGATGGACTTATCACCGAAAGGTGATCCGCCAGGGTTCGTTCGAATCCTTGATGACAAGACTTTGGCTATACCTGACCGTCCCGGAAATCGCCGGCTCGACACATTTCACAATGTTTTGGAGCAACCCCAAGTGGGTCTGATGTTTGTCGTTCCCGAAAGGGGTGAAGTCTTGAGGGTGGCTGGTACCGGTCGCATTGTTACCGATCCGGACCTTTTAGAAACAATGACAGTTCGGGGGCGTCTGCCGTTGTTAGCTCTTGTCGTAGAAATCGGCGAGGTCATGTTTCATTGCGGAAAATCAATAATTAGGTCGAAGTTGTGGTCTCCCGAGGATTGGCCCAATATCGAAGGGTTAGCTAGTTACGCCGAGTGCCTAGGAGACCAAACAACCTCCGACGAAACAGTGACTGAGATGGAGATCCGGTTCAAGTCATGGCACGACGGCAACGAGCTCTACTAACCGAACCAAAAAGGTTCAAAATTTGATCTTGAAACCCGGGCTGGATCGCTAGCTGATGACGCTCATACCGATCAGCAACGTCGCTACGAGTTCAGGACGATATACGAACGGTGAGTGGTCGGTGTCCCATTCGATTGACTGCGTGGCTCGAGCAGCCATTTTTCGTTGACCATCGACAGGTAAAGCATTGTCGTGGCGACAGACCACATAGGTCGAAGGTTTTGTTTGCCAAGCTAATTCTGAAGTTCCTTCAAACGGCTTGAAGCTCTGCGACCGCAGCCGTTTCTGCGCCCATGAGAAATCCGTCTCATCGTGTTCGTTGTAAAAGACCGCTTTGCCTAGTTCTGGCTTAACGGTGACAGTGCCATCAGCCTGAACCTCTAAACATTTGTTGAGGCCCTCAGATCGGTACGGCATGGTGTCTTCGTTCTCTAAACCAAGAAACGCCGCTAGGTACACCAAGTGCCCCACTCGGTCATGTGTGCCTGCTTCTGTGATCACTGTGCCCCCGCGGGAGTGGCCAAGCAAGATCGCTTTCTCTGTTCCGGGCAACCCATCGAGTGCACCTCGCACGACAGCGTTGTCTTCGCTTTGATTCGCTCCGCCGGCTGCATCTTCCACACTGGGTAGGTCTGGAGCAACCCAGTGAACGTCCGCCGCATCTAGGTAGGGGGTGACTCGATCCCAACACCATGCGCCATGCCATGCGCCGTGGACGAGTACGACTGGTCTGTTCATAGTCACAACATATTAAGAATTCCCTAGATGCGTCCATTCTCAGTAGTTGGTGTAGGCGAAGGAGAACCCAACTCGGAAACTAAAACTCAACTGAAGAGCTGAATCTCGAAACTTTAGGAGAATCGTGCAAAAATGATTTCGTTTTTCTTGCGCTGTACTGCGAGACTTCATTCGTGAAAACATCACTCAGCCGCGTTCGAGAAGCTTTGAAACACGTTGCGGTGTCGAAGCGCCGACGAACCAAAGCGTTAAAAGATTTTGGATCCAATTCAAATACGGCTCGGGTTGCGATCGCTGAGGCGATATCTACGCGCGGCGGAGAAGTCGCTGCTCGCAATCGCGCCGCCATAGTCGCAGCTAATTACTTGACGCTAGATCAAGAAGGGCAACGTCGCTTCTTCACGATCCTCTCCGAAGATTTCGGCGTAGATCGATTGGCGGTGGACAATTTGATAAAAGATTTGGGGGACGCTGAGGACAGAGGCCCTATCGAACGCAAGCTTCGGTCAGCCCTTGAAGCGGAACGAGAGCTACTCTTTCGTCGCTTTTTGAGTGTCGAGAACGGCCTAGCATTCGTCGTCGGTCTGCGAGCCGATCTTTTAGCTTTAAACGACGATACCTTCGCCGATCTGGACGACGAACTGCGGCGCCTCCTCGATCGTTGGTTTGATGCCGGACTACTGACGTTGAGTCAAATCAGCTGGGATTCGCCTGCGTCGCTTCTAGAAAAGCTCGTCGAATATGAGGCTGTTCACGCTGTGACCAGTTGGGGGGACCTGAAGAACCGTCTCCGATCTGACCGCAGACTTTTTGCCTTTCAGCATCCTGGTCTACCTAACGACTTACTTATATTCGTCGAAGTAGCTCTGGTCTCTGGCCTGGCCAATAGCGTCGATGAGTTACTCAACACCAGCGCACCGATTATCGATTCGGATCAGGCTGATACAGCTATTTTCTATTCAATTTCTAATTGCCAAGATGGGCTTGCCGGTGTTCGTCTCGGCGATTTCTTGATCAAACGAGTGGTGACTGAACTATCTCGAGAGCAACCCGGGTTGAAACATTTCGCTACCTTGTCGCCAATACCAGGATTCCGGCGCTGGTTAGAAAATAAACTGGAGGCGCAAGAGCTTGGATATGTCGAAGATACTGAAATCCAAGCGCTTGAAACAGCACTTCAAAATCCTAAATGGACGCTCGAAGAGGAGACTGTGACACAACTGCAAGTAACTTTGCCCAAGCTCGGAGCTCAGTATCTACTTTCAGAAAAACGCGGTCAACGTGCCATTGATCCTGTTGCCAATTTCCATCTCAGCAATGGAGCCCGCGTGGAGCGAATCATATTCGGAGCTAACCAGCAAGACATTGCCCAAGATCGTGCTCTGGGCATGATGGTTAACTACCGTTATGACCTTCCAAAGATTGAAGACCGCCATGACGAGTACGTTCATGAAGGGATAATCGACGCTCACAGCGATGTAACTGGTTTACTGCCAACTCAGTCGGGGATTTAGACCGCTGACGCATCGGACCGTCGGGTGTTTAGTTTCTAAGTGACAGCGTCGCGATCAACCTCAGGAACGATCCTCGATCGAAGATGGCTGTGCAGCCACCATATTCATCTGTGAGAATCAGATAATGGCCGTGAAGATCGGATACCTCTTACCCACCCGCGAGAAGATTATGCAGGCGAGCCATTCGGTTCGACCAATGATCGAGGCAGCGAAACGAGCAGTTGATCTTGGGTTCGATTCAATTTGGGCTGGCGATTCGCTGCTCGCCCGTCCACGCCATGATCCAATCACCCTCCTCGCCGGGGTCGCCGGAGCAATACCTAATATTGAGGTAGGTACTGCCGTGCTGCTTCCCGCTCTTCGCAATCCGGTCGTTCTCGCCCAACAGCTTGCAACCGTGGACCAGATCTCTGAAGGCCGCCTAATCGTCGGCGCCGGGATAGCTCCTGACACCCCCGCCGTGCGTCATGAGTTCAATGCTGCTGGGGTTCCATTTGAGCGTCGGGTCGGAAGATACATGGAGGGCATAAGACTCTGTCAAGAATTATGGAAGGGTGAACCGGTCTCCTGGGAGGGACGCTGGTCGGTCGATTCAGCGACACTCGCTCCAGTTCCCTATCGCGAAGGGGGGCCACCAATTTGGAGCGCCGCGACCGTTGAGGCTGGAATCGAAAGAGCTGCCAAACATCTGGACGGCTGGTTCCCCATCGGTCCAGATGCATCTACCTTCGCTACACAAAATGAACAGTTTCGAACGGCAGCAACTTTGGCGGGACGGAACCTTGAAGACCTCACCACCGCTATTTATTTGACAGTGTCGATCATGGATGAGAGCTCTAGCGCTGAGGCTGCTATCGATACCTACCTCGAGAACTACTACAACGCCCCTGCAGCAGCGATGCGAAAGTTTCAGGCATGCAAAGGTGGCACTGAAGACCAAGTGATCGATTTCATTCGAAACTTTGTGGCTGGGGGTGCTCAACATCTGATTATCCGGTGCGTAGGAGATCACGACGCGATCCAACAGATCCTTGCCAAACGTCGCGACGAGTTCCTCAGCTAACCGGCGTCGCTACAAAAGCACTCGTGCCTTAGCCACAGCCGGTCACGGCGAATCAGGTCAGTCATTCTTTGGCTGCCTCCTGTCTCTCCCTTTTAACTATTGGCGCAATATTATTTCTCTATAGCGTTTTATTAGACATGAATCATGTTCTGATGCTTTCATTTCGCGTTATAACGCATCTTTTTTGCAAAGATCCTGCTGGCCGGATCCCGGGTTTAGATAGGGTGGAGGAAAGAAAGACTGCACGAACCTAGGTCTTTCTCACCTGGATGAACGAATAATTGGAGGTGCTAAACGTGAATGATAATTCGCGTCGCGTTTACGACTCAGTACTCGGCCTGCTTTCCAATGTTGATAACCCAACTCCGATGGTTCAACTGTCGCGTCTGGTTCCTTTTAAACACACCAAGGTGTACGCAAAGCTCGAGTGGTACAACCCCTTTGGCGCAGTCAAAGACAGGGTCGCCTGGAACATGGTGCGCGACGCCGAAGACTCCGGGCGAATCAGTTCATCCCAAAAGCTGGTGGAACCGACTTCAGGCAACACAGGTCTCGCCTTAGCTATGGTCTCCAACGCTAAGGGTTACACCCTTACCACTCCCCTATCCAATCAAATTCCACTTGAGAAACGGACAGTCCTAAGGCTGGCGGGGGTAGACGTAGTTGAACTGGAAGATTCATTGTGTCCAGCGCCGGGGGCGCCTGAAGGAGCGATAGCAAAGGCTAACGAGATCGCCAATCAACCCGAATTCGAGATGCTTAACCAATACGCGAACGGAAGTAACCCCGAGGCGCATTATCGAACAACCGGGCCCGAAGTGTGGCACCAGACTGCGGGACTTGTAACTCACTTCGTCGCAGGCTTAGGTACTTGTGGGACCATCAACGGTTCCGGACGTTTCCTGAAAGAGCAGAATCCGGATGTCGCCATAATTGGTGTGTACCCACCTGCGGGTCATGATGTTCCCGGCGTCCGCAGCCTCGAGCAGTTGAGCCAAACCGAATTCTTCACACCAGACGAGTACGACGGCTTGACCGAAGTAGGCAACGAAGTAGCTTTCGAAATGTGTCAGCGAATCAACCAAGAAGAAAGTCTTACAGCTGGACCAAGTTCAGGAATGGCCTTAGCAGGTGCCCTAGCAGCAATACCCGACGAACCCGGCAACGTCGTAGTGGTCATCTTCCCCGACAGTATCTTCAAATATTCGTCATCAGTCCTGAACAACGTGGCCGGACTAGGTGCGGCTCCACCATCCGGAACCAAACGCGAACAGTTATTGGATTCGATGATTGAAAATGCTCGAGCTAACCCGGACCTTGTCATGGATGTCGATGCCGCCCACAACTTTTGGCACGAAGAACAACCCTTAGTAATTGACGTGCGCGAGCCTGGCGCTCACAGTCAACGACACATACCCGGCGCAATCAACATGCCTCTTGATGAGCTACCTGTCTTGGCAGAATTTCTTCCAGAAAAGCGTGATGCACCGCTGCTGAGCGTCTGCGAGCGGGGAAATCTTTCATTATCTGGTGTGTTGTTTCTCAAAAGTCTCGGCTACCAGAACGTCAGAAGCATCACGGGCGGCACAGAAGCCTGGGATGAACAGGGATTTACCATCGCGTCAAACTGAAGTGATCTGGCCCTAAGAGACAAGTCTTGCCAGTCGAGACTCGGACGAGCGACGACTACCTCAGATAGGTCAGATTCGGGATGTCTTTCATCACGAGTCTGAAAGAAATGGAAGCCGGTAAGCGCGCGCTGCCGTGTCATGAAACAAGTCGCGTTTCTCATCGGCTGAACAACTGCCTGCTATAAGTTTGAAGCTGTTCCATAACGGTACGTAGCCGGCGCCGCGTTTATCGACAGGGAAATTAGATTCAAACATGCATCTATCTGCCCCGAAAACCTCGATCGCATATTGAATTGGGTCAGCCCAGGCGTCCGCCAGTTCCAGAGAACTTGCAGGGCGGTCACGTTTGTCCCAACGGAAACCCATCATCGGCATTCCGATACCACCCAGTTTCAAAAAGACGTTGCCGCAAGAGGCTATGTCGGCCATTTGGGTCTTCCAGAATTGAAGAATTTCTTCTCGTCGATTGTTGTACGGCCCAGTGCCCAATATCCCTCCTAAATGGTCCAGAACGATTGGGGTATCAGGACATGCGCGCGCTACGTCAACAATCTCAGGTAACTGGGGGTGATACACCATGACGTCATAGGTGTATCCCAAAGACCCAACACGACGAACCCCTTCGAGATATAACGGATCGTCCATCGCAGCGTTTTCGTACATCGCTAAGGGCGGGTGATCATCTTGGGCTGTGATGTAGCGGACTCCGCGAAAGCGTCCCCGGCCAGCTACTTCGTGAGCCTCCAATACCTCTTCAACTGCAGCCCCTAACGAAACATCGGCATTGCCCTGGATCGCCTTAATCTCAGCGTCGCCTGAAGTAGCGGTTGCTTCGGCTATCTCGGCAACAAACTCGATCTCTCCAACCGACTGAAGATGAGGTGGGCCATCTTTTCGGTACTCAGCATGACATTCGAGGAACACGGTGCCGACAATGTTGTGACCGCTTCCAGTGTCTTTATGAAAGTCATCGATTGTGTACGGCCACCCTGTATGACCTTCATCAAGCCACAAGTGATGGTGGGGGTCCAGAATCGGGAGGTCAGGTTCGACAACCTCTTCAACTACCGTCGAAATCCACTCAGCGTGTTCCTTACCCGGCATGTCTTGTGCCATGGCGATACCTCCGTTTACATGAGTTAACCAGCTTCATTGGAAGCCACCTAGATATGAGAGGCGATCTTTCAAGGTTTGATGCCACCTTGGGCTTTTACCAATGACATGCGGTAGCGAAAGCTACCCAGCAGATAGTCCCCCATCCACCACAAACTCAGCCCCCGTGCAGTAGCTACTTTCGTGTGACGCCAACCACAGCACCAACTCAGCGACCTCGTTGGGTTCTGCGCTTCGACCCATCGGCACCAAAGACTCAACGCTGGGTTGGAGATTGTCGGGGAATTGGTCAAGCATTGCGGTCTCGATCAACCCGGGGTGTACAGAGTTGACTCTGATGTTGTGGCGTGCGAGTTCGTGGGCCGCTGACTTCGTCATACCTCTTACCGCCCATTTACTAACCGAATAGGAGAATTGGAATCCGACGCCTTGGAGGCCCGCCACGGAAGAAATGTTGACGATCGAACCGCTTTGCTGCTTCTTCATCTCGTCAGCTACGGCCTGCATTCCCAAGAAGACACCTGTGCAGTTCACCTCCATGACTCGTTCGAAATCCTCCCTGGAGGATCGAGTAAGACGGTCGAATAAGAGAATCCCTGCGTTGTTGACGAGAATATCTATGGATTTACCTTGATCCACTAACCCACCAACAACTGCCGCCCAGTTCTCTTCATTTGTTACATCAAGATGATTGAAAGTGCCTGAATCGCCAAGCTCTTCGGCGAGGGCTTGCCCTTCGCTATCTAATACATCTGCTATCACCACGAAGGCTCCCTCTTCGACAAAGCGTCGAGCTTCCGCTGCTCCTTGCCCTCGTGCGCCTCCGGTAATGATTGCTGTGCAGTCTTTTAATCTTTCTCCCATATCTCCAGTATTGATCGAAAACGCAGGTGACACCATCGGTGCTATCTATCTATGAGGGACATCTTCAATTGTTGTGGGAGTGACCAGAGTTACGAGAAATTTGTTCTTCTTGTTAGCTGCCCCGAATGTCGGTGACGAGTTCTTGTAATTCCGATAGATGGTGATCGTAAACACTTCGGGGAGTGGCGCCGTACTTATTACACAGAACGGCTGCCGCGGCGGTCGCGATGGCGTGTTGTGCGCCGTTGCCCATGAATTTCGTGACAGAACCAGCTACGTGAGTGACACTGATGTGTTTACCAGCCATCATGACGTTGTCGAGGTCAGCTGCATACAGGCATCGGAACGGAACATCAAACGGTTCGTCGTCGCGGGTGTCCCAGGTCCAGCTCTTGAGTCGGAAGTCGTAATCCTCATGGATTGGATGATGCAAGCAGAACGCTCCGGAGTTTTGTAGGACTGCATCTGGGAAATCGACGTGGTTGCGGATGTCGGTCTCTGTCAGGACATGGTCGCCGATGTAGCGGCGGAACTCGCCCTGGCCTGCGACGTGGGAAACCCACTCAAACTCTAGGTTGGCCCAGTTCTCGGGTTCCATTGCCTTGACGTTTGACATCGTTCCGTAGACCGCTTGCAAAAGATGGTCACGGATGTGTTCACCTTCTGTATAAGGGTCGCACCATTGGCCGTATTCCCAGTAGTGGGTTAGCCGGCGCGCGAGGGTGGCGACGCTGTCATCAGCTGGCGGGCGGAACGTCTCAACGACCGGTCCGTCTCCGTTATCGGTTCCCGGTTTGATGGCTTGTCCTCCGAGGTCCGCGAAGTCCTTTGCCACTTCGGTTGCCCATGGCACCTCTGGGAAGTCGACGGGTTCGTCGGCCATGCGGGTTCTAAAGAACACGGTGTCGCCGTGACGTTGATCTAAACGTTCGGGTGGTGCAAGGCTCTCACCAAACTCTTCAGCTGATTCGACTCCGAACATCGTCGGGATACCGGCAAGAACCCCGAGGATCGCTGTGCCGGTGCAGTCAATGAACTGCGATGCGGTAATACGAATCTCGCGTCCGCTGACGGCCTCGCGGGCATCGATGGATTCAATGACTCGACCGTTCAACGCTATATCGAAAACTTGGTGATGCAGGTAGATCGTCGCGTTCTGGTCAGCTTCGAGTAGCTGACCTACTTGGAGATCGCCATCAGGTTTGCGCGCGATGGCCTCGGCAACGAGCGATCCTTTCTCACCGCGGGGGCCTATCCCTATCTCGATGCTCGCGTTGCCACCGAGTACTGGCCGGTTCTGAACCACCGCTACTCGAAGCCCGAGGCGGGCCGCTGCTAGCGCCCCGACAGAGCCAGTGACTCCTCCTCCGACAAAAACCACATCGAAGGGGCCTTCCTCGGAAGGTTGATCGGGAAGGCCACGCAATGCGCGACGCCACTCACGCGCGTCAGGGCCAGCTCCATCAATGGGTTGTTGGCCGTTGCACGAAAGGTAAATCGCGTCGCAGCGTGCATCGAAGCCGGTTAGGTCGTGGAGGGCGACAGTCATTGGGCCGGCGTCAAGGTCAACGGATTCGGCGCGTTCCCAATTCCAATCCTGCCCGTTGGCACCGAACTCATGCTCAAACCTGACAGACCCTAACGACAGTCCGAATCGTCCTGGGTGGTGAGATGGCACCCAGTCTTTGGCGCGTACCCAAACTTCATAGGTGCCTGATTGGTCGATCTGGATTGTTGTAGAAGCATCAGCGACCGGACGTCCATATCCGTGAGCGAGTAGATACGGTGATCCCATTTCGCGGTCGAACTGTGCGTCCAGCACCCAACCGCCATAGTCCTCGAAATCCTCGGCCTCGATCAATAGCTCTTCATTGGTAACGCTGGTCATGACTGCCTCCTTGGGTGGCGCCAAGGTCGAGAGTTGAGGACGCCCTAACTATCATCACTCGCTTGGGTCTTCACTTTGACATCTCGGGCTTAAAACAACCAAACTTGACTTGCGTTTCTCGTCAGAAAAATGAGGGGCTTCCCCATAGTTAATAACCAGGGACCGGAGTGACGGCAAATATAGTTTGACCCCGTTTACCTGTCCGACCTGTGGAGATAACAGTCAATAACACCGCAATCACCAAAGCCGCGCCGAGGATCGCGGCTGCCAGATTGAGATCAAGATAACTTCGATAGGCAACGATTGCGCCAGCCGAGATACCAGCTACTGCACCGAAAGCCATCATGCACATGTCGCCAGCGCCTTGAACACTCGCACGCTGCTCTACGGGGAAAGCTTCTGTTAACAGTCCGCTTGCTGCGATGATGCCGAAACACCACGCAATACCAATCACGGTCTGACCGCCAGTAATTCCGATAAATCCTTCGGGTGGGGTGAACCCAGCCCATAGCGCTCCGGCTGCGACGAGCACTCCAGAAAGAAGCAGCATCGGGTAACGCCCCACCTGATCAGCAAGTCGGCCAACCAACGGACTGAAGGCATACATCCCAAGGATATGACTGAAGAGCATGATGCTAATCGCGCCATTACTTTGGCCTCCGTCGTTCATATGTAACGGGGTGAGGGTCATGGTCCCAACCATGGTGGCTTGACTGACCATCATCGCTATTACCGCTAGGCGAGCCTTCGGGTTCGCGAGAATCAACCCCATCGCAGCTCCGAACGGAATTCTGGTATCGGTACCGTCGCTTCCCACCCCACCCGCGAGTACTAACGGGTCTGGACGCAATCGAATCTCAACAATCGCTGCTGCTACCAAGAAAAGTAAGGCGCCGGTGAGGAACGAGCCCGCGTAGTCAGGGAGCCCAATGCTGCGACCAATGGGATCGAACACAGACAACGAGACCAAAGATCCGAAACCTGAACCAATCGTCGTTGCAGCCACGACTAAGCCGATAGTAGAAGCTCGACGCTCAGGTTTCGCGAGGTCAGCTGCGGCGTAGCGAGTGGCCATATTGGTAGCGTTGCCGATTCCGATAAGAGCCACTCCGACGGGCAGAAAAGCAAACTGCCGGGTGATTGCTGCCAACACAGCAAAGAACCCACCGATCGCCGCAAGGACATAGCCCATAAGCAGACCGGGACGTCGTCCGCTTCGAGCCATAAGGCGAGCTAGCGGAAAAGATGCGATGGCTGCCCCGATCGACAACGACGCAGCAGCAAGCCCTGCCAAGGTCTTGGAGCCAGTGATGTCATCGGCTAGTAAGGCTGTCACTGAATAGCCAGAAACTAGGCCGATTCCCCCAGCCATCTGACTCGCAAGCAGCGTTCGGACTGTGCGGCGCTGCACCTGCTCAAGGTCCAAGTGGCCCATCGCAGGTTGTTGACCAGTTCCGAGCACCGGCTCGTCAACCTGTGTCACGCCGTTGCTCCAATCAGTTATTCCGCTGCCGACGCAGCAAACCGCTGAAACTCTATCGAACACCGATTAGATTTGGGGGTTGTGGACACTTCAGAGGCGAGGACTTCCGACAGTGGCTCGGATCGCTCCTCGCGAGTCGTGTTGGTTCTTATCGCCTTTGCGGCGATAGGGATGGTCGCAGCCAGCATCAGTCTTAGCCAAGTTGTCGGTCAGCCAGAGCCCGCCCAACACGTGATCACCATCCCTTCAGGGACCGCTATGCGTCTCAATTTAGGGAATGACGTCGACATCATTCCTGCGGACCTCGACTTCAGACTCCGGGACCAACTCATCGTCATCAACGACGACTCGGCGGATCATCAGATCGGTCCTTTCGTCATTGCCGCTGGCGGAAGGCTTGATACCCGATTTGCTGAGGCGGCAACTCTAGAAGGGTTCTGTTCGCTTCATGCCAGCGGTCGCGTAACAATCAACATTGGCGAAACCTGACTAAATCTCTACCCAAACTGAATTCCCAAACTACGAAAGTGTCATTGAGTGGGGCAGCCTGCCAGACTGTGCCTATGAGTTCTTGCTTGCTACTAGCGCTAGCTGTCTTCGGTCTTGGTATGTGGCTGGGGCGGCGGCCCGCTTCAGAAACCCAACCCGAAGCTAAGGCCGGAGTACCTATCGAATTAGACGACCCGCCGTGGAAGCAACGCTTCGAAAAGCCATGGAGTTAGCCCCCGCAAAGAAGGGAAAACTTTTCTGAAGTTCTGTTCAGACCCGGGGGACTCTGCCAGTATCTGCCGATGCGTCGCTACACATTGATCTTGTTGCTGTTGTTCTTTACCGTCGCTTGCTCGACCGACAAGACTGAAACAAGCGCCTCTGAGACCGACGTAACTGAGATCAACGCGACCGAGACAAGCACCTCTGAGACCGACGCAACTGAAGCAGCAGATAATCAAAATGAACCGCCCAACAAGCCCGTGTTCATTGTTCAGTCGTCACACCCACAAATCGATTGCCTCAATGCCATGTTCGACAAATTTGTGAATGTCTTCGGAATGTACGTAATCGCGACCCCAGAAGCACCCTTGGAATACGTCCAGCACACGGCAAACGTTTTGGCGCAGTACTTGGACAATGACGAAGACGGTGTACCCGATGACCTCAAAGTCCACCAATACCTGGTAGATGGCAATTTCGTAGTACCCGTTTGGGGTGAGGAAGACCGGGAAATTTTCTTTGAAGGTGCGCGGGGTACGTTCTGCGAAGACAACGTGGGTTTCAGAGCCAGCATGTATTACGACCATGACCGGTGGGCCCTTGGAGGTGTCGGCACCGCGAGAAACTGGGACACGAACCTTGAGGAGGTCTGGCACGTAGTTTCTTCTGGCTGGTATCGGGTGTATCCGGTGTATTTTGGTGATTGGAGTAGCAAGTTGACAGAAGCTATGGACACAGCTCGGGGCGGATTGTTCAGAGAGGTGCCTTCGCAATACCCCAATAATGCTTGGTATTCCTACGACGACGACACTTGTACCTACGGGTGTCAAGTTCACGAATATTTTTATTGGGCCCTCATGGCCAACATCGGAGCACTAGATCCGAAGCTGACTGATAAATGCCACGAATCACGCCAAGAGTGGCATGTGTGCACTGCGGCTGATCTCGAACGAACTGACCCTCTCGTATTCGATCTGCTCAATAATTATGGATTCAAACTCCCAACCCGGATACCCGACGGCAGTTACCAAGACTGGACCAAAGCCTCTCCAGACAACGAACACGCAGACGACGAACACGCAGACAACGAACACGCAGACGACGAACACTCAGACGCAGGGGGATCAAACAAAATCGGTTACGCACGATTCAGTGAAGAAGAGCGAGCCCGATTAGCGAAAAACACACGAACACCTGACTTGGCAATTATGTCTCAACACCCAACTATCGATTGTTTGAATGGAACCTTTGACAAGTTTGTGAATGTGTTTGGGATGTATGTGATGGGAACCCCTGAGACTCCCGAATCGCGCGTTAACCACTCCGCTGGTGTTCTCGCCCAATACCTCGACAACGACGAAGACGGGTCGGTCGACGATATAGCGGTCTTAAATTTTCTCGTTGGGATCAACCGTGTTGTTCCTATTTGGACGCAACAGGATTCAGAAACTTTCTATAGCGCTACGGACCGGGGAGCTTCGTGCGAGGAAAAGGTTTCTTTCGGAGCCAGCATGTTCCTAGAGGATAAATGGGCCTTTGGAGGTATTACCTCAGCGGGACACTGGGATACGAACCTCGAAGAAATATGGCACATCATTACCAAGGGCTTCGATCACATGTACCCCTATTATTTCGGTGTTCGGCCCGGACTAAGCAGAATTGGTGAGGCCGTTGACGCCGCTCGGGGTGGCCGGTTTCAAGAAGCGCCTGACAAATACCCAGACGAATCTTGGTACCGATTTTATGATCCCACCTGTGGCTACGACTGCCAGATATATGAGTATTTCTATTGGATCCTCATGGCCAACATCGGAGCACTCGACCCGAAACACACAGATAAATGTGAATCCTCAAAAGACGAATGGCCTATCTGCACAAAAGCCGAGCTCAAGCAGAGGGACAAACTCGCCTACGAGTTATTGAACAATGAAGGCTTCAGGCTCCCAACACGGATACCTGATGGCAACTATCAACCTTCTCAACAGTAAAAGGTCATGAGTGCATCTCGCTAAGTGCTGCACAGATGAGAGTTAAACATGCGGTACAGAAGCCCGAAATAGTATTAACACCATCGGCGTTATGAATGTTGCTCACTATTAGATGGCGACCACCAAGCCGAACAGGTTGGATCGGACAACCATCTGAGCGACTACATCTGTTCTGCTAACGCTTGCTTTCGGAGCCCTCTCTCGAAGTCGTTGGTGGACGAGATTCGGTCGACTCTTAGGTCCTCGTCGTAGGTCTCCCAGATATCACCATTGATAGAAGTCATCGACAAAAGAATGACGGCGCCTTGATCTCCGCCGGCTTCTATATGCGATTCGTCTCCATTGTGGGTGGTGAAGGTACCTGCTGGGCGACTGTCTACTAGTTCGTTGGGATCATCAACTTTGTAGATCAGGTGCTCGCCCTCTAAAACGAGAGTTTTGACAGGTCCGATGTGTCGGTGAGGTATACAGCGCACCCCGGGTTCAAATTTCATGAGTAGCTCTACGGAATCATCGTTTTTATCGACATCTAAGACGTTGTAGTAAAGCCCGGGAAAGCCCGGGAACTCTATCCAATTGATTGTGGAGGAAAGTAGCTGAGCTTTCATGTAGATCCTCGCTTCGTATTGCCGCTGATAAAAGTTACTAAATGCTAACCGTCAAGGTGTTCTTCAATTATTTGATTCGGTCACCCGAACAAATCACGACAAGACAAGGCCGCTTCCAATTGATCAACAGTTGAAGACCCTTCCGGTGGAACACCCGGTCGATGATTCGGGAGAAACAAAGAAACAAAGGACCTAATTTCTCTTAAGCCGTTCGACCGCAGAAGCCCAGGAGGCGGTCTAAAGCAGAAGCATCATCTGGGACCTGCAGCTCGGTCCCAAAACCTCCACCGGCCCGCACATCGTCGGTAATGAATCCCCTAAAGAACGAATCGACCGCCTCGACAAGATCGACTGAAGGGTCGAAATCCTGTCCGGTTGATTTCGCTAAGTCCCAGCAGTGGATGAAATTGTCGGCGGAAATCAGTTGCATAGCGACACCAGCCGGCATGTCACCAAAGATCAGACTGACTACTTCGTCAATGTCCCCAACGGCGTCTACCGCTGAGTTCATTTGGGCGGAGGCATCCAAGTAAGTTCCATGGTGGTCGTCGCCGAGGACATCACCCATCCGGGCCGGCATACTGCCGATCAGCTCTTCACCTCGAGCCTTGTCGCCGCTTAGGCCAGCAGCGAACAGAAATCTTCCCAACGTGAAATGGCCGATTAAGTCGCGGACATCAAAATCACTGCAAGGAGTGTCGTTACTCAACTTGTCGGCATCAGTTCCTTCAACCAAAGCTGAGAGCAGGTCAGAGACCTGCGAAAACTGTTCTTTTGGATCCATAACGCTTCCCCTTATGTCGTGTCTGCGCTCTCCACCGGGAACTTCCCGCTGTCGTGCTGAGAACGCCAACGGAGGCAAATCTACTACGGCCCAACGCCACAGTGTTAGCGCTCGTCGCCGTCTACTGTTCCCCAACACGACCACTATCTGACAGATGCCAGATATTGAAACGATGAAAGACCGCCCCGCGCAGAACTTAAGGGGGTCCTGGCAAGCGGGGCGGCCGAACGGAATTGCTATCGGCGAGTTAGGCGATCACCTACGGCTTTCACTTGGCTGACAGTGTTGGCAATAGAACGCCCGCACGGAACTTCAAACACTCTCGTCTGCAGCTATCTTTTGTGGGTATGGAGCCCGTTCGTCCGAAGACAAACCCTCGACTAATGACCTACGAGGAGGCAAGCGCCTGGGTGTGGGAGTTCCGTGGCTTCTATCGGCAGCGTTCACACCGAAAGCCCGAACACAAGTCATCCCAGTCCTAGTTAGAGCCACCCATAACTGCATTCGGGAACACCTATTTCTCGGCGCTAGCTGTTCAAATGACGCATGCGGTGCTGAGTTGGCGCATAAGCCGACGCTCGTTCGGGTCCCACGCGTCGCGTCGATGCATAGTTCCGAGAGTGTCGAACATAACTAAATCACCGACCTGCCAATCATGGCCGTAAACCCGGTCGGGCTGTGTGGCGTGCAGATGTAACTGTTTGAGCAGCGCGCTGCTTTCGTCTCTCTCCATTCCCACTATTCGACGGGTTATACCTCTTGACACATACAGGATCGAATCGCCGGTGTCTGGATGGTGCACGACCACTGGGTGTTCAGCTTCGGGGATATCGGGACGGTCGATACCGGCCGCTTCGTCGCGTTCGACCTTGGCAGCAAAATTTTTGTCGGGTTCAGCCATGTACTCGGCGATGCTGTGTGTGGCTCGTAAGCCGTTGAGCTGAGCTTGTAAATCGGGGTCCAGGGTTGCGTACGCGGCATACATATCGGTGAAGTATGTGCGAGGTGGTTCGGGCGGAAGCTCTACCGCATTGAGGAAACTGGTCTTCCCAGGTGTTGCTGCGTAGGAATAGTCGGCGTGCCATTCAAGGTCGGTGGCGCCTTCAACTCCGAGACGTTGGCCATTTTTGCCCCGAATGTTTGTCACGGGGAGGATTTCGGGAAGCGCTCCAGCATTTCGGAACCACTCCGATCCTTTGATCGGGTCGCCGAACGACTCGACAAACCTCACGAGATCCTCGTCGGTAGGTTGAGGTTGACCTCGAAACACCAGTAGCCGGTGTTGGTGTAACGCTTCAGTGATTTTTTGTTTGCTTTCATGAGTAAGTGTTTCGGCTGGTTCCCAGCCAGATACCAGAACCCCGAAAGGAGCGTCAGGCAATGCAGTGATCTCGAAACTGGCCATGGGGAGAGTCTTACACATTCTCGCTCTGCGGTAACTTTGGACCCGCTGGATCGGCAACCAAAGAACGCCTTGCAGGTAACACAACACTCACCACTGGCGGCATGTAGCTCGCCTAGGTTATGAAAGAGTCAATGTTGTGGGAGAAGCGCCATTTTCTTACTCTCGGGCAACTCCCAAAACTGTTTGATTTCTTCATCAAGGTCCGCAACCGACCGACCGAAGACGGTTTCGAAGGCTTCTTCCCAACCAACCGTTTCGACTATGGGGTGAAAATCTTTGAGCAATGCGTCGACGTTCGTTTCGGAAAGCAAATGAGCGATGGCCCATGCGCCCAATTCATAGCCCACACCACTGCAAGGGTCCGAGTATTCGATAATTGAGCTTAGGTTCCGCCCTGCGCAGCCGTTAGCAAACTCGCGCTCGATGTTTCTTAGTTTGTTGGCCATCTCTCCTTCATAGGTGAATGGCCAATTGCCCTTCGGTACTTTCGGCATCAACCCTTGGTCAATCAATTGAGCGGTCCCATATTGCGCCATAAACTCGGCGGCTCCCTCGGCAAACCAGACCGGCCCCATTAGGTCATCTCGTTTGTCGTGGTCGAGGGTATTGATAAATGAGTGTTGGACCGCATGCCAATATTCGTGAAGCACAGTCTTCACGTCCTCTGCACCTGGTGTTCCGAATCGTCCAGCAAGGCCCCACGGCAATGTGGTTGCGAAGCGATGGATTCCCCAGTCAAAGCCGCCGTTATGGCCGGCGGTTCCAAACGGCCGATTTTCGGCTACTGCTTGGGCTCCAAGCTGTTGATACTCAATCAGCGAATGTTGTTCTGGGCCCGCCTCTCGCCGCATACAGTCGGCATAATTCCATTCGCCTCGTGCGTCTCGGCGGGAACAGAATTGGTCGACCAGCGCCTGCCCT
Organism: Acidimicrobiaceae bacterium; assembly: GCA_002722565.1. Lineage (GTDB taxonomy): Bacteria > Actinomycetota > Acidimicrobiia > Acidimicrobiales > Poriferisodalaceae > MedAcidi-G3. The sequence continues at coordinate 163,891 of PBMG01000021.1, forward strand.
GCTTCGGGGTCTAGCCCCATAACCCAGTACTCCACTGGCCAGTAGAGGCCCCACATGTCTGCGGCGAGGTTCAACGATTCTGAGATTGCTTGGGCAACTGAATCTTCGACATCGTCTGCGGCAAAAACCTCGATTATTAGCGGCTGCGAGATAGTCACTTGGTTCGAACTTGAAGGCTCAGGCTCAGGCTCAGGCGCAGGCTCAGGCTCAGGCGCAGGCTCAGGCTCAGGCTCGGACTCAGACTCAGACTCAGACTCAGACTCAGACGACGAAGACTCAGGCTCAGGCTCA
>PBMG01000022.1 GCA_002722565.1 Acidimicrobiaceae bacterium
AATCTAAATAAAACTAAAACCATTGTTATCTTCATCAACCAGCTCAGAGAGAAAATTGGTGTCATGTTTGGTAGTCCTGAGACGACACCAGGTGGGCGAGCGTTGAAGTTCTATTCGTCGGTTCGGATAGATATTCGCCGGATCGAAGCGATTAAATCCGATGGCGAAATAACGGGTGGTAGGACGCGCATCAAGGTTGTTAAGAACAAAGTCGCTCCGCCTTTCCGGCAGGCTGAATTTGACATTATGTACGGCAAAGGAATTAGCCGTGAAGGTTCACTTGTTGATGTCGGAGTGGAACAAGGAATCGTCAAAAAATCTGGTGCTTGGTATACCTACGAAGGTGAGCAGCTAGGACAAGGGCGTGAGAACGCCAAACAATTCTTGACGGACAATCCGGAAGTAATGGTTGAAATTGATGGCCGGATTAGATCTCAGTTGGGTATCGGAGAAGGTGAAGATGAGATAGGAGCATCGGATACTGAATCCGATGTTGAAGAAGTTCTCGATTCCGCTGATGACTAGATATTGCCGTCGGTAATCACCTGGTTGATCTCCATCTTTTCTTTTTATTAGCCATCACCGAACTGGTTCTGGTTATAGCTTTAAACGAGCTCGAACTTGTTCAGAAATGGGTGTGATGGCTAACAAACAAGAGAAGCCGCAGAATGTCTTCAATTTTGACTACACGCGAGACGGTCAAGAGCGGCCGCCTCAAGACTATTACGAACAAATCAAAGAGAAATTTGCGTCGGAACGAGACCTAAGGTTGGGTTACCGCCCACCTGGTACAGACAATTACACATCTGACTTGACAGGTGACTTAGCTAAGTACGCTGTCGACCCTTACGGGCACGCGGTAGAGGATCGTGAAGCTCTCAACGACGAGGTTGAGGTTCTATTTATTGGCGGGGGTTTTTCGGCGCTCCTAACGTCAGCCCGATTGAGGGAAAAGGGCGTCGAAAGTATTCGGATCGTCGAACGCGGAGCAGACGTAGGCGGTACCTGGTACTGGAATCGTTACCCGGGCGTTGCATGTGATGTAGTGGCGTATGACTACCTGCCGTTGCTTGACGAGACAGGATATGTACCCACCCGGCACTATGCGGGAGGTCAGGAAATATACGAATACTGCAAGATGATCGCTGAGAGGTTCAATCTTTATGACCTAGCCGTTTTTGGAACGACCGTGACCTCGACGATTTGGGACTCCGAATCGGAGACGTGGATTGTAGAGACAGATCAGGGCGACACCATTAAGGCCCGTTTCGTCGTTTGTGCGAACGGCACTCTTTCGAAACCGAGGCTTGCCAAAATCGAAGGCGTCGAAACCTTTGGTGGCTATTCATTCCACACATCGCGTTGGGACTATGAGTACACCGGAGCCGAATTAGAGAATTTGAAAGATAAGCGGGTAGGAATAATTGGTACCGGAGCTAGCGCTGTTCAAGCGATACCGGAGTTAGGTAAAGCAGCGAAAGAGCTCTACGTATTCCAGCGGACGCCATCGTCCATTGATGTTAGGGACGACTGGGAAACCGACCCTGAGTGGGCCTCAACGTTGCAACCAGGTTGGCAGGCGGCGCGTCGCGCTCGAGCTATTGAGGGCCCCCAAGTATCTGATGCAGTTCGAGCTCGAAGAGAATCAATGTCGCGTGAAGAGAAAATCCAACGACAAGAAAACGCCAACATTGACGCAATGATGCGAATTCATAACCGGATTGATGAAATTGTTGAAGACCCCGCGACTGCTGAGTCCCTAAAGCCTTGGTACATGCTGATGTGTAAACGACCGTGTTTCCACAATGAATACCTCCCCACCTTTAATAGACCAAGCGTGACCCTTGTCGATACTGAAGGTAAAGGGGTAACTCAAATCAACGAAAGTGGGCCGGAGTTCAACGGGGTTCAGTATGAGGTCGACGTGTTGATCTATGCCACTGGCTTTGAGGTGCAACAAACTGGCATCTACAACCAGATCATTGGTGAAGATGGGCTTGATCTAAACGCTAAATATTCGAATGGCATCCGCACACTTCTCGGCATCCATTCACAGGGCTACCCAAATCTATTTATCATGGGCGGATATCAAGCTTTCTTCGCGTTCAATCTGACAGATGTTCTGAATAGCCAAGGTGAGCACATAGCTGACTGCATTGACTTTGTCCGACAGAACGGCATACATAGCCTTGACTGCACACATGATGCTGAAGAACGATGGGTGCAAGAAGTGATTGATCATCGCGGCAAAACCAATAGAAATCGTGATTGCACCCCTGGCTACTACAACTTTGAGGGAGCCGATAACCGGCGTCAGGACGGCAACTACAACGGAACGATGAAGCAGTACCTCGGCCATATGTCCGAAATTCGGGAAAACATGGCTGACCATTTTGTTTTCACTCATCGATAGAAGGCGTTAGATAGCCACCCAGTGCATTCGATCTTGCTGATCCCATAATGGCGTGATCAGTCCAATAACCTAATGAGCGTGAACCGCAGGTATGTAGTGCGCACCTATGGGTGTCAAATGAACGAGCACGACTCGGAACGTATTGCCGGTCTGCTTGAGACTGATGGTCTTGAGGAGGCCGAATCTTTTGATGATGCGGACGTAATCGTTCTTAATACTTGCTGTATTAGAGAAAACGCTGACAACAAGCTGTACGGCCAACTGGGGAACTTGAAAAAGCTCAAAGAAGAGCGGCCCGACCTACAGATAGCGGTCGGAGGCTGTTTGGCTCAGAAGGACCGTGATGTTATTCAAGAAAGAGCCCCGCATGTAGATGTGGTATTTGGAACGCATAATGTTGGCCGCGCAACCGATTTACTTGACCAAGCTCGCGTTAGCGGCCCCGTCACCGAAATAATTGAAGAATCGGCATCGTTTCCTTCCGCTTTACCGGTGAAACGAGATGCGAATCATGCTGCATGGGTAACTATCCAAATTGGCTGCGACAATTCATGTGCATTTTGCATCGTTCCTTCGGTCCGAGGTAAGGAAATCTCTCGCCCATATAGCGAGCTTGTTAGTGAAGTCGAACAATTGGCGCTAACTGGAGTGACTGAAATCACCTTGCTAGGCCAAAATGTCAATAGCTACGGTCGCGACCTCACACTGAAACTCCGAGGCACTGAACTAACCGCTGAGGCGTGCCAACTTGTCGGAGAGAACTGGGTTAGAGGTCCCCACACAGCTCGACCACTATTTTCGGATTTGTTATGTTCGGTGGCTGCCGTAAGCGGGATTCGAAGAGTGCGTTATACAAGTCCGCATCCAAAAGACTTCCGTCCGGAAACTATTGCGGCGATGGCTCGGGTGCCCGAAGTCTGTGAACATCTTCACTTGCCGCTGCAGTCAGGGAGCGACAAGATCCTTTCGGCGATGCATCGTGGATATACCGCGGATCGGTATATCCAGAAAGTGGTTGCGGCGAGAGATGAAATACCAGATCTAGCTTTAAGTACCGACATCATCGTGGGGTTCCCCGGAGAAACCGATCTTGATTTCGAGAGAACTCTGGAAGTTGCTGCTGAAGTCAGGTTCGACAATGCGTACACGTTTGTTTATTCACCGCGGCCGGGAACCGAAGCGGCGGAATCCTTAGAGCAGGCTGTTCCGGCTAAAACTTCTGCAGATCGAATGGAACGATTACGAAAGGTCATTGAAAGAACAAGCCTGAAAGGCAATGAATCCAGAGTTGGCCGGGAAGAAGAGGTGATCGTTGAAGGGCATTCGAAACGCGACAATGGAATGTTGAGTGGTCGTACCCGTCATAATCGTTTAGTCCATTTTCCTGCTGACCGAGTCATTCGGCCAGGTTCCTATGCGCAGGTACGAGTGACCGAGGCGCGTACTTTCAATCTGATCGGTGAACTTGTCGAAGTCACGGCAAAAGCGAAACATCGAACCCGAATACCGGTGGTGTCTTCCTGACCCCGCGTAATCAGATGCGGGAGAGGCCTATCGTTGTCGTCGGCCCCACTGCTTGTGGTAAATCCGCGTTTGCTTTAGAAATTGCGCGTCGAGTTCCGGGAGTTGAACTTCTCTCGGTGGATTCGATGCAGGTGTATCGAAGGATGGATATTGGTACTGCTAAGCCTACGGTCGAGCAACAAATGGAAATTCGCCACCACTTAATTGACCTAGTTGAACCAAATGAAACGTTTAGTCTGGTCGATTTCCAAAAAATTCATGACTCTGTGCGGACCGAAATCGATGAGAGAGATGGCATACCTTTGCTTGTCGGAGGTACAGGGTTGTATGTGCGGGCGGTAGTAGACCGACTGACGCCTCCGCCGCAGTTCAGCGATATAGCATCCCAGTTGGATGTGGAGCCGGATACGAAGCGCTTGCACCAGCGACTTCAAGAGCTAGATCCAGCGGGTGCAGCGCGCATGGAGGACACAAACAGACGTCGAATAATTCGTGCGTTAGAAGTGTCGCTTGGCACTGGTAAGCCTTTTTCCTCGTTCGGGCCAGGCCTAGATACCTATCCAGATGTTCCTTATCGGATCATTGGAATTGAAATCGGCCGTGACGACCTAGATGAGCGTATCCGTCAACGTTACGAACATCAGATTGAGAGCGGTTTCTTAGAAGAAGTTCGTAGTTTGGCCGAGACTGATCTGTCCAAGACTGCAGGGCAAGCTCTCGGATACAAGGAACTATTGGCCCATGTTCATGGAGAGCTGTCATTTGAAGATGCCCTCGAACTAGCGATTCAGCGTACGAAACGCTTCGCTAGACGCCAGCAACGCTGGTTTAGACGTGATCCACGGGTTGAATGGGTGGCCACCGAGAATCTCGACCTAGCCGTTAATCAAATTTCGTTACAGAAATAGGGCCAAAAACTGTGACAATGTTGTAGGAGTTTTCTATGCGGCTAACAAAACATCACGGTTTAGGAAATGATTTTCTCATTTGTTTAATGCACGAGGAGCCGAATGAGGTCAGTGCTCTGGCGCGACGACTCTGCGATCGCCGCACAGGGATTGGGGCCGATGGCTTAATAGTTGGACTTCCAGGCGTTGATGGCGCCGACCTTGTCATGGTGCTTCATAACGCAGACGGCTCGTATGCCGAGATGAGCGGTAATGGCATCCGATGCCTTGCTCAAGCGCATGCAATGGATAACAAAACAGGAGCTGCGTCTTTCCAGATAGACACAGGTGGCGGGCGACGCCAAGTTGAAATAGATGGAGATGGCCCAGAGGCGCAGATTACAGTGGGCATGGGCCTAGTAGGCCCCGGGCCGGGCGTTCGTGACGAAATCACCAATGATTTGAGTCATTCGATGTCAGCTACAGCTGATCTTGGCAACCCACATTTGGTAGTCGTAGTAGACGATTGTTCAACAGTCGATTTGTCAGACCTCGGTAATCGCTATGAGGCCCTCTATCCAGATGGCATAAATATTGAAGTGATATCGATAGAAGATGGACAGGCCGACACGCTTGACATGGTGGTTTGGGAGCGGGGTGTTGGAGTCAGCCAAGCCTGCGGCACTGGGGCTGCTGCGGCAGCTGTTCGGGCTCATCAGTGGAATTTGGTAAAAGATGAAGTATGTGTCCAGATGCCGGGCGGGTCGGTACGAGTGCTCGTTGAGAAAGAGCCGATACTGATAGGACCAGCGATGTATGTCGGAGCCATCGAAGTGTCTCTATGACCAACTCTTTCGATGATCAGCCTGAGGATGCCACTCACCGCGGAGGCTTTGGAGAATTTGCAGGCGAGGCGACAGGCCTCATCGACCGTTCTTTTCGTGAACAGATTGTTTTGGTCGGAGTTCAGTTTCCGGGTGCCTCAGACGACCAGGTAGATGCGAATCTAAATGAGCTAGCTCAGTTAGTAGATACTGCAGGAGCGGACCCAGTAGACAGAGTTGTCCAGAAACGAGAAGCACCAGACCCTGCTACCTACGTAGGAAAGGGCAAGGCAGCTGAAATCCAGGCAACTTCGGAGGGCCTAGACGCAGACACAGTTGTATTCGATGACGAACTCAGTCCAGCTCAGCAATTCAACCTCGAAAAGATACTGAAACGGACAGCGCTAGATCGAACGGCTGTGATCCTGGATATTTTTGCGCAGAATGCGACGACTCTCGAAGGAAAAGCTCAAGTTGAATTAGCGCAACTCAGGTATCACTTGCCGCGATTGCGCGGCCGAGGAAACCAACTGAGCCAGCAGGCTGGTGGTATTGGGACAAGAGGGCCCGGTGAAACTCAACTCGAGGTAGATCGACGAAGAATTCAGCGACGATTGGCGAAACTCGAAAAAGATCTGTCTGGTTTACGTCGAACACGAAAAAATCAGCGAAAATCACGGAGGCGTTCTCGATTTCATACGGTCGCAATTGTCGGATATACCAACGCTGGCAAATCCACCTTGCTCAATCGGCTTACGGGAGCCGGAGTGCTGGTGGAAGATCGACTCTTCGCGACGCTAGACGCAACGACCAGACGCCTTCAGCTTCCAGGAGGCGAAACAGTTCTCATGACGGACACTGTCGGTTTCATCCAGAAACTACCCACGGGTTTAGTTGAGGCGTTCAAATCTACGCTTGAAGAAGTAGCTGAGGCGGACCTACTTCTTCACGTTGTCGATGGAGCTGGTCCCGACCCGGAAGGTCAAATGGCAGCGGTCCGTTCGGTGTTAAGGGAAATTGGAGCTGGGGATGTGCCTGAACTCATCGCATTTAACAAATCTGACCAAGTCAAAGATGAAGGGTTAGACCATTTGCTTCGCCGCAATGAAGGATCGATTGCGCTTTCGGCTCGTAGTGGGGACGGGCTAGAGATCCTCCTGTCATCAATTGGTGACCGTTTGCGGAGTTTGACTGAAGTTGTGGAGTTAGTCATCCCATGGAGCCGCGGAGACATAGTTGCAGCAGTGCATCGTGAGGGTGAGGTCCTGATGGAACAGCATGAAGAAGACGGAACGCGGATTCAAGCTCGGTTGGATGAAATCTCACAAGACCTCTTAGCCGAATTCATCGGTGAAAATCCTTCTGAGGAGACCAGATGAGAAATGAACCAGGGTTTAAGCCTCCGCCATACCCCTATGACCGACTTGATGAGCTCAAGCCACTTGCTGATCATCACGAAGGCGGGATAGTTGATTGCTCAATAGGCACTCCAATCGACCCCCCGCCCGATCAGGTAATAAAAGCTTTAGCTAGTTCTGGTATGGAGCGGAGCTATCCACCATCGATAGGCACCCCTGCCTTTAGAGAAAATGTTGCAGCGTGGGCATTTAGGAGTTTTGGATGCGAGATTGATCCCGATAGCCAAATAGCGGCCGCAGTGGGAACGAAAGAGTTCGTGGCGGGACTTCCTCAGTGGATGAAATTGCGGAACCCTAACCGAGACACGGTGTTGTATCCGGCCGTTAGCTATCCCAGTTATGAGATGGGAGCGACTCTCGCGGGATGCCGATCAGTAGCTGTCCCGGTAGATGAGAACTGGTCGATACAACTTGACGAAGTTTCAGAAGAAGATCGATCCCGAGCCCTTCTCTTATGGGTCAATACTCCAGGAAACCCAGCCGGAGGCCTAGATGACCTAGACGCCGTCGCAGCTTGGGGACGGCGTCATGGGATTCCGGTCTTCAGCGACGAATGTTATTGCGAATTCACTTGGGAGGGCCCACCCAGAACCATCCTGTCATCAGGTACCGAAGGTGTCGTATCGGTGCACTCTTTGTCCAAGCGTTCCAACCTTGCTGGAGTGAGGGTCGGGTTCTATGCCGGCGACTCCGAAATAGTTGATTACCTCCGAGAGGTTCGAAAACATGCGGGCTTTATGGTGCCAGGCCCTGCGCAAGCTGCAGCAGTAGCGGCCTTGAGCGACCAAGGACACGTTGAACAGCAGAGAGAGACTTACTGGAACCGGCTCAACCGGCTATCAAAGTTGATTTCCAATATGGGCGTCGAAGCGCCGTTACCTGAGGGCGGTTTCTATCTATGGGTTCCGGCCCCTGGTGGCGATGCTTGGGCTTTCGTGGAACATCTCTTAGTGGAAGTAGGCCTGCTGGCTTCACCTGGAGAATTCTATGGTCCCAGCGGCGCTGGATATGTCCGAATAGCGGCCGTTCAAACGGATGACCGTATTGAACTATTGGAGCAACGATTAGGAATGAGATAGATCACTCGGTGTTCAAACCGTACCCTTTAGGTAGTGATTGATCTCCTCGACCTAGCAGCAGAGCTTGTTGATATTCCATCAGAGAGCCATGAAGAAGGGCCTTTAGCTGATCTATTTGAGAGACGGCTAAGAGATGGGTCGAAACTGTTAGTTGACCGAATAGAGGACAATGTCATCGCACGTTCTGACCTAGGACATGAACACCGAATAATCATTGCTGGTCATCTCGATACTGTTCCCGCGAATGGCAACCAACAAGCAGTCATTGATGGTGACCGGCTCTATGGCTTGGGTGCCTGCGACATGAAGGGTGGGTTAGCGGCGCAACTGGCAACCGCTATTGCTATCGATGAGCCCGAGGTAGATGTGACCTTTGTGTTCTATTCGTGTGAAGAAGTAGCGGCTAAATACAATGGGCTTAAACAGCTATTTGAAACACACCCCCAGTTAGTGGATGGTGATGTAGCGCTTCTTGGTGAACCAACCTCTGCCGCTATAGAAGCCGGTTGCCAAGGAACACTGAGAGTGAAAGCCCTATATGAAGGTGAACGAGCCCATACAGCTCGCCCGTGGAAGGGGAGAAATGCTATTCATCGCCTTGGGCCCGCTCTGCGGGCTTTAGAGCGGTACGAAGGTCGTACACCCGTCGTGGATGGCTGCGAGTATCGCGAAGCAATGCAAGCTGTATATGTTGAGGCCGGCGTGGCAGGCAATGTTGTCCCCGATGCCGCGAATCTGACCGTCAACTATCGCTATGCGCCAGACCGCACTCCTGAGCAGGCCGAAGCTCATGTGGCAGAAGTATTGGGAGACTGCGACCAGTTCGTCGTTGATGATCATGCGCCGCCGGCTATGCCAGCGTTAACACACCCTCTTTTACATCAACTCATAACCCGCAACAATCTCGAGGTCAGAGCAAAACTTGGTTGGACTGATGTTGCGCGTTTCGCGGCCAATGGCATACCTGCATCAAATTTTGGTTCGGGTGATGCTTCGATTGCCCACACACAAGGAGAATTCGTAGAACGTCACGAAATAGAACTGGTGCACTCCGCTCTACTGGATTTATTGAACAAAGGCGTTAAGTAAACCCCAATATTTGCTCTAACACTTTGGCGACTCCGTCATTGAGGTTCGAGGCGGTAATTTCGTCAGCAGTTTCCAAGGTCCTTGGATGAGCATTTGCGACGGCAACACCCCAACCTGCGGCCTCAAGCATCGCGTCATCGTTTGGCATATCGCCGAAAGCGACCACTTGTTGAGGACTGATTTGTCTCTCTTCGCACAACTTTTTGAGTCCGAAAGCTTTATCAACACCAGGTGGCATTAGTTCAACAAAATTGAGTCCTGCATGCATGATGTTTGCGCGACCTTGCAAAACAGGCTCTATAACGTCCAAGGTCTCGTCAGCTGAGAGATTCGGAACATTGACAAGTAACTTGTGGACGCTTTCGTTCAGTAAGGGAACTACATCAGAGATATCGCTGTCGAGCGGCCGAGATGCGAGTTCTAGCCATCTACGTTCGGCGATAAAGTCATCACCCATTTCGACGCAGAACCCTGCAGTTGGGTGGGCTTGCCGGATTTCGGTAAGGAGGTTCTGGGCATCTACCAAATCGAGGGTCGCGAATTGAGTACTCGTACTGGTTGACGGCTCGTAGGCCATTGCTCCGTTAGCGCAGATCAATGTAGTTGGAATGCCTGTCTGCATAGGGATCGAATCGCAGTATCTCGGTGGACGGCCCGTAACGACGACAAATTCAAGATCAAATTCCTTCAATTGGGCCAAAACGGCCCGAGTTCTCTGAGACACTTCACGATTCTCTCCAAGAAGCGTGCCGTCGAAATCAGTGGCGACCAGAGCCAAATCTCCTATGTCAGGGCGGCGTCTCATAGTCCGTATCGGCTAGGCGTAGTTCTTATCCACTCGCCGATTGTTTCTCCAACCATTATCGAGGTCGGGTTCGTGTTGGCTCTAGGCACAGTGGGAAAGATTGAAGCATCGGCTACTACTAGCCCTTCGACGGCATGACATCTCCCGTATTGGTCAACCACCGAATTGGGGTCGTCCCCTGGCCCCATGCGGGCCGTCCCGCAAGGGTGATACCCCGAAGCAGAAAAACGTCGGAGTAGAGCAATAACGTCCTTTCGGTCATGAACCCTGTTCATGTCAGGAAATATCACCTCTTCTGTCATTGAGCCGAGGGGGCCGGTTTCGGTGAAGCGTAGAGCGTCTAGAAAACAGTCCGCGAGGCGTTCAGCATCGCGAGGTACTTCACAAAATCGAGAGCGGATGGTTGGAGCCTCGAATGGATCGGCCTTAGAGAAGAGCAACTCTCCAACCCCATCGACCTGCTCAAGCACAGCAGCCACTCCGAAATATGGAACATCCTCCCTACCCGTGAAAGTGAGCTGTTCGATTTGCAAGTCGGCACGATGATCGCTGTTAGGTGCGGTGTATCTCAAAATGGTCTGAATGATTGGCTGGTCTGTAGCGACTAGCTCGAGGTGGGTCGGTTTGCACAAAACGAACAAGCCCGGATGGTCCGACAAGTTTTTACCTACTGCTGAAACATCGGCGACTACATCAACCCCCATCCGGTTTAGATCTTCTGACGGACCAATTCCGGAACGTAAAAGAATTCCAGGAGTGTGGATGGCCCCCGCGCAAAGCACCACTAATTTTGCTCGGATTCGCTCCAGTAACCCGTCCGAATTTATTACTTCTACGCCGGAAACTCTGCCTCTTTCGGTTATCAAGCGATTTGTATGACAGTCGCCCCGAATCTCAAGATTTGGACGCAACCGCGCCGGTGCCAGATAGGCCGAGGCCGTTGAAACTCGGAGCTGCCCTAATTTGTTCATCGGTTGAGGTCCTGAACCCCACGCAGTCGGGTCGTTTTGATCAGGGCATGCTGGGAATCCGAGCTCTTCTGCCGTTGCTAGAAAGGCTTGGTGCAGTTCTGTCAACTCCTCGTGAGGATACCTACGAACCGTTATAGGCCCTGCATCTCCGTGATAGGTCTCGTCTCCGAAATCTAGATCTCGTTCAAGGCGACAGAAGGTCTTTAATACATTGTCCCATTCCCACTCTGGATTACCCCTATCGGACCAGTCGTCGTAATCTTCCGGGACTCCCCGCAAAAATATGCAGGTATTAACTGCTGTCGAACCACCAGTCACTCTCCCTCTAGGAAGAGGTTGACCTGGACGCTGTTCGGTCGGCGAATACTCAAGTCGCCAGTCGTGATCGATAACGCTGTTGTGGTGGCCATTGCGCAGATCGTCTGGCGTATCCGCAAGTCTCTGATAATCAGGCCCAGCTTCGAGTAATAAAACATTTCTGTTTGGGTCTTCACTCGCGCGAGCTGCCACAGGGGCACCAGAAGCGCCAGCACCGATGACAATGATCTCATAATTCGGGTTGCTAGCCACCTGACTGACGCTAGTAGGCGAAGACAGCTGTGGTGTGCTGGCTGGTTGTTCTAGGCTTCGTCAATGGCTGACACCGTGATCCGAAACGCGACGATAATTGATGGTACGGGAGCGCAAAGATTTATAGGCGACGTCACCATGGAGGATGGCCACATAACCGAAGTTGGTTCCTCCACGAGTGGGGCTGCGACCGAAGTAGATGCGACGGGTCTCGTCTTAGCGCCGGGATTTGTGGACGTGCATACCCACGATGATGGTGCGTTGCTTCAACATCCCGACATGGAATTCAAAATTTCGCAAGGCTGCACCAGCGTTGTCGTTGGAAACTGCGGGTTTTCAGCTATACCGGCGGTGGTTGGTCAAAGAACACTTGACCTGTCTGGAGTTCAGGCGAATTGGACTGATCTCGACGGGTACCGCCACGATGTCGAAAAGTCAGGGCCAGCGGTTAACGCCATGATGCTCGTTGGGCATAACACCATTCGTTCCTTAGAAATGGGAACCGAACGTCGAGCTCCACAGGATCTTGAACTTGACCGGATGCGACAACATGTCGAATTAGCTATGGAACAAGGAGCTTGCGGCTTTTCGACGGGGCTTATCTATAGACCAGGACGTTGGTCCGAGACCGAAGAAGTACTCGAACTTGCCAAAGTAGTGGCTCCGTTTGAGGGGATATACGCAACACATATGCGTAATGAAAACGACTACCTCCTAGAGGCGGTTGACGAAGCACTAGACATTGGGTCAAAAGCTGGGGTCGCAGTGCAAATTAGTCATCACAAAGCGGCAGGTAAGAGGAACTGGGGGAAGGTTAAAGAATCGTTGGCGAAGGTTGACGCGGCCGTAGCTGAAGGAGCGCGGGTAACTCTCGATGTGTATCCCTACACCGCTGGTAGCGGGCCAATGATTCAATATTTCGATATAGAGAACCCTAACCCTGAGTTAGCTCAAGCTATTCAGTTAGCTTCTTGCCCTGCGTTTCGAGACTACGAAGGTCGAATGCTTATCGACGTAGCTGCCGAACTTCAGATCACAGCACCCGAAGCAGTTCGACATATTCTCACAGCGCCAGAGGGAAAACAGACAATCTGTATTCAACACACGATGGACGAAGGCGACATTCTTTCTAACTTGCGTCACGATCGAGTGATGATTGGTTCAGATGGAATACCAGATTTGAGCGGGAGGCCTCACCCGCGGCTGTATGGCACCTTTCCTCGCGTTTTGGGTCGTTACGTAAGAGAGCAGGGAATTCTGGACTTGGAGAGTGCGATCAGACGCATGACTTCGCTCTCTTGCGACGTACACGGTCTCGCTGATCGAGGGCGAATAATAGAAGGCAACTGGGCAGATTTGGTTCTGTTCGACCCTGATCTAGTAGCGGACGTCGCAAGTTACGAGGACCCCAAGCAAGAGTCTCTTGGAATTCGAAATGTGTGGGTGAATGGACAAATGGCGTTTAGCGAGGGAACTCATACCCAGATGGGCAAAGGAAAGGTCCTCAGGTATCGCAAGCACTAAAGCCTGGACAGAGCGAGGCGCAGGTACGCTAATAGGTGTGTCGTTGACTCAAGCCTGGTTCGACACGCAACAAGTCACCGTTTGGTGGCGTCCGCCTACGCCGCCTGTTCGGCGTTAAGCAGTTGAAAGTTCTTCCACTTGACAACGACTTTTGCAGAACTCGGTGTTCCTCAAGACTTAATAGACGCTTTGGGTAAACAGGGAATCGAATCTCCCTTCGCTATCCAAACGCTCGCCATTGGAGACGCAATGGCCCGTCGAGATGTTTGCGGCAAAGCCAAAACTGGATCAGGTAAAACACTTGCGTTCAGTTTGCCCGCAATAGCGCACACGGAGCGAAACCCAGATGGTAAGCCCACGACCTTGATCCTCACTCCTACCCGGGAATTGGCGAATCAGATAACCGGGGTGGTGGAGCCGCTTGCGGAAGCTCGAACACTACGTACCATTGCGGTATATGGCGGTACCAATATCGATAGACAAATCGAAACAATCAACAATGGAATCGACATCATCATCGCCACCCCTGGTCGTCTTATCGACTTGATCGAAAGAGAGGCAATGGATGTCGCATTGGTCGAATGCGTCGTCGTTGATGAAGCCGATCGAATGGCGGACATGGGGTTTCTTCCTCAGGTTGAATGGATTTTGCGACACATACAAGTCAAACATCAAACCATGCTGTTCTCAGCCACATTGGATGGTGCTGTAGACACCGTCGTTAAACGTCACCTCACGGACCCGGTGTTCCACGAAGTAGATGAACCTGATGTGACAGTAAGCGAAATGGGTCACGTGTTTATGTCCGTTCACAAAATGAATCGGGTTCAGGTAGCAGCACGCATCATTGGTCAAGCCACAAAAACGATGCTTTTTACCCGAACTAAGAGAGGAGCAGACCAGCTAGAACGAGAACTTCGTTCCGAAGGAGTGAAAGCGGCTGCGATTCATGGTGACCTGCGACAATCACAACGGGAAAAAGCGCTCCGCGATTTTAGTAGCGGCTCTATAAATGCATTGGTAGCGACAGACGTGGCCGCCCGGGGCATCCATGTTGATGATGTTGACGTTGTCATTCACTACAACCCATCGGAAGATCACAAAACGTATTTGCATCGCTCAGGACGAACTGCCCGGGCGGGCGCAGCAGGTACTGCGGTCACGATGTTCCTCTGGGATGAGGAACTGCAGGTTCGACAGCTACAGCGTCGCCTTGGCTTAAAGCTGCCTCTCCACGAAATTTTCTCTAATGATCCCAGACTTGACGACCTGCCCGCGTGGGTGCATCAACAAGCTTGAAAATTGATGAAATGGCTTTGCCACCAACAGTCGCGTTAGCAGCTAGCGCATTAGCTAAACGCCTAGAAGCAGGTGACAGAGCTGAAGAAGTAATCGTTGAATTAGCTGAGTTGGGTCAGATCAGACAGAAAGGCCTCGAGGATCATCGCACGAATGGGGCCGTCTTCACGCCTTATTCCGTTGCAGAAGAACTAGTTGGCGAAGTCGGAATCAACGCTCGAGATATCGTCTGCGACCCCTCTGTGGGGCCGGGGGTCTTCTTGCTAGCTGTCGCGGAACACAAGTTCCAGCAAGGCGAAGCTGTTCCCTCGATAATCGAGAGCCTAAGAGGGATCGATATTGATCCGGTTACGGTCGAAGTTGCACGTATCACGTTGCAATTGTGGGCGTTATGGCGAGGTGAGGAATGGCTAACGGTGGATCACCTGATTGTTGGAGACGCTCTTCTCGATATCCCAGCTGATTGGTTTGGTGGGTGCGACGTTGTTATCGGAAACCCACCTTTCCTTGGTCAATTGAAATCAGAAACAGTACGTAATCCAATTCGGGCACAAACCCTTAAAGAGAAATTCGGAAACCGCTATACGGCTTATCTCGACGAGAGCATGCTTTTCCTCCTCTTAGGTGTAGAGCTAACTGGTGAACGGGGAACAGTTGCACTAATCCTGCCTGCCTCCTTGCTGGGCTCGGACTCCAGTCGGCTAGCAAGAGAATGGATCGATAGCACGCTGCCGTTGAGAGATCTCTGGGTCGGAGGCAGGTCAGTATTTGAAGTTGCAGCAGTTGAGGTAGTCGCACCGATACTTCGAGAAGCGCAAAGCAGAGACTGCCGAGTAGTTAGCTACGAATCGAAAAAAGCTATTCAGGTTCCAGCTGTTTCTGACGGTCAATGGTCACGGCTTCTCGCCGCGCTAAATGGTACGCCGGTCGTTCATCTCTCGAACCAAGTAATCCTCAGCGATCACGCATCAGTTACTGCGGACTTCCGAGATGCGTATTACTGGTTAGCAGAACGGGTGACAGAATCTGATCGAGAAGATGTTCGACCAAGGCTCGCAACGGTTGGTCTCATAGACCCATTCCGCTTTATGCACGGACAGGTCCAAACTCGATTTGCGAAACAAAAATTCGACTACCCAGTCATTGATATTGAAGGTGACCCGCCTCCGAAGTTATCGAAATGGTTAGAACAAAAACTGGAACCGAAACTGTTAGTCGCGACTCAGACCCAGATAGTTGAATGCTATGCAGACCCTGAGGGCGAACTACTTCCATCGACACCACTTTTGTCTGTCCTCCCTGTTGAGGAAACGCAACTATGGCATTTGATGGCTGCAGTATCCTCACCAGCCGCATCCGCTTGGCTGTCATGCATCGCAGCTGGAACAGGACTTAGCCAAACAACAATTCGTATTCGGGCGTCAATGTTGGCTGACCTTCCACTGCCACTACCTTCCAAAAGTTGGGATGAAGGAGCATATTTAGCCCGCAAAATTCAAGAAGAAACAGTCGACGAACAGACCTGCATTCGGTTCGGAGAAGTTATGAATCAGGCCTATAACGCACCTTCTGAAGCACTTCTGAGGTGGTGGATGGAACAACTCCGAAAAAAACAACCTTGACCTGATGGGTGAGGCCTCAGGTAGCCTTTTAGTTCAGCCCCGGAGCAAGCAGTGCCTGAAGCAACTAATACTTCCAAATTCGCAGCAATAGGCAGCCCTCCCGCGTCCGGGGCCTGGTTCGAAACGATGCCAGCCGGAAATCGGCAATTCTTCGAACTATCCCCTGATCGTGCCTATGTGCTCGAAAGTGGATCCGAACTGACGGCACCTCAAGTCGCATACGAGACATGGGGCAACCTAGATGCTGCGGCCACGAACGCTATCCTTGTGTGTCACGCACTCACAGGTGACGCACACGCGCACGGAGACGCTGGTCCTGGACAGCCGACACCTGGGTGGTGGAACGATTTCATTGGTCCAGGAAGACCACTCGACACAGATCGGTTCTTCGTAGTCTGCGCAAACGTTTTGGGTGGCTGCCAGGGGAGTACGGGACCCGCTTCGATAAATCCAGCAACTGGTCAAAGATGGGGTGGCGATTTTCCCGTTGTAACGATCAGAGACGTCGTCAGGTCACAAAGAGCCCTCGCTCAGCACTTGGGTATCCAGCGATGGATGGCTGTCGTGGGAGGATCGATGGGCGGCATGCAGGCACTGGAATGGGCGGCTAGCTATCCCGACCGTTGTGGCTCTTTGGTAATTATCGCGTCAACAGCGGCTGCATCAGCTCAACAGATCGCATGGAGCCAAGTGGGTAGACAAGCGATCCTTGATGACCCCGCATATAAACAGGGACATTATTACGAGGCTAAGCCCGGAGAGGGCCCGCATCTCGGGTTGGCTAACGCCCGACGCATAGCCATGATTCATTACAGGAGTGATGAAGAGTTCGACCGACGATTTGGCAGACACAGTAACGACTCTGTGGAACCTTTTCGGATGGAACACAGATTTGATGTTGAAAGCTATTTGGACTATCAAGCTGCCAAAATGCAGTGGCGCTTTGACGCCAATACCTATCTGGTGTTGAACAAAATGATGGATCTTCACGATATTGGCCGTGGTCGAGGCGGCGTTGAGCAGGCCCTTAAACGAGTTACATGCCCAAGCCTGCTAATGAGTGTCCGTACAGACTTTCTATATCCCCGCCACCAACAAATACGGGTAGTAGACGCTCTCCGGGGTCAAGTACCCGTTGAACACATCGATATAGACAGCGACAACGGACATGACGGTTTTCTAACCGAACCGGAACAAACAGGTGTCCCGATGGGGGAATTCATCAACAAAGTTGCCAAAGGATCTATCGCCTAAGAGCTGCGGCTGTGCTTAATTTGACGAGGTCGACAAGAGGTCATCTATCTCGTCCATCTCAACTGCGCTAATACGCCATCCGCATGCCTGAGAATTGGCTAACACCTGTGCGCCGCTAGTCGCTCCCGCAATCACACTTGGGATCTCAGGTTTAGACAGCAACCAAGAAAAAGCAAGATCTAGTAATGAACGATCCCTGTTGCTTACCCAATGAGTCAGCCTCTCAACTGCGGCCAGGTTGCGGTCTGTCATAAAAAGCTTGAGACGGTCCTCAGGCCATTCTGCAAGCCGCGTGCCAGGCCGTGGCCCGTCAGCCGCAACTTTCCCGGTTAATAGTCCTGACTCAAGAGGGAAAAACGGCAAAAACCCCATGGCTTGTTCGCGGCATACGTCGAATACCTCAGATTCAGGTTCGCGGTACAGCAATGAATAACGATTTTGTACTGTCCGGTATGAAGCGAGAGCCTCCCTTTGGGAAATATCAGCCGCTGAGTCGAGACGCTCAGCGTCGTAGTTGGAGCACCCAATTTCTCGTACTTTGCCGGCTACCACCAGCTCATTTAGAGCTTCGAGTGTTTCACGTTCGTGAACCTGGTGATCCGGTGTGTGTATTTGAAAGAGATCGATCCAATCAGTATCAAGTCTGCGCAAACTTCTATCGATAGAACGGCGAACCCATTCCGCGCTTCCCCCGGTCAAGCCAGGGTCCATATCGCGAAGACCGAACTTGGTTGCAACGACAACTTGATCTCTGTGGCCCTTAATGGCGTGCCCTAGCATTTCCTCGGAAGCCCCGGAGCCATAAACATCTGCGGTGTCAAAGAAATTGATCCCGGTATCCAAACAGGCTGCAAAGATCTCGTTGGTGGTGTCCTGGTCAACTCGAGTGCCAAAGTTGTTGCAACCTAGACCCACCTCAGATACTTCAAGTTCCCCGATTCGTCTTAGTTCCACGGTCGGATCATAGGAGCGTCTGACGCTACCGTCATGATGTGCCTGAACTAATCGAAGTCGAGCTGTATCGAAAAGCTGCCACTCGAACCATTGGTCGGACGATTTCCGCGGTCTCGATTTCAAGCAACAAGTATTTGCGTGAGGGAACATCTTCCGCTGATCTTCGGTCGGTGGTTTCTGGGAGTCAATTAGGGAACGTCAGGCGAATAGGAAAACTTCTTCTGCTGGAAGTAGGAACAGCAGTCATTGGCGTCCGGTTCGGAATGACGGGACGATTGATCGTGGATGGTGAAGTAACGATCAACGAATTGTTGTACACCACGAACGAAGTCCAGGAACGCCATATCCGTTTCTCAGTTGAGTTTGACGACGGAGGCACGTTAGCGGTGATCGATCCGCGAGGTTTTGGCAACGTCGAACTTAACCCCGACGAATCTTTGTTAGGGCCAGACGCTCTGGGCATATCTGAGGGTGGTTTTCGTGAGATATGTCACAACAGCAAATCGACTCTGAAAGCGCTTCTCTTAGACCAACGAAAGATCTCAGGCATTGGCAATCTTTTATGTGACGAGATTCTGTGGAGGAGCGGCATAGCGCCATCGAGAATTAGCCGTTCTTTGAATACTAAAGAAATAAAAAGAGTGGCTTCTGAAGTAAAGGGCACAATCAAGGATCTAGCTAAGAGGGGTGGTTCCCATATGGGAAAGCTCCAGTCAGAACGACACGAAAACGGAGTATGCCCCTTAGACGGCTTCCCGTTAAGCCGTAGCACAGTCGCTGGTCGGACATCCTGGTGGTGCCCTGAACACCAGCTTTGAAATGAGCTAGCTACTCTTAAGCTGTGTCTCTATTCAACTTGCTGTCTCAACAGTCTCAAACAGCCGTTGGAACGGGTTCACAAAAATGGTGGTTCCTAGTAGCCGCGTTATTTTTGGTTTCGCTGATCCTCACTGCTCTCTTTATCAAGGTGTGGCGGAGGACCTTGCCGCCCTCGCGCCTGCCCTATGTACCTCCAGACTTCGCTTTCTCCGTCGTCAAAGAACATGAACCAAATGAAAATAATGAAACGCGACAGGAGGAGCCCGGACTAGGTTCAGGCGATGGCCGATGGATTCAACCCCCAAGAGATGATTGATCGTTTTCGAGAACGTGCGGAAGCTGTCAAAAAACGCAACCTTCCTGCCGTAGGCGGTGAGGAGCGCAGGCTGTTCATAGAACAAGCCGAACGTGATTTCATGGATTTCTCCATAATTGCTGACGCCACGCCAACTGTGGAGAATGGAATCCTGAGTTTGGTTATTGACCTGCGACCAGCAACTGATTCTTAAAGTCGATTGGCGTGATCAGTTGAGGGCGAGTTCTGTCTTGGTACAGTGACCCATTGCTGCGGATGTAGCTCAGTTGGCTAGAGCGCAACCTTGCCAAGGTTGAGGTCGCCGGTTCGAATCCGGTCATCCGCTCAAATGGTTGCCCTCAATCTATGAAGATTGAGGGCAACCTCGTTTCTATTTGTCAGAGATTCTGGTAATCGATTCGACAGCATGTATTGTCAGGTCAAGTTCTTGAAATACCTCAGGAACCCGGCCCGAGGAGTTCAATTGGTTGCACCCGCTTCGGTGGACCACAATCAGCCCAATCTTGCGAGGTTCCTCAAGTTCACATTTCCGTACACGGCCGTGCATCTCGCGTGCTTGTTCGTTTTTGTCGTTGGGGTTGGTTGGTTTTCGCTCGTTGTCTCGGTCATCGTTTATCTGATGAGAGGCTTCGGCATAACTGGCTTCTATCACCGGAAATTTAGTCATCACGCCTTTAAAACTGGGAGAGGCACGCAGTTCGTTGGAGCATGGCTTGGCACAAGCGCAGCTCAAGGTGGCCCACTGTGGTGGGTAGCTCATCATCGCAGACATCACAGGGTCTCTGACCAGCTTGGGGATTTACATTCGCCCAAGGTGGAGGGTTTCGGGATTGCCCACCATGGGTGGCTCACGCGACCCGATGCGGACCCGTGCCACTTGGATGAAGTAGCCGATCTTGCTGTCTTTCCGGAGCTGCGTTGGTTAGATCGCAATGCATGGGTACCGATCCTGTCGACTGCCTTTGGATTGTTGTTCTTTGGGATCCTGATGGGCAGGCTGGTGCCGTGGACAGGGACGAATGGTCCGCAACTGGTGATCTGGGCGTTCTTCATAAATACCGTGGTGCTATGGCACGTCACGTTTGCTGTTAATTCTGTTTGTCATCGCTGGGGAAAGCGCCACCACAACACTAAAGATGACAGCCGCAATAATTGGCTGATTGGTGTTCTCGGATTAGGGGAAGGCTGGCACAACAATCATCATCGATTCCCAGGCACCTCACGACACGGGTTCAAACGAAGCCAAGTTGATTTCACGCACTTAGTTATTAGAACGCTGGCTCGGGTCGGTTTAGCTCATGACCTGCATCCAGTGCCTCAGCGATTGTGGTTAGGGTCCAAACCATCGCGGTGGACCAGCTAAACGGGAGAAACTAAACAGGAAAATTGACGCCGTTCAACGTGCGATCGGCGCCGTTGCTGTGAAAGAGTTAAAGAATTCGATCGATAGGGAGATCTCAATGGGTTTACTTGATGGACGCATCGTTCTTATAACTGGTGCTGGCCGCGGAATTGGCCGTGAGCATGCGTTACTTATGGCGTCCGAAGGAGCCAAAATCGTCGTCAACGATCTTGGTGGCGGTGTGGATGGATCTGGTGAGGACACCGGACCAGCGGAAGAAACAGCGAAGGAAATTCGTGACATGGGTGGCGAAGCAGTCGCCAACAACGACTCGGTGACTGACTGGGAAGGCGCTCAACGGATGGTGAACGCTGCTGTAGAAGCGTTCGGAGATCTACACGTCCTAGTCAACAACGCTGGGATTCTTAGAGATCGAGTCGTGGTCAACATGACCGAAGGTGAATGGGATGCAGTAATTGATGTCCACATGAAAGGACACTTTTGTCCTACCCGGTGGGCAGCGGCTTATTGGAGAGAGCAGACCAAAGCGGGCGTAGAAGTTGACGCCGCGATTATCAATACTGCATCAGGAGCGATGCTTGGAAATCTGGGACAGCTCAATTACTCGGGAGCTAAAGCAGGCATAGCGGCGATGACGCTCGTAGGTGCAGGTGAACTTGCTCGATATGGAGTGAGAGTGAACTGTTTGGCGCCTATTGCTCGTACCCGAATGACTCTACAAACACCCGGCCTTGAAGAAGTGGTCGCTGCTCCTGAAGACCCATCAGATTTCGACTTGTACGACCCAGCCAATATAAGCCCCTTGGTCGGCTACCTAGCTACCGAAGGGTGCCCGTTTACTGGTGGTGTGTTCCATGTAGGAGGAAATGAAGTGGGGCTCTATGGCGGTTGGTCACTCTCGGATGATGACATTCTTGCCACAGACGGCCGTTGGACCGTCGGCGACCTGCAAGCCAAAGCTCCTCGCCTGCTCGATGGGCGAAGCAACATCGCATCGGTTACTACATCGATTGGCGACACCTTTAAAGGCTTTGGTAAACGCCAGCCATCTGAATAACGAATAATTCTAGTAGTTGGCTAAAAAGCGCCCACTATGGGCGTCTAAAGCTGCGCCGTACAACCTTGTCAGCATTGCCTCAAAAAGCTGCCGACTTTCGTCATCGGGAGTTTCGATGTTGGAGAGATTGTTGGCGAGCATTCCCATCCACCATAAGTGGGCTTGCTCGTAGTCTTCGCGAACAGAAACAGTCAGAGATCTTGCGACGCCGTGACCGACCAAAGTCTCCACATAAGTTCTAACAAGGTCTTCTTCTAGTCGTCGCCGATTTTCAAGTGTCAGGTTGGTGGCTAGAAAGAAGGATAAATCGGTAGCTCCGCCGCTGAACATGGCTGTTTGCCAATCGATAACACTTACGTCGTCGTTGCTCCCAAACAGCATGTTGGCTAAGCGAAAGTCTGCGTGCGTGATCGTTAAGGGCTTGGAGGTCAGTTCTCTCTGCCACCCACCCAATAAGGGCACGAAATCGTTTAACCATTGAATTCCTTGGTCGGGGAGTAGATCACCAAAACGGGAAGTAAATCGTGGCAGAGAGGCCGCCATTGCCTTACCTAAGCCCTCCACAACGCCTTTCCCATCGATCCCGGGTATCCAACTAAGAGTGGAATTGCGTGGTTTATTCCAAAAAGGGGCATGTAACTGGGCTAGGGCTTCAACTGCAAGGTGAGCTTGATCAGGCGAAGCGCCTTTTATCTGATCGCCGGGGCTTGCTGGATGTAAGTCATCCAAGATCAATATGGTCTTATCTTCCTCGACGAAGTTCGCTCTGCAATTAGGTACAGGGGTCGTGATAAGAGGAGCTAAATATGCGTAGAACTGTGCTTCGCGTACCCAGACGTTAAGCATGGTTCCGACAGTCCGCCCGCCTGGATCTTGAGTTGGTTGCTTCACCACAAACCGGTGGGGTAATCGTGTGTTGGTGTCAGCCCACTGAACTTCGATGGCAGCCAGGCAGCCGAGAAATGCGCTTCCAGCTGCCAGTGGCCTACTAGTTACGGAAACTACTTGTGCATCTGGGTTTGGTGCGGCGAGACCACCGTGTTGGAAAAGAAAAGTGAGATGGTCAGCTTCTAGTTGAGTTGGGTCGTTTGGGAAATCTTGAATCGTCACTCAGCGTGCTCTTCGAATTTTTCGGGAATCCACTCTATGAGACGGGTGCGGATTTCTGTTGCGGCTTCTGCCAGTAGGTGACCCACTCCTGAAAGTGGTACTAGCTCGCCCCCTCCGATCACCATTCTGACTAGCTCGCTTGCCTGGAGAGGCAAAATTTCGTCTTTGTCACCGTGAAATAAAATTACAGGCGTTTGCGACGCCAACTCTTCAGCGGGTTCGCACCCAGCTGATTGGGTTGCCAAAGTTATGACGCCCGCGCAGTGTTCCTGCAAGATGACCGCTGCTTGTAACGCGGGGGCGCCTCCGAATGAATGACCCATAGTTATGAAACGCGTGCCGCCGCTTCTGGTTGCAAGATCCGCTGCGGCCACTAGGTCATGGACGCATTTTTCAGTGTCGTTTGGGACTCGATAGCCGACACGGATTAGTCCAATTCCCATTTCGGCGAGCGCAACCCCTAGGTCTTGATATAGCGCGTCGGCTGGACCGAGAACTCCGCCCATGGCTCCTCCGCAGGCGATTACAACGTTTTCAGCTTCTGGCGGTCCGTGCCAAAATAAACTGAGTAGTCCATCCATCGTGTAGACCTCGATATGGCGGAGGTCTTCGGTGAGCATCGTTTCAACGGCTGCCATTGTCCGGAGCTGTTCTAAGGGAGTTGGGGGTGCTTCGTCGTCGCTCATTGAAAATGACACTAGTTTCTCTTGCTTATCTCGTTGAGGAAGCTTGAGTTCTAGTTCAGGTTTCGTCAAATGGTTTGTAGAAACTGCGGATCGAGACTCCGCTTTCGCTACGATCAGTCATCTGCTTTGGCGGGGTGGCCGAGTGGTTAGGCAGCGGCCTGCAAAGCCGTGTACGCCGGTTCGATTCCGGTCCCCGCCTCCAAAGCTCAGATACTTACGGCCGTGAATCGCTGATAGGTTACGAGCAATTGGGCGATTGGCGCAGTTGGTTAGCGCGCTTGCATGACACGCAAGAGGTCACAGGTTCGATTCCTGTATCGCCCACCACTTCAAAACCCTTTTAATGAGGCTGCGGATAATCCTTGCTAGCTGATTGTTTAGTTAGGCGGCCTTGTCCTAGATTGGCATAGCTCGGTCGAACAACAGGAGTTCGGTGGGAACGGGTAAAAGTTAAGGGAATGTTGTTGTGTCAATTTTTCAGGCGAGTATTGCGTCAGTTCAAGACCTAGATGCATTTGTTGAAGCGGCATCGTGGAGCCGAGAACTAGTTAAGGACATGGGTTGCACTGATACGTCAATCATGCAAGTCGCCGTTGGTGGAGATCAAGTAGGTCTTGTAGGAGTCTCCTTTGACTGGGAGACCATGGACGCTGCTCTCGAAGGGTCCGCCGCTCTAATGGCAAATGACCAGATCAGGCAGATGATGGGTGATTGCGGTGTGACGGTTCACCGCCGGAGCCTCATGCGAATCTTGGGTGAACGAGGCGAGAGAAACGGCGCCTACCTAAGTTGCGTGTACACCTCGGGAACGCCGAGTGCTGATGGGATGGATGTTGGTTGGGGCCTAATGAAAGACGGTTGCAACGGCTTAATGGGAGCTGCAGGTGTAATCACCGGCATGTCTCCATGGACCGGAGCGATCTTTAGCTGGACCGATTCCATCGACTCATTGATGGAGTGCTCCGCTAGAGCTTGGTCTGATCCTCAAATGGCAGAGATCCAAGCTAAAAGTGATACGAAACCAGTGGGCCGAATTATCGGCCGCATTTTGGCTTAAATCTGAATAACTGACTGAAATCCAAAGGTTTCGGCGGCCGCCAGTTTGGCGGCCGCCGACCGTCTTTTTAAGTGCCACACAAAAAACTATTTGAAGAACAAGGTCATTCGAAAATTGTGAGGCGAGAGCAGATGTCGGGCATAGAGTTCGGCTTGGAGGTCAACAACATGCTCTGAGTCTTGACAGCCGCTGTAGCTGGATGGTCATCCATGCGCATTGCTAAAAAGAGAAACAACCAAAAGTCCCCCGATAGCCCAGAAGCTTTAGAGCGGGATGAGAGATCCGAACAAAAGTAGGAGCCATCTTGGAGCTGTTGATTGGCGTTTCGGTTCAGCAGAGGCTGCATGCGGACGCTGTCATGAATCGCCAGGGCGTTCAATGAAAACGGCGGATCTGAAACTAGCTCCCTACGTATTTATTAAGTTAAACTAACAGGTTCTATAAGGGACCCCTGAAAGTATGGAAAAATGATGATGCTTGCTCACCACTCGGCAAACGAAATACCGAACCTCATCACCGTCGGAGGAGTTTGCTTCGCTCTTGCGGTGACATTCGCAGTCGCGATCAGCTTTCGAGTCAGCAGAGCTAAATAGCAATAGATGTCGATGGCTTGCAAGGGCGGGCCATCAAACAAAAAGACTTCCTGTTAAGAGACCAAAAAGAAAGAAAGGCGCCATGTCGCTCATTGGAACCACTATCGAACCCTTTTCAGCAACCGCTTTCCACGGTGGAGATTTCGTCGATATCTCTAGTGGAGCGTTAGATGGAAAATGGTCAATCGTATTTTTTTATCCGGCAGATTTCACCTTCGTTTGCCCAACAGAACTTGAAGATTTAGCTGATAAATATGACCAGTTTCAGGCGATCGATGTCGAGATATATGCCGTATCCACAGACACTCATCACACACACAAGGCCTGGCATGGTTCCTCTGACAAAGTAGGAAAGGTCAAATTCCCAATGTTGGGAGACCCGACTGGTTCGATCACGAGAGCTTTCGACGTGATGATTGAATCAGATGGTCAGGCTGATCGCGCTACCTACGTGATTGACCCGGATGGTGTCATTCAAGTAATCGAACTGTCAGCGGATGGAATTGGTCGAAACGCTAACGAGTTGCTCCGGAAAGTTAGGGCTGCCCAATATGTTAGAGACCATCCGAATGAGGTTTGTCCAGCTAACTGGGAAGAGGGAGACGAGACCTTGGCTCCGTCTTTTGATCTGAGCGGAAAGATATAGACCCGATCTCGTGTTAGAAGCCGAACTTCTAGTCGCTCTAGAGGACCATCTGGGAAAGCTGGTTCATGATGTTGTTTTCGTGTTGCGTAGCGATGAGAGTGATGCATCAGCTGAGATGGCAGAGTTCTTGGGAGAAGTTTCTTCGCTTTCATCGAGACTTGCTGTGCAAGAAAGCGATGCTCCGGGCTATCGACCTAGTTTCTGTATACAACGCAAAGATGCAGGTATCTCTGTTGACTTCGCGGCGATACCGATGGGACACGAGTTCACCTCGTTTGTGCTCGCCCTGCTTCAGGTAGGGGGTCATCCACCTGTGGTTGACCCGGAAATTGCAGCCGAAATATCGAATGTTGCTGGGGAGCACGTTTTCGAAACAGTGGTTTCGTTGTCATGCCAAAAGTGTCCTGATGTGGTCCAGGCACTGAATATCATGTCGGTCCTTAACCCGAATATTCGACATACGACAATCGACGGTGGACTTTTTCCTGAAGAGGTAGAAAAGCGCCAGGTTGGGTCAGTTCCGGCGATCTTCCACAACGGAGAGCTTTTTGAATACGGTCTAATGTCGCTGGAAGAAATTCTGGGCAGGTTGAGTGATGATTCGGTTTCAGCAGCCGCTCAGCGAATTTCTGACCGAGACCCTTATGACGTGATAGTTGTCGGTGCGGGCCCTGCTGGTTGTGCGTCAGCTATGTATGCGGCCAGAAAGGGTTTGCGGACTGTGGTTGTTAGCGACCGTTTTGGCGGTCAGCTTCTCGACACACTTGGTATTGAAAATCTTCCATCAGTGATCCGGACTGAGGGACCTGACTTAGCTAGAGATTTAGAGCAACAACTCCGAAGTCTTGAGCTTGACATCATTTCTTCTCAAAGCGTCGAAAAACTCATTCCTGGGGAAGCATCAGGGTTGCACTTACTTCGACTTGCCTCAGGTGCCGAGCTCAAAGGGAGGTCCATCGTAGTAGCGAGTGGGGCCCGCTGGCGGCGTCTTGAAGTGCCGGGTGAAGAGGAATACTTGAATAAGGGAGTCGCATTTTGTCCGCATTGCGATGGGCCTTTGTTTAAAGGTAAGCGTGTCGCTGTTGTAGGTGGGGGGAACAGTGGGGTAGAGGCTGCTATTGATCTGGCGGGTCTGGCCAGCCATGTAACGCTTATCGAATTTATGCCTGAGTTACTAGCCGATGACGTTCTGCAAAGAGCACTTGAAGGACTTGAAAATGTTGAGGTGATCGTGAGCGCTGCAACTAGATCGATAGGCGGCAACGGTGAAGGTGTAACTGAGCTTATTTATGAAGATCGGACGACGGGCGAAAATACTGTTGTTGAACTTGATGGTGTATTTGTTCAGATTGGGCTGATTCCGAATACTGAATGGCTATCGGGCTCTTTGGAGCTTTCGGAACGAAATGAAATAGTTATTGATGAGCGTGGCAGGACTTCTGTCGCTGGTGTTGTAGCGGCTGGTGACTGTACTACTGAGCCGTACAAACAAATCGTGGTGGCAATGGGTGCTGGCTCAACTGCTGGATTAAGCGCATTCGACTATCTCATTCGTAATGCCGTGAATATGGTCGAAGTAGAAATCTGATTCTGATGCCTCGCCCTGATGACGTTGTTCTGAAATGCAGTACGACACGGTACGAGCCTTGGATGTTGACGTTGCCGAATTGCCGTGAGTCGACCGCAGAGTGGTCTGGACTGTCGGAGAGCAAATGCATTGTGTCGTCAGGGTTTACTGCGGCTACGCGCTTGAGTAGCCACCGAGAGGTTTCTACAGGGTGTTGTGCGACTCGCAACTGGCCGACCGCTGCTCGATTAGATCTGATGGCGACTACCCCGTCGCCATCGAGAAACAGGGGTTCCATTGAGTTCCCCGACACGAGGAATCGTTTGACGATAAATGTCGGACGTCTTCGAGGAGAAATAATTGACCCCCTTAGAGGCTCATCATTATGAGTAACTCGGCGGGAAACTTACCTAGAAATGAGGCTAATTAACATGCTGTCCAAGTTTTTTGTTAATGCTGAACGCGCTCATGCCCACTGTGACCTGTATTGCGGGGTCTACGACCCGGCACAAGCGAAGATTGAGGCATTGAGTTGTAAGAAGACCATGTTGAAATATCACGAGTCGTCAGACGAGCATTTCCGTCAGCGATGTGTGCTTGTAAAAGAAGAGCGAGCAGAAGAGACCAAACACCATTTGATGGTGCTTTGGGCAGACTTCTTTACGCCAGCGCATTTTGAGGAATTCCCTGATCTTCACGCACAATTTTGGCGAGCTATTCACCAGGCTGGAGAAGTTAAGAAGTCGACTGATCCCGCAGTTGCCGATCAGCTTCTTGCTTACATAGACGAGATTGCGGATGTCTTTTGGGCCACAGAAAAAGGCCGGGACATGGGTGTTTACGCTCCAGATTGAGAGATGATTATTGGTAGGTAAGCGAATGTGTTTGGAAGCGGCCCTGAGGAGCTATCCGTTCGCGTTGGCTACTACGCCGTCGTCGTGCAGTTTCCCAATTTCAGCTGAAGTCATTCCCAGGACTTCAAGCAGGATCTCGTCTGTGTGTTCGCCGAGTCGAGGAGCAATAGTTGGATCTCCTCGGTCAATTTCAGAAAACGATAGCGGTGATCCCGGAGCGAGCACCCGCCCAACTCCGGGCTGATCAATGCGTCGAAACATAGGGTTGTCGGAGGTAGCCCGGCGGTCCTCGTTTACAAGTTGAACAAAGGTTTGGTAGGGCCCCCAGCAGACTCCTTTGGCATCAAAGATTTCGGCTATTTCGTCGAGGTCGTGTGCCTCGATGAACGGTGCCATAAATGATGCGATTGCATCTCGGGCATCCCAGCGGTCTCCTTCTTTGCTGAGGTCAACCCCGAGTGCGTCCTCGATAGCTGGTAGATGTTCAATGATGTTTGTTGCTTCGGCGAGGCTTTGCCATTGGCGCTTGCTGATTGCGACGACCATTATGCGTCTGTCGTCTTTGGTGGCGAAGTCTCGGCCAAATGCGCCGTAAAGATCATTGCCAACGGGGACTCGGTCTTCTTTCGTTAGTTGTGCTTGGGCCATGTAACCGAGGTTGGCAACCATCGCGAAAGCGACATCTGTGAGAGAAATTTTGGAAAGCTGACCGATTCCGGTTCTTTGTCGGTATCGCTCTGCTGCTAGCAGTCCAACAGCAGCAGTTAAACCAGTAGCTGTATCCCAGGCCGGCAGTACGTGATTGGTTGGCATGGTTGAGCCAGTTGGCCCAGTAGCCATTGCGAATCCTGATGAGGGGTTCACGGTGTAATCGACGGCAGTTGATTCATCGGGATTTCCGATGATGTTCATATAGATGAGGTCTTCGCGCTCAGCACGCAATCGTTCGTAGGAAAGCCAACTGGATTCAGGGAAGTTGGAAAGGAATATTCCGTTTTCTTCGCCGGGTTCAGTTATTAGCTGTGTGACAAGATCTCTTCCAGTGT
This sequence comes from Acidimicrobiaceae bacterium, assembly GCA_002722565.1. Lineage (GTDB taxonomy): Bacteria > Actinomycetota > Acidimicrobiia > Acidimicrobiales > Poriferisodalaceae > MedAcidi-G3. The sequence continues at coordinate 29,348 of PBMG01000022.1, forward strand.
CGCTTCGCAGATCGACTTGGATAGATCGCTTACCTTTGTTGAGGCCTGCCCAGAAGAGACTGACACCTTCTTCTGTGACGGGCCACCTTTGGTAGTCGAGTCCTCCTCCGATGGCGTCGAAACGAATGACGTCTGCTCCCAGTTGAGCGAGAGTCATGCCCCCTAGAGGAGCAGCCACAAAAGCTGATCCTTCGATTACTCGTAGTCCTTGCAGTACTGGCGTCATAGTTGACCTCTAATCGTCGTGCCCCCCTCGCCCCATCAACGACCTAAGTTCTGGTCTCGAAATATTAATTTCGTGATTTGTTTATGGAGCGAAAACAATCGGTGTCCATACCAGAATGTCACTACCTGAGGACTCTTGCTCGTTTGTGGTGGAACCACGTATTTCGAATCGCATAAGTCGACCTCCCTTAACTGGAAGGATTTCTTTCAGTTCGTGTCTGAATTCCAGCAGGTCGCCTTCGAAAGCAGGTCCGACGTGGTCACAGCCGTCCCACGCAACGATCGTGGCAACGCCCGGGAGTAGACGACTCAACGATGCCTGAGCTAATCCTTGAACGTGACCTCCATAGACGAGGCGCTTTCCGTAGATACTTGCTGAAGCGTCTCGATGAACGAATGCTTGATTAAAGGTCATTCGAGCTAGGGAGGGAGCTAGATCTACGTGGTCTCTCATAGCGTCTGCTCTGGACTCGCCCAGATCCCATCCGGTGGGGGTCAAGCTACTTAAGTCCCAATCAGGTACAAGTTCGGTGAGACCTTCAAGGGGTGCGGGATCTGATGGGCCGGGGATCTCAGATGAATGACCGGGCGATCCCGACTTGCTGGCCACTAAAGCACATCTTTCGTATTGAACTACTGGGCCACGATCTGTTGAGGTTTCGATCCCTAACCAAACTTTGCCTCGATGTTGTCCGTCTTTTGGTTTGGCATCAGATAACCCGAGAACGGTTGTGGTGGTTTTGATTGTTTCGCCTACTTCCACGGATCTCAGAATTCGAACTGATCGGTAGTAGAGATTCGCTATTGCTTTGCGGGTGGCGTTGGTTGTCTGTCCAATAGCGAACTGCATGACCAGTCCAGGGTTGACAAGTGCCTCGCTGGAGCCGCTAACTCTTTGGTATGCGTCTTGATCTGCTGATGCAAAGTGTTGGTCGCCAGTGATCATTCTGTACGCGACATTGTCAGCTTCTGTGACGGTTACCGCCGGCAGCGGAGGGATTGTCATGCCATGTTCAAAGTCGTCGTAGTAGGGGCCGTCGTTGTCCACGGTGTTTCCTTCTTTGCGGTTTAGGTGATTACAGGTTATGTCTAGCTTTCATCGGGTTAGGAAGCCACGCAACGCGTGGGGAGATAGCAACAAGTTTGGCTTGGGTTTATGACTTTCCCTCAGAGGGGTCTTTTCTCGCGATCAGCATGGTTGGAACTGCTTGCAGCGCTACTTCACCTTTCTGGTTGATGAGCTGGTTTTTGATCTCGATAAGACCCAGCCCTTTACGCGACTTGCTTTCTCGTTTCTTCATTATCTCGACGGTTAGCGTTAGAACGTCTCCGACGCGAACTGGTGCGGGCCAAGACAGTTCACTTAAGCCAGCTGCTCCGACGCTATGTTCCCCCAAGAAGTCCTCAGCCAGCAGCTTCATCATTAAAGAACCGGTATGCCAGCCTGATGCGATGAGGCTGCCGTAAATGGTTTGAGAGGCTGCTTCGGGGTCGATGTGAAAGCGTTGAGGGTCAAATTGAGTGGCGAAGTCAATCATTTCGTCTTCTGTCATCACAGTCGAGCCGAGTGTGAATTTTTCGCCGACTGAGAAATCATCGTAGAAACGTTCTTTGCAGGGGATGTCCATGCAGTTGTTTATCTTTCTATTTAGGCGCCTTGAGGGGGAGCTACATCAATAGCAACGGGGCGATTCCGTGAGCTCAGAATTTTTGGCGATGGGCTAGAGACAGGCTTTATTTGTATTGATCTTTAAATTCTGACAGTTGGTCAAGCTTTGGAATGACGGTGTCAGCATCTGCAGGAGGCAGCGTAAATACGATTCGGTTGCAGCCAGCTTCGATCAGAGTGTCAACGATTTCTGCTTTCGGCGGAGTTCCGAACTGTCCGAAATCAAAAGATTCAGGGTCTCGACCGGCATCCTCTGCCATCTGTTTAAGGGTGTTGATTTGGTCGGCGAAGTCGTAGCGCCCGCTAATCGGCATGAAGCCGTCGCAGTATTCGACGATGTCTTTCATCGTTTTTGGACCAGCTGCTCCACCTAAAATAATTGGAGGGTGTGGTTTCTGGGTTGGTTTGGGCCATTGCCAGCTGGAGCTGAATTCGACGTGTTCGCCGTGAAATTCGGCTTCGTCGTTGGCCCAGATTTCTTTCATTGCCAAAATTCGTTCGCGCATGACAGCCCGACGTTCGCCGAATTTGACTCCATGGTGGTGAAGTTCTTCTTTGTTCCAGCCGTAACCGATGCCGAAAAGAAACCGGCCGTCGGTTAGCGCGTCAACTGTTGCGACGCTCTTTGCGAGCCAGATCGGATCTCTTTGTGGGACAAGAGTGATACCAGTGCCGAGTTTGATTTTGTTGGTGACTGCACCTGCCATCCCCAACGCTACGAACTGGTCATGGGTTCGCCAGTACTCCTCTGGGAGGGGCGGTGCCTTTGGGTTAAGACCCCAGGGTGTTTCTCGGCTAGTTGGAATGTGACTGTGTTCAGGGAACCAAATTGATTCAAAACCACGGTCCTCGGCTTCCTTGGCCAAGGTCATTGGGTTAATCGCTTTGTCGGTCGGGAACATGTTTATGCCGAAATCAGTCATAGGTGGATCATAACCATGTCGATATGCGCGTTGCTCGCTGTGTTTTGAAAGCTAACGGTATTAGTGAATCAGCCTCTAAAAATGCGATGAGTCCTCATGGGATTGAGGACTCATCAAGAGGTGGTCAGTGCTGTCTTTCTGACACCTGATCGCCGAAGTCTTTCAGACTTGGCGTTGCTAGTTAGATAATGACTTTGTTAGGCGTCGTGGCTATCTAGATAGGTGACTTGGAGGTTTCCTGCCAATACTGGTGCGAGCATTTCTGGCAGTCCGGTGTCCATCCGCCATTGCAGATAAGCCTGATGATTTTCTTTGAGTGCAAACTTCTCCCACAGGACGACGGTGTCTGGATTGTTGTCGTCGCTGTAAACCTCGATTGACTCACAGCCTTCAAAGGCACGAGTGTCGGCTAGAGCTCCGCGGAGGATTTCGATTAGTTCAGGTCCTTTGCCTTCTTGGCAAGGGAACACGACGTGAATAGTTTGAGACATCTTTAACTTCCTTAAGGAATAATTTGCAGTGTGTGATTTAGAAGCTCATCACCTTTGGTTGAGAACGTCAATTTTTGCTCTTGGCTTGTATTGGAAACAGGAATATATGACTAGGAGTTGGCTTTAATTATCTTCTTGGTTTTGAGGCCGCAATGATCTCGACCTCAATGTCTCCTACTACCAGTGGGGCGCCAACAGTCGTTCTGCAGGGATAAGGGGCCTCAAACACGTCTAGAAAGACTTCGTTCCAAATGGCGAACTCTGTCACGTCGGTGAGTTGAGCGTTGACTTTGATGACGTGGTCAAGCGAAAGGCCCATATCTTCGAGCATCGAACCGAAGTTTTCTAGAGCAACTCTGGCTTGTGTGGCTAGGTCGCCACCTGTTACTTCGAATGTGTCGAGGTTGATCGCTGTCATGCCGCTAAAGAAATACAAATCACCGACTTGTATTGCAGTCGAGTTTTTAATGTTGAATTCTTCGAGTGCGGCGGCTGCTGAAGGGGACGAGTGAATGATAGTCATGGCCGAACACCATAGACGTCATTGGTTAGAGCCTGTTGCTGAGCAAGGCAACCGGTTGGTGGCTAGGAGTCGCTCCCACACATTTGACCACCTTCGTCGAGGTAGATCGAATTCTTAGGCTGAGCGAACAAGGCTTCGACGGCAGGTACGAATTCTTCGAGAATCATCGAGTCATAACTTGGATCAAAGGCTGTTTGGTCGAACTCTTGACAGAATTCGACGGTGAGGTCGTAAGCAGGGTGACCTTGAAACTGATCTCTCATGTTGCGGTCGAGGCCGAGGTAGTGAAAAAAGTTGTAACCCTGAAAAATGCCGTGCTTTTCTACCATCCAAAGGTGTTCTTCGCTAACGAAAGGTTTGAGAATCGCTACAGCTATATCGGGGTGATTGTAAGAACCAAGAGTGTCGCCAATGTCGTGGAGTAGGGCACAAACAACGTATTCATCGGACTTGTTGGCTCGGTAGGCGCGAGTAGCGGTCTGTAGTGAATGTTCCATTCGGTCGACGGAAAAGCCGCCGTGGTCGCCTTCTAACAGTCGGAGGTGGTCGAGAACTCGACTAGCGACGCTGCTGGCCATCTGTTGGTTGTGTGCTGCAATGATCTTCCAATCGAGAGCGGTTCCTTCAGTCATCGCTCCAAATGTCGCAGATTGTTCCAGTAGATCTTTACTGTCGACGGTAGTGCTCATTTGATCCTCTTTTTTTTGGTGCTGCCTTTATGGTAACCGGTCTGAGGTGCGCAGTTCTCTTGTGGAAGTTTCGTTTAGTAGAGCTTGGCTTTGGTGCTGATGTTGCGGGTAGATAGGCTGACCGATAGAACAGTATTAAGTAACCTAAACATGATTGAAGGGTGAGACATGGAACTCAGCTCCAACTTAGGCCGTTTTTATATCAATGGAGAGTGGGTTGAACCGTCTACGGACGCCACAGTTGAGGTCATAAATCCGGCGACTGAAGCACCAATAGCTTCTATCGCTATGGGTACTCCAGCCGATGTAGATGCTGCGGTTGACGCTGCGCAGGCAGCCTTCGATAGCTACTCACAAACTTCAATTGAGTATCGCGTTGAGTTGTTGAATCGGATTACTGGGCTTTTGAGTGCCCGATCAGAAGATCTTGCAAGCCTAATTTCTGCTGAGATGGGGGCCCCGAAAGGTCTCGCTAAGGCAGCTCAGGCGCCAACTGGAGTAGCTCATTTCGCGACGATGGCTCAGATCCTGGGTTCCTATGAGTTCGAAGAACAGATGGGTAGATCCTTGATTGCAAAGGAGCCGGTTGGGGTTGTGGGGATGATCACGCCTTGGAACTGGCCTCTCAACCAGATTGCGTGCAAGGTAGCGCCGGCTCTTGCTGCTGGTTGCACAATGGTGCTGAAGCCCTCAGAGGTTGCCCCGCTCAACGCCATCTTGTTCGCTGAATTGCTAGATGAAGCTGAAGTTCCCGCCGGTGTCTTTAATTTAGTTAATGGCGATGGGCCGTCGGTAGGAGCTCACCTATCAGCACATCCCGGAGTTGACATGATGTCATTTACTGGCTCCACGCGAGCAGGAGTTGAGGTAGCCCGAAATGCGGCTCCGACCGTAAAGCGAGTAGCTCAAGAGCTTGGTGGAAAGTCCGCGAACATCATTCTGGACGACGCTGACCTGGCTGAAGCTGTAGGTCGTGATGCGTTTGGAATGTGCACCAATTCCGGTCAGTCATGCAACGCTGCTACCCGGATGTTCGTCCCGTTTAGCCGCATGGAAGAAGCTGCGGCTATAGCCAAAGGCTCAATGGAGTCGGTTGCAGTCGGAGACCCGGTTAGCGATGGAACAATTATTGGACCAGTGGTTTCTGAAGTGCAGTGGAACAAAATCCAAGCGTTAATTGAGGCCGGCATTGAGGAAGGGGCCACCTTGGTCACAGGTGGAACTGGACGCCCGGAAGGTTTGGACAGCGGATATTTCGTTCGACCGACGCTCTTCACCAATGTTACGAATGAGATGCGAATCGCCCAAGAAGAGATTTTCGGGCCGGTACTAGTAATGATCGGGTATGAAGACGATGACGATGCAGTGCGTATGGCAAACGAAACGCTTTACGGACTCTCAGGCTATGTGTCGGGCAGCCAAGATAGGGCAATGTCGGTGGCTAGGAGAATCCGTAGCGGCAATGTTCATGTAAACGGAGCGGGCCCCGACTTCAACGCGCCGTTTGGCGGTTACAAGCAGTCAGGTAACGGCCGCGAATGGGGTCAACATGGCTTTGAAGAGTTCCTAGAAATTAAAGCCATCATGGGGGCTGGCTAAGTTTCACAGTCCCGAGATTGGCGTTGCTTCAGAATCGAAGCGCGTATCAAAAGCTAGATGTAGACGAGATCTGAGCGATACTGGCTTGGTGAGGTTTCCCCAAAGTTTGGTTGTATGCGCGTTGTTGGCTGTCTCCTGCTCGACCGCAGGCGAAACAGACGCCACCAACCAACTCGGCGGATCGACAACAAAGACGACTACCACGACGCGCCTTGAGAAGGCTTCAACAGAGACTTCACCGAAGACCACTGCGGTCGCGACAACAGTTGACGTAGACGTTAACGTCAACGATTTTGAACTGACAGTGGTGGCGCCGGCGCTTGTCGACAGCTATTCACAGTTCGAGGTTTCAGTGGTCTCACAGGAAGAGATAACTGACATCCAAATCGTTTCCGATGGGTTCATTGTGTTGGCTTCAACAGAACAATCGCTCACGCTCGTCAGTCCCATCGTTCAACGAAACGAAACAATCGAATACTCAGTTGATGTCACCACCGCAGATGGACGTTCAAAGAGGGTTGGCCTCCAAATCGAAGTGGCCCTGTACGAGCATGACGTCTCACGTACCAGACACCTCAAGCCAGATGACTTAGAGGGCACGAGCAGCAAGGACTACGCCGTCTTCAATTTCGGTTTTGAAACAGTTTTCGTCAACGAGCGCTACAACGAAACCTATTGCTACCCAACGGTTAATGACTGCGACGAACGAGACGGTTCATTTACTGCAGACGCACACAACATGATGGTCGGAGACTTCAACGGTGACGGTCACCAAGACCTAGTGGTCGGTTGGGCCATTTTCCCACACACGATGACCCACCAAGAGCGAAGCACAGTGAGGGTGTACCTCAACGACGGAACAGGTCGGCTCATAGCAGATCCGACGATTTACTTCTCCGGAGAGCCACCAGAACGCAACATGTCGTATCGACTAGTAGTTGACGACTTCAACCAGGATGGGGTTGACGATATCTTCGCCGGCTCGCAAGGTTTACTGAAACTCCTCCCAACTGGAGAGAGAATCAATGACATGGACCCTCACGTTTTGCTGCTATCTCGTGATGGCAAACTCTTTGATGCCTCGGACACCATCGACTATCGCGGCAACAGATTTTTTGCTCATGATGCTTCGTCGGGAGACATAAACGGTGATGGGTTCCCCGATATCTTGGCAGCGCGGACTTTGTTTTTGAATGATGGCGGAGCAGGGTTTGTGAATTCAATCGAGAATCTGCCTGAGGCAATGCGTCGTACTGACCACTACGTTATGTCGTCCCTACTTGAAGACTTTAATGGCGATGGTTTGGCCGACCCGGTGCTTTTGTGGGGAGACGAAATAGATTCTTTGAACCCCTGGCCGGCACAAATAGCTATCAGTGACAAGCAAAAGCCGAGTGATCAATGGGAGGTGCACGGTCTGCCCACGGGGCGGTTCGGACAGGGAACCACCAAATTCAACCATGCCTCCACTGCAGACATCGACAGTGACGGAGATATAGACATCGTCATCGGAACCACGAGGGCCGGAAGCCTTTACTACGTGGGAAGATTCATCCAAATTCTTCGCAACGACGGCTCAGGAAATTTCACCGATATCAGCCAAGAGGCACTGGGTGAACAACCAAGGGCCTTGAATTATGAAGATCCAGAAGTTGAGGTGGAGTGCACTGTGTGGGGAGAAGGCCAGGTAGTTCTTCTCGATGTCGATAACGACGGTGACATCGATATAACTGACCGAACACACGGTGGAGCGAACGGCGGAAAAGAAGCATGCCCTGGGATAGAAATTTATTTGAACGACGGGGACGGCAATTTTTCGAGCGATGAATCAAGTGACCTAGCTTGGGTCAGACAACATCAGATACCGGGCTTTGTGGCTTTGACGCCAGCTGACCATGAGATTGGTAATGCAATCCCGATAGATCTCGACGGTCGTTTCGGAATCGATTACGTCGCTCAGATACGGTCGCCCTGGGGAGGCTTGTTCGCATTTCTCTATCAAGTGATGTCATTGGAGTAAACGAACGATGGTTGCGCAACTAAGAACGTTGGTATCCGTTCAGAACGACGCTGTTGTCGCCCCATACATTCGGTCTTTGGTTTCCTCACGCAAAAACCCGAGTTCCTCGGTGAGAGCCCGACGACCTGCTTCAGCTTCCGGATCCTCGGGATAGTAAGCCAATTCAGAGGCAGGGTCTCCAGCGACTCGGGTCCCGATCAGATATCGAGGCTTGCTGTAGTCGTAAGGACGGGCTCGGTGAAGCGCTCTCCGGTTATCCCATAGCAGTGTGTCCCCGGCAACCCAATTATGGCTGTAGACCCGCGAATCGTCAGCGACGACGTGTTCTACGAGAGACCGGATCAGATTGCGGCTTTCTTCTCGAGTGAGGCCTGGAATTCCGAAGGCATGTCGCCCAACGAACAAGTTCGGCTTCCCCGTCTCCGGATGAATCTTGACCATAGGCCGCAGATAAGCCTCCCCGTGATACACCTCGCCGTATACGCCGTCGCCTTCTGCATCTGGGAAGTCCCCGAGGTCATTCGCCTGAGAAAAGTTTGTTGAATGGTATGCGCTTAATTCAGCGACCTTTTCTCTTGTGGCTTGGTCCAGAGTGTCATAGCCGGATTGCAGATCAGCTAACTCAGTTTGTCCGCCTTCATCCGGAACGACCACGGCAGACAGCATCGCCACCTTGCTGGCGATCGGTTTATAAGTGGAGTCGGTGTGCCAGGCCTCGTTTCCGACGTTTGTTCGCATTATTTGCGACTGGAGGTCATGAATCTTTCCGAAGCTACCGTCCTCATGTTTCTTCTGGTTGGCCATAGGAGCCCCACCAAATTCCAACTCCCCGAAACGTTGACCAAACGCGGTGCTTTCTTGCTCGTTGAGGTGTTGACCGGGGAGAAGCAAAAATCCGTGTTCCAAAAAAGCTGCATGCAGATCATTGAACTCGCCGTCACTCAGATTTTTTAGATCTACTCCCGTGGCGGTAGCACCAAACGCTTTGCCGATCATCGGCACGATTTTTATGTCACTCATCGTGTTCCCCAAGTCCCTTATTGGTAACAGGCTAGCTAACGGGAAACAGTAGGGGTGAGAATTTAGTGGTGCGACGCTACAAGCAAGCGAGTTCTACTGATCCGTGGTCGCCTACAAAGAACTTCACTCGGTCAGCGACCTGCGGGAAATAAGTGATGACTGTGCTGCCAGTCATCACGAATTCACCTGCTCGGATCGTACGACCTCGGTCGTTGAGGTGGTTTGCGAGCCAAGCAACTGCTTCGAAAGGGTGACCCAGGGCGTCTCCGGTCTTACCAGATCCGAGAACCTCGCCGTTTACTTCCAGAACAGTAGGTGTGTCGACCAGGTCAATGTCTTGCCAGTCAGCGAAAGGAGAGCCCAAAATGACTCCAGCGTTCCATGCGTTCTCAGACACTGAGTCGAAGGGGTTGAGTTGGTCATAGTTGGCGTCTCGGTCTTCGATCAGTTCAAAGGATGGGTAGCAAGCATCTACTGCATCGCGAACAGTCTCTTTTGTGTGTGTTGTTGTGGCATCGAGGTCAGCTCCAAGTTGAACAGCGATTTCGCATTCCAAACCAAGATGTCGATGATCGCTGAGAACGACCTGCCCGGGAGAGTTTTGAACGCGACTATTAAACACGGCGCCAGACAACGGATGGTCGACACCGCAGAACTCTTGCATGGCCTTGCTCGTGAGAGCGACTTTCCAAGCGACCACCTGTTCACCTCGGCCGGTCATGATGTCGATAAATGCGTCCTGGATGAGGTAGGCGTTTTCCAAAGAGGCATCCTCGACCCTGTTTGCCATGGTGTGGTGTTGCGCCTTAGTTTCAAGCTCTTCCAGGAATGATGCCGCTATTTCGAGTCGGTCTTGCTCGTTCACAACGGGCCTTCTTTCATTGCTTTCTGTTGATTGTTGCACTCAATTCGCATACATGCACCACTCATGAACCCTGAGAAGGCTTTGCGTATGGAAAGTCACGCTTTTAGTAGAGGGCCTCAACTGCTGCGAGATCAGCGATTCTGTCTCCGTCGTACCCCAACATGTCGCTTAGTACGTCGAAAGTATGTTCACCGATTGGTGGCCCTCCCCACAGAGTATTTGAGGGAGTCCGGCTGAGTTGATAATGGGAACCTTCTACTACGGTCTCGCCGGCGTATGCCTGTGGTACTCGCCGAAAGTGGTTCCGATGGATGAGCTGGGGGTCTGAGACCGCATCAGCAGAATCCGAGACGATGTGGGCCGCGATGCCATTGGATTGTAAAAGCTCTTGAAGTTCGAAACGATCTTGAGACTCAGTCCAATTAGCGATTGTCGAATCGTCCAAGTTTGCTTCACCTACGAGCTTGGAAAGTGTCTCTTCCGCTGTGGAGTTTTGACACACCACTGCTATCCATTTGTCATCACCTTGGACTGGATAGACACCGTGTACTGAATAGCGTTCGCTGGAGTTTCCTAATCGTTGCGCAGTGCGCCCGTTGACTTCTTGGTCTAGGAGAGCTGGACCAAGAAGGTGTAATGCTGATTCATGCTGGCTGAGATCTATATAAGCACCTTCACCTGTTCGACGATGATGATCTAGCGCTGCTACGAGAGCGGTGACGGTAAAGCGTGGTGCGGTGTAGTCGGTATAGGCAAGAAACGGCCCAGTTGGCGGCCGGTCTGGCCAACCAGTGATTTCGTAGAACCCGCTCAAAGCCCCAGCGAGCATCCCAAAGCCGGGGTACATGTTCATGGGACCGGTTTGTCCCATCAGACAGCTCGACAACATCACGACGTCGGGTTTTCGTTTCTTTATTGACTCATAATCAAGTCCCCAATTCGCCATCGCTTTCGGAGTAAAGGATTCGATTACGACATCTGCCCAGTCGATCAAATCCCAGATGACTGTGTGGGCTTCTTCGACAGATAGGTCAAGACTGATCATGTGTTTTCCGGCGTTAGCGGAGTGGTATTGCGCCGTGTTGTCAGGGTGAGTTTCATCGTTTACGAATGGTCCGGCGTTGCGAATCACATCGATCCGTCCTTCGGACTCGACTCTTACGACAGTCGCTCCGTGGTCAGCGAGATTGCGCGTCGCCATCGGAGCGGCTATTGCCCATGTAAAATCTAGAACCTTTATTCCCTCTAAGGGCTTACTTGTAGGCGCAGGGTCAACAGGAGAGGGGCTTGTCGGTTTTCTATTGAGATCTGCGAGTATTTCTTTGTTGTGTTCTCCTAGTTTGGGTGGCGGTCCAAGATTCTTGAGTGGCGTGGTTGCCTTCGCGAAACGGCCGGGAAATTTGTGCCCAAGCTGGGGAACTTCTTCAAAAAACTCGCGAGCCTCAAGGTGTTCAGATTCAAGTATGTCTTTTGTAGTGGCGACTGGCGCGATGAGAAGCCGCCGCTCACTGTTCCCGGTCATTAATTCGGCTTTGGTTTTACTTGCGGTAAATGCTGCAATCGCGTCTTGGGCTCGATAGAGATCTTCCGGATCAGCCTGTCCAGTAAAAATCATTGTAAAGAAATCGACCCAGTTCTGATCGCGGGTTGCTTCGTCACAAAAACCTTCCTCGTGCACCCAGTCCATCATTCGTTGGCTGTAAGGGCCGAGCATCTCGCCGAACATGAAGCACATTGAGATGAAACCATCTAATGCTGGATAGACGGTTCGAATAACGTATTCTCCGGCCTTGATACCTCCGCCTGCGCGTCCCCAGGGAGGGGCGCCTACAGCGCTCGTCATTAACATCGTTTGGGTGCACTGAGTTACTGCTTGCTGAGCTGAAACGTCTATGTGTTGGCCGCAGCCGGAAGTCGTTCTTTCGAAAAGAGCGATACTTGTTGCTTCGGCGGCTTCAAGAGCAGCATGTAACCAGCCTTGCGGCACTGCACCGATCTGGAGCGGTGCTCTATCGGGATCTCCTGTGAAGCCGAGTTGGCCGCCGCTCGCCAGCAACGTCAAGTCAGTTGCTATCCAATCGCTTTTGGGACCGGTCGCGCCAAAGGGCGACACTTTAACTGTCAGAAGAGAAGGGTTAGCCGATCGCAGCTTGTCAAGATCTAAACCTTCGAACGCTCCGCAATCGAGGACGACATCGGACGTCGCAGCAAGTAACTCGATTTCTTCCACTCCGCCGATGACGGATTTTTTTCCACGGTTCCAAGCCCAGTGAGTGAGAGACTTTTCGATGTTTACGTCATCTTGTTCGAAAGGCCCTATGTGTCGTGAACTGTTGCCAGCTGGCGGTTCGACTGCTATTACCTCAGCCCCTAGCTGGGCTAGCAGCAATCCAGTCAAGTTAGAACGTTCGTCAGTAAGGTCGAGAATTCGGTAAGGGGACAACATGTCTTCCATTCTGCCTTGTGGATAGGCAGCACGTGAGATGATGCTAAGTCTGTCAGTGGAGGTAGAAGAGATGGAACGTGACGAAGAGCGTCTACATATGTTGCGAGAAGCGATCTACCTGGCTGATGAAATTCTCTCGGAGGTGAAGGGTAACCCTCGGGCTCAGGTTGACTCAACTGTCCGAGCGAAGCTTGTTCATGGGCGGGATTGGAGGATGCGCTACCTAAAGCATCTGGAAGAAGGTGGGCCGATGCTGGAAGCTGGCGATGAGTGGTCTATGCATCAAGGTCATGATCTCGCCATTGAGTGGGGGTATGAGGTTTGGGATGAGAATCGAATCGGATTGCGATGCCGAAGTTGTGACGATTGGGTTCAGTTGTATGACGTCGAGGAGAACTCGTCGTCGACGTTGACGGTCGCTGACCTGTATTTAGAGCACGAAACCCACACGGTCGTGTCTTGGCGTCGCGACCTAGATGCGGGAATTGAGTGTGTCACTTGCGGAGCAGTTGAGGAGAAAGGTTTCCCGCTGTTAGAAGCTCCGGTGAGTAGTTGGTTTGATGCTGTTTGGAATGGTTGATTGCGTTCAGTGAAGTGAAGAATTTGTGCGCCGGGTGGGACTCGAACCCACACGCCCGAAGACACCGGCACCTAAAGCCGGCGCGTCTGCCAGTTCCGCCACCGGCGCTCTAGTGACAACTTATCGGTCAAATGTGTCGAGTATTCAACTCGCGGACTTAAGAGCGCCAATGCCATCTGCTTTTAGTGCGAACTAAGGTCTGATGGAAGAGGAGGATGAATGCTGAGATTGACCTTTCTGATGCGCCGCAAAGAAGGTATGACGAAAGAGGAGATGCAAAGGTATTGGCTTGAAGAACACGGCCCTCTCGTTGCTAGCTACTCGAAAACGTTGAACATGCTTCGTTACGTGCAGGTGCATTCCACCGATGATGATCACAGCCGTCTTACCGGTCGTCGTGGAGAGATGGAAGAGCCTTACGACGGCGTGGCAGAGGTTTGGTGGGAGTCAAAGAACGCAATGTTTGAAGCAACGCGTTCTGGGGAAGGGCGAGAAGCGGATCGGGCTCTTCGAGACGATGAACAGCGCTTCATTGATTTGGAACGCTCTGTGGCTTGGTTTAATTACGAATATCCGCAGGTGAACCCGACACCAGAAAATGTTGTGGCGAGCGAGCGTTCAAGTTTGGTTAAGTTGTACTTCCCTCTGCGTCAGCTTGATTCTTTGAGCATGGAAGAAGCTCAGTGGTATTGGCGAACACACCATGGCCCGGTTATCCGGCGGCAAGCTCATGGATCGGGGATCGTTCGGTATCAACAGGTTCACCGAGATGAAGCAGAATTAACCGAGGGGATTAACCGCTCTCGCGGATCGAAAATAGAGCCATATCTTGGTCACGCTGAGGTGTGGATGGATCGGTCAGCGATGGGGAATCCGACTCCAGAAAATCGAGCTGCAGCTAAGCGTGCTTATGAGGATGAAGCAAATTTCATAGATTTTGAGCGGTCGACGATGTTTTTAGCGAAGGAACACGTATTTATTGATCGACGTTAGGTCCGTCGTCGACCAACGTCTTCACTCCTTCTACAACGCGTTGCATGTTTGATTTGTGGATTAAACGTCGTTCGAATAGGACCGCGTTTTCTCTTGAGGGATCTTCTTGTGCTCTTGGTGCGGTGCCATTGTTCTCTTTCCCAATGACCATTGAAAATCGGAGTCGGCTTCCGGTGCCTTGTTCAGCTAAATCGAAGCGCCAAATAGCCCCTGGATTATCTGGATCTGTGATGCGCCATTCAAATACTTGGCGCTCAACCCATTCTGTAACAATGCATTCGGTCTCCCAGTCACGTAATCCCGGGATTGAGTTGCGACCGGTAAACCTTGACCCGACTCCTGTCTGGTCTTGGGAAACCCATTCTGCTCCGACGAACTCGTTGGAAAAGAGTGCTGGCATGTTGATGTCAGAAATTACTTCCCAAACTTTTCTCGGCCTTGCATCGGTATCGATTTCTGTTACTACACCTGGTCCGTCTTGAATCCGAGCGGAGCCGTCAGCGCTCGGTAGTTCTCGGGTGAAGCCCCATTGGTCGAAATAGGTGATGTTCGACGCTGGTCGTCTGGGTGCAGGGGAGAATTCCTGTCCGATTGTGTATGCCACAGGGAAGCACACCAATGTGGTGACGCCATTGGGTATCCCTAATATTTTGCTGACTTCGGCTGTTTTGTTGTTCAACATTGTGGCGTAGGCAGTGCCTAGGCCACGCGATCGTAAAGCTAGGTTGAAGCTCCATGCTGAAGGAATAGCGCTATCAAAAAGTCCTGGGCGACCGCTGTTGTCATGGAGGCCCCAAATAGCGCAAATAACTAGAGCTGGTGCTTTCGAAAAATTGTCAACTAGGTATGCGCTTGAGCTAACAACATGCTCTTTTGGGTGGCCAGTGCCTTCCAATCTTCCTCTGGCTTGAAGGAATAGGGTCCCGACTTCGGCGTACAAGCTCCCTAGCTGGTCTTTGAGTCCTTGGTCGCGGATTACGAGCCAACGCCTACTCGCGTCGTTGCCGCCGGTAGGTGCCTGTTCGGCTAAGTCAATGCATTCGAAAATTACGTCATCGGTGACGTCGCGAGCGAAGTCCAAACGCTTACGAACGGCTCGTGTTGTAGTTAGTAAGCGGTCAATTTGTTTGAGGTCAAAACCAGATTCTGAAAGGTCACGATTCATGTAATGAATTTAGGCTGATAGCCCTTCAGTGTGCTTAATGGGGGCGTACGCAAAAAACTGATGGAGGAACCAAGGGCTGATTAGGCGGTGGTGTTGGGAGAGGTTTCGGTGTTGATGTTGGGAGTTTAGGTAGCCGAAGTGCCCCAACAATTCCTAATAAAGCACAAGCAGATGAGAGCAACAACACCCAAAGGAAAGTGGATGTCCAGTCGGCTAAGACGCCACCAATCTGCGGCGAAACCATTTGTGCTACACCGAAAGCCAAAGTAGCTGCGCTGAAACCGGGACCGTAATCCTCAGCTGACGCGTTTTCGACGAAGTACATGGTCAGGGTTACTGGAATTGAGGCGAATATCATCCCAATCACTATTGACGCCCCAAGAGTAGGCAGTACCCAACCAGGCAGGATGCTGAGTACGAGAACGGTCCAAAGACCGAAGGCGCATCCGAGGGTTGCTCGGGTTCCGAAGGTGGCGACTGACTTAGCGACAATTGGACCGCCGAACACCATCCCCAGCCCGATCAAGGTGAATGACAAAGAAGCGTTGCTGGCCGACCAGCCGTTGTCATCTTCTAGCCGGCTACTCATGAACGCTAGAACGAGGAGATACATAAAACCGAATGTGGTGTACATGGCGGTGATCGGTTTCCACCCAGGTACACGACGTAGCGCATCAAACCCGCCCACACTGCCTTTAGGCGAGAGCTGATCTTGAGCGTGTCTAACTATGGCTACGGTTCCGACTGCTACTAGAAGTCCGATTGTTGCTTGGACTACGTAAACATTGCGCCAGCCTTCATCTCCCCATACCCGTCGAACCCAGCCAGCGAGTTGGCTGGTGAACACGATGCTTAGGGCCATGCCCGATGAAAGAAGTCCGATGGCCGTGCCGCGTTTTTCGGGTGGGAATGCAGCGCTTGCAACAACAGGGGTCGGAATCCAAACCCATGCTCCGCCAAAGCCACAGCAGAACATCCCAAACATCAAAACAGCAGCATTAGGAGCAAGTGCCGAGACAACCTGCCCGCCTACGGCAATGAGTAGTCCAACCTTCATGACCGTCAAGAGTTTGATGCGCGAGGCAGCTATAGCTACAGCCAAGGTGCCGATTAGATAGGCAGCAACGTTTGCGGTAGCAATTGAACCAGCGACCGTATTTGATAGTCCTAGATCAGAGCGCATTGCAGGTAATACGACACCTAGCGTAAACCTGCCAAAACCTTGAGCTACACCGGCGCTCGCTGCTGCAAACGCAACAGCTATCCAGGCGCGAGCGGTCACCCTAAGAGACTATCAATTTGATAGTCACAGGCAGGTCAGAGTGGCGGGCAAAGCGCCGTATGGGTGTGATTTCAATCGAGCCCGATCGAAGCAGCACGACCCCATCTTGATTGCCTAACATCACTAGGGTCCGAACAGGAGAGCAAAATGGCGATCAGTATCGATCCCGAAACAGGCCTCAAAATTTTTGACACTCGAGCCGGTAAGGCAAGTGACAAAATTCAAGGTAAGGGTTATCAGGTCAACTCTGATACCAGTCTGAAAACGCTTCCCGAAGTTTCTCAGGCAGCAAAGTTCGATGCTGTTGAGCAGGCGAAATATCGGGAATTCAAAGAGCAACGGCGAGGTGCTGCTGATTACATGACGATGGAGGGGGAATTTTCTAAGTATCTCGAAGACCACTATTCCGACTCTCCTGTTGAACGCGATGCCTTAACTGACGACTGCGAAATAGTCGTGATCGGCGCAGGTTTCGCGGGGCTCCTTCTTTGGTACCGACTTAAAGAAGCAGGTTTCCAAGATGTCAGGTTCTGCGAAAAAGGTGGTGACGTAGGGGGCACTTGGTATTGGAATCGCTACCCAGGTATCGCATGCGATGTTGAGTCCTACAGCTACCTGCCTCTCTTAGAGGAAATGGAATATTTCCCTACAATGAAGTTTGCTTCAGGTTTTGAGATTCTTGAGTATTGCCAGTCAATGGCCACCAAGTTCGGGTTCTATGACAAATGTCTCTTCCATACCACGGTCGAGCGAACTGACTGGGATGAAGAAACAAGACGCTGGACTGTGCATACAGACCGCGGAGATGCAATGCGCTCTCGTTACGTTATTTTGGCTAATGGCATTTTGACAACTCCCAAACTCGCTCGGATTGAGGGAATGGAACGATTCGAAGGGGAGTCATTCCACACCTCGCGTTGGCGTTATGACGTGGATCTTGAGGGAAAGAGGGTTGGGATTATCGGTACGGGCGCTACATCAGTCCAAGCTGTTCCGGAGCTCGCAAAAATTGTCGGCGATCTGTACGTGTTTCAGCGCACACCTTCGTCAATTGACGTACGCGACCAGCGAGTTACAGGAGCAGATGAAATCGAATCCTGGAAAGAAGAACCGGGCTGGGCAAGAGCCCGAAGAAAGCGATTTTCAAGGATTTCAGCCGGCCGCTCAGCGATCCAAGCAAACGACGACTACCTGGCAGGGAAAGTTGATGATTTCAAGCAACGCAAAGAACACGATCGGAAACTCACACCCGAGGAAATGGTTGAAAAACAGTTGGATTCAAATTTCCGCATCATGGAGCAGATACGGGCCCGAGTCGATGAGATAGTCGAAGATCCAAAAACAGCGGAGGCGTTAAAGCCCTACTACCCATATGGCTGCAAGCGACCCACATTCCACGATGAGTATTTGCCTACGTTCAACTTGCCGCATGTCCACTTAGTAGATACCGCGCCCATGGGTGTGACGAATATCAACCAAAACGGAGTAGTTCACGAAGGCCAGGAATACCCACTCGATGTGCTGATTTATGCCACTGGCTTCCAGTGGATGGCGACGTCAACCTTCAACATGGTCACTGGTAGGGGTGGCCAAACGATGAAAGATAAGTGGGAAACTGAAGGGACCAAGACCTTCCTAGGGATCCATAGCAATGGGTTCCCGAATTTGTTCATCATGACTGGACCGCAAGGCGGAGGCGGAAGCTTCAACTTCACCGACGCGATAGAGACGCATGCGGATTACATCGTCTGGATGCTTTCGATGATGCGAGAAGAAGGGCATGAAGTCGTCGACATCACTGAAGAAGCAGAAATGAACTATGCCGAACACTGTCGACAGGCTGACATAGCTACGGCACCACTTCGAGATTGCCTGTCCTATTACAACGGTCATGGCGATTCGGAACCAGGAAGTCTTGCCTATTACGGGGGAGGTAATTGGCACAAGTTTCGTGTTCGAGCTCAAGAAACCCTTGACACCTACGCGTTTGAATCCTCCTAATTCGCTACTTCAGAAGCGGTATTACCTCTGTTGCAAGACGTTCAAGGTTTCTTGCCATGAATTCGGGGTCAAGTCCTGGTGGTAAGCCCGAAGTGGCTATGTCTGTGATTCCGTATAGCTCAATGAAATCTGTGAGTTCCTTAACGACTTCGTCGGCGGTTCCTATGAGCACGTTCTGAGGTATGCCGCCTTCGCTGCCCCAGCCGTAGTCATCGGGGGTCTCGGCCATAAATGTTCCGTAAACGCCCATGCGAAAACGTTCAGCCTCTCGTATAGCTGGCCAGTCTTTGTCGAAGTCATCTGTTACGTAGACAGATCTAATAATCCCTACTCGATAATCGTTGGGATCTCCGCCGTCGGCTTTGACTGCATCTCTCCATGGGTCAAGGACGTCTTCTCTTCGTCCTTGTGGCAGCAAGTTCGTTCCGAAGCGAGCTGCTCGCAGTGCTCCGGGTTCTTTCATAGCGGCTATCCACAGGGGCGGACCTCCGACCTGCACTGGTTTCGGGTAAACGTTTATGTTTGATAGTTGATAGCGCTTGCCCGTAAAACTAAATGGCTCATCTGCCCAACAAAGTCGGAGTATCTCGATGGCTTCGTCGGTCATAGAAACTCGGTTCTTGAGTGGAACCCCAAATGCTTCGAATTCTTTGGGCACGTAACCCATCCCAATTCCGAATTCCATCCGACCTTCAGAGATGTGATCTAGGACAGCTAGTTCTTCGGCGAGTCTCACCGGGTGATACAGGGGCAGCAACGCTATGTCGTTGGAGATCCGAATATTTCTAGTCCGAGCTGCTATTGCCCCAGCTAATGGTTGAAAGGCTGGGAGATAACCGTCCTCTAGAAAGTGGTGTTCCGTAAACCAAACGTGGTCAAACCCAAGTTCATCGGCCAGGACCGCTTGTTCGATTGTTGCTGAGTAAACGTCAGACATGGACAAATCGCCGCCAGGTATGTGGCGACAGTCATACATAACGCCGAATCGAAGTGGTTGCGGCATTTGTCTGCTCCCTTATGGCCGGTCACAGGACCGTAGTCGTTTCTGACGGGCTAAGTTTTACCGTATGCAGATCGAACGTGATACTCGTGGGGCTGAGTTGGCGCCCAATCAATACGAAGACGCCGAGGGATACATAGCTCCCTTGCCGGCCGGATCTGGGCCCAGATCCAACCCTTTGGGAGCGTTTCCTACGGGACCGGAAGTTGGAGAACGCCTACCTGACGTTGTAGCAGTTGATTCAGACGGCGTAACTCTTGACCTGCACGAGGATCGCGAAGGGAAACCTGTGGTCTTGGTCTTTACCCGATCGGCTGTTTGGTGACCGCCATGTCGCACCCAGCTGGTCGAGCTGGAAAAGGGAATGTCTGACTTCGAAGCTGCGGGGGCCAAGTTGTATGTACTGAGTTACGACGAAGTTGATGCGCTCGCCGACTATAAAAAGGCCCACAGGGCTAGTTTCACGATGCTCTCGGATTCTGATAGCGAGGTCATACGGTCGTTTGGGATTCTTAATACAACTATCGCTGAGGATGATCACCCTTGGTATGGGATTCCGTACCCCGGTGTCTATGTGACTAATTCTGAGGGAATTGTTACCCAAAAATTCTTTGAAAATAATTTCACCGTTCGGCCGGGAGCTGAACAGTTGGTTGCCGCTGTAAAGGGAGAAGAGTTCACTCTTGCCGAAAGACCTGTAACAGGTGAACAAGTAAACGTTGAGATTGAATTCGACGGGGCTGACCTGCCGATCGGTATCACTAGGCAAATAGTGGCCCGTTTTTCGGTACCCGAAGGTATGCACCTCTATCAAGAGCCAGTGCCCGAAGGGCTAGTTGCGGCATCGATTGAGCTAGATGGAGACGTGGAAGGAATACTGCCTTACACGATGATTGCTCCTGATACACGTCCTCTGACTTTAGGTACCGATGGACACACGCTCGAGGTCTACGAAGGAAACGTGATCTTGCGTTTGCCGATCGCCCAGAATGGTAGGGCCATCACGAAAGATGATGATGGCCGCTGGGTCACGATTAGCGGCAAGGTTCGTTGGCAGGCTTGCGACTCTGAGGCATGTTTGCTTCCTGAAGAAGAGTCGTTCAATTTTCGTGTACCAGCGGCTTTTACTGTCATGGCGGACATGGGGCCTGGCGAGGGGCGTGTCCCTTCGATGAATGGGGCTACGCACTTTAAAAAGATGACAGATCGGCGCAAGACCGAGTCTTGATCGGGACTCGAATAATCGTTCAGTAAAATAATGAACCCGATTGACATAGGCTAGGCAAATGGCGAACCTCGTTTATTTCGATGCTGATGCAGATAGCGATGATGTTCTTACAACTCTTCGTGAGGACGGTGCGTGTGTGCTTGTGGATGTAATGAGCGATGAGCTCCGGTCGCGCGTTGACAGTGAACTCCGACCGTTTATTGCTTCAACTCCTACAGGGCGTGACGATTTCAGTGGGAGGCTCACAGCTCGGACCGGAGCGCTGGTGGCTCGTAGTGAAGCCGCTCGAGAGTTAGTGATGCATCCGACTACGACTGATCTTGCCCGCCAGTTCCTGGAACCTTATACCGACAAAATCCAATTACATCTCACTCAAATCATCAACATTCAGCCTGGTCAGGGCGCTCAACCTCGCCACCGTGATCGACTCGCATGGGGCGGCTACGTGCCCGCTGAAATTGAGCCTCAGTTCAACACGATTTGGGCATTGACGGATTTCACCGAAGAAAATGGAGCGACTCGGGTCGTACCGGGATCTGCTGGGTGGCCTGATGATCGTCGAGCTTTGGATGAGGAAACAAGTCAGGCGGTAATGACTGCGGGGTCTGTTTTGCTCTACTCAGGGTCAGTTATTCATGGAGGCGGTAAGAACTGTTCTGATTCTGACCGGACTGGTGTAAACATCACCTACTGCCTGGGATGGTTGCGTACTGAAGAGAATCAGTATCTGTCATGTCCGCCAGAGATAGCTAAGAGCCTTGATCATGATTTACAAGAGATGCTTGGCTACACAATGGGAAGTTACGCCCTGGGTTACTACAGCGACCCGAGCGGTGTCAGCGAAATTAATGATTTGCGTCCACCTGAGTTCATTCTTGACCGCCGGCCGAGAGATAAAGCATCTAGTTCCGCTCTCATTGCCGACTATTAAATCGACTTCGACTCTGAATTTCGTTCCGAGAGGGGTGGAGGGTCGAGTAGCCAACTGCTTGACAGCAGAACCAACATGGTTATCGCTCCGATAAGGAAAGCTGGACCCGGTCCGAGCCACGAGTAGAGCGGCGCTGCAGTTAAAGCGCCAACCATTGATGCGGCTGAACCCATGGCTTCCCCGAGTCCTTGAGCGGCTGCGGCGTCATCTAACGGTGCCGCGTCGGAAACGGCAGCCTGAGATCCAGGGGATTGCACTGCCTCCATCATTCCGTGGGGCATCGCTGCGATGAAGAGAATGGGGACGGAAGATATCCATCCGTAGGAGGCCATTAATGGGACTGTTGCGAGCGCGGAAAGCAATGATGTGGCGCGGGGGCTGAATCGATCTGATAACGAGCCTGCCCACCTAGCTATTAGCAACATCGGTAGGGCAAAACCAGTTAAGGACAAGGTTACGATCATGGTTGACGCGCCCAAATTATCCATATGAGGCGCCCAAAGAGGTTCGAAAACTCCGATCGAATACCTGAAGGAGATCACGACCAATAACGCAGCGACCATTTGGCGGCTGCGTACCAAGCGTCGCAAAACTCTTTTCTGAGTTTGATCACTATTTTGTGTAGCTGGTATTTCTAACCGGTATATCGATAAATACGTTGCAATGGTCAGTGCACCGAAGAGAAGGAACGGTGTTCGAACGTTAAAGGCGACGGTCAAAGCACCAGCAATTGGAGGCCCAAAGACAAAACCGGCGATGTAAGAACCATAAAATGAGCCGAGTTGTCGACCTTGGTTGGAGCCTGCGTTAACGATAATAAAACGTCTGCTGGCAGGAACAATCACTCCGATTCCTGCTCCGAGTATCAATCGAGCAAGGATGAACTGCCACAACTGATCTGCGATCCCGAACCACAACAACCCTAAAGCTGAGGCAATGACTCCTAGTCGCAATAGCAGGCCTCCGTAGCCTCTGTCGGCGTATCGGGAGAGCCAGAGCTGAGTCACCAACGCGCCCACGAATGCAGCACCAGCGATCCATCCTAAGTTTCGCTCAGCTATTCCATAGGCATTGTGTATTTCGGCGAGAAGCGCAAAAACTGATGAAACACCAGCCATAGTGATCGCGGCAACTAGATAAAGACTTCGCATGTTCTAGATGCCTAGGTGTTGTAGCCAGGTGGAGGGCCAAAGGCGCCGCTGAGATCCGGTGGCCCTTGATAAAGCCAAGTCAATGTTCTGCTGGAGAATTTCCAACCTTCAGACCCCTTCTGATAGGTGTCATCGTAATGGCCTAGATAGAACAAGGATTTCCCGGATTTAGCTTTAGCGAACTCACATATATACCAGCGTCCCTCGCCGCTGTCCCCACTTGTAGTTGCCGTGCCGTTGAAGGTCATCTGATTCACTGCTTCGAACAGTTCCATCGAGGTCTGCATGGCTTGTCTTAGCGCGTCGTGTCCCTGAACTGGCCCACGACCAATGTCCCATACGGCGTCGCTGGTCCAAAGTTCAAGCCAACTCTTCTGATCGTTCTTGCAGACGTGATCACAATAAGAGTGGACAAGGTGTCTTATCGACTCGATCTCATTCATTGAGGTGAGGTTACTTTGGGCCAGCTAGGTAGTGTTCGAGAGTTTCGTGAAAATGCCGTATGCGGCTCTCTTGGTAAGCCGCCAAGGTGACGGCCCCTCTTTTGCTGGCCTGTAGGCCTCGTTGAATGCGAATCAGATTGTCGGTGTCCTGGTCGACAACCATCCCTGCGCCTCCGAGCGCTGCAGCATCGGTCCAACTGTCGTTGAGTCCCAGTTTCGTTATAGCGCCGGGTGGTGGGGGTGGTCCTTCGTCGGGATTGGCGAACAGCAACATGATTTCCATGATTGAGCTATGTGGGTCGTTGCCGTTAGGCCGAAAGCGGTAGCAGATCGGCACGCCTTGACCTCCCCAAGGCACCAGATTTGGAAAGAGAAAGTACTCGATGGCGTCAAGCGCTTCAGATGTTGAAAGGTGTGACATGTCCGCGCGAGCCGAGATACCAAGTTTCTCTCTGGCCCGGTTGGCGAGAAGGTCCCGCACGCGATCACCTTCCTGGGGAATGATCGGATCACCTCCATGGAAAGGAACATCTCTCTGCATTTTTCGGATCGTTTCCTCTGGCGGAACTTCTCGGAGGTTAGGGCTGGGCATTCCTTCGAGCGTGATCATCCTGTTCACGTGCCGGGAGCCCGGGAAGATGTCGTACTGGGTGTTCGCATCGGCTACGTAGGCGGCTGTTTGAGGGTGGGTTACACCAATGTGGTAGCTCTCGATGAAGGCTTCCAGTGCCAACTTCCAGTTACAGGGCATTATCTTTTCTACATGAGCTGCCTTCCAGCGGTCATCCAAAGGAAAATCTCGAAATTCGTCGTCTAGGACCTCTATGTAGGTTTCAAATGGCTCACATTCTTCGTCGAAATTTACAAAAACAAATCCGCCCCAGAAAGCGATCTTTGTTTTTGGTAAACAGAACTCGTCAGGTTTGATGTCTGGGAAGTCCCAGCTATTGGGTATGTCGACTAACACACCTTCAAGGTCCCAAGTGAATCCGTGAAAGGGACACCTGAAGCGTTGAATATTGCCGCCCGTGGTTCGTAGCTGCGTTCCACGATGCAGACACGAATTGATGTAGGCACAGATTTCGGTTGGGCCTTCGCCCGTTCGCACGACTATGACTGATTCGGTAGCAACTTCGTAGACAATGTGATCTCCGACATTGGCTAACTCTTCGAGCCGGCACGCCATTTGCCAGACCTTTCGCCAGACGTGCTCGACCTCCAAGTCATGCCACTCTTGGCTGAGGTACCGATCTGCAGATATCTCTCGGTTGTCGCTAAATTCTGGTGGGTATTCTCGAAGTAGAACTTCAGGTGGCCCAATGGCATCCGTGCTGAGAACGTCCTGAACAGTAGGTCCAGGCGCACGCCCCTTATGAGTCCCCTTCATGGTCATAAGTTAGCTTTAGACAGTAAACGGTGAGGCCAAAATCGTTAACGTCTCATATTGAGGGATGCAGCGTGTTCGTCTGAGTCTTCTGCTAGGGGACCTCCGTAGATTTCCATTTCGAACCAATCGACGAATAAAGGATCTCTGGCTGGCTTCCATAGGGACCAAGCTGCCTTCGCGCCAGGGCTTTGCATCAGTCCTAACTTGAGAAGGTTCACGCGCATGTCGAGTTGGTCCTGAGTGGCTAAACCGTTCTGTTGCTGTTCGTAGGTGTCGAATAGATCGACCAGCATGGTGTTGGTCCATAGTGTGACTCGCCACTGGTCTTCGCTTGTCAGTTCCTTTGACGAAAAATCTTTCGCTAGAAAGGAAACGAACTCTTCATTTTGGGTGGATGAAAGGTAACGCTCGTAAAGTCGGTTAGTCAGAGTGTGGCTGAATTGCGCTTTGGTGAGCTTTACGTTTAGTTGAGCTTCTCTAGCCAAATAAATTAGTGAGAGGGGCAAAAGAGCACCCTCGATTATTTGGGCGATGATGCCTAAGTCATCTAACACGGTTATCTCCTTTTCTTGGACTCCAATGTCCTAGTGAGTGGTTAGTCATAGTCGAGTAAGTAACTGTTGCTTAACTTTGGGTTGAATTGTCGGGGTTAGGCCCTGTTTTCCAAGCAGCGGGTTACGATCATTTTGATCCGATAGCGGAGACACAATCCAATATTGGTTCTGAAGCTTTTGTCTTATTGAGCACTCCCTAGTGGCTGTGATCTACGGTGCACGACATGACTTCACATCCTTATTACGACCCCGAGGTGCGAGCGTATTTAGAGTCTCAACCATCTTTGGGAACGGTTAATTCTGACACCCTCGAAAGCGCAAGAAACTCTCGACTTCTTCGGAACGAAGGAGTCCTGCTTTCAGATGAGGTTGAGCGTGTCGATCACTACATCCCCGGGCTCGATGGTCATGAAGTAAGAGTTCGCGTCCATAGCGTGAAGCGCTCTGGAGAGCTGAAACCAGCGTTGTATTGGACTCATGGCGGTGGGTATGTCCTAGGTGCTCCTGAACAGGACGATGATCGATTCGATCGTTGGTGTCAGCGCTTTGGTTTGGTGGGGGCAGCTGTGCAGTATCGCTTAGCGCCTGAACATCCGTACCCGAGCGGCCTAGAAGATTCCTATGCCGGCTTGAAGTGGTTGAAGGAGCATGGAGAGTCAGTGGGCGTTGACGTGAACCGAATCGGTATCGGCGGTCCGAGTGCTGGTGGTGGTATGGCTGCAGCATTAGCTCTGCTGGTTCGAGATCGGGGAGAATTCGAGATCGACTATCAGCTCCTCATATACCCGATGATTGATGACACTCGAACGACTACAACGGCCGGATGGAACGTACCTATATGGGACCCGGAATCGAATTATTTTGGATGGAGTTCGTATCTCGGTGATCTATTCGGGACCGAAGATGTTCCTAGCCACGCGGCCCCCTCTAGGGAATCGGACCTTAGTAACTTGCCGACCACGTTCATCATGACGGGGAGCCTAGACGGATTTGCAGACGAAGATATTGAGTACGCAAAGAGACTCAATCATGCGGGGGTACCTGTGGAGCTTCATGTTTATCCTGGCGCACCGCACGGTTTTGACGGTTTTGCTGCGCAAACCGCAGTAGCGAAACAGGCCAGATCTGATATCAACAATTTCCTAGCGCGAATGCTTGAGTCTGATTAGAGGTCAAGACTTTACGTAGAAAGATTCTCTTGCTTGAGATGGAGGAACAATAGGAATTTCCTCATCGCTGAGTGGTGCCATCCATTGTTTTCTTTCAAGGGCGGCTTCAATAAAAGGTGCAAGTTCGGTGTTTTTATCCTCGACTCGCTGATCCCTATGAGGAGCGAAATGAGGAAGGACTTCTTCGCCAAACAGTTCGAGACTTTCGCAGATGTCTTCGTGTCGATTCTTGCCGCCTTGCTGCAGAAATATGACTTGATCGACGCCCGCGGACTCGAATTCTTTTACCAGGGCTGTGTAATCCTCGGGAGTTCCGATACCTGGAGCCCCGATAGTCGGTAAATCAGGTCCCCTGAGTTCTTCGTATTCCCCCCATAGATTGCTGCGTCCGGGCCGTGTTTCGTTGGCTACGAGTGCGTTGACCGCATACCTGAAGAATTGAAACCCGTCGATCCCACGGCGCATCGCCTCCTCGGCGTCTTTGTGGAGACTGAATCCAGCCACCATCGCTAAGTTCGCGTTTACGGTGTGTCCTAAGGGAACGCATTCTTCGCTTTTGATGATGTCGTAGTAGGTGTTTGCCCAATCCTTTGCTTCGTCAGGGTCTACGAAACTAAATGCGAGTGCCCCTAATCCATTCCGAGCGGCCACCTCAATGGTTGAGCGATTCGTGCAGGCAATCCACATTGGGGGGTGAGGCTTCTGCATAGGTTTCGGGACAACGTTGCGGCATGGCATTGAGAAGCCTTCACCCTCGAAACCTGGGTAGGGTTCCATAACCATCATGTTTGCGACTTGTTCGGCGGCTTCGAGTGATAGTTCTCTCTTGCGCCGGGCATTAATTTCGTAACCGCGAAGCTCTAAACGAGTGGCGCCTTCTCCGATACCGAATTCGACGCGTCCTCTCGATATGAGATCCAACATAGCGACAGTTTCCGCAGTACGAGACGGATGGTTGTAGTTCGGAATTACCTGGCGGATGCCTAAACCAATTCTTATCCGTTCGGTCTTTGCCGCTAGGGAGGCTAGGAACACGTCTGATGCTGAGCAATGGGAATACTCCTCAAGAAAATGATGCTCGACCGCCCACGCGTGATCGATGCCGATCTTGTCGGCTAAAACGATTTGTTCCGTCGCTTCTTCGATGAGACGTAACTCTGCTTCTTCGTCCCATGGTTTTGGCAATTGCAACTCGTAGAGCATTCCGAACTTCATATTTACTCCTCTGCTGAAGCCAACCTGACGCTACAAGGCTGATCCTAAGACATTCAGGTCTTTGATGAGACCCCAAGAGTGCTTTCAGGATCTAGAAAGTAAAAGGCTCGTTGATAATCCCTTAGCGACTAAGGATTGTTCCTGCCAGACTTCTGTTTCAACGGTCGCTAAACCACCTGAGATTTCGCGACATATAGCGATGGCAACTAAATCTTGGCGTGTGGCTGGTCCCGAGAATCGAAGCGACAGGTCCGGGTTGGGGTGGGGGACCCACGTACCCCTAGGAAGAACAGCATCAACGGGTGGACCGACTGAAAGGTCAGCGGCTAGACAAGCACCCTCGCTACCGTCAGTGGTTGTTTCCCATGGGACTGTGACCAATGTCGCGATAGAAGCACCGACGCGAGATGCCCTCGGACGGGCGGTGTCTATGATCGGAACCTCAACTCCTTCTGGTTTTCGCCAAGGTTTAGAATTTTCGGACAAGTCAGAGGGTGGAGGTCCTAAGAGACCGCTATCTCGGTTAGCTGCTTGGATATCGGTTCTTAGGGATTCGGGAGCAGCGAAGACTACGCGTGCTTCGGTGGTTGGGGTACCTGAATCGTCGCTGAATTCAACTCGAAGAATTGTGATGCTTCGTCCAGATGAAAGAGTTGTGACTTGGGCTGTTGCTTGTGTAGTTGATAAACCGCGAAGGAAATGTATATCGAGGCCAGCTGCGATCCGGTTCGGCTCGACCGTGCGTCCTAAAGCAATGGCTGCGGCTGCTAAGGCGCCCCCGGTGACGCCTCCAAAAGCTCCGTGAATTTCGGCGGGCATATGTAGGTGCCACGCTTGATTCTTCGAAGAGGCGTCAAAGTACTCCAAAGGTGTCATAAAGATAGCCCTTCACCCTAATCGGATATATCTAGAGGGTAGGCCTCGTTGCTCTTCGGTCCGAACTGTTCGGGCTAGCTTGATTACATGGAAGGTAATAACACTTCAGCGGCGCACCAAATGGCGCGATTGGAGAAGTTGGCTGCCGCCTCCAAAGAGCTGCCGCTGGTGATGTTGAATATCAATAAATATCGCCCGGAAGTCGATTTTCCTGGAGGGGAAAGTTACACCGCATATATGGAGTCAATTAGTTATTCGGTTGGAGAGGTTGGAGGTTCTGTTTTGTGGCGCTCACCGGTCCGCGGTTCGGTAGTGGGCGACCTTGAAGGTTTTCACGAAGTTCTAGCAGTGTGGTATCCAAGCCATAAAGCATTCCTTGAGTTACCTAACGCAGATGGCGCTAGAGAAATGTTTCGCTACAGGAGGACATGCGTGGAGGAAGCCCACATTCTTGAATTGCCGGACATTAGTTAGTTGAGTCGCTTAGCTTGAGGCCTATGACGGCTTTGAGCCTTCCAGGGGCACCCCAGAGTTCTAGGCGCAGAACATCAGATGGAAAGTTGCGCTAGAGACAGCTGAAACGTTTAAGCGTTTAAAGATTATCGACCGAGAAATTTGGGAGGTCGTTTCTCCATAAAGGCCGAGGGTCCTTCCACCGCATCTTCGGTTTTGGCCAGAGTTTCTCCTATTTGGGTTTCCAGAAGTAGGGCCTCTGACTCTTCTAGGTCTGCTGACTTTCGAACTACTTGCCGAGCTGCTTGGACAGCTAATGGCGCGTTCGATGCGATAATTTGAGCGAGCTCTATCGCTGAAGCCAAGGTTTCAGATACCGGGACCAGACGATTAAATAATCCCGAGTGAGCTAAATCGTCGCTGACAATTGGCTTCGCGCCAAGCAGCATCTCCATTGCCAACGCACCCGGCAGGTGTCGCCTGAGTAAGGCGGTGCCACCCATGCCTGGGATAAGACCTAGAGCAACCTCGGATAGGCCTAGCTTTACTCCTTGTGCGACTACTCGAAGGTCACAAGCAAGTACAAGCTCCATGCCTCCTGCGATCGCGTGACCGTTGACTGCAGCGATGAGTGGTTTGCCGATGTCGTAACCTACGAGAGTCGCCCGCCGTAACAACTCTCTGTCTTCGAATATGGCTTGCTCGAACTGGTCTTGTGGTTCTCGAGAGCCCGTGATGAGGGGAATTGTGGTTCCTAAGTCGAAGCCGGAACAAAAAGTTGAATTATCGGCCCCTGTAAGAACCACGACCCAAACTTCAGAGTCCGCTTTGATGCTTTCCCAAAGTTCTGCGAGACCCACTATGAGCTCTGGGCTAAGCGAATTTCGAGCCTCAGGTCGGTTGAGCGTCACCAGACCAACATGGTCCTCCAACCGATATTCGAGAACCGCCATATCAAATCCCTATGTCTCGTAAGTTGTAATCGCGTAAATGTGATTTTGTTTCTTCGCTCCACACGAATTGTTCTTCAATCCCTCTGAAGGGTTCGTATACATAACGATCTTCATCAGGAAAATGTTGTGACCGAGCGTCGATCCCCCAGGCGATGGCCTTTGAGCGTTCAAAGATGTATTCCTCGTCATACTCTGACACTGGGTTGTGGACACCCCCACTTCGTATTCCGAGAACCGACGACCGACGATGAAATCCGAAATTAATTGTCACTCTGACATTTGAGCTCGTGTTGGCGAAGGAGCCATGAACTGCTTGTCGACTAGTCATCGCCACGTCACCAGGCCCGCAGATGACTGGGACGGCTTCAGGAAGCCGATCCGAACCGGCGTCTTCGACCATCTTCTTAATATTTATTTTGCCAACGCTATGTGAACCTGGAACCACCCAGAGTCCATTAGCTGCATCGCAACCGTATAGCTGAGCCATGAAGTTGAAGCCATGAGTGTGGTTATCTAATTCGGGACTATCCCAATGAGTCCAACCGTCCTGATGCCAAGCGACGGAACCGCCCAGTCCGGGCTGCTTCAGCCACACGGCTTCGTTGAAAGGAGTGAAATCGGGTCCGTTGATACCTTCGGCGACTCTAAGTAGGTCTGGGTGCCCATACAGCCTTAGACAGGCGTCAGAAAACTGCAGTGACCCTAGAAATAACTGAACAACGTAGTCGGGTGCCTCAGTGGGTGGGGCGGGGTCATTCATTTTTGCTTGGTGGCGGCCGTAGGAAGCATCGGTGCCACCAAGAGGGTCTGACAAGGGCCGCACCCAACTGATGTTTCTAGCTGTAAGACCTACGCCTAATGCCGTATTGCCATATTTGTCTACTTCAGCGTCTTTGGTGATAGGTGACCTTTCAAGCATGTCCGCTACATCAGCTTCGATTTCCTTAAGTTCTTCCTCCTTAATGACCTCTGTGAAGATATAAAAGCCATGTCGGTTATAAGAGTCCACTATGTCTCGATGTAGACGTCCGTCAGATCCAAAGCGGATAGGTCCGCGGTTGTCTAACTCGAGAGCCCGCGATGTACCTCGCTCGCGATAGCTGACCATGGCTTCTTCGTCAGCTCCGTAGTCAACAATCGGAACTTGCACCAATGGAAGTGTTGTATCGACCATGCTCTTTGAATTTAGTCCTTTTTGTGGGTGGTGGTTTTCAGTAGAACACCTGTAGCGATAGGGACGCTTGATCGAGTGTGTTGCTGTACGGTCCCACTATGCGTCTAGTCGAGAATTACATACGCGGTTTACTCAACTATGCGAACTTCGGTGGTAGGGCTAGCCGATCCGAATATTGGTGGTTTGCGGGCGCGAATCTGACCCTTGCCACAATTTTTTGGACCCTCGGGAAGTTAGGTTCGCCCCTGGGGAGTCTCAGCCTTCTATATGCGATAGTTCTTTTGTTACCTAATTTGTCGATAACCGTCCGACGTCTTCACGATGTAGGTCGCAGCGGATGGTGGTTGCCGCTCGGCATATTGCCGACGCCGTTGGTATTCCTCATTCTCTTCTTCATGTGTCAATCAGGAGAGGAAGAAGCTAATCGTTTCGGTCCACCCTCTGTCGGCTAGCTACAGCAGCTTGCCTACCATGTCTTCGGGAACTACGACCTGATCGAATTCTTCAGCAGTGAGATGCCCTAGGTTCACCGCTTCTTCTCTAAGTGTTGTGCCGTTGGCATGTGCTGTTTGAGCGATTTCGGCAGCTTTGTAATAGCCAATCTTTGTATTGAGAGCTGTCACTAGCATCAAGCTTTTTGAAAGTAATTCGTCGATTCGTTCTTGGTTTGGTTCGATTCCGACTGCGCAGTTGTCATTGAAACTTTGACAGGCATCGCCAATGAGTTGTGCACTGAGGAGGACGTTGTAGGCCATAACAGGCTTAAAGACGTTCAACTGGAACTGACCATGAGTGCCCGCAACTGCTACTGCTGAATCGTTCCCGATCACTTGAGCGCAAACCATGGTGATGGCTTCGCACTGAGTTGGGTTGACCTTGCCTGGCATGATTGAACTCCCAGGCTCGTTGGCCGGAAGCACTATTTCGCCGATGCCGCACCTAGGACCACTTGCGAGCAGGCGGATGTTGTTGGCTATGTGCATGAGGCTTACGGCGACTCTTTTTAAGCTGCCGCTGATTTCGACCATTGCATCGTGTGCACTGAGTGCTTCGAATTTGTTTTCTGCTGTTACGAACGGATGGCCGGTGAGCTCCGCTATCTTCTCGGCGACCGCAACGTCGTAGCCCTCAGGTGCGTTAAGTCCAGTCCCTACTGCAGTCCCGCCTAATGCGAGCTCTCTAACTCTTTGCAGACTGTCAGAAATGGCTTCGGTTCCTCGTTGTAACTGCATGGCGTAGCCGCTGAATTCTTGACCGAGTGTCAATGGAGTGGCGTCCATCAGGTGGGTTCGTCCCGTTTTAGTGACGGCCATAAATTCTTTTGCTTTTGCCGCCAACGTTTCGTGGAGGAGCGAAATTTTTGGCAGTGTTTCGGCGACGATTTTCTCGTATGTGGCCATATGCATAGCCGTCGGAAAAGTGTCATTCGAACTTTGACTCTTGTTTACGTCGTCGTTCGCCGAGACAAGTTTCTCCTGTCGGAAGTCGCCTCCCATGATCTCTGTGGCTCTATTCGCCACCACTTCGTTTACGTTCATGTTCGATTGAGTTCCTGATCCCGTCTGCCAAACAACTAGGGGGAACTGGTCATCGTGTTCGCCGGAAAGTATTTCGTCACAAGCAGATGCGATGGCCTGGGCTTTCTCGCCGGAGAAATCTGTTAAGTCTGCGTTTACAAGTGCTGATGCTTTCTTCAAGAAAGCAAACGCCCTAACTATCTCTTGGGGCATCAGCTGACCGCCGATTTCGAAGTTTTCAAGGCTGCGTTGAGTTTGAGCGGCCCAATATTTGTCGTCGGGAACTTCGATTTCGCCGAGAGTGTCTTTCTCTATACGGAACGCGCTCATGATCGTGGATCCTCACTGTTTCGCGGAAAAAGGAAATATATCAATCCCGATAACTCCAATAGCTGTGACCGGGTATCGCTTCTGAATCCTAGATCTTGGAAGTCTTCAGCGACCTGTTTAAATTGGGGGTTTTATTCTGCGGCGGTTGAATCGGCTACTGCTGTTTGATGGAAGGGCTGCGCTATCGCAGAAAAGTCCACCAGGTGGATATTGCGATACCCGCTAGACCCAAAACAATCATTGTTACGATGCTCGACCTTGGAATTCTTCCGTCACTATCGCTAGGTAGTCGACGTCGCACTATTTGCAGCAAGCGGTCGGCCCAAGCGACATCGCGACTGAGGATGCCGAGTCCGATCGCAACAACTAGTAACCCTGGTCCCGGTAGTGGCATCAAGATCACTCCGAGGATTGTTACGAATGTTCCAGACGCCATCCGGAACAACCTGGTTATTACCCCTTTGCGTGCCTCTTCGCGCGTTTCTTCGCGGTAGCCAGTCTCAAACTCCGCTTCGATCGCCGCTTCCTCGAAGCGGTTGTCTTGCTGGTCCACTGAGGACTCCGTTCTTAGGGGTTTCCGTCATGCTTGTTAGCGCCGATCTAGTCTGGCGCGTGAGGTTCTTAGAATCTAGTGCTCGAAGGACGGGGGAGGGTTTATGTCGACGTGGCAGATAGGTGACGTCTCAATTACCAAGGTTTTAGAAATGGAAAAGCATTGGCCTTTTTCGGCGTTGCTTCCTGGTGCCGAAGAAGTGGTAGACGAGTTTGAATGGCTGAAACCTGACTTTGTAACGGAGGAAGGAAGGATGAAGCTTTCGATTCATGCGTTGCTTGTTGAATCGGAAGGATTGACAATCATCGTCGACACATGTTGTGGGAATAACAAGCAGCGACCGGGTGCGACTCCCTTTGACAACCTGCAGACCGACTTCATGAGTGAACTTGAAAATTCCGGTTACAGGTCTGAAGACGTTGATGTTGTGATTAGTACCCATTTGCACGTTGACCATGTCGGCTGGAACACGACTTTTGTCGATGGCAGTTGGGTGCCGACTTTTCCAAATGCTGAGTATCTCTTCGTGAAAGATGAGCTTGCGCACTGGTCTAGTGAGCCGCAACATTATGGCCCGGTCTTTGAAGATTCAGTTCAGCCGATCCTTGATGCAGGGATGGCAACGATTATCGATGTTGATTACGAAATTACGGGCGAAATCGGCTTAGAGCTAACTGCTGGCCACACGCCAGGTCACGTGAGCGTAACTATTAATTCCCAAAATGAATCGGGACTTATTACAGGAGACATGACCCATCACCCTGTTCAATTTGCGAAGCCCGATTTAGCGTCGTCAGCGGATTGGAATCAGGACATGTCCACCGCAACTCGACACGAGGCCTACGAGCGTTGGAGCGACGGGAGGCTCATCATTGGCACCCACTTTGCTGGGAGGACTGCGGGAGTTCTCGTAGCTGAGGGAAACAGTTGGCGTTTCGAAGCTGTCTGAGGCCGCTATTGAGAGTGAGTGCTAGATCTTCATACCAGTAAGTTCAGTTGAATAGCCGAGACCGTATCTTCGTTCATCCCTAAACGAGTTAGTAAGAACTGCTTTACGCCGCCATGTTCGGCGTCGAAGTAAGCGAGCGTTTGTTCCATGGCTTGGCGTGGAGCTGATAGGGCTGGCCGGATTGCCTCAATGTCGGCTCCTGCTTCTTCCAGGCTTGGTCTGAGTTGGGCGATTCGACGTTCAGACCTCAAGGTGTTGGTGAGCTCGTAGTCGTCTAGGACAAGTTCACGTTCTACGCCACATAATTCGAGGATCAATGCCGCAGCGATACCTGTTCGGTCTTTGCCTGCAGTGCAGTGGAAGAGCAATGGCCAGGATTCAATGTCTGCGGCTAGCTCCAGAAAGTTAACGAATTGTTGGCCCGAATCAGACAGCATTTCGATATAGCTATCCGCTACATCTGTCACGGTTACCGCTGTGATTTCCCCAGCACGTATCCGATCGACGAACTCTGTTTGTTGGGCTATTTCATCTCCGATTGGGAGCGGGACGTGGGTCGTAACTGTCGACCACAAACGGGAAATATCACGATGGGTCTCTGCCGCAGTACGGAAGTCCACGACTGTGCGGATGCCGTAGCTAGCTAATTCTTCTAGGTCATCTTCGATTAGATCGCTCAAGCGGTCTGATCTAAAGATGGCATTTGTTCGGACCCGTCGACCTTCTCTCGTGGGATATCCGCCAATATCTCGGCAGTTCATCGCACCGCTCAGGTCGATTATGGCGTTCTCACGGTTCATGGCTGTGGACGCGGTTCTCTTGGTAGCCCGAGAATTCTCTCTCCGATGATGTTGCGAAGAATTTGGGTGGTGCCTCCCATGATTGTGTACGCGGGTGCATATGTCAGGTTTCGCGAGACCCTATTGCTCAGCATTGAGTCAGCCCCCACTGCGTACCCAATGAAGCTGGCCACGCTTTGCTCAAACTCGGTGCACCAGGTTTTCGTAACGGCTGAGTACTGGGGAAAGGGTGTTTGTCTGAGCACGTTTCGGAGGACCATGTCTCGACCGATCTTGTATCCAGTTTCTATTCGTGCCATTTCTTGTCGAAGGAGCGGATTTTCGGGGTCGACCAGATCCTTTGTGTCAAGGTACAGACGTTGGTTAGATGCGAGTCGGTCAATGCCGCCCCGTTCGTGTTCCAGCTGGCGCATCGTTTGGCCGAAGCTGTTGTTAAGTTCGCCCACAAGATTCTCGGCCGGAACGAGTACATCGCTGAAGAAGACTTCGTTGAAATGTGAATCGCCCGAAGCGTCTTTAATGGGTTTCACTTCGATGCCGGGTGATCTCATGTCAACGATGAATTCGCTCATGCCTTTGTGTGGTGGTGCTTCGAGGTCGGTGCGGCATATCAAGTAACACCAATCAGCGGATTGAGCTCCGCTTGTCCAGATCTTTTGACCGTTTACTACCCAGTTTGAACCGTCTTGTATCGCCCGGGTGTTGATGCCGGCCACATTTGACCCGGCATCAGGTTCCGACATGCCAATGCACCATTTGGATTTGCCCTGCCGCATCGCCGGAAGGAATCTTTCTTGTTGCTCCTCGGTTCCATAGGCGAGAAGAACCGGGCCAATTTGTCTGTCTGGGAAAAAGGACCCGGCCATAGGTGCTCGTCCCAAGAGCAGTTGTTCTGTTACAACAAACCGTTCGACCTCGGGCCTCCCGTCGCCCCCTTTGTCGATTGGCCAAGTCATGCCAATCCAACCTTTTTCGGCCAGCCTGAGAGTGAATTCGTCGCTGTAGCCGACGAGCCACCCGTCGTCGGTATTGAATAAATCGGAAGTCGCTCCGATGACCCATTGGCTAGCTTCGGCTGCTAAGTCATCAAAATGTTTTGGCCAGGTGTAATCCATTAAGACTTGAGCGTAGCTAAGACCCCTGCGTCTGGCGATTTTGGTTGGCGGATTACCGCTAACCTCGCCCGAATGCGAGCAGTGGTGATAACTGAATACGGCAGTGAAGATGTTTTGGATGTGCAAGAGGTTCCAGAACCAGTGGCAGGGCCTGACCAGGTTGTAGTCGGTGTGAGTGCTTCGGCTATGAATCGTGCCGATTTGCTCCAGCGAGTCGGTCAATACCCGGCACCAGGTCCCAAGCCTGAGTTTGAGATACCGGGGTTGGAGTATTCGGGAGTGATTCTCGCTGTTGGTTCAGAGGTTTCTGCCTGGTCAACGGGCGACGCGGTAATGGGGATAGTTTCCGGTGGAGCAATGGCTGAGATGGTTGTAACCCATGAACGAATGCTCCAGCCGGTGCCTAGGGGTATCGATGTTGCTGATGCCGCTGCAATTCCTGAGGTTTTCATGACTGCTCATGATGCGCTCGTTACCCAGGGTGCTCTGCGGTCGGGCGGTCGAGCTTTGGTACACGCTGGTGCCTCGGGTGTAGGTACAGCATCTATCCAGATCGCAAGGGCGTTAGGGGCTGAGATAGCGGTCACTTGCTCTTCTAGCAAGGTTGAGGCCTGCAGAAATTTGGGTGCGGACTTGGTTGTGGACTACACGGCGAAAGATTTTTCAGAGGCTGTAGATGACTGGACTAGCGGCCAAGGAGTCGACGTGGTGCTTGATGTCATTGGGGGCGACTACTTAGCGAAGAACATTAAATCTTTGAAGGTTCAGGGACGCATCGTTCAGGTCGGTGTCATGGGCGCCCCTGTGGCTTCATTCGCATTGGGTGCTTTGCTGCCTAAGAGAGCTTCTTTAATAGGAACGGTGCTGCGTTCGCGGCCTATTGAACAGAAGATCGAAGCTAACCAACTTTTCATTTCGCAGCTGTTGCCTCGGTTTGATGACGGAAGTTTAAAACCTGTTATTGATTCAAGATTTCCGTTAGAGGAGATAGCCGGAGCTCACGCCTATATGGCTACAAACGCGAACATAGGAAAAATTCTGATCGACCTATAAGGCTGCGCTGATTGGAATCAGCGGTTTGAGATTGGTACGTAATCTCGTTCGTCTGGTCCGGTGTACATCTGACGTGGTCGGTAGATTTTTTGTTCAGGGTCATCGAGCATTTCTTGCCAGTGCGCCAGCCAGCCTGGTGTTCGGCCTATAGCAAACAACACCGTGAACATGTCCATGGGAAAGCCCATCGCTTCGTAGATAAGCCCGGAGTAAAAGTCGACGTTGGGATACAGGTTTCGGTCGATGAAGTAGGGGTCGCTTAAAGCGACTTCTTCCAACTTCATGGCGATGTCCAACAGAGGGTTCATCCCTGTTACTTGGAACACCTGATCGGCGGTCTTCTTGATGATGGTTGCGCGCGGGTCGTAGCTCTTGTAAACCCGGTGCCCGAAACCTTGCAGAAGGGTCTCACCGGACTTCACTTTTTCAACATACGCAGCGACGTTGTCGAAGCTTCCTATTTCGTGAAGCATGTGAATTACAGCCTCGTTCGCGCCGCCATGTAGGGGTCCGTAGAGGCCGCATGTTGCGGCGGCAACTGCAGAGTAGGGGTCAGCATTGCTGGAGCCCACGGTTCGCATTGTGGTGGTCGAACAGTTTTGTTCGTGGTCAGCGTGAAGGATTAGAAGGATGTCTAGCGCACGCGTCAGAATGGGGTCTGGTTCATAAGCAGGATCCGCAACGTTCCACATCATTCGAAGGAAGTTTCCGGTGTAACCAAGATGGTTAACGGGATACTCGTACGGCAGACCTAAACGGTTTTTGTAAGCAAAGGCTGCCATCGTTGGCATTTTTGCTATAAGTCGGATGGTCTGTATTAGACGGTTGTGTGGATCGTCTATGTCTTTGGCCTCGGGATAGAAAGTTGACAGCGCCGCTACCGTTGAAACCAGGGTTCCCATTGGGTGGGCGTCGTAACGGAAGCTGTGCATAAACCGAGCGATGTCTTCATGCACATAAGTGTGGTACGTGATGTGGTCTACCCACTCTGTAGCCTCATCTTCTGTCGGGAGCTCGCCGTTGAGTAGCAAATAGCAAACTTCAAGAAAGTTTGAGTGTTCTGCTAATTGTTCTATCGGGTACCCGCGATATCGAAGGATGCCGTTACCGCCGTCGATGTAGGTGATTTGGCTGTTGCAATTCGCTGTAGACATGTAGGCCGGGTCGTAAAACCACATTCCCTTGTCTAACTCGCGAAGAGCAGATGAGGAGATTGTGCCATCCACGATTGGGACTGTGACTGTTTCTCCGCTTCGGTTATCTGTAATTGTGAAGGACTCTTCTGACACGGTTATTCCTCTGCATTCTGTACGTCTTATTTGTCCGCAAAGGGGTCAAGCCCTCAGGTGCGCCGTTGCACGGCTTGATAAACCCCGCCCGGACCGTACATCAAGTTGGGACGGTTCGCCTCTTTCAGTGGGTCAGTTTTTTGTCATCTTTACGAAGAGCGTCATGAATGGTCTGTCTGATGGTGCGTCAAGCGGCTTAAAGAGGTGAGTTATCGTGCCTTCGTTGCTGCAGTTGCTCTCGCTTTGAGCTGAATAGGTCAACGAGGTCTGCTAGCTCTTTTCGTGTGTCGGCTGGATCAATCACCGCATCTACGAATCCTCGTTCAGCGCCGACGTAGGGGTTTAGGTAGGTCTCTTCGTAATCTTCTACCCAGGCAGCGATTGTTTCCTCTGACTCACCGCGTTGCAGAATTTGGGCGGCCTGAGTGGCTCCCATTACAGCGATCTCGGCTGTGGGCCAGGCTAGGTAGGCATCGTTGCCCATTGTTTTGGAGTCCATAACGATGAATGCACCGCCATAAGATTTTCGGAGTACTAGCGAAATCCTTGGGACAGTCGCTCTTGCGTAGGCGAAGGCCATTTGCGCTCCGTGCCTGATCATTCCTCGCCATTCAAGGTCTTTTCCGGGGTAGAAACCTGGGGTATCGACGAAGGTGATGATGGGCAAATTAAATGCGTCACACATTGCGACGAACCGGGCACCTTTTTGGGAAGCTGGAATGTCGAGGGTGCC
Source organism: Acidimicrobiaceae bacterium (assembly GCA_002722565.1). Lineage (GTDB taxonomy): Bacteria > Actinomycetota > Acidimicrobiia > Acidimicrobiales > Poriferisodalaceae > MedAcidi-G3. The sequence continues at coordinate 68,712 of PBMG01000022.1, forward strand.
GGCAATTGCCATGGGCTGATTCGCGACGATTCCTACAGGTCGGCCACCGATGCTGCCGAATCCGGTAACGAGATTTGCGGCCCAACCTCCGCGAAGTTCTAGAAAATCGTGGTCGTCGACGACCAGGCTGATTACGTCGCGAACGTCATATGAACCTGTTGGCGTGTCGGGTAGAAGTTCTCCGGCTTCTGGGGTTTGTCGGTCTATTGGGTCTGACGACGGATTGAATGGCGCTTCGTTCTCATTGTGATTGGGTAAGAAGCGTAAAATGTCGCTGATGGTTGGAAGAACATCGTCATGAGGTACGACGATGCTCGCTGCTCCTGTGTCTCGATAGTGGACGTTAGCGCCGCCTAGTTCTTCGACGTCAACCTGGACTCCGGTCATTTGGCGGACAGGTACTGGTCCGCTAACAAAGGCGTAAGCGTCGTCTGCCATGACGACGATGTCGGCTAGCCCTATTAGTAGAGCGGTTCCCGAAACAGCTGGACCGGTTACCCCTGCCAGGATTGGTACTACGCCGGAAGCCTTAGCGAGAACTCGTGCGGCCCGCCCCCAGCCATCGAGGGCTGCGACGCCATGGTTTGCGTCTGCGCCGGAAGAGGCGAGTAGTAACACGATTGGAAGGTGCTTTTCTAAAGCAAGATTTGCGGCTGCTGTAAGTGTGTCGCCGTCTTCGGGTGTGAGAGCCCCTCGGTGTTCGGGATCTTCTGCTCGGATAAGCATGACTGGGCGACCATCGAGATCATGTACGCCAGCAATGGCATGGGCTGGGGTGCCTTGCCGGATCTGAAGCGTGCTTGGAGTCGTCACATGACTGAGCGTAGGCGAGTTGAGTGCATCAATAGTGCTGTTCGTCATAAACGCGTTCAAACAGCGGTCAAACCCTCGATACTTGGTGCTCGATCGCGGACAATTTGCCTAAGCACATCTCTGGTTGCTGATGCCGGGGCGGAAAGCATCCCGCGCCGCCGAATAGCTAATCCGACTCGACGTCGAGGCATGTCTTGAAGGGTTAAGACCGCCCATCCGCCGCGCCCTATCCATGATGGTATGGCGGTTATTGGCACTATCGCGGGCGCGTACCCTTGGAACGCCATCGTTGCGGCGAGGCGTATGCCATCAAGTTCGGCAATGGTGCGGAGCTCAACATTCTCTTCACGGGCTTTGTCATCAATGAGGACCCGTAGGTTTGAACCTGGGGGACTTAGCAGCAAGTTGTGTTCTGCGAGTTCACCGATGTGGATCGGTCTGTCCCCGTCGCTAGCAAGGGAATGTCCGTCTGGTGCTATGACGACGAGCTGCTCTTCGAAGAGAGGGGTTGTAAATAATTCGTCGTGTTGAAGGGGAGTGTTGATAACCGTTAGATCGAGGTCGCCATGTTCAAGTAGCGGGATTAACGCGGTCGTGGTCGAATCGATGACGGTGGTCATGACATCTGGAAAGACTCGGCTGAGTTCGTCTAGTAGCGGAGGTAGGAGCCAACGCCCGGTTGTTCCAATGATGCCTATCCTTACCTGGCCGCTAACCCGCGAGGTCATCGAGGTCACGTCATCTCGAAGTGCAGCTAGCTCTGTATTTATCCGTCGGGCACGTGTTAGCACGGCACGGCCTTCTGGAGTTAACTCGCCTGCGCTTCTATCGACGAGGATGGCGCCTAGGTCATCTTCAAGGCGGGCTATGTGAGTTGAAATATTGGATTGGACCGTATCTAGGGCGCGGGCAGCGGCGGAAAATCGACCGTGTTCTGCTACCGCGGCGAGGGCATCGAGTTGCTTCAATTCCATAGCAACAGACTACCTTTCAATCTGTTTAACAGATCAAAAGTATCTATAAGTTCGGCTTGATGAATGACCCATGGGTAACTAAGGTGAAATTTGTCGGGATTTAACGGCTTCCCCCGAGTCGCCCGACATTGAACGACTGCCAAAAGGTGCCCCCCACCTAGGCGGTTAGCCGAGGCGGAGCACCCCTTCCTCCTTACGGCTCTTGAAACCGGCCCGCCCCCCGGGCCGGTTTCCTAATTTTCGGGCCGGTTAGCGAGAATGCAAAATGCTGGTTAGCGGTTAGCTATACAGAGGCTCGGATGATGTTCAGGGCAGATCCAGCTTTGAACCATTCGATCTGCTCGGCGCTGAAGGTGTGGTTTGCCAGGAAGGACCACGTAGAGCTTTGTGGAGTTGTCACTTCGACTTCTACTTGTTGTCCTGGCGTAAGTTGATTTAGCGCGCGAACAGCGATGCGGTCATCTTCGTTGATTTTGTCGTAATCGGCGGGATCAGCGAATGTAAGAGGAAGCATTCCTTGCTTTTTCAAGTTGGTTTCGTGGATTCTCGCGAATGAACGTGCGATTGCTACCAGTCCGCCGCGGAATCGTGGTTCCATAGCGGCGTGTTCACGGCTTGAACCTTCGCCCATGTTCTCGTCGCCGATAACCACCCATCCTTGATTCGCCTCATGGTAACTGCGGGCGATATCTGGAAAGGTTTGAGTTGCGCCAGTGAGCTGGTTCTTGCCGTAGCCAACCTCGTACCCGTCGAACGCATTTACCGCCCCGAGGTAGAGGTTGCCTGAAATGTTTTCAAGGTGACCGCGGTATTTGAGCCAAGGACCGGCCATAGAGATGTGGTCAGTTGTGAATTTTCCCTGGGCCTTAACGAGAATCGGCAGATTTTCGTAGTCGTTGCCGCTCCAGGCTTCAAAGGGTTGAAGAACTTGAAGGCGGTCAGATGTGGGGGAGACTTTCACTTCAACGTGGGAGGCATCTGCCGGTGGTGCAACGAACGTGTTTTGTCCGGGATCGAAGCCTTGAGGTGGTAGTTCGATGCCAACAGGAACGGATAGAGAAACCTCTTCTCCGTTTTCGTTTTGCAAGGTGTCGGTCAAAGGGTCAAAGTCGATTGTGCCAGCCAGAGCTAATGCCATAACGGTTTCAGGGGAGGTAACGAAAGCCAAAGTTGCCGGGTCACCGTCGTTTCGCTTTGGGAAATTTCGGTTATAAGAAGTGACTATGACGTTGGCTTCGCCCGCGGTGTGATCATCTTCGGCGCTTCTGTCCCATTGGCCAATACACGGTCCGCAAGCATTTGCCAGGACTGTCGCTCCTAATGCTTCGAAGTCAGCCAAGAGTCCATCTCGTTCGATGGTGGCTCTTACCTGCTCTGAGCCTGGAGTTATAAGCAGCTTAGTTTTAGCTGTAATTCCGTTGGCTGTAGCCTCACGGGCAATGCTGGCCGCTCGGGTGATGTCTTCGTAGCTCGAATTAGTGCACGAACCAATTAGCGCGGCGCTGATGCTGGAAGGCCAGCCGTTAGCTTCTGCTTCTTCTCCCAATTCGGCAACTTCTCGGGCTAAGTCAGGTGTGTGTGGTCCGTTGATGTGAGGGCTGAGAGTCGATAGGTCGATCTCAATCACTTCGTCGTAGTAATTCTGAGGGTTGGCGATTACTTCATCGTCTGCTCGAAGGTGTTCAGCGACAGTGTTTGCTAGATCAGCGACGTCTTCGCGCCCTGTTGATTTCAGGTAACGGCTCATTGCTTCGTCGTACCCGAAGAGTGAAGTCGTGGCGCCGATTTCAGCGCCCATGTTGCAGATGGTTGCTTTGCCCGTGCAACTCAATGATTCCGCCCCTGGGCCAAAGTATTCAACGATGGCGCCAGTCCCCCCTTTGACTGTGAGTACTTCAGCAACTTTCAAGATGATGTCTTTAGGGGCGCTCCAGCCAGATAATTCTCCTGTGAGGTGCACCCCGATTGCTTTTGGCCAACGAACATTCCAGGCGAAACCTGTCATCACATCAACTGCGTCGGCGCCTCCGACTCCGACAGCGATCATTCCGAGCCCGCCGGCATTAGGGGTGTGGCTGTCGGTGCCGATCATCATTCCACCTGGGAACGCATATTGTTCAAGTACGACCTGATGGATTATGCCGCTTCCGGGCATCCAGAATCCGGCGCCGTATTTCGCGCACACGCTTTCTAAAAAGTCGTAGACCTCTTCGTTATTTTCATTAGCGGCTAACAGGTCAGTTTTGCCGTCGTCCCTTGCTTGTATGAGATGGTCGCAATGAGTGGTGGTTGGCACCGCAACCTCAGGAAGGCCAGCAGTCATAAATTGAAGCCAAGCCATCTGTGCTGTCGCGTCTTGCATAGCAACACGATCAGGATTCAGGTCAACGTAGCTGACGCCTCGTTCCAACTCTTGGTCTTCAGATGCCAAGTGGTTGATGAGAACCTTTTCCGCCAGTGTGAGCGAACGCCCTAACTTTTCGCGTCCCATTACAGTGCTGTCAGCAAGATTGTCGTACACCTTCGCTATCAGCTCTATAGGGGTATTCGCGGCTACTGGCATTTAAGTTCCCTCTTCTATATTCGTGCCGATGAGTGCTCTAAAGAAGATACGCCTTTTACGGCATTTCGCCACTTGCGGTTCAACTTTAGACGTAGGGCCAACGACGTTCACCGTCGTTTCTCTCTTTATCTTCGTCGCTCAGCGCCCAACGGCGACGCCATGGAGCACCATCTGGCCCTTGGATTCCTGGACTTTCATCAGAGTGTGAACGTTGTCGAGCGGCGAACCAGTTGCCCGTAGCTGTTTCGTCGGCGAGAGATTCGACAGCAGCTTGAAGTTTCCGAGTGAATCGCCGATTGTTGTCTTCTTCGGCGAACTCTAATGGTCTTCCGAAGTTGACTGTCGCCTTGGATCGCTTTGGCCAGTTGCGTCCTTTTCGCAGAATATCGAATGTTCCTCGAATATGGACAGGAACTACTGGAACCCCTGCCTGCTTCGCAAGAAAGGCAGCTCCAGGCCGAAATTCTTGACCCCACCCATCAGGTGACCTTCCACCTTCTGGGTAGATCACCATGCTCCACCCGGATCGAAGCAGGTCCACTGCTTTTTCGATTGTGTTTCGGTTGATCGAAGTGCGTTCTATGGGTATGGCTCCTATGAACAACGCGGAGATCGCCCCGGTCGTGCGGTTCCCGAAGAAATAGTCGGCAGCAGCTCCTACAAAGGCTTTGTGTTTCCAAGGCGGGGGCATGGAAGTCAACATCAATAATGTGTCGGCGTGACTTTGATGATTTGCTGCGAAAATTGCTGGTCCATCGAGGTCGTGGAGGCGATCGAGTCCCCTAATCGTTGGACTCGCGTAATAGTTGATGACTCCTTTGCCAATAGTGGAAAGAGCTATTCGTCTTGTGAGTCTGGAGGCATATCTGCGTGCCCAATCGGTCTCGTAGTTCCCGCCGATATTAGAGGGCAGAGGAATTTGGCCCTCCGGTGTCTCAGCTGCCTTTAGTGGAAATTCAACCTTCCGAACGACGCGAGAAATCGAAGCTTTAGTTCTTCGGTCAGTCAAGTGACTGATTGGGTTTCTGCGATTCGGATCCGTCATTTTTGTTCCTAGAACTAGACGACGTCAGCCATGAGGACTGGTGGATTGTGGATGTGAGTCAGGGTTGGGTCGCGACCGACGACGTCAGTTGCCATCTCGAGAGCATCACGCATAGTGCTAGCGGAGCGAAAGCCCATCCTCTTCGTTGCGCGTTGATCTCCGCCCACGATTATGACCTGGCCAACATGTTGAAGGGCGTGTGAGCACCAGTACCACATGTAAAAAGGATGCACCCCGTGGTAGGCGTAAGAGGTTCGATATAGATGTCGGTACCACTCATCTTCGGCGTAACGTTTCTCATACTTATGTTCGATTGTTTTGGGGTCGGTCGTGTCGGCGAGCACTTCCTCAAAGAAATCTATATAACTCGGATGGTGAACGGGATGAAATTCCCATGGGGTGGGGTGGCTCATGATTACTACTCCACCTTCGCGCACTAAGGGCTTGCCCTTGTACATGTTGAATAAGTAACCCAATCCGAGGCATGCGACGAGGATTGGATTCATTATGGAGTTCACGTTGTAGGGGCCCAAATATGGGAGTCCCATTGAGAGAATGTCAGTTTGTCCCTCAACTCTTACTAAGTGTTGTCTGTAAACATTGGCAGTTGTCACTTTGTGGACTTCTTCCACCTCGCCAGCTTGGATTGAAGTCAATCCGTAGGGAGCGCGGATGCTTTGGAAGATAGATCGTGCTGTTTTTCTGGGAATTTTGTCTAGAAATTTCTTTGTGCCCAATAAAAGCATGCGCTCTTTGGCATTCATCTCCCACTCGCGTTTTTGTAGAAAATCCCAAGGAGCTGGAAATGTGTCGTTATTGAGTGTTGTTTCGATCTGGAAAATCTTGACACCGGCGTCTCTAATTAGTCGACCCTGGCGCCAGTTTTTGGTGTGAAGTTCACTGTTTTCTTGGTCCATGAACGATTTAGACCGTTGCATTGTTTCAACATTGTGGTGGTGGCGAATTGCGGTATAGCCGGAGAGACCTGTAGCGACGCTCTTGTGGCCGCCGTCCATCGAAACGAGGTTTATGTTGACGTAGATGATGAGATCGGACTCTGCTGCCCTTTTGGAGATAACGACTTCTTCTCCGTGGTCAGTTTCGCCAAGGTGGGACAAGGCGTCCGGGTCCTCAGCATCAAAGTTGTATAGCTGGCCGTTAGGGGCGAAAGCGTCATAGACGCGATCGCCCACTGCGTGACGCAACTCTGCCTCGGTCATCCTTCTGTGCAGGGCCAGGGCAGCTATGAGGTGGACATCGTCGACTCCGGCGCTTGCTGCTGTATCAAGAATCTGTTCGATAATGCGACCCCTAATATCAGGAGCTTGCATTTGGGGTAAGGGAAGGGAGATGTCGTCAAAGGCGATAGTTAGTTTCATTCCTTTGGTAAGTAAGGCCGCGAGAGGGGGAGAGTCACCAAGGGGGTTATCTAGGGCGTGGCGGATGGCGCTATCCACATCCTCGATTGGTTCGATAGGTTCGTTGGGGTAGACAACCCGGCTACCTGAAGGCAGTCTTTCGAAGCGGAATCCTTCTCCATGATGAAAAACTATTGGGGGAGTGGTCCTGTCAACCTCAAGTACCAGGCCTTGTCGAGCAGACATCAACGAACTCCTTCTCTGTTGGTTAGTAGCTTCGGACGCTGCCCCATAGGAAGTAATGGTTTAGGGGCCCCAGCGGTCTTTGGCCAATTTTCAGTTAACCAACCGCGCTTTTCGGCGATCGTTACTAAGCGAGTTTCTGGGTTCACTGCAACCGGGTAACCGACGGCTTCCAGCATGGGGAGGTCAGATGCTGAGTCGGCGTAAGCGACGCCTTGCGCTGGGTCCAGTCCGTTGTCTTCAGCCCAATCGATCATTAGTTGTGCACGAACTTCACCCGTTGGGGGTACGTCAAGCATTTCCCCAGTGAGTTTTCCGTTTTTTCGGTCAATTCTCGCTGAGATGATGTGGTCGAACAGGGGGCGGAGAGGTTCGACGGCGATGTCTAACGCGCCAGTGATTAAGACTGTCTGATGTCCTGCCGCCCTGTGTGCTCGGACACGTCGCAGGCCGGCTGGAAAGGATTTGATGAGAATAAGGTCACTCAGCATTTCTGCTGCGTCTGCTTCTAGCTGGTGTAACGGGGCACCTTTGTATCGCTGGTAGAAGTACCTGAGAAAATCTGTTCGGTCTCGTTTGTCCCGTCTCCAAAGTCCCGGAGTTTCAGTCAATGTTCGAAGGGTAAATTTAAGCCGTTGTTTGGGGTTCAAGTGGCGAGTAGCTAGCCATGCGTAGCTTTCGACGACGTTGCTGGCGATCAGCGTATTCTCGAGGTCGAAAGCGGCAAAATGACGGTCAGTGTCCAGAACCGCTGAACGGAGTCGTTCTGAGCGGCTTGGTCCGCTGCGTTTTTCTGGAGTCGTTTTAACTCTTGCTTGGATTACTACGGTTGGTAGATGCACTTCGGTGATGTAGTGATGCCAGTCGATGACACTTGGATCGAATCCGAACTGAGCTTGGTCTTCGGCAGATAGGGACTGCCATAGGGAAAGTGTGTGTTGTATCCCATAGATAGCTTCGCATTTCCCATAAGCACCATAGATATCGATATAACCCTTAAGTTGGTCGAGATTTTGGCGTCGTTCCGCAAACTTGCTTGTAAAGCTGCTTTCACCGCGAATTGGTAACCGATTGATGACTTTGGCAGCTAAATCGAAGGCTTTCACCACGCGATGTAGTTGTTCTTCGAGGCCACTCGAGCCTGCGTACTTCCATTCTGTGCTGGCAGTGGGGTGACCGTTAGCGTCATAGACGGGATGCTCGCGGAACCACTCCATGGCAGTGTCGAGTAGTTTTTTGAATTGCAGTGGATTGGTGGAACCAGAGGCAATTTGAAACACTTCGGGTTCAGGTTCTGGACCTTTTGCTGCTACGGCGATTATGGCAGCGGCCACCATGTCTACTGGGATGACGTCAATGATTCCTTCGGGGTAACCAGGAAAAGTATCAAGCTCGCCTTTAGCGAAAGAAACGATAAGTGGTTCAGCCATTCGAAAGCCGCGGATCCAGCCAGGCGATGGTTCCGACCATGCAGATTCAATTATTGAGGGGCGAACGATGCTGACAGGTACATCTCCGTGAAGTTCGATAAGAGCGGTCTCTCCTAATGCTTTTGAATAGGTGTAGACATCAGGCCACCCGAGTGACGTTGCGCGACTTCGACCCGCTTCGACCATCTGGTCATCGACCCATGCCTCTCTGAGCTGTTCGGTCTTCGCAGCGAGCATCGGTAGGCCAGCGGCCCCGAGTTCCTCGCGAGCACCTTTCCGAAACCCTTCAAGTTGCTCAGGTATTCGACTTCGCGCATCTAGATCCGCTCGTGTTCGTCGTGCAGCTTCAACTTCTGCCCGCCAATCAACGTTTACCTGGAAAGGGGTGCCGGCGAGAAATTCTTCATTGGCTGCTCCACGTCTGTTCCCGGCTACGTAGCAGGTTGAAACCGCCACAAGGTGAGGGGTTACGTTTGCCTCCGACAGGAGCTGAATTATGCGGTTGGGTCCCAGCAGGTTGATCTCGATTGAACTATCCAGCGGGCTATCGAAACTTACTGTCGCGGCAGAATGAATAACTACATCGCATGAGACGAATAGCGCACGGTCTTGTTCGTTAAGCCCCAATCCGTCGTTAGTGACGTCACCAGACACGACAGAAACTCTGCGTTCGCAGGTCCGGTCAAACTCTTCTCCCCATTGTGACCTGAGTTTGTCGAAGGCATCGTTGCGAAAGATTTCGCGTTCGACTCGACGCTGTGCGCTATTGCGGCGGGTTGGTCGGACCAGAAGAACAAGATCACAGTCCGGTACGCAACGCATTAGTCGTTCCACCAGGGCTGTTCCCAGAAAACCGGTACTGCCAGTTATCGCTATCCGTTTGCCCGAAAGGGACTCACTGATCACATCCATAGTTTTAGCAGAAAACTTACCAAATGGTAAGTCCATGTTGGATTTCGATCTAGAATGTTGGGGTGCCTGCTCGGACGCGCGAACGAATTCTGGATTCAGCCTTGGCTGCATTTGGTTTGCGAGGCTACGACTCGACCTCACTGGATGATTTGGCGTCTGATCTGGGAATCACCAAACAAGCAATTCTGTACCACTTCTCTTCTAAAGAGCACTTGTTGACTTCGACGATTGAGCTTGCGGTGCATGAACTTGGTTTGGCTTTATCTGGTGCAGCGAACCCGCAAGCTGTTGGTTTTCAGCGCATCGAGGATCTGGTTCGCGCAACGTTTTCATTGGCAGCGCGCCGCCCAGAGGTGCTTGGTCTTGTCCGTGTGGTTTCGCGACAAGGAGGAGACGCTTCGGGGGAGTTGGCGTCGGCTATGAGCGTCATGCTTAGCGAGGCTGTGCGGTTCGTAGAGACTGAAATGGTTGCTGGGCGTTTTCGGCGCCATGAGCCTCGAATGTTGTTGCTTGCTGTGTATTCGGCTGTAGTCGGAGTAGCTACAGAGCCAGAAGTGATGAGAGCACTTGGCTTGGAACCTGATTTGCGCTCGCTTGTGAGAGCACGACGAGAAACCATTGAGTTTCTTCGTGCGGCGCTGATTGCTGACTAGGGGCTCTCAGAAGTTAAGTCAGCGAATAGGCGAGCGCATGGCGCCACGGATCTACCCCCGCAGGAGATGCCGAACTTTATGTAGATGCTGTCGGCGGGGCCGTATTTGGCTAGGTCTTTGCAGGATCGGGCGTCTTGGTTGCCGCACAATACCCATAGTTGGTCGAGTAGTTCGTCTTCGCCAGGTGGCTCCATGCTTGGTTTCAACTCATTAAGCGATGGTGGTTCACCGTCGTATTCGAGAATCAAAGTGCAGTAGGTGGTTCCTCGGGCCCCGCAGCTTGTGCCAAATTGAGAGTAGAGGGAGCCGCTGGTAGCGGTGAGTCGCAGTTCGCCGCAGGATGAAGTGCTGCCATCAGCACAATTGGCCCATAGTTTGTCTAGCTCTTCGTCGTCACCTGGTGGTGGGGTAAGAGGGCTTAGGTCTCCGTTGGGCTGATCGATTCCGAGAAGTAGAGAGCAGTCCATGTTGCGTCGACCCCCGCAGCTGAAAGCGAATTGTTCGTAGTCGCTTCCGCGGGGCGCAGAGTAGAAGAGGTTGTCGCACGCTTTAGCGTCTCCTAGCCCGCATTCTCGCCAGTACTCGTCTAAGAGTGGGTCCTTGCCTGGCGGGGCGTCTGTTGGGTCAAAGGTAGAAGGGGCCTGTAATAGCTCTTCTGGTACTTGTGGCTTCTCGTTGTCGGTTTGTAGTTGGGTGGGTTGATCGCTTGGGGTTAACCGACACAACTCGGTTGCCATGTCGACTGCGATTTCCTCATCGGGGCTTAGGTCGTTGGTGAGGTTGGTGAGGTTGAGTTCCCAGCCCGTGAGAAGTCGGTCTTGTACGCAAGCCCGTTCTTGTTCGGTGAGGCTGCTGGTGAATTGCTGGCCTTCGTTAGGCGTACTCGTCCCATAAGAACAGGACGATATGAGCAGGGGAAGCAGCCAAATGATCAGACGGCCTTTCATTACGCCAGCTTGTGTGAAATGGCGCCGACGTCGCGTAGAGCGGTCCCATCAGCGCCATCAGTTTGAAATCTCGCTGCGGGATTTTCGCTCGCTTCTTGGATGAGGTCAGTTAGTAACTGACCAAAGGAGACACCTTCGTGAGCCCAGAAGTACCAACTTAAAGAACCTGGGATTGTGTTGATTTCGTTGATCCACAGACCGTCGGCGTTCCAGAGAAAGTCGATCCGTGCCACCGAACGCACCATCGCTAATTGGACTACTTGGTCAGCGATAGTTCTGAGTTTTCCCTCAATGCCGGGGGGTAGGTCGGCGGGGAGTTCCCTTGGCGCGCTGGCCATCCCCTCGCTGCCGGTGAGGTATTTGTCGGCGTAGCTGTAGATCCCGCCATCTTCTGGCCGAAGTGGTCGTTCTACTGCGCTCAGAGTAGTGGTTGGGTAGGTTCGCACTGAGATGTTGAGGTCGACGGCATCGCTCAGGTATCTCTGTGCCACGGCACCCAATCGGAGAAGGGGTTGAGTCTTTACTAGAGCTTTGGCAGTAGCGAGATCATCAACCACTTCGATACCTATAGAAGACCCACCAAACCTTGGTTTGATTATGAAAGGCCCGGGTTCGTTAAGGGTTAGATCGTCGGTGACGAGGTGTAGCGGCAAACTTGGTATTCCCGCAGCCTCCATAGTTCCTGAAAAAGCCAGCTTGTCCATTCCTATAGCTGCGCCTTGTTGACTTGGGCCGGTGTAGTTGATGCCAGCTAAATCGAACATTGCTTGGAGGCTGCCATCTTCGCCTGGTCCTCCATGACAACAGACCACTACGGCTGAAATATCGATTGGGCTTTGTTTGCCGCGTTTTCCAGCCTTATAGAAGCCACCGTTCTCACCTATCTGAATTGATACCGGCTGTGCTGATCTTGGCAAGCCATCAGCGAATTCGTTTGGTTCGATGTCATCAGGGACTTGGAACCAGTTCCCGGTTTTGGACCAGTACAGAGCTACTACGTCGTTGCCGGCGTCGGACAAGGCTCGTACAGCCTGCAATCCTGTCAGGATCGAGATGTCGTGTTCGGGTGAAGGGCTGCCGAAGCAGACTGCTGGACGGTTCATTACCTCCTATGAAACCGCAGATAGTGTCCGGGTGGGTGTCACCAGCAGATTCTTGTTGAGGCTTCCGCTTACGCGTAGTGATCTGGCAAATCGTTCTCGTAGAGGACAGCGTCGCCGGGTTTGAGGTTGTCGCGGATCCATCTGATGGCTTCGTCGCGGTTTGGTAAGAGATGAACGCGGGCAGTTCCATCTCTTGAACCATTTACCAGAGCACTTCTATTTGTTCGTCCGACTATCAGGAGGTCGTCGGCGATGAGGCTGGCGTCGACTCCGAATCGTCTATTTTCAGGATTCTGTCGATTTCCGAGTTCGACCATTCCAGGGGTCACCACGGCCTTACGGTTGGCATCGAGTCCGGTTAGTGTTTCTAACGCTGCTGCTGCACCTGCTGGATTGCTGTTGTAGGTGTCATCGATGATTGTTACGCCGGACTCGCTAACGACTACTTGGCGGCGATGATCGGCGCCTGGCAATGTAGCGAGCCGGTGAGCGATGGTTTCTTCTGGGGTATTTAACGAAACCGCAACTGCAACGGCGCAAGCGACATTTGTTGGTGCGGCATCGATGGTTAAGTTCTTGACTATCCGATTGTTTGCAACCGTGACTGTCAAGCCCTCTTCGGAGTGCACAAAGACGTCGGCTGTCGGATCTTTTTCTGAGCACTTTAGGACGTTGATTCCGGAAGCCTGAAGACGGTCGGCTTCGGCGGTCAGTCCATAGGCGTCAATGTTGATGATCGCAGTTTTACTCGTTGCAAAGATCTCGCTTTTTGAGGAGACGATTGTATCGAGATCCCCGAAACGCTCTAGATGTACGGGGCCGATCGCCGATAAGACTGAGATCGATGGTCTTACCCAGCTGACCAAATCAGCTATTTCGCCTGGGCCGTAGGTCCCCATTTCAGCGACAAAAATATCTGTTCCGCTATGGAGGTGTTCATTGACGGCTCGGGAAAGCCCAGCACTATTGTTGAAGCTTGCTGGGCTGGCCACAACGCTGTGACTTTCAGATAAAAGGTGACGGACGTAGCCCTTAATGGTCGTCTTCCCATAAGAACCAGTGATAGCCACCCGAATAGGGTTAATTCGCTCCAGCGTGTCTGCAGCCTGTTCGACGTAGCGTCGGGCAAATTTTTGTTCGATCGGCTTTAAGAGAGCTAAAGCAATATCGATAAAGATTGGAACACAAATCGCGATGAAGCCATAAGCCACTGAGTTGACTTCCAACTGTCGTACTACCAAAAACAGGACACAGATTAAGATTGTCGCGACACTGGCTACTGTGCGAAGTCGACGTGTCCACGCTAAAGCGCTCGTTCGACCCTTAAGTGTCAAACCAAGTGGGCCTAGAGCTAACACTGTCGCGGTGATGATGCAGGCACCAGAAAACCAAATGGTTATCACAGCACCGGTCATCGCTGTCAACATCAATAGCGGGTTGAGGACCCCTAACCTCCACCACCTAGCAGCGAAACGTGACGCGGAGAGAGCAAGATAATGTTCGCGTTGAGCGACGCGAAGCCATCGTATGGCCGACAACAATGAGCTGATTAGACAGGCTGCCAAACACAGATCTGTTGGGGTCATGACAGAGCCCCCAAACGTCGATCGATTGCTTCGCGTAAAGCGTTTGGAGCGGTAGTCGGAACGAAGTGATCTATACCGCCGAGGAGCGTCAACCTAGCGTCAGCCAATAACGCTTCAGCTCGAGCGGCGATCTCTGGGGGAGCCGCTTCGTCGCCATCACCCCACAGAAGATCGACTGGCGCTGATATAGAACGCAGCTGCTGCTCGTAAGACTCGTTGACTACCGTCACCAAAATATCGCGCATGACCCCTGAAGCTGCTCGGTAGTCTGCGCTCCCATATTTATCTCGCAACCCCTCGAGAAATTGATCGTTGACGAGACCCCATTTATGCATCAGACGGCCAAAACGAAAACGCAATGCGGGTCGACCGCGGCGATGTGCTCGGTGAAGAAGGGGCACTCCAGTCAGCACTAGTCCTCCGACAGCAGCCGGTCGTTGTTCCGCTAAATGAACGGCGACCCGCCCGCCAAAGCTATGCCCCACCAAAACCACTGGCGTATCGCAAATCTCAAGAATTGGACCGACAAGCTCAGCGTACATCGCAGCTCCGCCCACCTCAGAAGGTGGTGGTGATACTCCGAAACCAGGAAGATCGATGCTAACTGCATCAAGACCCTCCAAGCTGGAAGCGAAATCTTGATGAGAGCGGCCCCACCCGTGTAATGCCACTACACGCGGAGAAGCGGCCCCAAAACGGGTACCGAATAACGATCCGTCGGCAAAGCTAGAAAGCGCCACTTAATTATTCTGATCGAAGTTCAGCTACTAGTGGGCGCGCTCAGTTATTCGCTGACCGATTAATTGCTGAAAGAAGTGCATGAAAACTGGCCGTAACGATGTTGGGATGCAGGCCTACGCCCCAATGGACACTCCGATCGGCTGCTTCGATTTCGACGTAGGCAGCTGCGGCCGCATCAGCTCCAGTTCCTACCGCATGCTCTTGGTAGTCAACGAGGGTGAGGTCCAAGCCGCACCCCTCCGCAAGAGCACTCTTAAATGCTGAAAGAGGTCCGTTGCCTTCACCAGTGATCGTTGTTTCTTCTCCTGAGACATTCAGGGTTGCGGTTACCGTCGACAGGTCTGAAGATTCAGAGTCAAAGTTGCTCTTGTGGCCTAGGTACGCGAATGGCTGAGTTGTGTGAAGGTAAGTTTCGTCGAAGGTTTTCTTGATGGTCTCGGGGACAATCTCGCCTCCTTCATCTGTGATCGACTGAATGACCTGACTGAATTCGATCTGGAGTCGTCGAGGTAAGTCCAATCCAAAGTTGTTCTTCATCACATAAGCGACTCCGCCTTTGCCTGACTGGCTATTGACGCGAATGACGTCTTGGTAGGTGCGTCCGACATGAGCGGGATCTATAGGTAAATAGGGAACTTCCCATACTGCGTAATCGTCTGAGAGTGCCTCAAATCCTTTTTTGATGGCGTCTTGATGACTTCCAGAAAAAGCGGTGTATACCAAATCTCCACCATAAGGATGACGTGGGTGAACTGGTAACTGGTTGCAGTATTCAGTGATCCGGCGGATGTGGTCGATGTGGCTGATATCGAGTTCAGGGTCCACGCCTTGACTGAATAGATTCATGGCCAAGGTCACAATGTCAACGTTGCCGGTTCTTTCGCCATTGCCGAACAAGGTTCCTTCGACGCGATCAGCTCCCGCCATGACTCCGAATTCTGCCGCTGCTACTCCGCACCCTCTGTCATTGTGCGGGTGAAGCGATAGAACTATGGCCTCACGGTTCGCCACGTTGCGGTGGAAGAACTCGATCAGGTCTCCATAAAGATTTGCAGTCGACATCTCCACTGTTGCTGGCAAATTCAAAATGATTGGATCTTGTGCAGTGGCACCCCATTCGGCTGACACTTGCTCACATATGTCAACAGCGAAATCTATTTCGGTCCCTGTGAAAGATTCTGGTGAGTACTCAAAACGAATATTTGAACCACTTGCCTTCTCGCGAAGTTCTCTGCATTGCCGGGTTCCGGTGAGGGCAATATCGACAATTCCATCTAGATCAAGGCCATAAACAACTCGTCGTTGAAGGGTGGAAGTGGGGTTGTATAAGTGAACGATTGCATTTTCGGCGCCTGCAATGGCTTCGTATGTTCGTTCGATGAGCTCTGGTCGGCTTTGAGTAAGCACTTGGATCCATACGTCGTCGGGAACTAAGCCGTCTTCGATCAACATCCTGCAGAAATCGAAATCTGGAGCGGAAGCGGATGGAAATCCGACTTCAATTTCTTTGAAACCCATCTCTACTAAGGCTTCGAACATTTGTTTTTTGCGTGGCACGTCCATGGGGTCTATCAGTGCCTGGTTGCCGTCTCGTAGATCAACTGAGCACCACAAAGGGGCTTCGCTCGTTACTTTGCTTGGCCAAGTACGATCCGATAGCTCTGGCGCGTATGGGTAGTGGATGTACTTGCCAAAAGGCATCGAACTGGGCTGCTGTTTACTTATGCCCTTCACATCTGCCATGAGTTGTTCCTCCCTATGTGTGTTGTCTCGTCCCGATCTGTTCTTCTCACCGTCAACCGCTCCGAAAAGCAGAAGAACCCCCCGGCCTTGCGGCACAGGAGGTTATGGCGAGGGCCTCTATGTGTAGCCCTCGCCTATGTAAGAAGGAGTAGTCCGCGTAGCGATCCGTTCACGAAGCTAACGATAGCACCGGAATTCTTCTTTGGTACATAAAGGTTTCTCGGTGCTTGAGGGGAACTCAGGCACTCTAGGCAGCTTTAGGTTCGGCTATCAGCCTCGCAAACAATGCGTCTTTCATCCCCGAGGTTGAGACAACAGCGCTGTGTACTCCCAGAGATCTCATGGACTGTCGTAGGATTGTCGCACCCAAAGGCATTAATTCACATCTCTGAGAGTCCATGCCCGGTAGGGCTAATCGAGCCTGAGTCGACAGCTCCGAGAAGGTTTTGATTAGATGACCAAGATCGGAACAATTAATCGATAGGCCATCAAGGCTTTCTGGCACCTCTGACCTGCGAACTGTGTGTATCAGCTTGGTCAAAGCCAGTGGCATTCCGCCGACAAGAACAACAGACGAGTTTTCGACCTGGTTGATCGCCGCTGAGACAGGTTTCAGGCTTTCGTTAATGTGGTGTTCAAGTCGAACTCTTGTTGAGGTTTCTATGAAGCCGCCGGTCGAAGCTCTCGGAGCGAGAACGCTAGTACCTAGGGGACAAATCAAACTATGTTCCGGGCCTCTACTCCCAAGCCTGCCGCTGGCAAATCCTAAGCTCCCGCCAGTCAGAACAATGGTGGTTAGATCATCAAGGTTTGGGAAGCGATCAGCTGCAGCCTTCCAGATAAGGGCATTTTCCTCTTCGGGAAGCAACAGTTTGATCTGGCAGCCAGATTCTCTTTCTATATGGGAGACGACCGCAGGACCATTAGCCGCCAAACGGAAAGACTCAGTAGCTACGGCGATGACCCTTTGGCAATTATGGGCCTTGGCAGCTGTCATGAATTCTTGGGTTAGCCGCGTCGCTGCTGAAATATCGTTTTGGGTGAACGAACCGTTTGAACTGACGGAGGCGCCAAGATGGAGGTGATGACTTCTTCGATCAACTTCATCACCTGTGTTGATGGTGAGCCTGCAAGCGGTGCTTCCCAGCTCTATCAAAGCGACTCTCACGAGCCTGAGGCTAGAAAGGTTCGCAGCCGTAGTGGTGGACCCGATGGTCGGTCATTACCAAGACAGGCTTAAACCAGTTCGAAAGAGAAGTCAGGAAGCACTTCGACTGAACGTCCTACATGTTCTTCGGTCATCATCGACTCCATAAGTGGTAGGTCGCTGGTACCTGCCCACTGTCTTCCGTTAGGGGTACGCACTGATGCCAAACCACGCTCAGGGCCGTCAGCTCCGTGCATGACTGTGTAGGCCTCAATTGTGCCGCTACCAACGTGTTCAGCATCCAAATCAACGCTTGGGAAAGCATCGATCTCGACTTGGCAGTCCTCGTGCTGGAAGCCTTGGCTGGGAGGGTTGGTGCTGTACAAGCCAAAAGCGTGTTTGGTTATGTAGCCACCGTTCGCTGAGCACAAACCGGTGGTACCAGCATCTTCTCTCAACACGTTGGCCATAGTCGCAATTGAATGCGTGACGTAATTGTTGAGAGGGCCGCCCGCAAATGTCAGACCGCCTGTTTGAGTTAGCTGCCGGTCTAGTCCTAGTTCCATTTCGGTGGCAGCTATTTGCACAGCTGATGGAAAGCAGCTGTACAAATCGATGTGGTCGATGTCGTCGGGTGTTACGCCCGCCAGGGCCATGGCCTTCCTCCCTGCCACCCGGATAGCTGGTGAAGAATGGAGGTCAGCTCGATTGGAAACGAAGTTTGTGTCTGCCCCATCTGTACCCGAATGCGGAAATAACCAACGGTCTCGAGCAACACCAGCAGCCTCAGCGGCCTCAGCGGAGCACACAATAAGTGCCGCTGCTTGATCTAGGTCCCAATTGGAGTTCATTGCCTTGGTGTAAGGAAACCCAACAAGGCGGTTAGAAGTTCCAGGGTCTCTGATCTCTTCAGCGGTCATAGGGTTTTGAACCCACGAATAAGGGTTCTCGCAAGCTACGCGATTAAACGTTTCCCAAAGTTTGCTGACACGATCTCGATGCTCGTCGATGGTCTCGCCTCTGGACGCACGAAAAGCGGATTCGAAGATTGGATAAAAGTTGATGGGCATAGCGAAACCGCGTTCGAGTTCCACGGGATGACTCATCGTCACGTCTTTACCCAAAATTTCGTCAGGTTCAACTCCAGCTTGATCTGTGTACGGGATCCGTTCACCGGCGCGTTTAGCTCGTCTTCGGCTCCAGATTCCCTCAGCGCCGACTATGAGAACGATGTCAGCTTCGCCACTTTGAATCCGCATCGAAGCCTTATTCACGAGCGATTGAGGGGTGTTCCCACCGTCAGTGGAGATACCGGTGCGGCTGTTGTTACCGAATGCCTCGCTTAGAAGGGCTGCCGGGTCGGGGTATGGCCATGCCCCTTTAACCACCCAAGTATCAGTGGCTTTGTCTAGCAAGGATCGAGCGCCGGCGTCGTCAGCTGCCGCTTCAAGAGCTACCCGCATCATCGCTAGTGGCTCCAAAGCATCCAACGGGTTATCGGGACGTTGCTTGAGTTGGCCTGTGCCAACTAACACCGGAGTACGAGGGTCAACTGAATTCATTGGTTTACCACCTCAGCGATAGTGCGGAGCAGCGGGATAGGGCCGCTTACTTGAAGAGTGGTCACCACCGTATCCTTCCAACGTTGCAGGTCGTCTGCGATCTTGTCAATTGGTCCAACCAAAGCGATCTCTTCGACGAGTGATAATGGGATAGAGGCAGCTGCTTCGTCTTTGCGGCCGTTTAAGTAACAGTCTTGTACGTGGTCTGCTACGTCTTGGTAACCCATGCGACAAAAGACGTCGTAGTGAAAGTTGGCTCCTTTAGCGCCCATGCCGCCCATGTAGAGAGCCAGCATTGGGCGGACCTTGTCAGCGGCTCGCTCAACATCAGCATCAGGAACAATTGAAACGGGGCACACAACCTCGAAGTTATTTTCTTCAGGGATTCTTCCGTCAGAACCGATTCGTGTTTTGTCGGCCTTGCTGAAACCGTCGTTTAAGGCGTCCGCATAGAACTGGTTATCTTTTGGTGCAAAGAACAGGGGAAGCCAACCATCGCAGAGTTCCGCTGACAGGGCGACGTTTTTGGGTCCTTCGGCGCCTAAATAGATTGGAATGTGTTGCCGCAGGGGATGCACCGTTGACTTCAGTGGTTTCCCTAATTCCAAACCACCTGGGAACGGCATTTGGTAATGGTCACCGACGTAGGAAACCGGTTTTTCTCGCTCGCATATTTCTCGAATGATGTGCACGTATTCGCGAGTTCGGGCTAGAGGCTTCGGGTAGGGCTGGCCGTACCAACCTTCAACGACTTGTGGGCCGCTCACTCCGAGGCCGAGTATGAACCGACCATTGGTGAGATGGTCCATGGTGATTGCTGCCATTGCTGTAGCAGCCGGCGTTCGGGCGGACATCTGGACGATGCCCGTTCCGAGTTGAATATTTTCGGTTCGGCTACCCCACCAAGCCAAAGGAGTAAGGGCATCACTCCCATAGGCTTCCGCGGTCCAGAAGCTATGAAAGCCAAGAGCCTCTGCTTCGAGGATCGTTTCTTGAGCATCCGATGGGGGACCTGCTGCCCAATACCCGGCTCCTGTTGCCAGCTTCATCTGTCACTCCCACTCTCGAAAGGCTCTCTGAAAGGATGTTTCCTCAACTGCTTCTAGCACATATCACATTCAATGATGGTGGTAGCGGGCTGAGGTGCTTCTACCCTCAAGCTTGTGTCGTCAAAGGAACAGATAGCCGCAGAAGCAGATAGGCGAAGAACGTTCGCCATAATCAGCCACCCTGACGCGGGGAAAACCACTCTCACAGAAAAATTCTTGCTGTACTCAGGCCAAATTGCAGAAGCAGGTTCAGTGAAGGCTCGATCGGGACGCAAGTCGGCGACGTCTGACTGGATGGAACTGGAACAACAAAGAGGCATATCGATCACCTCCACAGCGTTGCAATTTGACTATCGAGACCGAGTGTTGAACCTCTTAGACACACCAGGGCACCGCGACTTCAGCGAAGATACCTATCGAGTCCTTGCAGCTACCGATGCCGCGGTAATGGTTCTTGACGGATCCAAAGGTATTGAGTCCCAGACTCTGAAACTGTTCGAAGTTTGTCGGCAACGCGAAGTTCCGATCCTTACCTTTGTCAACAAATGCGACCGGCCTGGCCGACCCCCTCTCGAACTCGTAGATGAAATTGAAAATATGTTGCAATTGTTGCCAACCCCCATGTCTTGGCCAGTTGGCGTGCCCGGAGACCTCAAAGGAATCGTTGATCGCAGCTCGAACACGTTTGTGAAATACGACCGCACAGCACACGGGGCAACTGAATCCGAAGAACAAGTCTCACCCATCGATGAAGTTGACCCTGCGATTAACGGATGGGAAGAAGCCAGCGAGGAACTAGAGCTATTGGAGGCACTTGGAACCGAAGTAGACCTCAAAGGGTTCCTCGCTGGTGAAGTAACTCCGGTGTTTTTTGGATCAGCGTTGACCAATTTTGGAGTACGGCTTTTGCTGGACGCAGTTGTCGACCTTGCACCTTCACCAGCGCCTAGATACGACAAAAATAATGCCCCGAGACAGATTGACGCCCCATTTTCAGCGTTTGCATTCAAAGTGCAAGCGAATACAGATAGAGCTCATCGTGACCGAATAGCTTATGTCCGGGTGTGTTCAGGGCACTTCGAGCGAGGGATGAACGTCACCCAAAGCAGAACAGACCGCCCATTTGCCACCAAGTACGCCCACACCATGTTTGGTTCTGACCGTTCGACCGTGGAAGAAGCTTGGCCGGGGGATGTGGTCGCTCTGGTCAATGCCAGCGATGTGCGTGTAGGCGACACCTTGTACGCCGATACAGAGGTCGAGTTTCCGCAGATTCCGTCGTTTGCACCAGAAATTTTTCGAAGGATCCGTGTAACTGACACGAGTCGTTTTAAACAGTTTCGTCGCGGTCTAGTCCAGTTAGACGAAGAGGGCGTCATACAAGTTCTACGCGACGAGGAGATGGGTGACGTAGAACCGGTATTAGCTGCAGTGGGGCTGATGCAATTTGAGGTAGCTATACACAGACTAGAAAATGAGTTCGGTGCCCCGGTCGAATTAACCAATGCGCCGTTTTCGGTAGCGCGACGCACTGATGCCGAATCAGCTGAGGAATTAAGAAGACTCCCCGGAGCAACAGTCCTTTCGCGAAGCGATGGAGCGTTACTAGCGTTATTCGAAAACGAGTTCTACCTGCAAAGGATCCAAAACGAAAAAGATCATCTCACCCTCGAAAGAGTGTTAGCTGAACAAGAGTGGCTGAGTGACGGAACTAGTTGAGCTTCGCTGTCATCGGCTAATCGGTGGGTAGCTGATCGGGCATCAAAGGGCTTCTGCCGATTAGATAGGACGCGAGAATAGTCTCGTCGCACATCTTGCACAGATAGACGACTTGAGTAGCAACAATGGACAATTGGCTACCCCGAGATTTTTCGACGATAGCTTTGACCGCTCCTTCCATATCGTCACCGTTGCAGCGGTCACATGTCGGAATTGCGTTTGGGTCACGTTCCCAGCGCTGGGTGCAACTTTGGCAGGTCACTTCGATCATGGCGCCTTTTTGTTGCCCGAGTAGATCTTCAGTTTCACCGCAAGCAGGACATTGCAACTCTTCCACGACATTACGGTAGTCCCATAGCGGTAGGTTCCCTTGTGGAGAGTCTTTGATCGTGCCGATTGACCATTATGAAACGCTCGGGGTAGACCCACGTTCGGAATACGAAGCCATTCGGCAAGCGTGGGTTGCTGCTGCCCGAACTCACCACCCAGATGCCATGATCGGCGCGTCAGCAGAAGAAATTCGGCGGGCAGAAATTCGGATGCACGAGATCAACGAAGCTTGGCGAGTTCTAGGTTCGGAGGAAATTCGAAAGGCCTACGACAAGGAACGCAACCAGAAAAACAGAATTGAGGACGCTGAGCAGGAAAGTTGGGATGAACAGTGGTCTGAAGACGAGTTCGATCTTGATGACTTCGAACATCAGGGATTTGAAGTACGAAGTCCTATAGTCGCTTTGATTTTGCGGTCAATTCCTTGGCTGCTTATAGCGGCGATTGGAGTCACAATATTTGTGTTCTCGGCGTTTGCGACGGGTGGCGCTCCTAGACAAATGCCAGCACAAGGATGTCTCACTCAGTTAGAAAACGGTGAGATCACGAGACCATTCGACTGCGATGAACCCGGTGCGTTGCGTATCGTGGCTGAACCACCGGGACCCATAGAAAGTTCTTATTGCCGGCAGTATGCGTTGCACCCGAATTCCTACCGAATTCCAGACCCTCAAGAAGCGAATAAATATTATTGCGTGGAGTCGATCGGCGATTAGTTGTGTCTAGAAAACAATCTTTTCTGTGAACAGCTGGTGTATCTCTTGTTCTTCGAGGCCAGCTTCGGAAAGAATTTCATTGGTATGTTGACCTTGTGATGGGGCTGGACCCTTCACTGACATTTCAGACCCTTTCAGAGCAAATGGTGGAGAAACAGTCCGAAAGGGGCGACTTGCGCCGGGGACTTGTTCGAATGCTTCTAGCGCTGCTGCCTGGGGGTCGTTGATTACTTCCTCAAGGTTTTGTATGAGACCCCACACCATTCCGGCGGCATCTAGGCGTTCAGCCCAAATGTCGGAATCGTGGAAAGCGAAGATCTCGTCGCACAGAATCATCAACTCTGGCCCGTGGTCGACGCGGCTGTCGGGGTCAGTGAATCTTGGGTCTTCTAACCAATCGAGTTGCCCCATTGCTGCACAAAATGATTCCCAATAGCGGTCTGCGGGCATGGTGAGCATGATCCACCGATCATCTGCGCAACGGAACCTCCCAACTAAGGGGGATGGTGTTTCAATCCTCATGATTGGTCCAGGGGTATCTCCACCGGCAAGTCCGACCGACAGATCTGAACTCATGGTCCACATAGCAGTATGCATCAGAGCGACCGATATGTCTTGCCCTTCGCCGCTTAGGTCACGTTCTCGAAGAGCCAGCAATATTGATGAAAGGATTGCCAAAGAAGTTGTGTGATCTCCCTGGCCAGGGCGACCTGCCGGTGGTGTTTGGCCTGGTTCGCCCATTGTGTTGATTACACCGCCGCGACTAAAAAAAGCCGTGTAATCGAAGCCGAGCCGATCTTTGTCTGGGCCGCTATTTCCGTAACCGGTAAGAGTGACATGGATCAGTTCTGGGTGATCGTCCCTTAAATCTGAAGCGCGTAGCTTGAACTTGGACTGGCGTTCGGTTGTGAGATTGGTGACGAAAACGTCGCATGACTCAGCAATTTTGTGTGCGATCTGAATTCCTTTTTCTGTTGCCAAGTCAACGACGATCCCTCGTTTCCCGCGGTTATCTAACTCCCACCAAGGGTCCGGGCCGTCTTCTAAGGCGACTAACCCCCTCAACAGGTCCCCTTGTGGGGGTTCAAGTTTTATGACGTCAGCGCCTAAGTCAGCCATCATTGCGCACGCACTTGGGGCTGCGATCATGCCGGCAGCATCAAGTACCCGTATCCCTGCTAATGGTCCCCCCGGATTAGGCATCAATCCTTCTATGGCTGTCCGTGAAGGTCACGTAGTTCTCGTTTGAGGACCTTGCCGGTGGCGTTGTGGGGGATTTCGTCGATGAAGATAACTGACTGTGGGACTTTGTAGCGAGCCAAGTTTTGTCGGCAATGGTTGATGATGTCTTTCTCAGATGCATCTTCGCCGTCTTTGAGAACCACTATTGCGCGTCCCACTTCAACCCATTTTTCGTCGGGAATACCTATGACGGACACTTCGCCTATCTGGGGGAGTTGGTAGATGACGCTTTCAACCTCGGCGGGATATACGTTCTCTCCGCCCGATATGTACATGTCTTTCCAGCGATCGACGATGTAATAGAAACCGTCCTCGTCTTGGCGTGCGGCATCGCCGGTTTTGAGCCACCCATCTTCGAAAGACTCTTCGGTGGCTTCTGGCCAATTCCAATAACCAGGGGTGATATTTGGTCCTTTGCACCAAAGTTCACCGGTTTCACCCACATCGGCTTCGCGGCCGTCTTCGGTCACGATGCGCACTTGTGTATGCATCCCAGGAACTCCTGCAGATCCGATCTTTGAGGTGCACTTGTCAGCGGGTAAAGCCAGAACGAGAGGGCTTGTCTCTGTCATCCCGTATGCCTGCTGCAGAGGCATTCCCTTCTCGGCCCATGCTTCTATAAGCGGTACTGGAGTGGGGGAGCCACCGACAGCGGGAGCGATCATTGTCGGGAATGACGAGTTTTCGAATTCAGGTAGTTGGCTCATGAACAGCCAGTTGGCGGGTACTCCAATGGTGTGTGATACGGCCACATCGGGGTCACTGAGTAGTCGCAAGGCTTCTGCTGGTTCGAAGGTCTTCATCACCAGATTCGTTCCACCGAAATGGAATGTGGGGTTCGCGAAAACGTTTAGTCCGCCGGTATGGAATAGAGGTAGGAACGCCAAATTGATCATTGACTCTGCGCAGCCGTAATACTCGACGCAGTTCACGGCATTCCAGAAGGTCATTCCTTGAGTAATGATCGCTCCTTTGGGGCGACCAGTTGTGCCGGAGGTGTACATGATCGTCAATATGTCGTCGTGGGTGCAGCTTTCACTCCCAACGAGGGCTTCATGGCTGGTCAACACCTCTTCGTAAGTAGCTGCTTCCTGAGTGTCTGAACCCCAACTAATGCGGTGTCCGATTTCGCAAAGCTCAGCCAGTTTCGTCGCGTTGTCAGCGAACGCGTCGTCGTGGATGATGACATCAGGGTCAGCGTCGCCAACGATGTATTCGAGTTCGGGGATTGATAGGCGCCAATTCAATGGAACGAAAACAGCTCCGAGTTTCCAGCAGGCGAATTGGACCTCGAAAAAGTTGCTGTCGTTTTCAGCTAGGACTGCAACTCGATCACCACGGTTTATGGAGAAGGCTTCACGTAAAGCAGATGCCAGGCGGCTGGTCCGTTCGTTCATCTCGCTGTAAGTGAACGTTCGTCCACTGTCGAGGTCGTGAACTGCGAGTTTGTCGCCACGTACTGCTGCGTGATGGGCGATCCAATCATAAGAGGGGCTAGTCATGGGGCAAGAATCTAGCGTTTTTTGATTGAATGTCGCTTATCCACAGGCAAAAAACTGTGATTGAAATTGATTGAGATTTATTAACAAACATATGTAAATGACTTGAAATGAAAATTTAGGTGTGCTAACTTTTATTTCCACGTCGCCCCAGCGGGCGGCTTTTGTGGTTTTCGGGCCCGTTTATAGCGAATTGTGTAGTGAAGGCCCATCTTTTTCTTCTTTCAGCAATGCTGGCGCCATAACCCAGCAGCTATCGTGACCGCTTCCGGGCGATTGGCTCAGTTGGTTAGAGCGCTGCCTTCACACGGCAGAGGTCACTGGTTCGAATCCAGTATCGCCCACCCCGATAAATAAACATGGAGCAAAGACGTCTCTGGTTCGTTTGAAACCAGAGTAATGCAAGAAGATCGCGAGCGCGAATTTTGAAAGCGCCCGGTTTGCAGTGTTCTGTGTTAGCCGGTGGTGTCGATTGCTCTGGTGTTGGGGTTGGTGTGGGCCCGCAGCACGGTGTTGTGTTGGGCACCGAGCATGTCGAACAATCCACCGTCAGCACCGAGTGCACATAATCCGTCGCCTGCTGGTGTGACGTCGATGATGTGTGCGTTCAACGTGTCTGTGTCGAAACTCTCGGTGGTGGCGGTGGTGATGTTGGGTGCGATCGCGATATCGCCGAAGGTGTGAATGGTTCCGGTTGCGGACAGAAGGTAATAGCCACCTGAGACTATGTGCCCGCCGATGATGTCGGTGACGCCTTGCCCCCCAAGAGAACCCTGGAAGATCGACTGCAGCCCGAAGT